>NZ_CANLXG010000001.1 GCF_947495025.1 uncultured Roseobacter sp. | reverse complement strand
CACGCGCATCCTAGGTTCAGGCGCCCATCCGCCAAAGCGGGCGTTCGTTTTTGTCAGTGATCGGCAGCTCCGTCCGCGATTTGTGAGTTCAGAGCGGCCAGAAATTTGCAGTCGCAGCGAATGTCTTCTCTGGTGGGCCGCATCGCGGCATTTCAACTGGTAAGTGAACGGCAGGTATGGGCCGTCCTTGATCGGCTTGTGCAGACATGCTGATCAGATGTTGCGCTTCGATGTCAGTTGCGAACCCAGAGTCACGGATATTGTCCGCATCAAGTTGCGCACTTTGATTTCGCCGAAGAGGCTCGTCGATCATGATCGAGCAATCAGGCTTGCCCACCTGTCTTTGTCCAGTTCTTTTGCCAGGTGGTCGAATGTCAACCGAATGCGGCGGCTGGTTTGAATTTCCCTATGCGTGACAAGCCAGGTTTCCATCTTGCACGTGGGCGCGTCAGGCAATATCCGTTGCAGCCCAAGGCGGCCTTCGGCGACCACGATTGGCAAGAATGCGATGCCTGCGCCATCACGTACCAATTCATACATCGTACTGCCGCTGGATGTGGTGATGCCGAAGTTGGCTTTAGTGACAGGAAAACCCATCGCAGCAACTTGCGGCACCAGCCGTTCGGGCGACTGATAGCCAATGAAGTTAGCGCAGGCGAAGTCATCCGGTGTCTTCAAAGGGCCTAATTCATCAAGATAGGACGTGGCTGCAAAGAGCGAGATTTCGATATCGGTGATCCGCTTTGCCACCAGATCGGGCTGTTCAGGTCGGGCATGTCGGATGGCGATGTCAGCGTCGCGGCGGGTCAGGTCGGCCGCTTCATTAGAAGGTACCAGTTCAATGCTGATGCCGGGATACGATTGGCGTAGCGAAATCAAGCAACGCGGCAGAGCGTAAGCCGCCATGGCATCGCTTGATGTGATCCGCACGGTGCCTTCAATCGCTTGGCTCTGTCCCGTGGCGACACGCGAAATCTTAGTTGCGGCATCCGCCATTCTGCGTACATGTGCCAGCAGTTCAGTTCCAGACTCGGTAATCTGCATCACCCGCGTGCCGCGTTCAAACAGCGTTAAGTCCAGCGCCTCTTCCAGTGCTGAGATTTGTCGGCTCAGTGTTGGTTGTGTCTGTCGCAGAGCCCGTGCGGCCCCCGAGAGCGAGCCCTGTTCGACCACTGCCAGAAAAGCACGGATATGGTTCCAGTCAAAAGAGATCGCATCCCAGTTCATGTGTTTGCGTATAGTAGTTATCCAAATTTCGTCAATTCCATTCGGATATCGAATAGCTGAAAGAGCGTGGCAAAACCAATTCTGGAGAGTCCCATGCTTGCCACCTCTAACGAGAAAGACCTTAGACCAACCCTTTCATTGCTTTGGCTGTTTGCCATTCTCAACATGGTTTTTCGCGACATTCATGAATTCACGATGGCCAGCACGCTTAACGAAATCCTGTCGGAAAACATCAACGGTAACCCGATGTCGGAAACAGTTCTCCTCTTCGGGGCCTTTGCTGTCGAACTGCTATTGTTAGGTTTCCTTCTGACGGCTTTGTTGCCGCCGCGTGCGTCGCGCACTTTGAACCTCGTACTTGTTCCGGTGGCTGTTGCGGGGATGTTATACATTCCGCCCGCGGATCCGGACGACATCTTCTTTGCCGTTGTGCAGCTTTGCGCTTTTGCCGCTGCTTTCGCCCTGACTTGGCGTTGGCAACCTGTTCAACACTCAAATTCATATGTCCGAGCCTCCCATGCAGGCTGAAAATAAATTGCCGTCAGCGTGCTCAGCAGCGTCATTTTCTATTCCGGTTTTTTCCCGGTCGTTTGGAACCTGGCGCTTGTCCGTTGACCGAAGCCCGTTTGATCAAGATGACTTGGCTTCGCAATATGACAGGCAATCAGAGCGGTGGCATGACATTATTGACCGTAATGGCTTTGTTGCCGCCTACAAGTCAGTGTTTGCTCGTGTCTTGCGACAACCGCGATACAGGCAGGATACCCACGCCATGCGCGTTCTTGATGCAGGTGTGGGAACTGGTGCGATGTCTTCCGCTTTCCATGCGCACATCGGCAAGGACTTTCAATTGGACGCCATCGATATTTCGAGCGCGATGCTTCAGCAAGCAACGCAACGCCTTGGACGGCAAGGCATCGTCGTGCAACCCAAAAAGGGCTCCGTTATGGAACTGCCTTATTTGGATGACACATTCGACGTTGTTCTAGCAGCTCATGTCATCGAGCATTTGCCAGACCCGCATCGTGCATTGCAAGAGATGTACCGCGTTTTGAAACCGGGCGGCATCTTGATTTGTAGCGTGACAAGAGCATCTCTGATTGGTGCATATGTCCAGTTGATCTGGCGGGTGCATCGGGTTTCTCGGGCGACCGCGCTGAACTGGTTGCGCCAATGCGGCCTGAGCTCCGTTCGCGTTATTCCTTTTGAAAGAAACTCGCGGGCTCGCAGGTTCAGCCTTGGATACGTCGGTCGGAAACCACTTCTCGCCTAAGGTATTGCATTTTTCGCCAAACCGACGTTGTCCGTCCACATCCCAAGGTCCGTTCTGTCCCGCAGACTGCGTGTTCGACCGTGGTCAGATTTTGCACTTGCGGCGAATGGCCGGTCTGGTGAAGCCGCAGTGCGGCACCGGTGACCGCGACGAATGTCTCTTAGGGGCCGCTAACAGACGGCCCAAGACTTTAAGTTTCAATGGCTTCCGCGATAGCCAATGCATCATCGAGCTCGGCGCTGAAATATCGGGCTGTGCTATCCATCTTGGTGTGACCAGGCAGTAGCCGCACGGCCCTGAGATTTTCCGTTACTTTGTAGATTTGCGCAACCTTGGTGCGGCGTATCGAATGGGTGCCATCGGCTGTTGCCTCAGAGCCGATCGAAGTGACCCAATCGCGTAGGATTCGTGTGTACGTACTGACAGGTCGAAATGTTCAGTCTTTCGTGAAAACGGTCTGGCCAGAGATAATCTGACCCGACCGAAATGTCGCATTCCATCCATTTCTCAACTGATGCTCGGGTTCCTTCGGATACCTCGAAACGCACAGGTTTTTGTGTCTTGCTGATTAACACCGACGCCCGTTCCCTAGTTTGGCTGGGCGCTATGACGTCAACCACCTTCATCTTCACGAGATCACATCTGCGAAGCTTGCTGTCGATTGCCATTTTGAGCAGAGCTGGGTCGCGAAGGTTCTCAGCCACTTCCAGTCGAACGCGGATCGCCTAAGCGTGTTTGGATTTCAGCGGGTGTTTCTGGCCAACGATGCGACCTTTATTCCAAGCCGGGCGAAGTGCGCGAATGGCTGGTAGGTTTGGTGTCTCCATGACTGATCCTCCGATCCGCCGCGCCCTCAGCAACGTCAATCTGACGTTAACTAGGCACCGTACCACGGTCTTGCTGCGTTGCGCCTTAAGTTGAGATCAAACCCATCTTGCGAGTTCAAGTTTCTCGCTGCTTGCGCTCGGAGCGTAGAAAATGCGGCAGGCGTTTGGTTTTTGGTGCTGTCTTGCGGCGGCCTCACACCCTCCAGGCCAAACTGAATTGTATCCCTGCCGCATTTGCCCGAGCAGGGAACATGCGCGGTCACGGCGCAAAGACCGCAATGTTGACTCGGCTTTCTCAAAATTAACCGTTCGATAACTTTAATTGGGACTCTGCGTTGCCAAAGCCGTACGGTCTTCATCTGAAGCGATGTGATCGTGCGTCTATCAAAGCATTTTCATGCATCGCTTAATCCCGTAGGGAGCCAAATCATCACAAACCTCATTCAGATCGTTTATGTGTCGCAGCCCTTTGGATTCGATGAGCCGACACTGGCGGGCATATTGCTCGATGCCAGACGCTGAAATAAGCGGGATGACGTAACCGGCGCTTTGGTTTGTCGACATGACGTCTACCTCCAGTTACTGGAAGGTCCGGAAGATGCAGTGCGCGCAGCTTACACACGAATTCGGCGCGATGATCGTCATGCTGGAGTCAAAGAACTCCTGAATCGCAAGATACAAGGTCGATTGTTTGCAAACTGGGCGATGCTTCATGATCCGGCAAAATCCTGGATCTGGACGGAAGAAGAAATCGCAGACGCGGCACTTGATCGGGCGGAGCCGGCAGAAATCATAAAAGTATTCAAAGACCTGTCGGATCGGTCCGGGAAACCGGCCATGCATTGATGCAACCCCTTCGCGCGTCGACGAATACTTCATCCACGATTTGTAAATGGCGGGCGGAATGATGGCTGTGCACTCGGTGACCGATGCGTTTTCCACTGGCGAATGCGATCACATTGTTGCGTCAATTGCCGACACCCCAACCGATAATGCGCTGCTTGTGGGCCGCAATCGGGATCACAATCTGCGTGACGCGGAACTCGTTTGGATGGACGATGTTGAAGACCTGAACTGGGTGATGACCCGGTTGATTGAGCTTGTCAGACATTCCAACAAGCACCAGTTTGATTTCGATCTGCGCGAATTTGCAGAAAGCCCGCAGGTCGCCGGTTATGATGCAACAAAAGGGGGCCATTTTGGCTGGCATTCTGACATTGGTCATGGCCGTGTGGCTGGCAAAAGAAAGCTCACGCTTGTTCTGCAACTGACCAATCCGGACACTTACGATGGAGGTGATTTGGAAATCATGCCAGGTTCTCACATCCTGTCGGCCAGCCGGTCGCAGGGATCTGTAAGTGTATTTCCGAGCTTTGTTCTGCATCAGGTAACGCCGGTTAAACGCGGTTTTCGCCGTTCGCTGACCGTCTGGGCGCATGGCCCCCCGTTTCGCTGAAGGCGGCTCACTGAGGTCAAAGAGAAAAATCAAAATTATCGGGCAGTGCTTAACATGACGAAGAAGGTCTGCGCTCCAACGTCCAGAAAATCTGGATCCGTTGTTAACACAGGCGAATCTTTCAGCAGGCCAACTGCAGACACGCAAATTCAGCGGTCCGTTCGCGCGCCGCATTTCCAATACATCTGCGGTGTTGGAACGGAGGTCAGGTCAGCTGGCATTGTAAATCATGTGGCTGGCGATTACATAAGGTACACAAAGTTGTGGTCTTCTTCGGCAAAGGCGCATCGCCTGCCAGAGCCAATTGCAATTACCTGTTTTCAAAATTCGACTGTCACTTGCCGTGACATAGAACGGACGCCTGGGAAAGTTGTCGACGTTTTCGCGCGACCCACAGCCCGTGTGTGAGGTCCACCCGCTTTTGCGGTCGGAAAAGTCTATGAGCTGCGGCCAAGTATGAGCAACGCCATATCGAGCGGTACAACTTAGTAACCGAACAGACAAAATGTCTTGTCTGTGCAAAAAAGTGAGGCGGCGCTTTCTCCGTCAAAGGATCAAAAAATGACTTTTCCAGAATGGACGAAACCCGGCATCTACGGTGCTTTGGGTGGCGCGATTGCGATTTCAATCCTCGGCTTTACCTGGGGAGGCTGGACAACAGGCAGCAGTGCCCAAACCATGGCAGAGGACATGGCCAAAGACGAAGTAACTCTGGCGATGGTACCGGTCTGCCTCGGCATGTCCGCGGCTGATCCGGAACGCACAGAGAAACTCGCAAGTCTCCGGGAGCTCTCCAGCTTTGGCCGCCGGAATGCGATGATGGACACAGGTTGGGCGACCCATCCGGGTTCAGACAAGCCAGACCGTGATCTTGCAGCCGCGTGCCTTGCGGGGCTGGAATTGGATGGATCGTAACTCAAAAGCAGGGCGACAATGGCCGCATACAGCTTGCAGAACATCCGTGCTGGCCGATGCCCGAATTCTGTTTGCTGTTTTCATGGGTCCCGTCTTTGCTCTGCTTCTCCTGGCAATACCTGCACTTGCCCAACCCATGCCAGAAAACGCCAGCGCGAAAAGCTATGGGAGTGGATGGGACTGCGACATCGGGTATCGGCTTAACGGCGATAACTGTGCAGCTGTTGTGGCACCGGAAAATGCGTATGAGACAAACCGCACCTACGGTCTCGGATGGGAGTGCCATCACGGGTTTCGCAAGCTCGATCAAGCGGCCTGCGTTGCGGTGGTTGTGCCCGATGGCGGGTTTCTCGATCCCTCTGGAGGGGGCTGGCACTGCCTGCGCGGATTTCGCATAACCGACGATACCTGCCAAGAGGTTGTCCTGCCCGAAAACGCCTATCTGACAGATGCTTCCTATGGATCCGCCTGGGAATGTGACCGTGGGTTTGAACGGGTGGACGAGCTTTGCAAAGCCATTGTGGTCCCGATCAACGGTTTTTTGAACGGATCCGGTTATGGTCAACCCTGGACATGTGAACGTGGTTATTTCGAGCAGGAGGGTCTGTGCACGATCGTCGTCGTGCCGGAGTTCGCCTATTTTCACGATGCAACCTATGGCGTGGGATGGAAATGCCAGAGGGGTTATGAAGCCAATGCTAAGGGCTGCGACGTAATCGATATTCCCGCGAATGCCCATCTCGACAGGTCCGGAAACCGTTGGGAATGCAACCGGAACTTTCAAAAATCCAGAGGGCAGTGCGTGCTGGATAATTAAGCGCGTCGCACCAGGACATCCGCCCGAATGTCCCATTGGTCAGCTGCTCAAACAGCAAAAGGAAAATACGATGAAAACCGAAATCCAGTCGGCAGATACCATTCGCCGTCCCGTCAGAGGTGCCCAGGCGCCTCCTATGATCCATGACACATCTGCGCGTCCATCTTCGCTGATGAAGGTTACAGTGCAGCCGACAGCCGTTGTTTACTGCGAAGGCAACTTTGCCAGGATTGACGGCAAAACTGCCAACGGCCTTGTGCGTCATTCAGAGGCCTGCAGGATCGTTTCTGTCATCGACAGCACCCACAGTGGCGAGAATAGCGGGATGGTTCTTGATGGGGCGATCAACAGCATACCAATTCTCAAAAACCTTGGCGCCGCTGTTGGCCGCGAAGCCTTCACACCTGATACTTTCATCTATGGAATGGCCCCCTCGACCGGGCGGCTTTCGCCCGCTGATCGTGGCGTCGTGCTGGATGCCATCGCACGTGGGATGAACATCGTCTCTGGCCTGCATGAATATCTGAGCGACGACACCGAAATTGCACATGCCGCATCGGAAAAACAGGTTACCATCCGCGATATCCGCAAGCCCAAACTCAGCAAAGACATGCGCCTCTTTGATGGCAGCATCGCGCGTGTTGATGCGCTGCGTATCGCCGTTCTTGGGACCGATTGCGCCATCGGCAAGCGGACCACGGCGACTGTCCTGGCCCGAGCCCTGAACGCAAAGGGCATCAGGACTGTTCTGGTCGGCACAGGTCAGACGGGTCTGATGCAGGGTGCTAAATACGGTGTGGCCATGGATGCCATCCCGCCGCAGTTCTGCTGTGGCGAACTGGAAGGCGCGATTGTTTCGGCATCAGAAGCTGAGCAACCTGATGTCATATTGATCGAAGGCCAGGGCGCGTTGAGCCATCCCGCGTTCTGCACATCAGCCTTTATCCTGCGCGGCAGTCAGCCGGACGCCGTCATCCTTCAACACGCGCCAAAACGCGCCCATCGCTGTGATTTTCCAGATATGCCGATGCCCACCCCGGCAAGCGAGATTGCTTTGATCGAGGCGTTTGCTGATACAAAAGTCATCGGTGTTACGCTTAATCACGAGGGTATGTCCAAAGCCGAGATCACAGCTACGATTACGGCACAAAGCGAAAAACTCAGACTGCCCGTCACTGACGCACTCAGCCGCCCGGCGGCGCATTTACTGGCGATGGTTGTAGCTGCTTATCCTGGCCTGCAGCAAAGGGTACCCAGGGCGGCGATATGAGCAGCCCGCGTATAGATGTCGATCTGGGCAAGATACGCCATAATACGCGGACGATTTCCAGGAGATTGGAGAAACGTGGCATCCGTGTGACCGCAGTGACCAAAGCTGTCTGCGGACATCCGGCCATCGCCCAGGCGATGCTTGACGGTGGTGCTGCAGGCCTGGCTGAGGCGCGTCTGAGCAATGTGAAACGGTTGCGCGAAGCTGGAATGACGTGCCCGGTTACCCTGATCCGAACACCGATGCTCAGCCAGGTCGATGACGTCGTGCAGGTCTGTGAGGCGAGCTTCAATACTGAGATAGTGGTGATCGCGGGCCTGGCCGCAGCAGCGCTCCGGGCAGCCTCGGTTCACGGCATTATCCTGATGGTCGAAATGGGCGACATGCGCGAAGGTATCCTGCCGCAAGACCTTGGCGACATCGCGCAGCAAGTGGTGGACATGCCAGGTGTGGTGCTGAAAGGCATCGGGGCTAACTTTGCCTGTTTGAATGGCGCCACCCCTGCAGTTGCAAAGATGCAGACCCTGTCCGCCCTTGCCAATGATGTCGAGGGGCGATGTGGCCCTTTCCTTCAGACCGTATCTGGCGGCAACTCCGCAAACCTGACCTGGGCCTTTGGCGCAGGCACTACTGGCCGGATCAACGATCTGCGCATTGGCGAAACCATACTGCTTGGCGTCGACCCGGTCACAGGCCAAAGGCTGGACGGCATGTACAGCGACGCGTGCACACTTGTTGCCGAGGTGATCGAGACCGACGCCAGGTCTGTGTGCCCATACGCGAACTGTTCTGAGCTTTCCGTTGTCAAAATTCAGCGTGTCCCGAACACCTCAGGAACCACGCGCTTGCTTCTTGCCATTGGACTTCAGGACACTGATGCGGCTGGCCTCGAAATGTGTCCCGGAAGTTCGCTTATCGGCGCGACAAGCGATCATCTTGTCATTGGCACAAAAGATCTAACGCACTGTGTCGGGTCAGAAATGCGGTTTCAGATGAATTATTCCGCATTGATGCGCGCCATGGCCGCTCCGGATATCCAGACAAATCTGGTCAATGGCCAGCCTGCGCCACAAGTGCGCGAAGCCAATGGTCCTGATCGCCTGGAACTGGTCTGAAGGACCTTTTCCGCGCTCCCCGAAAAAACCAAAGAGGAGAATGGACAGTGGCAAAGCCAAAGAAAACAAGCCTGTTCAAAACGCAGGGCCCCAAGGCAGAATCACCGATGGAAAAAACAACCCGCATCGTCAGGAAGATGGTGGACGAGGAAGCTGAACAGCGGCAGGCCAAGATCAACCGTCTCCGCAAGGCGCGCCTCGAAAGAGAAGCAAGCGCCCCGGCGAAGCCGTCGCGATAGAGCATCACGCAGTGGGCCGATGCGCTCTTCGCCTAACCATTTTTATCTGTGGCGGCGATAACACTCAGAAAAAGGAATTGCCCGTGACACATAAAGGCGAGAGCACGACGAAAGTTCATTATATCTGTCAGACATATGTGGAACAGAAGGCCGGGCGTGAAGGGCAAGCAGGTTTGAAAATTGGCAAGCAGTTTCAATATTCAACGGCGGCAGAGGCCCAGAACAGAGCGGAACGGGAAGCTCAGTCCGAGGATTGTGCGGGTGCTGATGCCTATACTATCAGTGAAGACCCAAACAGTGGTGAAGTCGGATTACCCAACTTTCTTGTCAGACTTGGAAACACTCCGGAGTTTGATGGCTTCTAGAACCACGCCTCTGGCAGCGTATTTTCCACAAGGCATTCGACATCCCTGGAGCGAGTGCGTCTCCAGTCTGGTCCTCAGCTACAAGACGGACCAAGCGTTCTCAGGGAATGTCGGAAATTTGGGCTGCAATCGCTGCAACAACTTAGCTGTGCCAATGGCGGCTTTGGGCCGATCGAGTCGATGCGTCGGCGCTGGCCTCAAGATAGTCCTGCCTCGACGCCGCAAGTGTGTTTCGAGCCCAACCCGGCCATTTTGATATCATGCTGCACGCGCAAGCAGAAAGAAGCTTGCCGCGGTAGCATCGAGTATGACGCTGTCGAAGAGCAGTTCGACTCTGACATAGCGTTTATGCGTACGATAGTGCCGTCATGACCTGATTTGCGAACTTTAGCGCGGCGACTGGTAGGGTGCGCCCTTTGAGATGTCCCAGGTAGAGTTCTCCTCCTGCAATGTCTCGCGCGGCGATTGGGATGAAGGACATGTCCGGGCGGGCAAGGTCATTCAAGCCTACGGGGATTTGAAACCCGATCCCGTGACCATAGGCTGCAAAATGGCGCACCATGTCGAAACTATCGGTTTCTAGCGCGGGCTCGAGCTTTCTACCAAATCGCGCCGCGGCCTGATCCAGAAGAACGCGCACGCCGAATTGTCTGGCAGGCAAAACGAGGTCGTATTCGAGACATTCCCGCAGCCGCAGGCTTTTGCGATCAGCCAATAGATGCGCGGCCGACATCACCGCCATGACCGGTTGATGAACCGCGTGCAGCACTTCAAAGTTGACCATATGCGCTGGTTCAAACACCAGGGCCAGATCGCTTTCGAAAGTCACCAGATCCTGTTCTGCCTGAATACGGTCGCGCACGTTCACGCTGAATGTGACATCGGGAAACTCGGCGCGGTACTTTGAAATCTCGCGCGGCAGAAAGTATGGAAGAAGCGCCTGGGAGCAGGCGATCTTGACATGACCGCGCCGCACACCTGACAGGTCTGCTACCTGGCTATGGACGCGCAATAGATCCTGCCTTTGAAGTCGGATATGGTGAAGTAGCAGCTCCCCCGCAGGATTAAGTCTCATGCCTCTGGGAAGACGCTCAAAAATTTCTGAGCCAAACTCTTCCTCAAACGCCTGTATGCGTCGGTTGAGCGCTGAGGCGGTAATATTGGTATCCTCTGCAGCTTTCCGAATGGACCCAGAGCGATGCACGGCCTCGATCATGTCGTAGATGAGCAAATGGCGCATGTTACATGTCCCGGCAGTAATGACATCAAAGCGCTGCATTTTTTGCATCACTATGCTTCGGCTTTAGCATTTGTGTGCAGCACTAGCCAGTGTCAAACAAAAAACAATTTTCTTGTTGCTCGCAAAGGACTTGCCATGACGGACACTTCTCGCAGAAATTTTCTCAAATTGACCGGTACCACGATGGGTGCGGCAATGTTGCCGTTTCTCAAGGCCATGCCCGCTCACGCGCAAACTGGCGGCACCATCGTTGTCGTTTCCGGCCAAACGATTAACAGTCTTGACCTGCACCGCACCGGCACCAATCGCGCCTCCTATCAGGTGGCCGTGAATTGCTATGACCGGCTTGTCAGCTTTGGCACGAAAGATGCGCCCGGTGGTGGGCTGTCCTATGACTACGACACAATTGTGCCTGAGCTGGCCGAAAGCTGGACCATCTCCGATGACGGCCTCACGATGACCTTCAAGATCAAGTCGGACGCGACGTTCTGGGATGGGCGCAAGGTCACGGCGGCAGACGTGAAGTGGTCGTTCGACCGCGCAGTCTCCGCAGGGGGCTTCCCAACAGTGCAGATGAAGGCTGGCGGGCTGGAGCGTCCGGATCAGTTCGCGGCTGCGGATGAGGAAACCTTTGTCATAACGCTGGACAGACCTTCCAAACTGACGCTGCCTGACCTTGCAGTGCCTGTGCCGTTCATCATTAACTCCGAAGTCGCAATGGCCAATGCGACCGATGACGATCCTTGGGCAATGGAATATCTACATATGACGCCTGCAGGCTCTGGAGCCTTCAAGGTCGCGCGTTGGGATCAAGGTCAACAGCTTGTTTATGAACGCAATGATGCTTGGGTCGGTGGACCGCTACCCAGCTTTGAGCGTGTGATCGTGCGCGAGGTGCCAAGCCCGGCAACCCGCCGTGCTTTGATTGAACGGGGCGATGTGCAGATGTCGTTCAACATTCCCAACAAGGATGCCGCCGAGCTTGATGCAATGGACGGTGTGGATGTCTATTCCACACCGATCGAGAACTGCATCCACTGCCTTTGCCCGAACTTCAATTTCGAGCCCTTCCAGGACGCGAATGTGCGCAAGGCACTGGCCTATGCCATTCCTTATGAAGCCATCTTCCAAACCGCAGCTTATGGCCGGGGTGCGCCCATGTGGGGAGGTGAGGCTGAGATCACCGATACGGCATGGCCACGCAAGTCGCCCTACATGACTGATTTGGCCAAGGCCAAGGAACACATGGCTGCGTCCGGTTTCGCGTCTGGTTTTGAAGTGCCGCTTTCAATCAGCCTTGGTCTGGCAGACTGGATGGAACCGACAGCGCTTTTGCTGCAAGAGGCGTTTGGGGAGATCGGGATCAACACCCAGATCGAAAAAATCCCCGGAGCGAATTGGCGCACTGCGGCGCTGGTCGAAAAGCGCCTGCCTTTGCATCTTGAGAACTTCGGTGGCTGGCTGAACACCCCTGATTACTACTTCTTCTGGGCGTATAAGAACGGTCACCTGTTCAACTCATCCAACTATCTCAACGAAGAAATCGAGACGTTGGTCGACAGCACGCTGCACATCCCAATGGATGATCCGGCCTACGCGCCAAACATCAAGCGGATGTTTGAAATTGCGTTTGAGGACCTGCCGCGTATTCCGCTTTGGCAACCGGCTCTGAACGTCGCAATGAACGATGCGGCAGGGTATGAGTTCTGGTTCCACCGTCAGCTTGACGTGCGTCCGCTGACCACGGCCACAAGCTGATGGCCGCACGCAGCAAAATGATCCTGGGCCGTGTGGCCCAGGCAATCCCTGTGGTGATGGGCGTTGTAGTGATTTCATTCCTGCTCACGCGCGCCTTACCCGGTGATCCAGCTGCCTATTTTGCCGGGCCTGCCGCCGATGAGGCATCTATCGCAGAAATCCGCGAGACCCTCGGTCTCGACAAGCCGCTTGTCCAGCAGTTCTTTTACTACGTTGGTGATCTGATCCGTGGCGATTTGGGAACGTCGCTGACGACCGGCCAGACCGTGCTTACTGATTTGGGTGCGCGTCTGCCCGCTTCGCTGGAGTTGACGCTGGCGGCGCTTCTGCTCTCATGCGCCATTGCGATCCCGCTTGGTGTGCTTGCGGCAACGCGGCCCGGGACCTGGGTCGATCACTTGTGCCGTGTCCTTGTGACGGCGGGGGTATCAATGCCAACGTTTTTCACCGGCATCTTGCTGATTTACATCTTCTACTATCTTGCGGGTCTGGCGCCGTCGCCGCTGGGGCGGCTTGATTTCATCTATCTTTCGCCACCACATGTGACCGGTTTCTACCTGATCGACGCAGCGCTCGCAGGCGACTGGGAAACCTGGCTGGGTGCGCTGAAGCAGCTTGTCCTGCCTGCGACGACTCTGGCGCTGTTCACACTGGCACCCATCGCACGCATGACCCGTGCCGCGATGCTGTCGGCACTGTCCTCGGACTTTATCCGTACCGCCCGTGCAGCAGGGCTCAGCGACGGCAAAGTGCTGTTTGGCTATGCGTTCCGAAACGCGCTGCTGCCCGTCGTCACAACGCTCGGGATGGTCTTTTCCTTTACGCTGGGTGCAAATGTGCTGGTTGAAAAGGTCTTCGCATGGCCCGGCATCGGGTCATACGCGGTCGAAGCGTTGGTGGTGTCGGACTATGCCGCCGTGCAAGGCTTCGTCCTTGCGATGGCACTCCTTTTCGTAGCCCTGAACCTTGTGATCGACATCGCTTATGCGCTGATTGATCCGCGTATCGGGCTGAACTGATGGCTGATATGACTGCATCAACTCCCGACACGACGCGCCGCAAGGGCGACACGACGCTTGGACATATCGTCTATGTGCTGCGCGACAATCCGGTCACGATGCTGGCCTTTGCAATGCTCGCATTCTTTCTGGGGTGTGCATTCTTTGGCCCGGCGCTTGTCCCTTACGACCCCTTGGCCACAAACGCTGCACGTGCGTTGGAAGCACCAAGCTGGGACCACTGGTTTGGGACAGACAACCTCGGGCGCGACGTATTCAGCCGGGTCATTGTCGCCACGCGACTGGACCTCACTATTTCGGTTGCCGCGGTGGCACTCAGCTTCGTGATTGGCTCAATCCTCGGGTCCATCGCCGGGTATTGGGGCGGTTGGCTGGACGCTGTTCTAAACCGTTGCCTTGATACGATCATGGCCTTCCCGCTGTTTGTGCTGGCGATGGGTGTTGTCGCGGCCCTTGGCAACACAGTGGAAAACATCATATACGCCACGGCGATCATCAATATCCCGTTCTATGCCCGCCTTGTGCGTGCCGAAGTTAACATTCGTCGCCATTCTGGATTTGCACAGGCGGCAAAGCTCGCCGGGAACAGTGATCTGCGCGTTCTTGCCGTCCATATTTTCCCGAACTCGTTGCCACCGATGATGGTGCAGGTCTCGCTGAACCTCGGCTGGGCTATCCTAAATGCGGCGGGCCTTAGCTTTATTGGGCTTGGCGTGGCACCGCCAACCCCGGAATGGGGAATCATGGTCGCCGAAGGGGCAAACTTTATCGTTTCGGGCGAATGGTGGCTCGCTGTCTTCCCCGGTCTTTGGCTGATGCTGGCCGTATTCACATTCAACCTGCTTGGCGACGGTCTGCGCGACATCGTTGATCCACGGAAAAGGACCTGAGACCTATGCTGTCGATCAAAGACCTGTCTGTCGCGTTCAAGACCCGCAAAGGCGAAGTCAATGCGGTGCGCGGCATTTCCCTTGATGTTGCAAAGGGTAAGACGCTTGGCATCGTCGGCGAAAGCGGGTCGGGCAAATCTGTCACATCCTACGCGCTGATGCGCATCCTTGATGCGGGCGGTGAAATCCGCACAGGCGAGGTGGTTTATGGCGGGATCGACCTGCGTGCAGCGTCCGAGAGGGACATGCGCGACATACGCGGACGTGAAATCTCGATGATCTTCCAAAACCCGCGTGCGGCGTTGAACCCAATCCGACGTGTCGGGCATCAGGTCGAGGACGTCCTGATCCGTCATGCGCAGGCCACAAGGCAAGACGCCAAGGCCAAGGCCATCGCAGCGTTGGAAGCAGTCAAGATCAACGATGCTGTGGCGCGCTATGATGCTTACCCTTTCGAACTATCGGGCGGTATGTGCCAGCGGATCGTTATAGCTATCGCACTGGCCTGCAAGCCGCAGCTCCTAATTGCGGATGAGCCCACCACAGGCCTCGACATCACGACACAAAAGGCCGTCATGGACCTCGTGGGCGAGCTGGCCCGGGAACGTGGCATGGGTATGATCCTCATCACCCACGACCTTGGCCTTGCGTCGCAATATTGCGACCGGATTGTCGTCATGAAAGATGGGCTGATCGTTGAGGAAGGTGATCCGCAGAAGCTTTTTACAGATCCGCAGCACGCCTATACCCGCAAACTGGTGGACGCGACCCCACGTGTTGGCGCATCCATCCGCAACTTGCTTCCCCCGGAAACCCGCACCGCTGAGCCTGCACACAAAGTCCATGATCGCCCACTTCTTGAGGTGCGCGATTTGGTGAAGACCTACCCCGGCAAATCCGGTCCGGTGCAGGCTGTCAAAAGCATTTCGTTCCAGATCAAAAGCGGTCAATCCCTTGGCCTCGTTGGCGAAAGCGGTAGCGGCAAATCAACCACCTCCGAGATGGTCGTCCGCCTTCAGGACCCGACGTCAGGAAATATCCTGTTCGACGGACAGGACATTGCAGCGACACCCTCAGCCCGTTTTATGCGTCACCCTATGCGCGGCGAGATCCAGATGGTGTTTCAGGATGCGACAGACAGTTTGAACCCGCGTGGGACAGCAGCCTCGGCAATTGCTGAACCGCTCGCGCGGATCGCCAGAATGCGTGGCAGCAAGCTGAATGCGCGGGTCGCCGAACTGGCCGAACTGGTCGGCCTGCCACAGCCGCTTCTGAGCCGTTTCCCGCACCAGCTATCCGGCGGTCAAAAGGCCCGTGTTGGAATTGCCCGCGCGATTGCACTGGAGCCAAAACTCCTGATCCTTGACGAGCCAACGGCGGCGCTGGATGTCTCCATTCAAGCGATCGTACTGAATTTGCTTGTTGACCTGCGTGCGCAGATGGGAATGTCGTATCTGTTTGTCAGCCATGACCTGAACGTGGTCCGACTGCTTTGTGATGAAGTGCTTGTTATGAAGCACGGCGAAATCGTGGATCGCGGTCCAACGGCTGCCGTCATGAATAATCCCAGCCACGAATATACCCGTTCTTTGATCGAAGCCGCGCCCCAACCGCCAAATCCCGTTGCCGCCTAAATACCGAAAGCCCAGATCTATGACCCATGACATGCCTTTGACACTAACAGCCCTGCAAGACGCCTATTCGGGAGGCGCCATGCCATCTGATATTGTCCGCGAAGTCTATCGTCGGATCCACGCGGTGAACGATCCTGCAATCTTTATCCATTTGCGCCCCATGGAAGACGTGATCGCAGAGGCCGATGCTTTGCCTGTGCGTTCCGCTGAGCAACCTCTTTGGGGCGTGCCATTCGTTACGAAAGATAACATCGATGTCGCGGGCATCCAGACGACGGCAGCTTGCCCCGCCTATGCCTACACGCCGGAGCAAGACGCTTTTGTCGTAGCAAAGCTGCGTGCTGCGGGGGCCTTGGTGATCGGCAAGACCAACCTTGATCAATTCGCAACTGGCCTTGTCGGTGTCCGCTCACCTTACGGCGTGCCGCGCAACGCAATTGACCCTGAAATCGTTCCTGGCGGTTCATCGAGCGGTTCGGGTGTGGCGGTGGGGCACGGCCTCGTCACGTTCTCCCTTGGAACAGACACGGCCGGTTCAGGCCGTGTGCCCGCAGCACTGAACAATATCGTCGGTCTCAAACCGTCGCTCGGGGCGCTTTCGGCTACAGGCGTGGTACCAGCATGCCGCACGCTTGATACGATTTCGATCTTCGCCGCCAATGTTACAGACGCGTTTGCGGCCTTTCAGGTGGCCTGTGCCGAAGACGTTGAAGATGCTTATTCAAAACCAATCGCAGCCGGACAGGTACAGCCCTGTCCGCCGTCCCTGACCATAGGCGTCCCAGACTCGGCTTCACGCGTTTTCTTTGGCGATGATGTCCAGGCAGCCTCTTTTGAGGCGAGTATTGCAAAGCTCACGGCACTTGGAGCACGCATTGTCGAGCTTGATTTCAGCCCATTTTATGCTGTCGCGGAAATGCTTTATGCAGGTGCCTGGGTTGCCGAACGCTATACAGTTGTCGAACAGCTGATGCGCGATCAGCCTGACGCGCTCCATCCAACCACTGCCAAAATCATTGGCGCTGCCGAACAGCTTTCCGCAGCTGATGCCTTTCGGGGAATGTACCGCCTGAAAGACCTTGAGCGTGCGGCGCGCGATACGATGGCAGGCGTTGATATGCTCTGCGTTCCTACCATCCCGACCTTCTATTCCACAGCCGATCTCGACGCGGACCCCGTCACACCAAATTCCAACCTTGGCACCTATACGAACTTTGTGAACCTTCTGGACATGTGCGGTATCGCAGTCCCGTCCGACCTGCGTAGCGACGGGCGTCCAGGGTCTGTCACGTTGCTTGCCCCCAGTGGGCATGACGCGAAAATCGCGGGTGTCGCAGCAGCATTCACCGAGGAAACCATAGCAGATACACCGACACAAGCGACAGATGAGGAGATCGCCATAGCGGTCTGCGGCGCACATATGTCCGGCATGGCGCTGAACAGTGAATTGACGTCGCAAGGCGGTCGGCTCCTCGAGGTGACACGCACTGCGCCGCGCTATCGGCTGTACGCGCTTGCCGGCGGACCACCGCAGCGGCCAGGACTGCTAAGAATTGAAAAAGGGTCGCATATTGATCTGGAAGTCTGGGCGCTTCCAAAAACGGCGATGGGTGGATTTCTGGAGGGCATTCCAGCGCCCCTGTCAATCGGTACGGTCGAGCTGGAAAGTGGCGCAAAGGCGCATGGTTTCCTCGTTGAGACAACAGGTGTCCAAGGCGCCGACGACATCACCCATCTGGGCGGTTGGCGGCAGTATGAAGCTTTGCAACATGCCCCAGTGCCTGAAGCGGCAGATTGACACGAGCGCACTCTTGATGGCTTCCACCGCCGTGAAGAGCTTTCTGAATCAGTCATAGCTGAAAGCGCAAAAGCCGTTCTGACCAGCGATCTGTGAGTTTAATGGATGCCGGATTTGGCGCATGCAGCGAATGACCGCAAAGTGGGCTGCAGTCGCAGCATCCAGTACAGGTAGTTAACGGCAGCTTTGGGCCGGGCGCATCAAAAAAGGTTTCCACCGTCAAGCGCGGTCAAGACGCAATCAGCCAGTACCCAGCGTCTCAACAAGATAGGCAATCAGGGTTCTAAGGCGGTGAGGCATCCGGTTCCGCGAGGGATAGACCAGAACGGTTGGCTGCGGTGCGACTTCCCAATCCTGCAGAAGGGGGACAAGACGGCCTAGCTGCAAGTCCCGGGCCAGATAGGTTTGAGCAAGCCTTGTAATACCTAACCCTTGCCGGGCGGCGCGGACGAGGGCGACGCCGTTGTTTGAGGTCCAGCGGCTTTCGATGCGCATGGTCATGGCGCGATCTCCGTCGCAGAATAGCCATTCGCGGCTTGGAGACAGGCAGGTGTGCTGCGCCAAATCGGATGGCGCTATCGGTATGCCATTGGTTTCCAGATACGATGGGGCTGCGCATACCATCATGCGGCGCGTTCCTATGCGGCGCACGACAAGGTCAGGATCGTCCGGCATTCCATGGCGAATGGCGAGGTCGAACCCCTCGCGGATCAGGTCAATGCGCCGGGCCGAGATGTCGAGGTTGATCTCGACCTCAGGGTGCAGTGCGGCAAAACCGGCCAGCGCTTCCGCCACGTGGATTTCACCGAACAAACCACCGGCCGACACACGGATGCGCCCAACCACACGGTTCTGGCGTTCGGCCAGGTCCGCTTCCATGTCGTGGATGTCGTTCAGCACCGCTGTCGCGCGCTCGTGATACTGCGCCCCGATATCGGTCAGGTTCACTTGCCGGGTCGTTCGATGCAGTAGCCGCACCCCGAGCCGCGCCTCCAGGTTGGATACACGGCGGCTAACGAAGGACGGGGATACACCCAGCGCCTCAGCCGCGCGCGTAAACCCGCCTTGGTCAATGACGGCACAAAACTCGGCCAAGCCGTCCAGCTCTTTCATTGTTGCTCTGTGGCAATAATGTGTTCCGTTTCATCCCATATATCAGATCCGTTGGGAAAGATAGGTTGAGGTCATCGAACAATCCCAACCCTCTCAGGAGATACTCATGACCTTCACATCTCGCACTCTCGCCGCCGCAGCCATTCTGGCCACTGCCCCGTTTGCAGCCTTCGCAGGTCCGGCCGCGGACGCCGCTGAAGCCTTCTTTGACCGCTACCGCGCCCAGGACGTTCCTGCCATGATCGAACTCTTCCGTCCCGAAGGCGTGGTCGAATACATCCCCTTCGGACTCGCCGGTCCCGTTGAAGAAATCAGTCTGGGCAGCTGGGCCGTACTGATCGACGCGTTCCCTGATTTGTCCAACGAAGTGCATTCGATCTCCGAAGACGCAGCAGGCACACGCGCATTTGTCGACGTCAGTATCTCGGGCACGCAAGCGAAGGACACATTTGGCATCGTGAACCAGGGCCGTTCTTACGATCTGCGCCACATGTTCGTCATCGAAGTGGACGATGCCGGACAGATCATTCACGTCACAGCCTTTTGGGACAATGCCGACTGGTACCGCCAACTTGGCCGGACACAGATCGATTGATTTCGAGTGAGCGGCTTTGTGCGCCGCCCCAAACACCTCATTTCTATTGGAGATATCTCATGACCACCCCTCGCATCCTTGTTGTCCTCACCTCCCACGACACCCTTGGCGATACCGGTCGCAAGTCCGGCTTCTGGCTTGAGGAGTTCGCCGCCCCTTACTACGTCTTTGTCGATGCCGGGGCGGAAGTGACGCTTGCCTCGCCCTTAGGGGGCCACCCGCCCATCGACCCCAAAAGCGCCGAGCCCGAGTGGCAAACCGAAGCAACCCATCGCTTTGAAGCGGATGAGGCGAGCAAAGCGGCTCTGGCCAACACGCTCAAACTGTCCGACGTCGATGCCGGGGACTGTGACGCTGTGTTTTTTCCCGGAGGACATGGACCCATGTGGGATTTCCCCGAGAACGCCGCGCTGGCCGGATTGATTGAGGCCTTCGACGAAGAAGGCAAGCCAATTGGGGCGGTCTGCCATGGTCCTGTCGCACTGGTCGGTGCTCGCAAGGCGGATGGCACGCCTTTGGTCGCTGGCCGTCGCGTGACTGGTTTCACCAACGGAGAAGAAGACGCTGTTGAACTAAGCGACGTTGTCCCTTTCCTGCTTGAAGATCGGCTGCGCGACTTGGGCGCATCCATCGACAACGCTGCCGATTTCACCGAGCACGCGATCACGGATGGCAACCTAGTCACGGGCCAAAACCCTCAATCCTCCGAAGCAGGCGCCAAAGCCGTCCTGGCGCTTCTGGCCGCGCGCTCGGGCGCAACGGCGTAAACTGGAAGGGCTTACCAATGTCGCGCGCACTTTCCCCGACCGCAGTCTCTTTTTCATGCACCGCCCGGCTTGGGTTAGTCGCTGGCCTGAGCGCCGCTGCCATCTGGGGGGCCTACTTGGCCCTCTCGCGGGCAGGGGTCGCTGCGGGGTTGGACGGATTTGATGTCGCCGCCTTGCGCTATCTCGTTGCCGGGCCCGTCATGTTGGCGATCCTGCTGATGCGACGTGAAGGTGCGCGACCCCGCATGACATCGATCCAAGCGATCACCGTCTCTGCACTGCTTGGCCCTCCGTTCGTATTGCTGAGCGTCGGTGGCTACGAATTCGCCCCTCTCGCGCATGGCTCGGTGCTTGTTCCTGCATCCTTGACGCTGGGCGGTCTTGCATTGTCGCGGCTGGTTCTGAAGGAAACGCTCGGGTTTCAACGCATGATCGGCGTGACCGTTATACTGGCAGGTCTCGCCCTGATCGTGGGTTGGGGGGTGGGCCCGTCTGGCACCGCTTTAAATGGTGACGCCATGTTTATACTCGCGGGCTTTTCGTGGGCAGCATTTGCAACCCTTCAGCAACGCTGGCAGTTGCCTGCAATGGACGTCACGGCCGTGGTTGGTTTCGCAGGTTTGATCACCTTGGTTCCGGGGTACCTGATCTTTCGCGGACTTGAAGCGCTCATGGCATTGCCGCAAGCAATGTTGGTGACCCAGTTGATCGTGCAGGGATTGTTGTCCGGTGTGATTGCAATGATCGCATTTGCAACTTCCGTGCGCCTGCTCGGGGCGGCTCGGGCGGCAACTTTTCCTGCCCTTGTACCAGGTTTTGCGCTGCTGATCGGTCTGCCGCTTACGGGTGACGCTCTCTCTATGCTCCAGGCGTTCGGTCTGTTGGCACTTGGTTTGGGATTACTGACCGTGCTTCCCACGGCGCAGGCGAAATGAAGTCAGTGCTGAAACGGTGAAAGTGTACAGCGCTTCATTCGCGGATGACCGGTTTTCCGCAGGCCAGTTCGCGACCGAAGCGAACGTCCGGTCTGGCGACGCTCTGCTGCAGCGCTCCACTGCGCGGGCAAGGGCAGCATTGGGCCGCCCGCCCTTGAGGGCGACCCTTAGTTGCTAGATTTCGATTGCATCGGCGATTGCTAAGGCGTCCTCAAGCTCGACGCCCAGGTACTGGACTGTGCCGGCCTTTTTGGTGTGCCCAAGCACCAGCTGAACCGCCCTCAAGTTGCCGGTCTTCTTGTAGATCTGGGCCACCTTTGTTCGCCTCATCGAATGCGTGCCGTATGCGCCCGCCTCTAGTCCGGTGGAAGTGACCCAATCGCGAGCGATCCGCGTGTACTGACGGGTCGAGATGTGCAGGCGTTCGTGAAACCGACCCGGCCAAAGATACTCGGACCCGACCATCAGCTCGTCTTCCATCCACTTCTCGACCGAGGCCAAGGTGCCTTCCGAAATCTCGAAACGTACCGTTTTCTAAGTTTTATTCTGCAAAACAGATGCGCGCTCTTTGATTTGGCCCGAAGCCATCACGTCGGCGACTTTCACCTTCAAGAGATCACAGCCCCGAAGCTTACTGTCGATTGCCATATTGAACAGCGCGAGGTCCCGGTTGTTCTCGGCCAATTCAAGTCGGACGCGTATCGCCCAGACATGCTTTGGCTTGAGCTGGCGTTTCTGACCGACGATACGACCCTTGTTCCAGGCGGGCCGAAGTGCGCGAATGGCTGGTAGGTTTAGTGTTTACATGACTGATCCGCCGATCCGCCATGCCCTCCCATAACAACAACCCGACGTTGACGAGGCACCTTATCACGGGAATGCGACGCTATCTTCGAGGTCTGCAGAAAGCCTACACTTTAAATTTACCTTTGGTGCACCGTACGATCGAACCTCGCCTGTTGCGGCAACAACGCAACACACCAAGCCGGTGCTCTGCGCGTTGACCGGTCGTTCGTAAGAAATGCAGGCAAGGCACGCTGATCAAAGATCACTTCAAGGACGAACTGTCCCTGGCCGTGGTGCTGTCCACCACCAATTCCACTATGCTGTAAGCGCACTAACAGGCACTGGCAGCTAAATCGTTGTGTCTCGGTCCATATTGATGCCGACATTTCTACATGAATTGCCTGCTGTGAAGGCGCTGCACCAGAAGTTCCGCGCGCCTAAAACAGGTTCAAATATTAGCACTCAGACGTGAATTGCTACAAATATGTGCGCCGATAGTTGGGCACCCCTCAGGATAGCTTGCCACGAAGTTGACCTCTCATGGCTGATAGAGAATGACGGCAGTATGAACAAAGACCTGCGCATTCTTGTAGTCGAGCCAAATCCAGAACGTGTCCGAGAGATCGTTGACTCTTTGAACAATGCCGGCTGGTCCGACGTAAAGGCTGTTGCGCAAATTTCTGCACTCGAACGCACGGTGCGAGATTTTGCACCGGATATCGTTCTCATTGATCTGACAAATCCGGACCGCGACATGCTGGAGCATATTTCGCACGCGACCGAGACCTCAAAGAGAGCAGTGGCGCTCTTTGTTGACCAAACCGACGAAGATCTAACGCAGGCAGCGCTTTTGGCCGGAGTCAGTGCTTACGTGGTTGATGGGCTCAAAATGGACCGCATCAAACCGGTTTTGCAAACGGCTATCGCGCGCTTCAAAATGATGCGTCAGATGCAGGCAGAACTGAACGCCGCTAAACAGGCGCTCGAAGACCGAAAAACGATAGATCGCGCCAAGGGCATTCTCATGCGTCAACGCAACCTCTCAGAAGATGAGGCGTACAGTCTTTTAAGAAAGACTGCGATGGGACAAAACCGCAAAGTCATTGATGTCGCCAGTGCCCTAGTGACTGCAGCGGATCTGCTGTCATGAGCCCTTCGACTCTGAACTGTGGCTATGTTCCCTTGGTGGACTGCGCGCCTCTCGTCATAGCAAAGGAATTGGGTTTTGCATCTGAAGAAGGGCTTGCGTTAAATCTGGTGCGCCAACCTTCTTGGTCCGCACTCAGGGACATGTTGGCGCTTGGGCATTTAGATGCAGCGCAGATGCTTGCGCCATTGCCGGTCGCAATGTCGATCGGTCTTGGTGGTTTGCCCGCGAAAATCGATACGCTGATGGTGTTGTCAGTCAATGGAACCGTTTTTGGCATATCGAATGCATTGGCGGCAGAAATCAGCCCAGTGCCATTTGGTGATGCGCGTGCGTTGCTTCGGGCACTCAGCCAGCGCAGCGGGAAACCCCTGCGCATTGGCGTCCCTTTTCACTATTCTATGCATCGGCTGCTTTTGTCTTATTGGACATCTTCCGTACCTGAACTGCAGATTGAGGAAATCACTGTTCCACCACCACGGATGGCCGATGCGATCGCCGACAGCTTTGTTGATGCTTTTTGGGTAGGCGAACCTTGGGGAAGTGTCGCAGTCCAACAAAACGTCGCCCAACTGATGATGAGCGGTCGTGATGTATGGCAGTTTGCGCCCGAAAAGGTTCTTGCCGTCCGCCACGACTGGATCAAAGCTAATGCAGATATTGGTCGCAAATTGATGCGCGCTGTTTTCCAGGCCTGTGCCTGGCTCGACAAGGCCCATAACAAACCGCTTGCGGTGGAAATTCTGGGCCGCAGCGAACACCTGAGTATGACACACGATCTGATAGATCCGGCGCTGACTGGCCACATAATTCCCAAGCAGCATGCTCCCCCTGTAGCGATTGAGCGCTTCTTGCGGTTTCATAAACATGCGGCGACATTTCCGTGGCGTAGCCAGGCCGCATGGATTGCCAGTCAGCTCGGTGCGGACAAGGTGGGCATAGACAACGCAAAGAACTGCTTTCGGTCCGACCTGTACCGCCAAAATCTTTCGGGACTTGGGGCTGACATGCCGGGCGCTTCTGAAAAAGAGGAAGGCGCACTGCAATTTGAAACGGCTGTCGCTTCGAAACGCGGACACATGATTCTTGCCCCTGATGCCTTTTTTGACGGCAAAACCTTCGATTTCTCCTAGTCACTCCGCCCAAAATATACGCACTTGCTGCATTGCGGCATAAAACTTTGCTGCAACGTAGATGGGTCATTGCTTTTTTTTGGTCAGACCGGCCAAGTTAAGTCCAAAGGGCAATGTGGCCCAGATTCAGGTGCTGACAACGATGCCAGCACCCTTCCCAAGAGCAAAGCCGCTCGTATGGAACACGGTCCTCCCCGTGATCCTTACGTGCGGCTTTTTTTTGTCCCTCGGGGCCTTTGAAAGGAATTCACCATGAGAAAAACGATCGCGGTCTTGATGGCCTCTTCCAGCCTGTTTGCCTCGGCAGCTTCTGCTCAGATGTTGGATCTTGAAAAAGAAGATCTCACGCTGGGATTTATCAAGCTGACCGATATGGCGCCACTGGCCGTGGCATATGAGCTGGGGTATTTCGAAGACGAAGGGCTGTTCGTCACACTGGAAGCGCAGGCCAATTGGAAGGTTCTTCTTGATGGCGTCATCAGTGGTCAACTGGATGGCGCACATATGCTGGCGGGCCAACCGCTTGCCGCGACGATCGGCTATGGGACCGAGGCCCATATCATTACTCCGTTTTCAATGGACCTGAACGGAAATGCCATAACCGTTTCCAATGAAATCTGGGAAGAGATGAAACCGAACGTTTCACTGATGGACGACGGACGCCCGCAACACCCCATCAGCGCAAGCGCCCTCGCCCCGGTTGTCGAAGACTATAAAGACCGTGGCGAGCCGTTTAACATGGGCATGGTTTTTCCCGTCTCCACGCACAATTATGAAATCCGCTATTGGCTTGCCGCCGGAGGCCTGGAACCAGGGTATTACAGCCCGCAGGATATCTCGGGACAGATCGCAGCCGACGTGCTTTTGTCCGTGACACCGCCACCGCAGATGCCCGCTACGATGGAAGCGGGTACGATTTTCGGCTACGCCGTCGGCGAGCCCTGGAACCAACAGGCCGTGTTTAAGGGCATCGGTGTGCCGGTGATCACTGACTACGACATGTGGAAGAACAACCCCGAGAAGGTCTTTGGGATCACTGCGGAATTTGCAGAAGAAAACCCCAACACCACACTGGCGCTGACAAAGGCACTGATCAGAGCTGCCATGTGGCTGGATGCCAATGATAACGAAAACCGATCCGAAGCTGTGACGATGTTGTCGCGTCCGGAATACGTCGGCGCGGACTATGAGGTTATCGCCAATTCAATGACCGGTTTCTTTGAGTTTGAAAAAGGCGACGTCCGCCCTGCGCCCGACTTCAACGTGTTTTTCCGCTATAACGCGACCTATCCGTTCTATTCAGACGCGATCTGGTATCTGACACAGATGCGTCGCTGGGGCCAAATTCCAGAGACGATGTCGGATGAGTGGTATTTTGAAACTGCCGCCGAAGTGTACCGCCCAGATCTGTATCTCGAAGCTGCCCGCCTGCTCGTGGATGAAGATCTGGCAAAAGAAGCGGACTTCCCGTGGGACAGCGATGGCTTCAAAGCTGCAACACCAGCTGCAGATATTATTGATGCAATCCCTTACGATGGGCGCACGCCAAATGCATACATCGACAGCCTGCCGATCGGTCTGAAATCCGGTCAGACTGTCGTTGATAACGAGGTCCAGGGCTAAACATCAACGTCCCCTTTGCATGAACGCAAAGGGGACTTCGCCCGCCCCACCATTTTCTAAAGCAGCAGTTGGAAGTCCGATATGACCGCGATTGATCCAGAAGTGTTCGACAAAGAGGCCCGGCGTGCGCGTCTTTTTACCCGTATCAACAAAGCAGATGCATGGTTTAAAGTATTTGGCCTATCGTGGCTGACGCCAATTCTAAAGGCAGCTGCAGGCGACAGTCCGCGCGCACAATTTGGGGAAATCTGGCGTTTGCTGGGTGTCCCACTGCTTGCGATTGCTGTTTTCCTGATGCTTTGGGCAACTCTTGCACCACGCGTGCAAACATCTCTGGGGGCAGTCCCGGGTCCTGCGCAAGTCTGGGAACAGGTTGGCGCCCTGCAACAGGATGCCATCCGCGAAGGCGAACGGGCTGCTGCGTTCTATGAACGTCAAGAAGCACGCAACGCCGAATTGATCGCAAATGGCAATGAAGACCGCGTGCGTGACCGCATCTATGCGGGCAAGCCCACTTATTACGATCAAATCTGGACCTCGATCAAAACCGTCTTTTTCGGATTCCTGATCGCCTCTGTTGTGGCCATTCCCCTTGGCATTGCAGCGGGTCTTTCGGTGACAGCCAACGCTGCACTCAACCCGCTTATCCAGATTTTCAAACCAGTCTCACCCCTGGCGTGGTTGCCGATTGTCACCATGATTGTATCTGCCGTTTACACAACCAATGACGGCATGTTTTCCAAGTCATTTCTGATCTCATCCATCACGGTCACCCTTTGCTCGCTATGGCCGACCCTCATCAACACAGCCCTGGGTGTAAGCAGCATCGACAAAGATCTCGTCAGTGTCAGCCGCGTCCTAAAGATGAACACATATACAAAGATCACAAAGCTGGTTCTGCCGTCTGCGTTGCCGCTGATCTTTACGGGCTTGCGATTGTCACTGGGTGTGGGCTGGATGGTTCTGATCGCCGCTGAAATGCTGGCCCAGAACCCCGGTCTGGGTAAGTTCGTTTGGGATGAATTCCAAAACGGATCGTCTCAATCGCTGGCCCGTATTATGGTCGCGGTGTTCACTATCGGCATTATCGGGTTCCTGTTGGATCGGGTCATGTATGCCCTGCAATCCATGTTCACCTTCTCGAATAACAGGTGAGCAATATGAGTATCTCATTCAGGAACGTCTCGAAGAGTTATGGCGAGGCTGCCGTTCTGAAGGACATCAGCCTGGATGTCGCAGAGGGTGAGTTTGTCGTCATTCTGGGGTTCTCGGGCACCGGCAAAACGACCCTCATCAATCTGATGGCCGGGTTGGAAATGCCCACAATGGGCGAAGTGACCTACAAAGGCGTACCCATCAAGGAACCGGGACGCGAGCGGGGTGTGATCTTCCAGAGTTATTCATTGATGCCGTGGCTGACTGTGAACGGAAACGTGGCTTTGGCCGTTGATACAATGTTTCCCGAGCTGTCCAAAGCAGACCGCGCGGCAAAGGTTGATCACTACGTTGGCATGGTGGGCCTCAGCCATGCTGCTACGCGGCGGCCTGCCGAATTATCGGGCGGAATGCGCCAACGTGTGAACGTGGCCCGCGCATTGGCAATGGACCCAGAGATGTTGTTGCTGGACGAACCGTTGTCCGCACTTGATGCGTTAACCCGCGGAAATCTGGCCGATGAGATTGAAGCGATCTGGGACAACAACAAGAAGACTTGCGTGTTAATTACCAATGATGTGGACGAGGCCATAATTCTCGCCGACCGCATCATCGCATTAAATCCTGATGGCACTTTGGGCGATGAATTCAAGGTCAGCATTCCACGACCCCGTGACCGGGTCGCAATGAACAATGATCCGGTGTTCAAAGCGTTGCGTGCTCAGGTCACAAACTACCTGATGGATGTGGGCATTGCCGCAAAGGTGGGCGGCACGCGGATTTTGCCGGACGTGACACCTATTCACGGTGTGCCGGCCGCTGTCGCAAAAGCCCAGGAAAGTGGGATCGAGGAAAAATTCCTTAATTTCTCGCAGCTCGACAAGGTCTATCCGACGCCCAAAGGGCCTCTTACGGTGGTTGAGGATTTTGACCTCAAGATCAACAAGGGCGAGTTTATTTCGCTGATCGGACATTCGGGATGCGGTAAATCGACTGTCCTGACCATGGCCGCAGGGCTTAACCCGATCTCAAAAGGCGCGATCAAACTGGATGGTTGGAACGTAGAAGGTGCCGACCCGGAACGGGCCGTCGTCTTTCAATCGCCCAATCTGTTTCCCTGGCTGACAGCCAAAGAAAACGTCGCAATTGGCGTGGACAAGGTCTACCCGAGGGCGTCCCAGGCTGAACGGCAGGATGTCGTGGAATACTATCTTGAACGGGTCGGGCTGGCCGACAGCATGGACAAAGGTGCGGCAAGCCTGTCCAACGGGATGAAGCAACGCGTTGGTATCGCGCGCGCTTTTGCGCTCTCACCCAAACTGCTCTTGCTGGATGAGCCATTTGGCATGCTTGACAGTCTGACACGCTGGGAACTGCAAGAGGTCCTGATGGAGGTTTGGTCGCGCACCAAAGTCACCGCTATCTGCGTCACACATGATGTGGATGAGGCGATTTTGCTGGCGGACCGCGTTGTGATGATGACCAACGGTCCACAGGCGACAATTGGCAAGATCACCGATGTAAAGCTGCCACGTCCGCGCACCCGAAAGGCGCTTTTGGGGCATCCCGACTACTACGCCTATCGCCAGGAGGTCCTCGATTTTCTTGAGGAATATGAGCACGGCGCGAAACCCAAACCAAAAGCCATCGCAGCGGAATGAATGATATGACACAAAAACTGATTGTTGTCGGAGCGGGCATGGCAACAGGGCGGATGTTGGAGGCCCTGTTCGACGCCAGAGCCTGTTATAATGTGACCCTGTTCAACGCAGAGCCACGTGGAAACTATAACCGCATCATGTTGTCGCCGGTTCTGTCAGGCGAAAAGACCTATGATGAGATCGTCACGCATGACGCCGATTGGTATGACGCCAACGGGGTAACATGCCGCTTTGGCGAAAGCATTATATCGATTGACCGGGACGCCAAGACAGTGACAGCCGAAAACGGTGATGTCATCGCTTATGACAAACTGGTTTTCGGAACAGGCTCAAATCCGTTTATGATCCCCTTGCCCGGGCATGAGCTGGAAGGTGTCATTGCCTATCGGGATCTGGAAGACACCCAAAGGATGATGGATCTTGGGCCAGACAACAAATGCGTTGTGATTGGTGGCGGTCTTTTAGGTCTGGAGGCTGCCGCCGGTATGGCTGCGCGCGGCGTGGATGTCACGGTTGTACATATCATGGGCCATCTGATGGAACGGCAGTTGGATGAGGCTGCAGGTTACCTGTTGCGCAAAGCGCTGGTGGAAAAAGGGATCACTGTGAAGTGTTCCGCGAATTCAAAAGAAATACTGGGTGAAAACGGTCGTGTCAGGGCGCTGCTGCTGGTTGATGGCACCGAATTGGCCTGTGATCTGCTTGTCATGGCGGTGGGCATTCGGCCAAACGTGAAACTGGCGCAGGAGTGTGGTTTGGCCGTTGGCAAGGGTATTCATGTGGACGATCATATGCTCACGTCTGATGCCAGCGTGCTGGCCGTCGGTGAATGTGTTGAACATGACGGGGCGATTTTTGGCCTTGTCGCTCCGCTTTACGAGCAAGCGAAGGTGGCCGCGCAGACGCTTTTGGGCGCAGATGCCAGATTTGTGCAGAAAGAACTGTCCACGAAGCTGAAGGTAACCGGGTGTGATCTCTTCAGCGCCGGTGATTTTGCCGATGCGGAAGGTCGCGAGGATATCGTCTTCCGTGACCCGGCGCGCGGCGTCTACCGGCGGTTGGTGATCGAAGGCAATGTGATTAAAGGCGCAGTAATGTATGGCGATACTGCCGACAGCAACTGGTTCTTTGGTCTGATCCGCGACAAGACCGACATCAGCGACATGCGCGACACGCTGATCTTTGGACCCGCCTATCAAGGGGGGACCCCCCTGGACCCTTTAGCAGCTGTTGCAGCCTTACCGCGTGACGCGGAGATCTGCGGCTGCAACGGAATCTGCAAAGGGCAAATCGAAGACGCTATCGCAGCGGGTGCTACTGATCTGGGCGCCGTGCGGGCAACCACCAAAGCCTCTGGGTCCTGCGGCACGTGTACAGGATTGGTCGAACAGGTGCTGGCAATATCACTTGGCGATAAATTCGTCATGCCTGCCGCGCAATCGGTTTGCGGCTGTACCGATATGACGCATGAAGACGTCCGGCGCATTATCAAAGGTCAAAAACTGACGTCGATGCCTGCGGTCTGGCAGGAATGCGGTTGGAAAACGTCCTGCGGTTGCCATATCTGCCGTCCGGCGCTCAACTTCTATCTGCTTGCCGATTGGCCGATGGAATATCAGGACGACCCACAAAGCCGCTTCATCAACGAACGCAAGCATGCCAACATCCAGAAAGACGGTACATTTAGTGTCGTGCCGCGGATGTGGGGCGGCATCACCACACCGGATGAATTGCGCGCCATCGCGGATGCGGCTGACAGATACATGGTGCCCACTGTCAAGGTCACCGGCGGGCAACGGATCGACCTTCTCGGCGTTAAGAGTGAGGATCTGCCTGGCATCTGGGCCGATCTGAATGCCGCCGGTATGGTATCCGGTCACGCATATTCCAAAGGTTTGCGCACCGTTAAGACCTGCGTTGGTACAGATCATTGCCGCTTTGGCACGCAAGACAGTACCGGACTTGGTATCAAACTGGAAAAAGAGCTTTGGGGCTCATGGACGCCGCATAAACTAAAGCTCGCGGTCTCTGGTTGCCCGCGCAACTGTGCTGAGGCCACTTGCAAGGATATCGGTGTTGTCTGTGTCGACAGTGGCTATCAGGTCAGCATCGGTGGCGCGGCAGGCATGGACGTGAAAGAGACAGAATTACTCGTCCAGGTGCCTACCGAGGAAGATGCGATCGATGTCATCAAAGCAGTGACGCAATTGTACCGTGAAAACGCGAGGTATCTCGACCGCATCTATAAATGGATGGGTAAGGTCGGGCTTGATTGGATCAGGGAACGGATCGTTGACGATCTGCAATCGCGCACTGAACTCGTGGCACGTTTCGAGCTGAGCCAGACAATCTATCGCAAAGACCCATGGGCAGAACATGCCCGGACCAAAGCTGATCGTTACCAACCTTTGGCAAGTCTTTCATTGGAGGCGGCAGAATGACCGATTGGATTGATATCGCCCCGCTCGACGATGTGCCCAGACGCGGGGCACGGATGGTCAGAACCGCGCTGGGATGCGTGGCAGTCTTTCGCACGGCTGAGGATGAAGTCTTCGCGTTGGATAACGCATGCCCGCACAAAGCGGGGCCTCTGGCCGAAGGGATCGTCCACGGAAAATCTGTGACCTGCCCACTGCACAACTGGGTGATTTCGCTCGAAACCGGAAGGGCGCAAGGCGTTGATGAAGGCCAGGTGAACACCTATCCGGCGCGCATTGAAGGCGGGCGCATCCTACTGGACCGGACATTTCTGTATGCCCGAGCGGTCGCATGACCTTGACCCGCACCACTTGCCCCTACTGCGGGGTTGGCTGCGGTGTATTGGCCGGGGCGGACAAGACCATTAAGGGCGACCCTGAACATCCGGCGAACTTTGGGCGACTTTGCTCAAAAGGGGCAGCGCTCGGCGAAACTATCGATCTTGAGGGGCGTCTGTTGCGACCCAGGGTCATGGGCCAGAACGTGGATTGGGAAACCGCGCTTGATCTGGTTGCATCAGAGTTCAGCAAAGCAATTGCAAAACATGGCCCGGACAGCGTTGCCTTTTATGCATCCGGTCAGTTGCTCACCGAGGACTATTACGTCGCCAACAAGCTGATGAAAGGCTTCATCGGCGCAGCAAATATTGATACCAATTCACGGCTTTGCATGGCTTCGTCTGTTGCTGGCCACAAGCGCGCATTTGGCACAGACACAGTGCCCGGCACCTACGAAGACCTGGAAGAGGCGGATCTGATTGTCCTTGTCGGATCCAATCTTGCGTGGTGTCATCCGGTGCTTTTCCAAAGGATTGCTGCGGCGAAAGAGGCGCGGCCACACATGCGCATCGTCAATATCGACCCACGCCGCACAGCCACGACAGATCTGGCGGATACACATCTGCAAATTTCACCCGATGGTGATGTTGCACTTTTCAACGGATTGCTGGCGCATCTGGCAGATGCGCGTAAGCTGAATGCGTCGTATCTGGCAGACTATGTGAACGGCATGGATGCGGCGCTTGAGGTCGCGCGACAAACGAACAGCGCACTATGCGGTCTGTCACTAAAGGAACGCGCCGCATTCTTCGATCTCTGGGCCAACACCCAAAAAGTGGTGACCATTTATTCGCAGGGTGTAAACCAGTCGGCAGGCGGCACTGATAAGGTCAACGCAATTCTAAACTGCCATTTGGCGACAGGTCGGATCGGCAAGCCCGGAATGGGCCCATTTTCCGTGACGGGTCAACCAAATGCGATGGGCGGACGCGAGGTGGGCGGACTTGCCAATATGCTTGCCAACCATCTCGAACTTGAGAACGCCGATCACCGTCAAGCGGTACAAGATTTCTGGCGCAGCCCCACGATTTGTACTGCTGCAGGTCTTAAGGCAGTCGATCTGTTTGAGGCCTGCGCCGATGGCAAGATAAAGGCACTTTGGGTCATGTCGACCAACCCTGCTGTATCGCTGCCCGATGCAGATGGGGTTGCCGCTGCAATCGCCAACGTCCCTTTCGTCGTGACCTCGGACATAATGGAAAAGACAGACACAAATGATCTGGCGCATGTGCTTTTGCCCGCAACGGGTTGGGGCGAAAAGGATGGTACGGTGACCAATTCTGAACGCCGCATCTCGCGACAGAGGGCATTCTTGCCTGCCCCAGCGCAGGCGCGTCCTGACTGGCAGATCATCAGCGATGTGGCTGGGCGCATGGGCTTTGCAAATGCGTTCTCTTATCAAGCTCCAGCGGATATTTTCGCCGAATATATCGCGCTTGATGCTGCAATCTCGCATTTCCCACGCGATCTGGATCTGAGCATCTTTGCCGATGCCGACTACGCGGCACTCATCCCGACACAGTGGCCCCACAACGGACAGCGTTTCTTTGCAAACGGGCAATTCTATCATCCCGACGGGAAGGCCCGGATGATCCCGGTAGAAGCGCTGGCACCCGCAAAATCTCGCTTTGCTCTAAATACTGGCCGGAACCGTGACCAATGGCACACGATGACACGCACCGGTAAATCTCCACGCCTTGGGCCGCATCTTGCCGAGCCTTACGTCGAGGTAAATCCGGCCGATGCCGCAGCGATAGATGTATCTCAGGGTGCTTTGGTAAAGGTTGAAAGCATATATGGTCAAACGATCTTACGCGCTTTGATCACGCCGCGCATCGCCGAAGGACAGCTGTTCGCGCCAATGCATTGGACCCGGCAGCGCACCAGTCAAGGAACCATCAACAGCGTTGTCGCTCCCGCGACCGATCCTTTTTCCGGTCAACCCGCGCTTAAGTCGGGCAACGTCAGTGCTGCAGTCTACAGGCCTAAATGGTACGGATTTCTTGCAAGTCTTTCGCAGCCCACCCCGCAAACCCCCTATGCTGCAATCGCAAAGACGCAAAGCGGCTGGCAGGCAGAACTGGCAAGCCAAAAAATTCCAAACGACTGGGAAACGGAATTGCGCGCGCTGTCCGGCCTGGTAGATGGGGATGTCGCAATACAAGCCGACCCATCTGCCGGTACAGTCCGTATGGCCGTGTCACGTGCCGGGCTGATCATGGGGCTTTTCTTTGTCGCACCGACCCCTGTCATTCTGTCGCGCACAACCGTTGTCGGTCTGATCGGTACAAGCACACCGCCGCTGGTGGCCCTTGCCGGCCAGGGCGGTTCTGATCAACCGGATGCGGGTGCCACTGTCTGTGCGTGTTTCAACGTCGGGCGCAATACCTTACTGTCAGCAGCTGCGAACGGCGCACGGAGTGTGGTTGCATTAGGTGACGCAACATGCGCTGGCACGAATTGCGGGTCTTGCAAGCCCGAATTGAAGGCAATCTTAGCGGAAGCACTGCTTCCAATGGCCGCTGAATGAGCCTCGCGCCTTTTGTCCAAACTGTAGCCCGCGGCAAAGGGCGCGCACGGTCCATGACTATGGCAGAAGCGCATGATGCGATGGCGTTGATCCTCACTGGCGACGCTGCCCCAGAGGCTGTCGGCGCATTGCTGATGGTCATGCGTCTGCGCGGTGAAACGCCAGAGGAAATCGCGGGATTTACATCGGCTTTGCGCCACCATGTGCGCGGCCACCTTCCCAAAGCTGACCTTGACTGGCCGTCTTATGCAGCAGGGCGCACAAGGGGCGCGCCGCTGTTTTTACTTGCCGCAAGGTTGGTCGGGTTGGCGGGTTATCATGTGTCGATGCACGGATGGAACTCCCATCAAACGGCATCAGCATCCGTCCGCGAAGCGATTGATCTTGCGGGTCCGAAAGTCACTTATTCCGCCCTTGAAACACTCTGCCCTGCCGCATTCAGGCTGCTGGGTCTCAGGGATACCTTTGGTTTACGATCCTGTTTCAACACCGTGCTGCGCATGTGGAACCCGGCAAATGCCGCGGTGACTGTTCAAGGTGTATTTCATCCATCTTATCGCAGTTTGCAAGCGGAGGCCGCGGTGCTGCTCGGGCAACAAACCCTGAGCATCATCAAGGGCGGTGGCGGCGAATTTGAACGTCATCCGTCAAAGGAAACCATCGTGTTTGGCCTTCGTGGCGGTGCACATATTCAAAAATCGATCCCGCCTGTTTTTCAAGGTACCCGCCGTCTGCATAAGCCTGACACACAGGTTAACCTGCGCGGTCTTTGGCAAGGGCATGTGCAGGACGCATTCGCCACAGCGACTGTCACCGGAACGGCCGCGCTAGCGCTTTGGACGCTCAAAGCAGCGCCTACCCCTGAGGCCGCAGAAAACATGGCCCGCGTTTTGTGGGCCTCCCGTCACCAAACAGAAAGCCTTTCGGCATGAAAACTTTTCCAATGTTTCTTCAAATGGCGGGCCGCCGCGTGGTGATTGTTGGCGGCGGAGAGCAAGCCGCCCAAAAGGCACGGCTGATACTGAAGACCGAGGCAGAGGTTGACGTTTGGGCGCCAACACTTGACCCTGAGTTATCTGATCTGGTGAAAGCGGGCCGCATCACTCACCAAATCGCGCGCATTTCACCGGACAGTTTTTCAGATACAGCGCTGGTTTTTATTGCAACGGGATGCCCCGGCACTGACATGGCGCTGCACACGCTGGCCAAGGACGCTGCCGCGACGGTGAACGTGGTAGACCAGCCGGATCTATGCGACGCAATCACCCCATCTATCGTGGATCGCGACCCTGTCATTGTGGCGATCGGTACAGAAGGGACAGCGCCGGTTCTTGCGCGTCAGATCAAGACCAAACTGGAAGAAATTCTTGAACCGCGTTTGGGCGATCTTGCGGCCCTTGCCGGGCGGCTGCGCCAGGCAGCATCGGCGCGTTTGGCACCGCGTGCACGGCGTGATCTGTGGCGCTGGGTATTCAACGACAGCCCGCGCCAGTTATTCACCAGCGGCGCAGAGCGCGACGCTGCCAAAATGATCAAGACTGCAATTGAAACGGGTGATTTTGGCGCGACAAGGGGCGGCAGCGTGAGCCTTGTTGGCGCAGGGCCAGGGTCAAAGGACTTGATTACACTGCGCGGCGTTCAACGTCTGCAAGAGGCAGATGCAATCTATTATGATCGGCTGCTCGATCCTGAAATCCTTGAACTTGCACGCCGCGATGCAGAGCGCATTTATGTCGGTAAGGCACCAGGTTGTCATACCTGGCCACAAGAGAAGATTACGCAAACTCTGGTATCTGCGGCCAGGCGTGGGCAACGCGTGGTGCGCCTCAAATGCGGTGATCCCGGCGTATTTGGACGCAGTACCGAGGAAACGAGCGCGCTAAAGGCTGCCGGCATACCGTTTGAAATCGTGCCGGGTGTCACTGCGGCCTGCGCCGCAGCCGCCAGCCTCGGGGAAAGTCTGACCGATCGCGGCACCATTGACACCCTGGTCCTGACCACGGGCCACCGCGAGAACGGCTACCGCGTTCCCGATGCGATTACCGACCTGCGGCCGGGGACGTGCGTTGCGCTTTACATGGCCGTTGGCGCCGCGCCACAGATTAAGCGCCAGCTTACGAGGGATCACCCTGATACTGCCCTTGAAGTCCAGGTCGTGGCTAAGGCACAGCGCCAGGGGCAAATCACATTGACCTGCCCGATTTCAGAACTTGATGTGGCCTTGAAGGCAAATGGTATTACCGGGGAGGCAATGCTGATGGTGCGTCGGTCAAATGCCCACCGGCATGTAACTGCCGCTCCGGTGCCCCTGACAGCGATAGGGACCTAAATCAATCTGATGCTCATTCGCGAACTACAGGTCAGAATTCTCAGGCGATCCTGCATAAGAGGTTGTAAATTCTGCTTGCGACGCATGAACGATTTTTGAGAAGGCCGGGCAACCAATCGTTTGGGTGCCTCGACAGATCTCCAGGCGCCAAGATGCGAAAGATCAATTCGAAATCAGTTTTCAGAATTGACACCCTCGCAGGGCCGGCCCGGTGAATACGCCGCCCCTACACAAATGCGTTTTTTCCCGCGATTGGTATGTTCAACAGAGCCCGCGTGGCGCGCTTGCAGCGAATGACCGCACAGCGGGTTGCGACGACAGCATCTTGAAAATAAGGCTAAGGTCGGCGCTGGCAGTTAGTATGGTCCGGCGTTCGCCTTGTGTGAGCGACGTCGGGCAATCTCTCGATAGAAGGCCTCCGGCGAGACCGCCAATTCCTGTGCCACGGTCTGCCATTGCCCCCTGGTGGGTAGGGCTCCATTATGGTCCATCCAGGCGTCCAGGCGTTGCTCGACCGTCTTCATCCCTCTGATTTCTGCAAGAAGGCGCGTCTTCTGGACTGTCAGGGCCAATCGCGCTTGCCAAGCCCACGATAAACGGGGCTCAGCCTCCAATCGTTTGATCAATCGTTTGACTGACAGCCTCCGCACTCGCGCAGATTCTACAATCCTGGCATCGCAATGATAGGCCTCGGCATAGATCGAGGCCTCTGCGAGAACATCACCTGGACGCGCCCGTTGAAAACACATGGCCTGCCCATTGATTTGCAATCTCTCAAGATGAACGGCTCCGTCTTCAATGAGATGAACAAAGCGCACTGCGTCTCCCGAAAGGAACAGATACGTATTCGGATCCTTCTGTTGGACTTCTGCATCCCCGAAGAGTGTATCCAAAAAGCTTTCCACGACATGATATTTATCATGTCGGCTGCGCGCTGCCTATGCTGAACTCCCATAAGACAGGAGTAGATTATGCGCAGATACATCATCTTCGCTCTCGCCATGGGAGCGGTGAGCCATCAGGGTACCGCCGATGAGAGGCACATACCATATGCGGGCTTGGAAAATCGGGAGTTAGCAACGCTTTCGGAAAGTGACATCGCGGAGCTGGAAGCGGGCCGCGGTTGGGGTTTTGCCCTGGCGGCAGAGTTAAATGGACATCCTGGTCCAGCGCACGTTCTGGAACTCACGGAAGACCTGGATTTGTCTGCTAATCAGATCGCCCGCATGGAATTGATTTTCAAGGAGATGCAAGAAGAGGCCGTAGCCCGAGGCGCCGAATTCATCGCGTCAGAACGCGCGCTCAACGCCGCCTTCGTCTTGGGAGGGCTCAGCGCGCGCGAACTTGTGACTTTGGTGAACGCTGCTGGTAATGCCCGCGCTAACCTTCGCTTCGTCCATCTGTCCAGTCATCTACAGACGTTAGATGTTCTGACCATGGAGCAAATCGATCGATACAACTTCCTGCGCGGGTATTCCGATGATCCTTGCGTAAACGTTCCCGAGGGCCACGACGAGGCGATGTGGCGGCGGCACAATGGGTGCGATCACTGAAGCGCCCTAGAGCGGGGCGCGAATACCCTCCAAAACTGCTGGCTTTACGGTTGCGATATGGCGCTGTGGGGGCGCAATGCGAATGTCGGCTGAGCGGGCTGCGGCTCTGCGCCGTCCGCCTCGACAACACCACTGACGAACCCGCAGATTCTGCACTGCCTCGGAGGGCGGCTGTGAGCCCCCATCAGACCTTTTTTATGCTGCACGCGCGAACAAACCCGATTTTTCTGCACAACGCAGTTTCTCGTGTTGCAGCGCAGCGGCGATCCCGGCCATTCGCGCATCGCGCAGCATTTCGTGAAGTGGCAGTCTACTGGCCGCGAGACGGAGTAGGCAGTCCGGGTGCTCTGACGAGCTTCAGCATTAGCTGATAAGCTTCGGCAACCGTGCCAGTGTTTCACAGACGACCGTTTTCAGCGAGCACCGACTGGGTTGCGGTTTCCAAGCTGCCAATCTCGGTAGTCTCGAATATCCAGAACGAGAGAGACCGCAACCGTAGCCATCATCAACCATCCGAAAACCAGCACCTGCTGGTCGACGAGACTGTCATAGTGCCACCAGAATTTTGCAAACATTGGCGTCCAGAAAAGTATGTGTGACAGGCCCAGCAACCGCACCAATCCGCGGCGCAGCATCAGCCAGCTTCCGAACAAAAGGTTTGCTGCCTGACAGATCATTGCTGAAGCAAAGAATGCTGTGTCCAAGAGAAACAAGAGAACAAAGAGTGTCGTTACCAGAAGCCACGCCAGCCATAGCTTCAGCCGCATTGGTAGAGCCCTCATCTGGAGTAGTGCACGTCGGAGGGAATATTTTGGCAATGTGGCCTCCATCAAAACCAGATTTTTTTCATCAGCGTAGCAAGAAACATTTCAAGCCCAGAAGGACGGATATCCATTCGTATGACGATGGTATGCTCACCCCGCGTTGCAAATTTACGCATGCGTACTGTTCGGGTTTGCAAAGAGTAGGGAGGATCAGGGTAAAACGGCGACCTCGACAACCCTTGCCCATTCGCTGGCCTTCACGTCAATCTCAGCTTCCGCTCTGGCGATGGCGGCATCGCGCGCCTCGGACCCCGCAAACTGCATCGGTTGCGCGTCGACGAATTCAGGATCAGGAATACCAAGCAGGCCAAACGTTGTCTTGAGCGCTGGCGTCATCCAGTCAAGCCCATGCATATCTGCACCAGAGCCATAATCGTTGCCGCGGGAGGTAATGAACAAGAGCCGATTACCTGCAAGTTGTCCCTTATAAGTACCGCCATCCGGGACGAAGGTGACGCCGACCCTGACGATATTGTCGATATAAGCTTTGAGTACCGACGGGACGCTGAAATTGTACATCGGAGTGCCGATCACGACCGCATCCATCTTCAGCAGCATGGCGCACAGATTGTTGGATTCCCGGATGGCGTCCCACATCTCGGGCGATTTCTCCGCGTCAGGCGTATACATCGCCGCCGATTGGAGTTCGGAAACGTGGCGGGGAGTAGAAATCGCGAGGTCCAGCCGCTCGACCTGAAGACCGGGAATATCTTGCCGGAGCCGGTCTATGAAGCGCTTCGATAGTTGCCGGGACCGTGAGCCGGCAAAACGGGCGCTCGCGTCGATGTGGAGGAGTCTCATGGCAAAAGGTCCTTTCAGTCAGGCTTGGATTGCCTCGTCCGACGCGATGCAGCGGCATCGGCAAGCCAGGCATTTGTGGTACTCCCGAAGGTGTCAGGTGCTGATGACGCCACTTGGAAAGACAGATCGGAGATCGAAGTCTGGCGTAACTCGGAGCGCAGCTTCTTCTCCGCTTCGAGCATGACGCTATGGATGGCGCACACTCCGGACTTCGCCCAGTTCGGCGCATTGCCGTCAAATAGAACACAGTCCTTTCGGATATTTCGGCACGCGAAGAGCGCTTTTTGGCCCTCCACCGCATCTACCACATCGAGAACGCTTATGGTTTCCGCAGACTTTGCCAGAACGAAGCCTCCTCGCACCCCCTCGCTTGCGGCCACAAGCCCCGCCCTTTGGAGCTTGGTGAAAAGCTTGGCGACGAGTGCTGCCGGCAAACCCTGAAATTCGGCAATACTGCGTGTGCTGTGATGAGTGTCGTCATCCGCACCCGCCAGAAGGACTAACGAGTGCAAGGCGTATTCTGAGGATGCAGCATAAAGGGGCAAATTAACTCCGACTCACTTTGTCGGAGTTATACATTCACTCTCCTCTCCCTGCAAGCCACATTGAAAGAGAACGCACCAAGCGAAGGCTCTGTATCCCAGCTGCGGGAGGCTGAACTGACGTTTCATGGGTCAAACGGCGGCGAAGTCCTGCTCCTCAATGGTTGGTCTCGGCGGCGGCGAAAGGGAAATTTGAATTTCGCCCCTCAGATTGGTATTCAATTACCGCTCTGGCGACGTCGGCCGCAACCCGGCGACAAGCGTGCCTTTCTTGCGAGTAATCGCTGCGTCCGCAAACGACGAAAATCAAAAGTCGGCTTTGTCCTGCTGACCCGCCAATCGGGGTGAAAATCGAATGTCTCTTTTGGGCTGTGTTGCGGCCATCGGAACGCAAGCGGCGAATGGCAGCAAGGTGCCGCACAGCATACACAGCATACATTATCGACCGTACTAGATAGGAGCAGATGGTGGGGCATGGGGTCAACGTCCGCTTGGAGCCCTATTTTGACCGTAGCTGCGTCGTGCATAATGGCGGCTTTTTGAGGAATGACCTTGCCAAGAAAAAGGTGCTCAGCGACGATGCTAAAAGACAGAAAATGGGGGGGGCGGAAATGATATCAATTTATGCGCTTACCTGGCTTGGTGTCTTAGCAGCACAGATTTCGCCCGGGCCAAACCTTGCAGCAGTTGCATCGGTCGGAATGGCACAGGGACGGAAACCCGCGCTCTGTGTAGTGGCTGGAATTTCTTCGGGGATGCTGGTTTGGTCAGCAGCGACGGCTTTAGGACTGGGCACTTTGATAGAGGCGTTTCCGCTGTCACTTCTTTTCCTAAAGTTCTTGGGCGGTGGATACCTGCTATTTCTCGGAATCAAGGCAGCCTGCGCAACATTCAGGGGTGGTGGTAGCGCAAAATTTGCACCTGATACGCGCTCACTCACAAACGGACTCGCGTGGCGTCGAGGCGTTTTGGTTCTGCTCACCAATCCCAAGGCTGCTCTGATGTGGGCAGCGGTCGCGTCTTTCCTGTTTGGTCAAGGATTGAGCGCGTGGCATGTGCTTGCATTCGGACCAATGGGCGCATTGTCGGGCTTGGTCATCTACGGGACGTATGCATGGCTCTTTTCGACTGGTGTCGCCATGCGGGGTTACTCTCGTTTCTCAAGGTGGTTCGAGGGGGTCTTCGCCGCGGCCTTTGGAGCAATGGGAGCAAGCTTGATTTTGGCCGGAGCGCGAGAAGCCAAAAACTAAGCCGCCATTGGCACAGCCGCAGCGAATGCAACCCTTTCCCGCTTAGCTGACATACACGGCCGAAAATAGTAGGAGCGGTCAGTGTGGTCTGACGTCAATATCCGCTGGGGAGTCCACACTGATCGAACTGCTGCCTGGCCGCGTAGGACAGCAATGCCGTGCGAAAAGACCCCAGCAGATGCTGGAGCCTCTTTGGTGCAATGGCTTCGTGCACTAGCCTGCCGCGAACGGTATCGACGAGTGGTGCAGAACAAACTTGATCTCACCATCGTCGAGTTTTTCAATCCCGAAAGTGTACTCGACTTTCACCTCATTGCCGTCGGGCTGCATGAAGAAATAATTACCCATCGCCATTGCGGTGTCTCCGCTGATCACAGTGCCTTCGCTTTCCCACCGTACGTTGGTGTAAGGAGCGATTGCGAAACCGCCATCCTCGGCCAGATCGCCTCCAACGAAATAGGACAGCGCTTCGTCGAACGTACCGCGGAACTGGTCTTCACTGGCAAGTGTCGGTTTGAACAGCACGGGACGTTCGCCATAGGCATAGAACTCCAGAATGTGATCCGTGGCAGCTTGCCGGTAATCGCCGCCGTTTGTGTGGATTTCCCCGATATTGACGATACCCTCGCCCCAGGCACGCTTCACCTCGGTCACTTCAGCAAGCGTAAGGCCCTCGGACATGTCGGTTGTCCCAGCATGCGCGGCGGTCGTGGCACCGGCACATAAGAGAACGGCGGCGGCGATCGTGGATGTTTTTGTCATGAGTATCTCCTGAATGGTTGCTTCTGTTTTGTCCTGCAACTGGAGATGGTGACAGCGTATTCATAATGCCAATTGATAAAAGTATGAGGTTTGATAGCATGAAGGCATCAATCAACGAGGACGAACAATGCGCCCGACATTCCGGCAACTGCAATATTTTGTGGCAGTGGCAGACTACAACGCGTTCGGGACTGCAGCGCAAGCTCTGGCAGTGAGCCAACCCAGCCTGTCCAAGCAGCTTGCCGTTATGGAGAATGAGCTTGGCGCCCCCCTGTTTGAGCGCACTTCGCGCCGTGTGACCCTAACGCCCTTGGGTCGGCTCCTTTTGAACCGGGCGCGGATCATTCTGCAGGAGGTGCGCGAATTTCGGGCGGTCGCGCAGGGCTCTGTCGGATTGTTCGGAGACCGGCTGGCTATTGGGGTGTTGCCGTCCATCGGCGCCTATTTCATGCCGATCGCCAATCGCCGTCTGCATGAAATGTATCCGGACTTGCGTCTGGTTGTGCGAGAAGGCGCGACGGCGCAGTTGCTGGACCTTTTGCGCGCGGGAAAGGTGGATGCGGTGATCGGAACGCCGACCAATGCGCCTGAATTCAGTAGCATTCCCCTGTTTGCTGAGACTCTTTGGATTTGCGCTGCCAGCGATGACCCTTTGTCAAACAGCAAGTTACCGATATCACTGACGGATTTAAAGGGCCGTCCGTTACTGGCGCTTGGTCCCGAGTTCACGCTTGCCGATGTCGTGAAACGTCTCGCGGAAAAAGCCGATGCCTATGTCAGCGAGGATTATGAGGGCGGAAGTCTGGACGCTGTGCGACAGATGGCGGTGATGGGGGCCGGCATCGCCGTGCTGCCTTCTCTTTATGCGCTGGCTGAGGCCGTACGCGATCCGGAGTTTATCGTGCGGCGGATTGATCATCCCTTGGCTGTGCATGAGATCGCGCTGCATTGGCGCCGCGCATCACCTCTGAGAGCAGACTTTGAAAAGCTCGCGGCACGGTTGATAGAAGTAAAACAAGAGATCAGGCAGGCGCGCTCTGAGAAGTTTGAGCGCTAGGACTGCGCTGACAGGTTTGAAAAACTGGTAGTTGCGCTGTCAAGCGTTCCTTTCCAAATGGCGATCCGTGGGCATGACCCGTGTCAAAGCTGCGCGAAACCCGTCAATCGAGCCGGCAGAACCAAGGTCAGTTAAGTCCCCATTCTGGACTTTCGATACACGGACAACGCGCTTCGCACCACTGTGCGTTCCATGGATGACGCTTGCAATGCACCGATTGTTCGGCAAAGGCCACTTTCGCTACTTTATTGTAGGCATGGTCTGGGTCCCAGTCTTATCAGTAACCTACGATGTGCAGAATGCGCTGTCTTCGTTGATGTCCGAAACTATGGTAGGCTATCAGTAAATAGGCGCAATTCTTAGTTTTGCAATTATTGGCCCACATAACAGTAGCGCATACCCAAAGTGGTATGGAAAGTGGTATGAGTTGGCCGTCTCGTGTAAAAACTCGTTTTAAATCATTGGAATACGAAGTTTTAGATGCGGATCCTCGGTCCGCCACTGACTTACCTAACTGAATTCGTAGCTGGCTCTTCACTCGGAATAATCCGGCAGATTGACCATGGCTCCGGTAAAGACCCCTGGCGACGGGCGACACGGCGGCGGGAACTGGCTTTGTCTCGGTTCCCCTGGTTCAGACCCGTCTCTTCCTGAATGCAGCTTTGCCGAGCGCGAATGCGCTGTGCAACACCGTGCGCCATGCCGACATGTTCGGGTCAGGGTTCCGTCCATATCCCATCCTTCGGATCTGCATCTCATAGTATGAAATCGCGATCATGAACATTCTGTCCAGTGCTCGGATGCCGGTGCCTGGCCTGCCGACATCGCAGGAATAATCCGGATCGGTGGCAGCATGTCGCGGCAATTCAGGGTCCAGGGTCAGCGCGCGCGCAATGCCGACGAAATCAGTCGCCCCGGATGCAAGCGCGGCCTCCATACCGGAGACAGACCGAAACCCACCTGTGACCGTCAGGGCAACCGACGTGCGCTTCCGGGCACTGGCCGCGAAGTCGAGGAAGTAGGCCTCGCGCACAACAGACTGCCTGACCCCTGTCATGGCCGGGCTTTCGTAATTTCCACCGGATATTTCAATATGGTCGATGCCCTCGTCAGAAAGCGCCGCAATCAGGTCAGAGGCTTCTTCTCCTTCAAAACCACCTTTCTGGAAATCGGCGCTGTTCATTTTAATGCTGACAGCAAAATCAGTGCCGACCCTTTGGCGGATTGCCCGAAAGACCTCGATCGCGAAGCGACGACGGTTTGCGGTGCTGCCGCCCCATTGATCATCGCGCCGGTTGTGATGTGGAGACAGGAACTGGCTTACCAGGTATCCATGGGCGCCGTGTATCTGCACCCCGTCAAAACCAGCGCTCTGTGCGAGGGCAGCACTTGTGGCAAAGCGCTGGATGATCGCATTGATCCGAGCCTCGTCCAACGCCCTCGGGGGCGCAAAGGTGGTCTCAAACCCGGCTCCCAGCGGTATGGCGCTTGGCGCAACGGGTTCTGAGGTCAGGAATTTCGGGCTTTGTTTTCCCGGGTGATTGAGCTGCATCCAGAACCGGGTTTCCGGATTGGCCGCGTGAACGGCGCGGGTCCATTCGACAAAGCGATCCAGCGGCGTGCCATTTTCAAGCACGACATTGCCGGGCTCTCCCAAAGCCCGGCGGTCAATCATGACATTCCCGGTGACCAGAATGCCCGTACCGCCCGCTGCCCAGCGTTCATAGACACGGGTGTGTGCGGCGGTCGGCAGAAACTCTCCGTGCACCGCAAGGACCTCGCTCATTGCAGATTTGAAAAACCGGTTGGGTGCGTTGATCCCGCCACCTGCATCAAAGGGGCTGAACAGGATCGGCGCGTGTGCATTGCCGGACATCTTACTCTCCCAGGCCATTCACGAAGCCGGGGATGGCATCGTTCATCTGCGTCAGTTCCGGCTCTTCAATCAGGTAGTGACCCGCTTTGTCCAGCATGACCATGCGTGTCAGAGCCACATTGGCTTTCGCAACACGCTCCCGTTTCACGAAAACGGGGGCCATGGGTCTTATGCCGGACGGTTCAGCAAAAAATCAGACGTCGGAGTCTACCGGTCTGATCTCTGCCTGTGCCTTTGCGCGGGCCCCGGAGGCTGAAAGGCTGCCGTTCGCGCAACAGGACCCTTGTTCAGAAGGCACCCACTGGTGCCAGCCTGTCCGCGCAGACCATCCCGGCGCAGGGCTGCATACGGGTCCCGCCTGAATGGCCTGCCAGTCTGCATTGTTTTCACAATTGAGTTTCAGGGCGGTGTTCCGCTGGCCCCGGGTGAGCGGGTTTTCCACCCACCTCGCTGATCCAGTCGGCGAGTGTCGTGACGTGCTGTACCATTCTGGGGATCGTGACGGAGAGTGCTGCATCTCGCCCGGCTTCGGTCTGTGCCCCGCAGCAATCGGAAATGACCGTTGTGTAAAAATCCCGTTCTGTCGCATCGCGCGCGGTGGAATCCACACCGATATCCGCAAAGGTGCCGGCAACAACCAACCGTTCGATACCCGCAGAGGCGAGCATCTCTGCTAGTCCGGTTTCATGAAAGGCGCTCAGATTTGTTGTTGCGGGCAGGTGAATGTCAGCCGCCGTCGGATATAACCCCGCCGGCAATTCCGCCGCGCCTGACACTCCGACCCTGGAGCGCATCATCCTGAGCGCTGGCGACAGATACTGGACGGGAGCAGAAGCATCAAAGACCGACCGAAAAACGGGCATACCGTTGTCGCGGGCGACGGTCACCAGCTGGCCAAGCCGGCTGGTCAGATCTCCGTGCCCTATCAGAAAGGGCGGCTGAACATGAACAAGGATCAGCGCCGTGTGCGCCGCGGAGTGCGGCCGATACCGCCGCAGGCCAGCGTGCAGGATCGCGCGCATTGTCCTGTTCACCACCACATTAATCATGAGTGCTCTTCCCGGCTTCGAGTTCTGCGCGCAGCGCATCGAGGGTGAGCATCGCATGACCAATGAGCGGATAGGTCTGTTCCACGGCTGCCGCGTGATCTGCGGGCGACCAGGCGGCAACGCAATCGGGGACCAGTGTGACATGATACCCAAGGTCAATCGCACTGCGCGCGGTGGACTCTACGCATGTATTCGACAGCAGCCCCATCAGGATCAGATGCGTTGCGCCTTTTTCCTGAAGACGGGCATGCAGGTCGGTGCCGGAAAAACCGCTTGAACAGGCATGTTCGCTGGCCACGATGTCGCCCTCTGCAGGTCGCAGATCCCTGTAAAAGGTTCCGCCAAAGGAGCCCTGGGCAAAGCTGCGAAAGGTCTTCTGCAAAATCTGAGAGGGATGTGGAAAACGCCGGTCCGAAAAACTGCCGCGACGGTAGCGATGATGCGGGGCATAGGCCACCGTCAGCCCGTGGCTGCGTGCCAGAGCCAGACCGCGCCTGAGATTGGAGACCAGTCCTGTGCGCCGTGCGACGGCCCGCACTGCTGGCCATGCCTTGCCAAAGCGCGACACAAAGTCGTTGTAGGGGTCGATCATCAGCAAAACTGTTCGGGCTCTGGGATAGGTCATCCTGCGTCTCGCCTGGAGGTATCAGGTGTGTCGAATATCAAACTTTAATTTATAAAGCCAGATAGATGAGGTAAAAGAGATGTCAGAGTATCGGGACCACCGGACATTTTGCAGCACGCACCATTCAGAAGGGATCAGAATGAACTGGAAAGACGTTGACACTACTAATTGCGGTATCGCGGCCTGTGCCGATCTCTTTGGTGACCGGTGGGCGCTTCTTATTCTGCGCGATGTCTTTGCGGGTGTTACAAGATTTGGCGATCTGCAGCGTCACACCGGGGCATCGACCGCCGTGCTTGCTGACCGGCTGCGCCGCCTGGTTGGCGCAGGCATTCTGCGCGAAACGGCCTATCGCGAAGGGCGCGCGCGGTCCCGCAGTGCGTATCAGCCTACCGAAAAGGGGCTGGGTCTCGTTCCCGTTATCGTCGCACTTGCCGAATATGGTTATGCGTTCCTGATGTCTCCGGAGCAGCGTATTGTCAGCTATCTGGACGCGCGGACCGGAGAGCGGGTCCGCACCGCCCTGGTCCGCGGGGACGGAACCGAAGTAGCGCCCGGCGATCTTGCGTTCGACGTCTCACCCGGCGCGCTTGCACCGGGATATACCGCTCCGACCAGTCGCGGGGCCGGGCGGACAAGAGACTGAACCGCTGTCGCCCGGCGTGAGAGTTGCTTTACCCGCCGAGCGCTTGCAACAGGAGCAGACGCGCATGCGCCACCCGGGGATGGCGCAGGGCGCTCTTGACCCAGACCAGGTAAAACGTGTTTTCCGGCACGCCGACGGGGGCGGGGATTTCGACCAGTTTTTTGCTGTCCAGCGCTGCCTGACACAGATAATCGGGTACCACTGACCATCCCGCGCCTGCGATGATCAGCGAACAGAGCATACGGAGATCGGGTGCCGTTATCTCCGGCAGAATCTGTCCGGCATCGATACGGTTAAGCGCACACCAGTCCCGCAGCAGGGGCATATCAGTGTCATAGGCGGCCGCAGAAGCGCGTTGCAACCCTTCGGCCAGCGAGGCGCCCTGGGCGATTCTGGCTGCAACCTGTGGGCTGGCGACTGCAATCAGCTGTTCTTTGCCGACCTTCTGGCAATCCAGCCGCGGGTCGTCAATGGATGACGCCGTGAAGGCGAGATCGACATTCGAGTCAAAGAGGCTCTGGTAGATCGCGGATTTACCGCCGGGACGCAGATGGATCTGTAATCCTGCGGTCTGCAGCTCGGCGAGATGCGGCGCGATCCGTGCGGCCATCAATTCGGACGGTCCGGCGATATGCACTGCCCCGGACAACTGGCCCGACCGTGCCTTTGCCGCGGCAAGGGCGGCTTCGGCCTTATCCAGCCCGTCGCCTATCTGCGCCGCAAAGGTATGGGCAAAGGCGGTTGGTGTGACGCCGCGCGGTTTGCGGTCGAACAGCGGGCGGCCCAGCTGTGCCTCCAGTGAAGCGATATGCTGTGACACCGCCGGTTGGGTCAGCCCGAGATTGCGTGCAGCATCGCTGAGCGAGCCGCAGCGACAGGCCTCGATAAAGGAGCGGAGCGCGGGAAGTGACATGTCTGATACATAAAAATATTTATGCCAGAGCGCAATTTCTCTTTGATGTGCTGATCGCGGCCATACCCTATTGAACGGCGGAGAAAGAGGAGAACAACCATGCAAAATGCAAAAATTCTGATGATTTCAACCTCCGCCGCCACGATGGACAATGGTGAGCCCACCGGTGTCTGGCTGGAAGAACTGACCACGCCCTATTATGCCTTCTGCGACGCGGGCGCCGAAGTCACACTTGCCTCAATTTTTGGAGGCGCCATTCCTGTAGACCAGCGCAGTGTTGCGCCCGAGGGCGAGAATGACGCTTCGGTGGAGCGCAGCCTGAAAGACGAAGCCCTTCAGGCGCAGATGGCCTCAAGCCCGCGCTTTGACAGCTTTGATGCGGCTGACTTTGACGCAGTCTTTCTGCCCGGCGGCCATGGCACAATGTTCGACTATCCGGAAAGCGCCGCACTGGCCGCACTGATCGAAACGTTCGACCGTGCAGGCAAGGTTGTTGCCGCTGTCTGTCATGGCCCGGCGGGCCTTGTGCGCGCGCGTAAACCCGATGGCACGGCCTTTGTTGGGGGACGCCGCATCGCAGCCTTCACAGACAGTGAGGAATACGCCGTCGGATTGCAGGACGCCGTGCCGTTTCTACTGGAAACGCGCCTCAAAGAGCTGGGTGCAAACCATGAGGCGGCACCCGATTTCGAGCCTTTCGCGCTGCGTGACGGCACGCTGGTAACAGGCCAGAACCCGGCTTCTGCCAGAGCCACAGCAACACTGGTCATGGAAGCCCTTGCCGAGGCGCGACAGACGGCCTGAACTTTCGGAAAGGAAAGCGACAATGTCGAAAATCATCCTGATCACGGGGGCCTCTTCCGGCATCGGTGAAATTTGTGCACGTTATGCGGTGAAGGCAGGCCACAGGGTTGCCCTCGCCGCGCGACGGATCGACAGCCTGTCAAGGCTGGTTGATGAATTCGGATCCGACAATGCTCTGGCCATTGCTTGCGACGTAACTGATGCCGGGCAGGTCGAACAGGCCGTCACGCAAACGGTGGAGCGGTTCGGGCGCATCGACGTGGTCTTTGCCAACGCCGGTCTTGGTGCCTCCGCCCGCGGGACCGAACAGGGCGATCCCGGAAGTTTCCGTCAGATGATCGAGGTGAACTGCCTCGGCGTGACCTACACAGCTAAATACAGCCTGCCGCACCTGAAGGCTTCGCAGGGCCATTTTATCATGGTCGGATCCCTGGCGGCACAGGGCACAGTCTGGGGCTCGGTCTATTCAGCAACCAAATGGTTCATCCGGGGCTATGCTGACAATCTTGGCGCAGAACTGGGCGACGCAGGTGGCCGCGTTACCTGCCTGCATCCCGGTATGACCGATACGCCATTCTTTGACAGCCCCAAACCAGACGCACTGCGGCCCGATGATATCGCCAAAGCATTCATGTATGTCGTGGAGCAACCGGACTACGTGTTGATCCCACATCTGCCGATCTACCCGCGCCCGAAAAAACCGTTCTCGGACCAACATCATTAGGGACGCCCGAAAAGACGATGAAGCGGCGCAACAGTCTGCAGGGTTTCACGGGTGCATAAAGTTCGCCAAACCATTCTGTTTCATAAGACCGGCTGCAAATATCCTGAGGAGATAATCCGGGTGTCCGGTGTCTTCTCAGGGCTTTTGTCATGAAATTCGGGCAGCGAAGATCAGCGGCCCAATCTCTGATGCTGTGCGACGCTGCGGAAATGCGGGCAGAGGGTCCTTTCGGTTCGGCCTTCGGATGGTGGTCTTGTCCTGCCGACAGGACACCGGCAGGTGCCAGTGCCTGTCATTTGCAGGGCACGCACGGAGATCGCGACCGCAGGGCTTCAAGTTCTGAAAAGCCGTCTGCTGAGGGCAACAGAGGACAGTGTCGATGCTTCGCTCCGGCATATGTTGCTCCGCACCTGCGGTCCCCGCGGAACTGGCGGCAATGTGAGGGCGCGGCCCGTTTCAGCTTTCGGGACTTTCGGAGACCGTCGCTGCGATCTTCTTCATGGCCTTCACGAAGCCGGGTCTTTCCTGCTTTGACAGCGCATTCAACATCGCCTTTGCATTCCTGTTGTCCTGCCGCGTGATCGCCGCGAGGACCTCCTCTCCTTGCCGGGTCAGGGACACAACGACCGCGCGCCCGTCGGTCTGGTCCGGAGTTGTGGTAACGAGGCCCTTGCCCTGAAGCGCCTTGACCGCTGCAGATATCGTTGTCCGGGGAACTGCCAGATCCGAGGCCATCACTGACGGCCGCGTTCCTTCACTGCCTCCGACCATACGAAGTATCTGAAAATACAACGGGTTAAACGCCAGCAACCCCTCGGCAGGCGCACCCTGTCTGCCGGTGACCAGCAGATTTTTTATTATTGTGCTGATGTGTCTGGCGAGTTCCTCGCTTGACCGGTCAGTCATTTTGCGGGTCGTACTTGATTGATGCGAAGCTCGCACTAACTAGTGCGATATATGCACTATTTGACCGGATACAGATCATGCGACTTCCCTCATTCCTTCTTGGCCTTGCGATCATTCTAACAGGTTGCGGCAAACCCTCAATTCCCACTGAACCTCCTGCGCTGACGCCGCCTCCGGACGTTGCCACCTCGGGTTTCCTGACAGCTTATACCGAGCAAACGATTGCACTGCCTGTCAGTGCGCTGCGGGCTTTCATGGAAGAGGAGCCGCTGACCAGTTTTCTGGAGCCGACCGAAAACATCGCAAATCCAGTCGCAAGCGAGGTTATCCGCGGGGACTGGCCCGAACCGGGGGCATATCGCTGGCTCAGGCTTGCGGACGGACACTATGTTGTCGAACGCATCCTGCAGAACGAAGAGGACTTCTTCCGGTACCAGGTCTTTATCTTCACCAATGCCACCGGTCGGGGCGTTGAACAGATAGTGGGTGAGCAGAGATTTGTGCCGGTGGCCGGTGGCACCCGCGTCGAATGGACATATAACGTTGTGCCCACAAACTTTGTCACACGGCAATTCGTCCGGCGCAGCATGGATGAAATCGAGACCTACATCTCGGGGGGATTGCGTGGATTTGCCGCTGCAGCGAACAAAGCTGCCGCCGGCAATTAGACTTTGGCTTTCGCCGTGATGCGCCTTCAATACGCCGGGTTGCACATTGGTCGCGTCCTGCTGGCCTCTCTGTTCATTCTGGGCGGTATCAACAAGATGCTGAATTTCGAAACAACCGCCGCAACCATGACCGGGATGGGCTTTCCGCTTGTTCCGTTTATCCTGCCGGCCACCATCGCACTGGAGTTCGGAGGCGGTATGGCAGTTGCCGTCGGTCGGGCAGGTGCGGCAGTCAGCGCGCTGCTCCTGTTTGTCTACACCATCGTTGTAAATTCACTGTTCCACAGGTTCTGGGAGGTGGGCGGTGACGCGGGACAGGCCGAGCTGTCATTGTTTTTCAAGAACATATCTGTTGCAGGGGGTATGTTATATCTGGCGGCTTCGCTTCCGGACCTGAACAGGCGTGGTCAGGGTCTGATGTCGCGAAAAGTCCGGGACCGGAAGTTCTGAGAGACAGTTTCATCCCGTGCGCGGTAAACCTGTCCGTCAACAGAAATTCTTCTGGTGGCAGATGTCACGGCCACCGTAACACCCGGGCCCTGCGATCAGGCCTGGCCATGGAAGCACAGACGCTGGTTCGATCTAAATTCTTTGCGGGAACCAGGGTGTCTTTGAGACAGATGCCGGGCCAGGAGTTACTTTGGTTGGGCTGATCGCGCCTTTGCATCATGTCCCCGGAGGATGTTTCTCAGGGCGCTGTGGTTGCAAGGCGGAACTTCCGGAACATCGCACCGTCGAGGGTCACATCACCCTCGAACCGCGCGCCCATGCGCGTCAGTGCAGCCAGTTTTGTGCGGGTTGGGGGAAGCAGGAACGTCACGGACGGTATGCGGACATCACGACGCGCGAACTCCAGCGCCCGGGCTGTGATCCTCATGCCGAGGCCGAAGGCCGAAGGTTTCAGAACGAGACCAAAGTCCCAGTCAGGGCCTTCAAGCTGGAAACCGCCCCAGCCCACATAAGCGCCGTCCGCGAGGATTGCCCAGTGGCCGAGGCCGTCCTCAGCCCACCTGGCTTCCTTCATCGCAACAAAATCAGCTGTACGCTTCCTGTCCCAGGAGCCTTTCAGCAGAGGCATATGGGCCGCCAGTGCCGGGTCGGACATATGGGCCGCAATTTCTTCAGCCGGAACTGCGGACAGGCGAATAAAGGAGATTTTTGTCACAGGCTTGCCTGCGACACGCCGTATGCCGCTCCTTTGGTCCGGGCGTCATCGACTGCATCGATCAGGAAATGGGCCAGGGCCAGCCTCGAAACCGCTGTGCCTTTCTCCGGAAGGCTACCTCTCTCGGCGCGATAGGTTGCCACATGAGTGTCATTGAGAAAGCCCGGACGGGCCGAAGTCCAGTCGAGGCCAGAGGTTTTCAGGATATCCTCCATGCGCCCGGCGCTGCGGACGACATTCGGAACAATGGCGCGAAGGATTTTCCCGGGCAGCGTCTGGTCCGGAAAAAGCAACGCCGTCGAGGTCACCAGTATCCGCCTGAGGCCGGTTGCAGACGCGGCTTCGGTGATCGAGGCGGCAGACCGGAAATAAACCGACGTGGCCGCTTTTGTCGGGAGCCGGCCGCCCAAAGCTGAAATAACCGCGTCTTTGTCGTGAAGCACCGATGCAAGGAACACGGGATCACAGGGATCACCGACTTTAACCTGCAGGTTCTCATTCTGGAGGTCGGGTGCTTTGTCGGCTGAACGCACCACGGCTGTGACGTCCATGTTCTTTGCAAGCGCATGCCCAAGGACGAATTTTCCGGTCCGGCCATTTGCGCCCAACACAACAAGTCTCACGTAATATTCCTTTCAATCGGGATGTGCGCACGACATCCTCAATGCCCCGCCTCAGTCAAAGACGCGAATCCTGTTCATGCCCGGATCGCAGACACAGCCCGGGAAGCCCGACCTGGCTTGCTTCGGTTCACCTTCACCTGTCTGCCGGGGATGGTGCTTTCGGATTTCTTGTCTGTCGCGACGCAAAAGCCTGCCATGTTCCGGTGTCGTCGCCAGTGGGCTTTTCGCCAAACGGAACAGCAGCAGCAAGAGCAAAATCGGGATCAGGCCGGAAAATCGTTCTGTCAGAAAGCGAAACGCGTTCAGCGCCGGGTTTTCCAAAGATCAGGTTGCAGACACGGGCGCGCGGCCCTGTTTCGTGTCGGTGACACACCGGATCACATTTCTCGATCGCATTCCCTTATGAGTGCGGCTGTCATCATGACCGTCACTCGCCGGTCAGTCTGAAAAACTCAATCAGCTGACCATTGGGGTCCGTGATCCTGAGCAGGTGGATGCCCGGTTCTTCGATGATCTCCGGTGCTGTCACGCCTGCGGTCGTGACACGGGCTTGTAAGGCTGCCAGATCAGCGGATTGCAGGTAAGGGACCGCGCCGGATCCTGGCCTGGAGTTGGGTGCATATCTGTCCCGCGAAACGATTGCAAACCAGCCACCGGCCACGTTGAAGGCCACGAAATCCGGCAACCCGATTGCCGGATCACTGTCAAAGAGAGCCCGGTAGAATGCCTCTGATGCTGCCATGTCGTCGGTCGGCACATAAGCGCCCATCGCCATGATCGGCACAGTATTTTCAGGCTTCACCGCCTCGGCGACGAGCGTCGTGGGGAGGAGTGCGGCGAAGGTCAGCGTGATGATGCGTTTCATTTTTTATCCCGTTCTCTGATTGCATTCCATGCGTTTATCGCACCCCTGCTGACAGCGTGTTGTCAGCATGCTGTCAGTATGATCTTTTCCAGTGAAGGGAGATAAAATGCGGCGCGCGGACAGGCTTTTTGAAATCATCGAGATTATGCGGCGGGCAAAAGGGCCGGTTTCTGCCCAGACTATTGGCGAAGAACTGGGTGTGACCAGGCGCACGGTGTATCGCGATGTTGCAGCCCTGATGGGTCAGGGTGTGCCGGTGAACGGCGAGGCCGGGGTCGGCTATGTGTTGGAGCCCGGTTTTCACATGCCGCCGCTGATGCTGACCCCGGACGAGATCGAAGCCGTAACACTGGGCGTTTTATGGGTGCAGACACGTGGTGAGCCAGAGCTGGCACGTGCCGCCGGGAAGCTGATCACAAAACTGGAAACCGTGGCCCCGGAAAGGTACCGGACGTCCTTTGTTGACCCGGCTGTCGGCGTCGCCCCGGTCTCTCAGCCAGATGAGGCTCTTGGCGCTGCCGCCATTCGCCTCGCAATCCGAAACCGCAGGAAGATCGTTCTGAAATACTCGGATAACTCAGGCGTGCTGACCCGTCGGGTGATCTGGCCCATACTTCTGGGGTATCGGGACGCCGGCCGCATCATTGCTGCCTGGTGTGAATTACGTGCCGGGTTTCGGTACTTCCGGACAGAGCGGATCATTGAGGCGGATGTGCTGGAGGAGAAAATTCCACGTCGGATGGACCTCCTGCGCGCAGAGTGGCGCTCTGCGACTGATGCGGAACGCAGGCGCTATGAAGAGGGGGCATAAGACTGACATTGCCCGTGATCCTTTTCGGGACTCTGCATCGCAGCTGTGCATCGCTGAACCAATAGCAGCGTCAGGCCACCGGCTGACAATACAGGATTGCCCGCCCCCGGCCTTTTGATCGGCTGTTCCCGACCACCCCGCTTTTCGATGTTGACCGCTCAGCGTTTGATCAGATGCATCTAATCTTTCCGGTCCTGATACGATTTTTCGGTTACGCTTTTTCCCCGGCGCTTCCGGCAGGGCCCACACCCGCGGACTGCTTGCACTTCCGCCACATCTCGAACAGGTTAATCTTTGATGGATCAGTGTGATTTCCGGGGTCTGGAGCAGTGAAAACCACGTACACAATTGCAGCATTTGTTCTGGCAGCCGTCGTCGCGGCAGTCGCGGCTGTTTTCTGGCCTGAAGGTGCGCAGTTTTCTGAAACAGATGCCTTTTCGGCCCCTGATCTTGAGCCGATGACGTTTTCCCGGGCTCAGGAAGAATTCTGGCGGCTGACACCAGCGCTTCTGCTTGTGGTTTACGAAGCCTTCGGGGAAACGGAAGAAGATGCAATTTACGATACGCTTGCCAGCGTGACCCATGGTGAAGCTCTGGAATATCTCTACCTTGAGCGTGTCGGCGCTATGAAGGGAGGTGGCCTCGACGAAACCGATCAGACAATTCACGAGATCAGACTTCTGAATACGCAGGTTGCGCGTGAAAACAGCGCGCTGTCTGTCGGCGCTTCCTGGCAGGTTATCGGCACTGTGGGGCATTCCGAACACCTGCATGTCCGCGGCAACACCTATAGCGCAGACCTGATTGTCGCACCGGTGGCGGGGGCCTGGCGGATCACCGGTTTTGAATTGCTCGACGTCAACCGGGATACGGCGGGTGAGACATTCCCGGCGCCTCAGACGAACTGATGGTTCATATTGAAAACCTTACTTTCGGCTACGGCGCCGGCGGGTTCCGGTTGCGGGTTCCGGAATTTACCCTCGCCGAGGGAGAGCGGGTCGCCGTGGTCGGACCAAGCGGAAGCGGGAAGACGACGCTGCTCAACCTGATCGCGGGTATCCTGACTCCGGAGGCTGGTCGTATCGACGTTGCAGGCACGGAAGTATCCGGGCTGTCTGATGCCCGGCGTCGCCGCTTTCGCGCGAGCCGGATCGGCTTTGTTTTTCAGGACTTCGCCTTGCTCGATTATCTCTCGGCGCGGCAGAACATCTGTTACCCCTATCGGATCACACCCGCACTGACGCTGGATAAAGAGGCGCGGGAGCGCGCCGAAAGCCTCGCGGCGGCTTGCGGGATCGGCGATAAACTTGACCGGCATCCTTCGGAACTGAGCCAGGGCGAACAACAGCGTGTCGCGATCTGCCGGGCGCTGGTGACCCAGCCCGGGCTGATCCTGTCAGATGAGGCCACAGGCAACCTCGACCCGGACAGCAAGGCACGAATTCTTGATCTTCTTTTCGAGCAGGCGGCACTGGCAGGCGCTGCGGTACTCGCCGTGACCCATGATCACGAACTGCTGCCGCGCTTTGAGCGCGTGCTGGACTTTGCGCAATTTCGAGCGGCACCGGAGACATGAACGCGCTCTACCTTGCTTTTTCCTACCTTCGCTATCACTGGGGGCGCAGCCTGGTGCTGGTGCTGGTGGCGGCACTGATAATGTTTGTCCCCGTGGCGACGCAAACTCTGTTGTCCACCAGCGAGCGCGCACTGGTCGCAAGAGGGGAGGCAACACCTCTGTTGCTGGGCAGCCGTGGATCGCAGCTCGACCTGACGATGGCCGCGCTCTATTTCTCCGAGGAACGCCCCGATCCGGTGGCGATGCGCCAAGTTGAAACGGTCTGGGACAGTGGCCTTGGGGTTCCGATCCCGCTGCATACGGCGTTTTCTTCCAGCGGTTTCCGGATTGTGGGAACCACGCTGGATTATTTCGATTTCCGTGACCTTTCCCTCGAAAGTGGTCGCGGGCTTTCGTTGCTGGGCGATGCTGTGATCGGGGCGCAGGTTGCGGAAAAGCTCGGAAAAGGCGTTGGTGACACGCTCGTGTCCGCCCCCGAAAACCTGTTCGATCTCGACGGTGTCTACCCTCTGGAAATGCCGGTCGTCGGCGTTCTTGCACCAACGAATACTCCTGACGATCAGGCGATTTTTGTGGACATCAAGACGGCCTGGGTCATTCAGGGGATTGGTCACGGACACGAAAACGTAGTCACTGCGGCCGACGTTGCGGCTGGTACCGCAGCACTTGCGGAAGCGGCAGTTGTGCAATACCAGCGGATCACGGAAGACAACATCGAGAGCTTTCATTTCCACGGCAGCCAGGACGATTTCCCGGCCTCTGCTGTAATCATTGTGCCGGGCGACATACGGTCAGGCACCATCCTCAAAGGCCGGTATCTTGATAGCGAAAGCCCGACGCAGCTGGTCGAGCCGGCAGGCGTAATCCAGGGGCTGGTCGATCGCATTTTCCGCATCAAATCGCTGCTGGATGTCGTCACGGCCATCATTGCGGTCGCGGCCGTCGCTGCCGTTGGCCTTGCGGTTTTTCTGAGCTACCGCCTTCGTGCCCGTGAAATTACGACGGCTGTGAAACTGGGGGCACAAAAGGGCATGGTCCTGCGCCTCTTGGCAGCTGAAACCGTGACGCTATTGTGTATCGCAGGAAGTATTGCAGCAACCGGAGCGGCCGTTGTGTCACGGAACGCTGAAGCCTGGGTGGGCTGGCTGCTCGCCCTTGGCGCATAATCAACAGGAGGTTACATGAAACGACTTTTTCTCACCGCATCCCTTGCAACCCTGATGGCCGCTGCGCCCGCAATTGCCCACTACGGCATGATCATTCCCAATGACCCGATGATTGCCCAGGAAGACGGACGCAGTGTGGCGCTGACCATGTCGTTTTCACATCCGTTCGAAATGGACGGGATGATGCTCGATACGCCGGTTTCCTTCTCGGTGACCCATGAGGGCACGACGACAGATCTCCTCGGCAGCTTACGGGATGCGACAGTGATGGACGAACAGGGCTATACGCTTGACTATCCGCTGGAACGGCCCGGGACCTACATTTTTGCGATGGAGCCGCAGCCCTACTGGGAGCCAGCCGAAGACGCCTTCATCATTCATTACACCAAGACCTATGTGACGGCCTATGGCGATGACGAAGGCTGGGACACGGAACTGGGTCTGAAAACCGAGATCGTCCCCCTGTCGAAACCCTTCGGGCTCTGGGAGCACAACGTGTTTCAGGGCATCGTGAAAATGGACGGTGAACCTGTGCCCTACGCCGAGGTCGAGGTCGAGTTCTTCAACGATGGTGCCGGTGCGACGGCACCGGACGAGCTGATGATCACCCAGACTGTCAAAGCCGACGCCGGTGGCGTTTTTACATACGCGGCGCCCTCTGACGGCTGGTGGGGCTTTGCGGCCCTCAACACCGCTGACTACACCCTCACCGAGGCCGCTTCCGGTCAGGAAAAAGCTGTCGAACTCGGCGCTGTGATCTGGGTTCATTTTGAAGAGTGGCCGGGTCAGTGATCCGGGCGCTCGTCCTTTCAGGCCTTGCTGTCGTCGCCCCGCTTGGGGCGGCGGCGCATCAGCTTGTGGTCTTTGCCTCTGTCGATTGCGTGGCCGTTTCGGTCGAGGCGAAATTTTCCAACGGGAAAGTCACCCAACAGGGCGATGTCCGGATTCTTGACGGTGAGAACAACCTGCTTACAACGCTCCAGCTTCAGAGTGACGGCACCGCACAGGTGCCGCTCGACAGCGTGGATCACTCAGGTGGACTGCTGATAGAGGTGGATACCGGCAGCCACGACAACTACTGGATCGTGACACCCGAGGATATCGCTCGGAAATGTGGGAGCTGAATGTGATGCGGTTTTTGAGGGTTGTCTTTGTTTTCGCTGCGGTCGCGCTTTCGGTCAGCGCGGCGCTGGCACAGGACCGGCCGCGTGTTGTCGCTGTCAATCAGGCGCTTCACTATTTTGCCGCGCGCCTTTTTGACGGAGAGGCGGAGGTCCTTTTTCTGGTACCTGACGGCGTTGATCCCTCATTCTGGCGCCCCTCTATTGCTGATATCACTATTGTACAATCGGCCGATCTGGTTCTTCTGAACGGCGCCGGCTTTGCTGCCTGGGTCGACCGGGTGTCGCTTTCTCGGTCGCGTGTTGTGAACACCTCTGCCGCGGTCGAAGAACAGTTCATCGTCACCAGGAGCATCACCCACAGTCATGGAGATGGGGGCGAACACTCGCACGAAGGGCTGGCCTCTTACGTCTGGCTCGATCCCACGCTCGCAGTGGCTCAGGCGGAAGCCATCGCGTCAGCAATTATTTCACGCAACCTCGCCGCCTCAACGGATGTAGAGGCGAGACTGGCCGCCCTGACTTCGGCACTCATGGAAGTCGATACCAGGGCACGCGGTTCACTGATGGGACTGCAGGGCGTCGCAATGATCGCAACGCACCCGCGATACCAATATTTTGCAAGACGGTATGGGCTGTCGGTTTCCTCGCTCGAATGGGAGGCGGGTGCATCACCAACAGAAGATCAGCTCGCAGAACTGGAGCAGCTCACAGGTGAACTGGGTGCGCGGATCCTGATCTGGGAAGCACAGCCTCCTGGCAAAGCCATCGAGGCAGCAGAAGCACTTGGACTGCAAAGTGTTATTTTTGAACCCTGGGCCAGCGAGGGGGCACACGGCACTTTTCTGCAGTCCTTTGAAAGTGCAGTTTCGGATCTCTCCGAGGCGGCGGCCCTGAGCTCCAACTGAAAGTTTCCGGCCATCATATGATTGCCTGCATCTCCGGGCGCTGCGACCTCGCAGTAACGGCGTGTCAGCTGGCCGGTTTTGGTGGGGACACAGAATAAGAAATGCCCCGGGAGCGCGCGTATTCGCGTTCCGCCCTGCCCAACGCACTGACGTTTGTGATAATCGGGGTCCGGCCACAGTCAGTTCCGGATGCTGTGCCCTGAAAATCAACGATCCTGCCGCCCGTGTACTGAAAACGACACATGTGGCGCTGAGGTGATATTGAATTACCTGAACTGGTGTACTACTGGCAGCGAGGGCCGGCGATGGCGTCGCCAGCACATAGTGCATGCCCTGTATCACCATCCTGAACGCCGGGATCTTGCTTTGTCGTGTGAGCGATGAGGGGGGATTTCTGCTCCCGTCATTTCTGTGCTCATGCCGTTGATAGGAGTTGGTTTGATGGAACGCCCACAACATTACCGCTTTCACCAGGGTCAGAAGACCCTTCCGTTTTCCGATGCAGAGTATGAGGCGCGTCTGGCCAAACTGCGCGCGCAGATGGCCGAAATGGGCGTCGACGCCTGTGTGCTGACCTCGATGCACAATGTGGCCTACTATTCCGGGTTTTTGTATTGCTCATTCGGCCGCCCCTATGCGCAGGTCGTGACGCCCACTGAAACCGTCACCTTCAGCGCTGGTATCGACGCGGCCCAGCCGTGGCGGCGCGGCTATGGCGATAACATCACCTATACTGACTGGCAGCGGAACAACTACTGGCGCGCAATCCAGTCCGTCACAGGATCAGGCAAAGTCATCGGCTTTGAAGGCGATCACATCTCATATACGCAACTGGCGTTGCTGGATGAATTCCTTGCACCATCCGACAGGAAAGACATCGCACCCACAACCATGCGTCTGCGCATGCACAAATCCGCGGCCGAGATCGAACTGATCCGCGCAGGGGCGGCCACGGCCGATGTCGGCGGATATGCCATCAGGGACGCCATCAAAGCAGGTGCGCGCGAAATAGATGTGGCAATGGCGGGCAGAAATGCAATGGAGCTGGAAATTGCCCGGCGCTTTCCTGATTCAGAAATCCGTGACACCTGGGTCTGGTTCCAGTCCGGCATCAATACGGATGGTGCTCACAACCCGGTCACCTGCCGCCAGCTGGAACGGGGCAATATCCTGAGCCTGAACACCTTTCCCATGATTTCCGGTTATTATACTGCGCTTGAGCGGACGCTGTTTGTCGAGGAGGTTGACGCAGCCAGTCTGAAAATCTGGGAAGCCAATGTGGCTGCACATGAACTGGGAATCAGCCTGCTGAAACCGGGTGCCACCTGTGCCGAGATCACCCATCAGATCAACGAATTCTTCGCAGAGCGTGATCTGCTGCAATACCGGACATTCGGGTATGGCCACTCCTTTGGGGTGCTGTCTCATTATTATGGCCGTGAGGCGGGCCTCGAGCTTCGTGAGGATATCGACACGGTACTGGAACCGGGCATGGTTATCTCGATGGAGCCGATGCTGACGATCCCCGAGGGCCAGCCCGGTGCCGGTGGTTACCGCGAGCATGACATTCTGATCATCAGCGAGGAGGGCAACGAGAACATCACGGGCTATCCATACGGTCCGGACTTCAACGTCGTCGGCTGATTTTTTACAATACCCGAAGTGAGCAGGAGCAACTGCTCACTTCATTCGGTTTTTTGCCTGTTGTTCTGGTGCACAGACGGAGCACTGCCAAACCGGTCTCTGTAATGGCGTGAGAATACACCAGTGGAATTGAAGCCGCAGGCCGCGCTTATTTCTGCGATTGTCATATCTGTTTCGATAACGAGAGCCCGCGCACGGTCCAGCCGGATATTGCGGTAAACCGTCATTGGGGTTCCGCCCAGATATTGTCTGAACTGACGCTCAATCTGGCGCCGTGACAGGCCGGTCATTTCGCTGAGGTCGTCAAAGGTCACAGGGTCTTCGATGTTGTGGTACATCGCCTGAACAACCTGTACCAGCCTCGCGTTCCGGGTGCTGAGTGCGCGGGCGAGCGAAGAGCGCTGCGCTGTGCGTGGTTCCAGATCACCGCCATTCAGGCACATATCAGAAACAACAACAGCAAAGTCGCGGCCAAAGTCCCGCTGGATGACGGAGAGCATCATCTCGGTTGCTGCGGCACCGCCCCCACAGGTCCACAGATCGCCATCAATTTCAAAACGCCGAGCGGACGGGAGCAGGTCGGGAAAGCTCTCCACAAACCCGGGCTGGTTTTCCCAGTGCAACGTGAAGGTACGATCCTGCAGCAGCCCGGCGCGCGCAAGAGTGGCGGCGCCCGTGCAGATACCACCGGTTTTCCCGCCGAACCGGACATGTTTCCGGATATGCGCGACGGTGGTTTCGTTTGCGGCCTCCAGTCCCTGATTTCCTGAACAGACGATCAGACGAAGATCTTTCGGAAGCGTATCCAGGCTGCCGTGGACGCTGACGTCCATTCCGGAGGATGAGCTGACTGCCTCTCCGTTTTCGGAAAAAACGGTCCAGCGGTACAGGGGTTTCTGGGCCAGCTGGTTTGCAATCCGCAGCGGATCAAGGGCTGCACTGAAGGCCAGCAAAGTAAAGCGTGGCAGTAACAGAAACCCCAGATCCATCGGAGCTCTGAAGCTTTCGACCGGGAAGAAAAATGCGCCTTCCGGGACCACTTCGGGTCCGAGCCTGGTATCCGGTTGATTGGTTTTCATGGCAGTAGCGAGGATAGTGACCTGAGCGGCGACGTCCACGTTAACTTTCAGGGCTTTGGTCGCCCGGAGTAAATATTTCCGCTATTTGAAACGTCATTCATCCGTTTTCTGCCAATGCTCTGGTTCTGCCCTCCTGCAGGACAGAGAGCGGCGATTGTCCTGTCATCGCGCAGGCCGGTATAAGGCAGATGATTTCTGCCCGCACCCTTCGCAGGCTCGTCCTGGCCGTGCCTGTCTTCTGAAAAAGCGTGTTCGTCACAAGCCGGCAATGTCTTTGACATCCTCGCATCAACAGAGCGGATGCAGCGCAACGTTATCCCGGAAACAGCGCCCGTGACTGTGTCGGTCCCGCTGCACCGGACGGGCTGTCTGATGCGGTTGTGCGGGTTGCCCGACCTGTATTCAGGGCGGCCTGGACGTCGCAATCGCCACTCTGGTGTTGCGAAAGGAAGTGTCACTTTGCACCGATGTCGATGCCACTGTTAACGCGTGCTTCTATGACACCGGTTTTTTATGGTGTCGCGCGGTGTCTGTATTGCCCTGAAGACATCAGGGATAAACGCATATTCCGCAGACGGACCAGAGGTGCTTCTGAAACCGACCCGGGCCGGTTTCCGGACAAACGCGGTCGGCTCGGAAAACTATTCAGCGATGTCCTCAGCCCATAAAGTCGGTTTCTCTGTGATAAATCGTTTCATCAGCGCGATGCAGTCGGGGTCATTTGCAACGATCACCTCCACACCCTTTGATCGCAGGAAGTCTTCGTTTCCGCCAAAGTTCTGGTTCTCGCCGATGACAACTCTCGGGATGCCGAATTGAATGATGGTGCCGGCACACATCATGCAGGGGCTCAGTGACGTGTACAGCGTTGTATCCCGATAGGTCTTCTGCCGCCCCGCCTTTCGCAGTGCGTCCATCTCACCATGGGCGATCGGGTCTCCCTGCTGTACCCTCTGGTTGCGCCCCTGTGCGACAACAGCGCCCCCCCGGGCAAGCACTGATCCGATCGGACAGCCACCTTCATCAAAACCGGCACTGGCTTCCTCGTAAGCTATCCGCAAAAGGCGTGTGTCATCAGCATTCATGGGGATCGTTCCTTCAAAACAGGGCCGCTGTAGTATGGCAGTTTGTCCACACTGGGTGACCAGGTGCCCGCTTCCTGCAGCAAATCCATATGATCCGCGATCTGCTCGAGGGTTGCAAACCAGACGTCTTTCGTCTCACGGGTCCGGGTAATCCATGCTTCCACCTGTTTCCAGCGCGCGAGGCGCCCAGTCAGAAACGGGTGGATGATCAGCATAAAAAAGCCGCCCGCTTCATATTGTGCCTCAAATTCTTCCCAGAATCCGCTCAGGCCATGAGAGGGACCGGCAACCGGCATCATATAGCCGATTTCGTCATAGTGGGCGAAGGGGGGCCAGTCGTCCGTGCCCCAGTGCACCGGCATCTCGTAAAGCGATCCCGAGGTGGTCTGCAGCTGATAAGGGATGTCATCACCCATCATGGAGCTGTCATAGCGCATGCCATGCTCGATCATCAGATCGATGACCTCCTGCGTGATATTATAGACAGGTGCGCGGTACCCGCGGGGTTTTTGACCGCAGATGCGGCTGTGTGCATCCAGTGTGCGTTCAAACCATTCACGCTGCTGACCGCGGGTCCGGATCGGGTCCTCGTGCAGATAGCCGTGATGGCCGATCTCGTGGCCGTCCTGCAGGATTGCTGCGGCGATATCAGGATAGGTTTCAAGGCACCAGCCGGGGATAAAAAAGGACTGTTTCAGCTCCATCCGCCGGTAGGTGTCGAGGATACGGGGCAGCGCGACCAACGGGCCGTACCGCCCCATCGATATCGGGTAGAGCCGGTCGTGGCTGTCCTCGGGCCTTGCGATATGGATCAGGCTGTCTGCATCCATATCAAAGGTGATCGCCACCGCGCATCTGGCCCCATTGGGCCACGGAATAGGGTTGCGGATCATGTTTCGTTCAGGACGTGTGCGCTTGCAGTGTCCCATGACAGCCAGATCTCATCTCCGCTGTGCAGATCGAACCTGGACAGCTCGCGCTCCTGCATCTGGACCTTGAATTCCTGGCCATGCCTGTCCTCAAGGAACAGTGTGACCATAGAGCCTACAAACTCTTCCGAGATCAGCCTGCAGAATGCCCGGTTGCCACTCTCAGGTTCGGCCAGCGAGATGTGTACCAGATCGGCGGAGATGACAAAGCTCGCATTGTGACCTTCGGTCAGGGAAACGTCATTGGTAGGCACAGTGAAATCGCCCGAAGGTGTGGTGATGCGTGCGCTGTCGGCGGACAGTGCTGCGACCCTGCCCGACAGGATGTTGTTGCGGCCGACAAACTCGGCGACGAACTGGTTGGCGGGCGCGCGGTAGATGTCCTTGGGCGTCCCGATCTGAGCAATCTCGCCTTTGCCCATGATGATAACGCGGTCAGCCATTGCAAAGGCCTCGGACTGCGAATGGGTTACATAGACGAAAGTAATGCCAAGTTCGCGCTGCAGGTCGGTGAGCACCGCCTGCATGCGTATTACCAGGTGGGCATCAAGGGCGGAGAGCGGTTCATCCAGCAGCAGGATCTGCGGTTCCATCACCAGCGAACGGGCAAGGGCAACACGCTGCTTCTGTCCGCCGGACAGGGTCGAAATATTGCGGTCGGCAAATTCCAGTATACCCATCTTGTCGAGCCATCTGAGCGCACGCTCCTTACGCTCTGCCGCATCAACACCACGCATCTTGAGGCCGAACTCGACATTTTGCCGGGCGGTCAGGAAGGGAAACAGAGCCAGTGACTGCCACACCAGAGGTGTGTCGCGCTGATGCGGCGCAACGTTGTTCATAACCTGACCCTGCAGACGGATTTCACCGACGCTGGGAGCTTCAAGCCCTGCCAGCATGCGCAATGTAGTCGTCTTGCCACAGCCCGAAGGACCCATAATCGCCAGGAATTCTCCCTCGCGTATTTCGAAATCCAGCTGTTTGACGGCCACAAAAGACCCGAATTTTTTTTCTACCTTGTCAAAGACAACGAGGGGTTCGCTCATGTTCTGATGCTCTTCAGTTGGCGGCTGGCAAAGAAGATCTGAGCCAGTACGACGAGGGTCATGGAGATGAGGAAGACAAATGTGCCGATGGCATTGACCTGGGGATCAATGTTGCCCTGCACGATTTCCAGGATGATCACCGGCAGGGTCTTGTTCAGGCCCGAGACAAACCACGACACCGCGAATTCATCGAAGGACACGGCAGCCGTCAGGAACAGCGCGGAGGCGATAGCTGGTTTACAGAAAGGGATGATCACATGGCGCATGGTCTGCCATTCCGAGCCGCCGAGGTTCCATGCCGCGGATTCCAGATCAGGGTCCATCTGGTTCAGGCGCAGGCGGATCACGGCCATGGCGAAGGGCGCGGTCAGCACCGAATGAGCAATGATCACGGAATACAACTGCCCCGACATGCCAATCCGCGAGAACCAGGCCAGCATTGCAAGCGCCATGATAATCAGCGGAATTGTCGGCGGCAGCAGGATGAGCGCCAGATAGGGACCTTTGAGGCGAAAGTTATAGCGAAAGTCCGAGTAGGCCGTGCAAAAGCCCAGAAAGGTAGCAATCAGTGCTGTGCAGGTCGAAACGATCAGGCTGTTGAGCGCGGCTTCCCAGACATCCGGGTCAGCGAGAATTTTCGCGTACCACTCGGTGGTGAAACTGCCCAGCGGTATCGTGGGAAAGCGCTGGGAATTGAATGAAAAGATCATGCTGAAAATGATCGGCGCAAAAACAAAGGCAAAGATCAGGGCTACATAAATCCCCAGGATCACATTCAGGGCGCGGTTGGTGTTCATTTCGCACCTTTGGGTTTGCGGTAAGCAAGGGCGATGCCGATGAAAGCGATGGCAAAGAGTGTCAGCATCATCATGATCGCAACAACCGCCGCACGGGGCCATTGCTGACCGGATTTGGTGGTATCGAGGATCAGGATGGGCAGTGTCGGTTCCTGAGAGCCACCGAGATAGAAGGGGGCCACAAAGTCACCAAAAGAAAGAATAAAGCAGAAAATGGCGGCGATGATCAGACCTGTCTTGGACAATGGAATGATCACCTGCCAGATGGTGCGAAAGGCTGAGCAGCCAAGATTGCGCGCGGCCTCAACCAGTGTTTTGTCGATGTTCGCCATCGTCACAGTCTGCAGGATCACCACCAGCGGCAGAGTGAGGGTCATGTAGCCGACAAGTGTGCCAAAGTTGGTGTTGAGCATGGTGTAGGGACCAAGACCAATGGTTGCCAGCATGGCATTGACGACCCCGCTCTCGGACAGGATCACAAACCACGAGAAGGTGCGCACCAGATAAGAGGTAAAGAACGGGATGATCAGCAGGAAAATTGCCCAGCGACGGGTGCTCTCAGAGGCACGGAAAGCCAGTGCGAAAGCTGCCGGAAAGGCAATGCACATGGCACAGACAGTCGAAACGGATGCGATAATTACTGTGTACCAGTAACTGTCCCAGAAATAGCCACGGCTCAGCATCCGGGACCAGTTCACGAACTCGAATGCCTCGGTCATCCGGTAGTTCTTCACAAGGAAAAACGACATCGCGACCATGAACAGAACCGGGCCGACAAAGAAAACGAACTGCCAGAAGATGATCGGCAGACGCCATGTCAGCGCATAGAGGTTCACATTTCGACCGGGTTTGAAAGGCATGTCAGGCAGGCGTCCTTTGATAAAGGGGGGCGACCAGCAGGCCGCCCACCCCGATCAGGTCAGATGGCCGGTTCAGGCGTTCTTGTACTCGGACCAGAAATCGTTCCAGTCTTCCAGCGACTGCTGCTGGGGGATATCGCGGTAGTGGATACGCCCCTCATTGATCAGCGTGATCGGATCCTGCGGATCGCCTGCCACCTGATGCGAACGCTGCGCCTCGGCCGGATCGACCTCATTCAGCAGCGCCCGGCCGGCCTTTGTGACGCAGAAGCCCGGATAGGCTGCCATCTGCGCGGATTTCACCTGGCCTTCGGGTGACATCATGTACTGGATAAATCTGGTGACCTCAGCGGCTTTTTCGCTGCCTTTGCCGATGGAGTAGCTTTCAGTGAACTGAATGCCGCCTTCTTTCGGAATGACTGAGGCCACGGGTGCGCCATCCTTTTCCAGGACACCTGTGATCCAGTCGCCGATGCCACACATCGCCTGCATCTCGCCGTTCTTCAGGCCATTGAATGTGCCGCCATAGTCGAAAAAGCCACCAACCTGCTTGCGCAGACTCATGGTGGTTTCCTGCACAGCGTCCCACGCGGCGTCATCGACATCCCAAAGACCCGCACCATTGCCATTGTAGAGGCTCATCATGCCCAGATTTGGCAGGTGCCAGTCAAAGTGGCCGACTTTGCCCTCAAGCTCCGGCTTCCAGAAGCAGGAATAGCTTTGTGCCTCTTCCTCGGACACAGACGTCGTATTGTAGGAGACACCCAGGTGTCCGCCACGCAACATCATCGAATAAAGCTTGCCGTCCGACCAGTGGCCGGGGAACTGTTTGAAGTCCTCGTGCAGCATGTCGTCCAGCGGATAGTCGCCAGCCTCAAGCGGGTCGATATAGCCGGCGGCGTTGAGCTGTTGCACAAATTCGGCATCCGACAGGATCAGATCGTACGTGCCGGGAGGCGACTGTGCGATCAGCGCCAGCATGTTGTCGCCGCCCGCATAATACTTGGGCACGAACCTGACACTGTTGGCAGCTTCATATTCGGCGACCACGTCAGGTTCACCATGGCCATACCAGGCCAGCATGTTGATTTCGGTCGTGGTGGCCCACGCGCGGCTGACGAAAGGCGTTGTCAGAACCGCAGCGCCGGTCGCTTTCAGCAGTTGGCGGCGGCTCGGTGCGCCCATAGCTGATCTTGGTGTTGATTTCGTCATCTTGGTCTCCCAGTTGATCGCCCTTCAGCATAAAAAAGAGCTGTTCGTTATTATCTCAAACCGACATTTTCGTGCGGAATTTGCGTGATGCTAGTACAGGAAGGGCTTTTTTGGAAATTTATCGTTCATATGAGCGCATAATGAACGTTTATTGAGCGTTTCCCGTTCAGGACCGGGCTTCGAGCGCCTGCACCATGGAATCAATTGCCGCATATCCACCCGTACCCAGCTGGGTCTGGCGGGCAAACATTCCGATATGCAGAGGGGGCAGGGCAGGCAGCCCGTCTTTTTCGGTAAACCGGCGCATACCGTCCAGCACGGTCGGCGCTGTCAGGCATGACAGCCCCAGACCGTCGAGGACGGCCCGCTGAACGCCACCGATGCCAGGGCTGGAGTAGGCAATGCGCCAGTTCTGTCCCGCCAGTTTCAGAGCCGTGGTCATACGATCCCTGTACACACATCCGTACGGATGCACGACAAGCGGAATTTCTGACTGCGATGTAATGTTGAAGTCTGCAGCGCCTACCCAGGTTGGCTGTTCTTTCCAGTTGCGGAACAGGAATTGCTGGTCGTCGCCGTCAAACAGAGCAACTGCGATGTCAATCTCACCGCCGCGCAGGGCTGCGAGGAGATGTTTTGACAGGTCGCAGCGAATTTCAATCTGAGTTTCGGAAAACTGACGGACCACGTCTGTGAGGCAGGCCTGCAGCGTATTGACTGCATAATCGACCGGCAGGCCTACACGCAGTTTTGCTGATCTCTCCTGCTTTTCAAACTGCGCCACGGCAATGTCATTCAGGCGCAGGATCTGTCGGGCATGGATTGCAAGTTCCTCACCGCGTTCGGTAAGTGAAATAACCTTGCCCTGGCGTTCGATCAGCGGGTAGCCAACGGTTTCCTCGAGCCGTTTCACCTGCAGGCTGATCGCCGGTTGCGTGCGTCTGAGAATTTCAGCCGCGCGCGTGAAGCTCGCCTCTTCGATGACGGTGACGAAGGTGCGCATCAGTTCCGTGGACAGGTTGGTGATGGCCATGCACAAACATTAGCAACGCGAATGCGCAGCAATCAACCATAAAGGATGCCAATGCGCCCGACATCTCCGGGTCCTACTCGAACAGGACGCTGACGGATTCACCGTTGGCAATGCGTGTAATGGCCTTGGCAAACATCGGGGCGACGGAAATCGTGCGGATCCGCGGAGACGCCAGAACCGCCTCTGTTTCACAGATCGTGTCTGTTATCACCAGCGATGACAGGTCCGAGGCGTTGATCCTGTCGACTGCCTTGCCCGACAGAACACCGTGAGTGATGTATGCGGAAACCTCTGCTGCACCGTTTTCCAGCAGCGCAGTTGCGGCATTGCACAATGTGCCACCTGAATCGATGATGTCATCCACGAGCAGACAGGACTTTCCAGTCACTTCGCGGATGATGTTCATCACCTCAGAAGAGCCGGGCTTATCACGCCTTTTGTCGACGATGGCCAGCTGACTGGACAGGCGCTTTGCCAGAGCCCGTGCGCGAACCACGCCACCGATGTCAGGAGACACAACCATGATGTTGTCGCGGCTGCTTTGCTTTTCGATATCCCGGACAACTTCCGGGACTGCATAAAGGTTGTCAGTGGGGATATCAAAGAACCCCTGGATCTGGCCGGCGTGCAGATCCATTGTCAGCACACGGTCTGCGCCGGCGTGCGTGATGATGTTAGATACCAGCTTGGCCGAAATCGGCGTGCGCGGTGCCGATTTGCGATCCTGCCGCGCGTAGCCGAAATAGGGGATCACAGCGGTGATACGCCCCGCTGATGCGCGGCGCAGAGCATCAATCAGCACCAGCAGTTCCATCAGATTGTCATTCGCCGGATACGACGTCGACTGGATGACATAAACATCATCACCGCGCACGTTTTCATGTATCTGAACAAAGACCTCTTCGTCCGCAAACCGACGCACTTTGCATTCCGCAAGAGGCACTTTCATGTGTGCGGCAAGCGCTTCTGCAAGCGGACGATTACTGTTTCCACAGACAAGTTTCATCTGTCGAACTCCTCTCTCACGAGTGGTCTGAAGTGTGTGCGCGGGCAGAGGTCCTAGACGGGGAAAGCCATCTCGGGTCTGTAGGTGCTGAAGCTTTCCAGATACTGAGCGTTGGCCTGACGCTGCCATTCGGTGCCCGGCTGAATGGCTGTCACACATTTGTATTTCCTGCGGTATTCAGCAGTGTTTTCGTTGTCTTCCATGACAATCGCGACCATGCCCGCAACCTTACCCTGCTGCTGTTCAACCAGCTGTACGGCCCCGTGCATGGTGCCGCCGGTCTCAACCCACTGGTCGACCAGCAGGACCCGCGTCCCCGGCGCGAAAGCAGGCAGGCGCATTTCCATGGCCTGTGTCTGACCGGAGTAATTGGTCATCGACGCCTTATCGGTATCCACGCAGAGTTTACCGGCTTTGCGGATTGGCAGAAAGCCGCGCCCGATCCGGGCGGCGATGCCTGCTGCAAGGACAAAGCCCATTGCATCGAGGCCTGCCACCACATCAATCTGGTCCTCATCAAGATCAGCACACAGATCATCCAGCAGGTCATGATAAGCCTTGCCGTTGATGTAGATGGATGTCGGATCGAGCCATGCGAACTTGTCGCCCTTGGTGTTCGGCGCCATGAGTGAGAAGTACCAACGGTCGTCTCTGGGTCCCTTGTCGTGTGCCATCTGTTTGTCTCCCTTATTTCTGTGTCGCTTGCATGAGCTGTTGCAGGCGGTCCGGATCTATATTGTAAAAATCGCCTTTAAAATTGATGCCTGTCGCCACCATGAACAGATCGACCGCATCGGCGTACTGAGCGGCGTTCTCCGGCGTTATTCCGGACGCGAGGCCGAGCGCAGTATCTCCGCAGTGCTCTCTGAAAGTGTCGATTTTGCCCACATCGGCTGCGTGACCTGTGGCTACGCCGGAAGTCACCACGACATCCATGAACCGTGTAGCGAGGCGCGCGCTCCTGCCATAGTCAGCGGGGTCAACTTCACGCTGTTTCTTGAAAGCCGTGCCACCAATGTACAGACCATCCCAGCCGCTTTCGCGGCGCACCCGGGCGATCTCTTCTGCCTCGAACTGATCGTCGTCGGCCCGGCGCTCGTCTATACGGGCGTCATCAGCCCAGTACCCGTCAACGCGGGTGCCTTTGGCCTGAAGATCGCCAAGGACCGGAAAGGCGAATTTGCCGGTAATGGCCAGAAAGTTCACGCCTATCCAGTAGTCTGGAAAGGCCTCGCGCATTTCCTTGATGATCGGGACCAGTCTTTCTTTCTCAAAGTCGTGGTTGATCAGAAAAACGCCCGGACATCCTCCGTCAATTGCAGTCTGAATGTTTCTCCGGGCCTGTTCGGCGTCCAGAACATGAATGACCGGAAGTACGACAGGCCCGGTCGCGCGGAAGTTTCGCTGGAAGTCGTATCGGTTCATTTTCGCCTCTGAAGCCCAGGGTTTCAGGCAAGCTAGCACCGAATTTACGATTTAAAAAATTGATAGTATTTATTATCGCATAAAGAAATAGAATGGTTGCGCAGGGTGTCTGCATAAGGGGCCGGTGTCCGCGCGGCCCTGTCCGGCAGGGTATTCCCTGAGCAGCCTTTGGGAAAAATACGTCCTTCACCGTGATATCAGCCCCATTGTTTCTGACCGGACACGGCGACAGGAAAATCAGGGTGAGTGCCGGTGAACCCGGATACCTTTATACACTGACACAAACCGTTCTCAGATCTGCTGGTTTTGCAAAAACCCGGCACCGCAGTGAATGTGTAGCGGCCGGCAAAGGCGATCGTCCGATTGGTCTGGTGTTGTGATCAGGAAAACCGCGGCCCTAATTCAGACGTGCAGAACACCTCTCATCCGATACTGCCGGACCCGGTCCGGCCGGTGTGCATGAACCGGACCTTATTACCGGACCGCGCGGACCCAGGCGACGATGGCCCTGCGGGCGTCTTCGTCCATCTGAACTGCATTTGGGGGCGGCATTGCGTGGCTCACCCCGGCCTGCAGATAGATGGCCCGGGCATTACGGGCGACATCGCCGGGTGTTTCCAGGTGCACGCCTTTGGGTGCCCACTGCATGTTGCCCCAGACCGGTTCGCGTGCATGGCACATTGAGCAGTTACCAAGAACAGCATCATATGCCGCCTCGAACCCTTCGGCGGACACGAAGCGCTCTTCATAGGGCGTGAGCTCGCGGGCTTCGGCATCTTCCCACGTTTCACTGGGTTTTACACTTGAAAGCCACGCGATGAGGATCATCAGCAGAACTGTCACGGCCCAGGTCCAGTGCGGCCCCGTGCCGGTCCTGTGCATGGTGTTGAAGTAGTGACGGATCGTGACGCCGGTCAGAAAGATCAGGCTGGCGATGATCCAGGCATACTCTGTCCCGAAGGACAGCGGATAATGGTTGGACAGCATCAGGAACACGACAGGCAACGTCAGGTAGTTGTTGTGGGTCGAGCGCACCTTGGCGATCTTGCCGTATTTCGCATCAGGTACGCGGCCTGCCTTGAGGTCTTCAACGACGATACGCTGGTTAGGCATGATCTGAAAGAATACATTTGCCGTCATGATGGTGGCTGTGAACGCACCGAGGTGCAGAAGTGCGGCGCGACCTGTGAAGACCTGGTTGTATCCCCAGGACATGATCACAAGCATTACGAAAAGCAGAAGCATCAGCACAGTCGGGGTGTCGGCCAGCTTTGATTTGCACATCGCATCATACAGCAACCAGCCAATTGCCAGAGAACCTGCGGAGATCAGGATACCCTGCCAAAGCGCCAGATCAGCCTTGGTGGGATCGAGCAGGTAAAGCTCGCCCCCGGCCCAGTAAATGATCATCAGGAGTGCGGCTCCTGAAAGCCAGGTCGAATAGCTCTGCCATTTATGCCAGGTCAGATGCTCTGGCATGCGCGCCGGCGCGACAAGATATTTGACCGTGTGATAGAACCCGCCTCCGTGCACTTCCCATTCTTCGCCATAGGCACCTTCGGGCAGCGCATCGTTGGGTTTCAGCATCAGATCGAGCGCAATGAAGTAAAAACTGGCACCGATCCAGGCCATGGCGGTGATCACATGCAGCCAGCGCACAGAAAATGCTATCCAATCCCAGAAGACGGCAAGATCATACATGTGGGTCTCTCCTAGCCTGTGTTTCCGGGCACTCTATGCGGGTCAGCATTATTCCGCTATATCTGTGCAACACGAGGCAGCATCAAAAAAAACCGAATAATGTCATATCTCGATAATATCCGTACGTTTGTCCGCGTCTATGAACTTGGCAGCATGTCAGCTGCCGGGCGCGATCTGCGGATTTCACCCGCTGTAACGTCATCGCGCATTTCACAGCTCGAAGAGCATCTGGGCGTCCGGTTGTTTCAGCGCACCACGCGCAGCCTTGCACCCACTGACCAGGGCAAAACCTTTTTCGGTGCAGCCTGTGAGGTGCTGGAAGCGGTTGAAAATGCCGAGGCACAGGTCATCAACATGACCGACAATCCAAAAGGATCTCTTTACGTGGCGGCGCCCCTCGGGGTCGGCAGAAGACTGATTGCACCGCAGGTGCCGGGGTTTCTGCAGCTTTATCCGGAGGTCAGGATGCGGCTCAGAATGACAGACCGGAAAGTGGATCTGACGACAGAGGGGCTCGACCTCGCTTTCTTTCTGGGCAATCCCGAAGACAGCAATCTGCGCATTCGGAAAATCGCGGATGTGCGCCGCGTACTCTGCGCCTCACCGGATTACATCAGAAAGCGGGGACATCCCACAAACGGCGACGTGCTGGTCTCTGATGCACACGAATGTCTCAACCTGCGTTTTCCGGGCGCGACAGAGTTTCGCTGGCGTCTGGTGACTGACACCGGGCCAAAAAGGTTCCGCGTCGCGGGCCGTTACGAATCCGATGATGGGGATGTGCTGACAGACTGGGCGCTGGCTGGCCACGGCATCGCGATGAAGCCCGTTTTTGAAGTGGCAGACCACCTGCGCCAAGGCCGTCTTGTCGCCGTGTGTGAAGAAACACCGCCGGAGCCGATCCAGATGGCGTGTCTGTTCACGCACAGAAAGAGGCAGGATCCCAAGACCCGCCTTTTCATGGAGTACATTATTGAAAAGATCGCTGACGTGGTCAGTGCTGACGACCCGGACTAGCTGCCGCGATAGGTCGAATACCCGAAAGGCGAGAGCAGAAGCGGTACGTGATAATGAGACGCTTCGGACATCCCGAACCGCAGCGGCACTACATCCAGAAAGCGGGGATCTTCTGATGGTGCGCCGGTCGCATCCAGATAATCACCGGCGTGGAAAACCAGCTCGTAGACACCCGTCTCAAACGCATCCGCGGGCAGAATCTGCTCGTCGGTCCGACCGTCGTCATTGGTCACAAGCGTTTTCAGATGCGTCCTGCTCTCACCTTGGATGCGGAAGAGATCAATTCTGAGGCCTTTCGCAGGACATCCGCGTGCTGTGTCCAGGACATGTGTTGTCAGATATCCGCTCATAAAATCCTCCGGTTTGCGCCTGCCCTGTGTGGCAGACATGCCATTTCGCATCAAATCCCTTACACAATAGGCTCTTTCAAAAATTTCTTGAAAAACAGCTGTATTGTTTTGCTCTATAGATCACCCACGCAGATTGAGGAATGTCTATGCATCGCTATCCCCGTGATATGACAGGCTATGGTGCCAGCCCGCCCGCGGTGAACTGGCCCGGTGGCGCAAAGATCGCTGTCCAGATCGTTCTGAACTACGAAGAAGGCGGCGAAAACAATGTCTTGCATGGCGATGCGGCATCAGAGGCGTTTCTGTCTGAAATTACAGGCGCGGCTCCCTGGCCTGGGCAGCGTCACTGGAACATGGAATCGATCTACGAATATGGTGCACGCGCGGGCTTCTGGCGCGTTCACCGGTTGCTCGGCGATCTGCCGGTCACCGTCTACGGAGTGGCTACAGCCCTGGCGCGTGCGCCGGAACAGGTCGCGGCCATGCGCGCCAGTGGATGGGAGATTGCCTCCCACGGTCTGAAGTGGGTTGAACACAAGGATATGCCTGCCGACGAAGAGCGCGCACATATCCGCGAGGCGATCCGCCTGCACACAGAGGTCACGGGTGCTGCGCCACGCGGCTGGTACACCGGACGCTGTTCCATGAACACCGTGGATCTGGTGGCAGAAGAGGGCGACTTTGCCTACATCGCCGACAGCTACGCCGATGATCTGCCCTACTGGACCCGCGCCGGCGGCAAAGACCAGCTGATTGTGCCCTACACGATGGACTGCAACGACATGCGGTTTGCCATTCAGGCGGGCTATACCAATGGCGACCAGTTTGAGAGCTATCTCAGGGACAGCTTTGACATGCTCTATGCGGAAGGAGAGGCGGGTTACCCGTCAATCCTGTCAATCGGGCTGCACTGTCGGCTGATCGGGCGGCCCGGGCGTGCCATGGCACTGAAACGGGCACTGGAGCACTTCCGGCAACACGACGGTGTCTGGTTCGCCACCCGCGAACAGATTGCTGATCACTGGGCAGAGGTACATCCGCCGGTGACCCGGCCACGGCCTTCCGAAATGGAACCTGAGGCCTTTGTCGCGGAATTTGGTGGAATTTTTGAGCACAGTCCCTGGATCGCCGAAGGCGCACATGGTCTGGAGCTGGGTCCGACCCATGACACGGCCGCGGGTGTGCACAATGCACTTTGCCGTATCTTTCGCAGCGCGCCTGATGAAAAGCGCCTGGGCGTACTTACCGCGCACCCTGATCTGGCGGGCAAGCTGGCCGCCGCCGGCAGACTGACGGCTGAAAGTACCGCGGAACAGGCAGGCGCGGGTCTTGACCTGCTCACCGACGAAGAACGCGCGATGTTCGGCGCTCTCAATGCACAATACGTGGAACGCCACGGGTTCCCTTTCATCATTGCAGTGAAAGACAACACCAAAGCCACGATCCTTGACGCGTTCCGACGCCGTATCGGCAATGATCGTGAAACTGAATTTGCAGAGGCCTGCCGTCAGGTGGAACGGATTGCCGAACTGCGTCTGATCGAGAAGCTGGGCTTATGACAGAAACGCTGCGCGCAACACAGATCTCGCAGGAGGCTGTCGCCGGGCTGGCCGAGTTGATTGAGGCATCAGGCGAGGCGGACAAGCTCATCAACCAGGGTTTCTGCGCACGTTTCCATGACCTGGCACGCCCCGATGTCAAAGGGGAGACAGGCATCAGCATCTTCCGGTCGGCAACGTTCACCACGCCGTACAGGATGGAGATGATGGAGCGCCATCCGCATGGGAGCCAGGCTTTTCTGCCAATGCAGCCAGGCGAGTACCTCGTGGTCCTGGCCGACGATCAGAACGGCGTCCCACACAATCCGCGTGCCTTTATCGCAGGCCCCGGCCAGGGCGTGAACATCGGCCGTAACGTCTGGCACGGGGTTTTGTGCCCGCTCGCCGGTACGTCAACAGAAACGGCGTTGTTCATGGTCGTGGACAGAGTGACCGACGGGCCAAATCTCGAAGAACACTGGTTCGACGAACCAATCACCATCGAACGATAAAGCGCGTGGCCCGGGAAGGCGACGCGGAAAAACAGGGAGGGACAACTCATGTCAGATTCAACCATCGGAACGCCGGAACAACTCCGCGATCCAAACTACACGCCGCCGCTTCACAAGGCCGTGCCGCTGGGTATCCAGCACGTTCTTGCGATGTTCGTGTCCAACGTCACCCCTGCGATCATCGTATGTGGCGCTGCGGGTTTCGGTTTTGGCTCCAACAGCCCCGATTTCCCGCAGATGATCTACATGATCCAGATGTCGATGTTTTTTGCGGGCGTTGCGACGCTGCTCCAGTCAATCACTCTCGGGCCCATCGGTGCGGGTCTGCCGATTGTTCAGGGCACGTCCTTTGCCTTCATTCCGATCATGATCCCACTGGTTGTGGGCAAGGGCGTTGATGCCATTGCTGTCGTCATGGGAGGTGTGATTGTGGGCGGTCTTTTCCATGCAGTCCTGGGACTTTTCATCGGCAGAATACGCTTTGCCCTTCCGCCGCTTGTCACAGGTCTCGTTGTGACAATGATTGGTCTCGCCCTTGTAAAGGTTGGCATCCAGTATGCCGCCGGTGGCGTGCCGGCTATCGGAACGGAGCAGTACGGCTCGCTTCTGAACTGGTCTATGGCACTGATCGTTATCTTTGTGACACTGGGGCTGAAGTTCTTTGCACGCGGTATGCTGTCGGTCTCCGCTGTTCTGATCGGCCTGCTGGCAGGGTATGCGTATGCCTTTATGCTGGGTGAGGTCAGCCTGGCCAATGTGGGTCGTGCCGCACCATTTGCGTTGCCGAACCCGTTCCACTTCGGGGTTGAATTCACGGCCGCTGCCATCATTGGCTTTTGCCTGATGGCCTTTGTGTCTGCCGTTGAAACGGTCGGGGATGTCTCGGGCATTACCAAAGGGGGTGCGGGCCGCGAAGCAACAGACCGGGAAATCCGGGGCGCGACCTATGCCGACGGCGTTGGCACGGCGATTTCGGGTTTCTTTGGCGCATTGCCCAACACGTCGTTCTCACAGAACGTTGGTCTGATCGCCATGACGGGTGTCATGAGCCGTCATGTTGTTACCATCGGCGCACTCTTCCTGATTGCCGCCGGTCTGGTACCCAAGGTGGGTGCGGTGGTCTCTTCCATTCCGATCGAAGTTCTGGGCGGCGGTGTGATTGTGATGTTCGGTATGGTTGTGGCTGCCGGTATCTCAATGCTGTCGGATGTGCGCTGGAACCGCCGCAATATGGTGATCTTTGCGATTTCCCTGTCCGTGGGTCTGGGCCTGCAACAGGAACCCGGCGCTCTTCAGCATCTTGAGGGCACCATCAAAATCCTGCTGACATCGGGTCTGCTTCCTGCGGCGCTGATCGCCATCGTGCTGAACCTCATCCTGCCCGAAGAACTCAGCGGTGAAGCCACCGAAGAGGTCTCCGGCGGTCTGGCGGGTCATGGTCACGGCGAGCTTGTGAGAGACGATCACGTCTGATCGCTGCCAAAGAAGTTCCGAAAACGCAAAAGGCCCGGTCAGATCGACCGGGCCTTTCTGTTGCGCCTTTTGTGCTGTCTGGTGCGGGCGGCGCTGATGACAGACCCGACCCTGAGCCTGCAGGATCAGGCTTTCTCCGACCTTGCCACAGTCACGACAGGGCGCAGGCCCTGCCAGGACCCGGGCAGGGTGTTTCATACGGTTTGTTCGTGCGCGATCCTACGGACTGTTCAGGCGGCGTGTCTGTCTTTTCAGGGCAGGTGTGGACCAGTGCCTGGACAGCCTGACCTTATGTGATCTGCGTGGTCAGACCGGCCACACCCGGGCAGTTGACGAATGTTGCAGTCCGCTCAGCAAATCCGACGCGCAGGAGATGTCGTTTTCGTCTTTCCTTTTGCCCTGTGGGTCAGTCGCAGCCTGCAAAAAAAAGACGTCAGTCTGAAAATCATATACGGGGATTGCATATCTGCGCGCAGGATCTGGCAGTCCGGGGGCAATCCTTTGGGCTCTGACAGACACCAGCGGCTGTAAAAGACGTGCCTCAGTCGTCTGGTCCGCTCAGGGGCGCAGTCAATCGGCATGCGATTTCACGTGTACAGGTGCGGCATGACAGGACAGGGCGGTTTCACGCCCGGCTGCCGCGCTGATGAACAGATGGACGGCAGTGCCGGGCGCGTCGGCAGCGGCACGGATCCATGCGTCCGCTCTGCGCATTGGCCGCGGTGTTTGGATCGGGTGGTGTCGGAGGGGAGGCGTCCCGAAAGAGAAGCGGAACGCATCGGTGTTCGGGATGTCAGCTGCGCCCGATCGCCTTCATGGGAGGGACACGCTGTCACCGTATTGCGCCGGCTTACGGGGTCGCCTGCGGGTCTGTCCTGAAACGGCGCGTATATCGGGCCCGGACAAAGACCGTACCCGCGAGATGCAGGTACTTTCAGCGTCGGGAAAAACTACTTTACCGTAGGGCTGAGAGGCCTGTTAACGAGAGTGCTGCCAGACAGCGCAGACACGTTCATGTGGCGGTTTACATCCTTGTAGAGCAGATACCGGAAGCGCCCCGGACCGCCCGCATAGCAGGCCTGTGGGCAGAAAGCGCGCAACCACATGTAATCGCCAGCCTCAACCTCGACCCAGTCGTTGTTGAGGTTATAGACGGCCTTGCCCTCCAGAACATAAAGCCCGTGTTCCATCACGTGGGTTTCCAGAAAGGGAATGACGCCCCCCGGCTCGAAGGTCACGATGGTCACGTGCATATCGTGGCGCAGATCTTCCGGATCCACGAACCGCGTCGTGGCCCATTTGCCATCCGTCCCCGGCATCTCGGTCGGGGTGATATCCTGTTCATTGGTCACGACCGGATCAGGCAGAGGTAATCCCGGGACGGCCTCATAGGCTTTGCGCACCCAGTGAAACCGCAGCATCTTCGCGCTTTTGTTGAACAGTGACCAGTCGGCGCCGGGTGGGATGTAGGCGTATCCGCCTTCGGTCATCTGGTGCTCCGAACCCTCGATAGTTAGTACCGCGGTGCCTTCTGCGATGAACAGAACGCCTTGTGCACCGGGGTCAAGCTCGGGATCGGCAGAGCCGCCACCAGGCGAGACTTCCATGATGTATTGCGAAAACGTCTCCGCGAAACCGGACATGGGGCGGGCTATCACCCAAAGGCGTGTCTTCTCCCAGAAAGGCAGAAAACTCGTCACGATATCGCGCATCGTCCCTCTGGGAATGACTGCATAGGCTTCGGTGAAAATGGCACGATCCGTGAGCAGCTGCTCCTGTCCGGGGTGACCGCCGCGAGGGGCGAAATACTTTGGTGCCATGTGCGCTCCGCATCTTGAGGTTCTGCGCCAGTATGGCGGTCTCCCCGGTTGCCATACACCCGTGAAAGCAAGACAACTCCTTTCGGAAGTTTTTGATAATCCGGAAAATTATCTCACAAATTCGCAGTGCTCATGACCCAGCCGTACCAGCGCGGCCTCTGCCTCGCGCGGCAGTGAAATCTATTCAAGCAATGCTGCGATCCCGGCATAGCCACGCGCTCTGGCGTGCTGAAGTGGCGTCACACCAGCCCTGTCGGCAATCGCCCGGTCAGCCCCGGCATCTGCGAGTATCTGCACGGTTCTGATGTGGTCGGCACCCCCGTCGCCCAGAACAACGGCTTCCATCAAAGCTGTCCAGCCGAGGTTGTTGACATGATCAAGCGGTGCGCCGCCATCCACAAGGCGCCTGACGACGTCGTAGTGGCCAAGATGGGCAGCAGCGATCAACGCCGTACCGTCATATACGCTGGTGACAAGGGTTGGACTGTTGCCCAGCCTGATTGCCAGAGAGACCAGTTCAGGATCGTTCGCCACAGCAGCAATCGTCACCACGTCATAGAGGCGGTTGTCCAGAGCATTCATGTCGGCGCCCCTTTCCGCGAGGGCAGTAATCACATCATCATGTGAGGCAAAAGCCGCGACATGTGCAGGCGTGCGGCTTGCCCGATCCCGTATGTCCGGATCAGCGCCTGCCTCCAGAAGGCTCACGACCTGCGCGACGTCGCCGTGATGAGCCGCCAGATGCAGTCCGTCATAAGACGCGATGTCGGCAGCAGAAGGAGCCGTTTGCGCAGTCGCAACTCCACCGGAAAGAAAGGTGACCATCAATAATGCAAACCGAAACATATCACGTCTCCCTTGAAAGAGGGCCGCCCGGGCCAGGACACCCCGCCTGCACCAATGCCGCCTCCGTGGATACCACAGATCCGTATCGACAGACCATCAGCCGGGGCGTCAGCGGGGCGGTAGCAAGAGTGGGTCATATCAGAACTCCGTACCGGCTGTGGTGATGTCCATATCTTCGAGGTACCCGACGCTCCTCGTTCTTTGGCCCGACGTGTGACCTGCAGCAGAGAAGATACCAGTGAGGGGGAGCGGATAATTTTACGAAGACCAAGTCTCTGAACGTGGACCGCGGGACTTCGGGGGCCCATGGCGACAAAGGACAATCCGGCAAAACGGAACATCCGCAGCGGCCCATATAGCGTGGATTATGTCGCAAATGCCCCGACAGTCGCAGCGATTGCCTCACGACAAATGACTTCAGGTCCGCATCAGTCCCGGTCGCGGGACAGTGTTCCGACATCTGGGATGAGCTGTCTGGACGCAATTCTTTCCCGGTGGATCATGTAGAGACCGGCGGCAATAATAATGGCAATACCGAGTAAACTCAGTGCATTCGGGAAATCATTGAAAACAAGGTATCCGAAGACCGTGGCCACCGGCAGCTCGAAATACTGCAACGGGGCTATTGTGGCGGATGGAGCAAATGAGAGGGCGTAAGTCATCATCATGTGGCTGACGGTCGCAAAGAATCCGGCGCCCAGCAGCCACAGCCAGGCGAGACCGTCTGGCCAGACGGGGTCAAACAGTGTGGACCCGGATCCTTCGGCCACCAGCAGGACCGGAATGCAGAACAGACTGGCGATCAGGCCTGTGTGGAACTGCAGTGCAACGGGATGCATCCGCCGCGACAGGCCACGCGTCAGAAGGATGTAGAAAGCAAAGGCCACTGCCGTACCAAGTGGAAAGAGTGCGACCATACCAAAGGCTGCAAAACTGGGTTGGATCACGAACAGAACGCCCAGAAACCCAACAAGTGCAGCGCCAACACGACGAGGCCCGACATCTTCATTAAGCAAGAACTTCCCCGCCAGAAGAACAATGAACGGGGCAACAAACACGATGGCCAGCGCATCGGCAAGCGGCATCACGCGGATTGCGGCAACGAAGCAGAACGTAGCGAGCAGTAACAGAATTGCCCGGGCGATGAGGGGTTTCAGTTGCCCTTTCGGCACGCGCAGCGACAACCCCATTGCCCGGATAAAAGGCGCCATCAGCGCGCATTGCACGATAAAGCGCGCCGCTGTGATCTGCCCCGTCGGTACGCTGGCCGATGCAAGTTTTGCGGCCACATCCAGCAGAGGCGCGGTCAGACAGAACCCGAGCATAAGTGCGATGCCGGTAAGGACGCGGTCCGTGGGTTGAGGAGTAGCAAGCGCTGGTGTCATCGCCCTTTCTGGGGGTACCGCCCGGCGTGCGTCTGTTCTTAAAACGACGCCGGAGCGAAACTCTGCATTGCGGTCTGCGGTTTCAGCAATGCGACGGTGTGATCAGACGCCGCAACGGACCGCACATCAACCTGATCATCACGTTGCGACCTGCAGGTTTGCGGGCGGGGCGGGTACTGCACAGGTATGCGGACCTGCCGTGGGTACTTCTGTCTAACCCCGGCCTGAAACCTTCGTCTGATAACGATCGAGCTCTCTGATCAACCCCTGACCGTTTGGAACCTCCTGCCGCGCCGCGAACTCGTTCCAGACAGTGCCGAAGGGCATGTCTTTGAACTCTTCCGTCACGACGAGCCGGGTCGTGAAATCAAGGTTCTCTTCGGCTGCCTTCAACCGCTCCAGAGGCAGCAGCAGGGCGCGCAGCAATGCCTTTTGCATATTGCGGGTGCCGATAACCCAGGCGGCCGTGCGGCTAATTGTGGCGTCAAAAAAATCCAGCCCGATATGCGTCCGCCCCAGAAGGTCTGCGCTGACAAGTTCCTGCGCCATCTGCAGAATGTCATCGCTGAGAAGGATTACGTGGTCGCTGTCCCACCGCATCGGCCGGGAGACATGCAACAGAATTTCATCCAGCGACAACGCGACGGCGCTGAGCTTGTCCGCGATATTCTCGGTCGGATGAAAATGGCCCATATCGAGGCACAGCAAAATGCCCTTGCGGATTGCATACCCCATGTAGAATTCATGACTGCCGACTGTACAGGCTTCGACGCCAATGCCGAAGAGCTTGCTTTCCACAGCATCAAGCATCTGCTTTTTGTCCTGTGGCGGGGCGAGCATCGCATCGAGCGAGGCTTCGAGCCGCTTGCGCGCAGACATCCGGTCAACCGGTGTATCCTTGTAGCCGTCTGGCACCCAGATATTGTTCACACATGGTGAACCGAGTACCGCGCCGATCTGTGCTGCAATATCGCGGGACCGCCGGCCGTGTTCGATCCAGAAGTCACGGATACCAGGGTCAGGATGGCTGAGCGTAAGGTTATCGTCCGCCCTGGCATGGGCAAAGAAGGTGGGATTGAAGTCGAGGCCAATACCCTGGGCCTTCGCCCAGTCGACCCATGGTGCAAAATGCGCGAACTCAATCTCGTCCCTGTCCGGGCTTGCCCCGGTGTCGGGATACATCGCATGCAGGTTCAGCCGGTGCCTGCCCGGGATCATGGAATAGGCAAACTCCAGATCCGCGCGCAGCTCGTCGGGCGTACGGGCCCGCCCCGGGTGGTTACCTGTCGCCTGGATGCCGCCACCCGACGCGCCCGACTTTGGCTCGAAGCCGACGACATCATCACCCTGCCAGCAATGCATGGATACCGGGATGGTCTTCAGACGCTCCAGTGCGGCTTCGGTATCTACACCCCATTCAGCAAAGGCGTCTTTTGCGCTCTCATAGCTCATGCGTATCCCCTACCGTGTGAACGCTTGCACATTGCCCGCGTCCACATTGATGATGTTGCCCGTAGACTTGGAGGAAGTGTCGGCGGCGAAGAAATAGCAGGCCTCTGCAATATCTTCCGGCAGAACCGAACGTTTGAGCATTGAGCGCTGGCGGTACATTTCCTCAAGTCCGTCCTTGTCTGTGCCATAGGTGCCCGCGCGCTGTTCCAGCCAGTCGCCCTCCCAGATTTTCGATCCACGCAGGACAGCGTCCGGGTTGACCACATTGACGCGGATACCGGCTTCTGCCCCTTCAAGCGCAAGACAGCGCGCCAGATGAATTTCCGAGGCTTTTGCCGTGCAGTAGGCTGCGGCATTGGGTGAAGCGGCCAGTCCGTTTTTGGAGGCCACGAAAACGACAGCACCGCCCATGCCCTGTACCCGCATCAGCCGGAACGCTTCGCGACTGACCAGGAAATAACCGGTCGACAGAATATCCATGTTCCGGTTCCACAGGGCCAGTGATGTCTCCTCGACCGGTGCCGATGAAGCAATGCCGGCGTTGGACACCAGAATGTCCACCCCGCCAAATTCAACGCAGGCATCCGCAAAAGCCGCAGCAACGGCTTCTTCGCTTGTTACATTCATTACCACGCTGCGGACGACATCCGCACTGTACCGGTCCGATAAACTGCTCTGCACCGAGGCAAGGGCGTCCTCATTGATATCGGCCAGGATCACGCAGGCACCTTCTGAAAGGTAGCGCTCTGCTGTTGCCGCTCCGATGCCTCCGGCGCCCCCGGTGACAAGGGCCACGCGACCGGCAAGCGATTTCGGTTTCGGCATGCGCTGCAGCTTGGCCTCTTCCAGCAGCCAGTATTCGATATCAAAGGCTTCCTGTTCGGGCAGGCCCTGATATTCGCTGACCGCCGACGCGCCGCGCATCACGTTGATGGCGTTGACGTAGAATTCGCCGGAAATCCTTGCCGTCGCCTTGTCCTTGGCGAAGGTGATCATGCCGACACCGGGGATCAGGTAGACAACCGCGTTCGGGTCGCGCAGCGCCGGGCTGTCGTCGTGCCGGCAGCGATCATAATAGGCCTCATAATCCTGACGGTAGGCATCAACCTGATCGGGCAGGGCGGCCAGTACCGCTTCAGTGTTGTTCCCGGCCGGATCGAAAGGCACCACCAGTGGCCGGATTTTTGTGCGCAGGAAGTGGTCAGGACAGGACGTCCCCAAAGCCGCAAGCGCCTCCATGTCCCTCGCGTTTACGAATTCAAGCACTGTGTCACTGTCGTTAAAATGGCCGACCATATGCTGATTTCCGGACACAAAGCCACGGATTGCAGGCATCAGGCGCGCCGCAACCTTGCGACGTGTGTCGGCTGAGAGGCTTTGGTGAACCGCGCCACCGAAGGCCGGGATACCGTCGCTGCGTTCGGCGAGCCATCTGGTGGCAACGTTGATGACATCAATCGTCTGGTCGTAACATTCCTTCGCGGTGTCGGCCCAGGTAAAGAGGCCGTGGCTTGCCAGAACAACACCGTCCGCCTCCGGGTTTTCCAGACAGAAGTTCTCCAGCCACAGACCCAGTTCGTAACCGGGTTTCTTCCACGGCAGCCAGCCAATCCGGCTTCCGAAAATTTCCTGTGTCAGTTCTTTGGAGTTCTTTGAAGCGGCAATCGCAATAATCGCATCGGCATGAACGTGATCCACATGCCGTCGCGGTACATAGGCATGCAGGGGGGTGTCGATGGATGCCGCCCGCGGGTTCAGCTGAAAGGTGCAGTGCGGCAGGTAGCCGACCATCTCATCTTCATGTTCCACCCCGCGATACAGCGACTTCAGAGCCTGGAGCTTGTCCATATAAAGCGTTGCAAAGCCATCCATCCTGATCGAGCCGATATCGCCCCCGGACCCTTTGACCCAGAGCACCTCGACCTTTTCGCCTGTCAGGGGATCGGTCTCCATCACTTTGGCAGAGGTGTTGCCGCCGCCGTAATTGGTCACCCGTTTATCAGCCCCGAGGATGTTGGAGCGATACAGCAGAAGTTCTGATTCGCTCATTCCCCGAGCGACCTTGTCATCCCAGCGGCTTTCAAGAAGCTGAGTTTCCAGTGTTTTCAACATGTTTCCTCCCGGCTGGCGCGGTACGCCGATCAATCTCTTCGGGTTTCAGGCTGAGCGGAGTGCGGCGGTTTGTCAATCAATATCAGTCATAAACAATCATGCTGCGATGCAGAATGAGCGAATATGATTGTTTTTGATTGACAGATGCGCCGAATCTGGACAGCCTGTGGTGAAAGGGAGGCCGGAATTGCACGAGAAAGAACGTCATACGATCATTCTGTCCGCGGTGGAGGAGCGCCCCGTGGTCACTGTGGTGGATCTGTGCAATCTGACCGGCGCGTCAGAGGCGACAATCCGCCGTGACATTGCCACGCTCGATCAGGACAGGCAGCTGCGCCGCGTGCGTGGTGGTGCCGAAGCGCTTAATCCACCGCAGTTTGTAGGTCTTGCCGGCAGGCCCTTCTCCGTCAATGAGACCATGCGGATCGAGGAGAAGCAGGCGATTGCCGCAGCCGCCGTCGATCTGTGCGACGATGGCGATGCGATCATCATCAACGGCGGCACCACGACGTTCCAGATGGTGCACCCGCTGGCCGGGCGGCGCATGCAGGTCTTTACAAATTCTTTTCCGATTGCAGAACACCTTCTCAAGCATTCCAGAAATACAGTCATGCTCTCGGGTGGCACGATCTACCGCGAGCAGAACATCATCCTGTCGCCTTTTGACAATGACGTGACCCGAAATTTCTGTGCCCGGCGTATGTTCATGGGCGCGCAGGGTCTTGGGCCCCTGGGGCTGATGGAGGCAGACCCGCTTCTGATCCAGGCCGAACAAAAACTCATCGGCCAGGCCGACGAGCTGGTTGTTCTTGCCGACAGCAGCAAGTTTGAGCAGCGTTCCAGCCTGGTGCTGTGCCCGCTCAGCCGTATCACCACCGTCATCACCGATGACCGGATTTCGGACAAGGCTGCCGCCATGCTTGAGGCCGCAGAAGTGAAACTGATCGTCACCCAGACAGGGGGTGCTCAGAAGAACGTGGCCTCCTGAGAGGTCACATCAGCGAACGTACTTTAGGGAGGAAACCAATGAAACGTCGCACATTTACGAAACTCACCACGGGCCTGACAGTTGCAGCAAGCCTGTTTGGCACGACCGCAATGGCCCAGGACGACATGCGTATCGCGCTGGTTGTAAAGGCTCTGGGCATCGGTTTCTTTGAAGCCGCAGCACAGGGTGCAGAAGAAGCGGCAAAGGAAATCGGTGGTGTTGAGATCATCTATACCGGCCCCACTGATACCACCGCTGAAGGTCAGATCGAGGTCATCAACTCGCTGATCGCGCAGGGCGTGGATGCGATTGCCGTTTCGGCCAATGATACCGACGCGCTGGTGCCTACGCTCAAAAAAGCGATGCAGCGTGGCATCACGGTCATCTCATGGGATTCCGGCGTGGCGCAGGAGGGCCGGCAGATGCACCTCAATCCGTCATCAAATGCGCTGATCGGAAACATGATCATCAAGCTGGCCGCCGACCACCTGCCTGATGGAGGAGATGTCGCGGTGCTGTCCGCGACCACGACGTCGACGAACCAGAACATCTGGATCGAAGAGATGACCAAAGTGATGGGCAACTATCCGGGCATCAATGTTGTTTCGACGGTCTACGGCGATGACCTCGCTGATAAATCATACCGTGAGGCCACCGGTCTGATGCAGTCCTATCCGGATCTGGATGCCATCATCGCGCCAACATCCGTAGGGATCGTGGCTGCAGCGCAAGCCGTTGCAGACGCGGGCAAGATCGGTGAGGTCAATGTCACCGGGCTGGGTCTGCCGTCTGAGATGGCCGGCGCCATCGAAAGCGGTGCCTCTCAGTCCTTTGCGATCTGGAACCCGATCGATCTGGGATATTCGGCAGCCTATATCGCGCATGCACTGGCGTCGGAGGCCGCCAAAGCAGAGCCGGGCGCAGAGATCTCTATCGGGCGTGTGGGCTCAATCACTCTGGACGACAGTAACGAGGCCGCAATGGCGGACCCGTTCATATACGACGCTTCCAATATTGATCAGTTCAAGTCGATTTTCTGAGATCATGAACTGACCTGTGGCGCGGGCTTTACAGGTCCGCGTCACCCTTCTTCCCGGATCAGATCGAGACACTGGATGTTGCAGCAAACGCAAAAGTCATTGCCCCGGGGCGACCGGTCTGACCCGCAGGCCATTCTGGCCCTGGCGGACATCAGCAAAACCTTTCCCGGGGTGAAGGCGCTGTCCGGCGTATCGCTCAGCCTTTATCCGGGGAAAGTGACCGCTCTTGTTGGCGAAAATGGCGCCGGCAAGTCAACGGTTGTCAAGATCCTGACAGGGATCTATCAGCCCGACGGCGGGAGCATTCTCGTTGATGGTGTGCCAGCGCCCTTTCCGACCCCGCAGGCTGCCGCCGATCAGGGTGTCACGGCCATTCATCAGGAAACGGTGCTGTTTGACGAGCTGTCTGTTGCTGAAAACATCTTTCTGGGTCACGCACCGCGCAATTCGTGGGGCCTGATCGACCGCAAAAAGACAACCGAGAAAGCCCGCGCGCTTCTCAGCAGCATCGGTGCCGCTCTTGACCCTGAGCTCAGGCTGAAAGACCTCGGCATCGCCAACAAACACCTCGTGGCAATTGCGCGTGCACTGTCGATTGAGGCGCGCGTAGTGATTATGGATGAGCCAACAGCCGCGCTCTCCCAGAAAGAAATCGAAGAGCTTTATGAACTGGTTGAAAGTCTGAAGGCGCAGGGCAGGGCGATCCTTTTCATCAGCCACAAGTTCGATGAGATTTTCCGCATCGCTGACAATTATACTGTCTTCCGTGATGGCCAGCTGATCGGCGACGGTGCGATCGCCGATGTCAGTGAGGCCGAACTTGTAAAAATGATGGTCGGGCGGGACGTCAGCCAGATTTTCCCCGAACGGGAGCCAAGCGCCGGTGACCCGGTTCTGACCGTCGAGGGCTATGCGCACCCCACTGAATTCGATGATATCAGCTTTACCCTGCGCAAGGGTGAAATCCTTGGCTTCTACGGGCTGGTTGGTGCCGGGCGTTCTGAATTCATGCAGTCCCTCTTCGGGATCACGCGGCCGTCTGCAGGCTCTGTCGAAGTCGGAGGCAGGAAGGTCAGCATCAGATCACCGGCCGACGCCGTGGACAATGGTATTGTCTATGTGCCTGAAGACCGGGGCAAACAGGGGGCTGTTCTTGATCTGCCGATCTTTCAGAATATTACGCTGCCCTCACTCGGGCGGATATCGCGCGGGGGCTTTCTGCGTCTGGCTGAGGAGTTCAGGCTGGCCCGCGAGTACACCGAACGGCTTGATCTGCGCGCGGCTTCTCTGGACACCCACGTGGGCAATCTGTCGGGCGGCAATCAGCAGAAAGTTGTGATCGCCAAATGGCTGGCGACACAGCCCCGGGTGATCATCCTCGACGAGCCCACCAAAGGTGTTGATATCGGCTCGAAGGCGGCTGTGCATGAATTCATGGCGGAACTGGCCGCGCAGGGTCTCGCCGTGATTATGGTCAGTTCTGAAATCCCGGAAGTGCTGGGCATGTCTGACCGCGTGATCGTCATGCGCGAGGGGCGTATTGTTGCAGAGTTGACTGATACGGAACTGCAACCTGAAACACTTGTGCGCCACGCTGCCGGGATCTGAGGATACGTGTCATGCTGAAACGACTGATAGCCTCGCGGGAAACGTTGCTGATTGTGGCAATTCTGCTGCTGCTGATACTGATCTCTTCCCGGTTTCCGGGGTTCATCGCGCCATCGAACCTTGCCAATGTGTTCAATGACACCTCACCGCTGATCCTGCTGGCGATCGGTCAGATGATTGTGATCCTGACCCGGTGCATTGACCTGAGCGTTGCCGCAAATCTCGCTCTGACTGGTATGGTGGTGTCCATGGTGAATGTCGCCCTGCCAGGTCTGCCGATTGCTGTGATCCTTGGCATCGCCATTGGCCTCGGCACGATACTGGGCATGATCAACGGCCTTCTCGTCTGGAAACTGCAGATCCCGTCTATCGTGGTAACGCTGGGCACAATGACCATATTCCGTGGTGTCATTTTTCTGATCTCTGACGGAAAATGGGTCAACAGCCATGAGATGAGCCCGGCTTTCAAGGCTTTCCCGCGGGCCGAACTGCTGGGTCTTCCCGTGCTCAGCTGGATTGCGATCTTCGCCGTGATTGTTTTTACGGTTGTTATGACACGCACAACGCTGGGGCGTGCCTTTTATGCAGCAGGCGGCAATCCCCACGCTGCGACCTATGCAGGAATCTCTGTGGGCAGGTCCCAGTTCTGGGCGTTCACGATCTCGGGTGCGCTGGCGGGTCTGACCGGCTACCTCTGGGTATCTCGTTTTGCCGTATCCTACGTGGATATCGCCGGCGGGTTCGAACTGGACGTGGTTGCGGCCTGTGTGATCGGCGGCGTGTCGATTATGGGCGGCATCGGCACTGTCGCTGGCGCGCTGCTGGGCGCGTTGTTTCTTGGCATCATCAAGAACGCCCTGCCGGTCGTTGATATATCCCCCTTCTGGCAACTGGCCATTTCGGGCGGCGCCATCATCATCGCGGTGGCTCTGAACGCCCAGGCCAACCGCAAAAAGGGCCGCATTATCCTCAAACGCGCGGAGCAGATACGATGAGCACGACAGAACGCATTATCCCCGACCGCCTGCGCTCTCCGATGGAGCAGCGGCTGAAGAGCTGGGAGACGCTCCTGCTGCTTGTTGCGGTTGGCATTTTTGTCGCCAACAGCTTTGCCTCACCCTATTTTCTGAACGCCTGGAATCTGAGCGACGCGACTTTCAATTTCACCGAAAAGGCGATGATTGCCTTCGCAATGGCGCTCCTGATCATCTCGGGTGAAATTGACCTTTCGGTCGCCTCCATTATTGCCCTGGCGTCGACCGCAATGGGGGCGGCAGTGCAGATGGGCGTGGGCACGCCGGGTCTGGTGCTGATCGGCCTTGGGGTCGGCCTGCTCTGCGGCGCGTTCAATGGCGTGCTGGTCACCCGGATGGGGCTGCCCTCTATCGTTGTGACGATCGGCACGATGAGCCTGTTCCGCGGCATCAGCTACATCGTACTGGGCGATCAGGCGTTCCGGGGTTATCCCGAGAGCTTTTCGTGGTTTGGTCAGGGGTATGTCTGGTGGGTGATATCATTTGAATTCGTGCTGTTTGCCCTCATCGCCGTCATCTATGCTGTACTTCTTCACAAGACCAATTTCGGACGCACGGTCTATGCCATCGGCAACAATGCCACCGGTGCGATGTTCTCGGGCATCCGTGTAAACCGCGTAAAATTCATCCTGTTTCTCCTTACGGGTCTTATGTCCGGTGTTGCTGCGATCTGCCTGACCGCGCGGCTCGGTTCCACGCGGCCCTCCATCGCCACGGGTTGGGAGCTTGAGGTGGTCACGATGGTTGTCCTAGGAGGTGTCAGTATACTCGGCGGATCAGGCACCATCGCAGGTGTTGTCATCGCAGCTTTCGTGATGGGGCTTGTGACTTTCGGACTGGGTCTGCTGAACGTACCTGGCATCGTGATGTCCATCGTCATCGGGGCATTGCTGATCGGCGTCATCGCCCTGCCGCGCCTGTGGTCCATGTGGCGGCTGCGCTGATGGAAAAATTTGCCTTTAAAATGCAGCTGAACCCCGGTTGCCGGGATGAGTACATCAAACGCCACGACGAGATATGGCCCGAGCTGGTGGGTCTTCTGAAAGAGGCCGGCGTTTCGGACTATTCGATCCATCTGGACACCGGAACTGATACGCTCTTTGCCGTGCTCTGGCGCAAAGAGGAGCACGGGATGGATGAGCTGCCGGACCATCCCGTCATGCAGAAATGGTGGGCGCATATGGCAGACATCATGCAAACTCATCCCAGCAATGAACCTGTGGCCACGCCGCTCGATACTGTGTTCCACATGCCATGACGCGTCACGTCGCCGTCATCGATATTGGTAAAACCAACGCGAAACTGGCCCTGGTTGACCGGCAGACTCTGACCGAAATCTCCGTAATCACACGTCCCAACGCTGTTCTGCCGGGTCCGCCCTGGCCACATTTTGATGTTGGGGGCCACTGGGATTTTCTGCTGGAGGGGTTGCGTGATTTCAATGAGCGCCATGGCATTGATGCGATTTCCATCACCACGCATGGTGCATGTGCAGCGCTTCTGGACAGCGAAGGCGCGCTTGCCGCACCCATCCTGGATTATGAACACACTGGCCCGGACGAGACCGCACAGGCCTATGACGCGATCCGCCCGCCTTTTGAAGAGACCGGCTCGCCGCGTCTGGCGGGCGGTCTGAACATCGGCGCACAACTTTTCTGGCAGTTCCAGACCGACCCCGGCCTGAAAGACCGCACCCATTGCATTGTCACATACCCGCAGTACTGGGGTGCAAAGCTGACCGGCGTGGCGGCAACGGATGTCACCTCACTGGGATGTCATACGGACCTCTGGAACCCGCATACCTCCCAATTCTCCTCCCTGGCCGGGACACTGGGTATCAGGGATAAACTTGCACCGGTTCGCAGACCTCAGGACAAACTTGGTCCGGTCCTGCCATCAGTTGCCAGGTTTACGGGGCTCGATCCGACGACGCCCGTCTGCTGTGGGATCCACGACTCCAATGCCTCCCTTCTGCCCTATGTTCTGGCAGAAACGTCCCCGTTCAGCGTCATTTCCACCGGAACCTGGGTCATCGCGATGTCTGTTGGCGGCCGGTCTGTCCCGCTCGATCCGGGCCGGGACACCCTGATCAATGTCACGGCCCTTGGCCACCCGGCCCCCTCAGCGCGCTTTATGGGCGGGCGCGAACACGATATTGCGACGGGGGGCACCGGACCAGAGCCGACGGCGGAGGACCTTTACGGTATCCTGTCACAGCGGGTTATGCTTCTGCCGGCAATGGTGCCTGACAGTGGTCCGTTTAAGGGGGAGGTCCCGGATTGGATCGGGGGCGAGCCACAGGCTGGCACAGGCCGTCGCCGTGCCGCCGTGGCTCTCTACCTTGCGCTGGTCACCTGCGAATGTCTTGCCAGTATCGGGCATGAGGGGCACATCATTGTTGAGGGCCCGTTTGCAGGCAATAACCTCTACCTGGAAATGCTCAGTGCCGCGACAGGGGCAGTGGTGTTCCGGTCGACAGGAACGACCGGGACCAGTGCAGGTGCGGCCATGCTGGTCAGCGACAAAACAGATGCACCACCGAGGGGCCAAAACCTGGTTCCGGTTGCAGCAGAACACTCAGTTCTGCTGCGGGAGTATGCAACACTATGGCGGCAGAGGGTGCAGCGCCGGATGCAAAAGGCGCCCTGCCGGCCGTGAATTTTCAGTCAGGGACTGAACGGATAACGCGCGTCTGCTCGTCCTGACACGTGGCGGCGGCGCCCGTCGATGACCTGTGCTGTCTGATCAAAACGGGCCATTTTGCAGACCGCGGAAAGTGGCATCATCCCCGCACGTGAACGCGCGCAGCCTGCGCGGAACAAGCTTACGGGCAGTCTGGTGGAATGCGCATACTGCCACTGCCCGTGAAAGACAGCGTTCAGAGCAGTATTTCTGTCCAACCCTGCAGGTCAGGGCGATTTTTTCATGGGATAAAGTCACCTTCAGGTGATCCGCCAGAGCGACTGGTGCCTGTTTTATTTCAGAAAGATCCACCCGATGAACCGACGTACTTTTAACGCAACCGGCCTCGCGGCCGTCCTGACCCCTCCACCGCGACCGGCATCAGCGGATGAGGTCGTACCGGAGTTACCCGGCTATCAGGTCGCTGCGATAAACGGCGGTTTGCTGACGGCCCGGCACAGTGGCATGGCCCGTGCTCAGAGCCCGGTTGATGATGAAACGTTGTTTCAGGTGGCGTCATGTTCGAAAACCGTTACGGCTCTTGCGGTTCTGACACTGGTGCGCGACGCGCGCGTTGACCTTTATGCGCCGGTCAACCGGTACCTGCGCAACTGGCAACTGCCAGGTCCAAGAGGCGGAACAGCTACAATTGCCGAACTCATGTCTCACACGGCAGGAACCACAGTCAGCGGGTTCGTGGGTTATGGCGCCGGGGAAAAGCTGCCTGACCTGTCCGACATCCTCGCGGGCCACCCGCCAGCCAACTCGGGCGCGATCCGGGCGCGACGCAGGCTGTTCGGCCCGTTCCGGTACAGTGGTGGCGGCACCATGGTTTTACAGGCCCTGATCGAAGACGTAAGCGGCAAGGCCTTCGGGGCATACACCGCAGAAGAAGTTCTGAAACCGGTTGGCGCATCAGCGGCCACCTTTGCGATCACGCCACCGGATCATTTCGCGCACGGTTCCTTCGGGAATGGCCGGCCGCTTCCGGAAGGTTTCAGGAGGCATCCTGAAAGTGCTGCGGCAGGCCTCTGGGCGACTGCATCGGACCTGGCCAGAGTTTTTCAGGCGGTGCTGCATGCGCTCGGCGGCGCCCGCCACGCGATCATTCCCGTTGTACTGGCTGAACGCATGGTCACGCCGGTAAGCGAGGGATCGGGTCTGGGAGTTTTTATTTCGCGGGGCACCACGATCTGGCATCAGGGGCGGAATCTCGGTTTTGACTCGGTTGTTGCGGCTGAGCTCGGTACGGGGCGGGTCCGCGCCGCCGTTACCAACCGGAACGGGGCCCTGGACACATATTCCCGTCAGCTCGTGGAGGGCTGACGAGGCCTGGCTGGCAGGCTTTCGGACGTCACCATGCCTGTGGGCTGGCTTCCGGGGGCAGATTGGGAGAGTTTACGGCATGGATGACATCATCATTGAACTGACCAGTACCGGCACCTTCGCCATCGCAGTTTTTGGTGCCGTATTTTGTCTGATGCAGACAAAACGCTCCCCCGTGGCCAGCAACTTCTCAGCATTTCTCGCAGCCGTGGCGGTGAATAATGGTCCGGATGCATTCAGACGCCTCACAGAGGCAATGCCGGCCGCTTACGGACCGGCGATCGACGTTGCTGTCTGGCCAAGTTCCTTTTTGCTCGCGCCTCTCTTCTGGATGTACGTCTTCACTCTGACGTCTTCGGCACAACGACGTCCGGCGCGTCTTGCGCGGCACTTTGTATTACCCGGTCTTGCAATCTGCGTCGCACTGCTCGTGCTGGTGTCGCCACCCCACGTCAGTGAGGCTCTGACGTCAGATAATGTGGATCTGGACGCTGCCTGGACCATAGCCCTTGCAGTCTGCATGGGGCTTCTTCAACTCGCCGTTTATCCTCAGATCGCCGTATATCTTTTCCTGACTGTGCGTCGCCTTGTACGTTTCCGGCTGAAACTGCGTGATGTCTATGCCAGCACTGAACAGCACGAACTGCGTTGGATTTATGTGATCGGCGGGCTTGGCGGGTTGTTCTGGTTGTCTCAGACGGCTCTCCTTTTCTTTGCTCTGGACGCCGGGCAAACCGGGATACCGCCATCATACAATGTCACCGCCAGCATGGCCGGAACCGCTCTGGTTGCGGCAGCGGTTCTCTGGGGTCTGCGGCAACGCCCGCCACTTGTACCCGACCCCGCAGATCCGGAACCGATCAGTCCCACTGTCCCTCCGACCGGGGCACGATACGAAAAATCGTCGCTGAGCGCGGAGGCTTCTGAACGCATTGCCCGCAAGCTGCGTGCAGCAATGGAGGCCGACCATCTGTATCGTAACCCGGATCTTTCGCTCTGGGCGCTTGCACGTCACACCGGGGCGTCACCAAATTACATTTCACAAACGCTGAACGAAAAGATCGGGCTCAGCTTTTTTGACTTCGTGAATGGCTATAGGGTCGCTGAGGCGCAGAACCTTCTCACGATGACCGACAGATCTGTGCTGACGATCACCTATGATGTGGGCTTTAACGCGCGTTCGTCATTCTACAGCGCGTTCAAACGCTTAACCGGTCAGACGCCGTCCGCTTACCGAAAAAAAATGTCTCAACGGGACGGGCTGGACGACAGCGCGCCGTGGTTGAGAGACACCTGACCTGTTGCGACTGATCAGGACAACCAGACAACTCCACCGGTCAGGAACACCAACCGAAACGAAAGGGCATGCGCCGGACTGCCGGCGCCATGCACCTCAATACATGTGCGCCTGTTCTGTGACGGGCGTGAAACATCATAACCGAGAAAAGAATGACCATGAAAAGATACCTTTTACTTGCAGTACTTGGGCTCAGCGCCTGCGACACGCCTGCTGAAATCAGCGCCGGCAAGAAACTGGATGCAGCATGCATGGAAGGCGATATTCAGGCCTGTGCCGCAGTACAGCAAAGGGTCGATGCGCGAAATCAGGCCCTGGCAACCACTGCGGCCGGTTTCTGAGTTCTTCAGCCAGGGTGGCTTTTGCAGGCGCCGTGTACGAGAGCACGTCTCTGTTTGCGGCCGGTACCGGCCGGATGCCCTGTGCTGAGCGAAAGACTGCTCAATGCGGTAGCAGTATTTCCGGCCCCGGTTCCACCGGGGTCGGAGTTTGCGACCGCGCCGGTGCTGACAAACGTTCCAGCCACCGCATGGCCGGGTCACAACAGAGCCTGCTGGTTTTTGTGTACGGAGGACTCATGGTTCTGCACAGACCGGCTTTTCCAGTACCGGTACACCGACCCGGGACATTTACCGGCTGAGAACAAAGCCACTTCCGGCATCCATATGATGCATTCGGATTTCGACGGCATGGTTTTGTTCAGAAGCGACCGGCGGACGGCCTGATGCGCGCGGACGCATTCCGGAGAACCGTTTTTGACGCTGACCGAACAGGGACGGAGCCGCAGCACAGCCTGTCAAAGGCGGGGTAGCGGGTTGCCACGCGACAGTGTCAGGTCAGGGCAAAAACCTTTGCCACTTTGTGCCACTGAGACCTGGTCAATCTGTCTTTCCTGGCCATCATCCAGTAGGTCTCCGGCGGCTCCAGAACATGGTCGGAGAGGCGTACCAGTGTGCCCCGTTCCAGCAGATCCGCGCACAGCGGGAGCGAGGCAAGCAGGACCCCGGCACCTGAAAGAGCCGCAGAAAGAGCAGCCGAAAAACTGTCAAACCGGATCTTCGGAACGGGGGTAAGCGGGTCGCCTGTGTGCCGGGACCACGCCTGCCAGCCAGGCCGGGGGCCGGAAACACCAAGGCGGTCGAGATCTGTCCACGAGGTCCGGCCAGCCATCAGTGCCGGAGTGGCGACCGGGCTGAGTTGCTCTGCAAACAGCGGCGCCCTGTGGTACTCTTCGCCCGCGCCGAGCCCATACTGAACACGTATTGTTGCGTCCAGCAGGCCTGTGTCGGCCTGAAGCACTATCGTCGAAAGCACGATCTGCGACCTTGTTTCGCTTTGCCATCTGCACAGCCGTGGTGACATCCACAGTTCGTTTACCGAGGCGCTGGCGGAAATCGTAATTTTGTCCTGCAGGATGCCGAAAAGCTCTTCGCAGCTTTCGTCAAGACTGCGAAGCGCGCCCGAGACATAGGGCAACCAGGCTTCCCCCTGTACGCTCAGCGTGACACCACGCGCGTTCCGCACAAACAACTGCGCACCGATGCGCTTTTCTAGGTTCGATATGCGCTGACTGATGGACGCCTGTGTAACGTTGCTTTCCCTGGCGGCCGCCGTGAAACTTCCGGTTCTCCCGGCGATCTCAAAGGCGCGGACCCAGTCCAGCGGAACGTTGCGCAGTGAATGATCAGCCATAAGGAAATCCACATCTCAGATGAAACTCTTGTTGGTTTTCATCATCCCGGATCCGTGGAACTTTGCAACTGAACGAGCATCAAAGAATCCGGGGTCACGAAAATGATGGACTGCACCGTAAGCGAGAATGGCGAATACCTGACGCTTGACGATGGCAGCACACAGACGCGGTTTCACGCAGTCTGGTTACGTGACAACGCCTGGGATGCTGATACGCGTTCTGCGCAGAACGGCCAGCGTCTGATCGCATTGCGGGACATTCCACAGGGTACGCTGATCCGTTCGGCCACACTCACAGCTTCGCGCCTTTCAGTAACCTTCGGCCCCGAAGAAAAGACAGTCGGCTATGATGTGAACTGGCTGCTGCAAAATGCCTACGACCGCCAGGCAAGGGCCCGTGCGGGCTGGACCGGACCCGGCATTGAAACCTGGGACGGGAAACTGGCAGAGCGTATTCCGGCGGCCGGTTTCGCCGACGTTCAGTCTGATCCGGTGGCACTGAAGGACTGGCTGGGTCAGATCGCGCGCTTCGGCTTTGCGACACTGACAAACGGCCCGGCAGAAGAACTTGCGCTGATGCGTATCGTTGATCTGTTCGGTTATGTCCGTGAAACAAACTACGGCCGTCACTTTGAGGTACGCACCGAAGTTAACCCGACAAACCTTGCCTACACGGGACTGGGTTTGCAGGCCCACACAGACAATCCCTACCGCGACCCGGTCCCCACCATACAGGTGCTTTACTGTCTCGAAAGTTCCGCAGCCGGCGGGGAGAATATGGTGGTGGACGGTTTTCGGGTCGCGGAAAAGCTGCGGGCAGAAAACGAAACATGGTTCGACGTTCTTTCCCGCTATTGTGCGCGTTTCGAATACTCCGGCGCGGATGGTGTCAAACTGCAGTCGCGACGCCCCATGATCGAGCTTGCGCCGGACGGAGAGCTGACGGGGGTCCGGTTCAATAACCGTTCAGCGGCTGCAATTTCAGATGTACCTTTCGATGACATGGAAACGTATTATGCTGCATACCGGCGGATGGGAGAGATCATCGATGATCCTTCAATGGAAGTGACATTCCGTCTTGAACCCGGTGACAGTTTTCTGGTGGACAACCGGCGCGTTCTGCACGCCCGCAAGGGGTATTCAGGGGTTGGCAAACGCTGGCTGCAGGGGTGTTATGCCGATATGGACTCACTGTACTCAAAACTGGCCGCACTGGAAGCAGCAGTCCCGGAGGCAAGCCGGTGAGCGAGCCCGGTTTCTCCCGTCTGAACCGGACCAACATCGTTGCATTTCTTGAAGATATCTTCGAGCGGCGGGGCGATGAGGAGTACCTTGGCGAACCGGTAACCATGGCTGAACATATGCTGCAGGGGGCGACAATTGCAGAGCGGAATGGTCAGCCGGAAATCATCATCGTATCTGCACTGCTGCACGACGTGGGACATTTCACCAGCGAGTTCGGCATGTTCAGCATGGATGATACCGAAGACCGGTTTCATGAAGACGCGGGGGCCGACATCCTGCAGAATTTCTTTCCGACCCTCGTTACGGACTGTGTCCGCTATCACGTCGCAGCAAAACGATACCTTTGCGCGACCCGGCCTTCGTACTACGACAGACTTTCCGAGGCGTCCGTGCACTCTCTGAAGCTTCAGGGCGGACCAATGGATGCCGCCGAAATTGAGGAATTCGAGAAGAATCCAAATCTTGAGGAAATTATCGCCGTCCGGTTTCTCGACGAAGCGGGAAAACACCCGGATATGGAAACGCCGGCCTTTTCCCATTTCGCGCCGATGGTCCAGCGCATTGTCGATAAGCACTGCGGGGCGTGCTGAAAGCTGAAAAACTGCTGTGCCTGCTGCACTGCCCGGGCCAGGTTTTTCGGACAGAAAAGAAGCGCTCCTGATATCAGCAGTGTTCAGCGCGGTCGAGGCGCGCTGTATCTGATCTCGGGCGCAGGGTGCGCCCCGAATGTTTCTCCTCTGAAAATGTCACTGCCTGCGAGACCGCCGGCGCCGCGCGGACCGGCGTTTGCGGGCGATGACGTTTCGCTGTCTGGCCGGCCTCTTTGACCGTTCTGATCCGGGGCGGGACCGCTCGGCCCTGTCGGCGACACCGGGAAACAGCCTGAAACCAACGAATTTTCGATCCCAGATATGGTTCCAGACCTGGAAATCCGTGAAGTAACCGGAGTGTCCGCCCGGATCGACGGATGCATTTCGTGCCAGTCCCGCATCGTCGGTGGTCAGGTTTTCGCCGATCCTCGTGCCCACAAAGTCGTCCTCACGGTGAATGTTGAACCATTGGGTTCCGGGAGGCATCCGGGTCCTGTCTACCTGAAAGAACTCCTTGAAATAGCGGCGATAGATGTGCGTTACCGGTGATCCCATGGTGATCAGTTTGATCGGCGGATTGCCCTGTTTCCTGAAATAACGATGGATGTCCGGGTCCTGGAGCATCTGTGTCGCCAGAACAGTCCCCTGCGAGTGAGAAATAATCGTTACCCGGACCGGATCAAAAGTCTCCAGACCATACTGGATAACGCGCTTGAACCGGTTGTTGATATCGTTGCGCGTCGCAAAATTGCGTTCGCGCGAACGCATAGTCGACAGCCATCTGCATCTGGATTGTGTGGCATAGGTAACGATGTCGCGCACAATACCAAGCCCGCCTGCCACTACATGATTGAAGTTGTAAATCGCCAGCCCGATCAGAAGCAGAACCGCATTGGCAGGTGCCGACAGATCCTGCAGAAGCTGCGACAATGTCTGAAGATAGGCAGGCGGCGTACCCTGAAAGATGAGCCATTGAGGCAAGAAGCTGGAAAACAGATGCCCCGGATCCTCCCACAGGAGGTAGATCAGTGTCGCAAAAATCGCCAGCGCAATGATCATCAGCAGCACCTGAAGAACTGGATTGAGGATCACCCGGCTCAGACGTTCGGGTCTGAGATACAGTTTTTCTGCAAGCGATTTGCGACGCCAGATCAGTCCACCGGCAGCGACAAGCAGCACCATGAATAACAGCGTGGTGATGGACATAGTGCCAAGGGCATCTTTCAGGTTACCCTCGAAGATATCGCGCAGAAAGAAGTCAGGTACGTGCGGGCTGGTATGGGGGCCAGCGTGGGTGGAGGATGTGGAAAGCCTGTTCAAAACGCTTACGAAAGTCAGCCAGAATGCCGAGCTGAAAACCATCCAGAAGATTACCATTGCCGCACAGATCGGGGCGAAAATCGCGCGTTGCCCCTGCACGTGATCCTCAATGCGCAGGAATTCTTTTTTGCCTGCGTCATTTGGCGTGCGCCAGGGCAGAAACGATCTGATAACGATGCCTGTGGTCAGAAGCCACAACAGGAAGCTCCCGGTCTTGTGGCCCCGTACAGGACGCTTCAGACGCGAGGGCCTGCGCGCGTCAGATCCTTTTCGTGCCACACGTATCATTTTTTGCCGGGCCAGAGCGCGTCTCAGACGGGAGGGGCCATATCTGTATGCCAGAAACTGTGTTTTCTGTTTGGCAATCAACGCCGGTATGAAAGTCAGAAGCGCCAGAAACACCGTTATAAACCAGACGATACCCAGCAGGTCGATGCTCAGCCGGACAAAGCATTCCAGGCGTTCTTTTGGCGTGGGCTCCTCTGCCGCGGGAAAACGACAGAAACCCTGGTCAAAATCAACTCCGATCCATCGGGTGGTTGCGATCACCAGAATGAATGCACCCAGTGCGGTAAGGCCAATGGCGAATATCCTGACAAGGTACGTCTTTGCAACGGTCCTGAGGATCAGCCAGCCAAGCCCGAAAGTCACACTGCCGTGAAAGAACAGGACCATCAGGACAGGCAGCGGATCATCGATTTTGAAGGGAGAAAGGTCGACCAGCATTATGATCGCGCCTGTCAGAAGCATGGCATTCAGCGGTGCGACAAGGCCGTAGAAAAACCACGTAAACAGATGAACCAGCCCTACAGTGAATGCACCCCGGTTGCTTTCCGCGTTTTCCATCGCCAGATAGCCGAGGCCCAGAACAACGCGCAGCAGGTCAAACATGGTCCAGAACGCGCCTTGTGGGGCAGGGGATTTATCTGCCCAGTAGACTTCGGCAAAAATTGCCTGCTCATGCCGTGATGCCCTGAGCGCGCGTCGTACCCGACGCAGGTGCACCGGATAGAGTTTCGCCTGACGTTCCTGTGCGCCGAACCGCGTTTCGGACAGTTTGATGACGTCTTTTTCCACTAGTACCGAATCCGCGCCATCCGTACGGTCGTAAAAGGTGGCTGTCGCAGCACCAACGACAGAATCGACGGTTTCCCCCGCTTCCTGTTCGCCAATGCCATGCACCGTTACGATCAGGTGCGTGTCCATGTCCGGATCAGAATTTTTTTCGGGCTTTGATGAACTGGTCATAAAATTTTGCCTGAAACAGCGGATGCCGGCAGGCTAGCACGGACGCGGAAAATTCTCCAGGAGCCATGAAATACGGAGCCTGATGGGGCCCCGGGGGCCATAAATTCTGCGCCTGCGCAATGGGTCTGAAAGGCACGGTCAGACCGCTCAAACCGATCTTCCGGGTAATCCGTCGGCGCCGGTCCTGCAATGCCGTCTCCGGGTGCCGGTGCGCATGCCGCCTACAGAAAGTCGTCGCGACGTGGCGTGAAACAATCAACCAGTGTGCCGGGTTCCAGGCATATGCAGCCGTGGGTCTGATCTGACGGCACAACGAAGCTGTCGCCGGGGCCGAAATCGCGCTCCTCCTCTCCAAGGACAAACCTGAACCTGCCGCTTTCAACATAAGTCGACTGTACATGAGGGTGGCTGTGCAACGCGCCTGTGGCGCCTGCGGCCTGAAACCGGAAAGCTACGACCATCAGATCGGGATGGTCAGACAGAACCTGACGTGTGACATCCTCGCCTGTGGAAACAATTGGGAACGGGGACAAAATTCGGTCCTTTCGTTTAAGAGAACAACATGCCGCCGTTCAGGTCGATGTTGGCACCCGTCATAAAGGCGCTGTCATCGCTTGCCAGAAACAGAACAAGGTTCGCAGCATCGTCCACGTGGCCCTGGCGCCTGAGCGGGGCGTTTGCCTCAAAACCGCGACGCCCGGCATCTGGCGTGTGAATGTTGTGGAAATCTGTATCGATCATTCCCGGACACAACGCGTTCACGCGAATCTCTGGCCCCAGTTCTTTGGCCAGACCACGCGTCATTGTCATGACCGCTCCTTTTGCCGTTGCATATGCAACCGCGCCCGGGCCTCCGCCGTCACGTCCTGCCTGACTGGCGAGATTGATAATGGCTCCGGATGTCATGCGGGACAGACAGGCCTTTGTCATCATGAACGTACTGGTCACATTCAGGCTCATCACCGCGTCCCAGTGTTCCAGTGGCATTTCAGCGATCGTTTTTCGGGCGATCAGGCCACCGGCGTTGTTGACCAGAATGTCGATGCCGCCAAAGTTTTCGACAGCGGCTGCAACCAGCGCGTCGACATCTGCCTGTGCATTGAGATCGCCCTGCACGGCAATGGCCCTGCCGCCCGCTTTTTCAATTTCAGCAACGGTTTCGTCGGCGCCTTTTGAGCTCGAAAAACAGCTGATTGCAACGCTGGCGCCCTCAGAGGCAAGTTTCACGGCAACGGCCCGGCCGATATCACGACCTCCGCCAGTGACGATGGCGGTTTTACCTGCAAGTTTCATGTCAGTCCTTTCTTTCTCAGCGAGCATGTCTCGCTGTGTTTTTTGGGGTGTGGTGCGCTGCCGGATCCGTGTTCCGGGCATTTGTGGCATGATGCGCTCACCGGAAGGCACCGGGCATCACTGTCCTGGGGAGCCACAGAATGATTTCCGGAAAGGCTGCCAGCAGAATGAGTATGATCAGCATCGGTGCCAGTATGAACACGACCTCGCGCAGGACCTGCACAACATTCAGCCCGCCGATGGCTGCAGAGATCAGCAGGCACAATCCGTAAGGTGGTGTCACCAGCCCGAAAGCCAGCGAGACAATGCCGATGATTGCGAAAGCAATCGGGTCAACGCCGCCTGCCTGAGCGACGGGCATCAGGACCGTTCCGAGGATGATGATTGTCGGAATCGCATCGATAAACAGGCCGAATATCAGAAACAGTGCTGCGATCAGCATTGCCGTACCGAACGGGCCGAACTCCCATGCAGTCAGAATGCCAACGATCAGGCGGGGCGCATTATAAAAGGACAGTAACCAGCCAAAGGCAGACGCCGTTCCGATTGCAAACAGCGAAATGGCTGCAAACCTGGCCGTGTCATAAAGAATAAAGCCGAGGTCTGCGGGCGTGACAGTGCGATAGACGAACATCCCAAGGATCAGCGCGTAGCCCGCCGCGATGATCGCACTCTCGGTGGGCGTGACGATGCCACCCACAATGCCACCGATGACAAAGACGGGCGTCAGAAGAGCAAGCGCAGCGCCTTTCCATGCGGCGCAGAATTCACCCCAGTCGGGTGAAGCCGTGACCGGGTAGTTGCGCGCCTTTGCAAAGGCGTAGACGGTCGCCATCAGCGCAAGGCCGATCATCAGTCCCGGGATTGCTCCCCCCAGAAACAGGGCGCCGACCGATACCTGCATGACGCCGCCCCAGACGATCATCAGGATTGATGGTGGAATGATCACACCCATCACCGATGAACAGGCCGTGATGGCGACAGCAAAGCGGGTGTCGTAGCCCTCTCTTTGCATAGCAGGGATCAGGATTTTGCCGATACCGGCCGCATCCGCGGTCGATGAGCCGGAGATGCCTGCAAAAAGCATCGAAACGGCGACATTCACATGCCCCAGCCCTCCGGGCATCCACCCGGTCATAACGCGGGCCAGTTCAATAAGCCGGTCGGTGACTTTGCCGGAATTCATCAGGTTGGCGGCCAGCAGAAAGAAAGGCACTGCAAGAAGAATAAAGGAATTGTAGGACTGAAACATCCGGTCGAGCACGATAAAGGGTGTCAGCCGCAACTCGAGCAGCACAACAGGGATTGTCGCCAGCCCGAGGGCGAAAGCGACCGGGATGCGCACAAGGATCAGAACCAGAAACCCTGCAATCAGCATCGTGGCGGCAGTGGCGGTATCAAGGATCATGAGAGGGTGTTCTTCCGGTTCAGGAATTCAGCAATATCTTCGGAGAGCCGGTACCCGGCGAGCACAAGCCAGAACCCGCCTGCAACCGGCACAGAAACGTGTGTTATGGCGAGGTTGGCCCGCATCATCACGGACCGCTGATTGCTGCCGAACGCGGTATATTCGAACCCGTAGAGCAGGAACAAAGCCCCGAACAGCATGATCGCGAGATGTACAATTCCGTTTTGAACCAATCGCATCAGCGGGCCCGTCGCGTCCCGGGTGATCCGGACGTCAAAGTGTGTGCCATCCCAGACGGCAACAATTGATCCGATCATGACGATCCAGACAAACAGGAATGTCGCCAGTTCTTCGGTCCACAGGTACGTCGGGATGAGGCCGGTGTAGCGCGAGATCACCTGCATCGCGACAGGTATTGCCAGAGCTCCCATCATCACGCCCAGCAGAATGCGAAGACCAGAACAGAACCGGTCAAGAAAATGTCCAAACATGCTGTGCACTCTGTTGAAGTTCAGGAAAATGCAGGATCGCGCGGGTTACCAGCGGGCAGGTCGGAAACTACGCCGCCCGCTGGTACGCAGATTACATTCCGCGGATGTTTTCGAGAAGCTCTGTCGCGCCCAGTTCTGCCGCATAGGCATCCTGTACCGGCTGAACCAGCTCCAGCATCTTTTCACGACCCTCGAATTCATGAACTTCGATCTGTCCGGCGTCGAGCATTGCCTGAAGTTTTTCACCGTCCTGGCCACTTTCGAGCGCGCGCCCGAATGCGCCGGCTTCAGCGCCTGCAGTCATGATCGCAGCCTGCAGGTCTGCGGGCAGCCCGTCAAAGATCTTTGCGGACATTACAATCGGACGCACCGTGATTGTGTGCTGCGTGAGCGAGATATGGGGCGCGACCTCGTAAAACTTCAGGTTCTGAATTGAGGCAGCCTCGTTTTCAAAGCCGGCAATGACGCCCGTCTGGATTGCGTTATAAACCTCGTTGTAGGCAATCGCAGAAGGTGCCGCTCCAACGGCCGAAAATGTCTGTGCCTGAATAGGGGCGCCCATTACCCGCATACGGTGTCCCGCAAGCTCTTTCATGTTCGAGATCGGCTCGGCGGAAGCCAGATTCCGCACGCCGCCGCCATGATACCCAACGATAACGATGCCCGCTGCTTCCCGGAGATCTTCTTCGAGCGGCTTGAGGGCGTCGGAGGACAGAACCGCATTCCAGTGTTCCAGATCGCGGAACAGGAAAGGCATATCCATCAGTGGGATGGATTCAGAAAAGACCGCCATGTTGGATGGCGCGAGGATGGTATAATCTACTGCGACACCCTGGTTGAGATATGTAACATAGTCAGACTCGACGCCAAGTTCACCATTCAGACGCAGATCAAAGCTGACATCGCCATCATAATTCTCAGCGACAAGCCGTTCGAATTCGCGCAGCGTTTTTGTAAACGCATGCTCTTCATCAAACATGCTCGCCCCGCGCAGTGTAACATCGGCATGTGCGGTCGTCATGCCCGTCAGCAGAACTGCTGTGGCGGCCATCGCCTTAAGTGAAAAACTGAACATTATATCCTCCCAGATCAGGTTTATGGTTCGTTTCGGTCCGGCGTTTTCAGGGCGGGCAACGTGCCCGACGCGTCTTGTCCCGTTCTGCCGGTCGTGCTGATTTTCTCCCCGGCGCGCAGAAGTGCGCCGCGTTCTTCATGCCGTCAGCCAACACGAAAACTTGGATACTAGTCAACATAATTTTGGACGTTTTTTGCGGAGGCGTTCGAAATACCGTTTTAAATCAACAGTTGAACCTGATCTGGTATCCAAATTTTTGCTGTTTTTTGTCGTTGAATTCTGTCAGACTGTCCGGAAATCTGATTTGGAAGCAGAAAATATGGCAGTACAGGGCACACTGGAACGCACGACAAGCAGTGATGTTGTCTTTGATGAATTGTTCGGTCGTATCACCAGGCTGGAGTTACTTCCCGGCACGAAGATATCCGAGACAGACGTGGCAAAATCCTTTGGATATTCCCGGCAGCCGGTCCGGGAGGCGTTTACCCGGCTGGCGAACCTGAATCTGCTTCTTGTACGCCCGCAGCGTGCCACCGTTGTCCGGCCGTTTTCGCGGCGGCTGATCGCAAATGCTCGCTTTGTAAGAGCTGCAATTGAACTGGAAGTCGTCCGTCTTGCTGCGTCCGATCGCGACAGATCTGTTGATGCGGCACTGAAATCAAACCTGCGGGAACAGGGCGGCGCTGTCGCCGACGGGGACGTGAGCCGGTTTCATGATCTGGACTATCAGTTCCACAGGCTGCTTTGCGCTTCGGCACGGCAAGCCTTTGCATTTGATATCATTGCTGAAAACAAAGCCCAGGTTGATCGGCTGTGCATGCTCGCTCTCACGAGCAAGGAAGCAATGGACGTTTTGTACGAGGATCACACAAAACTTCTGAAGGCGCTGTTCGGCGGCGACGCGCAGGCAGCAGACGACGTTCTTCGGGTACATCTCGACCGCCTGACGCCCACAATTGATGCCATTTACACGACGCATAACGCCTACTTTGACGAATAGGGCGGGCGGATAAGCATTCAGTCTCCGGCGTTCCCTGCCCGGAAAACAGGGATCAGATCACCAGCAACACTGGATTGTCTGATCTGCCCCGTCAGCCGGGGTCATTGAAGCGGTGGGAAAGTAAAACGCAAAGCGCTCAGTATTCGTATCCTGCATAGCGGTTTGGTTCACCGCGGGCGTCGGGCTGGCGGATCAGTGATGCCCAGTCATCGCCCGGGCGCCAGATGGTTTCCCTATTGGCAAAAGCCTCTGCCGTGGTGAGGACCATACCTTCGAGGGCGCAACGAAAGAAAAACGCGCTGACCCGTGCATTGTAGATGCAGTGGACATGGATAGTCGTGTCCGCCAGTTTTTCGACGGCGCGCCGGAAGTCAGCAAAGTTTTCTTCGGTCGGGTCATCAAATTCGACGGGGATGTAGATGTATGTCATCCCGAGCGCCGCGACCGTCCCGGCCTCATCCGCCAGCGCACCTTTGTTATGGTGCGGCCCGAGATTGATGATGTGACTGACGCCGAGCCTGCGGATGCTGGCCAGTTGCTCTTCTGTCGGCTGGCCCGACGTTGTGATCCGGTCGGTGATGCGCCGCCAGTTCAGTATCCCGGGCAGGTCTGTCATGGTTCGAGAGCAGCAGCGGTTGACGGCTCTGCGCAGCCGGGATGACCGCCAAAGGTCCGCAGGTCTGCGACCGGATGACTGACAGGGTTCGCTGTTGGCCGGACCGGTTCCAGAGCAAAGCCGCCGCCGCGGTTCGTGCGGGCGCTGCGCGGCCGCTCCCGCGGGACGACTGTGCAGTCCGGTGATCTGACATGCACATTCGTTTTCAGGGGCAGCAGAGCCTTGTCGCCGCATTCACAGTCTGGTCTCGGTCTGAGCATCAGCAAACGGCCTCCCTGTTCGGTTTCTGGAAATTCTGATCGTCCGTACGTCGATACAGGCAACTATGGCCCGCAAAACCGTTGAGGCAAAGAGATTATGGCATAGGCGGGTCCTGGTCATCTGACAGCGGCAACCACCCCGACGGAAACAGGTCAGCTGCGGCGGCCTGGACGGACCGGCGGAAAATGTCAGCAGAAGGCAGGCATGGCTTTCCTGTCTTCCGCTGATTGTGTTCAGTCCCTGCTGATAACAAGCCCGCCGGCGGCAGACGTACTTGCGCGATACTGTGTGTAAGTACGCAGCTTATCGGGGTTACGGTGGATGAATACGCTTGTAATGTTACCGTCTGATCCATAGCCGAAAGCCACCAGAGCAACCAGATCGGTGCCTTTCCGGACAGTCAGAACCTGCTGGCCGTTCGCGCTGCTGCTGCCGATCTGTTTACCGGACCAGGCCTTGCCCAGCGTGTTGGCAATGAACTCTGTAACAGCATCAGATCCTTCGAGCACATGCCGGATTGCCGTCGCTTTGCCACCACTGTCCGCCCGAAGGTCAACATCCTCGCTCAGCATGCCCGCAAGCTGGTCAACGGAGCCCGTTTTTAAAGCATCTGTAAAGCTGTCCAGCAGTTCGCGCTGCCGCTCCGGGGCGGGCACAAACCGCGCATTCTCCTGTGTCACCATCCTGCGCGCCCTGGCTGCCAGCTGGCGGCAGTTTGCGGGACTGAGATGCAGGCTTTCTGAAACCAGCCCAAAATCCATGCCGAAAATGTCATGCAGTAAATAGGCTGCTCTTTCGCGGGGTGTCAGACGTTCCAGCAATAACAGAAAAGCGGTTGACAGACTGGATGCCATCTCAATGTTCCGGGCCGCATCCTCGACGCTCTCGGTAACGACGCTTTCCGGCAGCCACGGACCGACGTAGGTCATCCGTTTCCGATGTGAGGATCTGAGAATGTCGAGACAACGGTTGGTGCAGACGGTGGTCATCCAGGCAACCGGCCGGTCGGGAAAGGGAGGTCTGAGCGCCAGCCACTTCAGCGCGGTGTCCTGAACGACATCTTCAGCTTCGCTGACCGACCCCAGCAGACGATAGGCCACGCCCACTAACTGTGGGCGGGCCCGTTCAAACTCATGTGCCTGTCTGCCTGGCGTCATTTCAGTGCTTCGATATCTGGATTCTGTTCCAAAGATTTATCATGCCGACGCAGACTGTAATCAGCGAGATCTGCTGATCGGTGAAATGCGCCCGAAGGTCTGCGCGCAGTGCTTCAAAGTTGGTGCCACGGATCATGTATGTCAGTGCTTCTGCCCAGGCGAGAGCTGCTTTTTCCGCGGCGCTGAAGTCGTCGGTGGACTCCCATGTTGCGAGATGATCAAGCCGGTTGTCTGTCTCGCCGTCTTTGCGGGCTTCACGGGCATGCATCTGTACACAGAAACCACAACGATTTATCTGAGAAACACGCAACTCAATGAGATGTGACAGTTTCCGGGAAAGGCCTGCGTCTTCTGTCATCTGGTTGACCTGGCCAAGGTGTCCCAGAAGTGGCCCGGCATATTTTTCGTACTGAATTGGTGATCCGGCTGCTGATTGCTCTGAGGTATTCATTCGGTTCTCCTTTGGTGTCCAATACCTCTTTGACGTCCGGCGCGACGCATTTGTGACATGCGGGGTCATTTTTCCTGTTGTGGTGCGTATTGCGCCATACGCGTGGTCAGGCGCAGCGGTCACGAAAATCTGTGGTTGCCGCCTGTGACAGTCACGCACCAAAGCACTGGGAACGGCTGTGTTTCGTATCTGACTATTGAAACAGATATGTCGTTATTCGGTGATGCGTCTGTAGCCGTTTATTTTTCAGAACGGCAGGCGTCCGGGGGCGGCTGATGAGGCCCGCATGTTTTTTTGAACTGATCCGAAGCGGGCAAACCTGAGGAACGAAATCTGCATCAGTCTTTAGGTCTGCATGCCTTCACTTGCGTGGGCAGCGACCGATCGTTTTCAGAGTGTTGGCGCACAACGCGGGGAGGATGCGAGGCGGAGAAAAAAGCAGTGCCTTGAGTGTCCCGACGGACACCGGCAACCCGGTTCCCGGGAAACCGTCGGGGAATGTGGTCGTCTGAACCCGGTGCCGGTTCGTCTGGTTCCGAGCTTTCCGGCTAAAGCACGTTGCCTGAGAAACAAGGCGACGGCACAGGGATTTTTACGCTTGTGATACCCTTTGCCTCCGGGATCGGGGTTCTTACCGGGAAGCCACCATAGTCTGTCATTGCCGACAAGGGGTGCTGCACCGGATTGCCGGCGGTGACGCGGATCGTGTGGCGCAGAAGAGTTCCACGGCAGATTTGCGCGTAAATAAATCCGACTAAAATTGTCAGGTTGACATATCTGAGTGATTCACTCAGGTTAAGACCAGACAGCCAGCCACCGAATCCGCGGCAAGCCGACAACCCGGAACCCCCGAAGGGATTGGGCCAGTGAAACACGCCTGCTTACAAGCTGAAACGGCCGGTTCGGAATGGCGCGAGGCTCTTTTCGTCGCTTTCGACCTCAGTCTCCCCGGCTTTTTCAATATCGAATGGCTGATCGAAGAAGCCGAACACGGCGAATGGAGGGGGCTATGGTGGTGAACGTTGCGCGCGAAACGCTGTGGCGCCCCGAAGACAAGCTGCCGATTTATGAGGCAACGGACCTGACGCAGGGTGGCGGGCTGGCCCGGATCAGGCTTGAGGATCAGCTCTACACGCTTCGCATCACCCGTGCCGGCAAGCTGATACTGACGAAATGAACGCGATGACCCCACATCGCGGCGGCGCACCGGTAGGCTTTGTAACAGAACTCGGCCCCGTCGAGGCGGGTGCCGTTTTGTATCTGCGTCTGTGGAGTGAGGGCCCGGTCTCCCGGAAACAGGTCCGGAACGACTTTGCAACAGCGCTGGGCGCTGACAATGGTCGGAAAGCTCTCAGGTCATTCGAAACACTCTGCGACCTGTGCGCGCGACACGGACGTCGTCCCCTGATGCGGCACCATGTGACGTGCAGATGTCTGGGCGCAGATGAATCCTGTTTTGCCAATTTCATCGGCTATGCCAGCGAAGGAGAGAGAGAGGATGCTCTGCTCATCGCGACGACAATTGTGCGACCGGACATGGCGCCATCGCTCGTCGGCCTCGCTCAGGAATTCGGATTTGCCCTGCGACGCATGGCCCTCAGGGCAGGTCAGCCGGTTAATCCAAACACCACGCTACACTGAAAAGGACAGCACTTCATGAAGACCCTGAACCTTACTGCGAGCGCCCTCGCGCTCTGCCTGTGCACGGCGGCTGCCGCCGACGAACACAAAGGCAAACTGGCCGTTCTGGATACCTATGCGGATATCGCTGAGGCGGCTTATTCAGACAGTCTGATCTCCGCGCAGCGCCTGCAGATGTCCGTGAACACACTGCTTGATCAGCCCTCGGCCGAAACCCTTGAGGCTGCAAAATCAGCCTGGCTGGCCGCACGCGTTCCCTACCAGCAAACCGAAGTTTTCCGGTTCGGGAACGCCATTGTGGACGACTGGGAGGGCAGGGTGAACGCCTGGCCACTGGACGAGGGTCTGATCGACTACGTAGACGCCTCTTATGGCGGTGCCGGGGATGAAAATGCGGCGGCGCTTCTGAATGTTATCGCCAACCCGAGCTTTACGCTTTCCGGAGAATTGGTTGACGCCTCGGCCATAACACCCGCGCTGCTGGAAGACACGCTGCAGGAGGCGGACGGGATCGAAGCCAATGTCGCAACGGGATATCATGCGATCGAATTTCTGCTCTGGGGTCAGGATCTGAACGGTCATGGCGCGGGTGCCGGAAACCGCCCATGGACAGATTACGCCGCAGGTGAGACCTGTACCGGCGGCCACTGTGACCGGCGTGGCGAATACCTCAGAGCCGCGACAGATCTGCTGGTATCTGATCTTGAATGGATTGTTGCACAGTGGACAGACAGCGGCAACGCGCGCGCATCTGTGATGGCAGACGAAGACGCGGGTATCGCCTCTGTCCTGACCGGAATGGGCTCTTTATCCTACGGCGAAACGGCAGGCGAGCGCATGCGTCTTGGCGTTATGCTGAATGACCCGGAGGAAGAGCATTCGTGTTTTGCCGACAACACCCACAATGATCACTACTACAATGGCATCGGGATCAGGTCAGTCTATCTTGGGGACTACACCAGGATAGACGGCAGTGTCATTTCGGGGCCATCCCTGTCGGATCTGGTAGCAGCAACGGATCCCGGTCTCGACGCTGAAATGCGGTCGAAACTCTCTGACGCCGTGCTAGCGCTTGGCCGGATCAAGACCGCAGCAGAGGCTGGTTTCAGCTATGACATGATGCTGGAACGCGGAAACGAGGCTGGTGAAGCGCTCATCATGGGCGGTGTGAACGGGCTGATAGACCAGACCCGCAGTATCGAGCGTGTGGTCGCGGCACTGGGTGTTTCCGTTGAGGTTGAGGGCTCTGACAGCCTCGACAGTCCGGATGCCGTTTTCCAGTAAAAACTGACATCTGAGGGCGCAGCAGTGAGATGTCGCGCCCTCACACACATGGTAGCAGCTACGACAATGATCCAGCCAGACCCGCGTTTTATCCTGCCGGCGCTGCTCTTTCCCGCAATGGTCTTTGCCGGAGCGCTGGACGAGCCGCATCTGAATATTCTGCCCCGGACGCAGCACGAGGCGGCACGGATCCCGGCAGTTACGAAGCTGGCGGACAACTTTGACCAGGCACAGCCCTTCGAGGCAATGTCCGCCGGTGCTGCAACCGTTCGGAGTGTTTCGGATGCCAATGCGTTCAGTCAGCCGTCGGGCAACATATCCTTTGAAAACGAGCTGAACTTCAAAGTCGGCAACGGACTGTTCCGAAAACTCTGGGTTTCGTCGCCGTCGTCCACTCTGGCGTCAGACGGTCTGGGCCCGCTTTACAACGCCCGTTCGTGCCAGCGTTGTCATATCAAGGACGGTCGGGGTCATCCTCCGGAAGGACCCGGTGACAATGCAATCTCGATGTTTCTCAGAGTGTCGGTCCCGGGCGAGGAAACCTTCCTGTCGCAGCAGATCGAAGGTTATCTCGAAACGGTGCCTGATCCGGTATACGGCACCCAGATGCAGGATTTCAGCCTCGCCGGACACCCTGCAGAATACAGGCTGGGTATTGACTATAAAGAGATCTCAGTGCGCCTGTCGGGTGGCGAGACTGTGGACCTGAGGAAGCCGTCCTATTCGGTCACCGACCTCGGCTATGGTCCGCTGCATCCGGACGCGATGCTCAGTCCGCGGGTGGCACCTCAGATGATCGGGCTGGGGCTTCTCGAAGCTGTTCCCGCGGCCGATATACTGGCACTGGCTGATCCCGACGATGCCAATGGCGATGGAATATCCGGTCGCCCCAATATCGTCTGGTCCGTCGAATTCGGTCTGCCGATGCTCGGCCGTTTTGGCCTCAAAGCCGGCGCGCCAACGGTACGGCACCAGTCGGCAGGCGCGTTTTCCGGCGACCTCGGGATATCCAGCCCGCTGTTTCCGGCAGCCTGGGGAGAGTGCACAGCAGCACAATCTGAATGCCGTGCCGCGCCGCATGGGGACAAGGACGAACGCGGTTTTGAGATCGACGAAGAGGGCCTTGGTCTTGTGACCTTCTACAGCCGAAATCTCGGTGTTCCGGAACGGCGCGATGTGGATGACAGGCAGGTGCTGCGCGGCAAGGAAGTTTTCTACACAACGGGGTGCGCTTCCTGTCATCGGCCGTCCTTTGTTACCCATCGGCTTGAAGACCAGCCTGAACAGAGTTTTCAGCTTATCTGGCCCTATACCGATATGCTCCTGCACGACATGGGCCCAGGTCTCGCAGATAACCGGCCCGAGGCGCGGGCGACGGGGTCGGAATGGCGTACACCGCCGCTCTGGGGTATCGGACTGACCCGGCAGGTCTCGGGCCATACCTATTTTCTTCACGACGGACGCGCCCGGTCACTGCTCGAAGCGATCCTCTGGCACGGTGGTGAAGCACAGGCACAAAAAGAGACTGTGGTGGATATGGACCCCTACGACCGCCGGGCACTGATCAGATTTCTGGAGAGTCTCTGAATGCGCAACTTTCTGCGACTGGTGATATGTTTTGCCGCAATGCAGGTCCATGCGGGGGAACCTGACACAGGTGCCATCGTGCGCGGGCACATCATGCCGGGGTATCAGGCGCTGGCAGAAGAGACAGGCGCGCTGGCAAAAACAGCTCTTGCGCATTGTGGGGCGCACCATCCGGAACTGATTGCAGCTTTCCACGATGCTTTCGATGCCTGGGTCAGGGTCAGTCACCTGCGGTTCGGACCCTCTGAACAGAAGGATCGCGCTTTTGCGCTGGCTTTCTGGCCGGACCCCAGAGGCTCAGGGCCAAAAGCGATTGCAGACCTGATCGCGACGCGCGATCGGGTTGTCGACGATGCAGGATCGTTTGCGACGGTATCCATCGCCGCCAGAGGGTTTTACGCGCTCGAACACCTTCTGTTTGATCCGCAGGTCCTGGCCGGCGGCGCAGCCGGTTACCGCTGCGCGCTTGTGAAATCGGTCACGACAGATATTTCTCGGAATGCGGCGGCCATTCTGAAAGACTGGCAGTCCGGTTATGGCTATCTGATGTCTGCACCAGGAAACGACACCTACCGGACCAGTGCAGAAGCCACCCGCCAACTGTTCACAGCGCTTACCACCGGTCTGGAGTTCACATCTCAGACACGTCTCGGGCGGCCAATGGGGAGCTTTGACCGACCGCGGCCAGGTCGTGCCGAAGCCCGCAGGTCCGCACGATCGCTGCGTCATGTGATCCTGTCGCTGAATGCCACGAAAGAGCTTGCCCTTCTGATGGCTGAGGACGAGGGCGAAATGACCCGCGCATTTGACGCCGCGATCCTGCGGGCAGAGACCCTGAAGGACCCTGTTCTTGCAGGAGTAGCAGATCCTCAGGCAAGGCTCCGCATCGAAGTGCTGCAGCAGAGCATTGATGACATACGTCAGCTTCTCGCCTTGCAGGTCGGGCCGGCACTCGGCATTTCTCCGGGCTTCAACGCGCTGGACGGGGACTGATGGCCAGCCGCAGATCATTCCTTGCGGGCATGCTCGCTGCGGGGCTGATGCCCCGGCCGACCTGGGCGGAAGCAGGCGGTCCTGTGTGCCTGTCGGCGGGTATGAAACGTGGTGGCGGTTTTGTCCTGTGTGGACTGGATGCAAGCGGGCAGATAACCTTTGAAGTACCGCTACCGGCGCGGGGGCATGCTGCAGCGGCCCATCCGACTGCTGCAGAGGCTGTGGCTTTCGCGCGGCGACCAGGGACTTTTGCGACTGTTCTCGACTGTATTTCAGGCCGGGAAACCGCGCGGCTTCAGGCGCCACCGGGCCGGCATTTTTATGGCCATGGCACGTTTTCGGCTGACGGCGAACTTCTGTTCACGACCGAAAACGATTTTGAGGCCGCACGTGGTGTTGTCGGCGTCTGGCATGCGCGGAAGGGGTATGCCCGTATCGGAGAGTATGGATCTGGCGGTACAGGCCCGCATGATATCAGGCTCATGCCCGACGGACAGTCTCTGGTAGTGGCCAACGGAGGCATTGAAACACACCCGGACACCGGTCGGACCAGGCTGAACATTCCGACCATGCGCCCGAACCTCACCTATCTGCATCCGGACGGAAAAATCCTGGATCGCGTTGAACCGGGCGGTGAATTGTCGAAAAACTCTGTGCGGCATCTGGCTGTTTCAGGGACAGGCACGGTGGCATTCGCAATGCAGTGGCAGGGAGATCTGACAGCCGACCGGCCGCTTCTGGGGATACACGACCGCACCACAGGCATCACCGGATTTCTGCCCGGCGCATCAGTCCGGCGCATGCATGGATACCTGGGCAGTGTGGCCATAACCGCCGACGGAGGATCAGTTACAGTGACATCCCCCCGTGCTGGTCTGGTGCAGAACTTCCGGGACGGTAACCTCGTTTCCGAGGTCGCGCTGCAGGACGTCTGTGGTGTTGCGGTGTCGGATGCCGGCTTCATGCTCACCTGCGGCACGGGCCTCGCAAAACCCGCGTCCGGGGTCGGACTGGTTCATCCTATCGCATGGGACAACCACCTTGTACCTGTTCCCGCAGTTGGGGCGCCAATACCATATGTTTCAAAGACCTGACAGCAGCCATTCCGGCGATGTGTGCCGGTTTCGGGCACCGAAGCGCCGAACGTTTCTGTTTGCAGCTGACCGGTTCTCAGCGACCTGCGGTGTCTTTGCCGAGGTGCCGCGCTACAACTTCGGCAACCAGCGTCTCAGACATTTCGCCCATCCCGAGCTGCTCATACGGAACATCGAAAAGACTGGCTGTCACCGACACGGTGCGCTTATACGCCTTTATATATGATCGGCAGTCACGGCATACCTTCAGGTGCATCTCAAACATCCACCTTTCACGACGCGACAGATCCGCGTCCAGATACTCGTCCACCTTCAGCTCCAGCTCGCTGCAGGTGATCATGAACGGCATTCTGAACATCACGGCTCTTACCCTGTGGCCCAGCTTGCTGTGCGTTTGATCCGTCATAGCTGACCTTCCTGTCTCATGCGCTGCAACAGCGTCTTCAGCGCGGCCCGGGCGCGGTGCAGGCGTACTTTTACATTGGCCTCACTGATGCCAAGCTGTGTGCTGACCTCGCGCGTGTTCAGGCCCTCGATATCGCGCAGACACACAACAATGCGATAGTCCTCCGGCAGTGACCGGATGGCCATCGTAACGGCGCGGACAGTCTGCGCATCTCCGAGCAGTTGTTCGGGTGTGACGATTTCTGTGAGTTCGGGCTCAAGCCGGCAACCGCCACTGTCAAACCGTGGTTGCAGTGTTTCGATATCAAATTCTCTGCGGCTTCTGATCCTGCGCCGCAGCATCAGGGCTTCGTTGATTGTAATGCGGTGCATCCAGCCACGAAAACTGCCACGGCCTTCAAACGACTCTGCCTTTTCCAGTATTCGCGAGAAGGCGGATTGCACGGCGTCTTCTGCATGACCGCGGTCAAGCAGTATGCGCAAGGCGACACCCATCATCCATCCGGAGTTCTCCTGGACAAAGGCAGCGAGACCATCCGGTGTCAGACTGTTTTCCGCAAGCGGGGAGGTGTCCCCGCTCTGCCGTTCCGTGGTGTTGGGCGCACCCATTGTGTCTGTTCCATTCCGGGCAGTCAGTTTTTCTGTAACGTCGGCCCTGATGAAAGCATCCTGTATGATGAACACCATTGCAAGATGGCCATACGCGGACAAGGAGAACGCAGTGCTTGGATTTTTTATCGTTTGTATCCTGTCTGCGGCATTCACAATGGTGGCCCACCGGATGGCCTCTACGATCGTGACGCCGCCGATGGTTTTTCTGCTGATTGGCGCGCTTCTGGCTGCAGGGGGGCTGACAGACCCTCACCTTGCCGAGAGTTTGCTGCATCCGGTCGCGGAAATCACACTTGTTGTCCTTCTGTTTCTGGACGCTTCCCAGATTGATCTGCGCGCCTTCAGACACCAGCATATCTGGCCGACCCGGATGCTGCTGATCGGGCTGCCTATGGCTGTGGCTCTTGGCACGCTGGCCGGGATGCTGCTTATGCCGGCCTGGCCGTTCTTTGCTGCGGCGCTTGCGGCGGCAATTCTGGCGCCTACGGATGCTGCTCTTGGCCAGGCTGTTGTGTCGAACCCAGACGTGCCGGATCGTGCACGCCGGGCACTGACCGTGGAAAGCGGGTTGAATGACGGGCTGGCACTGCCGGCGGTATTGTTTTTTGCCAGTATGCTGGCGGCGTCGGAATCCGCAGACGCGACAAACTGGCTGGCTTTCGGGGCGGGTCAGATTCTTCTGGGGCCTCTGGCCGGCGCGGCTATTGGTGCGGCGGGAGGCTCAGTGCTGCTGCTTGCGAAAAAATATAAAACGACATCCGAGCTTTATGAAGGGGTCGGCGCTCTGGCCCTGGCAGGCGCCGCCTATCTTGGCGCTTCGCTAATTGGCGGGAACGGTTTTATCTCTGCATTTGCCGCGGGTCTGGCTTTTGGCGCAATTGTCAGAGGTGCCTGTGCATTCGTCTACGAATTTACCGAAAGCGAAGGGCAGTTGCTGGCCTGGTCGGCTTTTCTGTTACTCGGGGCGGCGGTTGTGCCCGAGGCTGTTGCCCACCTTACCCTGCCGATGTTTGCATTGATCATGGTAAGCCTTTTTGTTGTCCGGCCACTCGCAATATGGGTCTCTCTGTTGGGAACAGACGCGACCGCGACGACGCGTATCTTTTTCGGCTGGTTTGGCCCCAGAGGACTGGCAACCGCGCTTTTTGCGCTGCTGGTCGTAGACCAGATTGCCCATGACTTTGCCGAACCGATTCTGCATCTTGCTGTAAATGCTGTCTGGATCAGTGCGCTTCTGCATGGTGTGACCGCAGCCCCCGCTGCGCGCTGGTATGGCGCGAAAGAGGCGGGAATGGCACCAATCGGTTGCTCTGCAAAACCTCTGGTCACAAGAATGGACACGGCGCGACCGGCGGAGCCGTCGCCTGACGGCCAAGGGGAGTAACGCAGGTCTCCACCGGGCGTGCAAAGACTGGCACTGACCGACGAAGGGCCGGTCTGTGTAACCTTCTGGCCACCATATGCATCCTTATCTGCAGACCGTGCCGCAGTGCACGTGGAAAGAGCAGGAAGATATGTCGAAGCCTCAGAGAAAACACATAAGCGCAGGGTTGCCGCTGTGCGATCACATCATCGTCGGAAAGAGGAGGGTTCAGCATGCTGTCAAAGACTGAAGCAGACTTGCTGAAATGCATGCTCACGCACCGCGGCGGGTGCGACCGCGCGACGCTTTTGCAGGACGTACTGGGTTATCACCCGGAGGCGGTAACGAACACGCTTGAAACGCATATCTGGCGGATCAGACGAAAAATCGAAGCCTCGCCCGGAGAGCCCCGCATTCTGAAAACCACAGGAACCGGATATCAGCTGGTTGTCGATCAGTACGCGACCGGTTCAGATGAATGGCTCGCCTATCTCAGGCACATATCGGACACCTGTCCGAGTGTTCGTGATATCGTCGCGTCGGACAAGCCGGGTCGCTGACAACTGTGCCCTTGGGCCAGAAGCCATCCCGGTGTCTGATCGGAGACGGCTGTGTCTCCAAGCTGTTTGCCCGGTCGTCCGACTGCGTTTTGCGGCCGCCGGTTTTCGGCATCAGAATGCTTCGCTCCCGGAGCTGCAGCGAGGTCTGCTTTTCTCCTGCCGGCCACAGGCTGGCCGGCACCGGCAGGTGTACCGATGCCGGCCGAAGCACGCCGGACCTGCCGCCTTCAGCACCTTGGAAAGGCATCTGTCAGGCTTTGATCGCTTTGGTCGGAAAGGTCCGTCTTTCTGGTCAGTTGTACAAAGTCACCGGTGGGATCTGTGCGCAGCCAGGTCGATACAATGAGCGCGCCCTCGAGATCCCGCGTCAGGCAACCGGAATTCACAGCAATGCTGAGCGTGCCCAGCCCTTCCACGCCTGCCGCTTTCGCCTCTCTGATTTTTTTTTGGACTGCAGACAACTGTGCAGCGGCATCGGGCCCTATGCTGAGCACGTAAAACTGCTCTCCCCTCTCGGGCGCACGCGGGAGCTGTCCATGATCGCGTACAGACAGCGCGACGGTTGTTTCGATAGGTGCAATGTCGGGGTTTTCCGGACGGTATCCCAGATAAAGGGTGGCGTCCCCGTCGCGCAGGCGGACTGCATCAGGCGCGCTGACTGCGACAGACACATCACCGGGATTCGTTTCCAGAGGGTTCAGTTGCGCCGCCTCAAAAAGTCCACCGGGTGTTATTGCGGAACATCCCGCCAGTGCCAGAGCGGTAAACATTATCAGCGCGCTTGATTTCAGCATTGTCGAATCCAATCATTGACTACGGTTTAAAAGGTAAGATATTAATGTTTTAATTTAAATAATGGAGTCAATACATGAAAAATGTGGCGCCGGAAAAACTGTTGGGAAAAGTGCGCGTCCTCAGGCTCAGCCTGACGGCTGTTCTGTTACTGATTGCCGGCGGAGCCGTCGCGCAAATCGGATATCTGATTGCGGATACACAAGGGTACGGAAGGTTCCTCGGCAATGCGACAGGTTATCCGGACCAGGAGCTCAGGACGTGGCAGATCATTGCGCTGGCGCTCACAGCCCTTGGCCAGACCGCGCTCTGGGCCGGTATCGCGTGGCAGAGCCGGGCGGTGTTCGGGGCTCTGGAACAGGGCGCGGTTGAACGCGCTGCGCAATCGGCATCCGGCGTTTCAAAAACGCTGTGGGCAACACTGGTTTACAGTCTGATCGCCAGTACCCTCGCCGTACTGATAGTGACATGGCATTTCCCGGAAGGGCAGCGCGCATTTGCGGTGTCGCTCGGCTCGGCGCATGTCACAACAATCCTTGCAGCACTGATCGCCAGTTTTTTGTCTCAGGCGCTTGTACTGGGTGCGGCCCTCTGGCGCGACCACCAGGAGGTGATCTGAGATGGCCATTATCGTCCGGCTGGATGTCGTTCTGGCGCAGCGCAAGATGACATCCAGAGACCTGGCGGCACAGATCGGTATCTCGGAACAGAACCTGTCCGTTCTGCGGGCCGGTCGTGCACGTGGTGTTCGTTTCAATACGCTTGAAGCGATATGTGGTGCTCTGGGTTGTCAGCCGGGTGACATACTTGAGTATGTCGAAGATCCCTAGACCTCGTGGTTATCTGGCGCTCACTGGCGCCGGCGTCCGGTATGACCGGCGCTTTCAGAGGCTGCTTTTGATATGTTTCATGAAGGGTTTGATGAAGTCGCGGTCCCGCCAGTAGTTTTTATGGCTCAGTGGCGTTAAGCCGGTGACCAGACCTGCGTTCATTGAATGATCTCTGGTGACCCGTTCGGCATAACCGTCACTCAGATCCTTCAGGGGCCAGCCGAGTACGTCATCCTTGTCGTAATAATTGTGCCATTCGAAAGCATCATTCAGCCGCGGGATCGGCTCAATACGGTCACGGCTGATTCCGGCGACAAAAATCGGTATGTTGCAACCCGTTGTCAGCAGCCGCACCGCAGTCCTGCCGCGGCAGAACGCCTCCTCTTCGGGGCTGTCAAAACTCTGGTCAACCGACCAGACCCCGTTGGGTGTCAGGTGGTCGCGTGTCGAATCCCACAGATAGTTCGAAATCACCTGACCTCCCAGTGAATGAGCAAGAATGATCAGTCTGCGGTCATTCCCTTCCAGTCTCGCGTACAGAGTTCTGAGAGCCGCCAGGATATTTGTCTGAGCGAGGAAGTAAGGGCTCGTCGGTCCCTCTTTGCGGGCTTCAAGGCTGGCGGCATCCGAGAATCCATAGAGCATGAATTCGCGCAGATCGTCCCACCGGAGCCGCCGTTTCACGGTCTTGAAATACCTGCTCTGGTTCTGCTGAAGGATGTCCTGGTAATAAACCGCCTGTGAGGCGACAGAGTTCTGCAGGTCCGGGCCCAGTTCGGTGCGCACACGTTCGAACAGTTCGTCCGCATAGTCCGGTTCAGTATTTCCCATTCCATGCAGCGTCAGAATGCCAAGCCGCGCCATGTTGCTACCCCCCGAAGATCCGTTTTTGCCATTGTCAGGGTTCTGGGAATAACCTGCGCAGTCAAGCGTTTCGACACCCGAGCGTGCGATTTGCTTTCAATTCATGCGTGTACGCCCAGCAGAATCCGCCGCGGGTCGCCATGTGATGTCACGGTCAGCCAGAGGAGAAAAGGCGCGAGGAAGGCTATTCCGAGCGGCGGAGCAAGAACACCGAGAGCGATGCTTCGGCCGGAGAACCCGCTCCGCCAGGCCATCCAGATGCCTGAGAGCACCAGATAACAGGCGAAATCGATATTGAACTGTCCCTGCCAGGTGAGATCTGCAACGGGGCGCAGGAATGGCGAAATCAGATTTATGCCGTCATGCGCCAACGCCCCCATAGTCATCGCAGCAATCAGCGCGGTCATTGCGATGAGCGTGATGCGAAACCATGTCATTGTGCGTCTCCCGTGCTGAGCGCCGGGCGCCACATCGGGCCCACCACAATCATCAGTACCAGAATGTTCCAAAGCGCATTCGGCCATTGTCCTGATGTGACCGACCCGAGGCTGTCCACTGCAAACCACGCGAGCGCACCGGTCACGACGGATTTTCTGGTACCTTCGGGTGCAGCGTCAAAAACGAGATCTCCGAGACGCCAGACAGTGACCGCCCATCCCACGAGGAACCCTCCGGTCAGAGCGGACAGGAAACGCATTTCAGCAGATGCATAGGACGGGAACCCGTCGACGGGCCACGCCAGGATATCGAGGCCAAGGCGCGCTGGTTCGGTTGTCACGGGCACTGTAGCGAGAGTGAGAACGGGCCCGAAAAATCCGATCGTAAGGGCCGAAACACGCAGCCATCTTTTCTGTGCTTTCAGTGTTGCCATAACGGTTTCTCCTCGTGCTGTCGGACCACAGCTAGCGAAGGTCCCGGCGGCTGCGCAATTACCCCGAAGGTAAGTGTCTGGTGGCGAAAAGGATGTTATCTTTGGGTATGACCGAATTTTCATCAGCGCTGAAAACATGGCGCATGGTCCGGCGCTACAGCCAGCTTGACCTGGCACTGGAGGCGGAAATTTCCGCGCGGCACCTCTCTTTTCTGGAAACGGGCCGGGCACGCCCCAGCCGCGAGATGGTGGCGCGCCTTGGCGAAGCACTGCAACTGCCGCTGGATGCCCGCAATCAGATGCTGACCCACGCGGGCTTTGCGGTACGCTACAAAAGCCGGGACTGGGATGAAGCCGAAATGGCCCCGATCCGGCTGGCTGTGTCACGACAGCTTGACGGGCAGATGCCGTGGCCTGGTCTGGCACTGGACCGGCTGTGGACCATCAGGCAGGCCAATCCGACCGCGCTGGCCCTGTTTGCGGCTTTCGGCGTTGGTATCGGTGACAGCCTGCTTGAGCTGATGGTTTCCGAGCGGTTGCCGCAGGTCGTTGAAAACTGGCCGGAGGTTGCCCATCACGCCGCAGTACGACTGAGAACCGAAAGCGCGGCCCAGGGCGGCGTTCCGGAATTTGATGAGGCGATCCGGCATCTAATGCGGGCCGCAGATGGATGTGGACCATCTGCAGGGCCGGTGGTGCCGACCGTGCTCCGCCTCGGGGATCAGCAGTTGTCTATGTTCTCTACGATATCGCAGTTCGGCACACCTGAGGACCTGACGCTCGATGATCTCAAAATCGAGCTGTACTTTCCCATGGACGACGTGACCGAAACGGTTTTTGAAGCACTTGCCCGGGGCTGAGATGTCCCTCCTGCAGTTTACAGATCAAGGACGATCTCCTCTGTTCCCTCGGCAGGCACGGCACAGCAGATCAGCACCGCGTCGTCGTCATGCGCGGCTGTCGGTCGGGTGCGGTAGGACACACTGCCTGCCAGCTTCTTCGTGAGACAACTGCCACAGGATCCGCTGCGGCAGGAAAAATCAGGCGATAACCCATGCGCTTCGGCTGTTTCCAGCAGGGTGCCACCGCCGCTTTTCCAGGGATGCTCAGATCCTGATTTCTGAAACCGCACCATTGCGAGCTCTGCTTCCGGTCCTGGGGATGCAGCGGTCTGTGTCCCGCGCCGCGTCAGTGCAGACGGCCCGAAACTTTCCGCGAATATACGTTCGTCGCGCGCACCGAGTTCCAGCAGAGCATCATAGGATGTCTGCATAAAGCCGGCTGGTCCGCAGATATAGTAGTCATAGTCATCAAGCGGCAGCGTTTTGCGCAGAAGATCAGGGGTAACCCGCCCGGACGCATCAAAATCCGCAGCCGCGGCAGCATCCGGACCCGGTTGGCTGATCAGGGAAAAATATCTGATCTTTCCGCCTGTTACGTGCACGGCGTCACGCAGTTCGTTTGCAAAGGCGCGTTCCGCGGGTGTTTTTGCGGCATGGATTACAGTCAGCGGACGGGTATGCCGCATACGAAGCGTTTCTTTCAGCACGTGGCCCACCATAGAGACCGCAGGCGTAATGCCCACGCCGGCCACAATCAGCACCGCTGGCCTTTTCTCAAGCGGATCGAGCGCAAAGCCCCCCTTTGGCGCCTTTACCTCAAGTATTTCGCCGACCCGGACCTGATCATGCAGACAGACAGATGCACGTCCCCCGGGCTCGCGTTTCACGGAAATGCGATAGGCAGTGTCTCCCGGGGCCGAGGACACCGTATAGGTGCGTGTCAGGAGCCCGTCGTCTGCGGGTACCCGTAGTGTCAGGAACTGACCTGCCTCAAAGGACAGAAGCGGGAGTCCGTCCGTTGGTTCAAGCGTGAAAGACCGGATGGTCTCGCTCTCATCTCTGATCCCAGTGACGCGCAGTGGCCGCCATTCGGCGCGTCCTGCCTCTGCCGCTTTACGCGCGGCGGCGGTGTCCCAGGTATCCGTCAGCAGGTTGTTGGGCGACCATTCTTCAAGCCGGGCACGGAAAGGGAGCGCATCGGTCAGCCACAGACCATGGTCGAGAGTAAAGCGCCAGGCTCTTTCGGCGCCCTCAAAATGCGCGATCCCGGGATCCCCGTCCCAGATCACCTCCACCGTTCCTGTGAGCATCAGCAGGTTTCCGGTTTCGAAATCCGGAAACAGCAGTCCGGCGCGGGGAGTTTCGAGAAAGTTCCCGATCGTATTGAAAGCATTGTTCCCTGCGAAGTCAGGGACTGTGATGGTATCACCGTCGACTTTCACAAAGCCCTGTCTGCCGCCGCGGTGCGAAACATCTGCACCGGACGCAAAATCATTGCCCGGGTCCGCAGCGTAGCTGGCCACAAAGAACGTATCGGCCTGTTCTATCAGTGCGCGGGCACTGTCATCCAGAGTGGCGAATACGCGTCTGCTGCCCACGGCAGAAGGCGTGCCCGCGGGGCGCACATAATGCAGACTGCGCGTCTGAATATACTGGGGGCAGTTGCCCATAGACTGGCGTACATCCAGCGTGAAGCCATTTTCTGTAACCGCACCGACAGCCGTATTGAGGCGGTTGCGTCGCCGTGTTTCCAGCTCGATGCCCAGAACGCCGACCGGCGCGCCGGCTGCCAGCGCGTCATGCAGAGGGTCACCGGGAGCGGGTTTTGCAGCAATCTTCAGGCTGCGATCATCCGGCGAGGTGATGAAGCCGTCGCTGCCGCAGACAATAGACGCCCAGGGCCAGCCTTCGGCATCGACACTGCCCAGCAGAATAAACGGTAGCATGCCGAAAAAGTCCCTGTGCTGATCTGGCATGAACGGGCGGATCACGCGCTGGCCAATCGCCTCCATCGCCTCGCGCTTGCCGACGCGTTCCTGTGCTGCGCGTTCACCGCGATGAAAGGGAGAATTGGAAGAAGGCATATTGGCCTCGCATGCTGAATAGGGAAGGCCCGGCACTGAGGCGCGCCGGGCAGGGACGCTTATGCAGCCGAGCCGGCGCGCAGTCCGACCGGCGTTGTGGGCATGGCGACGAAACCATCAAGGGCTTCAACAGATGCAAGCAGACGCTTCACGTTGCGGTAAGGCTCGAGCGATATGTCGCCCTCGGGCGCATGTGCTGTGTAGCTGTAGATTGCGACATCCGCGATTGTGGGCGAGGAGCCGACAAGCCATTCGCGTCCTTCAAGATGTGCTTCCAGCTTGCCGAGCATCCTTTCTGCAACCGAATGGGCCACGTTGATATCCACAGGAGCATTGAAAACGTTGACCAGGCGGGCAGCCGCAGGGCCAAAAGCAAGCTCGCCCGCAGCAAGGGTCAGAAACTTCTGCACCTGCGCTTCGCCAACCGCGTCTGTGGGCATCCACGCAGGCGCATATCTGCGCGCGAGATAGACCAGAATTGCGTTGCTGTCGCTGATGATGGTGTCGCCATCTTCGAGTACCGGAACCTGGCCGGCGGGATTCTTGGCAAGGAACCCGGCGGATTTCTGAGCCCCGGCGGCAAGATCTACATCAACCACCCGGTGGCTGATCCCCGCAAGGCTGGCAAAGAGGACGACGCGGTGCGCATGACCGGAAAGCGGAAAGCTGTGGATGAGTACTGAATTCGACATATCGGTTTATCCTTTGGCTGGCCGGCCCCTGCGCCGGCAAACCACGGATTAACTCATCTTCCGAATGACTATAATTACCAAAAATATGGAATTTAATTGAACGGATTGTTCATAATTATCCGGTGACAGCCGGTTTGCCTGCTGAAGAAGGGCGGGACACATCCGCGGTCGGTTGCCCTGTTCACATCAGCGCATGCGGAATTTTCGTACGGCCACACGGGCTGATCGGCGCACGACATCCCGGAGGTTTGCCGGGGCGAGATCATCCGCTGTCAGTGCGTTATCCGGCGAGGTCACGACCGCAATCAGCATCGCATGTTCGCGGCGGGGAACGACATTCAGATTGAATTCGACTCTCGCCGTGCGGGGCGTCCGGGCATCCACCGGCCCATCGGGTCGGAACCGTCCGATATGTGTGAGGCCAGCGCTCATTGCCGGACTGTTTCCGGCGACGGTTTCGCGGATTGCCGTGCGCACCGCACCGGTCATGGAAAATCCGTCAATACCCCCCGAAGGCGCATTGCGCTGCAGAAAGAGATCGATGTTCACATCGTCAGCGGCCACAGGCGTAGTATCCCTGTGGTGGACCATAACGAAAATGCTGTGCATGCGTCTGCGTGGCCGCCGTACACTCTGCGCAGCCATCAGGTCTGCTTCGTGCGGCGGATCGGGATCCCAGACCTGTGCACCGCTGTTCTGTATGATGATGTCGGGGCTCTCGTGGAATGTCAGAGCGCTGGTGGGCAGCGCCGGATCAGTGAGAGGGTTTGTCACCGGATCAGGCAGTTCGCTGCGACCGGTATCAAACGGGACAGTGCGGATAAAGGTGCGCCCGACCGAGGTAGGGGACGCGGACAGATCGCGCTCCCAGATTCCGCGTGAAACAAGAGCGGCCCTCAGAAACGTACTGCTGCCTGCACTGGCGATGTCCAGGTCCTCGACAATCGTGTGTGGCAGACCGTCCATGACCGGTTTCCACGTCCAGGAAGGATGCGTGCCGCTCCTGTTGATCTGCCCCTCGAACACACCGATCCGGTTTCCGACATAGACCAGGTCGCGGGTGCCGTCTCTGAGGACGGTCACAGAATAGGCGGAAGAGGGGCTGCCTCCGGTGCCGGCCGCCGGGTCCAGTGGTGCGTTGCGCAACCCGGTGGGGTACCACCGCCCCTGTCCATCAAACCACCACAGTGTGTCGAATGTAGGATCACCGACCAGATCGCCGGTTCCGGGGTCAGACGTGACGTGCCCTGTTGTGGTCAGATACAGAGTTTCCTGTCCCGGCGTTGATGCATCATGCACCGCGACATCGGTCCAGACACTGCCGTTCTTTTTTGGCATGAACGGAAGAAAAGGGTCCGGATCGTCATCCGGCACTTTTTTCTCCTTGGGTCGCTCCTGCCCGGAATCGTTGCTGATCACAGAGGTGTTGGCAGAGCTCCAGACCGGTGCGGCGGCAGTGCCGCCAAGGCGGAAAATGCGAACGCTCAGGGTGCAGAGCAGAAGGATAGCGGTACCCAGATAGTTCTGTGCAGGATCGCCCTGCTGCAGAATTTCGACAGACAGGACCTGATCCACATCCGACCCGATGGAAAGCTGGTCCTGCCCTTCGTTATTGCCGGGGTTGGTGCCGGTCGGCACGGTTACCCAGTTGAGCTGAGTAGTGGGCGTGTTCCAGTTGTCACAATACCAAAGACGGTCTGTACCGATAAAGAGGCGGGCGTCATTGGGGGCTGTTGCCGGCGCCACGGCGGGTTTTGAATAAAAGAAGGCATTGTTGCGTTCGTTCCCGCCCGCAACCGTGGGCGGACTGCGGCCGGACACAGCGCTGTTTGAAACAAAGTTGTCCGGTTCAAAATTCCAGCTCGAACTGATGTACTGCATGATCCGCTGAAAAGGTCTGGTCGGGTGAAACGCCACGCCGCCACCGTCCCCTTTCCGCTGCAGGCTCCAGACCGTGTCTCCGATCCGCTGTATCACGCCATTGTCCTGCGTGCCCGCCAGAACCGGCCCGTCGAGCACAGGATGCGAGGCAATATATCCTGGCTCGGCAACCGCGAGGCCCGCATTTCTGGAACGCGCCGGTGAACCGGTGGGTTTCAGAAAAACGCCGCCATCGCACCCAACCCAGATGTCATTGCCGACGATGGTTGTTTTGTGCACATCGGCATGAATGCCGGCGCCTGTGAAAGTGCCGGACTGCTCTGCGTTTGTTTGTCTGGCGGGTTCGAAATTCGTGATAAGGTTGCCGCCCTGCCGCCGGACCACCAGGTCAAAAAGTGTTGCGTTGAAGTTGTTTGGATTTGGCTCTCCCGGTACCGGGTTTTCATAAGAACCCCCGACGGTCACAATATCGCGCGTATTGGCCGCGTTACGACGGACTGCGATCGCCTGATCATAGTCGCCCTGGTCCGAACCGGAAACCACCAGGTTGGCAGCAGGCTTGGTCACATTTCCGGAAAACAGACCGACCGGTACATCTGCGATGTCCTCGGCGACCACGGGTGTGCGGGTCAGATCGATCTGCCAGAGGTGTGAATGCGCGTTGCCTGCGCCTGGCGGATTGATGCGTCCCAGCACGTACATCCGGTTTGTATCTGTTGCCTCGCCGAGAGAAACCCGGCTGCCGTCCAGGTGGTTCGGCAAGGGAAAATGCCGGAACGTTCCGGCCGGGAAAGCCGGCGAATGATAGACACCATCCAGCGGGTTGCCGCTGTGGCTTCCTGCGCCCACCAGTGTCAGCCAAAGCCCTTTGTCGTTCCACACGACATCCGGGCAATATGCACCGTTCTCCAGCCGGTTTGTGTAGGTGTCGACAGGCAGATCAATAAGGTCCCAGTCTGCATTGTCGCTGAATGCACCGGTGCGGATATACGGACCTTTGGTCGTCGCTGCGACCAGGGTGGCCGTGCCATCTGCAAGCGGGGCTTCGTCATGCTTGCGGGCGAGCCGGAAAATCCCGGTCCGCGCCAGATTGCGCGCTTCCCGCTGCCATGGGTTCCCGCGCGGGTCGGCGAGGGCGGCATCCACCGTGCCGTTCAGGCGCAGAATGCCGACGCCGCCGTGTTTTGCGCCCGGCACCGCAAAAACCCAGGGAGAGGGCTCGCCGGTGCCGACATAGACTACGTCGTCTGCCGCCGCCGCGCCGAATTCAACGAGCAGCGCCCCGATGGTCAGTGACAGATTTGACCGTTCTGTGGTTGCGTCAAGAGCGGCCGCGCCCAGCGGTTCCCATCTGACGCCTTTGTTGGGAGAGTACCATACGCCACCGTTTGCTGTGGCAACGTAAACACGGTTGCCATCCGGGCTGACACGGATGTCGCGCACCCGGCCAGCAACAACAGGATCACGTGCGGCCTGGCCGTTTGTCATGATAGAGGGACCAAGGGGCATCCATTTCCGTTCTGCCTCGAAATTCGCCTCGATCACATCATCAAGCAGATCCAGATCGCCCAGCATTCCGGGAGGAATGGCCGTCGGCGTCGTGCGCAGAGCGCGTTCCGCGCGCTGTGCCAGCCGGTCAGGTGGCTTGTTGAATTCCGGGGGCCATTCGTAACGGGCCATCAGCTATCCTCCTCCTGGTGGGATGGGTTCGGATTGATGCGGATGTAGCCTTCCTCGACTGTCACCCGCCCTGTGGGCAGAACCGCCGCCTGTGTGGCGGACAGGATCGGGTCTTCACGCCAGGTGATAGCCGAATTACGGCGCACCCATGTCTGGTCAGACCCAAAGGCTGCAATCTTTGGCAGCCGCACCTTGTCGGGATCAATCAGAACCGGGCCGATGCGCGCGGATGGTGCGATGCGCGACAGCCCCGGATCGACCCAGTCGCGCAACAGTTCCAGAGACTTACGGGGCAGAAAGCCCGTGGTTGCGTGAACCCGGGCGGTCGGATGCATCAGCAGCGTGATCTTCAGCTTCTGGCCGACGTGTACCGCCAGCGGCTCGCCGGCGCTGATATACGGCGCATTGAGCGGGCTGGGAGAGGGCAGCGAATTACCGTCGGTCTGTCCTGTGATCTGTCCGAGCAGGGCTCTGAACCCAAAACCGGCCTGTGACAGCCTTGCCTGGCTGCTCACTTCCTTTTCGATCAGGTGGAACAGGCTGTAGTCATCTCCGATGAAAAATCCATACAGTCCGTCATGTCCTTTTGCCAGTTCGCCGAGGCGTACCCGGAACTCAGCTGATTTCACAGCGTCGTAGACCGCCTCGCGCATCAGCAGGTCGCGGATATCATCTGCTTCTTCGCCATAGGCGCCGGTTGCTGCCAGATCGTCCGGAATATCGATCCAGAGCTGCGTCCGGACAACGGCGATAGGCCGGCCGACCAGTCCGGCAATTGACGCGCCCGAGGAGGTCAGCCCGCTGTCGACACTCCACATGGTCGTGTCCACCGCGCGCAGAAACGCGCTGAGCGGGCTTTCGGCACCAGCTGTGTCGGGATCATTGCGCTGGGCGATATCAGCATCGATCATGCCCTGAGCAATGTGCGCGCTGAGCCCGGCGCTGGCGACGGCGCTTTCATGCGGTGTGGCTGACGCGGGTCCGGCAGCCCCCACAGCACCCTCCCAGATCAGACCACCGGTCACCGGATCATGCAGAACTTCACCCATCGGTGCGCCGGTCTGATCAAAGAATTCGATGGCCTCGTCCATAAAGTCCGGCAGGACGTAACCGGATATCGGGTTGACCATGCGGTCTGCGCGGCTCTGGTCGAGCTGAGCTTCGCGTGGGGCATCAGATGAATCAGCCGGATCGGTAAACCGCCACATCAGCCGTGACGGCAATGTCAGCCGTGGTGGCAGCGCAAGCGCGCGGGCACCGTCTGTTGTTTTGCTCTCCAGTGCGGCAGGCAGGGTCACCCTGGAGGGGTTCACATCGCGGAAGCGGCCAAACGTGTCGACGATACGCGCGCGGGTCAGTTCGAGGGTCCCGTCCGCGATCAGCCTCGGCAGCCCGGCTTCACGCAACGCATTCGCCGCCGCTTCAGGCACGGGCTCAACCTGGCCGTCCGGCCCGTTTTCAAGCGCCAGCCAGACATCTGAAATCTGATCGAGCGTCACCGACCCCAGGTCGGTCGACTGCAGGAACGCCGCGAGGTCTGCCAGAGCAGTCTCGTGGCCTTCGCCGATTTCACCGTCGCCTGCTTCGTCACGCTGGTTCTCAGCTATCAGAAAAGTGTCGATGGCCGCCTGGTATGTGCGCGAAAGACCCGATGTGATGGGCGACCTTCCCCTCAGTGTAAGGCTCTTACCCTGCGGCTGCGGTGCTCCCGCGAAATCCATACGACCCAGGGTCCACCCGGCAAATCCGCTGCCTGGTTCCAGAACGACTTCCCATTCCAGCCAAACCGGACACCAGGGCTGGGACCAGCTGGTAATGGCGACCGGACTGGGGTCGCGACCGTCTGCCAGCGAAAACCTGCGGATCTCATCACTGATCGTCGCGCGCGTACCTGCGGACAGGGTTTTCGCATCAGCATGAAAGTTGTCAGTGCCCGCCGCCCGGGCAATTGGTGTCACGCCGTCGTAAACACCATCGGGCGAAAACCGCAGTGCCATTTCGCCGCTCAGACGGTTGCGGGCAGGTTCCAGCAGTTCCGGCTCGATGTTGGCCTGCATGGCCGATGACGTCCAGTTCCACAGGTAGATGTCGTGCAGAAAGCTGTTGAGCAGAACGCGGTTGGTGACGTCGGGCAGTGCATCGTGTGACAGCGCCGGTACATAATCGCTTGCCTGGATGATATCCTCGAAACCGGTTGCAAGTTCTTCGGTCCAGCGGCACACCAGTGTGCCGTCTTCCTCGAACCGACCATCGCCAAGAAACCGCTGAGACCGCCCGTAGTTGCGCAGACCGACGACGGGTGCCGTCGCCCGGTGGTACCGCGGTCCGGGCCGGCGGATTGTCTTGGTTGCAGGCCGGTCGTCAAACCGTTCTGCTTTACTCTTTCTGAGGATCTGATCCTCGGCTGTGCGGCGCATCTGGTCGCGTGAATTCTTTGTGCCGCCGCGCCCGCGACCGGACCAGATCATCTCGGCGCTGGCCGGCGGGCGCGATGTTTTGCGTGCCGCCTTGTTGCGCTGCGGTCGCCCCGCGCGCAAGGCCGACTGGTGTCGTTCAACGATGACGTCCAGATAGGTTTCCGGGCCCTGAAAGGCCTCAAACCCATCTGCGTGTTCTGCCTCGTCAAGCTGGACAATGCCGTCGCGTTCATCGACCCGCATCAATGCGCCGTTGGAGACGGCGGTCAGCAGGCTTTCGACATACTCCTTACGCTGGCGCGAGGTGACACCCATGCCGCGTGCCGCCTGCGCGGCCATCAGACGCTCCAGTGTAGGGGCCATGGAAAGCGCGATTTTTGACGCGGCGGGGGCTGTATCGCTTCTGACCGCTCCGGCAACCGGCACACCGTAGACAACCCCGTGCATCACCGTTTCATAAGAGGCCCTGAATGCAGGTACGGTCACCTTATCAAATCTGTATTCACTGAAGCCATTCTGCAGGCTTGCCTGCGAGGTAGTCAGTCTGAGCTGACTTTCGAGGTTGATCGAGAAGACCCCGTCGCCCGTGTCGTCCCGGGGCTGTGCGTACCGCAGAACAGGCGACACCCACTTCGAGGGAACCGGCGCCGATGATGCGGTCCAGCCAAGTTCTGAAATTTCGCGCTTGACGGAATAGGGTGAAAAGACCGCAGACAGGGGATCGTGGCTGCGCTCAGACCACCAGCCGGTAATTACGTAGGTCGCGGTGCGCGTGAAGATCTGTTGCGGGTTCAGGTCTTCGAGCGGATCGTGGAACGCAAACCGGTTAAGCGTCGCGTCATAAGAGGCCGTCCAGTTGGGCGAGCCGCCCACCACACCTGTCAGATCATCAGATGCCACGCTTTTGTCCTGTTTGAGCACAGGATCGCCGGGGTAATTTTCCAGATCAAAGACATGACCGCTTTCGGCCTCGATCACCCAGCTGCGCAGATCAAGCTTTGGTTGACCCGTCCGGCCTGTCATGCGCGTCACCAGCCATCTGTCCGGCAGCGGGGGCATTTCAATCGGCGCGTCATCATCCTCGACCATCGCACCACGCAGCAACCCGTCCGGCATGGCCCAGTGCAGATGCACGCCGCGCTTTCTGGCCCTTGGCGTCGAAAACGGAACAACAGTGTCGCCACCCGCGCTGTCTTCGGCGCCGAGCACCATCGGAAGACGCACGTAACGCTCGGAATGAGACACCGGAACATAAAGACCCTGTACATCCACCGGGACAACGAGCGCCGGACGTGGCTGCGGTTTGGGGGCAGGAAACAGAATTCCCGGTGCCAGAACGCGATCCTGCAGGGCGGTTGCCATCTCCCAGTTACGGGTCTGCAGGATGGCCTCCATGATCTCGGGCTTGATTTCAAAAACCATGTTTCAGAGCTCCCCGATCCGTGTTTTCAGCAACGCGGTATTGCGCTCAACGACGCTGGCAACTGTCGGTCTGAACGCATCGTTCAGAACCGCACTGGTAGCGGTGTCCTGTGCAAAGACCTGCCGGTACGGGAAACGGAGCATCTGCATGGCGAACTCAGCGCCATCTATCGGATCTCCGGCGCCTGCGCTCATGTTGGTGCCCGTTGCCGCAGCAAAACTCCGGGCGGTGTTGGTCAGGTCCAGGACACCTGCCGCACCGGGCCGGAAACTGACCGGTATCTGACGCGCGTCCGGCGGTTCCGTGACGGCTCCACCATTTCTGTCCACGTATTCTGCCGTGCGCACATCACGTGCGGGTACACTCGCGCGGACCCGCCTCGTGCCGCTGTCCATGTTGACGCCGAACTGCACGCCCTGCCGTGGTTCCTCGATGTGAAGCACCCGGGGGATGCCGTCAAAAAGTGCCAGCAGAACTGCAGGTGACAGTCGTTCGAGCCGCAGCAGCTTGATCCGGCTGGCATGCGACTCCGGCAGTATTTCAACGTCACTGTCCGCAGGTTCATCCCGGTACGCACGCACATGCATACCCGGCCAGCCCGCGACCGCGGCTGAACGCATCAGGAACCCAGTGACGACACCTGCGGTCCCCCTGAGCCTCGGCTCGCTGCCCGGCGCGCGGTTACGTCGTTCGGCGTCATCAACTTCTTTCTCGATCTGTGGATACAGCGCCTCGAGTTGTGCGCGTTCGATCGTGTTGGCCGTGGCCACGCTGAGCGCTCCCTGTACCAGAGCATCGGTCCAGGCGCGGTCAAGATAAAAGAACCGGATGGATTCGTGGGGGAGCAGTTCTGTATCCGGCACGATCGTGTTGAACGGTACGCCTTCCAGCATGCGAAGACGCGCAAGAAATCTCAGGATTTCGGGGGGAGCAATTGTTGGTTCAACCGTAGTAGTCCCTGCGTTGCGCACATCGCCAACGGCCTGGGCGAGGATGGACAGCGTTATCTGGTGCGAAATTGCCATATTTATCTCCTCTGGAACCGGTCTTTGACGAAGCTTTCGAGATTTTCGAATTCGCGAAGCCCGGTAACGGCGTCCAGCGTAAATTCTTTGTTTCCGACGGCGATCTCGGCGAAATCACGCAGACCCGTCTCAAGGGTGACGTCGATGGTGTCCTGGATCTGGTTGGTGAGATCGATCTCAGCTCTGTCAACGGTCTGAGGCCGGGTCCGCTGAAGCTGGTTGCGCAGATCAAGATTGACCGGGTCTTCGGCAATGCGTTCGGTAAGGCCGCGATCAAGACCCAGACCGTTCGCGAGGATGCCATTGAAATCCCGCTGCAGCGCATCGATCCGTGTTCCGGGGTTCACAAGGGGAGCAAGATTTGCAATGGCGGCTTCCTTGCGGGTGCCGAGCACCGAGACCAGTTCGCTTTCCAGAAACCGTGATACCTCGCCCAGCTGAATTGCATCCTTTATCCGACCAAGGCGACTGTCACTGACCAACCCATCAAGCAGTGACAGCCGGGCATCAAACACAGCGGTCTGATTGGCCCGCGCACGGGCCTGGCCGAACTGTTCGGCGCGCCAGCGCTGCAGAGCCGCAATAAAGGAAGGTTGTGACAGGGCCAGCAGACGCCCTGTCTCAAATGCAACGGCAAGAGATACGTCCTCGCGCCCGTCTGGTGTCATCATCCGCAGATGATCTGACACATGGGCCAGCACCGGAAACTGTGCCTCATCTGCCAGCGGGTTACGCAGCAGCTGGTGGGGCGAAAACGGCCCGCGGTACCAGGCACTGGTGTCCTCGCCCGTGCGTGTCAGATAAGGAAGGCCGATATGCCCCGTCTCTGCGATTTCGAGCGGGAGCTGCGTAACAGGCGATGCGCCAGGATCGTCGCCCGTGACAGGAACCGTGCATTTCGGCAGCTGTCTTTCAAAGCCGCCGTCTGTTTTCGTGCCAAGCATTCCGACATCGAGGCCGCTCAGCAGCTGCTGAAAGCTGCCGGCACCGGAACATGTGAACCGCCAGGAAGTAAGCAGCGGAAAGCGGTAGAACTTTTCTTCAACAAAGAAATCGAGCGGAAAACGGAAGCTGGTAAAAGCACCCTCCACAACGAAAACATCATCTTCGCCCGAAGCCGTACCGGCAAGAGACGAAAAATCGCTTTCGAGCAGGTCGGTGGGGTCGATATTGCCGACAACACTGATCCCGTCACGCGTCGCGCCTGCGCGGTCCACCAGATTGCCATCGTGAAATATAACCTCGCCACGGCGGATCGCTTCGTTCATGGCGTCGCTGTCGGCCGGATTCAGGCCGCGCCGTTCCGGCCGTAGTTTGAGCGGAATTGCGGTGCCGGATTTCACTGAACTGGCAAATGTCGCAACCGTCTCGGTAATAAAGAGATCAGAAATCTCAAAGAACGGGCGCGGCGGGGCAGGAGGCGGCAGCACATCGAGCTGCTCCTCAAGGTTGATAAGACATGCCGTATAGGCTTTGGGCAGGCACTCCTCGGTATCGAACTGCGGCATACGGTTGCAGATCACAACGGCCAGGAATCCGTCATCATCGCCCATGGCTGCTTCGGTATCGTCCAGATTGACTTCGCGGACATGCGTCAGGAGCGTCAGATCCTCGACTGTCGGAAAAACTGCTGTAACAGTGGATTGTGGTACAGAAAGATAGCTCGCCTTTGGCACATCCATGGAACCGGCGAGAGTTTTGCCAGGCGTAATGCAGTCTGCCGGATCAGCATCGTGCACAATCTGGCCCTCGCCCTCGGCAATCAGAACCAGCGCAAGCCATGGCGTATTGTCCTGCACTTTCTGTCCGTTGAAAACCGAATTGACCGGTGCTGCCCGGCGGTCCCACGGAAGCGTCCGTTTTTTCAGAACGATCTGAGGCAGGCGGGCCTCGTAGGCGCCCTCGGAGTTTGCAGGCGGGAACGTCATAAGCGCCTGATCCGGCGGCAGTTTGAGCCTTGGAGCGGTTACATTGAAATGCGTGTCCAGCGGATCCACCGGCATGTCTGTGCCATCCGAGGCCGCCAGTTCCACACGGGACGTCAGCGTGTAGCTGCCGGCCTCCAGTGCAGGGACGATACTGTCGTATAAAAAGAATTTTCCGCGTGCGACCATGTTGTTTCCCTTTATGCCTCCACGTCGTCCGGTGGAGTCCAGGTGGCGGTGACCGGGCTGGCTTTCTCATCAGAGATCGCCTCCAGATCAAGCTGCACCGCAGTGTTGAGCAACCGGGAGACCAGTGTATCTTCCGGCAGCCGCGCAGCGAGGGTGCCGTCGATCCTGTCACCGACCAGACCGGCAACGGATACCGAAAACGGCTTTCGTCTCTCATCCGTTCTGATGCGCTGAACGAGCAGGGTTTTGCCGTCAAAGGGCACCAGACGGGGCTTGTCATCAGCGGCTTCGGCGTTGTCGTAGCTGATTGCCAGTGTTTCGAGGTCCTCGTCGCGCACAGTGCCGTTCAGGATCAGCGCGACAGTATCGGCGCCGGTATCAAACTGGGTTTCAATAAGTCCGCTGTGCGCCACCATATCGCGGGCTTCGAGCCATCCGCATCCGGCGCGGCGACCGCCCCGTGTCCGGCTCGCGCCCTCTGCACGCAGAAAACCACCCCGGCAGCGTGCCATCGACTGTCCGAGATAGGCCAGTTGTGTTGTGTCCAGCCAGCCGGCGATTTCGGGCGCAGCTGTTTCGGCCTCGCCTGCCAGCAGCACAAAGGCCCGCGTTGCTGCCGGGAGAGTCAGTCGGCTGGCACCGGTGCGGTTTGTCGTGATGCGTCCGTCTAGGCCGATTGTCGCAACGCGGGCGGGGCCGGAAAGCGCCACGTCGCCTGCAGTTTTGAACAGTGCCGCGTTGACAGCGCCCGGCAGATCAAAAACCGCGATCTGGCCGGTTGTGAGCGCGGCGGGTGCATCAGCTGTGCGCGCGGTGGAACGGCGCCGTGCGCTGCCCCTGGCCGGGCCGCTGATCATCGCCTCAACAGCTGCTATACCTGCAAGATCTGCGGCGGTGCCGCGTCCCCTTACCATCGCAACCGGACCGTGAGCCGGCAACGTTTCGGGGGCGACCTGACGCGCGGCTATCGTTTGCCTGATTACCGGTGTTTCGACGCGTGTTCTCAGCAGAACGGCACGATCGGGAATGTTGGCCGCGATTCCGGGAGGGGCCATCCGCCTCAGGTCTCCCAGCTCTTTAGTCACCCGGGTGCCTTCTGCCGCAAAATCCCGCGGCATCACCCTCAGCGGCTGGTGCAGGAGGCCACGCAAACGCGCTTTGCCAAACGAGAAGCGTTTTGAGGGACGCGGTCCCAGCTCGCGGAAAAGATCTTTGCGCCCGGTACGGGAACTGCCGACGATGCGTTCGGACAACAGCCCGATGCGCATTGGCACAGGGCGCTCGCGGTGCCAGGCGCGGCGCGCAGTTGCACTGCGGCCGCCCTGATGCCAGTCCGATGCAACCTCCGGAAGGACTTCGGGATCAAGGCTGCTGAGCAGTTCGCGCTGTTCTTTTGCTTCCCTGACCATACGGCTGCGAATTGTCCCGCCAGCGCGAAGGGGCAGAGGTTTCCGGACACCGGATTCAACCTGGTTGAACGCGACGCCGCCGGTCGAAGCGAGCGGGATACGTCCGATCAGTTCAGGCTGGAATTTCAGATCAACACCTTCCGTGGCCGGGATGACATCGCCTTTGGGCATCTTGCGATCATCCGGCAGCTGTGGCGGACCCCAGACGCCAAGCGGGAAGTTCCCGGTCTCACGCGGTGTGACCTTGATCTTGACGGTATCGCCCAGCCGCGGGGTGCCGCTGCCATCGCGCCGCAGCTCCAGACGAAGAGTTGTGCCATTCAGCATCTTGCCGGCAGGGCAGACACCGAGCGTTGGCGTTGGCAGGGATATGGACACACTGGCATTTTCGCGCCGTATTGCCGTCAGAGGAACTGTCGAGGTAAAGGACAGCTCGAATTCGCTCATCACATCATAGGGATGCCCGGATGTGCCGTCCGCGGTTCCTTTTTCTGCCCCTGACGCGTCACCGGCGGGCGGCAGTGACCCTTTGCCGGCAATGCCACTGAGCGCGCGCGCGCGGGTCTGGCTGTTTTCGGCAAGCTCCAGGTATTTTGCGGCGAACTGTGCCCATGACACATGCACGGTAGAGGCATCATTGCTGTTGCCAAAACGTACCCGGATGTCGATGGGTCCGACTTCGATGCGTGCGTTGCCGTGGAACTCCGGCCCGAAGACTTCGATGTAGGCGCCGAGGCTGAACGACAGTTTGATGGTGCCGAATATCGTCTTGATCCGTATACCTGCCGAGACCCGGGCGTGCGCATCCGCCATGTAGGAAAACGGATCAAAGTAGACGATGGCATTGCCGCCAAAACTCAGGTGCGCAAAGGCCGGCCCGAATTTCGCAGACGCCTCAAAGAGACCGCCAGCCATGATTGCCTCTGAGGTGAGTGCAAAGTAGCTCTCTGACTTGACCACGATGTTGTTGGAAACGCTCCAGTTGAAACCGAGGCGTGGCACAACCGGATAACCATCGCGGTGGAAATTCGGATGATACCCGCCAAGTGTCAGGACAAACTGGCCAGCCTTGTCGCCCTTGAACCAGCTGACGTAGGCAAAGCCACCGGTCAGGCGGGCAGAGGGGTGCAGCAGCCAGGAATTATCCGTCAGCTGCGCCTGTATCCAGATCACGCCTTCCTCGGTCGAGAAACGGGCAATCAGCCCCAGTTCAATCGAGACAAGCGCCACCTGCGGGCGCGGCAGCGCCATCCGCGCCAGGCCAAATATCGAGAGTTCAAATCCCTGCCCGAACTCCACGGCGACGACCGCAATCCCATCGACCAGGGCAAAGGAGGTAAAGCTGATCCCGGCTGCAAACCAGAACTTACCTTTCGCAGGTGGGAAGGTATCCCGGATCTCCTGCATATAGTCCATCAGGTCGTCCGGCAGTGTGGCCGCCGGATCAAGTGCCTGGATCATGACGAATTCGTCAAACTGCCCCAGATCGGCGGGCGGCACGATGTCCCGGTTAATGCCAAACCCGCCGCCGATACCTGTCAGGAAGAACGCGGGCGGTCCGCCAAACGGTCCGAGTACCGCGCCATAAGCGAAGAATGCGGAAAATTTCTCGGGGGTCTCGATGGATGCGTAACCACCATAGATCGACAGACCGTACGTGGCAAAACGTGCGGTCAGCATGCCGACGTATTCCAGATTTGGCGGGGTCCCGAATTTGCGCAGACCACCGGCCAGCGTCACGCTGGAAATATCGGCCGAGACAGCAAGACCTGCCAGATCAACCGCCCAGGAAGAGGCATCAAAGATCCCGCCCTGATCAAGGCGGTATCTCAGCTCCAGATCATCCACGGCGGCTGTCAGCCCAGCGATGGAAACGTTGCCGTCAAACAGCAGCGAGATCGACTGCAGCTCGTCATTGGCCACCTGCGTGCCCATACCGATCTGATCTACGTAGATTGGTCCGAACTGACTGCGGATCGGCAGCCACCATGGCCCGTCACCATCGCCCGCGACAAAGCCGAAAGCGATACCGCCCCCATCGGCAGCGGGTCGTGTCTGGACTGAAATGGCCGGACTGAAGGAAGGTGCAAGCGTTGCGTCGCCTTCGTTGGTTTCCGACAGCATCCCTTCGGCCACCGGGTTGCTTTCACTGCCGCCGCCCGCGCCACCCACTGCAACAGCGATTTCTGACAGCTGCAGCTGCGCACCGCCCAGTTTTTCTGATTGTGACAGCCTGGCAAAGATGTGCAGCGCGATGGACCCCAGCGCAATCGGGCTGTCGAGCAGAGGCGCGTTGCTGCGTCCGATGCGCAGACCGACCCCGTCGACCGACAGCGTGGGCGTGAATGACACGGTGCCCGGCCCAATGCTCAGAAGACCGATCTTCAGACCGGCGCTGGGACCGCCGATGATCCAGCGGCTGTCGTTTTCGATCCAGATCGCGATGTCGCCCTCAACAACCGGCAACCGCCCGGCCAGCCCGAGGCTGAAACCAAGCGCACCGCCGGACCGCGCCAGCCCGATATCAAGAACGCCACCAACCCGCAGGGTCGGGTTGGCATCTGCAATGTTGTTGAGCAGCCGGATGACCCGGTCAAATTTTGTCTGCAGAAAATCGTCATCGCTTTCGCCTGAGCGTTTGACGACGCGAAACAGCTCGGTATTCAGCCCGGTTCCTGCATCATTCAGGGCAACACCGCGCATCAGCGTCCGGATTGTCGTGCCCGCGAGGGGTTCGTCGAGGACATCGTTGATCTCTGACAGTTCCATCAGGAACGCGCCCAGCATATCGACAGCGAAGGTAACGATGCCCTGCGCTATTTCTGCATCGCTGCCACCGCCAAAATCGGGCGCCAGCCGTTGCGCATTGAAATCATACTGCAGTGCCAGCGCCTGGCTGTTCGTGCCGTCGACCGCCAGGCCGATCGAAACAAACGGCGTTGCAACGGCCTGGCCCACGTCAATCTCGAAGACCGGGCGCAGAACCACGCCCTCGCTCAGCGGGATTTGAGCGGGACCAACCGTTGCATTGAGCCGCGCCAGCCCGTTCTCGATGGTGGCGGTGTCAAACTGTATTGTGGCAGCAATGGTATTCGCGAAAGGTATATCGACAAGCAGTGCAGATAGTTCGACCGAAAGCGGGCTGTGTGTGAGCTGTACCGCAAAGACCGAGCCCGGAGTACCCGCATCGGAAATCTCCAGCCGGACGGCATTCGCAGGCCTTGTGATCCCCAGCGCCGGTGGCAGGACATCGCCCAGCCGGGACAGGCCGCTCACCAGAAGCGGTTGCCACTGGGTTTCGAGGCTGCCGGCGGGATCGGTTGCCCAGGCAACAAGTCTTGGTCCGTCAAAACTGCCGCCCTGACGCAGAAGGAGCGTGTCACCGACATCTGCAAGCAACAGCCCGATGTCGGACCCGGTATCGACAATGGCGTCCAGCGCCAGAGGGAGTGCCGCCGAGACACCGGCTGTGGCCAGCTGGGCAAGACTGCCGGGATTGGGGAAGATTTCGAGATCGGATGCGGCACCCGTACGCAGAAACAGGACCACATCCGGTCCGTTGACCGTCAGGTGGATCGCCCGCGTTCCGGGTGTGCCACCGGTGAGACCGGCAAACACGGCCAGCGCAGGCAGAACGCGTCCGTCCGGCGTAAAGGTCAGACCAACCGAACCGCCAAAATCCACATCGGCTGATGGCATGAAAAGAGCCGGATCCAGTGAAAGATCAAGCAAAAGCCCGCCGGCATCGCGCGCGCGCAGCGAAAGTCCCGGTGTGATGTCCCATACGCCCGGCCCGCCGGTAAGGCCGACAAGGGGTTTGAGCGCATCCAGCAGGGCAACCACCCTGTCCGGCCGAAACGCACTGCCATCACTCAGCGCCAGATTGGAATGACTGAGGAACCAGCTGCCCGGGCGGATGAAAAGCTGTGGCGGAAGGCGTACGGCATCGCCGTCCACAAGGCCGATCGCGTTCAGCACCGCATCCACAACGGGCCGGACACGGGGGTCGCTCGCGCGGACGCCGTCGAGCATTCGTGCAACCGCAGTGGCAATCAGGGCCGGAAGAGCCGCCTCTCCGAGGCGCCGGATATCCGGCGCGGGCCACAGCGGGACTGTTGCAGGCAGCCCGCCGAGGCTTTCGGCTGTGGCCGGCGTCACATGCATCGTCGCGCTGAAAGGTGCCAGACCGAGGGACACATGAGTATCATCAATGGCGCCAAGCCGCATCTCTGCAGAAGACACGCCGGCAGGTCCCAGCGTCGCCGCGAGGGCCCATTCGCCCGGGAAGGGCAGGCCGGTGGTCGCGCCGACCCCGACAGTGAGTTCCCGCCGTGCCGGGTCAAACGAGAGACCCGCGTGCTCGCCGAGCACTCCCCCGATCAGGGCCATAAGCTGCGTGCGCAGTTCTGGCGTTGTCAGGACATCATTGAGACGACCGGCGGGGTCGTCCATCCAGTTCGACAGAGCTATCGCGTCAAAGGTTTCGCCCGGTCCGATGATGCCCGCAGCCCGGAGTGCCTGGGTGATGCGGGTAACTGCGGGGTCAGCTGTCGCCCGAATCTGGTTGATCACCGCGTTCATCAGTTGTCTGATCTCGGGCGTTCCAGGGGCCGCGAGCCCATCGATCCCGAGGTCAGCTTCGCTGGTGTCCGGCGACAATTTCAACCTCGGGAAGCTGCGCCCGTGAATGCGTACTCCGTGCAAAATCACTGCGACGCGGTTCAGCGCGGCCTCCGGGCTGGCGCCGATGGTCAGCTGCAGATCGATTTCCACGGACCGCAGTTCCAGATCCAGCGGTCGCGGTGCTGCCGCTGGTCCACCGATCAGCCAGCCAGAGCTGTGGCGCAGTTCTGCGGCCACCGCGATGGCACGCGCACTGCGGGGCGAGACATCCGGAATGTCTCCTGCCAGATCGATGTCAAGGCCGATGATCTCGGCCAGAGCATGCCCGCGCACCTGAAGACCAGGCACAGCTGCTGCCGTGGACAGGGGCAGCCATAGTCCCAGCGATGCGGAAGTAATGGCTTCAGTTTCGCGTGCAGCGCTGCGGGCCAGCGCATTCAGGCTCAGGCCAGCGGCGATTGCCGCTGTCAGCGCGCGTCTGACGGCATCCCCGTCATAGACACCATAAACGAGATGAACAGCCAGATCACCACGCCGCGCACCCGTCCATCCGGCTGGCAGTGCGAGATCAGCTGCCGACGGCGCATCGGCTGACAACGCAGCGGTCAGCAATTCGCGCGCAGCTGCAAGATCCGGGTCGTCGGGCTCGGCGGGGTCCGGGTCCGGCAGGAATTCGGCCAGTCGGCGGATGATTTCCTGTGCCCGCACTGGCAGAGGTGGCGGTATCTGTGCTGGACTGGTGACCAGACCTGTGCTGACGAGCCTGTTGATACCGCTGCCGAGAGCCTGCAGAGCCTGCCAGGCCGCATGCCCTGCCGCAGCGTCCGAGACGATGACTGCGTCCGGCCTGTTGCGGATCAGTGACAGAGCGTGTTGAAGGCGTTGCGTCTGTCCCTGTGTACCATCAACGTCTCCGGCGGGCAGACGCGCATCGGCCCGCGGAGCCAGCAGGATGGTCCATTCGCCCGCCTGATCCGGCAGGGGTGTAAAGGCCAGCGGGTCGCGTCCGGCTTCGCGCATGTCCAGAACACGCGCAACATCGCCCGGGACATCGACAGAGGCAGTCACAGGCAGGACGCGGATATTGATCCGGGTCGCCGGAACGGAGCCCAGTATCTCCTCAAGCGACGCACCCGAGAACAGCGCTTCTGCACTTTCGTTCGGTGTCAGGTGCAGCGTTGTACCTGAGACGGCCACAGCAGGCGGACGGACAAATCCGTCGCTGCCGGTCCAGCGACCGACCAGATCAGTGAGCGCGGAAATCAGCTGACTTGCATCCGGACCGTCACGGAACGGACCGGCGAGGTCCGGAAATTCGCTGAGAATGGCGTCGGCGAGTTTACCCGGATTGAGCCCGGGTACACCGGGTCGCCAGCGGCGCAGCGGTGTCGAGGCCAGAAATTCCGGGAACGGCACCGGTGCGTCGGGCTGTCGCCAGACGGCGATGGCAGGAATACCTGCGCCGGCAGCCAGCGTGACGCGCCATGGATCGCAGATCGTGCCGTTGCCCTCGACGTGGAAATTACCGTCCGGGCGCGATGACAGGACGCGCGCCAGCGGCTGGAGATGCCGCGCGATCTGCTGTTGCCCGTCTGCCAGCAAATCTGCCAGCCAGGACCGCAGCGCTGTCTCTGTGTCCGAAATGAGGGCCGCAAGACGCAGACGGTGACGACGCGGGTTGCCCAGAACGGGTGCCGTGCGCTTCCAGCCGAGCGCGTCGACCAGATCATTCAGCCATGTGACCCCGACGCGTCTTGCAACAAGGCTTATCAGCCGTTCGATGGCATCCCAGTGCGTGTCGCTGAACCTGTCCAGCAGACCTTCGAAACCACCTGACAGATCAGGAACGGGTAACGGCACATCCAGATCGTCAACGAACAGCGCAAGGTTCGGCGCCTCGTGGTCGATGCCAAGACCGCCGTCCGGTGTCCAGCGCATCACAACGCCGACGTGATCAACCTCCAGACGAAGCGCGCCTGATCCGCTGCTCAGCCGGCCACCACCGCGGGCCCGCCCCAGCGCGCGCACCAGAATTTCCGGCAGAAAGCCTGCCGCGCCGGCAGTCAGGTCAAACGCGACCAGCGCAACTCTCAGGCGCGTCTCAATGACGGTGCACCTTTCGCCCAGCGTATCAACACGGCGCAGCAGGCCCAGCCCCAGCAGCAACCGGCCGCCATTGTCCCGCCACACGGCGACATGCAGGCCAGCATCAAGAGGCAGTTGCCAGGGGTCCGTTTCACTGCCCGATCCTGTGACGGCACCCGGCGTCGCATCGCCTGTCAGCAACTCCCTCAGAACCGCCAGCAGGGCAGGGATATCGCCCGAATGACTGGTCAGCACATCGTTCCAGTGTGCGCGCAACAGACCTATCGGGTCGCCCAGAAACTCCAGCAACTCGATCCGCGGATATCCGGCGCCCGCGCCCGGCGGTGCGTCCCAGCCCAGCACGATGCCGATCAGGTTACCGGCTGGCCCGAGATCGCCGATGACTTCGGCAAGTGCGTCGGTCACTGCCTGCGAGGCAGTCGCCGCAAGCGCATCCGGGTTCGTCAGATCAAGGCGCGGATGCGTCGAGCTGAAAATTGTTGCCTGGCGCAGTTCGAGCAGAAGGACGGGATACCGGTCCTCATTGAGGCCAAAACCGAGAACAAGACGGTCGACAGAAACGTCGGGAATACTGAGCCCCGACAGATCGATACTGGCTTCGGCCCGTATAGAAGGCACCGCCACGGCATTGCCGGTGCCCAGATCAATGCGGACCAGATCAGCGGTGATACCGATGTCGGCCTCGGCGCTGTCAAAGCCAAATCCGGCGGAAACCGTGACAATGGGCCGTCCTGTGGCGCCGGCCGGTGCCGAAAGCCCGAGGCGCAGTGATGCAGAACCGATCGGCAGAACGACCGTGCCGTCATCGACGGTGGCTCCGTTGTCCAGCAGTTCGGCAAGCGCCTGCAGCCAGGCCGTGCGCGTGACGGTATCGCCCAGAAGCGCTGCAAACCAGTCGGCCAGAGCGTCAAGACCCCGCGTGAAGATATCTTCGACTGGCAGGGTCGGTATATCAGGGTCATTCCCCAGGCCCAGCATCTTAGCGAAAGCGCGGATCTGCGCCCCGCCGGAGTTTCCAAGCTGCGCCTGCAGCAGGCCGAAAATCAGTTCGAGACCAGCCTCTTTCAGGCTGTCCGGTTCCGTGACGGACAGCACCAGATCCCGCCCGGTGGATTCGCCCGGCAACTGCAACCCGCGCAGTGTCAGGCCGACCTGGGGCGCGCCGTCGACAGTGTCTGTCGGGACGACAAGGCGCAGACCCACAGCCTGCAGACCAGCCTGTCCGGGCGGCGCCGGCGTTTCCGAAACGGTGATTTCGCTGGACAGGGTGATCACACCGCCCGGCTGACCGACAAGCTCCGGAGACGGAGAATTATCGCCCTTACCGGCGCGGAACAGCGGGAACATGAGCGCCGAACGGCTCGCGGTGAGCGGAGCCTGTGTCTCGAACCGGACACCGACAGAGATATGGACTTCAGACGATGGGGCATCATCGACCACAAGAAAGAATGCAATGCGGCCGGTACCTGGCAATGCTTCGGCAAAAATCTCCACCCAGAGGCGGTTTTCACTGTCGCGTTCAGCCTCGCCACCACGGATGGCGGTCACGAATGCCAGCAGCGCTTCGCGCTGGTGATCATTCGCCAGAATGGATTTCAGATAGGTCTCGGGGTTGGCCAGCCAGTCACTGTTGAAATTACCATCTTCATCCACCAGACCCAGCGCGCTGAGCAGGTCCGATGTGTCTCCGAACTCGTCGGGGGAAAACGCGTTCATCGCAGGAACCTCCGCAAGGAAATGTCTGCCTGCGTCTCAACCGTGAACTGCCCCCTTTGGGCTGTCAGTCCGCGGATCACGAGTTCCCTGTTTTCGGCATCACGGCCCGACGCGCCGGCCATCTTACCGGCCACTTCCACCAGGGCTCCGTGTGCCAGCGCAATCAGAGAGTCCCCCCAGATACGGGCCACAACCGCGTTGCCCGCAGGGCGGTCAAGTGTGGCCATCACCAGCCCGCTTTTGCGCTTGTCACTGCCAACCGAGAAAGGCACCTGCATCCTAGCGCGGAGGCTGTCCGCTTCGACGGGTATGTCGATCCGTATGCGTCCCTCGGTGACGGTTGCGTCGATACGGCCGGCATGCACCATGAGCTGGTTGATACCATCGTCCCAGATCACACTGGCCTGACCTTCCGACCGGTTGATCGCCGCCACGCGGATGAGTTTGGCGAGTGCCTCTGTGTTAACCGGCAACGCGGCGCCCTTGTCTCCTGGTTTGAGCGGCCCGTCCGGCAGGGCACCGGGAAATTTCTCACGAAGGCGTTCAAGAACCGAACCCGTAACACCCCTCAGCGGGTCACGTCCGGTGGTCGGTCGCGCCTCATTCAGGGCATCTTCGATTGTACTCGAAACGTCCCGCGCCCGCAGCGCGGGCTTTGGTTTCTCCTCCTGCACATCAGGTGCGGGTCTGTCCGACACAATGATCAGGTCGTCGAGGTTAAAACGATCGAGACCTTCTGCTTCGCGCATGATCCTCTCGATGCGCTCGCGATCCGCCGGAGACAGATTTTCCAGGCGGTTAAGTTCGGAAAGCCTTCGGCCTACGGCTGGCATATTCCGGATGTTCGTGGGTCGGCGTCCCATCGATCACTCCCTGACCGGGCGCTGCTGCTGCGTCCGGCTGATACCGGAGGCTGGAAGTGCGAGTTCCTGAACGGGCGGCGCGCCCTTAAAAATAAATTTTCAGCTGCTCAAAAGATCGGAGATCCTGTTGAACCATCGCATCAAAGCGACTGATCCGGCCTGTTATCGGGTATGTCCCGCTTTGTATCTGCGGCCGCTGTGCGATCGGGAAGACCGCGCAAAAAACACTCGTGAAAAATGAGTTTGGTACGGCAGGGACACTCCCCTGCGGTCGTGGATTTAAGCGAACCTCCCTTCTTCAGACCACTGGCGAAAGAGTAGAATTTCGAAATCTGTTTCTAGTTAACGTTGTATGATGTGATTCCGTCAAGAAGTTGTTTACCTTTGTCTACACGGGCCAGTTCGGTTTCCGGGCTTTCCGGCGGGACTTCGCCACCCGTCATACCGGCGCGAAAAACAACTGCGTAGAACTGCCGGAGTGTAATCGCTATAGTTGTAGTGCGGGCGGTGCGTGAACCTGTATTTTCGGGTAACTCCAGACGCTGCCGTACTTTTGACCGACAGACTTTCGGGGAGTGAAATTATGTATTCTTTGTTTCGGGAACTGGGTGTTCAGATGGCCCTGCGCCGGGAAGCTGTGCCCTTTGCTGCGGCCTTCATCATCGCAGAGATGTTTTACAAATGGAAAAGCTTCACGCTTGAGTGCATCGGGTTTCTGATTACCTGGCTGCTGCTGAGTTATATCCAGTCACTGTTTGTCAAAGACGATGGCTGAACCACCACCTTCGTGTGTCAGAGCCTGGTAACAACTTTCCAGACGAGCACGAGGTACAGTCCGGTAAGAATCGTGCCGGACACACCCGAGCCACCCAGGACCCAGATCCCCGCGCCGACCGCTGTGACCAGGGTAATGAGTACGAGCCAGACCACTGGCGCGAACCGCGATACGCGTGCCAGCGCGGCAGACTGATCTTCGGACCGGATGGATGTGGGGATTTGCGGCGTCTCCCCCGTTACGACAAATTCCGCGATCGCACTCCAGTTTTCCTCGACCAGCGCTGCACTGTGCTGGCCGCGTACGTACCGGACCTGGAAAAGGTGGTTGTCCGCAGCGTCTTCGTCAAAACCGTCATGCCCGCCGCTGCCCAGATCCTGCAGACGCAGAAGCTCGATCGCTTTTGGAAAAATGGCCACAACCCAGTCTGATGTGGCAACAAAGTTCAGGACCCTCTGTACCTGGCCGCGTTTGTATATGGCTGCCCAGTCATAGTCTGACCGCACGACGCTGCCGGCAAAAACAACATTTTTAAAACGGCAGAACGGATAATCCCGCAAGGCACGTGCCAGCAGATACGTTCCGTTGCTGTGGCCCACGAAAGAGAAATGCGCTCCGGGGAATTCTGCCAGTGCTTCGGCGTACTGGTCCATGAACCATTCGACCTTACGCCGCCGCTCCCATGGCAGGAGAAAAGGAAGCATCGGGAAAAAACCATAGCTGGACGTCTCGGAGGCCATGCGGATGACGCCATGGGTCTCCTTGTGTCTGGTCATGATCGCGCGGGCTATTTTCTGTGTCCAGTGGCCGACGTCGCGAATGCCGTGGATGACAAAAACCACATCCGTTATATCGCGGTTCTGGGGATTGAGAGGCCGGTCCGACGGGATATAGCCGGCCCTGTCAAGTGTATCCGGATCCGCGGTCAGCGCTGTCGAAAGAACCTTCCGGCGTTCGTTGCCTGCAGTACTTGCCCTGCCGGCCCGGTCCATGACAGGGGTCTGGTCATCAAGATGCACGACAGATGCGTGACCGGAGTAGGGCACATCCAGATAATGAAAGCTGCGCCCGGAGACGAGATCGATATTGTCCGATGGCGCAACCATATCATCGACCGACCCAAGAAGCTGAACGGTACGTGGAAAATGCCTGCCGCCGGCGGCTGCAGCGTTCGCGGCCCGGATCCAGCCCACCCGTAGTTTTGTGATAAACGGCGCGCCGCGACGGATCGACATGATCAGAAAAGGTGCCTTGCCAGACCAGTTGAGCATCCCGGCAAGGGCTGCGCCCGCCCGCCATTGAATATAGTTGAGCGGGCTGAGGTGGTGCCCCGCGCTCCAGCCGCGGTTCATGCCCGCCAGCAGAACGATACGGCTGACATGGTCAGCCCACGCGGGCTCTCCCGGTGACCCGGCTTCCTGTTCGCGTTCGTGTTTCAGCAGGAAAATGCGCCTCGCCAGCAACCCTCCTATGCTGTGCCCCACAAAGACCACCGACCGGTAGCCGCCGTCTTTTGACGCCTGGATTCGGTCGATTTCCACCAGCTGTTCTTTGGCGATGCGCTCCGGGTCCGCGCGCGAAAACAGGTGGCACGGCAGTTGCGGCACATATTGGTCGGCGTCCGGAAATTCGGACTGAACATGCTCGCAAATGCTTTGCACGGATCGTGGCCCGCCGCGGAATGCATGCAGGATAACAACGAGATCTTCTGATCTGCCACAGCGCCTGAGCGCCGATGATTGTGACGTCATGGCCGGCAGGATCCCTCAGGCAGCCCCTGGCAGGGATTCATGATCCCTCGCGCGGTGGTTCTGTTTCGGCGGTGTCGGCGTTTTCTGCAAGCAGCGCCTCACGAAATGCCACCAGACGGGCCTGCTGCTCCTCAGTCAGGGTTTCATCGGGCCGGTCACGTTCGCGCTCTGCTGCAATCAGCGCCTCGGGCTGGATTTCAGCGACCGCGGTAAATCCATTGGCAATGGCGTCCACAAGGCCGGCCGGATCAAGCTGGCCTTCCTTGTGTCGCAGGATGGCCACCCGCATCCGCCAGTAAGCATCATAAAAGACACTGGCCATACGACCAGGCTGAACGAACGACACAACACCAACAATCACCGTCGACAGAATGCCCAGAAACTGAGGTTCGAGAAACTTCCAGTTGGTCTGGAAATCTGCGGCGATCAGCGAGCCGATAACGATTCCGGAAATGCCGAGGAAAAAGTGGAGGTAGAGCAGCATATGGTAATAGCGGTTCCACCATTTCATTGAATCGCGGGCTGCCGCCAGAGCTGTTTCATCTGCCATTTCCGCACCTTTAAATCTGTTTTATCTGTGCCAACAGCCTGCAGTCACACTCTGAAGTTGTCAAACCTGCCGCTGTGCACGCAAAGACCGGTCCGGGAAAGCAATCGCGCTGTGGCGTCAGATCCGTGTGCTGGACGCGCGGACTATCAGTTCAACAGCGAGCCTGTCCGGGGTTTCAGACGCAGCATCATTGCGGATCATTTCGTACAGTATTCCGGCTGCCATCGCACCGAAGCGGCCAACGTCGCATCTGATCGTGGACAGGGGCGGATAAACAAGCCTTGCCTCTTCGATGTCGTCAAAACCGATCAGGAAAAAGTCCCTGCCGGGCATCTTTCCTGCCTGCGACAGGCCTGCGTGCACCCCGAGTGCCACAAGATCGTTAAAGCAGATGGCCGCCTCAACCTCAGGATGCTCAGCCAGCAGCTTTTCCACGGCCAGTCTGCCAAAGGCGCGTGTCGATGGCCCGTGGAGTATTGTCGTCGGCAGCGTCGCGGCCTGCATTTCTGCCAGATACCCTGACATACGTTCTGCGGTAATGTTCCGTCCCTGCACACCGCCGACAAATGCGATCCGATCAATTCCCTGATCCAGCAGGTGCCGGACGGCCATACGGCTGCCAGACGCATAGTCATGACTGAAAAACGGCAGTGGCGCAGTGTTGCTCTGGGTGTCCCTCAGGACCTGAAGCGCAGGAATTCCGGCCCGCTCTATCGCCTTAAACCCCTTGTCTGCATCACCATAGCAGGGCGAAATCACAAGACCGGCAACATCGTGTTCGAGCATTGTCCCGATTGTCCGGGTCTGGGTTTCCGGGTCTTCGTCACAGTTTGCAATGACGGTGGCGAAGCCCCGTTCAGCAAGTGCCATCTGTACCGATGCTGCAAACTCGGTAAAAAACGGATTGCGCAGATCATTGATGATCAGACCGACGAGGCCGGTCCCGGAACCGCGCAGCGTTGCTGCGGCGCGGTTCCGCACATATCCCAGCGCCACCATGGATGCATTTACCGCCTTGCGGGTCTCTTTTCTGACAAGCGGTGAATTCTGGAGAACAAGCGAAACAGTCGACTTGGAGACCTTTGCATGGGCCGCCACGTCGACAATTGTTGGTCGCTTGCCCGTTGCCATCAGCTGATCCCGTGCATTTCCAGCAGCAGACCCATACGTTTTTCTGCAAGGTCCGGCTGTGCCAGCATGCCTGCTTTATCCGCAAGACGAAAGACTTCGGCATAATGCGCGATCTCACGGCTGGCCTGAAAACCCTGAGGCATGATGAAGTGTTCCTGAGCACCGTTCAGCCAGGCCAGAAATGCGATCCCTGCTTTGTAGTACTGCGTCGGAGCTTTGAAGATTTCGCGGCTCAGCGGTACCGTCGGTTCAAGCAGTTTGTGGAAGGTCGACGTATCGTTCCGGGCCAGCGCCTCAAGGGCCTGCGCGGCGGCCGGCGCAATGGCTGCAAATATCCCCAGCAGGGCGTGACTGTACCGGTTGCCATCGCCTTCGATCAGCGCGGCATAGTTGAAATCGTCGCCGGTATAGAGGCGTACGCCTTTCGGCAGCCGGGCGCGGAATGCCTCCTCGCGCGACTGTTCAAGCAGGCTGATCTTGATACCATCAATCCGTGGGGCGTGATCACCGATCAGTTCAAGAACAGCATCTGAGGCATCGTCCAGATCATCATACCCCCAGTAGCCCCGCAACGCGGGATCAAACATATCGCCCAGCCAGTGCAGAATAACGGGCTGGGCTGCACTTTCGATCAGCCGGCCATATACGCGGGCGTAAAAATCGGGCCCGGTGCCGTTCGCCGCCATGGCCCGGCTGGCCATGATGATGATCTGTCCGCCGTCCGCTTCAATTGCTTCCATCTGAGTGGAATAAGCGGCGACCAGAGCGTCCTCGGTTGTCAGGTCAGCAGGTTCAGCGTGATCAGTCCCCGCGCCACAGGCGACGCGCGGTCGCAGCGGGTGCGATCTGGCCTCTTTCATTGTCCGGCCAATCAACTCGCGCGCCGTGGCCCAGTCGACCCCCATGCCCCGTTGCGCGGTGTCCATCGCCTCGGCCAGCCCCAGCCCCTGATCCCACAGAGAGTGCCGGAAGCGCAGCGTGCTGTCCCAGTCGACGGCGGGCCGCCCCTGCCACGGATCACGCTCGGCAAGCGGGTCAGACACCACATGCGCGGCAGCAAAGGCTGTGCGGCTGAAAGGATGCTCAGGTGCGCGCGGCATGACTGGTGTGCCGGACTGCCGGTAATTTTCAAGGGTGCCGTGATACGTGGGAAGGGTCAGCATCTGCAGGCTCCTCAGTCGGTCCGGACCGGCAGGTCAAGCACAAGAATGCCATCGATGCCACCGACAGCATTCTCGACAAGCTGTCCGCCCAGTGCTTTATGTTCGGGGTTGTCGGCATAGGCCTGCAAAGCCTCCCAGCTGTCGAAATCGACAACGAAACCATGCATGTAGCCACGCTCGATCTGCTCGGGACTTTCCGAGCGTCCGCCTGTGAATCCCCGAGCGCCGGGCAGGCGGTTCGTCAGGTTAGACAAGCCCGCGTAAATCCCGTGGATGGTTTCTTCGGATGTCTCCGGCCTGAATTTTGTCAGAACGATATGGCGTATCATATGGCTATCCCGTGATCCTGCCGGATCATGTCCGAGGCTTTTTCCCCGATCATGATTGCGGCAGCGTTTGTGTTGGAGGAAATGACGGTCGGCATGATCGAATTATCGACGACACGCAGTCCGTCCACACCGTTCAGGCGCAGTCGGGTATCAACGACTGCCTGATCGTCACCGCCCATGCGACAGGTGCCTGCACAGTGATGCGAGGTTTTGGAATGCTCGCAGATAAAGTCAAAATAATCGTCGTCCGTGCGGACCCCTGGCCCTGGCAGGCGTTCTGCCAGAATAAACGGTTGCAGCGCTTTCTGTGACAGGATTTCCTGCGTGATCTTCAGGCCACGGATTGACATTTCACGGTCGCGCGGGTCCTGCAGGTAATTCGGATCGATCAGTGGCGCCTTGGCCGGATCACCGCTCTGAAGCCGGACGGTGCCACGGGAGCGGGGGCGCAGGTAGCACGAATTGAGCGTGACACCGCCCTGGGGCATGGCCTGTACCCCCTTTTCAATGCCCGTACCGAGACCAAGATGAAACTGAATGTCGGGCGAGCGGGCGTCCGGGTCTGCATACCAGAAACCGCCGGTTTCAAACAAGCTGGACGCGACCGGTCCCTTGCCTGTCAGCAGATACTGCAGTCCCGCAAATGCAGAAAGATGCGGCTTTGCATAGCGGTCATAGGTATGAGGGCCCGACACTTCGCAGATACAGTAGAGATCGAGATGGTCCTGCAGGTTTTCGCCAACCTGCGGGTGATCTGCCACCACGGCGATACCGTGTTCGTGCAGATGATCCGCCGGGCCGATGCCGGAAAGCTGCAAAAGACGCGGAGAACCGACAGCGCCCGATGACAGAAGAACTTCTGCCTCAGCCATAAGGCGTGTGCCGTCCATCAGTTCCGCGCCCCGTGCCCGGCCATCCTCAACGATGATGCGCCTGACCTGAGCGTTCAGTTTGCGTGTCAGGTTTGGCCGTTTCAGGTTGGGCGCCAGATAGGCCATGGCCGCAGATGATCTGCGCGCGTTTCGCTGCGTCAGCTGGTAATATGCAGCGCCGTCCTGTCTTTCGCCATTCACGTCATGGTTCCGCGGAATGCCGGCCTGTGCCGCGGCCTCAAAATATGCCTCGCAGATCGGTAACGGGGCAATGGGCTGCGAAACACCAAGGGGGCCGCCCTGGCCGTGGTATCTGTTGTTGTGCGTGTCGTTGTCCTCGGATTTCCGGAAATAGGGCAGCACATCCTCATACGACCAGCCTTCGCAACCCATCTGTCGCCACTCGTCATAATCCTGCGGATTGCCACGGGTGTAGATCTGAGCATTGATCGCCGATCCGCCACCAATAACTTTTGCCTGTGTATAGTTGAAAATGCGGTCCTTCATGTGGCGCTGGGGCACTGTCTCCCATCCCCAGGCGCCGATGCCTTTGGTCATTTTCGCAAAGCCGGCAGGCAGATGGTAAAGGGGATTGCGATCGCCGCCACCCGCTTCCAGCAGGCAGACGCGGACAGAAGGGTCCTCTGACAGACGCGCCGCCAGCACGCAGCCCGCTGATCCGCCGCCGATAATGATGAAATCCCAGGTCTCTGACATGTTTCCCTCTTAAAGACGCTGGATGCTCAGTCCGCCGTCGACCGGGATCACGGCGCCGGTTGCATAGGCCATATCGCCCGTGACGAGAGCACGTACGATCGTGCCGATATCTGCAGGCTGGCCCCACCGGCGTGCGGGTACGAGACCCTCGGCAATCTGCGCGTCGTAGCGGTCATGCACAGCGGCGGTCATATCGGTTTCGATAATGCCCGGGCGCAGTTCAAAAACGCCGATACCGTCGCTGGCCAGACGGGCTGCAAAAAGGCTTGCCATCATCGACGCCGCCGCCTTTGAAATGCAGTATTCGGCCCGTTCGACTGAGACCATCTCTGCACTGACCGACGTGATAAAAACCAGAGAGCAGGCGGCGCTGCCCGCGTATTTCTGCATCCGCTGCGCTGCCCACTGCGCGAGAAAAAAACCGCCCCTCAGGTTTACGTTCATCACCAGATCGAAATTGTCCGGTGTCACATCCAGCATGTCACTACGGACGGGAGCCGGAATTCCCGCATTGGAAACAAGGCTGGTGACAGGCCCCGCGCGCTGTTCGATTTCATCGAAGAGGGCGTCCAGGTTGTCCGGCCTGCGCAGGTCATGCCTGACATAGAGCGCACCGGATCCCAGCTGATCGAGTGCCTGTGTCACTTCCGGATCATCGACGGACTTCTCGGCCGCAAGAACAACCCGGATGCCAGCATCGTCAAGCGCTTTGGCGATCCCCAGACCGATACCGCGCTGGCCACCGGTGATAAGTGCTACCGGGGTCATGCTGCCAGGTCCCGTGACCTTATGTGATCCGCGATGCGCAGGGCCTGCGCCGCTACGGTCAGCGCCGGGTTGACCGCCGCAGAGTTCGGAAGAAAGCCCGCGTCAACGACAAAGAGGTTCGCGTGGTCATGGGTCCGGCACCATATATCCAGCGGGTTTCTTGACGGATCCTCGCCAAAACGAACGGTTCCGCACTGATGTGACGGCACGGTCCGATCGAACGCCCGTGACAGCAGAACCGGCCAGCCTGCGCGCCGCAGCAGCTTGCGCACCTTACGCACTAGAAGCAGGTGCGCCTCCCAGTTAGAGCGTCGCCAGTCCAGCACAATTCGGTCGCCGCGAACGGTCACGCGACTTTCCGGATCGGGCAGGTCCTCGCTCATCAGATACCAGTCAACAGAGCGGCGGGCGATCCAGGCTGTAACCGGCGCGGGCAGGGGGACCTGGCTGGCCAGTATTGCCGGTGTGATTTTTCCGAGCAGCTGGACATTGCCCAGCGGTGTATTGCCCGGTCCGCCGCCAAGGTAGAAGTCATTGAAATACATTGTTTTCTGATAAACAGACGGGTTGCGACGGAAAGGGTGCAAAGCGATCATCGCATGCGTGTTGTGGTTCATAAAGTTCCGCCCGACCTGATCAGAACGGTTCGCCAGCCCGGTGGGAAAGTTATCATTCGCCGACCGCAACAGCAGTGCGGCAGAATTCACCGCACCTGCAGAAAGGATCACGATGCCCGCCCGGATACGCCGCAAAGCGCCATCCTGGCGGTACTCTACGGCCTCGATCCTGCCGTCTTCGGCGCTGACCAGCCGGGTGACATCACATCCTGTTTCCAGCCGGACCGTGTTGTGGCGCAATGCTGCCTTGAGACCCGCGCTTTCAGCGTCCTTTTTGCCGTCTCCGGTATTGGGGTGTGCGTCCCATCCGGTTTCCCCCTCGGACAGCCACGCGTCGATGTCCACTCCCAGAGGCAGATGCGCCGGGTGCAGGCCCTGGTCTCTCAGGCGCCTGGCGGCGGCGTCGATGGCCGGTTCGTGCGGGACAGGCGGATATGCGTAGCTGCCGGAATGCACCGGCTCGGTGGGATCTTCGCCGCTGGCTCCGCGCACTTCATAGAGCTTTTCGGCTTTCTGGTACCAGGGCTCAAAGCTCTCGTATGTGATGGGCCAGGCTGGAGACGTGCCGCCCATGTGCTCAAGAACGCCGAAATCTTCGGCCCGGTAGCGGAACAGCACCGCACCATAGAATTTGGAATTTCCGCCGACGTTATAGTAGTTGCCCGGATTAAACGCGTTGCCTGATGGGTCGTCCCATGTCTCATCGTTGCGAAACACACCACGTTCGAAAATTGCCCGGGCATCGCGCGTATCCGCGGAGGGCCTGATGTGCTCGCCCCGTTCAAGAATGGTGATGCGCGCACCGGACGACGCAAGTCCGGCCGCTATGGTGGCGCCCCCCATGCCGGAACCAATGATGAGCACGTCGGTGTCCATTACGCGATGCGATCTTCCGTTTGTGGATCAAAGGCGACGGCCTTTTCCATGTTGATCGCAAAGGTGGCAGCTCTGCCTGCGGCGACGTCTGCGTCTGACCGCATCCGGCCCACACATTCCGCTCCGCCAATGGTGGTGGTCACAAAAGTGTCGGACCCGGCAGGTTCCGTTACGGTGACTGTGTTTTCAATCTGCTCCACGTGCGAGGACCGCTGATCGGCGCCGTCCACATCCGTCAGAGCCTCAGGGCGTATCCCAAGTTTGACGGTCTTGCCGTCAAAGGACCGCAGTGCTGCGCCGGGTGCCGGAAAGGCGAGGCTGACTTTGCGACCCTGATCGTCTGTCGTGTCTGCATAGACGGCGTTTCCATCGGCGCGGATCGCCACATCAATCAGGTTCATGGAAGGAGACCCCATAAACGTGGCCACAAACAGATTGGCGGGCGTGTCATAGATTTCCTTTGGCGTGCCCAGTTGCTGGACATAACCACCATTCATCACGGCAATCCGCGTCGACAGCGTCATCGCCTCAATCTGGTCGTGCGTCACATAGACGATCGTGGTGCCAAGGCGCTGGTGCAGTTTTTTGATCTCTGTGCGCATGTCGACACGCAGTTTTGCGTCGAGGTTTGACAGCGGTTCGTCGAACAGGAACACATCAGGATCGCGGACAAGCGCCCGGCCCATGGCGACCCGCTGGCGCTGACCGCCTGACAATTGTCCGGGTTTACGGTCCAGCAGCTGACCGATCTGCAGCATATCAGCGACTTTGGCCATTGCGGCATCACGTTCTGTTTTGGGAACACCGTGCATTTCCAGACCGAACGTAATGTTCTTGCCAACGGTCATGTTCGGATAGAGCGCATAGGACTGAAACACCATCGCGATGTTGCGCTTGGACGGGTGGACCCCGTTCATCGGTGCGCCCTTGATGGAAATCTGCCCGCTGGTGATATCCTCCAGGCCTGCGATCATGTTCAGCAGGGTGGATTTGCCACAACCCGACGGACCGACCAGAACCAGAAACTCGCCTTCCTCAACCGAGATGTCGACCTTGTGCAGCACCTCGACCGACCCGTAGGATTTGGTTGCGTTATCAATATCAAGAAATCCCATGGAATTACCCTTTCACTGAGCCTGCCATGAGACCGCGCACGAAGTAGCGGCCGGCAACAATGTAGACGAGGAGTGTGGGCAGGGCAGCGAGGATCGCGCCTGCAAAGTGGACGTTGTACTCTTTCACGCCTGTCGAAGACTGAACGAGGTTGTTGAGTGCCACGGTCATCGGCGCACCGTTCCCGCTGGCAAAGGACGCGCCGAACAGGAAGTCATTCCATATGTTCGTGAACTGCCAGATAATACAGACGACGGCGATCGGACCCGACGATGGCAGGAGAATGCGCCAGAAAATCTGAAAAAAGCCTGCACCATCTATCTGGGCTGCACGCACCAGTTCGGTCGGGAAGACTGCATAGTAGTTGCGGAAATACAGCGTTGAAAACCCGATCCCGTAGACCACGTGCACCAGCACCAGCCCGGCGGTGGATCCGGCAAGACCGAGAAAGCCGAGCACAGCCGCCATCGGGATCAGAACAATCTGAAACGGGATAAAGCAGGCAAAGAGCATCAGCCCGAAGAGGATCGTGTCATAGCGGAACCGCCATTTGGTCAGAACATATCCGTTCAGGGCGCCAAGAACTGTCGATATCGCGACCGCCGGTACGACCATCGAGATCGAGTTCCAGAAATAGGGGCGCAACCCCGTGGGCTCGACGCCGATCTGGGCGGTGGACCAGGCCTTTTTCCAGGGCTCAATTGTCCAGACATCGGGCAGGGACATCATGCCGCCACCGGTGATCTCTGACAGGGGTTTTACCGAGTTCACCATCATCACATAGAGCGGGAGCATGTAGAACAGGGCGAAGAGGATGAGCACGAGGTAAATCAGCGTGCGGGTGACCCGGCCTGTGCGGATCGCGGAGTCCTGCGTTGCGGCAGCCATCACTTCTTCTCCTTCAGTTCAGCGTAGAGATAGGGGATCATGATGGCCGCGATGGTCATCAGCATGATCACCGCTGACGAAGCACCGATGCCCATCTGGTTGCGGCTGAAGGTGTAGGAATACATGAAGGTTGCCGGCAGTTCGGTGGCCCGGCCCGGCCCGCCGCCGGTCATCGCAATGACAAGATCGAAGGTCTTGATTGCCAGGTGCGCCAGGATCACAAAAGCAGACAGGAACGCAGGACGCAGTTGCGGAATAATGATGCGGCGGTAGAGGTTCCAGTTCGAGGCACCGTCCATCTGGGCGGCTTTGAGGATTTCATTGTCGATGCCGCGCAGGCCTGCCAGAAACATGGCCATGACAAATCCGCTGGACTGCCACACTGCCGCGAGTACGACTGTATAGATGGCAAAATCCCGGTTCTTGATCCAGTCGAAGGTGAAACTCGTCCAGCCCCAGGTTTGCACAATATTCTCAAGGCCGATGGCCGGGTCGAGGAACCACTTCCACGCGGTTCCGGTCACAATAAAGCTGAGCGCCATGGGGTAGAGGTAGAGGGGGCGCAGAAGGCCTTCGCCGCGGATTTTCTGATCGAGAAAGATGGCCAGCATCAGTCCGACGAGCGAGCAGATCCCTATGTAAAGGCCGGCGAAGATCGCCATGTTGGTAATCGAGATTTCCCAGTGCGACAGGCTGAAGAGTTTGTCGTAGTTGGAAAAGCCAATCAGGTCATAGGCCGGTTTGCCGCCGTTGCCGACAAAAGGCAGGATGCGGCTGTCGGTGAAGGAAATGTAGACCGTGAACAGGATAAACCCGTAGACGAACACAAATATCATGGCCAGAGACGGTGACAGGACCAGCTTGGGAAGCCAGTTCTGCAGACGCGTCTGAAAATCCGCCTGAGTGCGGTCCGACATGGCGACAATCCCCCGGGAAAATGGTCAGAACAGGTGGGGCGGCCCGGAGGCCACCCCTGGTCTGGTTATTGCGCGATAGATACCGCGTCGACGAGCTCTTCGACAGCTGTTGCGCTGTCGTACTCGCCGTTGAAATGCGCGGTGACCACGTCATAGATGGCGTTTTTCACCGACGCCTGGTTGGCGTGGCCATGGGCCATGGAGCCAAAGAGGTTGCCCGAGGACGCTGCCGCTGCGAGATCGGCCATACCCTGCTTGCCGCAGGCGTCAAAGGCTTCGTCCGAGACGTCCGTACGCGCCGGCACAGAGCCCTTGACCACGTTGAACGCTGACTGGAAGGACGGCGACAGGATCGCGCTGGCCAGTGCTGCCTGCTCTTTGGAAACAACACCACCCTGGTCAAACATCATGAACTGGTCGGCATTGAATGTGACCTGCTCCTGTGTGCCGGGGAAGCGGAAGCACAGAAAGTCCTCGCCCGGTACTTTGCCCGCGTTCAGAAACTCACCCTTGGCCCAGTCGCCCATCATCTGGAATCCGGCTTCGCCGTTGATGACCATCGCTGTTGCCAGGTTCCAGTCGCGGCCCGAGAAGTTGTCGTCCACATTGGCGCGGATAAATGCCATACGGTCGAAAGCTTCTTTCATTGTATCAGAGCCCAGCGCTTCTTCATCGAGATCGATGAACGCGGCCTTATAGAACTCGGGGCCACCTGTAGACATTGCAACGGCGTCAAAGACGGTTGCGTCCTGCCAGGCCTGACCACCGTGTGCGATCGGCGTCACGCCAGCGGCTGACAGCGCATCAACTGCTGCTGTAAAGTCTTCCCAGGTCTGCGGTACGGCAATGCCATTTGCGTCGAGAACCGCCTTGTTTGCCCATACCCAGTTGGTGGAGTGCACATTTACAGGTGCAGAAATCCACTTGCCGTCGTGCTTTGCAAAGGCCTGCAGAGCGGCGGGGACCACGTCGTCCCAGCCTTCTTTGGCGGCAACAGCATTAAGGTCCGCCAGTGCGCCCTGCGCGCCCCAGTCCAGAATGTCAAACCCCAGCGCCTGCACAGCGGTCGGTGCATCACCGGCCGTGACGCGTGCGCGCAGCACGGTCATCGCCTCGGTGCCACCACCGCCAGCAACAGGCATGTCCTGCCAGCCGATGCCCTGGTTTTCCAGATCACCTTTGAGGACGTTGAGGGCGGCGGCTTCACCGCCCGATGTCCACCAGTGCAGCACTTCAACGTCGCCCGCTGTCGCGAGGCTGCCGCTGAAGGCAAGTGCCGCCAGTGTGGATGTTGTCATCTTCATAAAGTCACGCATGGGTTTCCTCCCTTATAGACATGCATGTTGCGCAAAAGCTTCCGCGCAGTTTGTATCAGACCCATTTTTGGCGCGTTTTGCCAATTCGCATCTGTACGGTTTTTAATTCCAGAAACTCCTCGATTCCGCCGGACCCGAGTTCGCGGCCCAGACCGCTTTCCTTGACCCCGCCGAACGGAAGTTCAGGGTAGCCATCCATCCACGTGTTCGTCCAGACTGTTCCGGCTTCTGCCCGGCGAACAAATTCGAGACAGGTGTGAACGTTATCGCTCCATACACCGGCCGAAAGACCGTAACTGGCGGTGTTTGCCAGGGCGATGGCCTCGTCAAATGTCCGGAACGTCAGAACCGAAAGAACCGGGCCGAACACTTCTTCTGTGGCAATGGGCATCTGCGCACCCACATCTGCGACAACGGTGGGCTGGTAAAAATTGCCACTCAGACCATCAATGCTAAGCGCTTCTCCACCCAGCAACACCCTGGCACCGGCGTCCACGGCCTGTCGCACATATCCGTCTATCCTGTCCTGGTGAGTTTTCGAAATGATCGCCCCGACCCGGGTCTCAGGGTTCATTGGGTCGCCGAACGGTACTTTGCGGGAAAGCGCCACGATTTTTTCGTTCAGCGCGTCGGCGACATCCTCATGCACGATGATCCGGGACCCGGAGTTACAGCATTCGCCCGCGTTAAAATACACGCCGAAGACTATGGCATCGGCGGCTTCGTCCAGATCGGCGTCAGCAAAAATCACCTGCGGGTTCTTGCCGCCCAGTTCCAGCGAGACTTTCTTGAGCGTGGCGGACGTAGCCGCAACGATAGATTTCCCGACGCCGGTTGATCCGGTGAAGGAGACCATGTCGACGTCGGCGTGGGTTGTCATCACAGTACCGACCGGATCGCCATAGCCCAGGACGATGTTCACGACACCCGCCGGCAACCCCGCCTCGATCAGGAGCTGACCCAGGAGGACTGTGGTGGCGGAGGTCAGTTCAGAAGGTTTGATGACTGCGGTACACCCTGCGGCCAGAGCGAAGGGCAGTTTCTGGGACACAATCAGAAAGGGAAAATTCCATGGTGTGATGATCGACACCACACCCACCGGGACCTTGAGAACCATCCCCAGCATGTCCGGTCCAAGTGCGTTCTGGCTCTCTCCGCGGATGTTCCAGGCCAGCGTTGCCGCATAACGCCATATATTTGCTGCCCCCTCGATCTCAGCCTCGGCCTGAGAGATGGGCTTGCCACTTTCCTGTGTTTCGAGGCGCGCAATCCGGGTGCGGTTCGTATCAATCAGGTCCGCAACGCGGTTGAGAAAACGCGCGCGCTCTGCGCCGGGCACATCGCTCCAGCGTCTGTCATCAAAGGCCTTTCGGGCAGCCGCTATGGCCTTTTCGGTATCAGAAGCGTCACCGCGTGATGCACGGCTGATAAGCTGCCCGCTGGCAGGAGAATGGCGCTCGAAGGTCTCGCCCGAGGCTGAATCCGTCCAGTTTCCGTCAATAAGATGCTGCAGCTCCACAACGTCCGGCCCGCATGAGGTCTCAGCACTGCCGGCAACAAGTGTAAGGTCATGCTCTGTCATGACTGAACCTTTCCAAAATCGGCTCTGCGTTTTTCGGCAAAGGCGGCAACGCCTTCGGCTTTTTCCGTGGTGGGTGACATGGCGGCGCCGGCCAGCGCTTCGATGGCGGCTGCGCTGTCTTCCTCAAGTGCAGCCGAGATCAGCCATTTGGCTGTTTCCGTTGCCTGCGGGGCGCTGTCCGAGATGCGTTCTGCGATTTCAAGCGCGGCGCTTCTGGGATCGTCCTCGACACCGTTCAGAAAGCCCACAGCATGCGCGCGAGATGCAGAAAGCCGGGCGCCTGTCAGCGCCATTTCCTTGAGGACAGCCGGGGGGATCTGCCGTGCGAGGCGTTGTGTACCCGACCAGCCCGGCACGATACCGACTGTGGTTTCCGGAAGAGCAATGGTAGCGCCAGGTGCGGCAATACGCAGGTCGCAGGTCGCGGCAAGCTCAAGACCTCCGCCAAAAGCGTGGCCCGACAGGACGCCGATCACCGGAACAGGCAACCGGGCGATCCTGTCGAATACACGGTGGCCCCTGCGGACCCAGTCCCGGGCAAATGTCCGTGCGTCCAGTGAGGCCCATTCCCTGATGTCAGCACCGACACAGAATGCCCGGTCACCGGCGGCGGTCAGCAGGACGGAGCGGATGTCTCTGCAGTCTTCAATGCGGGCGCAATGCGCATCCAGTGCTTCAATCATGCTCATGGTCAGAGCATTCAGCTTTGCCGGGTTTTCCAGGCGGATCTCGGCAACGGATCCGGCAATTTCAAGGTGTACAGCGCTCACAGCATCAGCCCCATCGGTCCTTCGGCCAGCAGTGAAACCGGCATGCGTGATGCGTTTCCACAAACCCGCACACGCCCTTCCGAAGCCTGAACGATATCGGCTTCGGGCTCAATGCCCGGCATGATCTCTGTGGCGACGAGCCCGTCGTCATCAAGGCGCATCACACAGCGTTCCGTGACATAGAGAACGTCCTGACCACGTGCCCGCGCGCGCCTGCCCGCAAAGGTTACATGTTCAACCGTGTCCACCATTTTGGTGAATTTGCCCTTTTGCGCCACACGCAGCGCATCAGGGGTCAGTTCGAGCCGGGCGCCGGCTTCAAAGTATCCGGAGAATACGATTTTTCTGGCATTTGCCGTGATATCAACAAATCCACCACACCCTGCAGTAAGATAGGGTTTTTTCCCAAGCTTGGAGACGTTGACGTTGCCGTCGGTATCCACTTCGAGAAAGGAGAGGAACGACACGTCAAAGCCGCCACCCTGAAAGTAAGTGAACTGTGCTGGCGATGGCAGGATCGCGTCCGCGTTGGACGCACAGCCAAATGCAAAACCTGTCAGCGGCACGCCGCCAACAGCCCCCTGTTCGATGGCCCAGGTGACCGCTTGCGCGTGGCCTTCCTCGAGCAGTATGCGCGGCACATTGGCCGAAATACCAAAGCCCAGGTTCGCGCTCTGGCCCTGCGAAAGCTCCATGGCCGCGCGACGGGCGATGACTTTTTCAATCCCGTGTTCCGCCAGAGAGAAACTGTCCCATGGACGCATGATTTCACCTGAAATCGCAGGATCGTAACCTGTTCCCGTTGTCTGCTTCTGATCGGGGTCTGTGACGACGAGATCTACCAGATGGCCCGGAACATGGACGTCATGAGGGCGCAGTGATCCGGTCGCTGTCACACGCTTGACCTGTGCGATCACGAGGCCCCGGTGATTTCGGACAGCGATTGCCTGGTCCAGTGCGCCCAGCGTCGCGCCTTCGTGCTCGAATGTCAGGTTACCGGTTTCGTCAGCGGTCGTTGCCCTGATAATCGCGACGTCGGGCACGATGTTCGGAAAATGCAGCCACGTATCGCCCGCCAGCTCATGGCGGTGCACGATGGGAGCTGCTGCGGCGCGTTCATTCATCGCACAGCCTTCGCGAACAGGGTCAACAAACGTTTCAAGGCCGACCTGGGTGAAAACACCCGGTTTGCGGGCTGCTGCATCGCGGTGCATGTCAAACATGATGCCCGAGGGAACATTGTAGGCCTCGATGCGGTTGTCGACGATCATCTTCCAGATTTCCGGCATTTCCATTGATGACGGACCGCTGGGGTACGAGCCCGCCAGAATGCGCGAGAGCAGCCCGTCGCGGGCAATGTGGTCGACACCTTTGATACCGTACATGTCGCCCGCTGCGATCGGATGAAGGGTTGTCAAGTTGCGCGGATGGCCTTCGGTCTCGAAGCGTTCGCCCAGAGCGCGGAGTACGAGATCCGGGCAGCCCAGACCGGACGAAGACGAAACCGTGACAACGGCATTATCGCTGATCTGTGAAACAGCTTGCTGAGGGGTGACAACCTTGCCCATGTCATACACCTCCATAGTCGACGGAGATCTTCTGGCCGGTTGTCGCCGCTTTCTTTACGGCTGCGGCGACAGCCAGTGATTTGACCCCGTCAATACCCGTTGCAGAGGGAGATCCGTTGCCGGCGCAGGCATCAGCGAACAGCCCCACGGCACGAGCATAAAGATTGTGATCGCTGAAGCTTACAGCTTCCTCTCCGGCTTCGGTGCGCAGGACGATGTCGCCTACAGGTTGCTGCGTCATCACACCGGTCGCGACGATAGAGCCTTTGGTGCCGTGAATCTCAAAGGATGTACCCGCGTGACGGATCGTAAACCCTTCGTGCGTCTGCACCGTCACGCCCGAAGGCATCTGCCAGACGCTCATAACAGAATCCTCGACGCCGCGCCCGAGGCTTTCGGACCGTTCAATGGCAACGACCTCGGCCGGATCTTCCTGCAGGTGAAATCGCACTGTGTCGGCGTCGTGCACCACGATATCAGGAATAACGCCACCACCCGCAGCCGGGTTGTCAATGCGCCAGCCCTGAAGGTTTGGTGGCAGATAAACGGCGTGCGCGACCCGCACGGCCTGCACTGTACCGATCCTGCCGTCCGCGATCAGCTCGCGGATTCTGAGGTGGGAGCCGGCATTGCGCAGATGATGGTTTGTACCAAAGGTCACGCCTTTTTCTGCCGCCGCGCGGACCATCGCGACGGCCTCCGCTACAGTCATTGCCAGAGGTTTTTCGCACAGCACGTGTTTGCCCGCAGCGATTGCCGCCATTGCCTGTGCGTGGTGCTTTTCATTTGTTGTGGAAATGTACACTGCATCGATATCGCCGGAAAGCTGTGCATCCAGGTCTGTGAAGGCTTCGGGTATGTCATGCGCGTCCGCATAGGCGCTCCCGCGATTGCTGTCGCTGCTCAGTACGGACGAGACACTGTGGCCTTCCTGAGCGCGTATCGCGCCGATCATATGTTGTGACGCGATGGTGCTTGCGCCGATCAATGCCCACTTCACAATGATTCTCCGTACTGGATCGTTCCAAAATACGTTACTGGAACGATCCAAAAGATCAAGCTCCGTTTCTTAACTATTTGCTGAGACCGCTGAGCCGGCCGCGTAAGGCCCCCTGTTTCAGAGCAAGCAAAACCGCTCTGACCCGGCTCCGTCCGGCGCCGGGGTGGCTGATTTTCCCATATTCCGGTTATGTATTGCGCATCATGCCTGCAAACCGGGCAAGGCTCAGCCGATTGTGAACGAACACCGGGCGTATGCACTTGCGAAAGAGCAATCGGGCACCAGATAAAACACAAAGTTCAGGAGGAATTCGAATGACGCGCACTCTGATTTCCCGACGAAAGGCGATTGTTGCTACCGGCTCGATGGTGGTGGCCGGTGGATCCGGATTGCTGGTGCCGGCCCGGGCCGCCGGTCTGGAGCCCACACAGTCCATGCGCGGAGGGTCCAACAATTACCGTCCCGGCGCACCAGTTGTTGATCGTATCGGTGGCGGCGGGTTCTGGATGACCGGAACAGTGCGCCGGGCAGGAGACGGCGCACCCCTGCCAGGGCAACGTATTCAGATCTGGGCGCATACGACCGAAGGGCACGAACGTGACCCCGAAAGCCACGGCGCAACCCTGACCGATGCCAATGGAGAGTTTCGTCTTGAAATGCCTCAGATCGTTCCGGCCTTTGGCCAGCCCCACGGGCATCTGGCGTACGACAGCCAGGACTTCCGAACCGTGTTTCTGAGGCCGGTGATGTCCAGCGCAGGTGACAAGACACTTGAAGCACATTTCGTGCTGGAGCCGGCCTGAGGACGGTTCGGCACCGGAATGAACGTTTTTCGCACGGCCTTTCCCTGGCTGGTCCTCGCCGCGGTCATTTTTGTTCCCATAGGGGCCGCTGTTGCCAGCCCGCTTCTGGCCTGGCGTGATCCCGTCTATATCATTGCCGGATTTGCAGGCATTTTTTCGCTGGCACTGCTTCTGGTTCAGCCGTTGCTTATCGGAGGCGACCTGCCGGGACTGAAAGCAATGCGCGGGCGGCTTGGTCATCGCCTGACAGGTGCCTGTGTCATTATCGCTGTTTTGATCCATGTCGGGGGTCTGTGGATCACAAGCCCGCCTGACGTGATCGATGCGTTGCTGTTTGCGTCGCCAACGCCATTCTCTGCCTGGGGTGTCGTTGCAATGTGGGCGCTCTTTGCAACCGGCGTGCTGGCGGTCCTGCGGCGCAGGGCGGGGATCCGGCCCCGGATATGGCGGATCATACATCTGTCGCTCGTCATTGTGATCGTCGCCGGCACGCTGGCGCACGCGCTGCTGATCGAGGGGGCGATGGAACCCTGGACAAGGTTGGTGTTATGTCTGGCCGTCCTGCTCGCAGTTGTTCGCGCGCTGATCCGGTTCGGACTTCCGGCTTTGCGTGCGCTGCTAAATGACTGAAGTGTCGGGTTTGTCTCAGGCGGTCGCGAAGTAATCTGCATACGCATCGCGCAACAGATTTTTCTGGACCTTACCCATCGTGTTCCGAGGCAGTTCATCAATAAGAACCAGCCTGCGGGGGTGCTTGAACCGGGCAAGCTGCCCGGCGGTGGTTTCCGCGATCTGGTCCAGATCTGGTGTGGCGCCCTTCTCGGCGACGATAAGGCCGAGCACCGTTTCCCCGAAGTCTGTATGCGGCACGCCGATTACCGCGCTTTCAAGAACACCGGGCTGGGCATCAAGGACAAGTTCAATTTCCTTGGGATAGATATTATAGCCGCCTGAAATGATCAGGTCTTTGTCCCGTCCGACAATGTGCAGGTACCCGTCAGCATCAAACTTGCCCAGATCTCCGGTTATGAAAAATCCGTTCTCACGCAGCTCGGCCGCTGTTTTTTCCGGCATCTGCCAGTAACCGCGGAATACGTTGGGCCCGCGAACTTCGATCTGACCGACGGTGTCAGGACCCAGTCGCCCGCCCGTAGCTGGATCGGTGACAATGACCTCCACGCCGGGAAGCGGGAAGCCGACCGTGCCTGCGCGTCGGTCTCCGTGGTACGGATTTGACGTGTTCATATTTGTTTCCGTCATGCCGTACCGTTCAAGGATGCGATGGCCTGTTCGTTCCTCGAACTGTACGTGCGTGTCCGCCAGAAGCGGCGCACTTCCCGAGATAAACAGACGCATGTGCGACGTAAGTTCCCGTGTAAAACGTGCGTCTCCCAGCAGGCGGGTATAAAACGTGGGAACGCCCATCAGCGCTGTTGCCCGAGGCAGAAGTTCTATCATCCGGTCCTGGTCAAAACGGGGAAGAAATATCATTGCTCCCCCTGATGCCAGCATCACGTTTGTTGCCACAAAAAGACCGTGCGTGTGAAAAACCGGCAGGGCGTGCAGCAATACGTCGGATGCATCGAACTGCCAGTAATCCGCGAGTGTCAGCGCATTGGACAGCAGATTGCCCTGGGTCAGCATGGCTCCCTTTGAACGGCCTGTGGTTCCTGAGGTATAGAGAAACGCGGCAAGATCATCTTCCGTGCGGGGTGCTGTCCGGAACGGTTCGCTGTACTTTGCTGCTGCGCCGGAGAGCGTCCCGGTGCCGTCGCCATTGAGTGTTTCGACCTGGGTTTGTGTTTTTGCGCAGATTTCCCGGATGGTTTCGGCTTTTGCGCCGTCACAGACGACCAGACCAGCGCCACTGTCTTCAATAAAGTAAGCGAGCTCGCCCGCGGTATACGCAGTATTGAGAGGCAGAAAGATAATGCCGGCCTGAACGCAGGCTGCGTAAAGCGCGAGCGCCTGGGGCGATTTTTCTGTCTGGGCTGCCAGTCTGTCGCCGGGTCCAAGACCTGACTGTGTGATGGCGTGCGCAAACCGTGATGCCATCGCAAGAAAATCCGCATGAGACAGGACAGAGCCGTCCTGCATCATCAGAAAGGGGGTCTGCTGGCCGGTATGTTTTCCAAAAAGCGTGTCAAATAGCACATTCGTCATGAAACGGCCTCTTCCAGAATGACCTTTTTCCCAAGGGCGCTCGCTGATCTGATCTCAGCGGACGCAGCAACACGACCCGAATTGGCGAAGCTCTCATGGTTCTGGGCGACTTTTGCCAGATCGTAAAGATAGTTGACCATCACACCATGTGACTGGCCCAGTCCTTTCGCCGACAGATCAGCGCCCGCATGAACTCTGTGGATCATTGCGCCGTTGCCGAGGTGGAACCGCGCAACCGGGTCACGTGGCCGGCCTTTCGCGTTTTTTGCCTCGGTAAGATAGTATGCCGCAAGCGTGGCCGCATTTTCCGCAGTTATGCGGCTTTGCGGGAAACGCTGTTCGTCAAGCCAGCTGTTCATGCCCGGTATCGGCGACAGCGTGACGTATTGCTTCAGCGACGGCAGTTCGAGCGACAGATCCGTAGCGACCTGTTTGATCAGTGAATTGCCAAAGGAAATGTTGGCCAGACCGGCCTGACAGTTCGAGATGGAGTAGAAGACTGCTGTATCTGCGTCTTCAGCGGCAATTGCATCCCGGTCTTCCGAAAGCAGGTCCTGAACCGAAGAGGGGATGCCTTGTGTGAGGGCAACTTCGACAAAGATCAGGGGTTCGTCTGCCATCGCCGGATGGAAAAAGGCAAAACACCGGCGGTCCGCAGGTTCCAGCCGGCGTCGCAGATCATCCCAGCTGTCAATGGCGTGCACTGCTTCATAAGCAATGATCCGGTCGAGGATATGCGCAGGACTTTCCCAGCTGATCGGCCGCAGCACCAGAAAACCGCGATTGAACCAGGAGCTGAACAGGTGCTGGAAATCAAAGTCGAGTGCGGCAAGAGCCGGGTCAGAGCCGGTCAGTTGCAGCAGGTCGGCCCGCATCGCGACCAGCTGTCCAGTTGCCTGGGGAACGCGGTTGAGGCGTCGGATAAATTCCTGCCGGGCGGGTTCGGCGGCCCGGGTAAACATCTTATAGGTTTCTCCGCCAGGCTTTTGTTCCCAGGCGTTCAAGGCGCTGCGTATCCTGTCCGGGTCGACATCCATGGCATTGGCGAGATGACTGAAAAACGCATGTTTGCCGGTGCTGTCCATCTTTGAGTAGCGGTCCAGGATGGTACGCCCCAGCTGCTGACCGGAGATCTCGCCATCGGTGCCGATCAGAGCTGCCGCCAGCGTCTCTGTGCTGCGCGGGTCATCCGCAGTAGCACCGGGCAGGCGGAGCCTTCGTTCAAAGACTGTCGAGAGCAGGTCTGCCAGCATTGTCATCCGGTCGTTCCCATGACCGTGTCCGGCAACCACGTTGCGATGCCGGGAAAGAGGCACAGCAGAATAATGGCGATGACCATGCAGGCCACAAAAGGCAGTGAGCCGCGCAGGATCGTTTTGAGCGAGATATCCGGTGCGATGCCGTTGATAACATAAAGGTTCAGGCCAACGGGCGGAGAGATGAGGCCGATTTCCATGTTGATCGTCAGAATAACAGCAAACCAGATCGGGTCGAAACCGGCGGTTGTGATAATTGGCAACAGAATGGGTGCCGCCATCAGAATAACCGCGACCGGTGGCAGAAAGAAGCCTGCGATCAGCAGGAAAACGTTGATCGCGCCCATCAGCACCCACCGGTTGACATCCAGCGTGCCGATCCATTCCGCGATGGCCTGTGTGATGAAAAGCGACGACAGCATATAGCTGAAGACACCTGCAGCTGCGATGATGAACAGGATCATCACGCTTTCTTTGGTGCTGTCACGGAGCACGACCCACAGATCAGCGGGGTTCCAGAGTCTGTAGATCACCATTGCGATCACCAGGCACAGCAAGGCGCCGACGGCGGCGGTTTCCGATGGTGTCGCAATACCGCCGTACATCGCATAGAGCACGCCCACAATGATCGCGAGAAACGGCAGGACGCGCGGCAGTATTTCGAATTTTTCACGCCAGGTGTAGCTGGTTGATGAGAGAACGGACGCATCCCCTGAACGCCATGTGGAATAAAGCGACCACGCCATGAAGAGACCGACAAGCATAAGGCCCGGAAAGACGCCGGCGAGGAAAAGCCGCCCGATCGAGGTCTCTGTCGCAATGCCGTAAACAATCATCGTGACAGACGGTGGGATCAGAATGCCCAGCGTACCGCCTGCGGCTATCGAGCCCGCGGCAACCGCATCCGGATAGCCACGTTTACGCATTTCAGGAATGCCCATCTTGCCGATGGCGGCACATGTCGCCGGCGACGAGCCGGACATCGCGGAAAACAGGGCACAGGCCCCCAGGTTGGAAATCACCAGTCCACCGGGCACCCGCGTCAGCCAGCGTTCCAGCGCTTCATAGAGGTCGGCACCTGCGCGGGTGGACGCGATCGACGCGCCCATAATGATAAACATCGGGATCGACAGCAGCGCAAAGTTATCGAGCTTGCCGAAGAGTATCTCGGGCATCAGCTCCAGCGACCGCATTCCATCGAACACGATCAGGAAACCGGCGGAAACGATCAGCAGGCCAAGCGCCACTGAAACACCGGAGAACAGAACAAGAATGGTGGCGACGGCGACAATAGCGCCAAGAAGCAGCGGATCCATCAGCTGTCCTCCAGTCCAAAGGGTTTTTCAATCCCGGTGATTACCGCGACAAGGTCAGCAATCAGCTGCAGAAGCAGCAGGCCAAATCCCACCGGAATCGAGAGGTAAGGAATCCAGAGGCGCACACCCCAGACAGTGTCTGACCGCCAGCCACGTTCCCAGGCAAAATGCCAGTAGTCGTAACCATAAAACAACATAACGGCGACGATCACGACGGAGGCCGACAGTGTGAACACTGCAAGTACATGGCGTGGACCTGGCCGCAGGGCAAGCGGGACAAGATCGACGTTCACGTGGCCTCTGAGGTATTGCACATAGGGAAGACCGATCAGGGTTGCGGCAACGACCAGATAGATCACGGCCTCGGTCTGCCAGACGGTTGAGCCGTTGAGCACAAACCTGATGAAAATCATCTGGCAGGTGATCCCGACGGCCGCAACGATCATGCCGGCCGAGCACCAGCCGGCCAGGGTCGAGATCCCGGCGACAAAGCGCAGAAAGGGGTTGTTGCCCGTTTGAGCAACTTTAGTACTGCTTTGGCCTGCCATTGCGGCCTCCTGAACAGGGGATTTTTTGCGGGGGCAGCCGGGAAAGCAGCCCCCGTGTTCAGATCAGTCGACTGAAAGCGCCATGTCGAGCAGATCCTGTCCGCCTGGCGTTTCCTCGACGAATTTTTTGTAGGATGTCTCCTGAGCCAGCGCCCGCCATGCGTCGAACTCGCTCTGGCTCATTTCGGCGATTTCGACACCGTTGTCGGCAAAGATTTTCGCCGAGTTTGCATCCTGTTTCTTGGCCTCTTCGAGATAGAAGGCTTCGGCCTTGGCTGCACCGTCCATCAGGGCCTGCTGTTGTTCCGCGGACAGACCATCAAAAGTCGATTTGTTCATCAGAAGCGGCTGGTACATGAACCAGAGCGCAAAATCACTGGCCGGCGTATAGCAGGCAACCTGCTCATAGATCCGGTAGCTCACAAACGAAGAGGATGACGTGTTCGCTGCGGTCAGAACGCCCGTCTGCATAGCATTGTAGATTTCCGACGACGCCATGGACGCGATTGAAGCGCCTGCACCTGCCAGCATCTGTTCAAACGCCTTGCCCGCGGCGCGGGTCTGTTGTCCCTGCACATCATCGGGTGATGTGATGCACTTGTCTTTGCCGACAAAGCCCCCGGCAAGGTATCCATGTACCAGAACCATCACGTCATCATTGGCCATAATCTCTTCGATCTGACCCATAAATGCGCTCTCGTTCAGGCGTGCTGCGTGATCATGGTTTTTGACCAGCCCCGGCATCAGTGTCAGGTTGTAGGCCGGTTGCTGACCACCTGCGTAGCTGAGCGGAAAGACCGTCATGTCCAGCTGACCGCGGCTGAGCGGTTTGTACTGTTCGCGCGGTTTGAAAAGTGATTTCGAAGGAAAAATCTTGATTTCCAGGTCAACGTTCGCCGCTTCAACTTCGTCGGCGACAATCTGTGCGACCTGGTGGCGGACGTCCGCTGTGGACCACTGATGCGACAGGCGCAGTTCTGTTGCACCTGCGGCAACAGAACTGGCGAGCATGGCGGCGGATGCCATGGTGGCAATGTATTTCGTATTCATTTCAGTCCTCCCTGACTCTCCCGACTCTGCGTCGGGTCTTCGCTTAAGATGCAGCTGCTGTGTATCAAGTCAATGTTTTTGTATACAAGATGCAAAATCTTGCGTGCGAAAAATCGATATGTTAAAAGAAGATCATGGAACGCAAGCGATCAGACATTATTGCCGACCAGCTTGAAGAGCTGATATTTAACGGCACCTTCGGCAACGGAGAGCGGTTGGACGAGGTTCAGCTTTCTGCCCGGTTTGGTGTGTCCCGGACGCCCGTGCGCGAAGCGCTGCTCAGGCTTGCGCAGTCGGGGCTGGTGGAGCATTTCCCACGACGCGGGGTCTTTGTGCGGCAACCCGGACCGATCGAACTGATTGAAATGTTTGAGGTCATGGCAGAGCTTGAGGCCACCTGCGCGCGTTTCGCCGCCTCGAGGATTTCTGACAGAGCGGTTTCTGAACTGAATGAGACGAACAGGCGCTGCCATGCCGCGGTCGAGGCCGGGGATGCGGATCTGTACTATCGTGAGAACGAGAAATTTCACGCGATATTATACAAGGAATCCGGGAACAGCTTTCTCGAGCAGGAATGCCTTCGTCTTCAGCGCAGACTGCAACCCTTTCGCAGAACACAGCTTCGGCTGCGTGGCCGGCTGAAGCAGTCGATGCAGGAGCATGAACAGATTGTAGCGGCACTCGGGCAGGGGGACGGTTCGCACGCTGCTGAGGTCATGCGCGGGCACGTCGCCGTTCAGGGCGAAAAGTTCCATCACCTTATGGCCAGCCTGAAGACCGCTGCCGCCTGAAAAAACCAGACTGCGATACAGGTGCTGATCCTGTCCTTTTGTGCACCGCCGGCGCACCGGTATTCAGCCTTTTCTAAGATTCGTCTGGCATGATCTCTCTTCATCCTGTGATGCGGAGATCGGTTTCATGACGACAGCAAATGAGCAGCCAGCCAGGAAGTCCGTAAGTCGGTGGCGCCTGCCGGATTCGATTTACCTGAAATGCCTTTTTGCACTGGCACTCTCTTCCGCGCTGACCATTGGGCTGGTGACATTCAAGTCCATGAAATCGTCAGAGGCAGTCGCAACGGACTCAATCACCAAGATTGGTGCCGAGGTGGTTCTGCAGATCGGTGCCCGCACCGGACCAGCTCTCAAGTTCCGCAAGGTGGACGATCTCGACACCGTTTTGCGCTCAACCCTTGACGGACTCGGAGGCAGTGCTTCCGGAGCGCTCATTCTCGATGCCACGGGCGAAGTCGTTTCGGTGGAACTGCTTGACGGATACACCTCGGCAGACCTCCTGGAAACGGCGCGCGTCGCCCTGCAGAACAGTGCTCTTCACAGCAACCCGGAAAGCCTTGTTTTCGCATCACCAGTTCGTTTCGGCCAGGACAACGCAATAATCGGTGTGGTTGCGCTCGACTGGCGTACAGACGTCCTGTTCGCTGCAGTCCGCGAGCAGAACCGCGCTTCCCTGATGTTGGCCAGCGGTGTCGGTTTGGTAATGCTGCTGGTGGTCGGTTTCCTGATCAAACGCACTGTTGCACGCCCATTGCTCGAGATCGCGGCTGCTATGCGGCAGGTGGCCAGCGGAAATTTTGGTACGGAAATTCCAAAATACAGACGCGGCAACGAGATTGGGGTCGTTGCCCGGACACTGGAAGAGTTTCGCGATCAGCTCGAAGCTTCCGAGACTACGCGCAAAGACGCTGCGATGAAGAGTGCTGCGCTTGATGCCGGCTCTTCCGCCGTCATGATCGCATCAGCAGATTTAAAAGTGCAGTATGCCTCGCCGGCCATGATGAACATGTTTGAAATGCACCAGCACTTTCTGGCTGACCGGTTTCCTGAATTCCGTACAGGAAAGATCCTGAATCAGAAGATCGACGGTCTGCTGCACGAAACAGGTGTTTCAGCACAAGCCCTTTCTGAGCCGGGCGCCGGGGGTAGTCAGAAAAGTATTGAGTTTGAGGATGTTACACTGGTGGTAAATACGTCTTCGATAGAGGGCGCGGATGGATCCTGTATCGGCTATGTGCTGGAATGGTCGGACGTGAGCGAGGAGCGGCTCAATGCTGCCGTACTGCATTCGCTCGACAGCAACCAGGCGCGCGCTGAATTCAACGGCGAGGGGCATCTGGTCGACGCAAACGAGGCGTTTCGCAGGCTTGCCGGCACGGATGAGATCAAGGCTGACTGCACTTTTTCCGGCTCAGTTTTTCAGGAAGGCGTTCCGGCAGACCCTGAACAGCCCTCATTCCGCGAATTTGAAATCCGGACAGGTGACGGGCCGCCCTCGTTCCTGCTGGGCGGTATCAGTCCTGTTTTCTTCAGCGATGGTACGCTGAAACGCAGTGTCCTGATCGGCGCGGACGTCACCAGTGAACGCCGTCAGACGACTGCTGCGGAGCAGGAACGGCTTCGTTTGCAGGCAGAGCAGGATGCTATGGTCAGCGAACTCAGTACCGCGCTGGCGACACTGGCCGAAGGTGACCTGAAAGTACGAATTGAGAAAGAGTTCTCCGGACCCAATGATCAGATCCGCCGGGACTTTAATGTAGCGGTTGACCGGCTTGAAGACGCGATCAGTTCTGTAATTTCCAGTGCCGTGACAATCCGCAGTGAGATCAGGAGCGTTGCAAGCGCGGCTGACGAACTGAGTAAGCGCACCGAGAGTCAGGCGGCGACACTGGAAGAAACGGCCGCGGCCGTATCACAGATTACCGCGTCAGTAAGCAGTTCCGCCGAGGGCGCCGAAAATGCCAATGCAGTTGTAACTGCTGCACAGGACAACGCGCAGTCTTCCGGTGGCGTCGTTCGCGATGCCGTAGCGGCCATGGGCAGGATCGAGGAGAGTTCTTCGGAAATTAAGTCCATTGTCAAAGTCATTGACGACATCGCATTCCAGACCAATCTTCTTGCCCTGAATGCCGGAGTCGAAGCCGCACGGGCAGGTGACGCTGGCCGGGGTTTTGCCGTTGTCGCGTCTGAAGTCCGGGCACTCGCGCAAAGGTCTTCCGAGGCGGCGAACGAAATCAGCGCACTCATTGGCGCGTCGTCCGAAAGCGTGGATCTCGGGGTCAGACTTGTCGGTGACGCAGGCGAAGCACTCGACCGGATCATCGCCTCCATATCCGATGTGTCGGGTTATGTCGTCCAGATTGCCAATGCGTCCGGTGAGCAGTCGCAGAGCATTGGAGAGATCAATACTGCCATGAACCAGCTGGACCAGGTAACACAGGAGAACGCCGCCATGTTTGAGGAAACAACAGCTGCAAGCCAGAATCTGTCAGTTGTTGCAGATGAATTATCCAGTCGGGTGCAGTTGTTTTCCACAAAAGGGCAGACAGACACCGAAGCTGGGACTGAACGAATCAACCGGCGAGGTGCGGCATAGCAGCTTATTGTCGGCGATCTTTTTGGCGGCGTGACCCGGCACAGTACAGCCCGTTCAACCCAATTTGCCTTTGCCGTTGCAGACGACGCAGAGCGCCTAAAGAAATCCGTAATTCATCATCCTTGGAACAGGTCAGCAGGCTTTCTTCTGTGGATGCGACGCTGTTTCAGTACTGAACTGAAACAGCGCATCACCCTTTTTGAGTACCGGTTTATCTTTGCCTAACCCCAGCGCGTTAAACACATGGTTGAGGAAACAGGCGATCATGAGTTTTAACGTTCTTGGAAAACGTTTCATTGATTTGTCGACCGAAGCTGTCGCGTTCGGTCGGCTGAAAACCGGTAAGCAGGCTGCACGTTCCGTCTATGTAAACAACGCGTTTCGTAAGTTATATGGTCTGGCTTCAGAGGTTGACGAAAACGAAACGTTCCTGGTGTCCCCGGACGACGATTCAAAAATCTGGAAATTCCTGTCGGGTATCGCGGTCGATATGGATGCCGACAATGAATTACGTTGTTGCGCTGTATCGCTGAGAAGAGCAGATCAAAGCGAAATCCGCTGCAGGGTCACCTTCTTTGTGACTTCATTAAATAATGATACGGACAAAATTATCTGTGCCGGGTTCCGGGAATGTGGTGGCGCCGCGTTGCTATCAGGCGAAGTAAGTCGCTCAGATACGGCCGGAAATTTTTCGGACAAAAAGTATTCCCCTGGAAACAGACCTGACCAGACTGCGCACACGACGGTAAGCACAGTCAGCAACGACGCGATTCTTGACGAAGTCGCCGAACTGATCAAAGAACGAGATGAGGCGATGAATGCCCGCGAGCGTCTTCTCGCAGCGCTGAATGCCTACCCGGATCCCATCGTTATTTACGATTCAGAACTGAACCTTGTGCACTGGAATGAAGGATACGCAGCCTCTGTTTCCGAGGATGCAGACGATCTGGTTGCAGGTATGCACCTGCGGGATGTGCTTCTGCTTGCGGTTGCAAATGGGCGTTATCCGGATGCCCGAGGACGCGAGGAACAATGGATCAGTGAAGTGGAAGCTTCAGTAAAGCAGGAGAAACAGTGGGAAGATGTGGAGCTGGACGGTGATATACATCACCGGCTGCTGCGATCGAGATCGTCGGGCGGCGACTACGTTGTCATCCGTCTGAATTCTACAGAACTCGTTCGTCAGAAACGTTCAGCTCAGGCTGCCGAAGCACGGTTGATTGCTGCGCTGAATGCCTATCCGTCGCCATTTGCAATTTATGATTCAGATGATTGCCTGGTTGTATGGAACGACGCTTATCGCGTTTCCATGACAAACGACCCGAACGGACTGCAGGTAGGCATGCATCGCACAGAGGCCGCCTGCGTCGCGATCAGATCAGGAAAAATCGCAGAGGCCATTGGCCGGGAAGAAGAGTGGATGTCAGCGGCACACCAGCAGGAGGCCGTACAAAAGCCGGTGCAGGACCTTGAGCTGGCGGGCGATATCCACCATAGAATCCTGCGGTCGCGAGCGGAAAACGGTGATCTTGTGATCCTGCGGATTGATACGACTGAACTGGTACGTGAACGTCGGGCCGTCGAGCAGTACGCGGAACGTCTGGAAACGGCGAACAGGGAAATTACCTACAAGGCAGAACACGATGACCTGACAGGTCTTGGAAACCGGCGCCACCTGACCGAAAGATTTCTCGAATTTTCAGATCTCAGAAAACGCTGCGGCGGGGAAATTGCCGCGCTCCACATCGATCTCGACAGGTTTAAACAGATTAACGACACGATGGGGCACGCCGCCGGCGATAAAGTGCTGACTGAAACCTCGGAGAGGATTTGCCGAAACGTAGGGCCGGATGACGTGGTGGCCCGGATCGGTGGTGATGAATTCGTTGTTTTGCTCTATCTGGCGGAAGAAAGCGAACGGCCAGAAGAACTGGCACAGCTGCTTCTGGTGGAGCTGTCGAAACCCACCCATTTTGAGGGGAAGGAGTGCCGTTTCGGTGCTTCCATCGGACTTGCCAGGACACCACTGGCAGAAATCGACGAGCTGCTCACAAACTCCGATGTCGCCCTGTACAAAGCCAAGCATCGCGGACGTGGTCAGCTGGGGATTTTCGACCGCTCCGATCTTGACGAACTCCACAGAAACAAAGCGCTTGCTGATGACATTCTCCGCGGGATCGAATGCTCACAGTTTGTGCCGTTTTATCAACCTCAGGTGGATGCAGTGACAGGCAGAATGGTGGGTATGGAAGCCCTCGCACGCTGGAAGCATCCGGAAAAGGGCATTCTTGCACCTGATATCTTCCTTTCTGTTGCCACGGATCTCAATGTTGCGGCGGACATCGACCGGATGATTTTTGAGAAAGCCATCACAGAATGTCAGGATGTGTTCGGACACCTGCGTGAGCCACCGTCATTGTCGTTCAACGTAAGCGCCAAGCGGGTAAACGACGGAGATATTCCTGCCATCAGAGACCTTGTGCGCGCCTACTCAGGCCAGGTGGCTTTCGAACTTCTGGAGACCATTTTTCTGGAGGAGGAAAATGACGAATTTCTCTTCCAGCTGGACCGGCTGCGTGATCTTGGGATTGCGATAGAAGTGGACGATTTCGGCAGTGGGCGGGCCTCTGTTGTCGCTCTGCAAAGGATAGGACCCGACAGGCTGAAAATTGACAGGCGCCTGGTGTCCCCGGTTGCCGAAGACGGAAACGGTCTCCGGCTTCTGAGATCAATAGTGGAAATCGGGCTGGCGCTGGAAATGGGTGTAACGGCCGAGGGCGTTGAAACCAGCGAACAGGCCGAAATTCTGGCGCGCCTGGGATGTGACAGATTGCAGGGGTTTTTCTTTGCCCGCCCGATGCCTTTTGACGAACTGGTTGGGTTTGCGGGCGAACATCTGACAGGTCGCTTTACGGCGTGACATCTGACCGTCAGGGGCGGCCTTGCCATTCCGGTAATCAGTCCAGGGGCGCAGCGTGCACGTCGTAACGCTGCGCAACAACATCCAGTGCGTGGGTGCAATGCGCGATATCTTCTGCCGCCCGAGCTTTCATCCTGTAAAGGCCCGCCATGCGTCGTGGCAGAGGATACCAGCGATCAAGATCAAGGCCACATCTGTCGAGCAGCATCATCGGGAGTGACTGAACCGCGATGACCTGGTTGAGATAGGCCTGTGCCGCCGAGGCACCGACCCAGGCGTTGCGGTTTTGGCGGAACAGTTTTTCATGGTCCATTGTGTAAAATCCGCGCCCTCGGAGCATGTCCCGGAAAAGCAGGTGAACCAAGAAAAAGCCTGAAACACTGGTCAGAAAATGAAAGCCATCTCTGGCGTTGATGCTGACCAGCGTTCCATGGGGAGATATGCAGGGCAGGTGTTCCTGTTGCATTTCCGCGCGGAAAAAACTGCCGGTACAGTTCACGAAAATGCTGCCCCGCCGCACCGTTTCAGTCGCACCGGACCGAAGTTGCATTTCCGGACCCGCATCTGTGTCTCTGATGTCGGCAAGATATCCGGGCAGTCTGCGAGTCAGCCCCGATGAAATCCGTGCGAGCTCTTCTTCGGACTGCAGCCCGTACAAAAATACACCGTTCGCCGCATCTGGTTCAGTGGAGAAGTTCTCTCTGAAAAATCCAACGGTCGCTTCCCCGTTCGTGCCATCGAAGCTGAGTGCGATGTCGCGAAAAAGCGAGGACACCAGAGCGCCCGAAGTCCATCGTTTCAGCCCGGTCGGGAGAAACCTTGTCCTGTTCAGAAAATTCGTGCCCCGTCCGTTGATCATGGTAACGGTCCGCGCAGGATCCTGTTCCAGAACGGCAAGCACCGTGTCCATGGCGGTCTTGCCACCCCCGACAACGTAAACGTCCGTGCCAGGGTGATCCTGCAACGTCTGACGCAGATCCTGCGGAATAACTGACACCACATTGTTGCTGCTCAGGGCCAGCGGTTCTGCGACGCGATAGTTCAGTCCTGGTGCATGAATGACCCGGCGCGCCCTGAATGTTGCGATGTCAGACGGTCTGTCGACCGGGTGGCAGCTGACCTCGGCAACAAACCCTTCCGTGTCATGGATTTCTTTGCACGATACGACCCGCCGGGAGAATTTTGTTTCGAGGTTTACGGCTTTTGCCACAGGCTCCAGCGACGCCGACAGATGATCGCGTACCTCGTCCCGCCGGGCCAGGTAGTCTCTGGGCCGGTTCCAGTCCCACTTCAGGTTTCCCACAGTGAACATCGGGTGTGGCTGATGGAGCCGGACATAATCATAGGCGGTGTTCCACATGCCGCCGGCATTTGCCTTTTCATCGATAAGCAACACCCGTGCGTCAGAAGAAAGGTATTCAGTTGACGCAAACAGAGCATTCAGTCCGGCGACCCCTGCACCCACGACGATCAGATCATAGGGTAACGTCGGTGAATTCTTCTGCATTTCATCCTGCGCGGAAGCATGATCAAACATAAGTGTCCCCCTTTTCCACGACGGAAATATCACAGATCCAGCGGTTTGTCGTATTCCGTGTCAGATCAGGATTGTGTTCGGATGCACGTGCGGCCCCGGAAGCGGGATCATAATGGCGGACTGCGGCGTGACGCGGGCCAGGGTTGTCGGAGCAGTTGCAAAGACAGCAGCGCAGCGTTCCGGCAGGAACAGAGCTTTGCCAGTGACACACCGGTGCCAGTGCAGATCAGATCCGGAGCACATTCAGTGGCTTCGGGCAAAACTCAGGGTTCGTCAGGGATTGGTTTTGGTGGCCTCCCCGGCCCCTGAGCTGCCTCCTGCGCGGCCCCTGCAACGGCGTTGCGTTGCTCCTCGGTCAGCGCTTCGCCGCCTTCGATTTCGACTTTCACGTTGCGTTCGGCCATACGGATGCCGTTTGCTTCAAAAACGTCCCGTATTTTCTGATAAGCGTCGCGCCGAACCAGCCACTGTTCCCCCGGTTTGGTCATGAACTTCACGCCGACAACCATATTGAACTCCTCCATGCGCCGAACACCCTGTGATTTCAGGGTGCTGAGAATGGATGGTCCATAGTGTTCGTTGGCCGCCAGCTCGGCGCCAACTTTCTTGACCAGCTTTTTGACAAGCTGCAGGTCGGTGTCAAAGGGCACCCGGAATTCGAGCTTCATGATAACCCAGTCGCGACTGTGGTTTGTCAGGCTTTTCAGCTCGCCATATGGGACAGTGTGCACTTTGCCGCGATGATGTCTTATCCGCATGGACCGAACGGAAATGCTCTCCACCGTGCCCATCAGGTCGCCGACCTCGATATATTCGCCGAGCCGAAAGGCATCATCGATCAGAAAGAAGATTCCTGCCACGATATCGCGCACAAGCGATTGTGTCCCGAAACCAATCGCGATCCCGACGATACCTGCCCCGGCCAGAATGGGTGCGATGTTGACGCCGGCGGCGCTGAGAACACTGAGAGAGACCATAATGAGCAGGGCGACCATCAGGATTGTGCGCAACAGGGGCAGAAGCGTAATCATGCGTGCTTCCGGTCCCGGTGCCTGACCGTCTACAGGAGGTTCATAGTCGGCAACGCGCTTGTCGATGACTGTCCTCGCCCAGGTCCAGATCAGATCTGCCAGCAACAGGGCCACGATGCTGTCGATCAGCACTTCAAGGATGCGTCCCAGCACACTGCGGTCTGCAGACAGGTCAAAAATGTTCACGCCCCACGCCGTTGAGAGCAAAACGACAGCGCTCATCAGGAAAATGAACCGTGCAGCCCGCTGAACGATCGGTCGCGTTGCCGCATAAGGGTCTGCAAACTGAGGTGTTTCAGGCTCCGTATCTTCGTCAGCGCTCTCAACATCACTGTCGCCGGGCGCGGCATTTTCTTCACGTGCGATCAGCGCGCGTGCCATCTGTTGCTCGTGTTGTGCTGCGGTCGACTGGTCAAAGAAATGGTCAATCCAGGCTGTCATCAGTGTCAGCCCCGGCACGACCATGCCCACCACCAGCACAGCCGACATCAGACCAAAAAGACCGATAAGCCAGAGCAGAAACACAAGTCCGGTAAGCACGATCAGGTAGTTGCGCCAGAATGTCAGGCGGCGGGGATCTGGTTTTTCACTGCAGAGTTCGGGTACCCGGCGAAATGCGAGCCATATACAGGCCCAGGTCACGAGGACGACGACAAAGGCGAGGAATACCGTCTGTGCAAGGGCGACTGCTGCCAGATTGTCTCCCAGGTCCATTTCCCGCATTCCGGCGATACGGTTCAGCATGTAAGACATCGCCGTTGCCAGAACCACCGCGAGGGTAAGCAGGCGCACCTTGGTGTGCAGGTAGCGTGCTATCGGTGTGTTGTAGGGAACCAGCCGCAGTTCTGGCGCGAAAGGCGCCTGAAAGAACAGCGAAACTGTTGTGACAACTCTGAAAAGCAGTACCATCACAAGGAAATCGAGCACCAGCGCCTCTACCAGAGGATGCCAGTCAAAGGCGTCAAATGCGCCGATACTGCCGATGGCAAATACAACGAGACCGGCAAAAATGATTGCGGCCCGGACTGTGGCACCGGTCAGTTTTTCCAGCGGTGCGTCCTTGGGAGCCTGTTCCATGCGCAAAAGCGGATAGCGCATAAACTGACGATACAGCCATTCCAGACCCAGACCGATCAGCAGAAAGGTCAGAATATAGGTAACCGAACGGACTTTCTGGGCATGCGACAGTTCGCTGGCCCAGACGTCGGCCATCAGAGCCGGCATCTGCGGAATGATGTCCCAGGCGAGTGACAGAGACTGCGCCCGTTCAGCAATGCGCGCCAGCTGGACTTCCAGCTGCTCGCGCAGGCTGAGCGCCGGGCCGTTGTCGGTCTGGCCGCTGTCGTCGACACTGGTGCGGATCCAGTCCTGTATTCCCGGGTCGCCCAGGAGTCTGAGGAACTCCCTTACATCGTTCGGAGAGGGCTCCGGGATCACCTGTTCTTCGGGTGCAGAGGCGCCGGGCACAAACTGCGCCTGCGCCGTTCCGGCAAAAACGCCAAGCGCCAGCACAGTCATCACAACATGGAGTATTGTTCTCAAGTGGCACCTGCCGGCGTGCCGCCGTCCCTGAGAGCCCGGACGTCTTCGAGGTTCGAGTAGTCAGCCTCAACGACCCGCTCAACCACCAGATCACCGGCCATGGGCCTGAGCTGGCAGGCCAGACGTTCGTTCGGGCCCGCCTGCCAGCTGGCCAGAACTCTGGCTTCCGGCTCACCTGCAGGCGGAAGCGTTTCACCCCCCGACACAACACGCACCCGGCATGTACCACAGCGCCCGCGACCCCGGCACATACTTGCATGTGGCAGATCATTTGTGCGGGCCATTTCCAGCAGCGTCAGGCCTGTTTCAGCTTCAAAAGTCGCGGGCCGCCGTCCTCTGTAGGTTACACGTACCGGGCTGCGGACAGTCCGGTTCAGCCTGATCCAGCGCGCCAGAAGCACCAGAGCGACAAGTCCCAGCGAGATACGGGTGGCCGTAACAGGTCTTTCTTTGGCCTGCGCGATAATTTCCGGGATCATGGCCGGGTCAACGGTCGGGCCGGCGGCATTGGGGTCGTTTGCCAGAACGAAAGCTTCACCTCCCTCCTCAACCGGAATGATCTGCCGACCCGCCTCGACATATCCCAGCATGGCCAGGATCGGCAGCGCGACAACAAACGGATAGAAAAACCTGCGCGCCCTGACTGCACCTTCACGCGCCTGGAGCCAGGTATAGACACCGATTGCACCGTGTATCCAGGCCACAACAAGCATCACGACCTGTTGCAGACCGTCGAGCGGCGAAACAACCCAGAATTGCCCGAGCACAAGTGCGTAGGTAGGTTCAAGCCCCAGTTCTTTTACCGCCATAACACCAAAAACATGCATGCCCAGCAGGGGGATAATGAGTACACCCGCGACCAGCTGAGCTGTGTCATAGGCCGGAAGCCGCAGTGTGTTGCGCCAGTAAAGAGACACCAGCGCCACGAGGAAATGCAACACCAGCGAGATCTGAAGCAGCACCTTGAGCGGAAGGAATGATGACCAGACACCGCTGAGCGCCCAGCGCCAGTCTTCCATGGTCTGAACAGACCGCAGACCGAGCGCAAGGTTGGTCAGGTGCATGGTGATAAAGACGAACATTACCATGCCCGTCGCGATCATAATTCTGAGCCGCAGTTTTGCCCCCCGGGCGCCAGCGGTTGCGGTGTCGGCCATCCAGGCTTTCCTTTTTGCGCGTACCTGGCGTCAGGAACGGTTCGGTGCGCCCGACCCTGTGACAGAAAAGGGCGTCAGGTCAAGCCGCAGACCTGTTTACAATCGTGTGCCGGTTTTCAGGGATCGCGGGTTCGGGCGGGAAACAGGGTGCGGATCGCCACGTAGAACACCGGTGTCAGGAACAGTCCCAGAAAGGTCACGCCTGTCATGCCGAAGAAAACGGCCGTCCCGAGTGCCTGGCGCATTTCAGATCCCGGCCCCTCAGCAACCATCAGCGGCAGTACACCAAGAATGAAGGCGAGCGCGGTCATAAGAATGGGTCTGAGACGCAGCCGGCTGGCGTCAATGGCGGCCTCTGCCGGAGAGCACCCGCGTTCTTCTTGGGCCTGTTTCGCGAATTCGACAATCAGGATGGCATTCTTTGCGGCCAGCCCGACCAGAACGATCAGGCCGACCTGTGTCAGAATATTATTGTCCATCCCGCGCATCATCACGCCGATCAGCGCGCCCAGAACAGCCATCGGCACCACCAGAACAATGGCTACCGGCAACGCCCAGCTTTCATACAGGGCCGCGAGGAACAGAAAGGCGAAAAGAATAGAGAAGCCAAAGATATAGGCAGCAGTATCTCCCTGGTTTCGTTCCTGCAGTGCCAGTTCGGTCCACTCAAAATCCACCCCGGGTGGCATGAGCGATGCTGCCAGTTCTTCCATTGCGATCAGTGCCTCGCCGGTAGACACGCCCGGCGCGGCCGAGCCCTGAACAGGAACGGAAACCTGCTGATTGTAACGCTGCACCAGTGCCGGGCCGGCGGTGTCCACAACAGACACCAGCGTGCCGAGCGGGACCAGTGCGCCTGTAGCCGAGCGGACTTTCAGGGCAGTGATATCCGAGACATCAAGGCGAAACTGCTGGTCGGCCTGCGCGCGGACCTGAAACAGCCTGCCGAGCGCATTGTAGTCGTTGACATAGGCAGACCCGAGGTTGATCGACAGGGTCTCGAAAATCGCGCCGATCGGTACATTGAGCATCTGCGCACGAACCCGGTCGATTTCCAGATAAACCTGGGGCGATCCGGCAGAGAACGTTGTAAAGACGCCCTGTACGGCATCGGACTGGGCGGAGGCTCCCATGATTGCATAGGCCGTGTTCAGTACACGGGACATATCCGCGCTCTCGTTTTCCCGCAGCTGCAGTTTGAAACCACCGCCATTGCCGACACCGCGCACGGCTGGTGGCGCTATGGCGATGATAAATGCCTCGCGCAGGGTCTGCATCCGGCCAAAGAGCTGACCGACAATCGCACCCGCATCAAGGCCGGTTCCTGCCCTGTCCTCAAAGCTGTCAAAGGTGGTGAAGATCACGCCCTGATTACTGGCGTTTGTAAAGGTCGCACCGGAAAACCCGGCAAAGGCCACAGCGTTGGTGACACCCGGCGTTTCCAGCGCGATCTCTGTAGCTTGGCGGATAACGCTGTCTGTGCGTTCCAGCGATGCGCCGTCGGGTAGCTGGACCACGACAATTGCATAGCCCTGGTCGGCATCCGGAATGAACCCGGTTGGCACCTCCTGGCTGATCCACCAGGTGGCGCCCAGCAGGGCCACGAATACTGTGAATGACAATGCCAGCATACGGATGGACCCGACCAGCGCCGAGACTGCGGCCGTATAGCCATTGGTCAGCCTGTCAAAACCGCGGTTGAAGATACCTGCAACTGCCGCTCCCAGTCGGGATAGCTGATTTTGCGGTGTTCCCTCACGATGCGGGCGCAGTATGCTGGCAGACAGTGCCGGCGACAACGTAAGAGAGTTGATGGTCGAGATGACCGTTGCCACGGAAATTGTAACGGCAAACTGTTTATAGAACTGTCCTGTGATGCCGGGAACCAGAGCTGCCGGCACAAATACCGCGATCAGCACCAGAGAGGTTCCGATAATGGCACTCTGAACCTCGTCCATCGTGCGCATGGATGCTTCGCGCGGTGTCATTCCGTTCATGATGTTGCGCTCGACGTTTTCCACCACAACAATGGCATCGTCGACGACGATACCAATCGCCAGGATCAGGCCGAAAAGCGTCAGAAGATTGAGCGTGTATCCCAGCGCGAGCATCACCGCAAAAGTGCCGATCAGGGACACCGGTATCGCGAGAAGCGGGATGATTGCGGTGCGCCAGCTTTGCAGAAAAACGATGATGACCACGACGACGAGCAACACCGCCTCGAAAAGTGTTCGATAAACTGCGTTGACCGATGCTTCGATGAATTCAGTCGGGTTGTAGACGACATTGTATTCTAGCCCGGGTGGAAAATCCTCTGCCAGCTCGTCCATCACTGCTATAATTTCGTCAGCCGAGGCCAGTGCATTCGAGCCCGGACGCTGGAAAATACCAAGTGCTACGGCGGGTTTGTTGTTCAGATAGGAATTGTTGACATATGACCGCGCGCCGATTTCGACCCGCGCAACGTCGCGCACCCTCACAACGCGGCCTTCATCTGATGCGCGCACAATCACGCGGCCGAATTCGCGAGGGCTTTCAAGCCGTCCCTGCGTGGTAATCGTGACCTGAAAGGCGCTGCCGCTGTCGTTGGGCGGTGCACCAAGTGATCCGCCCGAGACCTGAACGTTCTGTTCTCTGAGCGCGCCGACCACGTCTCCGGCCGTCAGCCCGAGTGAGGCCAGCCTGTCCGGGTCCAGCCAGACGCGCGCCGAAAACTCCCGTTCTCCAAAGATGAGCAGGTCGCCCACTCCGTCGAGCCGTACCAGTCTGTCCCGCACCCGCGACCGGGCATAGTTGGATACATACAGCTGGTCGAAGGTTTCGTCCGGTGACAGCATATGCACAACCATCATCAGGTCGGGCGAAGATTTCGTGGTGGTTACGCCAAGCGCCCGCACCTCCTGTGGCAGGCGCGGTTCTGCGATGGCGACCCTATTCTGAACAAGCACCTGCGCGGCATCAAGATCTGTGCCGAGCTCAAAAGTAATGGTCAGGCTCATCGAGCCGTCTGCTGTTGAATACGAGGAGAGGTAGAGCATCCCCTCAACCCCGTTGATTTCCTGCTCGAGCGGGGTCGCCACTGTGGCCGCAATCGTTGCGGCATCCGCGCCGGGATAGTTTGCCCGCACGACGATCGAGGGAGGTGCGATCTGCGGATACTGCTCGATAGGCAACTGCGTATAGGAGATCAGACCAACGATGGTCATGATTACCGAAATGACGACCGCAAAAATGGGTCTGCTGACGAAAAAACGCCCCATATCAGTTGCCTGCGACCGGTGGCAGCTCGATCAGCTCGGGTGCTACCACGCTGCCCGGGCGGGCTCTGACAATGCCCTCGACGACAATGACTTCCGAGCCGTCCAGGCCTTCGCGGATTACCCTGTACCCGTCAATTCTGGGGCCGGGTCGTACGGGCAGGGGGGTCACATTTCCCGCATCGTCAACGCTCATGACAAGGCGTCGGTTCTGGTCAGCAACGACGGCATTGTCGGGGACAAGGATGCCTTCATATGGCAGCGAGCCGGGGACGTTTACCCGACCAAACAGGCCAGGCGTCAGGATGTCATCCGGGTTATCAAGCACGGCCCGGACACGCATCGTTCCTGTGGCAGCGTCAATCCGGTTTTCGGAGAAATCCAGATAACCGTCGAGCGGCGGAATGCTCTCGTCAGACAGAGAGACCTTCACTTTCAGCTGACCTGCACCTTCCTGCAGAGATGCACCGCGCGCCCTCGCATCCCGCGCGTATGCAAGAAAATAACGCTCATCAATGTCAAAGTAAAAGTAGATGGGGTCAGACGAAACGATGGTTGTCAGCTGCGTCTGGTTGGCTTCGACAAGGTTACCGGCATCCACCAGAGCCTGACCGATGCGCCCTGACATCGGCGCCGTGATCTGGGAATATTCGACGTCCAGCTGAGCAAGCTCGAGCGCCGCGCGCGCCTGTTCCAGTGCTCCCTGCGCCGACAGATAGGCCTCGCGGCGTGAGTCTACGGCACTCTGGGAGATATTGCCATTTGTCACGAGGGCTTCGGCACGCCGCAGCTGGTCATCAGCGAAGTCAAAAGTGGCCTGTGCCACGTCAATCTGGGCCTGTGCCTGCCGCAGAGCTGTGCGGAACTGGCGCTGGTCGATCGTAAAGAGTATCTGGCCTTTTTCGACCAGGCCGCCGTCGCTGAAATGTACTTCCTCAAGATATCCGGAGACACGTGCGCGCACCGTTACCTGGCCTTCTGCGTCGAACCGGCCGACGAATTCATCGTCCTCTACAATGGTCTTCACCACCGGTTTTGCGACAGTTACAGGTGGCGGGCCGTTCTGTGCGAGTGCCTGTGTCCAGAGAAAAAGCAGTGTAAAAGCAGAGACGAGGCCGGTCGCATAATGCATGGCTTACCCTTCTGGTAATTCGGTGTCGCGCTGAATCCTAATGCGATTGAGCGCGGAAACCAGCTTTACTTGAACTAAGCAGTTCACTTTTGCGGCGTATTCCGCCGATTGTCAGTTCTCTGAGCTGTTTCTGGTCGGCGCGGGTGTGTTGATAAAATCAACGACGCGCCACGATTACGGCTCAGGCGGCGTTTTCCCGCGGGGCCACCAGATTCACACCGCGGGAGACTTTCTCCCACGATGACAGTTCTGCCAGTACAGCTTCGCTATGGTTGCGGGGCGCGTCATCAGCATCGTAACCCGGAGCCAGCCGCAAAGGGCGCGCTTTGCAAAAAGACGATCCTGCGTTCTGCGGTTGCAGCGCAAGTCATGCCAGACACCTTCCGCCTGCCTTCGGCACGTCGAAACCCATGCCCGCCGGTGTCTCAGACTTCCCGGAGCGCTTCGGCACCGTTTTTCGGAAGAGCACTGCGCATGAGGCGGTTCCGTGAAATACCCGTGCCGGCAAATGAATTCCGGTTGTTTTCCCTGCAGATGAAAGCCCTGCCTTTCTGTTATCGGGCTGGCATACAAGCTGTCGATCATAGTGCCCTTGCGGTCAGCGACGTGACGTCAACGGTGATTTCGTCAGCAAGCAGCGCCCGGGCAGCGTCCCGGTCCTTTGCGTTTGCGGCGACGAAAATGCCGTCGTCCAGACGGACCACGTCGGTGCAGCCTGGCAGCGTCTGCATTACTCCGGGGTCGCCGGAAAAGTTGTGAAGGCGCGTGCAAAAACAGCTTAGCGCACCGGATTCTCTGTTCAGGTAAAGGCCGCAGTTGATCTCAGTCTGCTTCGGCAGGCAGGAGTTCGGTCAGGGGACGGTTTTCCCACAGAGGCGTTGTGTTCAGGGCAGTGACCTGCCAGCCCCCTTCCATATTCTTGAGCAGGTAATCGAGGCGACCGGTCTGCTGCCAGGTTTCGCCGTCCCGCGCATAGGTCGCCGTGTATCGCGCTGTGGCGCGGGCAATGACCCTGGTGACTTCGTGGATTTCGATCCCGGTGATGGCGTGTTCGGTTGTGTCAAACTGCGGAAAAAGCGCGGACCAGGTCTCAACCACCGTCTGTTCCTGCACCCGCGCACCCGTGGTTGTGGCAAGGGAAAGCTGGTTCAGAACGACGTGATCCGCAAACTTGTCGTCCAGTGTTTTCCAGTCGCGCGCGTCAGCGGCCTGCGCAATACCACGGATTGTCTCGGTGATGGTCTGTTCAGGACTGGCATGGCCCGGAACAGGCAGAGTGATCAGGGCAGCCAAAATCAGGTGTTTCATGACATTCTCCTGTTGTCGTTGCGTGGGCACCGGGCCCGATGACATGACAGATACAATGCGCGGTGATCAGAGACTTGAACCTGCCGACCTGGTTTTTGAACGGAACTGCTTTTCAGCAGAAATTCAGGTTGCAGCGGCCAGTTCATTGCGGAACGCACGCGGTGTCTTGCCTGTCAGCTGTTTGAAACTCCGCGAAAAGTGCGCCTGGTCGGCAAACCCGCAGGCCATGGCAATCGCGCTCAGCGGCAGGGCCGGGTCCTGCATCATGCGCCCGGCCTGCTCGACGCGGTAGGCCAGAACATACTGCATCGGTGCAGAGCCCAGGGTCTCTTTGAAAACCCGCGAAAAGTGCGAAGGGCTCATACCGGCTTCGGATGCCATGTCATCGACTGTTATTGTCTGGTCCAGCCGCGCCCGGATGAACGCCAGCACGCGGTTGTAATGCGCCGATGTGAACCGCGCAGTCATTGCCACGTCTTCGGGCCGGCGCTTGCCGTACCGCTGCAGCAGTTTGACCAGTAAAACACGACTCATAGCCTCGAACATGACGCCGGAAGAGATGTCATCGGCTTCGAGGGCGTCGCGCAGCATAACACCGGCCGCACAAAGGTCGGCGTCAGAGAACTGTGGCAGGTCCCGGAACTGTTGCGCGTCCAGCAACAATCCAAGCTCGGTCTGGGCAAACCGGTGAACTTTTTCAGGATCCAGCGTGACGACAATGACGTCGGATTTTGCAAACCACCGCCAGCCGGATTTCATACCGGCAGGTGTCACAATGATATCGTTGCAGCGCAGCGTAAAATCGCGCAGCACGCCGTCTCGCCGGTTCTGAACACGGTGCGGTTCAGGACGCAGGTTCAGCAGAACATGGTGTTCCGCAAAAACTTCTTCGGGCATCACGTCGGGTTCCGCCTGGAAGTACCGGACAGACATCAGTGCTGCGGCTGAGACATGTTCCATCGCATCGCTGTCAAGCAATGGCCGCGAAGGATAAATCTCCTCGTATCGGCGGGGCATGGTGCTGTCCTTTCTTCGCCAGACCTAGCGTGCCTCGTCGTGACGACCAGGCGATGTTAACCGAAGGATCCGGCCGGTGCCGGTGTGCAGTATCCGATTAACAGGACAGTAATTCCGCCTTGTTATACACGCCCGGGAAATTCAGTCGGGGATCAGATGTGGCCAGCGGGGTTGGATCAAAACATTCGGGTGTTCCGGCATTCATATTCGCCAGCATGGTCGTTGCCGGCGTTGTCGCGACGGCCTTTGTGCTTTTGCTGTCTCTCTGGATGGCGGCGGAGGCGAACCGACAGGCCGCCGATCATGTTCAGCGGCTTGTGGACCGTGCTGTTGCCGGGCTTACGCAGCGCGCTGAGCTGACCAACTTCGATTTCGCCTACTGGGAAGAAGCTTACTACGCGGTGATTTATGAGGATAAGCCGTGGATCGATTCCAATATTGGCGAAAGCACTTCTGAAACCGGTGTCATGCAGATCGTGCAGATTGTCAGTGGTACCGGCGAACCTCTCTACGGCTATGCGGGCGAAGAAGCTGGTACACGCGTCCTGCCTGATGAGGTGATCGAGGATTTCATGGCCTCTGTGCGCGAAAACCCGGTTGAGCCTGAGATTGCCGCTGTCGGATTTGCGCAAACGAACGAGGGATCCTATCTCCTGGTGGCAAGCTACATGTTTGCGTATGAGCCGGACGAGATGAAGGATGGCCCGCCTCCGGTGCTGATCTCCGGGGTTGACCTGTCATCTGATCGTCTGCGCGAGATATCCGCAGAATATCTTGTCGAGGACGTACAGCTGCGACCTTTGAACGCCGACGTGCCCGATACGCATGGTGCGCGACCACTGCGCGGCGCAGACGGCTCGTATCTTGCGCAGCTGACATGGCGTGCGCCGCGCCCCGGCGACACCCTGATGGCCACTGCGTTGCCGGCCATTGGCGGCATGTCACTGTTTCTGCTGGCGTCCGTCGTGCTCATTGCCCGGCGGTCTTCCGGGATGGCCTCTGTTATTGTCAGCGAGCGCGAGGTGGCCCGAAACACCGCGCGCACTGATTCGCTCACCGGCCTGCTGAACCGGACCGGGTTCGAAGATGCGACCGCTGCGCGTGCCATTTCTGCTGCTATACGGCGCGGGGATGTGGCTCTTGTGTACCTTGATCTGAACGATTTCAAATCGATCAACGACCAGTTGGGCCATGACGTCGGCGACGAAGCGCTCCTGATTACCGCGCGGCGTCTGCGCGCGGCAGCCGGGCCGGGAGACATCATTGCGCGGCTGGGTGGGGATGAATTCGTCTGCCTGCTTATTGGCGTCGACGCGGAAGCATCGGCCCGGAACTTCTGCAGCAAACTGGTCGAGCAGACGTCGGAACCGATAGATCTGGGCCGCGAGATGCGTCTTGTGCGGTGCTCGGTCGGCGTTTCTGTTGGTCAGGAGGGCGACAGCCTGGACGATCAGATGATGCGCGCTGACGTTGCTATGTACCATGCGAAGCGCACGGGCACTCTGAAGCCGGTACATTACTCTGAAGAACTGCGCGACGCGCACAGCTGGCAGAAATCTGTCGAAGAACGGCTGCGCCTTGGTCTGACAGACGCCGCCAGTGGCCGGTCACCTTTCAGGATGGTGTTTCAGCCGGTGGTGAACGGTGCCGACGGTACATTCCTTTATGCCGAGGCGCTTTTGCGCTGGCGTGATCCGGCGCTTGGAACAGTCGGCCCGGATGCTTTCATACCCATCGCCGAAGCGCGGGGGCTGTTGCCTGAAATCGGGACGTATGTCCTGGCCGAGTGCTGCGAGGTCCTGGCAAAAATACGTGACCTGACCCTGAGTGTGAATATCTCGCCGCTTCAGCTGATGGATCAGCAGTTTTCCCAACGCATTCAGGAGATCGTGCGCGCCGCCGGGATCGAGCCACACAGGCTCATTCTGGAAATAACAGAAAGTGCGCTGATCGAAGTGCCTGAAACGGCGCGGGCGCGCATCGATGCGCTGCGCGCGCATGGGTTCCGGTTTGCGCTGGATGACTTCGGTACCGGATATGCTTCGGTAAGCTACCTGCGTCATTTCCCCTTTGAGATTATGAAAATTGACGGCAGTTATCTGTCCCAGGTCGAGACATCGCCGCGCGCGCGCGCGCTCTTCGAGACATTTGTTCAACTGGGGCAGACGCTTGGTATGGAGACTGTGGCTGAAGGTGTTGAAACCGCAGTGCAGGCAACAATTGCCAGCGACTGCGGTTGCCACATTCACCAGGGTTTTTATCACGCTTACCCGCTGTCGCTGGACGACCTGGCCGGTTACCTCGAAAAGCAATCCGCTGACCAGCCGGCCAGAAAATCACCGCGCACGGGATAGTCGTAAAGTACTTTACGGTGCTATTTTGAGACAGCTCAGAGAAGCACTTTCCATCAGGCGTGGCGGTCGCCGGATAATCCTGAAACGGCTCTGAAACTACCTTTGAAAAACCATACGCTGGCGTTTGTAATTTTGCGCGGGTTACAGCCATTGGCTCCGGATGGCTGAACCGTTGCTTGCCAGATCACAATATTACCGCCTAGGTTGAGCAGGCTACACCGTTTTCAGATAATATGTTTCAGATCTGCTGCCTGCAGGGGGGATTTATGCTCGATCAGACGACGAATGCCGAAGTGGAAAAAGTGCTGGGCGCACTTGATGAGGCACTGACATCACAGAATGTCGAAGCTGCCGCAGAACTCTTCACCGAAGACTGCTATTGGCGCGATCTTGTGTCATTTACGTGGAATATAAAAACGTTGGAGGGCCGCGATGCCGTCTCCTCCATGCTGGGATCGCAGCTGCCATCGGTTGAGCCGTCGGGCTGGCGTATCGCAGACGGAGAAGTAGCAGCCGAAGACGGTGGCATAACGACAGCCTGGATCAGTTTCGAGACCGGTGTGTCACGTGGATATGGTCTTATCCGTCTGCGCGACGGGCTGATCTGGACACTTCTTACGTCGATGGTTGAACTCAAGGGCCATGAGGAGCCGCTTGGTATGGAGCGCCCCATGGGCGCAAAACATGGTGCGGGCAAACACCGTCCGACCTGGAAAGAGGAGCGCGAGCAGGAAGCAGCCGAACTCGGCTATTCCAGGCAGCCCTACACGGTCATTATCGGAGGAGGGCAGGGTGGCATAGCACTCGGGGCCCGGCTGCGTCAGCTGGGTGTGCCGACGATCATCGTCGAGAAGAATGACCGGCCTGGCGACAGCTGGCGCAACAGATACAAATCGCTCTGCCTGCATGACCCGGTCTGGTACGACCACCTGCCGTATCTGCCGTTTCCGCCCAACTGGCCGGTCTTTGCCCCCAAAGACAAGATCGGCGACTGGCTGGAAATGTACACCCGGATCATGGAGCTGAACTACTGGACACGGTCCACCTGCCAGAGCGCGCACTATGATGAGAACACCAAAGAATGGACGGTCACCGTTGACCGGGACGACGAAGAGGTCGTGCTGAAACCCAGACAGCTTGTCTTTGCCACCGGCATGTCCGCCAAGGCCAATATGCCCGACCTGCCGGGCATAGACAGGTTTCGCGGCGATCAGCATCACAGTTCGCAACACCCGGGCCCGGACGCCTACAAAGGTAAAAAGGCCGTCGTCATCGGCTCGAACAACTCTGCCCATGATATCTGTGCGGCGCTGTGGGAAAATGACGTTGACGTCACGATGGTCCAGCGGTCCAGCACCCATATCGTGCGATCCGAGCCGCTGATGGAAATCGGCCTGGGTGATCTCTATTCCGAACGCGCTGTGGCCGCTGGGATGACAACAAACAAGGCGGATATGATCTTTGCGTCGCTGCCTTATGCCATTCTGCATGAATTCCAGATCCCCGTTTACGAGAAGATCAAAGAGGTGGATGCAGATTTCTATGCGGGCCTCGAAAAGGCCGGGTTTCAGCTGGACTGGGGCGCGGACGGATCCGGACTGTTTATGAAATACCTGCGCCGCGGATCAGGATATTACATCGATGTCGGGGCCAGCCAGCTGATCATCGACGGCCAGATAAAGCTGGCCCATGGTCAGGTCAGCGAGGTGTTCGAAGACGGTATCGTACTGGAAGACGGCACCAGACTGGAGGCAGATCTGATCGTCTATGCAACGGGGTATGGGTCCATGAACGGCTGGGTTGCAGATCTCGTGGATCAGGCAACAGCCGACAAAGTGGGCAAAGTCTGGGGGCTTGGGTCAGACACGCCCAAGGATCCGGGCCCCTGGGAAGGCGAGCAGCGCAATATGTGGAAACCCACACAGCAGGAAGCGCTTTGGTTTCATGGCGGTAATCTGCACCAGTCGCGCCATTACTCGCAGTTCCTGTCGTTGCAGATCAAAGCGCGCATGGAAGGGATCCCGACCCCCGTTTACGGACTGCAGGAAAGCTTTCACAAGTCCTGACGGGTGTCGCGGGAACGGCAAGGGGCGCGTGACAGCGGGCCTTCGGCCGTTTGTCTACGCGCGCGCTCTGATCAGGGCCTCGACCTCTGCCAGTTCAGGCATCGAGGGTGCGGTGCCTGGTCGGGTGACCGAAATGCCCGCTGTGGCACACCCGTAAAGTGTTGCTTGTTCAGGGGGCATCCCGCGGGCCAGCGCCGCAGCAAAACCGCCGTTAAATGCGTCACCTGCGCCGGTTGTCTCGATCACAGGCCCGGCGGCCATCGCAGGTATCAGACCGTGGCCCCAGAGGTATGCACCCTGTTCACCCATGGTAATGATCGGCGTGCCGACCCCCTTGTCGCGCAAAACCTCGCAGGCCTTTTCGGCATCGCCTGTGGTCGTGACGGTAACGCCGGTCAGCGCTTCGCATTCGGTTTCATTGGGCGTCACATAATCGCAAAGCGCCAGCATGCCGTCTGGCAGTGGTGCCGCCGGCGCGGGGTTCAGCACCGTGGTGACGCCGGCATCCCGCGCGATCTGCAAACCGCGTATGGCCGCGTCCATTGGCTGTTCCAGCTGGGTCACAAAGACATCTGCATCCCTCACAAGCGCCGCATGATCATCAAGATCAGCGGCAGAGATCAGCGCTCCGGCGCCCGGTGCAATGATGATCGCATTGTCGCCGGTTGCTTCTTCGACAAAAATATGCGCGGCACCGGTATAGGTTTCGGACGTCTGGATCACATGGGGTGTGACGCCCGCAGCTGACCAGGTGTTCAGCGCCAGTTTGCCGAAATCATCCTGCCCGAGCCGCGAGATGAAATGGGTGCTGGCCCCGGCTCGCGCGGCGGCCACGGCCTGATTGGACCCCTTGCCACCAGGGCCGAGCGCAAAGGCGTTGCCCATAATCGTCTCGCCCATACGCGGCATCCGGTCAGCGCGATAGGCCGTATCTGCGACAAAAACTCCCAGAATGACAACACTGCCCACGATCAGCCCTCATCCGGTGGCACAACACCCTTGCGAAAGGCAAAACAGCCATAAAACCGCCTCTCGCCGGTCTGAATAACTGCGTAGGCGTCTTTTGCCCGTTCATAGAATGCATAGCGTTCGACACCGATCATTGCCGGACCGCCAACGGCGCTCACCTCTGCCTGAACGCCCTCCATCACGGGAAGGATCGTGTCCGGTTCTCCCACCACTTCCATGCGCGCAGCGGCATCGTCGACAAATGTATCAATCGGATAGAGCGACAGTACCGCCTGAACAACCTCCGCCGCGGGCCGGTCAATACGCAGAACCCTGCCCAGTACAGTCTCGCGGGCAATGCTGTCCGATGGAAAATTGGTATCCGCAATGATCAGATCATCGCCATGGCCCATGGCCCGGATGGCATAAAGGACATCGGCATTCAGTATCGGGCTGATCCCTTTGAGCATGTTCTACTCCCTTTCTGTTTCCAGTTTACGCCGCACAGCCGTCGCCATTGCAAGCCCGATGGCTGCGTGGGCTTCCGCGCTGAGATGTATGCCATCAACCGGATCGACCTCCGCTGCCAGCCCGGCATCTTCGAACCCGGCGCCAGTACGTTCAGCGATCAAAGCCAGAATGGCCGGCAATGCCTGTGACTTTTCTCTGGCTCCGGCGAATATCTCTTTGAAAATGCCCGTTTCCTGCACTTGTGCAGGCGCTGCAATCAGAACCGCCGGCGCTGTGCCGTCGGGTCCGGCATCCGAGCCGGAAATCTCTGCAACCAGCCGTTCGATACCAAGGGCAACATCTGTTGCAGAGGCGCCAAAACGGGCTTTCAGATCATTGGTGCCCAGCATGACAATCACCAGATCAAGGGGCCTGTGACTCTCCAGCAGCACCGGCAGCGCCAGCTGCCCGTTTTTGTGAGACCCTTCGATGGGGTCGGCAAAAACTGCCGTTCTGCCGGGATGGCCCTCTGCAATGACGTCCCAGTCAGCCCCAAGTGCCTGTGCCATAATATCAGGCCAGCGCAAACCGCGCGGATGTCTGCGCCGGTCCCCCCAGAACCGCATCGCCCGGGTGCCATGTGTATTGCTGTCGCCAAAGCACATGATGCAGGGCACAGGTGCTATCCGATCCGCTGGCCGCTCGCGGCATCAAAAAGATGCAGATGAGCAGGGTCGGGCCTGAGATGAATGATCTGGCCAGAGGTGAAGGCATGGCGTTCGCGGAAAACGGCTGTGACTGTCTGTCCCTCGAAGTTCATAAAAACCATCGTTTCCGACCCGGTGGGCTCGACGACTTTGACTTCCATCGGCAGGCCGTCGTCAGCAAGGATGAGATGCTCGGGCCGCACGCCCAGCTTTGCCGGACCGCGCCCACCGGGGCCGGCAATAAGCTGGCCTGCAACCATTATGCCACTCTCCTTCAGCTCTGCATCCAGCAGATTCATCGACGGGGCGCCGATAAAGGTCGCAACGAATTCGTTTGCTGGGTTGTCGTAAAGTTCCAGAGGCGAGCCGATCTGTTCTATCCGCCCCGCCTGCATAACGACAATGCGGTCAGCCAGCGTCATTGCCTCGATCTGGTCGTGGGTGACAAATACCGTGGTCGTCTTCAGACGCTGGTGAAGTTCCTTGATTTCGGTACGCATCTGAATACGCAGCTTGGCATCCAGATTGGACAGGGGCTCATCAAACAGGAATACCTGAGGGTCACGTACAATCGCGCGGCCCATAGCGACCCGCTGCCGCTGCCCCCCGGACAGATGCCGGGGTTTACGGTCCAGATATTCGGTAAGGCTCAGGATTTCGGCGGCCTCACGCACGCGGCGGTCAATTTCCGCACGGTCTGTTCTGGCCACCTTCAGCGCAAAGCCCATGTTCTCGGCAACAGACTTGTGGGGGTAGAGGGCATAAGTCTGAAATACCATCGCAATGTCGCGGTCCGACGGCGGCAGATTATTCACCACACGATCACCAATGGAAATTGTTCCGCTGTCCGTTGGTTCCAGTCCTGCGATCATGCGCAGCAGTGTGGACTTGCCACAGCCCGACGGCCCTACAAGAGCCACGAACTCGCCGTCCGGTATATCCACGTTCAGCCCGTGAATGACTTCGACTGCGCCATAGGATTTTCGGATATCCTGTATCTTTACGTCAGCCATTCAGCGTATTCCCCCACCTTCTCGGTTCGATGCTAGACAATGCCATCTGAGCTGTCCACGCCCATAACCTCGCTTTTGTTGACTCGTCGTCAATATGGCTCATACTGAATTTTCAGTGGGGGATGTCAGAACAAAGCTTGTATAATTTCCAAACAATTTCTTCAGCTTGTCCTTTTCTCACAGTGAAACCAACACCTGTTGTCTTGGGAGGAAACACGTGAAAGTCGAACTCTATAACTACATAAAAGCGGCACAGAAAATGAACCGCCGCCAGATGCTCAAGGGCTCTGCTGCGATCGGCGCGGCCGCGATGATGCCAAAGGCCGCCTTTGCGGACGGGCATGCAAATGTGCGCGCCGAAATCCTCAAAATTCCGGGCGTTGGTGCCGGCTCGCCTACTGACAGCGACTGGCAGAAAGTCGGCGAAATGTGCCTCGGCGCGACAAAAGAGAACGTTGCCGAAGGAGAGTTCGCAGGTGTTGAACTTACTTTCATGGGCCTGAACAACCAGAACCTGCACAACTTTCTGTTTCGCGGGTTCCTTAAGCCCTGGGAGGCTTATACGGGCGCCAAAATCAACTGGATCGATCTGGCCCAGGCCGACTACAACGCGCGGCTACAGCAGTCGATTGCAACGGGTACAGTAGACTTTGATATCGTCGAAATGGGTGCGCCTTTCGAAGGCGACGTTCTGGGCAAGGGTCTGGCTTCCGAGATGCCCGACTGGGTCAAAGAACAGATCGATATGGACGATTATGTGGATTATCTCAAAGCGCCTGTCGGAACCTGGAATGGCAAAACCTATCGTGTTTCCATTGATGGTGACTGCCATACGTTCGCGTATCGTAAGGACTATTTCGGAGCAGATGGCATCGGCGGTGCCGAGGTGCCGAAAACCTGGCAGGAGATCAACCAGGTGAGCAAGGATCTGGTGGGCAAGGAAGACCCGCTGACCGGGCTTCCGGCGCATGGATATCTTGACCCGCTCAAGGGCTGGGGAGGCTTCGGGTTCTACTTCCTGGAAAACCGTGCTTCCGCATATGCCAAGCATCCGAACTCCCCTGCATGGCTCTTTGAGCCGGACACGATGAAGCCGATGGTCAACAACCCGGCCTGGGTGCAGGCGATCCAGGATGTCATGGACCTTATCGAGGCCGGCGCCTACCCGACGGACCAGATCAACGCTGATCCGGGCACAACAGCGTTCCAGCAGTTCCTGGCAGGTACCGGCTCCATGCTGATGTGGTGGGGTGACGTGGGCTCGTCGGCACGTACGTCTGACACTTCCGTTGTGGGCGATGTCGTGGGCTTCGGGATTAACCCGGCGTCCGACCGTGTCTACAATGCACAGTCCGGCGCATGGGAAGAAACCATGAACGAGGCACCCAATATGGCTTACATCGGCTGGGGCGTCTATGTGATGGCGACGGTCGAAGGCGATGAAAAGAAAAAGAAAGCGGCCTGGTCGGCGGCAGCCCACCTTGGCGGCAAGGATCTGTCGCTCTGGGCATCCGCTTATCCGTCCGGTTTCCAGCCTTACCGCAACTCGCACTTCCAGTTCGAGGAGTGGGAAGAAGCAGGTTACGACCGCGCTTATATCGAGGACTACCTTGGTTCCAACGCGGACAGTTACAACCACCCGAACGCGGCGATCGAACCCCGTATCCCCGGTATCTTCCAGTATTACTCGGTGGCCGAGGACGAGCTGGCCAAAGGCTACGCAGGGCAGTACGGATCTGCTCAGGAAACGGCAGACGCAATTGCGGCAGCCTGGGAAAAGATCACCGACCAGATCGGGCGTGAGGACCAGATCGCCGTCTACAAGGCCTCGCTGGGCCTCTGACGTCAGAGATTAAATCTGGAAAGGCGCGGCCAAGCGGTCGCGCCTTTTTTTGTTCCCGTCAGGTTTGACCCGGTCGGATCAAGTGGCCGCTGTTGCCTCGATCTCAAACATGAGCCCGGGGATCGCAAGCCCCGTAACGCCAAGCAGAGTCATTGGCGGGGTGTTCCCCGTGGGTCCGAAGCGCATGCCCATCAGGTCAAAGTTTCTGAGCGCCTCGTCTGTGTCAGTGGCATAGATGCCCAGCCGGATCACGTCGCCCAGCCCCATGCCGGCGCCTTTAAGGACAGCCTCAAGATTGTCCAGAGCCTGACCGATCTGACCCCGCATGTCGCCCGGATGCACCGGGTTTCCTTCGGCATCGACTGAGGTCTGACCGGCGCAGATAAGCTGCCGGGCAGGGGTCTCGATAATTTCAGCCTGATTGTAGCCAAGTTTCAGCGACCAGTCCCAGGGGTTTACGGCAGTACGTTTCATAATTGGATTCTCCTTGTTCGGGTGTCTGAAACAGGTGTAAACGAAAAAGGTGCCAAAATTTGGCACCAAAATCTGCCAGAGATGAAAAATGAACATTCGCTTAAGGCATGACGCCATCGTGCGCAGCCTCCGCCGCAGTGGCACTTCAACGATTGATGAACTGGCCCGGGAGGTCGGGGCATCACGACGTACAGTGCTGCGCGACATCTGCGATCTGCGGGATCAGGGATTTGTGATTCATTCCGAAGCAGGTCGCGGCGGTGGTCTTCAGCTGGATCCGCAGTCCGTTCAGACCACGGCGCGATTGTCCGTTGCAGAGGTTTTTGCGCTCCTTCTCAGTGTTGCGGCCATGCGGGCCGCGCGCAGCCTGCCGTTTGCGGATCTGGCGGATGCGGGGCTCGCACGCATTGAAAAGGCACTGCCCTCCGACAAGATCCGCGATCTGCGTCTGCTGCTGGAGTGCCTCCACGTGGGCCAGCTCTCACCGCTCCAGGACCTGTCGGATATGGGCGCGATGGATCCCGCACTGTTGCCGGCCTTCGAGGCTGCGTTTCTGGATCGCCACTGCCTGCGGTTCCGTTACCGCGATGCCCGGGGCCGTATCACTGTCCGCGAGGTGGAACCTCAGGCCATGCTGATCCTGCCGCCGCTTTGGTATCTGGTGGCCTGGGATCCCGCGCGCGATGACTTCCGGCACTTCCGGATGGACCGGATCAGCGCACCGGAAACTCTGGAGGGCACATCATTCCGTCGCCGGCGCGTGCCGTTTGGAGACGACGTCTGTCCCTACAGCGATCTGCCGCTGTGAGCTGTCAGGACGTCTTCAGGGCCAGTTACTGATTTCCGGTTGCGTAAGGTGGCCTGCAGGCGAAAAGCCCATGACGGCACCGTAAAACACCAGTTCCTGTTCGAGAGACGATATAATGTTCGGACGCATCCGGAACCCGTGGCTCTCGCCGGCGAAGAAGGTCGATGATACCGGCAGGCCCGCGTGCAGCAGAGCGTCAATCATCACCTGTGCCTGATCGGGTGGCACGACCGGGTCGTCGAGACCCTGGAAAATAATCATCGGGCACCGGATCCTGTCTACATGAAAAAGCGGCGAGCGCGCCCTGAAGACTCTGTTTGCAGCGGGCCAGGGACCTACCAGCAGTTCTGCGTAGCGGGCTTCCAGCTTGTCGGTGTCGGTCGCGATCATCTCAAGGTTTGAAATGCCATAATAGCTCGCTGCAGCGCTGAGCAGATCGGTGAATGTCGCCAGCGCCAGCGTCGTGTAGCCACCGGAACTGCCACCCCGGCTGGCAATCCGGAAGCGGTCGACGCGATCCTGTGCGATCAGATCGCGGGCAACGGCGACGCAGTCTTCGGTATCGACGAGGCCCCAGTTGCCATACATTTTCTGCCGGTACGCGCGACCGAAACCGGTGCTGCCGCGATAATTGACGTCCGCCACCGCAAACCCGCGCGACGTGAAATACTGGATCTGCAGGCTCAGCGAGGATCCGGCCACAGCCGTCGGGCCGCCGTGGATAAAGATGATCAGTGGCGGTCTCTCGGTCGGGGCGGGTCGGAAAGATGGATTGCAGGGTGGGTAAAAGAAAGCATGCGTTTCTTCTGTGCCGTCGGGACCGGTTGGCACGGTGATTTTTTCCGGGGTCGACAGAACGGCCTGAACTTCATCCGTCAGGTCACCAGAGGTCCGGATTTCCGTCACCTCCAGCGACGTCAGATCGAGACGGACCAGCCTTGACGGTGCGTCCGGGCGACCACCGACAAAAGCGGCAAAACCATCCGCCACCTGCAGATGACTGATGTCAGACCAGGGCAGGTCGATGTCCTGTACCGCACCGGTTTGCAGATCCACCCTTGCAAGACGGCTTTCGGCTTCGACGCTGTAACTCAGCAGCATCTCTGTATCGGAAATAAATCCGTAGCCGGATGTTCCCAGGCGCCAGAGCGGTTTTGCGCATTCGCCGGCTATCCGTGTAACGGTTTCGATGCGTCCGGCCCGATGCCGGCAGATGTTCCAGTATCGTGTCCCGTCGACCTCTACGCGGTCGGATGCGAAATACAGCGTTCCGTCAGGGGCCCATTTCGGGTCCAGAATGGATTCGGACGAAGTGCGCAGCGCATCTTTCAGCACCGGATTAAGCGCGGGGTCGATCTCTGCCTCAGGCACCGGGTCGCCGGCCACTCTGGCAATATTGCGCAGCTCGCCTGCTGTATCGATGTCCGCTGTGTACAAACTTGTACCTTCCCACGGCATCGACGGATAATCCCAGGAAATCCAGCACAGTTTCCGGCCGTCAGGACTGAGCCGCGGGCAGGCATAGAAATCGGCACCCTCCACAAGCGTCCGCGGCAGTTTCTCCCCTTTAAGGTCAATCGCAACCAGGCTCTGTTTGTCCTGTCCGTTCAGCTTTTCATCTGACTGTTCGCACACCCACACGCCGAAGTTGCCGCTGTGGTGGATCACCCCGTCTGCATAACGCGTGCGAACCTGTGGTGTGATTGGCCGGGGCTGCATCCCCGGTTTCTGTGCGTAAATTCGCTGGTCTTTTGATCCCGGAAAGTCCGGCGGGGCAAAGTTACTGAAATAGAACGTGCCATTGCGTGCCGCTGCAGCGCCCCCGCCGTATGAATTAACAAGTGTACGCGCCGAAAAACCCACGGGCGTCAGGGTTTCAGGCGCATTGCCGACGGTACTGCGCATCAGAACAGACCGCCCGTTTTCATCTGGTCGTGTTTCGACCCAGCAGATGGTTTCGCCGTCGGTCAGGATCTGTTCGAACGAGCGCGCGCCCGCAGCGACAGCCGAGGCAGAAATCGGAGAAACCCAGGCACCATAAGGCGTATAGTCGGCATCGGTCATCTGTCACTCCGGGTATTGATCTGCTGAACAGGACCTGGCTCTGCCAGTTCATCATTAGAGTATGATCCCAGCCCCGCCACACGGCAAGACATTGCGCCGTGCATCCCGACAGGTCAACTCATCCGCGAGCAGCAGATGGTGCTAAACCCTGATAATTATGGTTTTTCCCTGAATTTTCTGGACAGAAAGAGTAACGCTTACTACCGTCGGTTAACCTCACGTTAACTAACCGAAAAGGTCGCTGACACAATGCCACGAGCCCCTCTGAGCGACGATCTTCTTCGGGAACTCGGTCAGTATCACCTCAGGGACAGGTCCCGGGAGCTTGGTCTGAACCGCCCGGGCTCTCAGGTTCCGGAGACATGGTTTCTGGGCCCCAAGGCCGAAAACAAAGAGATGATGTCCGAGCTGATCGTGCAGGCGCTGGAGGGAAACTACCTGTTTCGCGAGGAATATGCGCCGCATGACCCGCCGATTTTCACGCCTGAAGATATCAGCGAGGATCAGACAGACGACGAGGGGAAAGCAAAAGCGCAGGCATATCACCGTTCGCGGGCACTTCTGCACGAGCGGCTGGACGAACTGACCCGCTACCTCAGGGGATCCATCCCGCTTGCCAGCTACCGGAACCAGTCTCACATGTACTGGGATGTGTCGCTGCCCGGCGTCGTCGGGTATATCGCGGCACTGCTCTACAATCAGAACAACGTCGCCGCCGAGGCCTCGCCGGTCACAACAATGCTTGAGATCAAAGTCTGCGATGATCTCTGCCGTATGCTGGGTTACCGGATCCCGAAGCAGTCAGAAATCGGTGATGGTGCGCTCAAACCCTGGGGGCATATCACCTGTGACGGTTCGGTTGCGAACGCCGAGAGTATCTGGGCGGCGCGCAACACCAAATATCTGCCCGTAGCGCTTGCCGAAGCAATCCGTGCTGAAGCTGTTATGGCTTCCGCCAGGAACGTCACCGTCCGGATGCTCGACGGCAAACGCCGCCGTCTGCTTGATCTGGATGGCTGGCAACTGCTCAACCTGCCGCTGGACGAGGTAATCGGCCTGACGCCGCGTATCACCAAAGCAACGGGTATCTCTACGGACGAAATCACGGCCGTGCTCGGTGGCTATTCGGTTCAGTCCATCGGTCTGGTCGATTTCCACCGCCGGTTCCTGCCCGACACGCCACCACCCGTTCTGCTGGCGCCGTCGCCTGCACATTATTCATGGCCAAAAGGCCTTGCGCTGGTCGGGTCAGGCCGCAATGCGATGCGGGTCATCAAGGTCGATCTTGATGCACGGATGTGCATGGTTGATCTGCGCGCGACACTGGATGCCTGCCTTGCTGAAGGTCAGCCAGTTATGGAGGTGGTGGCAGTGATCGGCACGACCGAGGAAAGCGCCGTCGACCCGTTGCACGATATCCTCGAGATCCGCGAGGAATACCGTCAGCTGGGCATGGAGTTCTCGGTCCATGCCGATGCGGCCTGGGGTGGTTATTTTGCCTCGATGCTGCGCGAGGCAGAGGTCTTCGAGGACGAGACCGATGTGCCGGAGTTTTCGGTTACTGACAAGGCAGAGGACGACGCCGCAGAGGAATTCCGCGATGAGGTTCGCCGAATTATCAGCGAAGACATCTTTACCTATGACGGTATCGCTGCGGGCATGCATATGAGCGATTATGTCATGCGCCAGTACCGGGCGCTGGGTCGCGCGGATACGATCACTGTCGACCCGCACAAAGCGGGGTTCATTCCCTATCCGGCCGGTGCACTGTGCTATCGCAACGGGGCCATGCGTGATCTGATCGCCTTTACTGCACCCGTCGTTTATCACGGCGGAATGGACCCGACGACAGGTGTCTACGGCATCGAGGGTTCCAAACCCGGGGCGGCGGCGGCGGCGGTCTGGCTGTCGCACAGCGTCATTCGGACGGACCAGTCAGGCTATGGCCGTCTGCTGGGGCGCTGCATCTTCAACAGCAAACGGCTTTATGCGGCGCTCTTTGAACTGGCCGCCGATCACCCCACTGTCACGGTCACGCCGCTCCAGCGGTTGCCTGCCGAAAAAGCAGGGGGCACGAAGTATGAAATTGAAGAACAGAAGCGCATCCTGGCACGCCGGGTGGCACCGCGCTCCAACGAACAGCTGCTGGAGATTTTCCAGACCCGGCGGGAGGTTTTCGAGCTTTTCCGCGAAGCGGGTTCGGATCAGAGCATTGTGACCTATGCGCTCAACTTCCGCACGGGTGAGGGGCTGAACACCAGCCTTGATCTGATGAACGAGCTGAACGCCGACATCTTTGCGCAGCTGAGCCTTCAGTCTTTCAATGGCGGTCACGTCCCACATGCCGAATTGTTTGTGACGTCTTCGCAGTTTGAGCCGGACACCTTCGGGCAGGACTTCGTCGACCATTATGCCGGGCGGTGCGGTGTCATTCCCGAACCGGGCAAGAGCCTCTTTTACCTGATCTCTACAACGCAGAACCCCTGGCTCACCGAGACGGTGCACAACCACAAGGCAGAAAACGGTAACATGCTGCCCGAAGTGATGAAGGCGCTGGCCCGTGCGGCGGAAAAGTCGGCGGCCAGAGTAATCAGAAGACATGGACTGAGCATGCCCGGGTGAACCGCCGGCACAGACGGAAGGAAAGACCTTGGATCACACAGACTACAAAGCCTCAGCCGGCAACATGAACCTGCCCAAATATGTGACCAACATGCCGCATCAGCATGCGCTCATACTGGTCGGATACGATACGATTTACGGGGTTCACATGACCCAGTATCACCATGAAGAGCACAAATATCAGATGATCCTGGAACTGGATCTGCCCGAACCTGCGAAAACCCGCTATCGCAAAATGCGCGAGACCTGGCCGGAGATGCCGCTGGTGCTGTGCAACGATGTCAAAGACCCGCTGATGGTGCCCGATCTGGGTGGCGGCACGCGCCCGGACTTCAGCGCGAACTTTTTCCCGGGTCTGTTCCCGCTCGATCAGCTGAAGCCTGAAGAAGAAGAGAGCATGCACTTCTTCCCCTGGTCTGCGGATATCATGAAACCCGTGATGGACGCGCCGTTTAAGGTCAAGGTGAAACGGGTCGTGCTCTTCCGCCCGTTCAATCACCAGGAAATTCTGCCGAAATACGCCAACTACATCATCTGGGGCAGTGACACCGAAGCCCATATGACGCACTGGCAGACGGCGCACATGGCCAGCAACAAATACGACACCCCCGCCTTTGGCCCGGACTATGATCATATCATGTCGCTGAAATCTGCGCCTGACTGGGTTCATCCATCCCTGCTGCGCGCAGGCATTACAGTAAGCGTGCCTGCCATCCGTCTGCGGGCCCCTGGCAAAAAGCGCAAAGCCTCGATACCTCTCACGCGGCCGTTCAGGTACAATCAGAAATTCGAGGTGCTCTATCGCGGGATCGGACAGCCCTACAAGGTCAGGGCAGGTTACACTTTTGTCTTTGGTCCGCAGGTTTCGACCAGCCCCGCCATCATGCCCGTTCCGGATCCGTCAGATCCGGATGCAAACAACCCGGAACTGACGCTCTTTATGACCGAAGCACCCGAGGAATACTGGGCCGATCAACGCAGGACGTCGAACCTGAAGGACGAAATCAACAATGAGTGATACTGACATGCAGACCGGGCATGAAGAGCTCTGGAAACAGGTTTTCGGCGAGGGCCACCCGGTTCTGGTCAAAAAACAAAGACGCTTTCTGAAGTGGCCCAACGATCCACGTTGCAAACTTTGCTATGCGCCTTTCGCTGGTTTCGGGGGTTTTCTGGTGCGGCTGACCGGGTTGATGCCGTCGGACCGGAACCCGCACTACTGCAACAAATGCGACGGCTTCCTGCAGGCCTTTCCGGGAGGGGCCGAGGTTGAGATGACCGTGCTGATCCTCGATATACGCGGTTCCGTCGACCTGTCCGGCCGGATCTCGCCCAGACAATTTGCCGAGACCGTCAACAGGATGCGCGAAATTACAAGTGCGGTTCTGGCCGAGAACCGGGGATTTATCCTTGAGTTTCAGGGAGATTCCGTCGTTGCAGTGTTCCCGCCCGGTTTCACCGGCGAGGACCATGCAGAGATGGGTATTTCTGCTGCGCGCAGCATTCTGGAACAGTCACTGACTGTTCAGGGTACTGACGAGCCACTTTCTATAGGCATCGGTGTACACACCGGGCCGGTTTATATCTGCACGGTCACCGCCGCGGGCGGCAACATGCAGGGTGTCAGTGTTTTCGGCCAGAACGTGAACTTCGTTGCCCGTCTTTCGGCAGCGGCAACGGCTGGTCAGGCGCTGGTCAGCCCGGAGACGTTTGCCGCTGCCGGAATGGAAATGCCGCGCCAGGATACTATCGAGGTAGACCTCAAGGGGATAGAAGGTACGTCGTCGGCTGTGCTGCTCAGCTGATCCGCCGGTCGTCCGGTATTGAATCTGGCTGCGCGATCGCCCCGCTTCAGAACTTTCATCCCGTCAACCCCATCCGGCTGTCGGGGGCGCTGCTCAGACAGATTGGATATTATAGTTAAAACAATATCTTACCTGAAGATGCGGATAATCCCTGCGTTTCAGGTTTTCTGGCCCCGAACACTGGTTGCCGGTGCCTGGCACATTCATGCTTAACAGGCGCGGAACCTGCCGTTAACATTCCGGTATGAGCAATACCGAAGGCGATCTCCTCCACACAGTGACGGCCGACAACATTCCCGACGCGCGCAGACGTTTCGGAAAGGCAATCGTCTGGGGCAGCGCGCTCCTGGTGGCCGTGCTGGCGATCTGGCAGATGGCCTTTGAAACCGGTCGTATTGCCAGCGGGTTCCAGACATGGAGGCCGGTGCTATATGCCTATATGCTCTGGGCCACGGCGCTTTGTGCTGCGCAGGTGATCGTGAACGGCGAAAAAGGCAAGCGGACCCTTTTCGTGCTGCCCGCAGCGCTCTTTGTGATCAGCCTTGTCGTCTTTCCGCTGCTCTTTGCGCTCTACATCTCGTTCACCGACTGGAACCTTGCCTCACCCAATGGTCCGCAGCCCAATGGCTGGGACAACATGCGCCAGATGTGGAACGATGGGTTTTACTGGAACGCATTGAAAAACATGGTTTATTATGTGCTGGCAGTGAGCGTGGAATATGTCATCGCCTTTGGTCTTGCATTGCTGCTGAACGCCCAGATCCGGGCGCGCAAATTCTTCCGCGTTGTCTTTCTGCTGCCACTGATGCTCAGCCCCGTGGCCGTTTCCTGGATGATCGGCAAGTCGATGCTGGAGATCCGGTTCGGGCCCATATCGCGGGCATTGCGCGAGTTCGGTGTCGAACCCAGTTTCTTTGGCACACCAGAGATTGCACGGTTCATGATCATGGCGATGGATGCATGGACCTTCATTCCCTTTATGATGATCATGCTGCTGGCCGGTCTGCAGGCCCTGCCGCGCGAAGTGATTGAGGCCTCGAAGGTTGATGGTGCCACCGGCTGGCAGAGCTTCCGCGAGGTGATCTTTCCGCTCATGCTGCCTGTCTCCGTCACGGCCATCGTGATCCGCATCATCTTCAAGCTCAAGCTCGCGGACATCATTATCAACGTCACCTCCGGCGGGCCGGGCGGGGCCACGGACAGTGTCACCAGTTTCATTTTCCGCGAGTACCGTGACCGCTCGAACGTGGGCTACGGCACTCTGCTGGCCATGGTCTATCTGGTGCTGATCGTGATCTTTGTAACGCTGCTCCTCAAGGTGGTCAGCCGCTGGATGGAGCGCCCTGCATGACCGCCGTTTTCAAAGACCACGACGCGGATCACCGCGTAAAAACAAAGTGGTGGGCAAGCCGTATTGCCATCTATGCGGCGCTGCTGACATGGGCGGTGATCTGCCTCTTTCCGATCTTCTGGACGATCACAACCTCCTTCAAGCTTGCCCCCGACGTGATGAAAGGCAACCTGATCCCCTGGGTGGATTTCACACCCCGCTGGAAAGGCTGGGAGTCTCTGGGGATGTCCCCACGTCTGATCGGCGAGGTCTCGACCGTGCGCGAGGAATTCCTCAAACGGTTCTGGAACAGCACAATCGTTTCGCTCTCCGCCTCGACCCTTGCAGTGATACTTGGCTCACTCGCCGCTTACGGCCTGTCGCGCTTCAGCTACCGGTTCGGGTTCATGCGCAATTCCGACATCTCATTCTTCTTCCTCAGCCAGATGATCCTGCCGCCGGTGGTCCTGGCGCTGCCGTTTCTGGTGCTCTACAAATCGCTGGCGCTGCTCGACAGCCGGGTCGGCCTCATTCTGCTCTACACGCTGATGGTGCTGCCCATTGTCATCTGGATCATGCGCGATCAGTTTCAGGGCATCCCCGTCGAGCTGGAGGAGGCCGCTCTGGTGGACGGTCTGGGTATCTGGGGCGCGTTTTTGCAGATCGTGCTGCCCATCGCCCTGCCGGGCATGGTCGCGGCCTTTATCCTGAGCCTCGTGCTCTGCTGGAACGAATACTTCTTTGCGGCCTTGCTGACGGCGACCAATGCCACGACCCTGCCCGTCATGGTGGCGTCACAGACCGGCTCTCAGGGCATCAACTGGTGGTCCATGGCGGCGCTGTCCTCGGCTGCGATCCTGCCCCTTGTGATCGTCGCGATCTTCCTTGAGAAATACATCATCAAAGGCATGGCGGCGGGGGCGGTGAAGTAAAACTGAGTGGCGGCTTTGAGCCCTTTTACCGGATGCTGCAACGTCTACGAACGTCTGCTACTAGTTGGCCAGGGAGTTGCCATTGTTTACAACGTTTGAGCCCGCGATGACATCGAGATACGTGCATTTGGCCTGCCAATTCGCAAAGATAGCATTTCCTGTTATTTTTGCAGCGCCGCTGGCTGCGCAGACGCCGTTACAAGACGTACTTGCTGCATGCGAAGCAAGCGTCGTTGAGGGATCAGATTCTCGCCTGCGAGAAGTTGGAACACTGATCGACAAGAATGACCGCCGCTCTCGAATTCGCGTGGATACACCAGTGGGCACCGTTATGGCGTTGTATGTTCCGCCCACAGGAATAACGACGGCGTGCCTTTTTTGGGGGCGGCAACCAGAGTTAGAAATTGAATTTCAAGAACAATGGCTGGACTGGGTTGAATGGGAAGAAGCCGTCGTTGCCTCAGAGGCTTGGTTCAGCGACGCTATGGAAAATCCCGGTAGCTACGACCTGACCGATTATACCCAACCCGGATATGTCGTCGCACGTTGTAGTGAATTGGAACATGGCTTGGTGCTAACGAGCCAGCCTATGGTTGCAAATGTCGGACGAATGCTTCTGCCAAAACTGGAACCTAAGAGGGAGCAAGTGGTACACTATCAGTTTAGTGCAGTCGCGGCGCTACCCGGTCGATGCTCAGCTGCAGTTGAGGCCCATAAAGCTCAGAACTGAAGTACGCTTCAGCAAACCCGAAAGCCAACATTTGAAATGCCCAGCAATTGGTCAGCTTTGTCCGCACAGCGACCAGGGCGATCAGGTTCTACAGAGCGCCCAGCTCAGCCGCGATATCCTTCGTCTGCTCATAAAGACGCCGGAACAGCGCGTATGATCTGTCATACCGCGGATCGCTTTGCGCTGTGACGGATGTCGCCACCGGGTTCCACTTTGCGATGTCGCCGCGGTCCACGAGACCCACAGCCAAAGCGGCCAGAAACGCATCACCATAGCTGGCACCCGTGGTTTTCTCGCAGACGATCTGGTCGATCCCTGTGATGTCCGAGGTCGCCTGCAGCCAGAGCGCGTTCTTTGTCCCGCCCCCCACGGCCAGCAGCCGTTCGGGGGCCTGCCCCAGTTCGGCAAAGGTGTCCGTCACATGCCGCGTGCCACAGGCGATGCCTTCGATCAGCGCGCGGTACATGTCGCCGCGCGTGTGGGTCAGGTTGAGCCCGAAAAACGTGCCGCGCGCGTTCGTGTCGTGGATGGGTGTCCGCTCGCCTGAAAAGTAGGGCAGCATCAGCAGGCCATTGGCACCGGGGGGCGATGCTGCGGCTTCTGCGGCCAGCGCCGGAAAGGCATCGGCGGGGTCCAGATCACGGGCAAGCTGGTCGCGGAACCAGTGGGTCAGCGTGCCGGATGTGGCCAGCCCGGCCATGGAGGCATGCTCGCCCTCAAAGAGCCAGGGCGCATACCAGATGCGTGGATCGGCCACGCGCTCTGCCGTGCGCAGGATGATAAAAATGGTCGAGCCGTACATCATCATCATATCACCGGGCCGGTCCACACCCACAGAAAACGCCTCGGCGGCAGCGTCGATGGTGCCCGCAGTCACGGGCGTGCCGGGGGCAAGGCCGGTTTCAGCCGCCGCCGCTGCGGTGATGTGTCCGGCGATGTCACCCGACCACAACAGGCGCGGCAGCTTGTCCAGATCAAGAATGTCGTCGGCCAGATCGTCTGTCCAGGCCTGCGTCGCCACATCGTACAGCGGCGAAAAATTAGCGGCCGTGTAGTGGTCGATCACCACCTCGCCCGTAAGCCGCTGAACCAGAAAGCTGGTCGAGGTCAGCACATGCGCCGTCTGCGCATAGATCTCCGGACGATGTCGTTTCAGCCATAGGATTTTCGGCCCTACCGACTGGGATGTCAGGGCATTGCCACAGCGCGCGATGATGGTATCTTCGCCGATCTGTTCCGTCAGGTCTCTGACCTCGGCTTCGGCCCGCCCGTCCACACCGTAAAGCACGCCGTTCATCAGCGGTTTTCCCGCATGATCCACCGGCAGCATGCAGGGGCCGATGGCACTGCAGGCCACCGCAACAATCTCCGACGCCTCAACGCCGCTTTCGCGCAAAAGCGTCCGGCAAACGAAAACGAAATCGCCCCACCAGTCTTCTTCGGGCCGGTGTTCAGCCCATCCGGGCTGTGGGACCAGCATCCGGTGACCCCGGGCGGCGCTGGCGACAACAGTGCCGGCGTGATCGACCAGAACGCCCTTGGTTTCATAGGTGCCGATATCAATTCCCAGCGTCAGTGGCATCAGGTCAGTTCATCCCTGTTAAGTGAGAAATCGGGGCCGATGCGGCCAATGGCCAGCTCAAGCAGTCTGGTGAGTGCGACAAGATCGTTCAGATCGCAAAGCTCGCGCGCGGAATGCGAATAGCGCATCGGAAAACCGACATCGATACAGGCGACACCCTCTCCTTCGAGCTGTACATAGGACAGATCGGTCAGAACCCCGGTCTGGGCGCTCCGCTGCAGCGGCAAGTCATTCACTGCAGCCGTTTCCTCCATGAGCTGCACGAGGGCAGGGTGCGGGATCACGCCGTTCAGCGTACCGCGCCCGTGAAAGGAATAGAGGCTCATGCCCGCGCCGCCGCCCAGAACCATATCGCCGCGATCTGCCAGATCCGGTGTGTCTGTCGCCAGCATCAGATCCAGCTGGATGGCGATATCGGGGGCAATGCGCCGTGCCATGGGCACCACGCCGCGCAGGTTGAACTCTTCCTGAACAGAGAAAACCAGATGAACCGGCGGGCCGTCCGCACGGGCTGCCAGTGCGCGCGCCAGTTCCATGAGGACGGCACACCCCGCACGGTCATCGACGCTGGTGCCACTGATCCGGTCGTCGCCGAGCGCCATTGCCGCTGGTCGGTAAATCACGGGTGTTCCGATCCGGATGCCCGCTTCGGCGACAGCAGCGTCCGAGCCGAGCCCGGTGTCCACGTAAAGCTCGGCATAAGGGATAACCCGGTATTTCTCCGCGGGCGGCGTGGCGTGGTGGCTTTTGTGACCGATGATCCCGGGCACATCACGACCCTCGCCGACACAACAAAGCACGTCCTGCGCCGGCAGGGCGCGTTCAGGTACCCCGCCCAGGCGTTCCAGCCACAACAGGCCATCCGCGCTGATACGGCGCACAACAAACCCCAGCTGATCCATGTGGGTAAAGACCATCACCGTCGGACCTGTGCCGGGAAAATACGCTTCCAGATTACCCATACGGTCGCTCTTGGTCCCGACGCCGATCTCCTGCAGGCTCGCGGAGATGGCCCGCCGTACGCGGTCTTCATGGCCGGACAGACCGGGTATCATCATCAGGTCGCAAAGAGTCCTGCGAAGACGGCTTTTCATGCGCGCGCCTTTCTCACCCGTTCCATAAAGTCACGGGCGCGGTCCGGGTCCACCGGGTTCCAGGTGTCGCCGTCAACCTTGAGCGATGAGCCGACAATACAGCCATCGGCCACCGCAAGGACATCGGCCACTGTTTCATGTTTCACGCCTGTATTGGCCATCACCGGGGTGTCCGGGAGCACCGCCTTGACGGCCTCAAGATCCGACAGTGCCGCCGCCTCGCCGGTTATCTGGCCCGAAACCAGCACTGCATCCGGCACCGACGAGAACACGGCGCTGCGGGCCCGGTCGGGCAGGGAACGCGCATCCAGAGAGTGCGCGAACTCGGCGCTCACATTGTACAGCATCGCCATATCCGACCGGCCGAGGCGGTTGCGATAGCGCATCGCCTGCCCCGCGTCGGGTGTCCAGGGCCCCATGTCCGAAGCATAGGTGCCGGTGAAAATCTCGCGTACAAAAGCGGCCCCCGTCGCAGCCCCCAGAGCGACGGATGACATCGGATCCCACAGAACGTTGACCCCAAAAGGAACCGTGATTTCTGATTTCAGCGCTCCGATGATCGCGGCCATTGTGGCCGTGGAGGCTGTATCGACGCTGAATTCATAGGGACGGTCGTTTTCGTTGCCGAACATGACCGCGTCGAAACCGGCGTCCTGCAGCGCAATGAGGTCGGCGCGTGCAGCGGCAACAAGATCAAGACCGGGATTGTAAAGAGGGGTGCCGGGCAGCGCGCCCAGGTGCACCATGCCGATCACGGGACGCGTTGCGCCAAAAATTCTGGTGAAATCTGAACTCATGGTATCCCCCTCACGCGATCTTATGGCCGGTGGCCTGTTCACGCAAAGGTATACTGCGCTAAGCTGGCCTCAACGAAAAGGGAGACATCCATGGGACTGAAGACACGTCACTGGGACCGGCTGGGCAACGGCGGGCTGACATTCACAGAACTGGGCTTCGGTACCGCGCCGCTCGGCAACCTTTACAGGGCAATTTCCGACGAAGACGCGCGGGCCACACTCGACGCTGCATGGGAGGGTGGGGTGCGGTATTTTGATACTGCGCCGCTTTATGGACTTGGTCTGTCAGAGACGCGGCTCAACCCCTTTCTGCGCGGCAAACCGCGGGACGAGTATATTCTTTCAACGAAGGTCGGGCGGCTGATACAGCATTGCGCGCCCGAGCACCGCGACGGAGAAGGCAAATGGTTCGAGGTCCCGCAGCGCCGCGAGCAGTTTGACTACAGCTATGATGGCGTGATGCGCTCGTTCGAGCAGTCCTTTGCCCGTCTGGGCGTTGATCAGATCGACATTCTCTATGTGCACGATCTGTGCATCTTCTCGCATGGCTCCAAAGAGGCCTCTGACGCCCGCATTGAGGAGTTTTTCGGCGCGCGCGGCTATGATGCGATGGTGTCACTGCGCGACCAGGGTCTGATCCGGGCTATCGGCGGGGGCGTTAACGAATGGCAGGTCTGCCAGACGCTGGCCGAGCGTGGTGACTTTGACCTTTTTCTGCTGGCCGGCCGGTATACGCTGCTGGAACAGACGGCGCTCGACAGCTTTCTGCCGCTGTGCGAGGCGCGCGGGATCGGTATCGTCACAGGCGGGCCTTATAACTCGGGCATTCTTGCGACAGGTGCGAAACCGGGAGCGTTTTACAACTACGACCCGGCGCCGCAGGAAATTCTTGACCGGGTGGATGCCATCGAAGCGGTCTGCCGGGATCACGATGTCCGTCTGATTGATGCGGCGTTTCATTTCCCGCTGTTGCACCCGACACATGTGTCGGTCATCCCGGGCGGGCAGGGGGTTTCTGAAATGGCCGGCAACCTTGAAGCGGCACAGGCCGTGATCCCCGGTGAGCTCTGGCAGGCGCTCAAAGAGAAAGGGCTGATGGACGAAAGAGCTCCTGTATGAGGATCGATGCCCACCAGCATTTCTGGCAACCTGCGCGCGGCGATTATGACTGGATGCCGCGCGACAATGCGGTCCTGAACCGGCCTTATTTCCCGGCCGATTTGTCGGCAACTCTGGACCGCCACGACATCAATGGCACTGTGCTTGTCCAGGCCGCGGCGACAGTCGCTGAAACAGAATACATGCTGGGGCTTGCCGATGCCTCACCGTTTGTGCGCGGCGTGGTCGGCTGGATCGACTTTGAGAAACCCCGTGATATTGATCAGCTGGAAAGGCTCGCGCAACATCCGAAGTTTCTGGGTGTGCGCCCGATGATCCAGGACATCCCGGATACAGACTGGATGCTGCGGGACGATATCGCCTGGGCCTTCGATGCGCTCTGTGACCTGGATCTGACCTTTGACGCGCTGGGCTTTCCACAGCACCTGGGCAACTTTCTGGAACTTATCGGGCGTTACCCGAACCTGCGGGTGGTCTTTGATCATTGCATGAAACCGCGGATCCGCGACCAGCAGGCCGGAAACGATGCCTTTTCAGAATGGGCAGCGGGCATATCCCGGCTGGCCGCCGAGACAGACGGGTTCTGCAAATTCTCCGGCCTTATCACCGAGGCAGGCGAAGGCTGGGTTACGGATGACCTGCGGCCTTTCGCAGATCATGTGCTTGCTGCTTTTGGCCCTGACCGTTTGATGTGGGGGTCTGACTGGCCGGTGTGCCGGTTGCAGGCAGAATACGGCGACTGGCTGGATGTCGCGCAACAGCTGACATCGCACCTGACAACCTCGGAACGTGCGGATGTTTTCGGGGGAACGGCTGCGCGGTTCTACCGTCTGGACTGAGCGGCGAGAAATGCATCGACCTGTAAGTGGTCGAGCGCATCACGCGCCTGCCCGCGGGCCGATACATGAAGCGACGCCGCGCCCTGGGCAAAGGCCAGGGCCTCTTTGATGCCTGCGCCTGCGTCAATCCGGGCAGCCAGGGCACCGACAAACATATCACCCGCGCCATGTGTCGAGACGACATCGGTAACAAAGGCCGGATAGATTATACCTTTGTATTCGACACCCTCGGCGCCAAGGGTTCTGAGAACGTCAGTTGCGCCAGAACTCTCTGCGTAGAATGCAGCTTCGACCCGGTTCACGATCAGCAGATCAACCAGTGCCCTCAGGTCGTCGCACAGGGGCCGGGCAGGCGCGGCATTGAGCCAGACAGGCACGCCGGCCGCACGCGCTTTGCGGGCGATGGTCAGGTTGACGCTTTCCGGCAGTTCATTCTGCAACAGCACAAGTGATGCGGCCGGTGGGACCGTGACCGCTTCCGCATCCATCCTGGCATTTGCCCCCGTCACAATGACTGCGCCGTAATCCCCCTGATCATCAACGATTGCCGTGCTCATACCGCTTGGCCCTTCGTCGGTCTGGAGCTGTGAAAGATCCGGCCCGGCACGCTGCAGCGAATCGCGCAGCATGTCGCCAAAACGGTCGTTGCCGGCACATCCGGCGAAATGCACGTCTGCCCCCATCCGTGCTGCCGCCACAGCCTGGTTCCCGCCTTTCCCGCCAAATACGTATTCGACGGAATGACCGGGCAGTGTTTCATCAATTTCCGGCAGGCGCGGCGCCCGGACAACCACGTCGAGGTGCAGTGATCCGGCCACCAGCAGGCTCATGCCAGCATGGCGCCCTGAACGATCCGCATGGCGGTTGGCGCGTCCTGGGCACTGATGGCCTGTTGCAGCGCCTCATCTGATACCAGCCGCTTCGCAACAGCCCGCAGTTTCTGCACGACTTCAATGTTGGTGCGCGCTTCTGCTACCGGATCCAGCCCGGAATGATCGGGGAACGTGTCGAAATAGATCGTACTGTCGTAGCCCGCGCGTTCCAGTTCCACCAGCAGTTCGACCGTCTGAAGCGGATGCACGGCGCCAACCATCAGCCCGTTGTCCCACTTGCCATACCCGTCGTTCAGATGAACGCCCAGAATGCGTGAATGCCGTGCCACCAGCGCTGCGGCAAAGGCGGGCATTTCGTCGGCATAGAGAACATGCGCGAAATCCAGAGTGACCCCGGTATTGTCGCGCCCGATATCGCGCAGTGCGAGGAGGGTCGTCGCTGCATCGGGCATCAGAGCGAACGCGCGGGGTTCGTTGGGTTTGTATTCAAGTGCGATGTCAATATCGCGATTATGATCGGCAACTTCGGCCATCGCAGATACCGTGTTGTCCCAGGCGCGGGCATAGTCCATCTGGAAGGAATAATCGAAGCCGTCCTGCCCCATCCACAGCGTCATCAGCCGGCCGCCCATTTCGGCCAGCACATCCAGACCGCGTTTTGTTTCGTCAATGGCGGCGCGGCGCACCTGTGGATCGGGATGGGTGAAGGCCCCCAGCTTGTATCCGGGATCTGTGTAGTAGCGCATCGCCATGCCGTTGAGCACCATTCCGTTGTCATCCAGTGCGCGCACCAGATCGCCCGGGCGATCGTCGACAAAATGATCCGGATAATTCAGATCGGCAGCGTTCAGACCCGCAGTCGCGGCGCGGGCAAGCAGATCGGTGGTGGTGACCTTGTTTTTGTGGGGCCAGTAGCTGTCCGCACCAATTTTGAATGCATTGAGACGTGCAGCGAAGCGGGGATAGTTGGGTGTTTCCATAAAATCGAGCGTAGCAGGACAGTGGCACAGCGCGCAATCGCGTCTGCAGACGTTGCGTCCGGGGGGCACAGCGTGTTCTCTGCTCTTCGGGTGTGTCACGGCCACAATAATTGACAAGGGACAGGAAGATGATTGCCGCAGAAGATCTGACAGCGCTGCGACGTGAGTTTCACAGGTTTCCCGAAACCGGGTTCCGCGAAGACCGGACACGGGCGCGGGTCGCGGGTATTCTGCGGGATCTTGGCCTTGAGGTGCACGAAGGTGCGGGCGTTGTCGGGGTGTTGAAACGGGGAAGTGGCAACCGGGCCATCGCCCTGCGCGCGGATATGGACGCATTGCCGATTATGGAAACAAGCAACCACGACTATGTTTCTGAAAATCCCGGTGTGATGCACGCCTGCGGCCACGATGGACATATGACCATGCTTCTCGGGGCCGCAGCACGTCTGGCAACGGCCGGCGATTTCGATGGTACAGTGGTGTTTTTGTTCCAGCCCAACGAAGAGCACGGGCTGGGCGCACAGGCGATGATCCGTGAAGGCGTGCTCGAGCGTTTTCCCTTTGAAGAGGTGTACGCGATTCATAACCTGCCGGGCATACCAACAGGCCATGTTCTGACAAGACCCGGTCAGATCTGTGCAAGTGAGAGCCTGTTTGAAATTGAGGTATCGGGCCAGGGTGGGCATGCGTCTATGCCGCAAACGGGCCGGGATGCGATTACCATAGGCGCCGAGATCGTGCAGGCACTGCAGACAATCGTATCCCGCAAACTGTCACCGGGTGCCGGCGTTGTGGTTTCGGTCACAGAGTTCCTGACCGACGGGCAGCGCAATGTGCTTCCGGGCCGGGCCGTACTGAAAGGAGACGTGCGGGCCAGAAACCGTGAGGACCGCGAAAAGACGGCATCGCTTATGGCGCAGATCGCCGAAGGGATTGCCGCGGCGCACGGTGTTTCGGCCAGCGTGTCATTCGACACAGAGTTCATTGAGACTGTGAATGCACCGGGTCCGACCGAGGCCGTCGTGTCAGCCGCGCGCCGCCAGGGGCTGCACGTCACCCCGGACTGTGATGCAATGAGTTTTTCCGAGGACTTCGCCCACTTCAGTACAGCTGTGCCCGGGTGCTTTCTGCTGCTCGGGAACGGGCATGAGGCTGCCTGCGCGCAGCCGCTTCATTCCTCAGACTATGACTTTAATGACGCCCTGCTGCCTGTGGGGGCGGCCTTGTGGGCACAACTGGTCCGCGACAGGTTGCCGGTACATGCCGGCCACGGAAATGGTCCGGCGACAGGGAGAGAGAAACAGACATGAAACCGGTTATTCTGTCAGCGCCGCATCCACGCACGCTTGATCTGATTTTTGCCCCGGAGAAACTGGCGCAGCTGCATGCAACCTATGACGTGTTTGAAACATCCGGAGACGCCCTGCCGGCGCTGCCCGACGACCTGCTGGCCCAGACACGCTATATCCTCGGGCAACCGCCCCTGTCCGAAGAAACACTCGAACGGCTGACCGGTCTGCGGGCTGTTCTGAACGTCGAATCCAACCTGATCGACAACATGCCGTACAACCGCGTTTTTGAACGCGGTATCCATGTGCTGACGACGGGCGGCGTTTTTGCAGTGCCGGTGGCCGAACTGGGTATCGGGCTTGCACTGGATCTGGCGCGGGGCATTTCCGGTGCCGATCAGGACTTTCAGCGGGGCTGCGAGAAATGGGGTGGGGATGGAAACGCTGATGCATGTCTGCTGTCCGGCGCGCGGGTAGGCATTGTCGGTTATGGCGATCTGGGACGTGCGCTGCGTCGCCTGCTCGAAGGGTTCAGGTGCCGGATCGACGTCTACGACCCATGGCTGCCCGCCTCACTTCTGCTCGAGGACGGCGTCAGTCCTGCATCGCTCGATGATATGCTGGCGCAGGCCGATTTTCTGTTTGTGGTGGCGGCACAAACATCCGAGAACCAGCACTTTCTCGACGCTGAAGCACTCGCGCGCATGAAAGCCGGGTCCCGTTTTATTCTGCTGTCCCGTGCAGGCGTCGTTGATTTCGACGCCCTGATCGAAGCCGTCCGGTCCGGACACATAACAGCAGCCAGTGACGTCTTTCCGTTCGAGCCCATGCCGGCGGATCACCCGGTGCGCACGTTGCCGGGCTTTGTCAGATCTGCGCATCGTGCAGGGGCGCTGGACTCTGCCTTTCGGGCTATGGGCGATATGGTGCTGGAGGATATGGCGCTGATGGACCGGGGTCTGCCACCTCTGAGATGTAAACGGGCAGAGCGTGAAACCGCCAGAAGGATGCAGTCAAAACCGGTGGACCACAACTGAGACCGGTTCATGATGGCGTCAGGTGAATTTACGGAAAAGCTTTGTCCTGTCAAAGATTTCTTCGAGTTCCTGCATCCTGTCGCGGGTGTTGTCCCAGTCCAGGGTCTGTACCGCCGAAATCATACTTTCGACCAGCAACATCGTGGTCGCTGCGGAATCCCATGCCGATGGCACAATGATCCGGCTGGTCAGACTGATGTCCGCAAGCCTGTGCACAGGCGAGCGCCACTGATCAGTGAACAAAACGATCCGCGCGCCGCGGGCACGGGCCATTTCTGCCAGCTTGAGAGTGTTGTTTTCGTATCGCCGCACATCAAAAATGACAAAAACATCACCCTCGCGCGCGTTCAGCAGGTAATGTGGCCAGGTGTTTGACGTAGACTGCACATGGGTCAGGTTCGGGCGGATCACCTGCATGTGCATAAAGAGATATTCTGCGAGCGTATGCGTGATACGTCCCCCGGCGATATAAAGATGCCGGTCAGGATCAGCCACCAGAGCGCAGGCCTCATCGAAGGCCGCGGGATCAATATGCGACAGCGTGTTGCGGATATTGTCGATCACCGCATCCGTGAACCGGTTGAGAATATGCCCTGACGGTGCGGCGCCTGCCCAGGTCTCGTGCTTGGCAATCGGACCTTTGGCAATTGCCCCCAGCTCGTCGCGCAGGTCAGCCTGAAAGTCGGGATACCCCCTGTAGCCCAGTTTCTGAACCATGCGCGCGACTGTCGGTACGGAGACATTCGCTCCCTTTGCCAGTGCGGCGAGCGGCCCGAGGCCCGATGCGGGGTAGTTCTCGAGGATCGACAGAGCCAGTTGTCTTTCCGCGCGGGTCAGATCATCCAGCTTCTCCTGAATACGGTCCGAAATCGTCTGGTTTTCATCGGCCATGCACGGCGCCTCGCAATTGGGCAAAAAAATATCAGCAAAGATCAGTGTGTGATAAATTTTTCACAATTGTGTTGACAGAACGCCGTCATGGCAAGACCTTTCCTGCGTGGGTGCTCAGATGAATCAGCTTGAAAACACGTCGGTTGACCGGAACGCGGAAGTGCAGAATGCACAGGCGGTGTCTCCGGTCGTTCTGGTCTGTGAACACGCGAGTTCTGAAATACCGCTTGAATTCAATGGCCTGGGGCTCGCCGATGAGCACCGGAACAGTCATGCGGTCTGGGATCCGGGCGCCGGGTCTGTTGCGCGGCGCATGTCGATACGCCTCGATGCCGTACTCGTTTCGGCACGGGTGTCGCGTCTTGTCTATGATTGTAACAGGCCGCCGCATGCGCCGGATGCCATGCCAGACAAGAGCGAAATCGTCGAGGTTCCGGGCAACCGCGGGCTCTCTGATGCAGAGAAAACCGCCCGGACAGTGGCGTTTTACGAACCCTTCCGCGCCGCCGTCGCCACTGCTCTGGCGCGCCGCACCGACCCGGTGCTGATCACGGTGCACAGCTTTACCCCGGTCTACCATGGCCAGAAGCGTGATGTCGAAATCGGCGTTCTGCATGACCGTGACACGCGGCTGGCGGATGCTCTCATGGCACTTGCAGACAGGTGCATGCCCCACGTTGTGCGGCGCAACGAACCCTATGGCGCCGGGGACGGGGTCACCCATACGTTGCAGGAACATGCGCTGGCAGGCGGGTTTCTGAACGTGATGCTTGAGGTGCGAAACGACCTTATTGCCGACGAAGCCGCACAATATAAAATGGCTGATCTGCTGTCAGACTGGGTGTCACGTGCAGTCGTTGCGACGCGGGCCGGCGCGTGCTGAGGTTCGTGCTCGGATACATCCGTGTCATTGACGCGCTGAACTACCGGATCGGGCGTGTCATGATGTACGGCATCTTCGTGATGATGGGCATCCTGCTCTGGTCGTCGGTGTCCAAAACATTCTTTGTGCCATCGCTCTGGACACTGGAAATGGCGCAGTTCGCAATGGTCGCCTATTACATGGTCGGTGGCCCCTATGCGATCCAGATGGGCTCGAACGTGCGCATGGATCTGCTCTATGGCGAATGGACTGACAGCCGGAAGGCCCAGACTGACGCGATTACGGTTCTTTTCCTGATCACTTACCTGATTTTTCTGCTCTGGGGCGGCTGGGAAAGCCTGATGTATTCGCTGAGTTATGGTGGTGAGCGCAGCCCGTCAGTCTGGCGACCCTATCTGTGGCCGATCAAGTCCATCATGGTGTTTGGCATTTTCCTGATGCTGCTGCAGGCGATCTCTGAGCTGTTCAAGGATGTGTTGCGCATCAAAGGGCACGACATGGGAGAGAAGACCTGATGTCGTACGAGGCCATTGCCATCCTTATGTTCTCGTCGATGATGCTGATGTTGCTCACCGGGCAGCGCGTTTTTGGCGCGATTGGCTTTGTCGCGGTGATCGCAGCGTTCCTGCTGTGGGGCGATCGCGGCGGATATGATCTGGGCTTTGCCGCCGCGATCAAGCTGATGAAATGGTATCCGCTGCTGACCCTGCCGATGTTCATTTTCATGGGCTATATCCTGTCGGAATCCAAAATTGCTGACGATCTTTACAGGATGTTCCATGTCTGGATGGGCGGGTTGTCTGGCGGTCTGGCGGTGGGCACCATCGGGCTGATGGTGCTGGTCTCGGCCATGAACGGGTTGTCGGTCGCGGGTATGGCGATCGGTGCCACGATTGCGTTGCCCGAACTTCTCAGACGCGGATACGATAAACTGATGGTCACAGGGGTGATCCAGGCGGGCTCATCGCTCGGCATTCTGGTGCCGCCCTCTGTCGTGCTGGTTCTCTATGCAATGATCGCGCGCCAGCCGGTGGGCCAGCTGTGGCTTGCGGGTGTGTTGCCGGGGCTGATGATGGCCACGATGTTCGTGATCTATATCGTCATCCGCTGCCGGATGAACCCATCGCTGGGGCCGGTGCTGCCAGCAGAAGAGCGCGACATTCCGATGGGTGAAAAACTGCGGCTTCTGGGGGCGGGCTTTCTGCCGCTGTTCATCTTCTTTGCGATGATGGTGCCGTTTGTAAACGGCTGGACATCGCTGGTGGAAAGTTCGGCCATCGGCGCAATTGCTGCCTTTGTCGCCGCTGTCGCCAAGGGCCGTATGACGCGCGAGGTTTTCGAAACCTCGGTACGCAAGACACTGGGTATTTCCTGCATGTTCATGTGGATCATCCTGGCGGCTCTTGCCTTTGGTGCCGTGTTCGACGGCCTGGGGGCGGTGAAGGCCATCGAAAGCCTGTTCACCGAAAGACTTGGCCTCAGCCCATGGATGATCCTGATCCTGATGCAGCTCAGCTTTATTCTGATGGGAACCTTCCTTGATGACACCGCGATGCTGGTCATCGTGGCACCGCTCTATGTGCCACTGGTGGGTGCACTGGGGTTCGATCTGATCTGGTACGGCGTGCTTTACACGATCACCACACAGATCGCCTATATGACGCCACCCTTCGGCTATAATCTCTTTCTCATGCGTGCCATGGCGCCGCCGGAAATCACATTGCGCGATATCTATGCCTCTATCCTGCCCTTTGTTCTGGTGATGGTGGTGGCGCTGGCAACGATTATGGTCTTCCCCGAAATCGCACTCTGGCTGCCGGGGTATGTCTATGGAAACTGAACCAAAAAGACCCTGTCAGGGGGCATCTGAGACGAGCAATTCACAGAGAGGATATCAAAATGACAACGAGACGTAAGTTTATTACCACCGCCGGTATCGGCGGCGCCGCAGCTCTGGCAAGCCCTGCTATTGTGCAGGCTCAGACGGCGGTCAAATGGCGTTTTCAGACCTATGCCGGCGCCGCTCTTGGGGAACATGTCACCAAACCGGTGATTGACTACATCAATGCAAATGCCAACGGCGAGCTTGAGGTCGAGCTTTTCTATGCGGATCAGATCGTGCCAACGGGCGAGCTCTTTCAGGCGCTCCAGCGCGGGACAATCGACGGTGTGCATTCGGATGACGACTCGATGGCGTCGCCCACACCGCTGCGGCAGTTCGGCGGCTATTTCCCGTTTGCCACCAAGCATATTCTCGACGTGCCCGTGCTCTTTAACCAGTACGGCCTGAAAGAGATCTGGGAAGAGGAATATGCAAAAGTCGGCGTGAAATGGCTGTCTGCGGCGGGTCAGGACCCCTGCAACTTCAACACCAAGAAGGAAATCACCAGTGTCGCGGATCTCGACGGGCTCAAGCTCTATACCTTCCCGACAGCGGGCCGTTTCCTGTCGAAATTCGGTGTGGTGCCGGTGAATATTCCCTACGAGGACGCAGAGGTCGCTGTTCAGACGGGCGAGCTTGATGGCATGGCCTGGTCGGGCATTACCGAGGACTACACTGTCGGCTGGGCAGATGTGACGGATTACTTCCTGACAAACAACATCTCGGGTGCCTGGATCGGGTCCTGGTTTGTCAATGAAGAGCGCTGGGCCGAACTGCCGGATCACCTGAAATCGGTTGTGATGGCCGCAACCGAGGCCGGTCACACATACCGCAACCAGTGGTACTGGGGTGGCGAGGCCGCGCTGCGTGCCAATGGTGACAAGCTGGCCCTGCGGTCGGTGCCTGCGGGTGAATGGGCCGAGGTCGAGAACGCTGCCAAGGAATTCTGGGAAGAAGTGGCCCAGGAAGGCGAAGTGCACCAGAAGATCGTCAACATCTTCAAAGAGTACAACAGCGTAATCAACCAGGCCGGCGTACCGTATAACTTCGAGTAATCCGACCGGAATTGATACCTGGCGTCCCCGCTGTGCGGGGGCGCTTCCCGTTCAGAAAGGACCCTGACATGTCTGCCAACCTGACCTTTGACGGTTTAAAAAACGCAGTGAAAAACGGCGCAATCGATACGGTGCTGGCCTGTTTTCCGGATATGCAGGGCCGCCTGATGGGCAAACGCTTTCACGCTGTAAATTTTGTGGAAAGCTCGTTCGAGGAAACCCATTGCTGCAATTACCTGCTGGCCACTGATCTGGAGATGGCGACGCCAGACGGATATGCTGCATCGAGCTGGGAAAAGGGCTATGGCGATTATATCATGGCGCCTGATCTGTCGACGCTGCGCCTGCTGCCATGGCTGGAAGGCACCGCCATGGTGCTGTGTGATATTCTGGATCACCATACGCACGAACCGGTGCCCCACGCGCCGCGCCAGATGCTGAAAGCCCAGGTGGCCCGCCTCAAAGCGCTGGGCTTTAATGCGATGATGGCCACCGAACTGGAATTCTTCCTGTTTGAGAACTCTTTTGACGACATCCGGAAATCCGGGTTTCGCAACCTGACGCCGATCAGCGGCTACAATGAGGATTACGCGATCCTTCAGACGACCAAGGAAGAAGGTGTCATGCGACCCATCCGAAACCATCTGTTCGGGGCGGGGTTACCAATTGAGAATTCCAAAGGCGAGGCAGAGACCGGTCAGGAAGAACTGAACATCCGCTATGCCGATGCGCTGGATTGCGCGGATCACCACACGATTGCCAAAAACGGCATCAAGGAGATCGCATGGCAGCATGGGGTTGCTGCGACTTTCCTGCCGAAATGGCACCACGACAAAGTCGGGTCGTCGTCGCATGTGCACCAGTCGCTGTGGCGGGATGGCGAACCGGCTTTTTTTGATGAGCGGGACGATCTGGGCATGTCGCAGCTGATGAAGCACTATATGGCCGGGCTGATCGCCTATGCGCCTGATTACACGTTCTTTCTCGCGCCCTACATCAACAGCTACAAACGGTTCGCCAAAGGTACCTTTGCACCGACAAAGACGGTCTGGTCTGTCGACAACCGCACGGCCGGTTTCCGTCTGTGCGGCGACGGAACCAGAGGCATCCGCGTTGAATGCCGCGTCGGGGGTTCTGACCTGAACCCCTATCTGGCGCAGGCCGCCATGCTGGCCGCGGGCATCAGAGGTATTGAGGAAAAGATGGAACTGGCACCGCCAACGCGGGGTGACGTCTATGAGGAAGCAGGCGCTCAGGACATCCCGCGCACGCTGCGGGCGGCGACGGATACACTGCGCAATTCAGCTTTCCTGCGCGATGCTATGGGCGATGATGTGATCGACCACTATACCCGTTGCGCTGAATGGGAGCAGGAAGAATACGACCGTGTGGTGACCGACTGGGAAATCGCGCGCGGTTTCGAAAGGGCCTGAGAATGATCAGATGTGTGTCCCCGATTGATGGCTCGGTTTTTGCCGAGCGTGAAACCCTGTCCCCATCAGAAGCCAGCGCGGTGGTCGAGCGGGCGCGTGCCGCACAGGCAGCCTGGGCGGCGCTTCCGCTCGAAGAACGGATTCACCTTGTGATGGCCGGTGTTGCAAATGTTGGCGGGATGAATGATGAAATCGTTCCGGAGCTGGCGCACCAGATGGGCCGCCCGGTCCGCTATGGTGGCGAGTTCGGCGGGTTCAGCGAGCGCGCGGGCCACATGGCCGAAATCGCTGGCGGTGCTCTGGCAGATATCATCATAGAAGACAGTGGCGCGTTTCGCCGCGTGATCAAACGGGTACCGCACGGTGTGGTGCTGGTCGTGGCGCCCTGGAACTACCCATATATGACGGCGATAAACACCGTCGCGCCCGCACTGATCGCGGGCAATGCCGTTGTTCTGAAACACGCCAGTCAGACGCCGCTGGTCGGTGAACGTATGGCCTCGGCCTTTCACGCAGCCGGTGTTCCTCCAGAGGTTTTTCAGAACGCTTTCCTGGATCACGACACCACGTCCGCACTTATTGCTGCCAGGTCTTTTGGTTTTGTGAATTTCACCGGTTCGGTGTCCGGCGGGCAGGCGATTGAGCGCGCCGCGGCGGGGACCTTTACAGGTGTCGGTCTGGAACTGGGCGGCAAGGACCCGGGCTATGTCTGTGACGACGCAGATCTGGATGCTGCCGCCGAGACGCTGATCGACGGTGCGATGTTCAACTCCGGTCAGTGCTGCTGTGGGATTGAGCGCATCTATGTTGCCGAACAGCATTTTGATACTTTTGTCGAAAAAGCGGTTTCCATCGTCAGGGGATACAATCTGGGCAACCCGCTGAAGCCCGACACGACGATCGGACCGATGGCGCATAAACGCTTTGCCGATGAGGTTCGTGCGCAGACAGCCGAGGCTGTTGCACAGGGCGCGCGGGCCCATATTGAGACATTCCCCGAGGATGACGGGGGGGCTTATCTCACCCCGCAGATTCTGACGAACGTTAATCACGATATGCGGGTGATGCGCGAGGAAAGCTTTGGCCCGGTGGTAGGGATTATGCCGGTCCGGGATGACGACGCGGCCATTCGTCTGATGAACGACAGCGATTTTGGCCTGACCGCCTCTGTCTGGACGCCGGATGTGGCCCGTGCAGAGGCAATCGCTGACCGGATTGAAACTGGCACCGTGTTCATGAACCGTGCCGATTACCTGGACCCTGCGCTGTGCTGGACCGGGTGCAAGGACACGGGCCGCGGCGGCGGCCTGTCTGTCATCGGGTATCACAATCTGACCCGTCCTAAATCCTATCATATGAAAAAGGCATAAACGATGACGCTGACTGCCAACTGGTCATACCCCACAGCGGTGCGCTTTGGCGCGGGCCGCATTTCCGAGATCGCCGATGCCTGTGCCGCAGCCGGGATCAAAAAGCCACTTCTCGTTACGGACCGCGGCCTTGCCGGCATGGAGATCACGCAGAAAACGCTGGATCTGCTGGATGCAGCCGGACTTGGCCGCGCGGTTTTTTCGGATGTGGATCCGAACCCCAACGAAAAGAATGCCGCCGCCGGTGTGCAGGCCTTTCGCGATGGTGGTCACGACGGCGTTGTCGCCTTTGGCGGCGGGTCTGGCCTCGACCTGGGCAAACTGGTCGCCTTCCTCGCCGGGCAGACGCGGCCCCTGTGGGATTTTGAGGACATCGGTGACTGGTGGACCCGGGCGGATGCCGATGCCATCGCACCCATTGTGGCCGTTCCGACGACCGCAGGAACCGGGTCAGAAGTTGGCCGTGCGTCGGTGATCACCAATTCCGAAACCGAAGAGAAAAAAATCATTTTCCACCCGCGTATTCTGCCCTCGGTGGTGATCTGCGATCCGGAACTGACGGTCGGCATGCCGCCCTTTATCACGGCAGGCACGGGGCTTGATGCCTTTGCTCATTGCGTCGAGGCCTATTGTTCGCCGCATTACCACCCGATGTCGCAGGGCATGGCGCTGGAGGGTATGCGCCTCGTCAAAGAGTATCTGCCGCGCGCCTATACAGACGGGTCTGACCTTGAGGCGCGTGCACATATGATGTCGGCGGCCGCCATGGGGGCCACGGCTTTTCAGAAAGGGCTGGGGGCCATTCATGCGCTGTCGCATCCGATCGGTGCGATTTACCACACGCATCACGGGACAACGAATGCGGTCTGCATGCCGGCGGTGCTCCGGTTCAACCGGCCCGCGATTGAAGAGATCATCGCTCAGGCGGCGCGGTATCTGGGAATCGACGGAGGCTTCGATGGCTTCTGTGCCTATGTGGATGCCCTCAACGACAGCTTTCAGGTGCCAAAAACCCTCGCGGCGCTGGGCATCGAAAATCCCGATATTGACCGCATCGTGGCCGGCGCGCTGTCTGATCCCAGCACAGGCGGGAACCCTGTCAAAATGACCGCCGAGAACACACGTGCGCTTCTGCTGGAAATCGTCTGAACCCTGCTGAACGCGCGGTCAGATACCCTGGTCGGGCAGTGCATCTGACAGAATATTCTGGCCGATGCGTGTGTCAGGTCCGGTAACTGACGCATTAAGCGACCCCGCACCGGTGGCCAGATGCCGGACCATCTGCGGTGCAGCCACGCTGGTGCCGCTCACAGCGACGCGGCTTCCGGAGCGCGTCCCTGCGGCGAGAACGCCCCGACGAACCGGCGATCGGTCGCCCGGGGCGCTGATATCAACGCGCTCTGTTGTGTCATCCAGCGGGGTCGCAGAATAGGTCGCAGGTTGCGGTGTGCCGTCCGATCCGGAAAGGGCACCGGCGCAAAAGATACGCACCTGGTCTGTTGCCGTGGCGATGGCATTCAGACTTCCTGCGCGCCTGATGACAGAAGGGCCTTCATCGGTGACGACCGGATGCCCCGACGGGTGCCGTGCGCGGTAGTCGGGGTCGGTGAAATAGCTCTGTCGGCCCGTATCGGTAAATCCGACGGGTACATCATCGCGCAGAACCCAGGCATCAATCCGGTACAGCGTGCTGGCCGTGTAGGAGACCGAGACCTCCCATGTGCCGGGCGGTGACACCTGCCGCAGATCATGGCCGGGATCGGTCCCGTCGAGAGCAAGCGTCAGCACGGCAATGCCATCCGGATGGCGCCAGACCGACAGTCGGCCGATGATTGCGCCGTCTTTTTCCAGCAGTCTGATGTTTTCCAGCGTCCTGCCGGTCGCCGGAAAGACCGTGGTGGTGATCGGTCCGTCGGCACCGGGTGGCGTGATGCCGAGCGTGACCACCAGCGGCTCCGGCAACGGGTCCTCTTCCGGAGACAGCCGGATTTCCAGGAAGTTTGCGGTTGGGTCGCCGGGCTGCAGCTGCCAGTTGACGCCAAGACTGGTACCTGCCGGCGTACTGCGGGCGTGGCCCTGGCTGAGGTTGTTGTTGCCCGCGGCCACAACAACGGTGAACGGCGCATCTTCTGTGTCCATCAGTTCTTCGATCTGGCTGCGATGACGCTCTGCGACCCGCGCAATGGTCTGCTCCAGCCGGTGCAACCCGTTGCGTGGTCCGCCCGTCAGTCCAAGACTGAAGTTGACGATAACCGGCACCACCGTTCCTGTCTGTCGCATCAGCCTTCGGGCGCGGTCGGCGATGTATTCGAGACCCAGCGCAAAGGGCAGAGCAAGCATCGATCCGGCGGTTTCGCGGGTGACAACCGGCGGCAATGACACCGCGATAATGGGCAACGTGTCGCCGTCAGTGTGCTGCGGATCAAACCCGGCGGCCACATCCAGCACATGGGTGCCGTGGCTCGTCCGCTGGCTCAGAGGGCTGAACGCGGGGGCTGCGGGATCATCGCCCGCAAGGCGCAGCAGGCTGTCCTCATCGCCGCCGGTCGCGGTAAGTGCCTCTTCGACATCGGCCTGCAGCCACTCACGGCCAAAGGGCAGACGGTCGGCCTCTCTTACGGCGCCCTGCATCCACGCGGCGGCGATGCGCGTGCCAGATGTGCGGTGCCTGAACCTTTCGTGGAAAATGTTGATGCCGTGGTCGATGATCCCGACAATTGCGGTTGGTTCGGGCAGCGGGTGAGAGGGGGCAGGCGTTCTCGGGGATCCGATCCCGGTGCGCTGCCGTAGCCTTTCTGCAGTCAGGGCGGCGCCCTCCCGGAGTGGCAGAACGAAAACCCGTGGGTCATCGAAGTCGTCTGCCAGTGGCGACAACAGATCATCCAGCGCTTCGGGCGTGAAGGCCAGCTGGGCCGGGTTATCGCCGGTCGCCGGATTCTCTACCCGCAGTGCGCGCCACGAATCCCGGACGTCTGGTCGAAACCCCTGTGGGTTGACCGGCATAGAGAAAAGCGTTGCCGTTCCGGCGCCGCCGGTGCGCAGATAGGGGCTGTTACGCCGGAACAGCCAGGCGCTTACCGGCTCAAGACGGGGGTGAAATGTGTCCCGTCCCGGATCCTCGGTCCATTGAAATGCCATCTCAGAGGGTCCATTCGGCGACGGCATCGGTCCAGACACGCGCCAGCAGCGGTGACAGATCGGTACCTGCAGTGCCAGGCAGTTGCTCGGTGATCGCGACACCGTCTGAAGTGACCGGCAGCTGGCGTGCGCCGTCATGCCAGACGCGGGTGGTAAAGAAGTCCTCCGTCCCGATCCCCGCGCCGTTGAAACGCAGCGGCTGCACGGTGTCTTCCTGTCCGGCTCTGGCCGCAATCGCATCAGAAATGGCCATGCCCAGCACCGCGCCCGCGAAACTGTCTGCCGGGAAATGCACGCCGGCAATGGTCCTGTTGACCGCGATGCGTGCTGCCATATGCATCAGTTGCGTATCTGTTCCGGGCGCGGCGGTCGCCAGTCTGGACAGCAGGGAAGCGACGGCGAACGCCTCGGTTGCGTGACCACTTGGCAGGCTCGAATGGGTCGGTGTCGGGATGATGGGGTGAATCTGCGGTGACAACGCAACAGGCCGATGACACGCGAGGATATGCTTGCACTGCTGTGCGGCGTGCGTCGCACAGTCCTGTGCCAGCATCAGCAGTTTCAAAGTCGCCGGGTGTCTGGGAGCTTCAAGGCCGGTGATATGGGCGTAGTATCCGATGGTTCCGGCGGTCTGGTCAGTTATTTCCGAGATACGGTCCGGGCGCAGGTCGGCATAGTCGCTGACCATGCGAGCCTGCGCGGCAAAGTCTTCCGGCGTGGGTGCCACCATCTGCACAAGGGGCGCCGCCGTAAGCTGCGGCGAAGTGCCGGAAGGGTCGGTCTGATCGAGAAGGTAAACAACTGCCGCGCCACTGTCCGGGTCGGTTCCGTAGGAAAGCCGTGACAACATTTCATTCGACAGCACAATCTGCTGGCTCTGTGCCCCCCAGAGACCGAGGCTGGCCGGGTCCGCAATATTGCGCGGATTGGCGGCAGCGCTGCCCTGCCACAGCCCGGCAATGCCGTCATGCGCGGTAATGTATCCTACTGGCGATGCGGCGGGCTGCGCGCCCAGTGACTGGAGGCTCTGGAGCGACTGGAGGGATTGCAGAGACTGCAATGACTGCAGAGACTGAAGCGATTGCAGGGATTGAAGAGACTGTAGGGATTGCAGAACCGGCATAAAATATCCTTTTTCCTAAATCAGTTGACCGGAACACCGGCATGTCTGAGCGCATCTGCCCAGACCTGGCTGATATTGCTTTGAGCCGCAGGGTGGTTGCGCTGGTAATCCGAAACCCGCAGCCCGGGGTCGAGCCGCATCAGTTCGCCGGCGGCTTTGCGCGCTTCGGCTTCCCGTCCGGCAAGTTGCAGGCCGATGACGCGGCAACGATGCGCTGAAAGGTGCAGCGGGTTGTGCCGTAAAGAGGCTTCTGCCATCTCAACAGCCTCATCATAGCGCCCGCCGGCCACGTAGCTGCCGGCGCTCAGTGTCTGGAAAAACGGCCTGCGCGGATCGCGCGGAGACAACATGAAAGCGCGGTCGGTCAGAGCGACCGCCGCGCGGCCGTCGCCGGTAAAAGTTTCGAGCACTGCGTTCAGCTGCGAGATGAAAGCGCTGCTCGGATTGATTTCGCGCGCTGCGTCAAACCTCTGCCGTGCAAGGGCAAAATCGTTCTGCAGAATGGTTCGTATATTGCCGTCAATAGCCAGAGACAGGGCGCATCCTGCATTCAGGTCCAGCGCGTTCCGGATTGCGCTCCGGGCTTTCATCTCGTCTGCAGGCGCGTCGTCGCTCCATTTCTGATAGATCCGCAGCAGGTGCCACTGGGCAAGCCAGGCACGTGGTACTGAATGCGACGGACATCTGGCGATGACCTCTTCCAGCTGTGCGGCAGCCCGGTGAAAGTGCCGTTTCTCAAAGGAATGCATCAGGGCCACGGCGGATAGCATCAGCGTATGTGCGGCCAGCTCCGGCAGGGGCGTGCTTGACCCGGCCGCGATGGAGCGCGACATGATGATCCGCAGGGCCTGGCCTGCGATCTTACCCGTCAGGTGATCTTCTCCAGCCAGGAATGCGCCCAGATCAATTCTCTGGCGGTCTGACCAGAGGACACGGTGATCGCCTGCGTCAGTAAGGGTTGCGTCCACAATCAGCGTACCTGCGTTCTGTCGGCACTGTCCGGTGAGTACGTATTCCGCGCTGGTCTCCGGCCTGTCCTGCGGCGCAGCGAGCGCACGGCTTGAAAAATGAGAGATCGCGTCAATCAGTTGCGACCGGGCGAAATGCCCCGTCAGCTCCTGCGCCAGGGCGTCACCGATGCCGATGGTCTGTGCTGCGCCAGTTTCGTTGAACGGGCAGACGATAATGCGCGGCAATACAGAGACACTGGCGGCGGGCAGAACCGGGGTCGCCTCCCGATTGTCCAGCAGGCGCTGATCCCGCAGCCATTCCTCGAAGCCCTCTTCTGCAAGATCAATGCCTTCGAGAAACTCTCCGGTTCCGGTGTTGTCGAGCATTACAGCGTCCGTTGCCAGACTGATGTGGTCGCGTTCCGTAATGAAGACGGTGTCAAACGCCGGGCCGATGGTCTGACGCAGAGCATGCAGTAACTGTCGCAGATTTGCCCTCGCGCGGTCCGGTGCACTGTCGGACCACAGAACGCCGGTCAACCAGTTCCGGCTCCGCCGCATGCCGGGTGCGCAGGCCAGAAGGGCAATCAGAGCCGTGTTTCGTGTTCCGGTGATCCGCAAGGTCGAGGCCCCCGCAAGACATATGTCGGGTGCCCCGTACAGCTTTACGCTGAGCCAGATTTTCCGGCTTTCAGACAGCATTTCACGCGTTCCCACACCAGCGGGTACACCCGGATCGCAACGGCGGACCGGTCGCCCGGGGGCCCGCTCTCCACACTCAGCAGCATGTGGCAAAAGGTCAGTGAAAACAAGCGCAGCGGTATGACACGTGCGACGGGCTTGTGCTGTGGCGGTCTTTGACCGGCTCGGATCAGAGGGGCAGCGGGCGTTCATTGCCCCCAGATCGTCGCGCAGCAAACGTCAGATATCCGTCAGGTCCGCGCCTGACGGATATCTGATGGCCGGTGGTGTGCAGTGCAGTTGCGCATGTTTCTTGCGCCCGTACGGAGCCTGCCCAAACGGCAGATCAGGGTTTGCATCCCCGTTCGGCATACCAACGAAAAGAAAGTTATTGTCATGAAAGCACATGTTTTTTCAGCATCCGCCATTGCGGCTCTCTGCGCCGGCACCGCGTTCGCTGCGCCTATCTCGGCAGACAGCGCGCTGACGCTTTATCACAGTTATACCGTCAACTCCGGGTCTGCCCCGGCGGCCGTCAGGATATCCACTCTGCCCGGATCGCTGGTATTGCAGTCTGATCTCGCCAGCACGGTCGACGACCCCACGGCAACAAACACAACGTCGGTCAACACCGTCATCGGCAACCCGTTTGCCGATCCGGTTGTGCCTTTCAGCAGCGAGCGGACAGATGAAACAACGCTGCCAGGCGGGTCCGAAGGATCGGCCGCCGCCTACAGCGTTGAGATCACAGCGGTCGATGATCCCGAGGCCGATCCCTTCGTCACCTCGATTGTTGAGCGCACCATAAACAACAGCGGCAGCGCCAGCGCCGAAATCACATCTGATCCGGTCGCCGCTGCCGCCCGTGCATCCTTTCGGAACGAGCGGGGCTATCTTTTTGAAAACACCAGTGACGCGCTTGTCTCGTTTAATATAGCAGGCGATGTGCGCGCGTCCTTTCTGTCGACTTACGACGGAACGGACGGGTTCTCACGCGCATCCGGCACGCTGTTCAGCGAATTCGGATCAGGCATCGGTGCCGAGGTCGGCTATCTGCCTCTCGCGCCCTATCTGCGCACGATCACAGAAGAAGGTGAGGGCGCCATGGTGGCTGAGACTCTGGCCACCAGTGGTGAAGGCTTTGATGGTTTTGTCTTTTCGGCGGCCACGAGTGCGCCGGGCACCGGATCACCTGTCGAGGCCGCGCTCGATGTGACGTTCCGCTATCTTTTTTCCATCAGTCTTGAACCCGGCGGATCCCTGGAAATGCGGACCGGTTTCAGACAGTTCAACGCGGTTGAATATGCCCCCGGTCCTTCACCTGTACCGCTGCCTGCCAGCCTGTCGTTCCTGCTGGCTGGTCTTGTCGGTCTGGGCGTCGCGCGCCGGTGCACGCGGGCCTGACCACCAGGCAAACTGTTTCTGATCAAGGAGTTTTTACGATGTTTTTTTCAAGCAACTTTTCTGAGAAGCTGTCTGCAATTCCGGATATCCGACGGATAATCGCGGCTGCAACCATGGCGGCTCTGACGGGCCCGGTGATGGCTGCTGAAGGCCACGCACCTGCGTCTCTGACCTCGGGCATCGACGGTGAAATCAATGCTCTGATGCAGGAGGGCGGGATCATTGGCCTGACCGTTGCGGTGACGCAGGGGGGACGCCTCGTCTACACAAAAGGTTTCGGTCGGTCGCGCCGGTCAGAGGACGCCGGAGGGGGCATCCACGTCATGCAGCACGATGACCGGACCCGGCAGGGGTCTGTCAGCAAGGCGGTGGTTTCGGGACCTGCGCTGTACAAAGCGATGCTGGACCGGGGCATGGACCCTGCCACAACCCGTGTCTATGGCCAGAACGGCATTCTCGGTAACCGTTATAACGGCGTGCAGCGGATCTCGACCGACAGGCATCGCCCGATCATCGCCATGGCGATTGCCTCGGACGATCGCGTCTATGCCTGGTATCGCAACGGCACAGTCAGCATCGGCACCTCGGCCAACCTTACTGCCTATCAGGCGCCCAGGTCTTTTACGGTGGCGGAAGGCCGCGAGATCAAGGACCTGCACGCAGTGGCAATCAGCCCGGATGATCATGTCTATGCCTGGTACAAGGATGGCACCCGGAGCATCGGCACGTCACGCGATCTGGACGCCCGGGCCGGCATTCCTTTTGACGAAGACAACCAGCCGACCCAGAAGGTATCATTGCCGGTGGGACCTGACGGCGACCGTAAATCCATGCACGATGTTGTGGGTATCGGCATCGCCAAGTCCGACAGCCATGTCTATGTCTGGTATGACGACGGTACCGTTTCATCGGGTTCATCGCTGGATTTCGACCGGTACTTTTCCAACCGGACCTATGCGTCACCTGTGATCAGTCAGGCCAACTACCGCTACCGCATCCGGGGTATGGGTATCGCGTCGGATGATCATATCTATGCCTGGACATCCGGAAAGCTCGCGTTCTCCGGCCACAGTGGTAATCTGACGGCATACCGCGCGCCCTACGCCTATTCGCATCCCTTTGATGCGCCCAAACCCAACCGGTTCAGGGACATTACGGTGCAGCACCTCTTTGATCACACCAGTGGGTTTTTCGGCAGCGGTGATGAGGCGGCGACACGGCGGACCTATCCCTCGAACGGGGAGCCGGATTACGATCTGATCCACAAGCACTTTCTGGCGACCCGGCCGCTGCAGTGGCCGGCGGGCGACCGGTACTCCTATTCCAACCATGGCATGGGGCTGACAACGCTGCTTATCGAAGCGCTGACCGGCAAGACCTATCGCGAATACACGGTGAACAGTTACCTCAGGCCAATGGGGCTGAAGGGCAAAGTGCGCGAACAGAAGGCCACACCCGATGCACATGACGCCTATCCCTATGAGCGCACGACCGGCGGGTACAATGAATTGCCGTTCAAACAGTCCACAACCGGTCTGGCAGCCGGAGGCTGGACGTCATCCGCACAGGGTGTGCTGGCGATTACAACGCATCTTGCGGATACGATCGGATACGACGGTATGGATAGTGCGGCCTTCCGGTCCACATCGCGTGGCAAATTGCACCACAATGGATCGCTTGGCGGTGGTTACTCGACTGTTGCTGTCTTCCGACCGGGGTATACTGCTGTCACCGGCGAGGATCTCAGCGAGATCCATGTGGCCATAAGCTCGAACACCAGCGGACTGTCCGACAGTACAACAGCTGATATTCGCGCCATGACCGGCAAAATTGCGAAAATTTTAGCCAATGCAAATGTGCCGCAGAGCACCGACTACTGGGACGTTGCCTGGTAACTTCCGTCCGTTTCCCGATGAGGAGCGGTCTCGTGCGCGGGGCCGCTCCTTGTTTGTGAAATGGTTCAGATATCCGTTCTGAGCTGATACCCGGGCGGGTACTTCAGGCGGACCCGTGTTATGGCTGCATTGTTGTTCCAGGTCAGGCGGTCGATGACGAACATTGCCTGGCCCGGGTCGCAGGCGAGCCTGGCGGCATCCTCGCGGCCGGCCTGCGTCGCGGCGAAGGTGATCTGACCGTGTGACCACGGCGCATTTGCCAGAAGCCATTCGTTGCTGCTGACGCTCTCGAAACGCTCCTGCCGTGCCGCCGGCACAGCTGCGAGGCTGATCCACCGGTCTTCGAGTGCGTAGGGCGTTTCATTGCCAAGGTGGAGTGCAACAACATGCAATTGTGCATCGTGGGCGGGAAGCTGCATCGTGGCTGATACAGCATGCGGCGGCACGGCTTCTGTCCGGGACAATAAAAGATAGCTGTAGGTCATGCCGCGGTCTTCGATTTCGCGGCGGATAACCGGAATATCCAGCGTGGCGCGGGCGACCGGCTGAAGCGCCACGCGAGTACCTGCCTTGCGCCTGCGGTCGATCAGGCCACTGTCTGCAATGCGTCTCAGCGCGCGGTTTACAGTTGCCCTGGCACATCCGAATTCGAGCGCAAGGTCCGCTTCATTCGGGATCAGTTCGCCGGGTGCCCACTCCCGCGTCTGAATACGGCGCCTGACTTCCTGCTCGACGCTTTGCCAGCTGTTGATGATGGGTCTGTTCAAAGCCTGTCCCTCAGTCTGGCAAGTGTTCTGGTATATCCTGCAACGATCCGGTCCCGGTGAATATGCCGGCCTTCTTTTACCATATGCCGCCCGGCCGACCAGACATCCCTGACTATTCCGTTGCCTGCGGCAAATATCCAGGTGTCGAGCGCGGTGTCCTGCCGGGCCTGACCCATGCTGTAGTGGCCCGCGTCCAGCAGCATCAGATCCGCGACACGCCCGCGTTCCAGTCCGGGCTGCCGCCCTGTTGCCTGTGCGCCTCCGGTAAGCGACCGTTCAAAAAGGCTGCGGCCCGTCGAACGGGTGCTGTCGGCAAAAACAGCCCGCCTGTGGTCTCTGAGGCGCTGGCTGTATTCCAGCGTGCGCAGCTCTTCGGTCAGGGAAATCCTGATATTGCTGTCGGTACCAACCGCAATTGTGCCACCCGCTTTGTACCATGTCGTTCCATTGAAAATGCCGTCGCCCAGACTGCTTTCCGTGACCGGGCAGAGACCGGCAACGGCGCCGGTCCGCGCAAGCGCTTCGGTCTCCCCGGCACTCATCTGTGTGCAGTGGATCAGGCACCACCGGTCATCCAGGTTCATATTATCAAGGGCCCACCGGACAGGCCGCGCGCCAAGATGGGCCTGCACTTCGGAAACTTCAGCCATCTGTTCTGCAAGATGCATATGGAGCGGTCCTGTCGGGAAATCCCCGGCGAAACGCTTCAGATCCTCTGGAAGGACAGCGCGCAGCGAATGCGCTGCTGCGCCGCACAGGCTGTCGGCTTCCAGTGAGCGGACGGCTCTCGCAGAGAGCTCCTGCAGGCGCCGGAACTTCCTGCCATCACTGGCAAACCGCCTCTGGCCTGCTGACGGAGCCCGTCCGTCGCATCCCCCTGCAGTATAAAGAACCGGCAACAGGCACAGCCCGATTCCCGTGGCAGATGCGGCTGCGGCAATGCGCACACCCATCTCGGCCAGATCATCATACGCAGTGCCACCGGCCTGGTGATGCAGATAGTGAAACTCCCCGACCGCCGCATATCCTGCCTCCAGCATTTCCATCTGTGCCAGGGCGGCAATACTTTCGACGTCATCCGGTGAAAGGCCTGCAACAAACCGGAACATCTGATCCCGCCAGGTCCAGAAGCTGTCTTTACCATCCGGCCCCTGTTTTTCAGTCAGCCCTGCCATTGCCCTCTGAAATGCATGCGAATGTACGTTGGCAGGCGCCGGCAGCAGCAGACTGCCGGCCGGTGCGGCTCCCGGGATGTTGACGGCGACATCGGCAATTCTGCCGTCATCCCCGACAGAGACCTCGACGTTCTGCGCCCAGCCGTCCGGCAACAATGCCTGTTCTGCCCTGATTATGTGCATGGCGCCCTCGCTTGACAGACTAATATGTACATACATAAAATTATAAAGAGCAGTTTTAATCAAGTGAGTCGCTGTGCTTCTGACCAATTGTTCTCTGGTATCCATGCGGGATGAAGACCCGGGCGTGATCCGGCACGCAGCCATTGCTGTCGATGGCGGCACAGTGCGCTGGGCCGGCGCGGCAAAAGACCTGCCGGCGTCTCTGAGCCGGAACAACAGCGTGGATATGGAGGGGCGACTGGTCACACCGGGCCTTATCGACTGCCACACACACCTTGTTTTCGGCGGCAATCGCGCAGCAGAGTTTGAGCAACGTTTGCAGGGCGTGGATTATGCAGCGATCGCCCGGGCGGGCGGTGGAATCCTGTCAACTGTTCGCGCCACCCGCGCCGCGCCCGGGAGCACCTTGCTGAAAGATGCCCTGGGGCGTGCGGACTGCCTTATGGCCGAGGGTGTTACAACCGTCGAAATCAAATCCGGATATGGGCTCGATCAGGACACCGAACTGAAAATGCTGCGGGTTGCCCGGGCGATCTCGGAACAGCGTATGCTCGACGTGCGCACAACATACCTTGGCGCTCATGCCCTGCCGGAAGAGTTCATCGGCGATCCGGATGCCTACACCGACACGGTCTGCATCCCGGTCATGCGCAGGGCGGCCAGCCAGGGACTGATTGATGCTGTGGACGGTTTCTGTGAGGAGATCGCCTTTGATGCTGACCAGATCGGCCGCGTCTTTGAGGCCGCCCGTTCCCTGGGATTGCCGGTCAAACTCCACGCGGAACAGCTGTCTCACCAGGGCGGGGTGGCACTGGCCGCACAATATGGCGCGATGTCGGTCGACCATATCGAATACGCGCGCGAACCGGATGTCGCGCTCATGGCGCAGGCGGGAATGACCGCTGTTCTGTTGCCCGGCGCGTTCTACACACTGGGGGAAACCCAGCGCCCGCCAGTGGCGGCCATGCGCCGCGCAGAGGTTCCGATGGCGGTCGCGACCGATTGCAACCCTGGTTCTTCTCCGCTGACCTCACCGCTTCTGGCGATGAACATGGCCTGTACGCTTTTCGGCCTGACACCGGATGAGGCGTTGCGCGGTATGACCATCAATGCAGCGCGCGCGCTGAGGTTGCCCGACCGGGGACAGGTGGCACCAGGCCTGCGCGCAGATCTGTGTGTCTGGGACGTGGATACACCGGCAGAGCTGGCATACCGGATAGGGTTCAATCCATTGCACCAGCGCTACTGCCAGGGGGAACCTTCATGGAAACCCTGACCCCGGGACAGGCATGCGCAGAACAGCTGCAACGGATCATAAAGCCCGGGGTGCAGATACAACTTGATCCTGCGGCGCGCCCGGGGATTGAGAATGCGGCCGGTGTGATCGCGCGGGCCGCTTCTGGTGAAGAGGCCGTCTATGGTGTGAACACCGGTTTTGGAAAGCTGGCCAGCGTGCGCATTCCACCGCGCGACACCGCAGCCCTTCAGCACAATCTGATCCTGTCGCACTGTTGCGGGGTAGGCACGCCGCTTGACGCGGAAACGACGCGGCTGATGATGGCGCTCAAGCTGCTCTCGCTGGGGCGCGGGGCGTCAGGCGTATCGCTCGCAACAGTGGATCTGATCACGCAGATGCTGAACCGGGACGTGCTGCCGGTGATCCCGTCGCAGGGATCTGTGGGCGCGTCCGGTGATCTGGCTCCGCTGGCGCATATGGCCGCAGCAATGACCGGTCGCGGTGACGCAGTTTATCAGGAGCACCGGATGCCCGCCGGGGAAGCTCTGAAAGCCGCAGGTCTTGCCCCTCTTGATCCTGGTCCGAAAGAGGGACTCGCGCTGATAAACGGCACCCAGTTCTCAACGGCCTGTGCGCTGACGGGCCTCTGGGGTGCCTGGGCGAATGCCGCCGCGAGCGTTCTGACCTGCGCGCTGTCAACCGATGCGATTATGGGATCCACAGCACCGCTGGAGGACAGAATTCACACATTGCGCGGGCATCAGGGGCAGATTGCCGTTGCGCGGGCACAACGGGCGCTGATGAAAGGCTCTGCAATCCGTGACAGCCATCGCACCGGTGATACGCGTGTACAGGACCCGTACTGCATCCGCTGCCAGCCTCAGGTGACCGGCGCGGCGATGGATCTTCTGCATTTCGCGGCAAAAACGCTGGTCGTTGAGGCCAATGCGGTGACGGATAACCCGCTGGTTCTGGATACGCAGGACAGGATCGTTTCGGGTGGAAACTTCCATGCAGAGCCGGTTGCTTTTGCGGCGGATCAGATTGCTCTGGCACTTTGTGAAATCGGGGCGATTTCGCAGCGCCGCGTTGCGCTGATGGTCGATCCGACACTGTCTTTTGACCTGCCGCCTTTTCTGACGCCCCGGCCGGGTTTGAATTCCGGCCTGATGATCGCCGAGGTCACAACAGCCGCTCTGATGAGCGAAAACAGGCACCTGGCCAACCCGTGTTCGACAGATTCTACACCGACCTCCGCCAATCAGGAAGATCACGTCAGCATGGCGGCCCATGCGGCACGACGACTGGAACGGATGAACGCAAACCTCAGTGTGATCCTTGGGGTCGAGGCGATCTGTGGTGCGCAGGGGATAGGCTTTCGTGCGCCTCTGCGGACCAGCCCGGCTCTGGAAGAGGTCATACGCGTCCTGCGCACCGGTGTGCCTGCCATTGGCGATGACGTTTACATGGCGCCGTTGCTTGAACGCGCCGCAGTCATGGTGTCGGACGGCAGGCTCGTCCGCGCGGCAGGCCTGACCGGGTATGTCACGGGCAAGCCGGAAGCGCCATGAGAAGAGGAGAAAACCATGACCAGTAGCCGTCATAATACCCGGGACATCTACCCGCCCACGGGTCCCGGACTGACAGCCAGAAGCTGGCTGACTGAGGCACCTCTGCGGATGCTGATGAACAACCTGCACCCGGATGTGGCGGAAAACCCGCACGAGCTGGTCGTTTATGGCGGGATCGGACGCGCCGCGCGCACCTGGCAGGACTTTGATACGATTGTGGCCAGCCTGCGCGATCTGAAAGACGATGAAACCCTGCTTGTTCAGTCGGGCAAACCAGTTGGCGTGTTCCGCACGCGTCCGGACGCGCCACGGGTTCTGATTGCCAACTCCAATCTGGTGCCGCACTGGGCCAACTGGGAGCATTTCAGCGAACTCGATAAGCGTGGACTGGCGATGTACGGGCAGATGACAGCAGGTTCCTGGATCTACATCGGAACGCAGGGCATCGTGCAGGGTACCTATGAGACCTTTATGGAGGCCGGACGCCAGCACTATGACGGAAACCTGCAGGGGCGGTGGATTCTGACTGGTGGTCTGGGTGGCATGGGCGGGGCCCAGCCGCTGGCGGCAGTGATGGCCGGCGCAAGCTGTCTGGCGGTCGAATGTGATGAAACCCGCGTCGATTTCCGGCTGCGCACCGGGTACGTTGATGAAAAAACCCATGTCCTGGACGATGCGCTCGATATGATCGGCGCCTGGACACGTGAAGGTACGGCAAAGTCTGTCGCTCTGATCGGCAACGCCGCAGATGTGTTCTCTGAGCTGGCGCAGCGAAAAGTGCGCCCTGATATTGTTACTGACCAGACCTCTGCGCATGACCCGCTGCATGGTTATCTGCCGCGTGGCTGGAGCGTGGCAGAGTGGCGTGCCCGGCAGGAAACCGACCCCCGGGCCGTTGAAGCTGCGGCACGGTCCGCGATGAAGGATCAGGTTGAAGCAATGCTGACGTTCTGGCGGGCAGGGGTGCCGACACTGGATTACGGAAATAATATCAGGCAGGTGGCGCTGGACGAAGGGTTAAAAGACGCATTTGACTTTCCCGGTTTCGTGCCCGCTTATATCCGGCCTCTCTTTTGTCGCGGCATCGGGCCGTTTCGCTGGTGCGCGCTTTCCGGTGATCCGGAGGATATCTGGAAGACCGATGCAAAGGTCAGAGAGCTGATTGATGATCCGCATCTGCATAACTGGCTCGACATGGCGCGGGAACGGATTGCGTTCCAAGGGCTGCCGGCCAGGATCTGCTGGGTCGGGCTGGGTCAGCGCCACAGACTTGGCCTTGCCTTCAACGAAATGGTGCGAAACGGCGAACTGTCCGCGCCTGTTGTGATCGGCCGGGACCATCTGGACAGCGGCTCTGTCGCGTCGCCCAATCGCGAAACCGAAGCAATGCTGGACGGGTCGGACGCTGTGTCCGACTGGCCGCTGCTGAATGCGATGCTCAATGTCGCCAGCGGCGCCACCTGGGTGTCAGTGCATCATGGTGGGGGCGTGGGTATGGGGTTCAGCCAGCATTCCGGGATGGTGATCTGCTGCGATGGCAGTGAGGACGCGGACAGGCGTATCGCAAATGTTCTCTGGAATGACCCTGCCACCGGTGTGATGCGCCACGCCGACGCAGGATATGATACCGCCCTCGAATGTGCCCGCGAACAGGGGCTGAACCTGCCGGGGATACTGAACCGGTGACGGCCAAAACAACATCAACACTTTAAGAAAACTTCCCAGACCGCGTCCGGGAGCAGCGCCTGTGCGGATTGACTGAACATAATCGTTTCTGACGTTTCAGAGCGGTGATCTGAACGGGATGAAAGCGGCCTGCGTCTGACGCGAAATGCCGGTCAGCGACAGAGCCCGTTTGTGTTTGAAATGATCGGCAGGCAACACAGGCCAGGCTGTTTCCTGTCCAAATGACTGCCCTCAGGGCGTGTATGCTTGCGGCGCGTAGCCGTTTGTGAAACCGTTCTCACATGGCCGCTGGGCCGTTTGCGGGGGGCAAATGTGATGAAGATACTGCCAGTTCTTACAATTATACCTGCTTGCGCCGGCACGTTTCTGTTGGCTGGCTTTATGCTGCTTCAGCCCGTCAGGGTGTCTGCTGACTGTGTACAGACAGAATTGTCAGACCCACCCCGCCAGGCATTTACCTGCTCACCCGGCTTTGTCATGGAGCGTGAGCCATCTGCGGCCATAACGATCAAGGAACGCCCGGGCGATGCGCCACCGCGTGCGATTGAACTTCAGAACGGAGCAATCCTGATCAATGTCGTTCCCGGCAGCCGGGCGACACAGATACGAACACCCGAGGCTATCGCTGCAGTCAGGGGAACGGTCTATATCGTGGACGCGCGCGCTGGAGAAACATCCGTTTTTGTGCTGGAAGGTGAGGTCACCGTGACGCGACCCGGCGACTCGTCAGTATTTGCCAGGGTCAACGCCGGTGAAGGGGCCGATGTGAGCAAAGACAGTGGTATTGTCGTCAGCCGCTGGCCACAGGACCGCGCTGTGGCTCTGCGCGCGCGTTTTGGTCGCTGACAGTTCACAATCGTTTTCCCGAAGTGCCGTCCTGCTGGCGCTCGGTGCTTTGCTGGTCTGGGTTGCCGTTGTCGTTCTGCCTCACATATCCGGGCGCACGGGAATTACAGAGGCGACCGAACTCCGCACTGCCGATCTTCGCTTTCGCCTGACGGGGCAGCAGGCGCCGGTTGCGGATATTGTGCTTGTCGCACTGGATGATGAAACACTGGAAGCAACCAGCGGTGCCGGACGGGCGGAGCTTGCAGGCCTGATCCGAAACATCAGTGCCAGCGGTGCCGGCGCACTGGCGATGGATGTGCTGCTGGCGGATGAGCGCGATACTGAAACCGACAGCGAACTGGCGGATGCTCTGGCCTCTGTCCCGTCAACCATTGCAGCAGCAGCACGGTTTGAGGGTGAGGCCACCAGCACACTGTTGCCGCACCCAAAGTTTGCTGCCGTCGCGCAGACCGGGCTGGTGAATATCTCAACAGATACCGGTGGCACCCCGCGTTACATGCCGCTTGTGCTTGAGGCCGGCGGTGCCTTCTATCCTGCTATGGCGCTTTCGGCTGTCGTTCTGTTTACGGGTGAGCAGGCATCATTCGGGCCAAATGACCTGAGTATAGGTAGCCGAAGTGTCCCGCTGAACGAGGCCGTATACCTGCCTCTGCGCCATCTGGGTCCGGCCGGGACCGTGCGGACGATCAGCGCAGAGCTGTTGCTTGCAGGCCCGAGACCAGACCTGCTGGATGGAAAACTGGTGGTGCTTGGGTTTACAGCATCCGGTGTTGGCGACCGTTTCCCCACCCCGTTTGATGACAGCACGCCGGGCGTGGAAATCATAGCGACGGCGGTGTCACAGATGCTCGGGGGCTCCGGATTGCGCCGCGATGCCTCTTTGCGCTGGTGGGATGCTGCGCATGCACTGGTTCTGACAGGCCTGTGTTTTCTTGCCCTCGTCCGGCTCCCCCTGTCACGGGCGGCGCTGGCCGTATCGGTGTTTGTCTCCATCAGTTGTCTGATCGCCTGGGCTGTTTTTGCCGCGGGTATCTGGATCAGCATGGCGGTGCCGCTGCTTGCCGCAGTTCCCCCGGTTTTTGCGGGTGCGGGTCTGCGTTACATGGCTGAGCGTCGCAGCGCGGTCCTGACTGAGCGGGCTGCATCCGCGCTCAGCCGGTTCCAGGCGCCGGCTCTTGCCGACCGGATTGCGCGTGATCCTGACTACCTTGTGCGTCCTGAGGACAGGTTCATGGCCATTCTGTTTGTGGATCTTTCCGGGTTTACAGGCCTGTCGCAACGGCTTGGCCCGGACGGGACGCGGGATCTTCTGCGCAGGTTCCACGAACTGACCGGCGAGGCGGTCGGACAGGCAGGGGGCAGCGTTCTCAACTATATGGGTGATGGCGCGCTTGCCGTTTTCGGTCTCGAAGCAGAAGAGTCCGGGGGGGCGGCGGATGCGGCGATGCGTGCGTCGTTTGCGATTGTTGGTGCCCTGGAAAACGCCCGGATGCCGGAAGCCGGTCAGGGGCAGACCTCCTGCCGGATCGGACTTCACTATGGACCTGTTGTCCTCTCGCGTCTTGGCGCCAGCAGCCAGCAGCAGGTCACTGTGTCCGGTGACAATGTGAATCTTGCAAGTCGCCTGATGGAAACGGCCAAGGAAACGGGTGCGGTTATCGTGGCAAGCCAGGACTTTGCCGCAGCGCTGAAAGAAGCACCAGCTTACCAGCCTGAGGAACGCGATGGCATAGCCGTGCGCGGGCGCAGCGGAGACATTTCAATTGTGTTCTGGACAGCGGCGGCGCTGGCAACGCGCAGGGTCTGACACTGCCGGTTACCGGGAAACGCTACCGGTGCGTGTCGCTGCCAGAAAGTGATTCTATTAAAACGAGAAAAGACAGCTGTCTGAAATACTGCCCTCTGGCGGGCAATCTGCCCGAAAAATTTGCAAACTAAAGGCAGGTTATCCGAAAAATGAGAAAAATAAGACCCATTTGCTGGGGGAAATAGTTAATGATTTCTGAATGGGGCGATATTTGAGTGCCACAGAACTGCCCCGGGATAATCACGGCACACAAGGCGCACGTAAGCGCGCTGATTTAAACACAAGAGGGACATATGCCAACAAAACTGGTCATCGGTCTGGATGGAGCGGGGTCGGGCAATCGTGCGCTCGAACATGGCAAGCAGCTTGCCCGGCTTATCGGAGACTGTGAGATTCTGGTGGTTTACGTGATCGAATGGTCGCCGTTCACTTTCCAGACAGCAGAGGAAAACGCGCAGCGTCACAAGCGGCGCGAGGAGGAAATTTCGATCGCGAACAGCAGGGTTATTGAGCCTGCCGTCGAACAGCTTTCGTCTGAGGGTTTCAGCGCCACGGGCAAAGTGCGCCACGGCGACGTCGCTGAGACGCTGAACGCAATCGCTGTCGAAAACGGCGCCGACCAGATCGTGGTCGGCCGGTCGTCGGAGAGCGGATTCACATCCCGCATTTTCGGCAGTTCGACCAGCAATCTTGTCATGCATGCCAGCATGCCAGTCACAGTTGTCGGGTGAGGGAATAATATGAAAACAGATATCAGATATCTTGCCGGCGCTGTCGCTGCGACCCTTCTGGCCAGTCCGGTTGCCGCTCAGGAAGCTCAGACGCTGGATCAGCGGGTAAACGAGATATTCGCTCAGTTTACCGGGCCTTTCGTCAGTTTTATTTTTGCGCCGTTTCCGGGCACCTCATTCCCGTGGATCGTGATGTGGCTGGTGATCGCAGCCACGGTCTTTACGGTCTATTTCGGGTTGGTCCAGGTGCGTTTCTTCGGCCATTCGATCTCGCTGGTCAAAGGGGATTACTCCGACCCGGATGATGCGGGCGAGGTCAGTCACTTTCAGGCGCTGGCCACGGCGCTGTCGGGAACTGTCGGTCTGGGCAACATTGCCGGTGTCGCGGTTGCCGTGGGTATCGGGGGGCCGGGGGCCACCTTCTGGATGATCCTCGCGGGTCTGCTGGGCATGGCCTCAAAGTTCACAGAATGTACGCTGGGCGTGAAATACCGCAATGAATACCCCGACGGCACAGTTTCGGGTGGCCCGATGTACTATATGTCCAAAGGGTTTGATGAACTGGGCCTGCCGGGTGGCAAAATACTCGCGGTGCTCTTCTCGGTTTTCTGTATTCTGGGGGCACTTGGTGGCGGGAACATGTTCCAGGCCAACCAGGCTCATGCGCAGATCTCCGGGATCGTCGGCGATTATCCGGGCTGGATTACCGGTCTGGTGTTTGCGGGTGTGGTTTTTGCCGTGATCGTGGGTGGTATCAAATCCATTGCCAACGTCACGGAAAAGGTCGTGCCCTTCATGGGCATTCTTTATGTCGGTGCCGCACTTATCATTCTGATCGTAAACTACGATATGATCGGCTGGGCGTTTGGCCAGATCTTTGCCGGTGCCTTTACCGGTCTGGGCGTCGCGGGCGGCTTTGTCGGCGCGCTGATCCAGGGGTTCAAACGGGCGGCCTTCTCGAACGAGGCGGGCGTTGGTTCTGCGGCGATTGCACACTCGGCGGTGAAAACCAAAGAGCCCATTACCGAAGGCTTCGTGTCCCTGCTTGAGCCGCTGATCGATACGGTTGTGATCTGCACAATGACGGCGCTTGTCATCGTGATCTCGCAGCAGCTGATCATTGATGAGGCCACGGGTAACTATGTGCTCAATGAAGCGGGCACGGCGATTGCGACAGTGGGCGGTGTTTCGGGTGTCGAACTGACGTCCGCGGCCTTTGCCTCCGGTATCAGCTGGTTCCCCTATGTGCTGGCCATTGCAGTTGTGCTCTTTGCCTTCTCGACCATGATCTCGTGGTCGTACTACGGGCTGAAAGCATGGACCTATCTCTTTGGCGAGGGCAAAGCGTCTGAGCTGACCTTCAAGGTAATCTTCTGCATCTTTATCGTGATTGGTGCCGCGGCCAGCCTTGGCCCCGTGATCGATTTCTCGGATGCGGCGATCTTTGCCATGGCGGTGGTCAACATCTTCGCGCTCTACTTCCTGATGAAGCTTGTGCGCCAGGAACTTGACTCCTACAGCGCGCGCCTGAAATCAGGTGAGATCAAGAAGTTCTCGCACTGACGGGACAGCCGGGGGCGGCACATCCGCCCCCGGTAGCTGCGGCGATTAACTGCGTACCAGCTGATAATCCGGATCATACGGTCCGGGTGCTGTCACTTCACAGCTGACCAGCTCACCGAGCATATCCACAGACAGCCTCTGACCTGGCTGTGCCAGGGCCGGATCGACAAAGGCCAGCGCCAGGTTCAGGCCCGTCCGGTGGCCGTAGTCGCCCGATGTCACTGTCCCGACAACTGAGCCATCCAGCATGACCGAGGCGCCCCCGTGAGCAGGTGCGTCATGGGTGCCGACTGTCAGCGTGACAAGCCTTTTACGGGGGCCCTGTGCCTGGCGTTGCAGCAGTGCCCCGCGCCCCACGAAGTCGGGTTTGTCCATCCTTACAAAGCGGTCGAGGCCGGTCTCAAAGGGGTCAAACTCAGTCAGTATTTCCGCTTTCCAGTGCAGATAGCCTTTTTCAAGGCGCATGGATTCCACTGCCCGGCTTCCAAACAGCCCCAAACCAAAGGCTTTGCCGGCGTTGCGCAGGGTCAGCCATGCTGCGTAAAGCTGGTTGTTCGGCACGTGGATTTCATATGCCAGTTCGCCCGAAAAGCTGACCGACATCACCACTGCAGGTGCGATGCCGATGAAACACTCCCGCACATGCAGCCAGGGAAAGGCATCCGCCGACCAGTCCTCACGACTGACAGCTGACAGAACGTCCCGCGCCTTTGGCCCGGCGAGCACCAGAATCGTGTGCTCGTTCGTCAGTGAACGGATCTGCACATCCTCATCCTGGCCCCGGTGTGCCTGCAGCCAGTCCATATCGTGGAATTCTGACGCAGCAGCCGAGCCATACCAGACACGCCCGCCGGGCAGCCGGGCCACCGTGGCCTCTGATTTGAGCATTCCCTGATGGTTCAGCAGATACCCCAGGCCAACGCGTCCCTCTTTCTTTAGTACGCGGCCACAGATCATTCGGTCGAGGAAGCCATCAACGTCTGATCCGGTCAGTTCAAACCGGTTGAAGCCGTTGACCTCGGTCAGTCCGACAGCCTTCTGCACGGTCGCAACTTCTCCGGCGACCAAGTCAAAGACGTTGTTGAACCGGAACCCATAGTCTTCGTGAAAATCCGGGTCCGGTTTGATGTATTCTATCCGTTCCCAGCCGTTCATCGTACCGAACGCGGCGCCCTCTGCTGCAAGGATCGGCGTCAGGGGCGTCGTCTTCATGGGCCTGCCGGCGGGGCGGTGTTCGTGCGGAAAGTGGAACCGGAATTCGTTCTGATAATCCTCGATCGCCTTGAGCGCTGTCAGTTCGACATTTGCATGGCCGGTAAACCGGCGCGGGTCGATCACCCAGGTGTCAAAGCAGGCCTCGCCGTGCACGATCTGCTGGGCCAGCAGCCAGCCGTGTCCGCCGCCTTCGCCCAGGCCCGCGCGCAACCCGATGATGCAGAACGCATTGCGTTTGCCCGGGATCGGCCCCACCAGCGGCGCGCCGTCAATGGTATAGGTAATCGGGCCGTTGACCACGGTGTGAATGCCGGTTTCCATCAGCGCAGGCATCCGTTCAAACGCGCCTTCCAGCACGTCCGTGACGCGGTCGAGATCGTCGGGGCAAAGCGCGTTCACAAAGTTCGGGTCGATCCCGTCCATGCCCCAGGTTTTGCAGTCCTGCTCGTAAAAACCCACCAGCAGACCGTTCTTTTCCTGACGGCAATAGTAATCGCTGATCGGACAGCGCAGCAGCGGCATGCGGTGCCCGGCCTCTTTGATCGCGGGGATTTCCACGGTCAGGAAATACTGATGCTCCATCGACATGACAGGGTGGTGCACACCCATCATCGCGCCGACCTCATTCACCCGGTAACCACAGGCGTTTACGACAATCTCTGCGTGAACATCGCCCTTTTCGGTGGAAACGATCCAGCTGTCGTCTGCCAGCTGTCGCAGCGCGGTGACGGGTGTGTTTCGGTGCACTTCTGCACCGGCTTTGCGCGCCCGTCGTGCCAGCGCCTGACACAGCTGCGCCGGGTCGATGTCACCATCGAGCGGGTCCCACAAACCACCGATCAGATTGTCGGTCGAGATCAGAGGATGACGGCGCGCGCATTCCTCGGCGTCGATGACCTCAAAATGCACGTCCATCCCCCGCGCCATCGAGGCGAAATGCCGGTATCCGTCCATCTGCTTCTCGGTGTTCGCAAGGCGTATGCCGCCGTCACCATGGTGATAGTTGATCGGATATTCAGGGTCTTCTGCCAGTTCTTTATACAGACTGATCGAATGTGTTTTCAGCCCGACCATTGTCTGGTTCATACCAAAATTTGTGACCTGCGCCGCCGAGTGCCAAGTCGTACCGGATGTAAGCTCGTTGCGCTCCAGCAGCATCACGTCGCTCCAGCCTTCGCGGGTGAGGTGGTAGAGAGTAGAGCAGCCCGCAATTCCTCCGCCAATTACGACGACTTTGGCTGTGTTTCTCATAGTTATTCTCCGATGCTCACACACTGCCGAAGTGATGGCAGCCCACTATGCCGCGTCAAGGTAATCAGACGGATACAGATTTTTTCGAAATAGTCTTTGGAAAAATCCGAAAAGCGGGTGGCGGCACTTGTCAGGCACGGGCCGGGAACGGCAGCATCACAGATGTAACCGGCAGAGGGAGCGGCACATATGGCACCCGGGGCAGGTCGCCGCAAAGGCAGGGCGGCGCTGAAAGCGCAGCGGGCAAAAGCACCGGAGTTCAATCCGGCGGCACCCGGGCAGTCCGGCGGGGCTTACAGGCCGCTGAGCGACAGTGACCTCAATGCAATTCTGGATACGGCCCTGAGGCTGCTGGCAGAACTCGGGATGGGTGAGGTGCCGGACCGCCTGCGCCAGGACCTCCTGCGGTCGGGCGCCGCAGAAAGACCGGATGGCCGGGTGACATTTCCCCGTGGCCTTGTGTCAGATGCCATTGATCAGGCCGCAAAGAGCTTTGTTCTGCACGGCCGGGACCCTGACAGGTCTATCGAGGTTGGCGGCGACCGGGTCTGGTTTGGCACGGGAGGTGCCGCCGTTCAGACACTTGATCTGGAGACAGGCCTTTACAGGCCCTCGACGCTGCGCGATCTGCACGATTTTACACGCCTGCAGGACCGGCTGACAAACATCGGCTGGTTCACGCGGTGTTGCATTGCCACGGACGTGGCTGATCCGTTCGATCTGGATGTGAACACCGCGTACGCCCTGATGAAGAATACCACACGTCCGGTCGCGACCGCCTTTACCCTGGCCGAACATGTGGCACCGCTGGTCAGAATGTTTGATATTGTCGCGGGTGGCGAAGGTGAATTTTCAAAACGCCCCTTTGTCAAAGCGCATATCAGCCCCGTGATATCACCAATGCGTTACGGCGAAGACGCTGTCGACGTGACCTATGCCTGTCTTGAACACAATATTCCTGTGTCGTGCATCACCGCGGCGCAGTCCGGTGCTACAGCACCTGCGACACTGGCAGGTTTTCTGGCGCAGTCGCTGGCCGAAACACTGGGGTCACTGCTTATGGTTCACGCTGTCCGGCCGGGTCATCCGATGGTGTTCTCAAACTGGCCGCTGGTGGTCGATTTGCGGACCGGCGCCTTTGCGGGTGGTGGCGGAGAGACTGCTCTGCTGAATGCCGCATCGGCCCAGCTCAGCAACTGGCTGGGGCTGCCGTCCGGGGTTGCCGCATCCATGACAGACGCCAAGGCAATCGACGCGCAGTACGGCGCGGAAAAAGGAATTTCCTCTCTCGCGGCGGCCTTGGCGGGGGGGAACCTGATCTACGAGAGCTCCGGTATGACCGCGTCGCTGCTGGGTGCCAGTTTCGAGGCCTTTGTGCTGGATGATGAAATGCATGCTGCCACGTACCGCACATTGCGCGGTGTGGAAGTGACAGAGGATAATCTGGGATATGAGGCGATATGCGACGCCGTTCTAGGGGCCGGGCATTTTCTGGGGGGGACACATACCAGCGCTGCGATGGAGCGGGATTACTTCTACCCGTCGCTTGCCGATCGCGAAGCACCCCGTACATGGGAAGAGAACGGTGCCGAAGACGCATGGAGCAGGGCGCGCGATAAAGCGTGCCGCATTCTGCGCGAACACCACCCGGAATACCTCAATGCAGCGCAGGATCGTGCAATACGAGAGGCTTTCAGGGTTCTGAAGTGAAACTGGCGTGCTCCGGCACCAGCATTTTCCCGATAAGCCAGGGCATTTTATCCACCGCAGGGGTCACCACGCTGTCACTGATCAGGCTTCGCATGTGGTTCCGGACGATCTGAGTTGTCATGGGATCAAAATCGGCGCGGGCAAACACGGAAATATAGCGGGCGAATTCCCTGCCCGGGAGGGGCGCGATCTTTACTCTGTCGCGAAAGCGCCGTGCGCGCAGGTAGTTTGTAGGAGTGGTGATGGCCCAGCCGGTGCCATCGGCGATCATGCCCATGAGCGACTGGTTGCTTTCGAACTGAAACCTGTGGGGCAGATCAATCCGCTGGCGGCGCAGGTGCGCGCTGATCTGTTTGCCGATAAGCTGGTCATCGCTGTAGCGCAGAAAGGGCAGGTCAGACTGACTGGACAGCATGTCGGCAGGAGCAGCCGAGGCACCGGCCGGCATGGCCAGAACGTAAGGGTCGCGCAGAACCGGCCACTCTGTCATGCCGTCAGGAGGGGACTGGGGCCTTGTTGCGATACCGATGTCGATTTTACGGCTGTGCAGCAGGGCAAGGATATCGTGGCTTGGCCGGGTAAGGTGCACAAACCGGCACGATGTCATATCCCGCGCAAGCAATCTTGCCAGGTCGGGCGCAACACTGCTGTCAAAGTCCTCAATAAGTGCCAGACGCAGGTTGCGCACGTCTGACAGACGCCCTGTCAGCGCAGCACTTTCGGCTTTGCGCAGAATGTCCAGCGCGTCATCGACGTATTCAAGGAATGCCGCGCCCTCTGCTGTCAGTGCCATGGGGCGCCTGGCGTGATCCAGCAGGGCAACCCCCAGTGCCTCCTCAAGCTGGCTCAGGTGATGTGACACAGTGCTGACGGACAGGCCAGCTTCACGCGCAACTGTCCTGATCTGTCCGCAGCGGGCGGTTTCGCGGAAAAGTTCCAGCGACTTGAGGCTGAGTTTTGACCGGTGCATGGCGGTTCTCCGTTTCTGCACCGGACAGTATCGCGTTTATTGCCTGTTTGAAATTTCCGAAACAGGGTTTCGACGATTTTACATCTGGTATCCGGGGGTGGATTTCGAGATTGCGGTCTCTTCGTCGTTCATCTCGGCATCAATTTCCTCGAACATCGGTGTCGAGAGATAGCGCTCGCCCGTATCCGGCAGCATGCACAGGATAACCGATCCGGGCGCTGCCGTTCCGGCGACTTGTTGCGAAATGGCAAAGGTCGACCCGCCCGAAATTCCGGTGAGAATGCCTTCTTCAGCGGCCAGCCTGCGGGCCCACGCGATACCGTCGGTCCCGGCGACGGGCAGCAGCTCATCGTAATAACTGCTGTCCAGCCCTTCCTGCAGAACCGCCGGGATAAAGTCCGGTGTCCATCCCTGGATCGGATGTGGCTCAAAGGCGCTGTGGCTGACCGCAGGGGCCCCGTTGTCGCGCCGGTCCTGGGCTACACCACTGCCGACCAGCTGTGCATTTGCGGGCTCGGTAAGGATGATTTTCGTGTCAGGCCGTTCCCTGCGCATGACGCGCCCGATCCCAGTGACAGTCCCACCCGTCCCGTAGCCCGTGACGATGTAGTCGAGCCTGCGGCCGGCAAAATCTCCCAGGATTTCCTGTGCGGTTGTGGCTTCGTGAATATCGGCGTTGGCTTTTGTCTCGAACTGGCTTGCGAGGAACCAGCCGTTCGCTTCGGCCAGTTCAGCCGCCTTGTTATACATACCGAAACCTTTTTCGGCACGGGGCGTCAGAATGACCTTTGCGCCCAGCATCCGCATCAGGCGGCGGCGCTCGATCGAAAAACTGTCCGCCATCGTCACAACCAGCGGATAACCCTTTTGTGCACAGACCATCGCCAGACCGATGCCAGTGTTGCCCGATGTCGCCTCGACCACGGTCTGGCCGGGTTTCAAGGTGCCGGACCGTTCGGCGGCCTCGATGATATTCAGGGCGAGGCGGTCCTTGACCGATGCGGCAGGATTGAAGAACTCGGCTTTGACGTAAAGCTCGACGCCCTCTGGTGCGAGGTTGTTGATGCGGATCACCGGCGTATTGCCGACGGTATCCAGAACTGAATCGAATGTTTTGCCCTGACCTGTCGTCCGGCGGATGGAGGAAGCTGTCATCGGATGTCCTTTCTGTCCCGGTGATTTCGGGTGTCGCGATACTGGCGCGGGCCTGCAGCATCACGCAGGTGCGACCTGTTTGGCAACCATTTAAGCAAACCCGCGCCGGCGAAGGTGGCTGGTGCTGCCTTGTCAGCCGCCGCGGGCCGGTGCTAGCGTAACGCCACCTAACCGGGCAGCGGGGTGTCTACCGGACCCGCCCGACGTCACAAAGGTGGCGCGTGAAATCTCCGCTTTTGACATCCCTTTTCAGGGAAACGGAACGCAGGACGGGGAGGTAACTGTCATGTTCAGAACGGGAATCGCCGGTATTGGCGATATGGGCAGCGGTATCGCGCTTAATCTTATCAGAAACGGGTTTGAAGTCTCGGGATATGACCCGAAACCCGACAGGATGCAGGCATTCATCGACATGGGCGGTAAGGCCGTGGTGAACCCAGCCGAAATCGGCCGGTCCGCAGATGTCGTATTTGTCATGGTGATGACAGGGCAGGAGGCACGCGACGTGATCCTCGGTCCCGACGGGCTGGTGTCGCATATGGCGCCGGGCGGCACTGCGATCCTGAGCGCTACGGTCCGGCCCGACGAGGCCCGCGCAATCGGCGCGGACATGGAGGGATCAGGCATTGATCTGGTCGACACGCCGGTGTCGGGCGGTTACCCGGGTGCACAGTCCGGCACTCTGACGATGATGGCAGCGGCGCCGGATGACGTGCTGGACCGAGTTGCCCCGGTGATGCAGGCGGTTTCCGCAAACATTCACCGGGTCGGCACCCGACCGGGAGATGGTCAGACGGTCAAGGCCTGCCTTCAGTCACTCATCGGCGCGCAGTTCTCCGCTACCTTTGAGGCCGCCGCACTTGCGGCGAAGGCTGGTGTGCCGGGACAGGTTATTCTGGACGTTTTCTCAACCTCTTCTGCCGGCTGTGGCGTCGTCAACAACGCGCTGGAAAAGATCATCGACCGGCAGTTCGAGGGAACCGGCAGCCATATCAACACGATGCACAAGGATCTGACGATCTCGATGGGTCTTGGCGAAGCGCTGGGCGTGCCGTTACATACAGCCGCCGCTGCGATGCAGATATTTCATGCCGGCCGGACAAAATATCCTGACGGCGACAACTGGGTCTGTACACGCGTTATCGAGGAAATCATCGGAGCTGAACTGCACCGCGAGGGCAGCAGGTGAAGCTGGGCGTTATCTGCGACGGCATCAGCCGCGATCTCGCCCGGGCCGTTGATGTGATGGACGATTTTGGCCTGACCTATGCCGAACTGCAGTTTGTGGGTGACACCGAAGTCGGCGATCATTCACCGGAACAAATCCGGCAGATCGACACGTTGCTGCGTGATCGCGGCAAACCTGTTTCCTGTCTCTCCCGCCACATCTTTGCCGGTCTGACAACCGGTAACCACGCGGGAGATCCCGAGCATACCGTCCATATGGATGCCCTGAAACGTGTGATCGATATGGCGCACCGGACCGGCGCACCGCTGGTGCGGATCATGACCCAGAAAAAAGAGCAGATTCTCTGGGGTCACGGTGGCGCCGAGGTCTGGAACGTGGCGCAGGGCGCCTGGGACAGTTTGTTGTCGATGACTGCGCCAGCGGTTGAACTGGCACGGGCAGAAGGGATCAGGCTTGTGGTCGAAACGGGCAACGGTACCATGGTCAACTCAAGTTATACTGCGCGGCGGATGATTGACGACCTGGATGCAAAGGATGTGCTGCAGGTGCTGTGGGATCCTGCCAATAACTGCTGGTGTCATGAAACAGCCTGGCCGGATGGCTATGGCGCACTGCGTGGCGGATACCTTGGCCATCTGCACATCAAGGATGTCATCGTCGATACCCCCCGCGCTACACTTGAGGTCCGACGTCTGGGAGAGGGACAGCTTGGTCCGGTGTTGCGTCCCATCGCTGACGCGCTGCGGGCTGACGGGTATGATGGCGTTGTCTCGCTTGAAAGCGTGTGGCACCCGGGCAATGGCAGTTTCGAAGACGGATTTCGCCAGTGTGTCGGACCGTTTACTGAGATTTTCGGCCCTGACTGACCTCGGACGGAGTCCGCGGCCTTTGAATTGCGTTCATGCAGGATTAGAGTTGCACCGTGGCCCGTGAAACCGGGCGGGAGCAGGTGGGGCTGACAATCGAAACGCCCCCAAGAAGGACGGGCAGGTGGACGTACAACGCCACGAGATTGCAACGCTGCAAACCGGCGCGGGAACGGTTTTCGGCGTCGTCGCGCCCGTAGACGGCGCGCAGACCAGCATGGTGTTTACAGATGTCGGATTTCCGCGTGATGCGCTCGACAGCAACGCCGGGTTTGACATCCGTGCGGTACGCCGCATCGGTAACGCGTTGCAGATCATAGGTAAATCGCCCGCGCCGGACAACGGTGTTGTGCTGCCTCTCACCGGTGAGGAGATGCAGGTTATTTCCCTGAAGCCGCAGCCGGAACTCTTTGACGACCTGAATACCTGCGTTGCGATCAGGCATGCAGAGACAGCAGAAAACGTGCGCGACTGGCTTGTCTTTCACGCCGGCCAGCATGACCTCGAGGCGTTGTTGCTGATCGACCGGGCCGCCGATCCCGAGACCAGCGCACTGGAAACTCTGTTGAACGCGCGTCCGGTGCCCGGGATCAGACGCGTTCTGATCCTGCGTTTTGATACGCCACTGGGTGTGCCCGGCGAGGGTGACGCGCGCCTGCCGTGGTACGCGCCCGATGCGCCGGGCCGTGATCGGATGCAGCACCCGCTGCCGGATCAGGAGAACGCCCCCTACGGTGCCGTCATTCTGTACGAAATGACGCGATACCTGTACCTGGGAAAAGCTGCAGGTGTCATGAACCTGGACGTCAGCGATCTGCTGCTCCCTCTGAAAGGCGATACCGTTTTCGACGCAGCGGCGCGGTCGCCGCGCGGTGTCCTGTTGCTGAAAGGCGAGCGGATTTACCCATGGGGCCTGCGTCCGGGCGGGACAACAGGGTTCGGAGATCATATCTGCCGGAGATTTGATGCGGAGGGGGGAGCGTCGCGGTGGTGCGTCGCACCGGACAGGGTATCCGGCGCTGCGATCTGGCGGCAGGTACGTATCGTCGGTGCAACGGATGATGACACGCCGCAGATGCCCTTCGTCCAGGCGATGGCGTTACGCCACCCGGGTGTACAGGTCTCTGGTATCGCGCCCAAGTCCAGCCTTTCCGAAGATAAAGAACTGATAGCCCTTTTTGCCGGACATTTTGGTGAAACGCCCCGGCGTGCGCCCCGTGTCAGCCTGAAACCGCGACCGGGCGCAGATGCCAACCGGACCGGCATTGTGACCTGTATGAAGAACGAGGGGCCGTTTATCCTTGAATGGCTTGCCTGGCACCGGTCCATCGGCGTTACCGATTTCATCGTGTATTCCAACGACTGCACCGACGGAACCGACAGCTTTCTGAGCCTCCTTGAGGAAAAGGGTCTTGTCCGCCACCGTGACAACCCTTTCCGGCAGATGGGGATGAAACCGCAGCATGCCGCACTTCATGCTGCCGACCAGGAACCGCTGTTTGCGGATCTCGACTGGGTTGTGTCGATGGATGTGGATGAGTTTATCAACATCCACGTTGGAGAGGGGAAGTTAACGGATCTTTACGCGGCAGTGGGTGATGCGAACCTGATCTCAATGACCTGGCGGCTTTTCGGCAATGCCGGTGTGGAAAAATTCGAAGATCAATTTGTTACTGAACAGTTCGCCCGATGCGCGGCACAGTTCACCCGGAAACCGCATCAGGCCTGGGGATTCAAAACGCTGGTGCGGAACATCGGGATATTCCGCAAAATGGGCGTTCACCGACCCAAGGGTCTCCAGCCTCAGCTGGTTGATGAAATCAGGTGGGTGAACGGATCAGGGGCGGCGCTGCCACGCAGCGAATACCGCAACGCCTGGAGATCTACGACAGCGACCTGGGGGTACGATCTGGTAACGCTCAACCACTATGCACTGCGCTCCGCTGACAGCTTTCTGGTCAAGCGCGACCGGGGCCGGGTGAACCACGTGGATCGGGATCAGGGACTCAATTACTGGTTTCGCATGAACCACAATGCTCAGGAGGACCATTCGGCGCAGCGCCTTGTACCGGGAGCGCGCGCTGAATTCGACCGGCTGATGCAGGACGCGGAAATCGCCGCTGCGCACAATCAATGTGTCGAGGCCCACTGTGCGCATATCCGGGCGCTGAAGAAAACGCAGAAATACCAGCAGTTCTACAGTGAGATTACCGGACAGCGCCTGCAGAAACTGTCGCTCATGCTGCGCGCTTTCGGGTCTGCGGTTTTTGCACAGGGTCCTGATTGCATACCGGATCACGTGCTGGACGAGGCCGGAAACCCTGACTTTTTCTTTACTGTTGAGGCGGAGGCTTCGCTGGAGGAAGAAACCTGAGAAGATCAGGCGTTCACCTGTTCCGCGAGCTGGGCCGCAGCCCTTTTCAGAGGCTCGACGAACTGTCTGAGTGTCTCGGGGGTCTGTCGCTGTATCGGCGCATGGACGGACAGCGTGGACATCAGGCGCTTCTGATTGTCCAGCACCGGCACCGCCACCGCAGCCATATCTTCCATGAACTCCTGATTGTCGCAGGAGTAGCCCCGTCTGCGCGTCAGTTCGATCTCTGATTTCAGCGCCACACGGTCAGTGATCGTACCGGGCGCATGCCGTTCCAGTCGCGCGCTTTCCAGATAGCGGTCCAGGTACGAAGGGCGCAGCGACGACAGGTACATCTTGCCACTGGCCGTGCAGTGAAAAGGCACCTGGGTGCCCACCGGCAGCTGAATGCGCAGTGGCCAGTGTGTCTCGATACGGTCAAGATATGTCATGCCCTCGCGGTCAGGCATGGCAATGTTGCAGGTCTCACCGATTTCATCGGCAACACCGCGCAGGATGTTCAGACGCAGCATGCGTACCCGCTGCGATGAAATAGCATTGACGGCCATCGTCCGGAGCCGGGGCCCCGGAGAATAGGAACGGCCGTCAATATCACGTTGCAGGAACCCTTCGGCCTCGGCGGTGTTGAACAGTCTGTGCAACGTGGGCTTTGGCAGGTTCAGGGCATCCTTGATCACCGAGGGGGTGACCGGCACACCGGCCTTCACCACTTCCTCCAACAGGACCAGCAACCTGAGATTGGTGGGTATCTGGTCCTGTTTTTCAGTCATGTTTCCGTCCGGCAATTCTGTCTGGTCCTCTGCTTATTGCATCAACTGAACCAACCACAAGGCGGTGATCGGTGTCAGAGCAACAAAAATCCAGACGATCAGGAGTGACACAAGGTACATCGTGGAGAACTTGAGCAGCCTGAAGTAGGGCACTCCCGTCACCCCGGACGCGACATAAAGGTTCAGACCATATGGCGGCGTGATGAACCCGATTGACGCACCCACAAGGAAGACCACGGCAAAGTGGATCGGATCCACACCGACAGACACGGCAATCGGTGCCAGAATCGGTGCCAGGATGATCGTCACGGGCAGGGATTCAAGGATCATACCGGTTACAAACACGATGACCATCGCTGTGGCCAGAACCGCGTAGTATCCGCCCATGCCGGTGACAAAGTCGCCGATGTACTCTTTTGCGCCCAGCGATGACAGGACCTGCTGCATCGCAACCGACACAGCAATCAGCGGCACCAGAATACCCGTGATCTGAGCGGAGCGGGATACGATGGCCGGCACGCTCGGCAGGGTGAAGCCTTCGACGACAAACATCGACATAAAGCTTTTTTCCTCGACCGGAATGTCTGCGTCGCTGCCCAGCAGTTTGTTCAGCGGGTAGCAAAGGATACCCACAAAGACACAGAAACCCACGGTAATCCCGGCAGCCTCGGTTGGTGAGAACTTACCGGTGTAGATGCCCCACAGAACCAGGCCGATGGCAAAAAAGCCCAGCCATGCGCCGAACGCTGTTTTGAGGACCCGTGCGAATGACAGCCTGATAAGGATACCCCAGCCGTTGATGGTGCAGACGATGAAAGCAACCGCCATCATGGCAATAACCATCAGCGTACCGGGAAGGATCCCCGCGATGAAGAGCTCCGAGATGGGCAGGTTCATCAGGAAGCCGTAAACAATGAAGATGATCGACGGCGGAATGATGATCCCGACCGTACCACCCGCGGCAGCGGTTGCCGCCGAGAAGCGCTCATCATAGTTGCCCTTGACCATTTCAGGATGCAGCATGGAGCCGATTGTGGCAGTCGTTGCAGAGTTTGATCCGGAGATCGCAGCGAACAGTCCGCAAGCTGCGATAGAGGCCATCGCGAGGCCCCCGCGCAGCCACCCCAGACAGGAATAGGCAAAATTCGACAATCGTCGGGCAATGCCGGACTGGTTGATCAGGTCCCCGGTCAGAATGAACAGTGGCATCGCAAGAAGCGCAAAGCCTTTGCTGAAGACGTTGATGAGCTCATTGCCCGTGTTCGACAGCGGCAGGCCGATGACGAAGCTGCAGCCGATGACCCAGTAAAAAATAACAAGAAGCACCGGAGTTCCGAGCATAAAGAGCGCCGTCACGCCCAGCGAAATAAGTGTGATCCATGATCCGTCGGACATTATACGTCTCCCCCGATAACGGCTTGCTTGATGATCGGGCTGCCGGACCGGTAGTTATTCCAGTCTTCCAGCCAGTTTCCGATGACGCGGCCAGACATCAGTGTGAATGCAATGGGGACGGTGATGTAGAACCACCACTTCATCACATCATCGACGCCATCGACGAGCTGGAAGTTGTCTGCGGAAAGTGCCGTGAACCGCAGCGACGTGGTGATTGCGATCCAGCAGAAGCCGAGCCACAGCAGCGCGTCCATCGTCAGTGTCAGCATCTGCCCAGTCGGGCCCATTTTCGCGCGAAATTCGCTGAAGCTCAGGTGGGTGCGCAGTTTTACGTTATACGAACACGCAAACCAGGCCATGACCATAAAGAGAAATGGCGGCACTGTTGTGGATCCGGACCACTGGTTCGAGAATACAAAACGGTCAATGACGCCCCAGCAGATGATGCCGGCGATGATCAGGTACATCGTGACTGAAAGCCCGCGTTCCAGATGCTTTTCGGCGAATGGCACCAGCTGGTAAAACAGATGTGCCACAAATCCGCATACGAATGTCGCTACAAAGCAGAACAGCCACATACCATCGGCGTCAAATGCCTGCCTCATATCCCAGGAACTGCCTGAGAATAATGCGGGAACAACGGCCACCGCTTCAGCCAAAATCGACATAAAGATCTCCCCCTCGCTTTAAGAATTCCGCCACTTCCGGTCGGTATTTTTGAGATGACAAAGGCTGACCCGCGCTTTTGCGCGGATCAGCCCGGTCTCAGGTCAGGCAGATGCCTTGATCAGGCTTTCCACCACCGGCGAGGCTCAACATTCTCTGCCAGAGTATCACCAGGGATCTTGCGCACTTCGTCATAGATGTCCTGATACGTATCAAGGCCACCGGACCAGCCGTTAAGCCGCTCACGCCACTGCTCCCAGAGCTGCGGCTGGTACTCTGGCGAGCACATTTCTTCGGCTTTCTTGATCTCTGCTTCTGACAGGAACGCGTTGCGCACGTTGTTCTGAGCGAAGATTGTATTCGGAAGCTGCGGGTCGGACTGACCAACGGTGTTGATGAGCGCGACTTCGTTGGCTGCCTGGACATGAACCTGTGCCAGATAGGAGGATTCCATCACGGCGTCCTGCAGCTCGCCACCGAGGCTGTCGAACACGGAGGCCGACATGGCCGTGTGCTCGGTGCCGCAGAAGAAGTTCAGGTGAACCGACTGGGACACAACCGGCGACATGTTTGCGTAGGCAACAGCAGACGCCCATGTTTCCGCACCGTCGATGAGACCCTGTTTGAGGCCATCAAGTGTTTCTTCCCATGCAACCGGAACGGGGTTCAGGTTGAGCGCTTCCATTGCGATCCGGCCAAGCTGTGTACCCGTGACACGGTTCTTTGTGCCGGCGAGTTCATCGATCGATGTGACCGTCGGTTTGTCCGCAAAGTTCAGACCCAGCTGGATCCCGCGGAGTTCAGCGTGGCTGAACAGGAACTTCAGGCCGTGACGCTTTTCATAGGGTTCACGCAGCAGTGCCTGAGAGGCCGGCGAGTACAGGAAGTAGTACTGGTCTGCCCGGTTGCGGAACATGTAGGCGTAGTCGAGAACGTTCAGATAAGGTGCGCCCCCGGCGGAGTTCTGAGTGGAAGCCGCATAGATGTCGACGATTCCCTGCTGTGTTTTCTCGACGCAGGATGTCTGACCGCAGATCTGATTGTCGCCGATGAACTCTACGCGAATCTCTCCGTCTGTGCGGCTTTCGAGGTCGCGCGCGAATTCAAGACAACCGGCACGTTCGATCAGAAGGTTGCGGGCGTTGAAGCCTGACGCACCGAATTTCAGTGTATATTTCGGCTCTTTGGCAAAGCGCTTTTCGTAAGTGGATTCAGCAGCTTTGGCGAGATTTGCCACACTCATTGCGCCGCCGAATGTACCGGCTGCCAGAAGCGTGGAACTCATGCCGTAGCGACCCGCAATTTTGAATAAATCGCGGCGTGATATACCATTGATGTTGTTTGATGTTTTCATGCGTTCCTCCCTGAACGTCGATTATTGAGACTTTTCGTCCCAAAAAACACTAGTATGATATTGCGTTTCTGCATAGAGTTTTTTTCATACTACATGGAGGAGACCCTCGTGGAAGCGGATTTTATCGTTGTTGGTGCAGGTTCAGCGGGCTGCGTGCTGGCCAACCGGCTGAGCGCAGACCCGAAGAACAGCGTTATCCTGCTTGAAGCCGGTGGCCGGGATCTGAATCCGTGGATTCACATCCCCGTCGGTTATTTCAAGACAATTCACAACCCGTCAGTGGACTGGTGCTACAAAACCGAACCCGATCCGGGTCTCAACGGCCGATCCATTGAATGGCCGCGCGGCAAGGTTCTGGGTGGCTCATCCTCTCTGAATGGTCTTCTGTATGTCCGCGGGCAGCCGCAGGATTATGACCGGTGGCGCCAGATGGGGAATGCCGGCTGGGGCTGGGATGATGTGCTGCCTCTGTTCAAGCGGGCGGAGAACAATGAACGCGGCGCGGACGATTATCACGGCGATCAGGGGCCGCTGTCAGTTTCAAACATGCGGATCCAGCGTCCCATCACAGACGCCTGGGTCGCTGCAGCGCAGGCCGCTGGCTATAAGTTCAATCCGGACTACAACGGAGCAGATCAGGAAGGCGTTGGTTTCTTCCAGCTGACGGCCCGCAACGGACGCCGTTGCAGTTCGGCCGTTGCCTACCTCAATCCTGCACGTGGCCGCCCGAACCTGAAAATCGTGACACATGCCCAGGTGGACAAAGTCGAAATCAGTGAGGGCCGCGCCACCGGCGTCACCTATACAGACCGGTCCGGCAATCCTGTGACCGTGACGGCGCGACGCGAAATCATTCTGTCTGGCGGGGCGATCAATTCGCCACAGCTTCTGATGCTCTCGGGTATCGGCGAGGGCGCACAGCTTGCGGAACACGGTATCGAAGTAAAGAAAGAACTCGCTGGCGTGGGCAAGAATATGCAGGACCATCTGCAGGCGCGTCTTGTGTATAAGTGCAACGAACCGACGTTGAACGATGAGGTTTCCAGTCTGTATGGACAGGCAAAAATCGGCCTGAAATATCTGATGTTCCGCGCCGGTCCGATGACGATGGCGGCCAGTCTTGCCACCGGATTCCTGAAAACCCGTGACGACCTGGAAACGCCCGATATTCAGTTCCACGTCCAGCCGCTTTCGGCTGAAAACCCGGGCAAAGGTGCCGACAAGTTTTCAGCATTCACAATGTCTGTGTGCCAGTTGCGACCGGAAAGCAAAGGCGAGATCCGGCTGAATTCTGCGCGACCGCGGGAATACCCGAAAATCATTCCCAACTACCTGTCCACGGAAACGGATTGCCGGACGGTTGTTGCCGGCGTGAACATCGCGCGTAAAATCGCGCGACACGCGCCGCTGACCTCGAAGATCTCCGAGGAGTTCCGCCCCCATGCCAGCCTGGATATGGATGACTATGATGCCACGCTGGACTGGGCGCGCAACAACACTGCCTCGATCTACCACCCGACGGGCACTTGTAAAATGGGCTCTGGTGAGGACTCGGTGGTCGACGAACGCCTGCGTGTTCACGGGATAAAGGGTCTGCGTGTTGCGGATTGTTCGATCATGCCGGAAATCGTGTCCGGCAATACCAATGCGCCGGCGATCATGATCGGTGAAAAGGCATCTGATCTGGTGCTCGCTGATAACTGAGGACAGGCGGAACTGTCACAATCGCTTGATAGGCTGGCGATGTGGGGGGGCAGCCGCAGCGTGGATCATTGTATTTCCCGTGATATTTGGTGACAGTTACCTGTGTACGGGCGCGCGCGCCGCGGTCCGGTCCGCTGACATTTTGCGGACATAAAGAAGTTGAAGACATGTCGCCGAAGTTTTTTTCCGCCGCCGGACGCGCGCCGCACCTGGGCAGTTATCCCATGGAAAAATGTGCCCGCGGCAGCCGTCCCGATCTGAAGGCTGTTCCGGTCATGCCGCCGGTCAGCTTTCACAGGCCGCAGGATCCGCAGTCGATTGTAAATGCGATGGCCGACTATCAGGCAACAATGGACGCGCTGCGCGATGGTCTGGTCAACCGCAGCCGGGCGACGATACCGGATGATCCGGGCGAGCGGTCAGACCACCTGAAATCCTTCGGGTACTTTTGCGACGCTTCTGTTGTTGGGATCGGGCCGCTCCCGGCATCTGCGCGTCTGAAAGATCCCTGGCGCAATCCGGATATTGATCGTCTGGCCGGTGAGCTGACGACCCGGCAGACCAAAACACTTGCCTCTGGTATTGACGTGATCCTCGCAGATCTGCGTGACAGTATGCTGGCGCCGGCCACAACAGCAACGGATCACACGACGGTTCTGACATTCCTGTGCGAGTGGCAGCGCGATCCGGCTCCCGGAGAGCCGGGCACCGACTGGCTGCAGAATGCACAGGAACAGCGGGCGGCGATGCGCAGTGCCGAGATTGCGGTGGTTCTGGCCAGCTACATTCGTCTTCTGGGGTGGGACGCCAGGGCCCATACCGCGACCAGCACCGACATTGATCTGAACCAGGCGACCGTTGCGGCCGGTCTCGCTGTGGCGCAGAACGGCATGCTGCTCAACCCTTTCCTCGGCGACCGGTTCGGCGTTGCCTGCGTAAGCACAACCATGCCATTGCGACATGACCGGCCTCTGGCGCCAGCGGCTCTTGAGAACGCCGGCGGTCTGGCATGGCGTTTTGGTGTCGGAACGTCCAGATCCGCGCGAAACCGCGATCCGTTTGCACACCGCGATTTCCGCGACGGGCCACACCCGTTTGAGACGCTCAGACGCCGTGAAGCCCCCACGACCTATATCGATGAAGCGCGTGTCGCGCGTGTGCCAAAACGGGCGGATATGTTTGCCCGCGCCCAGTTCGGCGATATGGGCAAGGCTGTTCAGGACGGCGCGTCGGGGGGCCATTACGCCCGCAAGGCGGCCCCGTCCATGGCGCAGCGCCGGATGCTGGGGGCGCTCACGCTTTTGCAGGACGGCCCGTCCGGTGACGGTGATCGCCCTTCTGACGCGCAGCGCAACGCTGATAATATCAAAGCCGCCTGTTACTTTCTGGGCATTGACGCCACCGGGCTGTCGCGCTGTCCGGAGTGGGCATGGTACAGCCATGACGCCACGGGACAGCCGATCAACCCGCCTCATGATCAGGCGATCAGCATGATCGTTGACCAGGGTTTTGACACCATGGAGGGCGCAAGCGGAGATGACTGGATCAGTGTCGCGCAGTCTATGCGCGCCTACCTGCGGTTCTCGCTTCTGGGGGGCGTTATCGCCCGACAGATCCGCAACCTGGGCTACAAGGCCAAAGCGCATACAGTGATGGACGGTGAGGTGCTGCAGCCACCCTTGCTGTTGCTGTCGGGCCTGGGCGAGGTCAGTCGCATCGGTGAGGTCATTCTGAACCCGTTTCTGGGACCGCGACTGAAATCGGGTGTCGTGACCACAGACATGCCGATGGCGCATGACAGGCCGATAGACTTCGGTTTGCAGCGCTTCTGTGAGAGCTGCAATAAATGTGCCAGGGAATGTCCTTCGGGTGCGATCACGGCCGGGCCCAAACGGATGTTCAACGGCTATGAGATCTGGAAATCCGACAGTCAGAAATGTGCCACTTACCGGATCACCACGGCGGGCGGTTCGATGTGCGGGCGCTGTATGAAGACCTGTCCCTGGAACCTCGAAGGCCTTTTTGCGGAAAAACCGTTCCGCTGGGCGGCAATGAAAATACCCGCGGCAGCTCCGGTGCTGGCGCGGCTGGATGACAGGCTGGGACGGGGCGGGCTGAACCCGGTCAAGAAATGGTGGTGGGACATCGAGCTTGCGGACGACGGCGGATACCACCCGGCGCGCAATCCGGTGAATGCCCGCGAACTGCAGCCTGATCTGAAGCTGCGGTTCGAGGATCAGACACTTGCGGTGTATCCCGCACCACTGGCGCCGCCGCCGGCACCTTATCCGTTCCCGATGGACCGCGAGGCGGGCATCCGCGCCTATCAGGACATGATCTCCGCGGATGACTACCGCGCGCGCCGCGCCGCTGGTGACACCGGACCGTGGGACCACCGTTATACCGCAAACCGCGAAAGCCCTGTGGTCGAGGTTAAACTGGCTGAGGTCCGGGCGCTGACGGACCGCGTGTCGCTTTACGCATTCGAGGCCGCCGACGGAGCGGACCTGCCCGCCTGGACCGCAGGTGCGCATCTCGATATCGTCATCAGCCCGGACAAGCTGCGGCAATATTCGCTCTGTGGCGACCCGGCAGACAGGAAACAGTACGAAATCGCCGTCCTGCGCGAAGAAACGGGCAGGGGCGGATCGGTTCTGCTGCACCGCATTTTCCGGCCCGGACGGCGTGTTTTCGTGGCAAAACCAGCCAATCATTTCCCGCTGGAGCCAGCGGCCACTGCATACATTCTGATGGGGGGAGGGATCGGCGTCACCCCGATGATCGCCATGGCACACGAGCTTGCCGCACGGGGCCAGAAGTTTGAGCTGCACTATTCGGTCAGTGACACAGGCGACGCTGCCTTTGCATCTGATCTCGCAGCAGTGCACTGGGCCGACCGTGTGCATCTGCATGTCTCGGCACAGGGCACCCGCGCTGAACTCGATACGGTTTTTGCCGCTGCCGCACCCGGCACGCACGTCTATACCTGCGGACCAGACAGCTACATGAGCGCCGTTGTGGAAGCCGCACAAAAGGCCGGCGTGCCCGAGGAAGCCTGTCATATCGAGTATTTCACGGTACCCGACACGCCGGAGTACGAAAATCACCCGTTTCACCTGCAGCTGCGCGACGGGCGCGTTCTTGATGTGCCGCCCGAAGCATCTGCAGCGCAGGTTCTGATTGATGCAGGGGTTCCGGTTGATCTCAAATGCGCGGACGGGCTTTGCGGTGTCTGCAGGTGCGGTCTTTTGGGCGGTGATGTCGAACACCGCGATTTTGTCCTCTCAAAGGCACAGCGCGAGCAGAGTATTATCCTGTGCCAGTCCCGTGCTGCCGAAAAAAACGGCACACTTCTGCTCGACCTCTGATCTGTCCACAGGATGCGCCGGTAAACCGTGCCGGATGTGCCGGTTTATCCACAATGATCAGAGAATCGGTGACACGACAAAGAGCGCCCCGGTACCATCGCCGGGGAATCACAGCGGAGCCGGGTCAGCATGGAACAAGAGATCATTTCTGAGAAATATTGCGCGAAAAACATCCTCGACCTTGAGAACGGCGATGTAGCGGCGTTTGTGACCCGGTGCGTAAAGGAACGGTCTCTGAGTTCTATGGTCTGTGAACTGAATGCGGCCCTTTTGTCCGGCACACCGGAAGAGCAGAACAATGCCCGCAAAGCGCTGCAACATATTGGCTTTATCTGATCAGGCCGCGCCCAGCGGCAGACGTGCCAGTTCCTGAAAATGACCGTCTGCGCGTTCGCCGCAGAGTGTAAGCGATGTGATTTCGAATGGTTTCGGCACGCAGCCTGCGAAATGCGTGCTGGCGAGGCTCTGGGTTGCGACACGCGCATCGTTCCCGAGTGGCCCGGTCAGCGTCATATGAAACCGGAAGGCGTCCATAACGTATGGATACCCCCACTTTTTCAGGTTCTCTTCGTGCAAATCTGTCATGCCGGGTTTTCTGCGACGTGCCAGTTCTGCGTCGGTCGGCGGGCGGCGCCAGGCATCGAGACCCCGCACCATTTCTGCGGCAAGGGAAGCAAGCCGCGCTGTATCGCCCTGTGGCGTAAAGGCCAGAAACCGCCCGAGCGCTGAAATCTGCAGACCCTCCAGCGTCACCGGCCGAAGCCCTGCACATAAGGCGCGGGCTTCTTCTTCCAGCGTCTGCGCCGACATACCCTCAGCGAGTGCGAAGGGTGGTTTTACCGTGCCGTGAAAACCGTATTTTCGCGGTTTTTCAGATGCTTCTCCGGCCACCGCGGTCAAAGGTTTTCCGCATGAAACGTCCCAGCCCAGCCAGCGTGCCCCGGCATGGGCAAATGGCCCCGATGGCGGAGTGTAGTATATGGCATATCTGGTCCACATCGTGATCTTGCCCCGGGCTGCAGCGCTGGCGCAGAACCTGCCATCATCCGCGGCGCAGGCCAATGCCCGTTTTTCGCGCCGGTGCCGTCTGTCCGGCAAACCGCCTCTTGCACTTGTCGTGCCAAACAGGCCACATCGGACGGACAATCCAGGAACGGAGATACGTAATGCGTGCGATGCAGGTGACAGAACTCGGACAGCCTCTGAGCATGCAGGACATTCCCGTCCCGGATGCCGGACCGGGGCAGGTCGTTGTCAGAGTGCATACCTGCGGGCTCAACTTCGGTGATCTGCTGATCATCAAGGGGACTTATCAGGAAAGGCCCAAGGTGCCCTTTACACTTGGAATGGAGCTCTGCGGAACGGTGACCGCTGTCGGTGAAGACGTGTCAGGCCTTGCCGTCGGGCAACGGGTCGCCGCCTATTGCGGGTTTGATGCGCTGGCGGATTATGCCGCGATACCGGCCAGCGTCTGCGTGCCGGTGCCGGATGAAATGTCCGATGAACACGCGGCGGCTTTTCTGATAGCCTATGGCACGAGCCACGTGGCGCTTGACTATAAAGCACACCTGAAAAAGGGTGAGCGCCTCCTGGTGCTTGGCGCCTCCGGCGGCGTGGGGCTGACTGCTGTCGAACTTGGCAGGCTTATGGGCGCCGAAGTGATCGCAGTTGCGCGCGGGCCGGAAAAGCTGGCGGTTGCGAAAGCCGCAGGTGCGGATCATCTGATCGATTCCGAAACGGATGATATCCGCGAAATCGTTAAAGGGCTTGGTGGTGCGGATGTGGTGTATGACCCGATTGGCGGCGACCAGTTCAAAGCCGCCCTGCGTGCCTGCCGGCCTGAGGCGCGCCTGATCCCGCTGGGGTTTGCCAGTGGTGAGGTGCCGCAGATCCCTGCAAACCATCTGCTGGTCAAAAACCTTACTGTGATCGGGTTCTACTGGGGTGGTTATACCCGCGTGAACCCCAGAGTGCTGACCGACAGTTTCCGGGTTCTGACGGACTGGTATGTACAGGGGAAAATCCACCCGCACGTCAGCAACGTCCTGCCGCTTGATCAGGCGAACGAAGCGCTCGATCTGCTGCGCACCCGCAAAGCGACCGGCAAAGTGGTTGTTCGCATCGACTGATCCCGTCCCGGGCGATTTAACCGTAGCGAGGTAGCGCAAACCCATGTAGCGTGCCGACGTTCATCAAGGCATTTTGAGGTCGATCATGTCCGAAAATATTCACCCGCAGGCTCCGCATCACCTGCCGCACTGGTTTGCATCCGCAGATGGCGGTGACGGGCTTTTTACGATCATGGTGTTTTTCGTTCTGGGTCTCATTCTGCTGCTCGGCGTTGCCTACTTTACGCTGCACGCGTTGCCGGAACGCATGGCGCACAAAAGCAACTCTGCGCAGCTACAGCTGATTTCCATCCTCTGCATGCTGGCGCTCTTTACGCACAACAACCTCTTCTGGGTCGGGGCTCTGGTGCTCGCGGCTTTCAGGCCGCCGGATCTGGCCGGCCCGCTGAATTCGATGGCGCAGTCGCTGCAGAACCTTGTGAGCAGGGAGCGCTGAGATGCTGGAGCTGATGATCTGCTCGCTGGTCACGATCCTTCCGGACTATCTGCTGCGCCGCCAGTTTCAGGGAAAACGCTGGGGTGATCAGATCAACTTTTTCACGGTGTGGTACGAGTTGCGCTGGGGTATCACGCTCTGCGCAATGCTGACCATCAGTCTGATTACAATCGTCTTTTACTATCACCCGACCACGTCCAGTGTGGCGTCGTTTTTCCGGACGGTGACCATACTTTCTGAGGCCGGCGGCCGGGTCGAGGATGTCTTTGTTGAGAACAACCAGACGGTCGAGGCCGGTGATCCGATTTTCCGGATGGACAGCAGCCGCCAGGAGGCCGCGCGCGAGACGGCCTTGCGCCAGATTGATGAGATCGAAGCGGCTCTGACACTGGCGCAGTCGGACCGGGCTGTGGCGATCGCCACACTGGATCAGGCCCGCGCCAACTATCGTCAGACCTTTGAGGACCTGGAGCGCCGGCGCACGCTGCAGGAGCGCGGGTCGACAGCCGTTTCAGCGCAGGAGGTGCAGAGCCTCGAGAATGAGCTGGATGCGCGACAGGGCGCTCTGGATGCTGCCGAGGCAGGTGTTGCAGCGGTGGATGCAAACATCACTGTCCTGCTGCCCGCGCAGCGCGCTGTGGCCGAGGCCGCACTGGAGCAGGCGGAAGTCGAGATCGCCAAGCTGACCATTTACGCCGGTACCGCCGGGCGCATCGAACAGTTTACCCTGCGACGCGGCGATATCGTCAGCCCGGTCCTGCGTCCGGCCGGTATTCTTGTGCCTCAGGGTGCGGGCGAAGGACGGTTCCAAGCCGGATTCCCGCAGATTTCCGCACAGGTGATCAAACCGGGTGGCGTGGCCGAAATCATGTGCGTATCCAAGCCCTTTACGGTTATTCCCATGGTTATAACAGATGTTCAGGACGTCATCGCCGCAGGCCAGATCCGACCCTCGGACAGGCTGGCTGATGCACAGTTTCAGGGCGCGCCGGGAACCATCACGGCCTTTATGGAACCCATTTATGCCGGGCAGACAGATGATATCCCACCGGGCAGCCGCTGTGTTGCAACCGCCTATACCAACAACCATGACAGGCTGGATGATCCGGAACTGGGACTGGGCAGCTGGATATTCATGCACGTCGTGGATACGGTTGGTGTCGTGCATGCTGCGGGGCTGCGCATTCAGTCTATTCTGTTGCCGCTTCAGACACTGGTATTTACCGGACACTGACCGGGGCTGTCTGACCACAGACCGTGGGCGGCGAGTTCGTGCGAAGTTGCAGAAGTCAGCTTTTCAGACCCCTGACGCCCGGCCCGGCATGATGTCGCTTGTGCGATATCACGTCTGCTACTACAGGGGCCTGTATCGCCCGTGCAGCTGAGACAGCACGCACGGTCTGGCCCGGCTGCCGGGAATGATGGACGGTACTGCAGACAACGGCATTCTATCGGGCGCTGAATGCCGGTCAGAATGGGTCAGGTAACCCGGCGGCTCAGCAACAGAAAACCCATAGTCACAGAAACAACAATGATGGCGATGACTGCTTCTTCGGACGGGCGGTGTGCACCAGAGCCACTGAACGCATAAACCCAGGCGTAGTAGATGCCGGCAGCAGCCAGGGACACACCAAAGGCCTGTTGTGCACCGGCTGAGCCGGAAAAGAGAAAAACAGAACCCGCAACCCCTGCGCCGGATGCGAGGGCAAATGCCAGCCAGATCAGAAGAGGCGTGGCGTCAATAGCGGCGCTGTGAGCCGCTGTGATGACGCCGGACTGAGCCGCAGCTGTGGTGTCCATTGAAAACCCAAGCCAGAACTGGACAAGGCCAAACGTGTACCAGATGATCCCGACAGCCGCGATGATCCTGACCCATCCGGATCCCGCATATGTCGAAGTCCGTGTCGCTGAAATATCCATTTTTGTCCCTTTCTCTGCTTATATGTCGTGGCGCGCAATCTAGCGAAGTGGCCAGTTAGCGATGTTCTGCTCTTTCTTCGCCAGCAACCCGAAAACCGGTGACAGCAAACCGACCATCCGTCCGGTAAAGGCCGGGCGGCCGGTTTCGCAGAGGGCTTTCAGGTTCGTGCCGATAAAGCCCTGCGCAGACACCATTTCCTTAAACAGCTTCCCACCTTCGATTGCGTTTTCAATGGTCAGCGAAAACTCTGTGCCTCCGTCTTTTTCGACGAGCTCATAGGTTACTTTGCAGGGCGGTTCGTCGATGTTGGTCATCTGAAAAGTGTGCGCGTAAAGGTGTGGCGGATCAAAAGCGATGACTTCGCCAACAACCATCGCGATTTTCCTGTTGGGATGAACCATCCGGTACCGCGCACCGGGCTTCAGGCCATCGGTTGTCTGACAGACTGAGCCAAAGAAAAATGGCAGCGCCCTGTCTGTTGCAACAAGGGTGGACCAGACTGTTTCGACAGGCGCTTTGATAAAGGTACGGTTGATATTGGCTTTGGCATACACAGGTTCAGTCATCGTCGTCTCTCTCTTCCAGTTTACGAGCCGCTGCCTCAGCAGCATGTCTGATGATGTTGACGCGATCAGCCCAGTGTGCCGAAAAGGTGTCTGTCCAGCGCTCATGAATGTCCTGGATCGGCATGGCGTTCAGGTAGAGCCTGCGCGACCGCCCGTCCTTTTCGCTGATCACAAGCCCTGCTTTCTCCAGAACAGCCAGATGGTTCATCACAGCGATCCGGCTGACGTCAAAATGGCTTGCCAGCCTGCCGACAGACAGGCCGGGATCATCCCGCAGGTGGTCCAGCATGGCCCGACGGGTCGCATGTGCCAGAGCCTGAAAGATCGCATCCATATCATCATTAGTAATCATGTAATTACATTATTACATAAAAACTGTCTGTCAAGTCGTCTCGGGCCCGGTCAGAAGGCAAGGACCCAAAGCGGGCCTGTTCTGCGTGGCCCGGAGGTGCGGTTTTCTGATGAGAACGTGGGGCTCAGCGACGTCTGACAGGTGCGCGCGAGATGACACGAGCTTTTTGCTTTTCACGCAGAAAAACAAAAAGCCCCGAGCCCAGAATGAGCGCTATGCCTGCCCAGACTTCCCAGACCGGGAGGTCGCCGAAGACGACCCAGCCCCAGAACACCGCCATGGGCAGCCCCACGTATTCAAAAGGCGCAACAGTGGCAGCATCGGCGATGCGGTAGGCCTGGCTGAGGCAGTAGCCGATCACAGCCGCATTGGCACCCATACCCAGCAGCCACACCCAGTCGGACGAAGTGGGCCAGACCCAGGCACGCAGCAGAAACTGCATCGAGGGGTCTGTGGCATTTTCCGCAAAGCGCCCGTCACCGGCGACAAGGAAAAAGGCCACAGAGACCACAATAAACGCGAGCTGCACATAGACTGAAAGAGCAGAAGCCTTGCTTTCGACACCCAGCTTGCGGGTCATCAGCTGGTTCAGTGCATAGGTCAGTGCGGCGAGCACCGGGAGCAGCAGTACAAGGCGCGAGGCCTGCAGCTGGTCGGCGTCCGCCCAGGGGCGCTGCATGATGATCACGCCGGCAAATCCCACGATCACTGCGGTCATACGCACAGGCCCGACTTTTTCGCCCAGGATCGGAATCGACAGCACCGTGATCATCAGCGGCGCGGCAAAGAACAGCGCCGTGGCGTCCGCAAGCGGGATCGCAGCCAGAGCGGCAAAAAAACTCATGTTGGCTACAACGATCAGCAAACCGCGGATGGCGTGCAGGACAGGCCGGCGGGTTTTCAGGATCTGCCAGCCGCCTTCCATGCGGATCAGGAAAAGCGTCAGGATCAGCCCGACAAAAGACCGGATGAACACGATTTCGTGCAGCGGATAGCCGCCCGAGAGTTGCTTGATGAGCATGTCGTTGAAGGAGATAGCGGCTACGCCGCCCAGCACAAAGGCGATGGCCAGAGCGGCATTATTTGTGGGAGTCTGCGACATGATCCAACGGTTATCAGGCCTGCACGGTCTGTCGAGCCAGAAAGCGACATGGATCGAAAACCGATTGGCGCGTCGCTCTGCTTTGTGTCAGTCTTGGCGGGACATGGAAACAGCAGGGAGAGACCGACATGAAGATGTCCGACACACGCCAGATCGCCGCTACGCCCGACGAGGTTTATGCTGCGCTGCTGTCTCCTGAGGTGCTGAAGGCCTGTGTGCCCGGAGCGCAGGAAGTAACCGGCTCCCCCGAAGACGGGTTTGAGGCGACAGTTGTACAGAAAGTCGGGCCGGTCAAAGCGACGTTCAAAGGGGCTGTGACGCTGTCGGATATGGTGCCGGGCCAGTCTCTCACCATCACCGGTGAGGGCAAGGGCGGTGCGGCTGGTTTCGCCAAAGGCGGTGCGGCTGTCAGTATGGCACCCAGCGACGGCGGTACGGCGCTGAGCTATGACGTTGAAGCCAAAGTGGGTGGAAAACTCGCACAGCTCGGCAGCCGGATCATCGACGGATTTGCCAGAAAAATGGCCGATCAGTTCTTTTCCAATCTGCAGGAAACGCTTGAAGGACCGGCTGATCCGGCGGAACCAGGCGAGGAAGCACCCGAAGCGCAAAAGAAAAGCTGGCTTAAACGGGTGACCGGAAAAGCCTGATACGTGCGTACCTGCGGGTTTGCGCACAAAACCTGACAGAGATGTGCGTCAGCGCGCTGTTGTTCCTTTTGGTTTCACCCTAGGACGGATAAACCGCAGGGAGGCGGGCCTATGTCAGCGATTCTGAATATCACCGACCTGCGAAAATCCTACGCTGATGGTTTTGAAGCGCTCAAAGGCGTGAACCTGGAGATCAAGAAGGGCGAGATTGTTGCTCTGCTGGGTCCCAACGGTGCCGGTAAGACGACGCTGATCTCGACCGTTTGCGGGATCACAACAGCGACATCCGGCGATGTGCAGGTCGGGGGGCACTGCATACAGCGCGAGTACCGTGCCGCGCGCAGTATGATCGGCCTGGTGCCGCAGGAGATAAATCTGGAGCCTTTCGAGAAGGTGATCAACACCGTCCGCTTCTCACGCGGGCTGTTCGGCCGGCCGAAGGATGACGCGATCATTGAACGTATTCTCAGACAGCTGTCGCTCTGGGACAAACGCAACAATCAGATACGCGAACTGTCAGGCGGTATGAAACGCAGGGTACTGATCGCCAAGGCGCTCAGCCATGAGCCGCAGTTGCTGTTTCTGGACGAACCCACGGCAGGCGTCGACGTAGAGCTGCGCAAGGACATGTGGGAGGTCGTGGCCGGGCTGAAAGCCTCGGGCGTGACGATTGTGCTGACGACGCATTATATCGAAGAGGCTGAGGCGATTGCAGATCGCGTGGGCGTGATCGCGCGGGGCGAGATGTTGCTGATCGAGGACAAGGATGCGCTGATGGCGCGTATGGGGCAGAAGCAGCTGGACGTGCAGCTGTCGCAGCCACTGGACAGCATTCCCGAGGCGCTGGCGGGCTACGACCTGGTGCTGGGTGAGGATAAACATACGCTGACGTACAGCTATGACACACGTGCCGAGCGCACAGGGATTACCAAGCTTCTGCAGGATGTGAGTAAATCCGGGCTGGTGCTGCGGGACGTGGTGACCCGGCAGAGCAGTCTGGAGGACATTTTTGTTGATCTTGTGCACGCAGACGACGGGGAGGATGCGGCATGAACCTGACAGCGATCCGCGCGATCTTTATGTTTGAAATGGCGCGGTTTTTCCGCACCCTGGCGCAGAGCCTGATCTCGCCGGTCCTTTCGACGTCGCTTTACTTTGTGGTTTTCGGTGCCGCCATCGGCAGCCGTATCCAGGAGGTTGAGGGGGTCAGCTATGGCGCGTTCATCGTGCCGGGGCTGATCATGCTGTCGGTGATCACCCAGGCGATTTCCAACGCGTCGTTTGGCATCTATTTCCCAAAATTCATCGGCACGGTCTATGAGCTGCTCTCGGCACCCGTGAGTTTTCTGGAGATCGTCGCCGGATACGTAGGTGCCGCAGCGGCCAAGGCACTGATCATCGGGGTGATCATCCTGGGCACCTCGTTTTTCTTTGTCGATGTGCAGATCGCGCATCCCCTCGCGATGCTGGTTTTTCTTGTGCTCACCTGTATCAGCTTTGCGTTGCTGGGATTCATCATTGGCATCTGGGCGGGCAGTTTCGAACAGTTGCAGCTTGTGCCGCTGCTGATCGTTACCCCGCTGGTGTTCCTGGGCGGGGCATTCTATTCGATCTCTATGCTGCCGCCGGTCTGGCAGACGATTTCTATGTTCAATCCGGTTGTTTATCTGATTTCCGGGTTTCGCTGGGCCTTCTTTGAGACATCCGACGTGCCGATCGGCATATCACTCTTTGCGATTGCCGGCTTTACGGCACTTTGCCTTGCCGCAATCTGGTGGATATTCAGAACCGGCTGGCGCATCCGGCAATAAAGACGCAGGCTGCAAACTCTTGTGCCGGTCTGCCTTGTTTGAGAGGGTGGTGCATTCTACATGGGGTCACATGAAACGCTGGATACCCTTCATGAAATCCGACCCCGTGGTCGCTGTTGTCCGCCTCTCTGGCGTGATCAGTGCGTCCGGACGGGGCACACTGAACGACGCCACTCTCGCCCCGGTGATCGAAAAGGCCTTTTCACGCGGCAAACCAGCCGCCGTGGCGCTTCAGATCAACTCGCCTGGTGGCAGCCCTGTTCAGTCTTCTCTGATCGGCGCGCGAATCCGGCGTTTGGCATCTGAAAAAGAAGTGCCTGTTATCGCCTTTGTCGAGGACGTGGCGGCGTCAGGTGGTTACTGGCTGGCCGCGGCCGCAGACGAAATTTATGCAGATGACAGTTCAGTAGTTGGTTCAATCGGCGTCATTTCAGCCTCTTTCGGCGCCCATGAACTGCTGGCCCGGCAGGGGATCGAGCGGCGCGTCTATACCGCAGGGAAGTCAAAATCCATGCTGGACCCGTTCCGGCCGGAAAATCCCGAGGACGTCGAGCGCCTGAAGGGGTTGCTCGAAGACATACATACGAATTTCAAAGATCACGTGGCAGCGCGACGCAAAGGCAAGCTGCCCGAGGACCGTGACCTTTTCACCGGAGAAGTCTGGCTGGCGCGCAGGGCGCAGGAACTGGGTCTGATTGACGGTATCGGCCATCTGAAGCCGATGATGCAGGACCGTTTCGGCGAAAAGGTCAGGTTCCGCGCCTATGGCATCAAAAAGCCCCTGCTGGCGCGCTTTGGTGCGCAGCTGATTGACGACACACTGCAGTCCGTCGAAGAGCGCAGCGCATTCGCGCAGTACGGGCTGTAACCGGATGATCTTCAAGATTGTCACCCTCTTCCTGGTCGTCATGGGTGTCCTGGCGATGTTCGGCAAGATGCACTGGCTGGGTGGAAAACGGCTGGCACAGGCCAAATGCGGTGCCTGTGGCCGGTACCGGATCGGGCGGGGGCCCTGCAGCTGTGGCGCGGGAGGGCGTTCGTGAGCGAACTGATGCCATGGCTGCTCTCCGGCCTCGGTCTGCTGATCCTGCTGCTGGCCGGCGATGCGCTGGTAAAGGGTGCTGTGAACCTCAGCCTGCGGCTTGGGGTACCCGCGCTCATCGTATCACTTACAATTGTGGCTTTCGGAACATCTGCGCCCGAGCTTCTGATCTCCATTCAGGCCGTGCTGGAAGGTGCACCGGGCCTGGCGCTGGGCAACGTTGTCGGCTCAAACACCGCCAACATCCTGCTGGTGCTGGGGGTGCCCGCGATCCTCGCGGCGATGCACACGTCGGAATGCAACACCCGGAAAACCTACAACTTCATGATCGTCGCCTCGCTGCTCTTTATCGGGCTGGCGTACCGGGGCGTTTTTGACTGGATCGCGGGCATTATTCTGCTGGTTGCAGTGGCCTTTGTGCTGGGAGACGCCTTTCGCGATGCGCATCAGCACAGGCAGGCCTGCAAGGGCGATGACGACGAGGAGCCCGAAGGCGCCGATCCGGATATGCCCGGATGGCGTATTGCCGTCTTTCTGGTGCTGGGTCTTATCGGTCTGCCACTTGGGGCTGATCTGCTTGTCGATAATGCCACAATCATCGCGCGGCAGTATGGCGTGTCCGATACGGTTATCGGTCTGACGCTCGTGGCGATCGGTACATCTCTGCCCGAACTGGCAACGACCACTATGGCTGCGTTGCGCCGTCAGGCAGATGTGGCGCTGGGGAATGTCATCGGCTCGAATATGTTCAACCTGCTGGCCATCATCGGCATTGCGAGTCTGGTCGGCCCGATCCCGGTTGATCCGGAGTTTTTGCGGTTCGATCTCTGGGTGATGCTGGGTGCATCCCTGCTGCTGGCGGTTTTTGTCTACGGCAAGGTCAATATTACGCGGGGGTGGGGTATTCTGCTCGCCGCCCTATATGCCGGTTACATGTTGTTGCTGCTCAGCTGAACAAAAGACGGGAGAGGATGCTATGGCCAATGCACTTGTTACCGGTGCAGGGCACCGTATAGGCCGCGAGATTGCCCTGTATCTGGCATCACGCGGGTACGCGGTGGCAGTCCACTATGCCTCGTCCAGCGCCGGAGCTGATGAAACTGTGAAACTGATCTCACAGTCCGGCGGCCGGGCAATCGCACTCCAGGCAGATATGCTGGACGACCATCAGACTGAGGCATTGTTTGATGCCGCCACTGAGGCGCTTGGCGGGCCTGTCACCTGTCTGATCAACAACGCCTCGATCTTTGAGTACGACACGATTGGTTCGGCCACGCGCGTGTCCTGGGACAAGCACATGCAGAGCAATCTGCGTGCGCCGTTTATCCTGACGCAGAAGATGGCAGCTCAGGGTCTGGAACCCCTGCGCGATGCCCGGGGCGAGCCTGTGGCAGCAGGTGTTATCGTGAACATGATTGATCAGCGCGTGCGGAAACTGACACCTGAGTTTTCGACCTACACGCTGGCTAAGGCCGCACTGTGGGCGTTCACACAAACCAGTGCCCAGGCGCTGGCACCGGCCATTCGGGTGAACGGTATCGGCCCGGGACCAACACTGCGCGGAGGCCGCCAGACAGACGCGGAATTCGCCAGCCAGCGCGCCGCAACCACGTTGCAGCGGGGGTCAGATCCAGAGGATATAACAGCTGCAGTCGGCTACCTGCTCGATGCCAGAGCGGTCACCGGTCAGCTCATTTGTGTGGATGGCGGTCAGCACCTCGGCTGGGAGACGCCGGACGTCCTGGGCGTGGAATAAATGCGTGACGCACGGGAAGTTTTGCACCGGAGGTGAAGTTGTTACAAAATCGTTACCAAAATGCCTTTGTTTTCAAAACCTTGGCCGGTGTACAAGAAAAAAACGTTTGATAACAATGGGTTAAAATGCTGCCTATTTTTTGTGCAAATCGAAGAAATGCCCATAATCCAACAACATTTTCCGAGTGGCGGGAAGTTATCTGCAGAGTTGTCCACAGGAACCGTGGAAAGGTTCTCTCTTGCGGCTGGCTTCGCTACAGTGCAGCGCCGGGGAAGAATCACTCGAAGTTGACATGACAGATTCGCTTGACACTCAGCCGCAGGATGTGCCGACCGGCCATGAGATCATCCAGGGGTATATGCGCACGCTGGACACATCGCCTGGCGTCTACCGTATGCTGGATGCCGAAAGCCGTGTTCTATATGTCGGCAAGGCCCGAAATCTGCGGGCTCGTGTTTCCAGCTATGCGCGCCCCGGTGGGCATTCAGGTCGTATCGCGCGGATGATTTCGATGACCGCATCGATGATGTTTCTGACCACGCGGACAGAAACCGAAGCGCTGCTGCTGGAGCAGAACCTGATCAAGCAGCTTAAGCCCAAATTCAACGTACTGCTGCGCGACGACAAAAGCTTTCCCAATATTCTGGTGACTGCGGATCATAACTATCCCCAGATCAAAAAGCACCGGGGCGCAAAAAAAGAGAAGGGGAACTACTACGGACCTTTTGCCTCGGCGGGCGCGGTGAACCGGACCCTCAACCAGCTGCAGCGTGTGTTCCTTTTGCGCAACTGTTCAAACTCGGAGTTTGAGGGCCGGACGCGCCCCTGCCTGCAGTATCAGATCAAGCGCTGTTCGGCCCCTTGCGTGGGCCGCATCACGCCTGAGGACTATTGTCAGACGGTGCGCGATGCCGAAAAGTTCCTGACTGGCAAAACGACCGATATCCAGGCGCGGCTGGCCGCAGAGATGAATGTTGCGTCTGAGGAGATGGAGTTCGAGCGGGCCGCCGCGCTGCGGGACAGGATCAAGGCGCTGACCCAGGTCCAGACAGCCCAGGGTATCAACCCGCAGAGCGTGTCGGAGGCGGATATCGTGGCGCTGCACATGGACAGCGGACAGGCCTGTGTGCAGGTATTTTTCATCCGCGCGAACCAGAACTGGGGCAACCGCGACTATTACCCGCGCGTTGGTGCGGATGTGGATGCAGCAGAGGTGCTGGAGGCGTTTCTTGGCCAGTTTTATGACACCCGTGAACCACCGCGCCAGGTGATCCTGTCCAACGGGATCGAGAATCCTGACCTGATGGCCGAAGCCCTGTCTGGCAAACTGGGGCGCCGGGTTGAGCTGGTCGTGCCCAGGCGTGGCGAAAAGGCTGAACTGATTGATGGTGCACTGCGTAATGCGCGCGAGTCGCTGGCGCGCAGGATGGCAGAGAGCGCCACGCAGGCCCGCCTGATGAAGGGACTGGCAGAGGCCTTTGAACTGCCCGCACCACCGGAACGGATCGAAGTCTACGATAACTCGCATATTCAGGGGGCCTTTGCAGTAGGCGCGATGGTTGTCGCAGGGCCTGAAGGGTTCATGAAAAACCAGTACCGCAAGTTCAACATCCGCGGCGAGGAGCTCACACCCGGCGACGATTTCGGCATGATGAAAGAAGTTCTGTCGCGCCGGTTCAGGCGGCTCAAGAAAGAGGATCCCGAACGCCGCGAAGGCCACTGGCCGGATCTGTTGCTGATCGATGGGGGCGCAGGACAGGTGAGCGCTGTGCGTGAGATCATGCGCGAATATGGTGTCGAGGATATCCCTATGGTCGGTGTGGCCAAAGGGCTGGACCGCGACGCGGGCAAGGAAGAGTTCTACCGGACTGGCCGTCAGCCTTTTGCGCTGCGCCACAACGACCCTGTGCTTTATTTCATCCAGCGGATGCGCGACGAAGCACACCGTTTTGCCATCGGTACACACCGGGCAAAGCGCGCGAAAGCTGTTGGTGCAACGCCGCTGGATGACGTGCCGGGCGTCGGTGCGGCGCGCAAACGTGCACTTCTGGCGCACTTTGGCTCGGCCAAGGCCGTGTCGCGGGCGAACCTGAGCGATCTGAAAGCTGTGGACGGTGTTTCCGAGGCGCTGGCGGAAAAGATCTATGACTATTTTCATGAACGCGGGTGAGGCCGCGCCGGTGGCACCGCGCGTTATATCCCGTCTACGGCAGGTCCGCCCGCTTCAGGGATATTTCAGCTCGGGAGACGCCCTGTGCCGGTTGCCGCTTTCGCCCGCAATTCTGGCGTTGTAGGGTCGCTCCATGACACTGACCCTGCCCAATGTGCTGACGATCATCCGGCTGGTGGCCGCGCCGATGGTTGCTGTGATGTTTCTGTACTTTACCCGGCCCTATGCCGACTGGTTCGCTCTGGTGCTGTTTGTGCTGGCGGCGGTCACAGACTGGATCGACGGATATCTGGCACGGGCCTGGAAACAGGAAACAAGACTGGGCGCAATGCTCGATCCGATTGCCGACAAGGCGATGGTGGTCATCGCGCTGATGGTGATCATTGGTTTTTCGAGCTGGTCGCCATGGCTTGTACTGCCGGCAACCGTGATCCTGTTCCGCGAGGTTTTTGTGTCCGGTCTGCGTGAATTTTTGGGAGATACGGCCGGAACGCTCAGGGTTACAAAACTCGCAAAGTGGAAGACGACCTGCCAGATGGTTGCCATCGCAGTGTTGTTTTCCCAGGGAGTTTTCGAGCACTATCTGGGCATGTCGGCCTGGGGTATGGACCAGCAGATGGTAGCGGATATTTTTGAAGGCCGCGTTGAGGACCTGCAGGGGCTGCGCTGGAAGCATGCGGCCATGGAATGGGCCGGGATTATCGGCCTGATCCTGTTGTGGATCGCCGCGGTGCTGACGTTTGTGACAGGTATGGATTACCTGAAAAAGGCAATGCCTTATCTGAAGGATGAACCATAGTGGACGTTTTGTATTTCGCCTGGGTCCGGGAACGGATCGGACTGCCCCGCGAGACGGTTGAGACCAGCGCAGCCACGGTAGCCGAGCTGGTAGAAGAGCTGCGTGCGCGCGAGGAGCGGTATGCCGCGGCCTTTGCCGATATCTCAGCGCTGCGTGTCGCGATCAATCAGGAACTGACGGACTTTGATGCCTCTCTGGACGGCGCGCGCGAGGTCGCGTTCTTTCCGCCGATGACCGGGGGCTGATCCATGCGTGTCGATGTGCGTGAGGCTGTATTTGATCCCGGAGCCGAGCTGACGGCATTCTCGGCTGGCCGGACGGATATGGGGGCGGTGGTGACATTTACCGGTGTGGTGCGGGACACCGGTGACAACCAGTTGCAGGTCATGGAAATCGAGCACTATCCGGGCATGACCGAAAGCGCGCTGACCGATATTGCGCGGACGGCTGTTGAACGCTGGTCGCTCGGGGATGTGCTGATCATTCACCGGCATGGCAGGCTGGTGCCCGGAGAGGTTATCATGATGGTGGCAACCGCGTCGCGGCACCGCAAAGACGCTTTTGAGGCCGCTGAGTTTCTTATGGATTACCTGAAGTCGCGCGCGCCCTTCTGGAAGCGCGAGATCACCGCCGCGGGCACGTCCTGGGTCGAGGCCCGCGACGATGATGAGGCGGCACTGGACCGCTGGCGCGGCTGACTTGACGTGGATCATACCGGAGACGGTGCGCCCGCAATACACTGTGGGCATACTGATCAAAGGGAGATCTGACGATGTTTACGAGAATAGTTGTAGGACTTGACGGCTCTGAACAGGCGGATCGCGCGCTGGACGTGGCCTGTGACCTTGCTGACAAATACGGGTCTGAAATCCACCTGGTGCACACGCCAATGGCCGAAACAGTCGCCTTCGCACTGGGAGCCGTTGCAGGCTATCACGTGGCAACCACGATGCCCTCGCCGGAAAAGGTCAGGGAAGCTGCTGAAAAAGTACTGGGGGATGCACAGCAGAAGATGGGAGGGCAGCCGCTAAGTGCGGATCAGCTGCATATCGGAGATACAGAGCCCGCAGATGATCTGGTGGCCTGTGCCAGGACCTGTGGTGCGGATCTGATCGTGACCGGGAGAAGAGGTCTCGGCAGTGTCTCGGGTGCCCTGCTTGGGAGCACTTCTCAGAAAATCAGCCATGATGCCACCTGTGCACATCTGACCGTGGCCTGACCGAAACAAACCAGCGGGCGGCTCAGCCCGCCTGCTGTGACTTTAGATGCGCGCGCATCTCTTCGGCTTCGTGGCGTGCGTCCCGCAGACCGTCCATGGCGGCGCGCAGTTCTGCCTCGGTCTGGGCGAGCTGATTGGTCAGCTCTGCCTCGCGTTGCTGCAGGTAGGTGATGGCCTGGTCGCGGGTTTCCTCGGCCTCGTGCAGTTCCTGGCTCATCCGGTCCAGCTGGGCCACATCATCCGCCGCCACCCGCGAGAACCTGTGCACCAGCCAGTTGGCAAACCACCCCAGACAAAAGGCAACAAATAAAATGATGGCTGTTGCCACCACAAACTCAGTCCTGCTCATCGCCCTGTTCCTCAGTGCCCGTCCCGGACCCTGTATCCCTGTTTTCCGCGATGCTTTCCAGCGTTGATTCACCCTGCGGGATGCTGGGTTCAGGCTGGATCAGGCGAAATTCTATGCGACGGTTGGCTTCGCGGCCCTCCTCGGTGCCGTTATCGGCGACCGGCGTCGCCTCGCCATAGCCCCTGGCAAGGAAGGAACCGGTCAGGACGCGGCGTGCGCGCAGTTCGTTCAGCACTGATTCTGCGCGGGCCTGGCTGAGGGCGAGGTTCATTTCCTCGCGGCCCTGGCTGTCTGTATGCCCCTGAACCTCAAGGCGCAGGTCACCGCACTCCTGCAATACGCCCGCAATTTCGTCCATGATGGACAGCGCGCTGGCGTCAATGGTGGCTGATCCGGGTTCAAAATTGATTTTACTGGCCGCGACGATCTCACCGATACGCGCCTCGCATTCCTCAGGCGTCGGCAGGCTCGCCACCGGGTCGAGTTCTTCCAGGTAACGCACGTCGATATCAAAAGCAGCGTTCTGACCCAGCTTGCTGACCATCAGCCGCGCAATCGTATCGCTGGCATCCGGATCTCCGGAGGCGCCGGACAGTTGCACGCTGTCTGCCGAAACGATGACCGCGCCGTTGTTCAGAAAGCCGAGCGCTTCGATGCCGGTCAGGACCCGTGCGGGCCAGTCACCGGGCAGACCAGGCACAATCCGCGCGGCTGTATAGACGTTTTCAGAGCCAAACCGCGCGCGGGCAAAGCTGTCAGCGACCTCGCGCATTTTCTCATCTGTGATCCGCCCGCGCAGCTGTACCTGGCCCTCCGGGCTGAGTGTCGCGACAAATTCGCTGGGGCCGGTATCGGGATCGCTGGGTGTCGGGAGAACTGCATTGAGCGCAAAAACATCGGGCAGAGCATTCTCAAGTTCGCCTACGACCTGTTCGAACAGATCGAAATCGGTGCCTTCGGCTGCTGCCAGTGTCACATCGGCATTCGAGAACGTCACCGTGCCGCCCCCGATGCGGGCCAGTGCGTCGATCGCTGTCGTAACGGCTTTGGCCCAGGCCGGGCTGGGTACGCCCATTCCGACGGTGCACCGGCCGGGGCCGGAAAGACCGGCTTCGAAGGCGGCATTTAGAATACTGGTGCGCGATGCTTCCGTATCGGCAGAGCAGGTGTCAAACCGGGCGCCTTCAGCATCCATCACAAAGCGCAGGGCAAAGGGCGTGATAACCGGGCGGGGGGCAGTGATGTTCAGCGAAACACGCAGCGCCGGCGGTGCTGCGTGCGTCAGACGGGCTTCTTTGTCGGCCTTGTCCTCCGCGCTGTCGGCGATTGCGGTTATTTCTACGCGGCCGGCATCAACAGAGACCTTGGCGCGCGGCAGCATTTCCATCGCCGTGATCGCATAGGCAAGGGCGTCTTCCCAGCCGGACGGGGCCGGATAGTCAGCGGTTTCCAGCAGGTCAGTGACCGGCAGGTCGATCATCGCCGTCAGGCCTTCGATCAGCGCCTCACGGTCAGTCGTTTCGGGGATCAGCCCGATAACCGACAGGCCCGCGGTATTGCGCAGCACTTCGGCGGAAAAGCGCGGGGGTTCTATCGCTGCTACGGCCGCGACGTCCATTTCGTCGATGACCCGGGCTGCATCCACGACCGATCCCGTCAGGCTGAGCGCGCGAAAGCGCAGGGCCTCGTTGGGGGCCGTTCCGGCGAGGACCACCTGCAGGCCATTTGCCTCGACCTCGGCCCAGGTCAGCGCATTGAGATCCAGCACCTCACGCACGCCGATCTCCGAGCTTTCCTCGACCAGTTTCACAGAAGAATTGGCAGCTACCAGAGAAAGGGCTGCTGCGACCACAAAAGCCGCGGTAATCAGAGGAAGACGGGTGTTACGCATGTGTCCAGCTGGCTGATCCGGTTCTGCCTGTTTGATACGCCCCGCCGCAGCAGGTTTCAATCACACCAGCAGCGCTGCCACAAAAAAGACCAGCGGGATCATGCCGGTATCCCGGTTGGCGCGAAAGAGCCTGATAAGCTTCGCGTTATCCTCGATATCGAGGCCTCTGAGTTGCCAGGCCATGTGCCAGCCCATGGCCCAGGGCCCTGCCAGCGCGAGGACAAGCGCCAGAATATTGCCGCCTGGCTGGACGGCGAAGATTACCGCAAGCCCCATAAGGCCAACGGTGGCCATCAGAAATCGGCGCAACCAGGCCGCGGTGCGGTCGCCAAAAAGACGAGCCGTGGATTTGATGCCGATCAGGGCGTCATCCTCGGTATCCTGGTGGGCATAGATGGTGTCATAAAACAGCGTCCAGGCAATACCGGAGAGATACAGAAGCACGGCCGGTGCGCCCAGCTGGCCGCTGTGCGCAGTCCAGGCCAGCAGAGCACCCCAGTTGAAGGCGAGGCCCAGAAAGACCTGCGGCCACCAAGTGAAGCGTTTGGCAAAGGGGTAAACGGCGACCGGCAGCAACGCGAGGATACCGAGCGCGATGGCGGCAAGGTTGAACGTCAGCAGGATGCAAAAGGCGAGCAGTGCCTGTGCACACATCCAGATCACCGCACCACGGACGCTGACCTGGCCTGCAGGTATCGGACGGGATCTCGTGCGTTCAACCGCACCGTCAAAATCGCGGTCTGTGATGTCGTTCCAGGTGCAGCCCGCACCGCGCATCAGCCAGGCACCCATCGCGCAGCCCACCGCGATCCAAAGATCATGAAGCGCGGCCTGACCGCTGTAGAGCATGGACAGGGCCAGACCCCACCAGCAGGGCAGCAGCAACAGCCAGGTTCCGATAGGGCGGTCCGCGCGGCTGAGCCTGAGGTAGGGGCGGGTGGCCAGAGGGGCCCATGTGTCGACCCAGTTGTCTTTGACCGCGTCTGCAACGGCACCATCTGGTGCGGGCGTGCGCTCTTGCATATGGTCCCCTTTATGGAACGTGACGTATCAGCAAAAATCCGGCTTTATGTAGAGCACCCTCTGGGGCAGGCGCAAACGCTTCCTTTGACGCGTGAGCAGGCGCACTATCTGTTTGGTGTTATGCGTCTTGGTGTCGGCGCGCATGTACTGGTTTTTGACGGCGCGAACGGCGAGTGGCTGGCAGAGGTCTCTCAGGCGGGGAAACGGAACGGCGCTTTGCTGGTTCTCAAGCAGACCCGCCCGCAGCAGATGCCGCCCGATCTGTGGCTGCTTTTTGCGCCGGTCAAAAAGGCGCGCACAGATTTTATCGTTGAAAAGGCGGTTGAGATGGGCGTGTCGCGCCTTGTACCCATACAGACCGACTTCACGAATTCCGGCCGGATCCAGCGCGACCGGCTGCAGGCGCATGCGGTCGAGGCGACCGAACAATGCGGCGCAACCTTTGTCCCTGAGGTCGGGGAAATGCGCAGAGTGGGTGCAGTGCTGGATGCATGGGACAGTGCCCGCAACATCATGTTCTGTGATGAGACCGAAGCGGGCGCCAGGCGCGGACTTCCCGTGGTAAACGGACCCTGGGCGGTCCTTATCGGACCCGAAGGTGGGTTTACGCAGACGGAACGCGACCGGCTTCACCGGCTGGGGCATGCGCATGCTGTCTCTCTGGGCCCGCGCATTCTGCGGGCAGATACGGCGGCAGTGGCCGCGCTGACACTGTGGCAGAACGCTCTCGGGGACTGGTCGTGATGACACCCGAAGTTCGTTTGCATCTGTTTTTTGCAACAGAAAACGACAGTGCGCTGATCCTGTTGCGTGCCCGCCGCAGGCTGTTCCGGCTTATTTCCTGGGACCGCGCCACGGATACGTTTCAGGACGGGCAGTGGCTGCGACGGCAGGTGTTGCCTGAACAATCGGATCTTTCACCGGACGGGTCGCATTTCATCTACGGCGTTTATGACGGGCGCTACCAGCAACCCGCAGGAGAAGCATACACCGTGGTGTCCCGCCCACCCTGGTTTACGGCGCTTGCGCTCTATCCAGCGGGTGTTTCATGGTCTGTGGGCGGGTACTTTCTGAGCAATACGCTCTACAGACTGCCCTGGGCGGATGGTGCCTGTGACATCATCGGCCGGGCCGACGGGTTGCAGCGGGTGGTTTCCGGGAAAGTCACAAAAGACTGTAAAACCGGTCTGCGTCTGGAAAACGGCAAGGCTGCTCCGCTGCCACGGGACATCCGCGTGGCTCTGCTGGACGGAAAGCCGCCCGCTGATCCCGGTTATCTGGATCGCTACGATACAATGAACGGCTGTCTGCACCGCATTCTGCCGGGCGGAGACCTTGAACTGATCCGGGACTTCCGGGAAATGGAGTTTGAACCCATGCGCGCACCCTATGATGACCGTCCCGAAGGCGACGGCCCGGACACGGACGGTTCCTGGCACCCGTTGCAGAAAGATGAACCATGATCCGACCTGAAGCCCGGGAGACCCTCTGGCGCTGGCGCGAGGTGCTGGCCGGTATGGCGGCGGCTTTGCTGGGCCTGTGGTGGCTGGCCGGTCCGGGCCGCCTGCTTGTGTTACCGGCGATTGCCCTGCTGGTCGCCGGCGCTGCGCTGATCTGGATCGGGGTACAGCGCGCCCGCTTCCGCACTGTGGGGGCGGGTCCGGGCTCTGTCGATGTCGATGAAGGCCAGGTAACCTATTTCGGTCCTCTGACGGGCGGCACTGTCGCTCTGCGTGAAATGCGGCGTCTGGCACTGGATGGTACGGTTTTTCCTGCGCACTGGCGGCTGGAGCAACCGGGACAGCCTGCGCTGATGATCCCTGTGAACGCCGAGGGCGCAGATATGCTTTTTGATGCCTTTGCGACGCTGCCCGGGCTCCGTACAGCCCAGTTGCTGCGCGCCCTCGAACATCCTGCCAATGACCAGATCGTGATCTGGCAGCGTGATGTTGCGATTTCTGCACAGGGTTCGGTGCATTGACACCCCGCTGAAATCGGACCATCCCTGGAAGACGAGAACTGCTCAGCAAAACGGAACCTCCCTCATGTCTATTCCTCAGTCCGGCGGTGGCCCCATCACCTCTTTTGATCAGCTGGCTCAGTATCTCGAGGATGGCTGCAAGCCGCGCGAGGACTGGCGTATCGGGACAGAACACGAGAAATTCGGGTATTGCCGCGACACGCTCAAGCCGCTGCCCTATGATGGCGAACGGTCAATCCGGGTAATGCTGGAGGGCCTGCGCGACGGGCACGGATGGTCGCCGGTGACCGAAGGCGGTCACCTTATCGGCCTGGAGAAAGACGGCGCAAACATCAGCCTGGAACCGGGCGGTCAGCTGGAACTGAGCGGTGCGGCGCTGGAGACAATCCACGAGACCTGTGATGAGGTAAACACGCACCTGCGGGAAGTGCAGGACGTGGCGGACCGCATCGGCGCAGGGTTTATCGGACTTGGCGCGGCCCCGCACTGGACCCATGAAGACATGGATCTGATGCCAAAGGGCCGTTACAAACTGATGAATGATTACATGACGCGTGTCGGCACGATGGGCCGTGTCATGATGCGCCGGACCTGCACGGTTCAGGTCAATCTGGATTTCGGATCCGAGGCCGACATGGTCAAAAAGATGCGCGTGGCGCTGGCGTTGCAGCCTGTCGCCACCGCGCTGTTTGCGAATTCGCCGTTTTTCGAGGGCAGACCAAACGGGCACAAATCCTGGCGTGCAGTTGCCTGGCGCAACCTTGATGCCTCGCGCACCGGCATGCTGCCGTTCGTCTTTGAGGATGGGTTCGGATTCGAGCGATGGGTCGACTATGCCCTTGATGTACCAATGTATTTTGTCTATCGCGACGGCAAATATGTTAATGCCCTGGGGATGTCATTCCGGGATTTTCTGAAAGGGAAACTACCCGCGCTGCCAGGCGAGGTTCCGACGCTGTCGGACTGGGCAGATCACCTGACTACGGCTTTCCCGGAGGCGCGGATGAAAAAGTTCATCGAGATGCGCGGTGCGGATGGCGGCCCCTGGCGGCGTCTGTGCGCGCTGCCGGCGTTCTGGGTGGGTCTGACCTATGACCAGACGGCGCTCGACGCGGCGTGGGACCTTGTCAAAGGCTGGGATATGGGCACGCGCGATCTGATGCGTGTGGCGGCATCGGTTGATGGCCTGCAGGCAGAAGTGCACGGCATCCGCATGCATGATATCGCCCGTGAGGCTGTTGCTATCAGCCATGCAGGTCTCAAAGCGCGGGCGCGCCCTGGGGCGGGTGGTATGGTGCCGGATGAGACGCATTTCCTGAATGCTCTGCATGAGAGCACAGAAAGCGGCAAGGTACCTGCGGATGAGCTGCTGGAGCACTACAATGGTGACTGGCAGGGCGATCTGAACAGGATTTATGCGGAATATTCTTACTGATGTACCTGGATCGCAGAAGCTGATCTGGCGGTCCGGCTGCAGGCTGGGCCGGATGCGTCACGGCTATCCATAAGCGAAGCGTAAACGACCCCGAAAGTTGCCGTTGTTTGGGCTGGTTTTCAGGCTGCACAGTGTGGTCGCGGACGGAGCTTACAGAATGCTGGAGGGTTTTGACGCCAGTTGCGCGGGTAAAGCGGACAGGTGCCGTCGCAGTCTTCGCCTGCGTCAATATCCCGGGACCTTCGACCCCGGTTGAAAAGGTGACCAGTGTTTTTGATGATCTCCTGTCTGACATGCAGGCGCTGAACCGGGGCTGGCGTGGAATCCGTGTCTCGCTCAGACAGGTTTGTCACTGACGAGGCGCAGCCCGAGGTGAGCAGGCGGTGTCCCGACCGCGCACCCGCCCCGTGCGGGATCTCTGATCAGATAGGACATAGCTGCAAGGTGTTCGCCTCCCACGAAAAACGCAGGACAGCGATCGGCAGCCAATCCACTGTAGGGTCCGTCATAGCATTCCATGGTCCATTCCCACACGCTGCCATCGAGATCTGCGATGCCTTCCGGGGAGACAGAAAAGCTGCCCTGCGGCCTGAGCGCCCGGGGGGCCTGGCCTTCGATGAGGTAACTCGACGCCCAGGTCAATGCCGGGTCTGTAAACAGTGGGTCGGGTTTCTCCGGAAGTACATCGGCAGCCATGACACCCCATTCTGCGGCATTCGGCAGCCTGAAGTCGTGACGACTTCTGCCGTTGATCCAGGAGAGGTATTGCTGAACATCTGCGTAGCTCAGACCGGTCGCTGGTGTAACGGCAGGATCCTGGTCAGGACGCGTCCGCAAAGTGAGATGACATGCATCGTCGTCGGCACATCTGTTCCATTCGGCTACTGTGACCTCGAATTTCTGAACATATACCAAATGGCCGTCCGGCATAACGACGGCCTGCTCGGCCATCACAGGCAAATAGTCCGGATCCGGGCCGCGCTGATGGAACGCGGCCCATGCAATGCCGAACGCTGCAAGACCCGGAATGATGAAGCGGAGAGACATCTTTCCAGTTCTTCTTTCTGAGTATGCAGCGGCGGACATCGGTGCTTCTCCTGTGTCAGGTTTCGAAACTGTGCGGGGCGACGACCTGCTCCATGAGCGCATTGTCCCACTGGCCTTCGACCACAACATGCGCGGTCGCACCCAGCATCACACCTTCGATCAGGTTGTGGTTGACGTAGGCGTAGACGCCCGGTTGTTCGAAGGTGTACATCGCGGCCACAGCACTGCCGCCACGCACGAACCAGGTTTCCATGTCCTGCAGTGGCGGATCGGTAAAGGAGGACTCCCAGACATAGTTGCCGTGCCCGCCGATGAGGTGAGGGCGGGAATCGCGGTTCGCCTGGTTGTGGATCATCAGGACGGTCTCTCCCACGCCCGCCCTGATCGCACCCTCGCCGGTCAGGGCACCAACGGCACCGTTGAAGACCGAATGGGTCGGGATCAGACCACGCATCACCTCAAGACTGTCGGCGTAGTCGTCACCGGCGGCCTCGTATGTGCGGTAGTCGCCGTTTTCGTCTTTGGGCAGATAGTAGTCCTGCTCGCCGAAATAGGCGATACGGTCATAGCGCAGCGGATTGCCGTCCTTGTCCTTCAGTCCGTCGCGCGGCAGCACCATGATGGCACCGTTCATACCGTGGGTGACGTGATAGGGGATCATGTCCCCGCCAGGTGCGCAGTGATAGGTGAAGCATCCGGGCTTGGTCGCCTTCCAGCGCAGCACGCATTCCTCGCCGGGATAGACGTGGGTCAGGCCACCGCCACCCAGAGCACCTGTCGAGGCGTGGAAGTCGATATTGTGCTCCATCATGCTGGAAGTCGGGTTGCGCAGGGTCAGCTCAACCATGTCGCCTTCGTGCACGATGATCAGCGGCCCCGGAACGGACCCGTTGTAGGTCAGTGCCCAGACGCTGGCACCGTTGTCCTCATCGACAACCATCAGACGTTCCTCGGTCTCCATGGTGATCTCGACGATTTTCGGCCCACCGGTCGCCACCTGCTCATGCTCGGGCGCGAAAGGAGGGGCCACGAGTTCCTGTCTGACCCGGGTGTAGCCGGACAGATCAGCCGCCCTGGCATTGCTGGCAGCTTCTTCCTTTTCAGCAACACGGTAGAGGTTGTTCGAAGTTCTGTTGATGCCGTTCAGCTTTGGCGCGCGCGGTTTTGCCATCGCAGCAGTACCTGTCATGGCGGCGGCTCCTGCAAGCATACTGCCGCGCAGGACATTGCGCCGGCTGGTCTTCATGAGTCCCGGATTGATGAATTTGGTCATGGTTCCCTCCTCTGAGGTCTGGTTGGTCGGGGGTCACTGGAACGTGTCCTCCGACGATTGGAATGGATTCAGATGTTGCCGAGCTGAGCCTCAAAGCGCTCTCTGGCTTTCGGTGGCACGCGACCCTCAAAGAAACCTTCGGGTACCTCCGCGTCGCCAACTGCGATGGTCATCACCATGCCCATGGCAAAGTGCGGCTTGCAGATCACCCCGTAAACGCCTTCTGCGTCCAGAGTGACCTCGATCTCTTCGTTGATCTTGCCTTTGAAGGCTTCTGCGCCTTCGGGCAGCATGCCTTTGTTGACCTCGGCATTATGGCCCTTGTCGGCCGCGATAAACCTGACGGTGTCGCCGGGTTGTGCCTGGATGAAGGCTGGTTCGAACACCATGCGTTCCCCGTCAGAACCCTTGTTGAGCATCCGGACCTCGAAGGTTTCTGCGAATGCGGCGCCACTCATGAGTGCGGCCAGTACGAGGCCAGTAGCGAATGTACGGATCATTGGTGCTTCCTTTCAGATCAGTATTTCTGTTGATCCAAGGATTACCTGAGGGCGTGCTACGTACTTTGCGCTGGAACAAAGAGTTTGGAAGTTCCGGACAGGCCTTTGCCGCGCAATTCAGTGGCGCTGCACGGTGCTTTCGTGACAACATCCGTGCATGAATGAATTACCGGCCCGCAGGACATTGCCACGACTTGACGAAAGTCTGCTGACGCATCTTCCGCCGTTCTCGCGGCTGGAGCCGCGCGACATCCGCACGATCCTGGATCAGGCGACCTCGCGCAGATACGATGAAGGCGTGGCGATCTTTGACGAGGGGGCCGAAGCCGAACGCTTTTTCATGCTGCTTGATGGGTATGTCCGGGTGGTGCGCATCACACCCACCGGTGAACAGGTTACAGCGCTGCATATACCAGCGGGCCAGCTTCTGGGCATCGCCAGGGCCATCGGACGGGACACCTATCCCGCTACGGCAATAACTGCGACTGACTCTGTCGCGCTGAGCTGGCCGATGCGGTTGTGGGACAGTTTTGTGTCTGATTACGACGGATTTTCCACAGAGAGTTACAAGACGGTCGGAAAACGTGTCAGCGAACTGAACAACCGCATCGTAGAGATGGCCACACAACAGGTGGAACAGCGGGTGGCAAACGCCATGCTGAGGCTGATCAATCAGACCGGACGCAAGGTCGACAACGGGATCGAGATTGATTTCCCGATCACCCGGCAGGATCTGTCGGAACTGACCGCAACCACCCTGCACACCGTGAGCCGGTTGCTGAGCAGTTGGGAAAAACAGGGACTGGTTCAGAGCAGGCGAAAGCGGATCACCGTTCTGGATCCGCATGCCCTCGTGATGCTGAGCCAGAGATAAGGATCACCCGATGCCGGCGGCATGCACCAGTTCAGCCAGAAATGCGGTTTCATCCAGATCATATTCCTGACAGCAGTCCACGATCGTATGAAACGGGCTGATCAGGCAGCCAACACACAGCATCCGGTGGCGATTGAACACGGCAATGGTTTCCGGCCATCGCGTCATCAGGTCGGCTAAAGACAGGTCGGGGTCATCCGGTCTGGGGTGCGCCATGGCGTTCTCCTTCATTGCATCAGGTTAGGCGATAAATCCGCCTGAACGTTGTTGCAGCGCAAACTCCGGAAATCCGCAGGCGGCTACCAATCGGTCATCCAGAATTCCAAGGAGGCCAACCTATGGCGGAATTTCTCACAAAATCGCGGGCGCGAAACATCTTTTACGGAGGCTCGCTGTTTTTTGTCGTCGTCTTTGTGGCGATGACCGTCCAGTCCCACCAATACGTTGTCAGGGTGTCGACGGCAGGAATGCCGCTGAGCGAAGCGGTGATCCATGGCAAGCATGTGTGGGAGCGACATTCCTGCATCAACTGTCACAGCCTGCACGGCGAGGGCGCCTACTTCGCACCGGAGCTTGGGAATGTGATGACGCGCTGGGGCGTTCTCGAAGATCCGGAAGACGCGTTTGAAACGCTGAAAGCCTGGATCGAAGGCCAGCCGAGCGGCATCGAGGGCCGTCGCCAGATGCCAGCCTATGACATGACCGACGAAGATCTCCGTGGCCTCGCGGAGTTTCTGCGCTGGGCGGACCAGACCGATACGCAGGGCTGGCCGCCCAATGATGCCGGCTGAGCCGCGAGAAAGGAGAAAAACATGAAATATCAATCACAAAAAGTGGCTTACTGGTACTTCCTCGCGGCAATGGCGCTGTTCGGGGTGCAGGTGCTGGGTGGCCTGGTCGCAGGGTGGATTTACGTCTCTCCCAACTTTCTTTCGGAAATCCTGCCGTTCAACGTAATCCGGATGATCCACACCAATGCACTGATCGTCTGGCTTTTGCTGGGCTTTTTCGGCGCTGCCTATTTTCTCATTCCTGAGGAGTCCGAGCGCGAGATCTGGTCGCCCGGACTGGCCTATCTGCAGCTCATCATCCTGCTGGTCGGCACGCTGGGCGCTGTCGGCAGCTACCTCGTGGGCATCCACGGAGGCCGCGAGTTTCTGGAGCAACCCCTCTGGGTCAAGTTCGGCATTCTCGTCGCTGCTCTGATCTTTCTGCTCAATATCTCCATGACCGTTCTGGCGGGCAGGAAAACCGCGATTACGGGCGTGTTGCTCATGGGCCTGTGGCTGTTGTCGCTGCTGTGGGTTTTCGCCTTCATTAACCCGGACAACCTCAGCCTCGACAAAATGTACTGGTGGTTCGTCGTGCACCTGTGGGTCGAAGCAACCTGGGAACTGGTGATGGCGGCAATCCTTGCCTTCCTGCTTCTCAAGCTGACAGGCGTGGATCGCGAAGTGGTGGAAAAATGGCTCTATGTCATTGTCGCCACCGCGCTCTTCTCAGGCATCCTCGGCACCGGGCACCATTTCTACTGGATCGGACTTCCGGGATACTGGCAGTGGGTCGGATCGGTCTTCTCGACCTTCGAGGTGATCCCGTTCTTCCTGATGATGTCCTTTGCCTTTGTCATGGTCTGGAAGGGCCGCAAGAACCACCCCAACAAGGCCGCATTGCTGTGGTCCCTGGGGTCCAGCACAGTGGCCTTCTTTGGCGCGGGCGTCTGGGGTTTCCTGCATACGCTGCATGGGGTCAACTTCTACAGCCACGGCACGCAGATTACCGCGGCACACGGGCATCTCGCATTCTACGGGGCCTACGTGGCGCTGAACCTTGCGATGTTCACCTATGCGATGCCGATGCTGAAAGAGCGCGCGCCGTATAACCAGGTACTCAACATGGCGTCCTTCTGGCTGATGACCGGTGGCATGGCCTTCATGACCTTTGTGCTGACCTTCGCGGGCACCATCCAGACGCACATGCAGCGGGTTGTGGGTGACTATTACATGGACGTGCAGGAGAGCCTGTCGATCTTCTACCTGATGCGCTTTGGCGCAGGGGCGGCGGTCGTGCTTGGGGCGCTCCTGTTCATCTACTCCATGCTGGTTGTCCGGAGGGCCGAGATCATCACGCCGGGTCCTGCGGCATCTGTTCCGGGAGAATGAGCAATGAACATCGCAACTCAACCCAGACTGCCGTTCTATAAGGCAACCGGTCGCGAATGCGATCTGTTCGAGATGGCCCAGGACAACGGTTTGCCCCTTCTTCTGAAGGGGCCGACCGGTTGCGGCAAGACGCGTTTCGTCGAACATATGGCGGCGCGTCTCGGTAAGCCGCTTTACACCGTGGCCTGCCATGACGATCTGTCCGCCGCCGATCTGATCGGGCGCTACTTGCTCAAGGGTGGTGAGACCGTCTGGGTCGATGGCCCCCTGACCCGCGCCGTGCGGGAAGGCGGCATTTGTTACCTCGACGAGGTGGTGGAGGCCCGCAAGGATGTAACTGTGGTGCTGCATCCACTGACGGACACGCGGCGCACACTGATGATCGACCGCACCGGCGAGGAACTGGCGGCACCGCGGGAGTTCATGCTGGTGGCCAGCTACAACCCCGGCTATCAGAACGTGCTCAAGCGGCTAAAACCCTCGACCCGGCAGCGTTTTCTGTCGATCAGTTTCGACTTCCCCGAGGCGGAAACCGAGATCGCGGTCGTTGCTTCAGAAAGCGGGCTGGAGCCGGGACGTGCCGCACCTCTGGTCCGGCTGGCAGGCCACATCCGCAAGCTCAGCGGAATGGACCTCGAGGAAGGCGTTTCCACCCGCCTGCTGATCTATGCCGCGACGCTTATGGCGGGCGGTATGGGCGTCACCCAGGCGCTGGAAGCGGCCATCATAGAACCGCTGAGCGATGAGCCGGATGTGCAGCAGGCGCTGCGCGACCTGGTCAGCACAGTCTACGGGTGACGGCGATGCATCTGCGCGATCTCATGGAGCCCGAAGAAACGGTTGGAAACCTCTGGCACAACATGGCCCATGGGATTGGCGCAGGCGTCACCTATCCGGATGCGGGCGTCACACTGGCCTCCGTCCGCCCCAGTCTCGTGGTGTTGTTTCGTGCGCTTGGCGGCGCACCAGGCGTCGAACTGGTCGAAGTCGCATCGAGTGTGGTGCAGCACCGTCAGGTGATGCGCCGCAAGCTCGGCGCTGAACGGGATCGCGAATGGGTGGCACGCTTTGACGGCGAACGGCTGGCCCTGCCACCTGTCATGGAGGCTTTTCCTGATGCAGTTCTTAACCGTGCCGCTTTCTTCTGGCTGACGGCGCTGGCCGCAGTGACCGTGGTGGATGCACCTGATCCGGGCAGTGGCGGTCCCGGACTGGACCGGGCGCAGATTCTCGCCAATGGAGCGGCTGCAGAAAGGGCGTATCTGGCCTGCCCCGGACTGCGGGAGAGCTATCAGGTAATGGCCACGTTCTGCGCAGACCATCGGACAGAAATGCACCGCCCGGCACAGGAGGCGGCAATGGAACAGGCAATCTGCGACCAGCTGCGCGGCAAGGTGCCCGCGACAGAGACTGTAAATGCCGAGGCACGCAGTTATCTGCCGGCTGCCCCGGTTCCGATCTGGCTGCGCTTTGAACGTCCCGGCTCCGGCGGACAGGCCGCTGAAGATGCCGACACCGATCCAGCCGCACCGGCGCCCGATGCCGCCCTCAGCAACCGCAAGCTGGGAGAGCGCAAGGATCAGGACCAGCAGAACCGCAAGGACAGCTTCATCATTCACCGCTTTGAATCAATCCTGTCCTGGGTCGAATCCATGAATATCAATCGCAGCGTCGATGACGACGATGACGAAAACGCCCGGAAGGCTGCTGACGATCAGGACCGGATCACGCTTTCGAAACAGGATCGCAAGGTCGCCACGCGGTTGCGCCTGCATCTCGACCTGTCGCCGGCCGATGCCGATCACGAGGCGCTGGCGGGCGTGCACACCTATCCGGAATGGAACCACAGGTCACGCAGCTATATGCAGGATCACTGCCGGGTGCTTGATGCGCCTGCGGTGGCCGAAGGGGAAACCTACACACCCAACGCCCGCTATGTCCGTGAGGTCCGACGCCAGTTCGAGGCCCTGCGCCCACGCCGGGTGCTGCAACCCCGCCAGATCGACGGGGCAGAAATCGATCTTGATGCTGTTCTGACAGCGCGGGCGGATATGGTTGCCACGGGGCGCGGATCCGACCGTATCTGGCAGGCAGCGCGTCAGAAAGATCGCGACGTGTCGGTTGCCTTCCTGATCGACACGTCGCGGTCCACCGAAGCGGCGATTGGCGACACCTCGGTCATCGACGTGGCACGTGACACGATGGCGGCATTGGCCACAGGGATCGACGCTGCCGGTGATCGCTGTGGCATCTGGGGGTTTTCGTCACTGCGCCGTGACAGAGTGTTCCTGACCCGCTGCAAGGGCTTCGACGCCCCTGTTTCGCCATCAGTCACCGCCAGTATCGGCGCGCTGAAACCCGGCCATTACACCCGGCTCGGCGCCGCGATCCGGCATGTCAGCGCCCAACTGGCCGAGGAACCCGGTGCCCGCAAACTGTTGATCGTCCTGACCGATGGTAAACCGAATGATCTGGACCACTATGAGGGCCAGCACGGCATTGAAGACAGCCATATGGCCGTGCGCGAAGCCCGTGCCGCGTGTCAGAGCCTGCATGGCGTTGTGATTGACGAAGATGGACAGGACTGGTTTGCCCGCATCTTTGGCCGAGGCGGATTTACGCTTTTGCCAGATCCCGAACGGCTGTTGCGCGCGCTGCCCGACATCTACAGAACACTGACACAGGAGACCTGAAATGCGCTTCTTTCTTCCTCTCACCGGTATATTTGTCGTCGCGGGCGCGCGCCTTTTTGCGGAAGGCTTTGACCGGCCGGTGCCCCAGGCACAATCCGCGACGGCCGAATTCTGGTATGCACTGGCCTGCCTGATGCTCATTCTCAGTATGGTGGCGGTACAGTGGCTGGTTTCGCGCAGATGAAACGGGCCTCATGGTCTGCGCGCAGGATCGCTTTGGTGCTCTACCCCTTCGGGGCAGGCGCAGCAGCGGTGAATGTGTTCTTTGCCGCCCTGATTTTCAGCTGGGTCGGCGGACCCGTCCTGTCAACCGGCCTTTCAGTTCTGATCGGAGCGCTTCTCGGCATTCCTGCCACATGGTATTTCGCAAAACACATACGTCATCTGATGGACACGGCAGACAAAGGAACGGTGCAGTGAAAATCGACATGAGTGGTGACCAGCCCATAATTGACGCCCGCGACCTTGGTGAATTACTCGATCTGCCCGCAGACGAGATCCAGGCTCTCATGCGCTCAGGCGAAATAACCTCGCGTTTTGAGACAGGGGAGGCCGAAGATGCAGGCAAGGTCAGGCTGACCTTTTTTCATCAGGGTCGCAGGGTACGCCTGACATGCAGCAACGACGGGACGGTTCTTTCCACGTCCCGCGTGACAGCGGAGCGACCGTGATGGCGCAGTCATCCGCAGAACAGATGCGCAGCTGGAAAGGGCCCGCTGTCTTCAGCTTCGGGTTCCGCCCGTTTTTTCTGTCTGCAGCGATCTGGGTCGTCGTGGCTATGATCCTTTGGCTTGCAGTGCTGACAGGTGGGCTTGACCTGCCAACCCGGTTTGCCCACGGTTCGTGGCATGCACATGAATTCCTGTTTGGTTATCTTGGTGCTGTGCTGGCCGGCTTTCTGCTGACAGCGGTGCCAAACTGGACCGGGCGCCTGCCCATTGTCGGCTGGCCACTGGCGGGGCTTTTCGCGCTCTGGTGCGCCGGGCGTGCGACGATCCTGTGTTCTCAGCTGCTCCCGCCCTTTCTGGCGCCCGCAACGGATCTCGCCTTTCCCATCGTGCTTGGTGGTCTGATCCTGCGCGAGATCATTGCAGGCAAAAACTGGCGTAACCTGACTGTACTGGCTCTTCTCGCTGTCTTTGCACTGGCCAATGCGCTTTTTCATTATGAGGCGCTTGTCGGTGAGTATGCGGCGCAGGGCTATGGGCTGCGGCTTGGTCTGGCGACGGCGGTAATGATGATCGCCGTCATCGGCGGGCGGATCATCCCTTCCTTTACCCGCAACTGGCTGGTCAGCAAAAACCACACCGCTCGACCCGCACCACCGATGCAGCGGTTTGACAAACTGACAATTGTGCTGAGCCCGCCGGTTCTGGCGATCTGGACGTTCCGGCCCTTCACGATCATGACCGGGTATTGTCTGCTTGTCTTTGGCGCACTGCACCTGATCCGGCTCATCCGGTGGCAGGGGCACCACGCGTTGTCTGAACCGCTGGTGTTTGTTCTGCATGCCTCATATGGCTTCATTCCGCTGGGCGCTTTCGCGCTGGGGCTGGACCAGATCTTGGGCGGCCAGGGCACTGCAGGGGCGCAGCATCTCTGGATGGCGGGTGCGATCGGCGCGATGACGTTGTCTGTTATGGTCCGTGCGACACTCGGCCATTCGGGCCATGAACTGAAAGCCGACAAGGCCACTGTCGCAGTCTTTCTGTGCATCTTCGCCGCGGGGCTGACACGGTTTCTGACGCCACTGCACCTGCACCTGAGCATGCTTTCCGGTGTTTTCTGGATTCTGGCGTTTGGCGGGTTCGCGCTGAGCTATGGTGCAATGCTTCTGCGGCCAAAAGCAGAGTCTGGCGCGTGAGCTGGGCGGGCTTCATCGGCATTTTTGTCCTCTTTTTTGCGACGCATTCCATCCCGGTGAGACCGGCGATCAAATCGCGCATTGTCGGGCGGATCGGGCCACGGCGGTTTGCCATGGGTTATTCGGTTCTGTCGCTTGTGATGCTCGCGCTGCTGATACAGGCGGCGCGCATGGCCCCTTACATAGGGCTCTGGCCCCAGTCTGACTGGCAGCGACACGTTGCGCAATCGGGTATGCTGATCGTTTGCCTGATCCTTGCATTTGCAATCGGGCGCCCCAACCCGTTTTCCTTTGGAGGAGTGCACAACGAAACATTCGAGCCCGCGCGCGCGGGCATCATTCGTCTGCTCCGGCACCCGATGCTGGCAGCACTGGCGCTTTGGGCTTTCCTGCACATGCTGCCCAACGGCGATCTCGCCCATGTCCTGATGTTCGGCGTTCTGGGCAGTTTTGCCCTTGGCGGTCGGAGGCTGATCAACCACCGCAGAAAAACGGAAATGGGTCCGGCGGAGTGGGAACGCCTCAACGCAGCGGTTGCCCGCGTGTCGGTCCCCATGAGGCCGGTGTCCTGGCCTGGAGCTGCGGTCAGGCTTGCCTTCGGGATCGCCCTCTTTGCCGTCCTGATCGTCCTGCATCCGGTCGTGATCGGAGTGCCGGCGCTCTGAGCACTGCCCGCCGGGGCCAGTCTAGATATTTTTTGTGCATAGATAGTGACCTGTACCGTGCGGAAAACAGACGCCTTTCAGATCTGTTTTTTCAGAGAACAGAGGTTATTTGACGGTATCCGCAAAAGGCTCAGCGACCACCTGATGCGTATCCTCGTAGATGATGTAACCAATGCGGTTCTCTTTCAGCACCTCAATCCCATAACCGTATTCTTCCAAAATACTCTTGAGTTCAAAAGCTTTTGAAATGTGCTCTGTCGCACTCGGTTTAAACCAGCTCAGGCCCTTCGTTTCCTTCAGATAATATCCTTTTGAACTGGTCCTGGAAAAACGGTCAGGAAGTTCCAGGTGATCGCCGAACCACAGACGAATGGTGTTTACACGCCGGGTTACAAAAACGTCGGTGAGCGGATTGTTTGCCAGTTCGGCAGCAGCCTGAAAAAAACCCTTACGGGCAGCCATTCCGTTCACTGGCCTTGCATATACAAATCGCAGGTACACAGGGCTTTTTTAGCAATGAAAACTGACCAGATTATGGCCTGACAGCCGCGCCACGCCAGGCTGAGGGCAAAAATTGACACATCAGGTTCTGCAAAAAAAAAAGCCCCGGCATTTCTGCCGGGGCCCAGTCGTTTTCCGATGCGTTCGGACGCACCAGAGATCAGTTCGGGATCTCGCCGGTGATGCCTTCGACATAGAAGTTCATGCCGGCCAGCGTGCCGTCATCGGCTGTCTCGCCCTCCGCCAGGAAAGGTGAGCCGTCCTGTTTGTTCAGCGGACCGGTAAAGGCATGATAGGAGCCGTCCGCAAGTGCCGCTTTGAGTGCCAGCGCTTCTTCTTTCACATCCGCGGGAACGGCGTCAGAGATTTCGCCGATGCCAACCATGCCGGCACCGATGCCGTCCCACGTGTCCGTGCTTTCCCATGTGCCATCCATCACAGCAGCCGTGCGTGCGATGTAGTAGGGCGCCCAGTCGTCAATGATCGACGAGACCCGCGGGAAGGGCGCATACTGACCCATGTCAGAGGCCTGACCAAAGGTGATCACGTTGCCTGCTTCCTGTGCGGCGGCCTGGGGAGCGGTGGAATCTGTGTGCTGCAGCACAACATCCGCACCCTGTTCAATCAGCGCCTTGGCGGCGTCGGCTTCTTTTGCCGGATCAAACCAGGTGTAAACCCAGATGATCTTGAATTCGACATCAGGGTTCACGCGCGACGCGTGGATATAGGCAGAGTTGATGCCGCGGATCACTTCGGGGATCGGGAAAGAGGCGATGTAACCGATTGTATTGGTCTTGGTCATCTTGCCCGCGATGTGACCCTGGATGGCGCGGCCTTCGTAGAAACGTGCCGAGTAGGTCGAGACGTTGTCGGCGCGCTTATAGCCGGTGGCATGCTCGAACTTCACATCCGGGAACTTCTGGGCAACGTTGATTGTCGCATCCATGTAACCGAACGACGTGGTGAAAATCAGGTCAGCGCCGTCGAGCGCCATCTGCGTCATAACGCGCTCGGCATCCGGGCCCTCGGCGACATTTTCAACATAGACTGTTTCGACCTTATCGCCGTGCGCTTCTTCGACGGCCAGACGGCCTTTGTCGTGTTCATATGTCCAGCCGCCGTCACCGATCGGGCCAACATAGACAAAGCCGACCTTGGTCTTTTCGTGGCCATCGGCATAGGCCGCGGCACCGAGGCCGAGCGCGACAGCAGCGCTGGCCAGAAGTGTGGTGAGTTTCATTTTCAGGTCTTCCCCATGTTAAATCGCCCCGTTCCCCGGGGCGTTGATTGGCCTCTATCCTGAGGCATGGAATGGCCGGCCCAGCGAGCCGGGTGCCGCGCTCTTATCTGCAGAAAGAATAACCAGCACGACAATGGTGATCAGATAGGGCGACATTGCCAGATATTCCACGGGGATGGCAACGCCTGCGCCCTGGAGATTCAGCTGCAATTGCGTGATTCCGCCAAAAAGATAGGCACCCAGAAGAACGCGCCAGGGCTTCCAGCTGGCAAATACCACCAGAGCGAGAGCAATCCAGCCGACGCCCGCCGTCATGCCTTCGGTCCATTGCGGCACGCGGATAAGACTTATGTAGGCGCCGCCGAGGCCAGCCAGCGCGCCGCCAAACATGATGGCCAGTGTCCGGATGCGCACAACCTTGTAGCCAAGCGCGTGCGCCGCGTCGTGGTTTTCGCCAACGGCGCGCAGCACGAGGCCCACGCGGGTATACCGCAGAACAGCCCAGACAATCGCAACCAGCAGCACGCCCACATAAAGAACCGGATCGTGGGAAAAGAGAATGGGTCCGACAACCGGAATGTCTGCAAGTGGCCCGAAATTCACATCACCCATACGGGGCGGTTTGATCCCGACATAGCCCTGACCCAGCAGCGAGGACAGCCCCAGTCCGAAGAGCGTGAGAGCAAGGCCCGAGGCGACCTGGTTGGCAAGGGTCACCTGAGTGAGCAGCACAAACAGCAGGCTGAGAAGCGCGCCACCGACGGCCGCTGCGACAAATCCGGTTGTCGGGGAACCGGTCTCGACTGCAATGGCAAAACCACAGATCGCACCGGTGATCATCATGCCCTCGACCCCAAGGTTCAGAACCCCGGCTTTTTCGACAATAAGCTCGCCGGTTGCAGCAAGGAGGATGGGTGTGGCCGCAGACATCAGCGCGGCAATCAGCAGGATCGGGTTGATTGCAGACAGGTCCATTACGCGGCCTCCGTCCGGCCAGTACGCAGCCGGTAATTGGTAAAGAGATCAAAGGCCAGCAGGAAGAACAGCAGCATCCCCTGGAACACCTGAATGGCGGCAGCGGGCAGGCCCAGCTGGCTCTGGGCAATGTCGCCGCCGATGTAGGTCAGCGCCATCAGCAACCCGGCCAGCACGATGCCTATGGGGTGCAGACGACCCAGAAATGCGACGATAATTGCGGTAAAACCATAGCCGGTGTTGAAATCGATCGTCACCTGTCCCGCAGGACCCGAGACCTCGAAAAGCCCGGCCAGCCCGGCCAGCATGCCCGATGTTCCAAGGCAGAACAGCACCAGACGTCCCGGGTTCACGCCCGAGAATTTTGCCGCGCGCGGGGCCTCGCCCGTGACGCGCACGGCAAAGCCCAGTCGGTGACGGGTCAGCAGCACATAGGCGAAAATAACCGCGATCATGGCCGCGACAACGCCCCAGTGCATGCCGGAACCGGCGATCAGTTCGGCGTTATGTGCCGAAGGATACTGCTGCAGATTACGGCTGCCCGGAAATCCGAAGCCTTCAGGGTTTTTCATCAGTCCCAGTGACATGGAGGCCAGAAACTGTTCGGCGACATAGACCAGCATCAGCGACACCAGAATTTCATTGGTGCCGAAACGCACTTTGAGAATGGCGGGAATCATCGCCCAGATCCAGCCGCCAAAGGCACCGGCCAGCACCATGCCGGGGAAGATCAGCGCACTGTCGGCGGGATAAAACGCCAGTCCGAAACCTGCGCCGAAAAGCGCTCCCATAATGTACTGGCCCTCGGCGCCGATGTTCCAGATGCCAGCGCGGAAGCCGAGGCTGAGACCGATGGCAATCAGTACCAGCGGCGCACCTTTGATCAGCAGTTGAGGACGGTAAAAAAACGAGAATTCACCAAAGAGCGGCTGCCAGAAGATTGTAAGAATGGACTGGACCGGATCTTTTCCCAGAGCCGCGAACAAAAGCCCGCCAAAAAAGAATGTTGCCAGTACCGCAAGGAGCGGAGCAGCCCAGGAAAAGGCGCGGCTGGGCTGCGGGCGTTTCTCGAGCCGGATCATACCGTATCCCCGCAGGCTCTGCGTCTGTGAAAAAGCCATTCAGACATGTGCGACCTCCATGCCGTGCGCGCCGCCCATCATCAGCCCGATCTGCTCGACACTCAGACCCTGTGCAGGCAGGGGTTCGGACAGGCGGCCTTCGTTCAGTGCGGCAAAGCGGTCGGAAATTTCCATAAGTTCATCAAGGTCCTGACTGATGACAATGACAGCTGCACCGCCGGTGGCGAGATCTAGCAGTGCCTGGCGGATGGCAGCGGCGGCCGAGGCATCGACACCCCAGGTCGGCTGATTGACCACCAGAACTTCGGGACGCTGCAGCACTTCTCGGCCGATCACGAACTTTTGCAGGTTGCCGCCTGAAAGTGACCGCGCCGCATTGCCGGGGCCGGGGGTGCGCACGTCGAAGGTTTCAATAATTTTTTCGGCAAAACTGCGCGCGGCTGGCCAGTTCAGAAAACCGTTTCGCACAAGCTGTTCGCGCGCGGCACCGGTCAGCATGGCGTTCTCCGTCAGCGTCATATTTGGCGCGGCTGCATGCCCAAGGCGCTCTTCGGGGGCCGCAAGAAGGCCCAGTTGCCGGCGCGCTTCGGGGCCCTTTGGGCCGATGTCAGAGCCTTTGAAGCTGATCATGCCGGCAGGCGAACGCATCTCACCGGACAGCGCAGCCAGCAGTTCATCCTGGCCGTTACCTGCCACGCCACCGATCCCGAGCACCTCGCCGCGGCGCAGGGTGAGTGTGATCTCTCTCAGAGGCATTCCGAAAGCCGACGGTGAGGCATGCGAAAGCTGTTCGATTTTGAGCACAGGTTCCCCCGGGGCAGTGCCTTCGCGCGAGGGTGTTGCCAGTACCTTGCCGACCATCATCTCCGCCATGTCCCGGGCCGTCGTTTCGCGCGGCACACAGGTACCCACGACTTTGCCCAGACGCAGAATTGTGGCGGCGTCACAAAGCGTGCGGATTTCTTCAAGCTTATGGGATATATAGAGAATTGCCGTACCTTCGGCGCTCAGTTTACGGAGGGTCTCAAAGAGGATTTCGACCTCCTGCGGTGTCAGAACCGAGGTCGGTTCGTCCATGATCAGCAGTTTGGGTTCCTGCAGCAGGCAGCGGATAATCTCGACGCGCTGGCGTTCCCCGGCGGACAGATCACCAACAACCCGGTCCGGTGACAACGGCAGCCCGTAGGTGTCAGAGACCCGCCGGATCTGCTCGGACAGCGCGCCCATAGCCGGTGCGTTTTCCATTCCCAGCGCAATGTTTTCTGCCACGGACAGGGCATCAAAGAGGGAAAAATGCTGAAAAACCATCCCGACACCTGCCGCACGGGCGGCACGCGGTTCCGGAGGGGAGAAATCGGTCCCGTTCATCTGCATTGCCCCCTGGTCGGGTTTCACGAGACCATAGATTATCTTGACCAGAGTTGATTTACCGGCGCCGTTCTCGCCCAGCAGCGCGTGGACCTCACCGGGGGCAATCGACAGAGAGACGTCATCATTGGCGACGACACCGGGATAGGCTTTGGTCAGCCCTGAAAGCGACAAAAGTGGTGTCATGCAGTGTGTTCCAGTCTGTTGTCTGCCACAGCACGTCGCCGCAGCAGTTCCGCTGCGGTCCCTGTGGCAATAGCATAGGGATGTTTACCAAGGGCAGGATCACCAATGGGGCAGGTTATCTGCGAAATTCTCCCGGCTGTGTGACCAAGAGCTGTGAGCCTTTTGCGGAATCGCGCCCATTTGGTCGCTGACCCGATCAGTCCTGCAAAACCGAAACCGCGGATCAGCAACTGGTGGCAGAGCTCCAGGTCCAGCGCATGTGAATAAGTCAGTATGAGGTGCTCGGCCTGGCTCGGTGCGTAGGGCGCAAGCGCTGCGGGGTTTTCTGCTGTCAGCATGCGGATGCTGTCGGACACACCGGCCGGAAAACGGTCCGCCGAAGTGTCAATCCAGGTCAGCGCGAAACCGGGTAGCGGATGCAGGACATCGACCATGGCACGGCCCACGTGGCCCGCGCCCCAGATCCAGATATCCCGCGTTGTCCGGGTGACGGGTTCGACCATCCAGTCCCCGATCAGCCGGGGGGACGGTCGGGTGCCGGAACTGCGCATGTCGCGCATAATCCTAGTTACTGCCATCGGCGGCTCGCCGGGTCCGCGTATGACAGCGTCGTCTTCGAGGACACTGACAGATTTGCTGTCCCAGACCTCGGTCAGCAGATCGACCGACCCACCGCAGCACTGCCCCATGTCTGGACCGAGAGCATGACGGCTGATCCCGGCAGCGCCGCCGCTCAGGGCCTGTCGCGCCGCAAGTGTTGCGGAGTGCTCCAGTGTGCCACCGCCAATTGTGCCAGCCTGCCCATCGGGCCAGACCAGCATTGCGGCGCCGACCTCGCGCGGAGCAGAGCCGCGCACCTGTGCAACCACAACACGCGCCACGCGACCATGCAGCGCGCAGGCGTCCTGCAACGCACTCAGATCAAAGGACATTATAGTGCTCCCCGTCTTTTGCAGACCGGATCGCTTTCAGCACAGTTTCGGCCGTTGCGGGTGTCTGCAGATCGCCATATCCCGGCCCGCATGCGCGTACCGCATCGGCGAGTGCCGACCAGGCCGAAATGCCCAGCATCAGAGGCGGCTCGCCGACGGCTTTTGAGCGATAGATGGTTTCTTCCCGGTTTGGAGCATCCCAGAGGCGCACATTGAAGATATCCGGACGATCCCCGGTTGCAGGGATCTTGTAGGTTGATGGCGCGTGGGTTCGCAGCCGGCCTGCATCGTCCCAGACCAGCTCTTCGGTGGTCAGCCAGCCGGCGCCCTGGACATATCCGCCTTCGATCTGGCCGATATCGATGTCCGGGTTCAGCGATGTGCCACAGTCGTGCAGTATATCGGCCCGGAGAATGCGGTTTTCGCCCGTCAGCGTATCGATCACAACTTCTGTGACAGCAGCGCCATAGGCGAAGTAGAAAAATGGCCGCCCCGTCCCGCGGATCCTGTCCCACGCAAGGCCGGGCGTTTTGTAAAATCCGGTAGAGGACAGACTGACGCGGGATTCATAGGCAAGTTTCGCCACGTCCGCAAAGCTGTAGCGCGTGACTCCGGCAATCACCGTGTCGTCTGAAAACTGCACATCCTGATCAGCGACGTCATGTTTCTGCGCGAGCAGCTCCGCCATCCGGCCTCTGATCGTCTCACAGGCCGCACGCACGGCCATCCCGTTCAGGTCGCTGCCGGACGATGCAGCAGTCGCTGATGTATTGGGTACCTTGGCCGTGTCGGTGGCAGTGATTTTCACTGCGTCCATGCTGATGCCGAACGTGCCCGCCGCGACCTGTGCGACCTTCTGGAACAGACCCTGACCCATCTCTGTGCCGCCGTGGTTCAGATGCACCGAGCCATCCTGGTAGACATGCACCAGAGCGCCGGCCTGATTAAGATGGGTCAGCGTGAAAGAGATACCGAATTTAACCGGCGTAAGCGCGATGCCCTTTTTCAGCACGGTATTCTGTGCGTTCCAGGCATCGGTTGCCGCGCGTCTGGTCGCGTAGTCGCTTGTCTCCAGCAGGTTATCGATCATTTCGGGCAGGATAAAACCGGTGACTGCCTGGCCGTATGGGGTGGTATTTCGCGCGCCGTCAGCACCGTAGAGATTTGCGCGCCGCACTTCCAGTGGGTCAAGGTCAAGATGTTCGGCGATATGGTCCATCACCCGTTCGATCCCGACCATCCCCTGCGGCCCGCCAAAGCCCCGAAACGCTGTCGCGCTCTGGGTATTGGTTTTCAGCCGGTGGCTGGTGATCCGAACGGCGGGCAGGAAATAGGCGTTATCTGCGTGCAGCATCGCGCGATCCGCCACCGGCAGCGACAGATCCTGGGCCCAGCCGCACCGGGCGTAATGCGTAAAATCAATTCCCAACAGGCGCCCCCGGGCGTCAAAACCTGCATCATACGTCACGCGGAAATCATGCCGTTTACCGGTAATGATCATGTCGTCGTCGCGGTCGTACCGCATTTTACAGGCTTTTCCGGTCGCGCGCGCGGCGATTGCACAGGCCACGGCGAGCGCGTTGCCCTGGCTTTCCTTGCCGCCGAACCCGCCCCCCATGCGGCGTGTTTCCACGCGGACACCATGCATCGGCACTCCGATTGCCTCGGCGACCTTGTGCTGGATTTCGGTGGGGTGCTGGGTGGAGCTGATAACCAACATATCACCGTTCTCCTGGGGGAGTGCGCAGGCGGCCTGGCCTTCAAGATAGAAATGTTCCTGCCCACCGATATCCAGAGAGCCGCTGAGCCGGTGCGGCGCCTGTTCCAGGGCAGCAGCAAGGGCGCCGCGTTCATAGACGCGCGGCCCGTCCTCAAACCGGCTGTCGCGTGCAAGCGCGTCCTCAATCGTGAGGATGCTTTCATGAGGGCTGATCGAAACCTCTGCCAGACGCGCGGCGTGCCGGGCGGCCAGATGCGAAGTTGCGATCACAAGGAAAAGAGGCTGACCGGCATAGTGCACAGCACCATCCGCAAGCAGCGGCTCGTCATGTGCAGAGGGCGACACGTCGTTGTCGAAGGGCAGGTCCTGCGCCGTCAGGACGGCAACCACACCCCTGGCGGCGCGTACCGCACTCAGGTCCATGCCATCGACGGTGCCAGAGGCTACGTCGCTTGTCCCGAACGCGAGGTGCAGCGTACCGGCGGGCAGGGGGATATCGTCGACGTAACGTGCCTGGCCAGTTACGTGCAGCCTGGCGGAATCATGGGGCAGAGGCCGGGAGACACTCATGGTCCGACCTCCTGCACTGTTACCAGGGTGGCGCCGGTGTCCTCGAGCCAGTACCGCCGGAGCATATTCTGCGCTGTTTCAAGACGGTAGCCCGCGCTGGCACGCATATCTGACAGGGGTGTAAAATCCTTTGCAAGTGCCTGCATTGCCGCCTCGACGCTGGCCTGCGTCCAATGCGCGCCGGTCAGCGCGGCCTCAGCGTTCAGGGCGCGGGCGGGTACGCCCGCCATGCCGCCGTAGGCAATACGAGCGGCGGTGACCCTGCCTTCTGTGACAGTGACCGAAATGCATCCGCACACGGCCGAGATATCCTGGTCAAAGCGCTTGGAGAGTTTGTAGCACTTTAGGCGATCAGACTGCCGCGGGATGCTTATGCTTTCCACGAACTCGCCCGGCGCACGGTCCTGTCGGCCATACTCCAGAAAAAAGGATTCAAGCGGCAGGCTGCGCCGGGTGTCACAACGACGCAGGTTCAGCACAGCGCCCAGAGCGATCAGTGCCGGTGGACCGTCCCCGATAGGCGAGCCGTTGGCGATATTGCCGCCGATCGTCGCCGCGTTGCGCACCTGTACCGACCCGTAGCGGCGGATCATGGCCGAGAAGGAGGGATGAAAGGGTTCCAGTGCTGCTTCCAGCAGGCTCAGACTGGTCATTGCGCCGATTGTGATGTCTGCGTCGCCGATGGTCACGCCGCGCAGGTCTGTGCATCGGTTCAGGAAAGCCACCGGCCCCAGGTCGCGGAAATCCTTGGTGACCCAGAGGCCGACGTCTGTTGCACCGGCGATCAGTGTGGCTTCCGGATTGTCAGAGTACCAGGCCGCGAGCGCGTCCGACCCGTCGGGCTGGATATGCTGCGCATCTGTGGGGACAGACGTGGCACGAACCGCATCGTCGCGCATATGCGCCGGCACCGGCTGGTCTTCGGCCGCTTCTGCCGCCCGGACAATGGGTGCGTAGCCTGTGCAGCGGCAGAGATTGCCGGCCAGCTGTGTGTCGTGGTCAGAAGCGCCGTTCAGATGAGACACGGCCATTGAAACGACAAACCCCGGTGTGCAGAAGCCGCATTGCGATCCGTGATGTCCAATCATTGCCTCCTGTACAGGATGCAGTGTGCCGTCCGGAGCGCTGATCCCCTCAATCGTGCGCACCGCGCAGCCGTTCAGCTGGGGCAGGAAAAGGATGCAGGCATTAAGGGATCTGGCACCTGTATCATCGGTCACCATGACCGTGCAGGCGCCGCAGTCGCCCTCATTGCACCCTTCCTTGGTGCCAGTCAGGCCGCGTTCCTCCCGCAACCAGTCCAGCAGTGTTCTGGTTGGCGCGACATCTGTCAGCGCCACTGTTTCTCCGTTCAGGCGAAACGTGATGTCCATTCAGTCAGATCCGCCGCGGTACCACGAGCCCCCGGGTGTGCCTGTCGTTCGATGCGGCGTAGAACGACGGGCGGGCAGTAACGTCGCCCAGGCTATCGGGCGTCGGTGGCGCTTGGCAAGGAAAAAGCTGTCGGGAAAACTGCGGGCACGGGCGGACTGTGAAAAATTCACCGTTCCGGTCCCGGCGGGCACTGGCGGCTTCCGTGGCTCTGGCATAGCCTGGGCATATGAACACTGAGCCCCGATTCATCCACCTGCGCACGCATTCCGAATATTCGCTGCTGGAGGGCGCGCTGCGGCTGAAAAAACTGCCCGGTCTCTGCCGGGATCAGAAAATGCCGGCGATGGCGCTGACCGACACAAACAACATGTTTTCCGCGCTGGAGTTCTCGGTAGCTATGTCCGGTGCCGGCGTGCAGCCGATCCTCGGGTGTCAGGTCGACGTGACCTACATCACCGCGCGCCCCGGTGACAGGCCCGCAGAGCCCGCACCGCTGGTTCTGCTGGCGCAGTCTGAGACCGGGTACGAAAATCTGATGCGGCTGAACACCTGCCTTTATGTGGACAAGGGCGGGCAGCTGCCACAGGTCACGCTGGACGAGCTGGAGAGCTTTGCGGCAGATGTGATCTGTCTGACGGGCGGCCCGGACGGGCCTGTGGGCCGCCTGTTGCAGGCAGGTCAGACGCCAGCTGCGCAGGCGCTTATGGACAGGCTCAGCGCTGTCTACGGTGACAGACTGTATGTCGAACTGCAGCGACACCCGGGCGAGGACGGTCAGCCTGAAGCCGAGCGCCTGACGGAGCGCGGCTTTGTCGAGATGGCATACGCGATGGACCTGCCGCTGGTCGCGACCAATGACGTCTATTTCCCCGATGCCGGGATGTACGAGGCACATGATGCGCTGATCTGCATCGCCGAAGGGGCCTATGTAGACCAGCAGGACGCGCGCCGGCGTCTGACCGCTCAGCACTACTTCAAAAGCCAGGCCGAGATGGTTGCGCTTTTCGCGGATCTGCCAGAGGCCATTGAAAACACGGTTGAAATCGCAAAGCGCTGTGCCTTTCAGGCATATCGACGTGATCCGATCCTGCCAAAGTTTGCCGACAACGAAATTGAGGAACTGCGTCGGCAGTCCCACGAAGGACTCAAAAACCGCCTGGCGGTCATCCCGCATGCGGTGAGTGTTGAGGAATACGAAAAACGTCTCGATTTCGAGCTGGGCATTATCGAGGGCATGGGGTTCCCGGGCTATTTCCTGATCGTTGCCGATTTCATCAAATGGGCCAAGGACGAGGACATTCCGGTGGGGCCTGGCCGGGGATCAGGCGCCGGGTCCCTTGTTGCCTATGCGCTGACCATCACGGATCTTGACCCGTTGCGGTATAACCTGCTGTTCGAACGGTTTCTGAATCCCGAACGGGTGTCGATGCCCGACTTTGATATCGACTTTTGCATGGACCGGCGCGAAGAGGTGATCCGGTATGTGCAGGACAAGTATGGTCGCGACAAGGTGGGACAGATCATCACCTTTGGTGCGCTTTTGTCAAAAGCCGCGGTGCGCGATATCGGGCGTGTGCTGCAGATGCCTTATGGCCAGGTGGATCGTTTGTCCAAAATGATCCCGGTTGAGGGGGTAAAGCCCGTCAGCATCGAAAAGGCGCTGGCAGACGAGCCGCGCCTGCGCGAAGAGGCGCGTAACGAGGAAGTCGTCGCACGCCTGCTGGAATACGGGCAACAGGTCGAGGGGTTGCTCAGGAACGCCTCGACCCACGCCGCCGGTGTGGTGATCGGTGACCGGCCGCTCGACCGTCTGGTGCCGCTCTATCAGGACCCGCGCTCGGACATGCCTGCGACCCAGTTCAACATGAAATGGGTCGAACAGGCCGGTCTGGTGAAATTCGACTTTCTGGGTCTGAAAACCCTGACCGTCATCCAGAACGCGGTGGACCAGATCAAAGCATCCGGGCGGCACCTGCACATCACTGCCGACGGTACGGAACTGTTTGAGCCGCCCGAAGGCCTGATCGACGACATCGCCACCATCCCGCTGGATGACGAAGCGTCCTACAAACTTTATGCCAGCGCGAAAACAGTTGCGGTTTTCCAGGTGGAGAGCTCGGGCATGATGGATGCCCTGAAGCGGATGAAACCCACCTGTATCGAGGATATCGTGGCGCTTGTGGCGCTCTACCGGCCCGGGCCTATGGAGAACATTCCGACCTATTGTGAGGTCAAGAACGGCCAGCGCGAGCTGGAATCCATTCACCCGCTGATCGATGGTATTCTTGAGGAAACACAAGGTATTATCGTCTATCAGGAGCAGGTGATGCAGATCGCCCAGGTCATGGCGGGTTACAGCCTTGGGGGTGCTGACCTGCTCCGCCGCGCGATGGGCAAGAAGATCGCCGAGGAAATGGCCAAGGAACGTCCCAAGTTCGAAAAGGGCGCGATGGAAAACGGGGTCGACAAGAAAAAGGCGACCGAAGTTTTCGACCTGCTGGAGAAATTCGCCAACTACGGCTTCAACAAATCCCATGCCGCTGCCTATGCGGTGGTCAGCTATCAGACCGCCTGGCTCAAGGCCAATCACCCGGTGGAATTCATGGCAGGGGTGATGAACTGCGATATCCATCTGACCGACAAGCTGGCGGTCTATTTTGAAGAGGTGCGCAAGCAGCTGGAACTGCCCTGGGTGCCGCCCTGCGTGAACCGGTCGGATGCGACGTTCAAAGTGGTTGATGGTGCGCTGGTCTATGCGCTGGGCGCGCTGAAAAACGTCGGTATCGAGGCCATGAAACTGGTCACGGAGGGTCGTGGAGACAAACCCTTTTCCACGCTGTTTGATCTGGCGCGCAGGGTGGATCTGAAACGGGTGGGCAAGCGGCCTCTCGAGATGCTGGCGCGTTCGGGCGCGTTTGATCAGCTGGACAGCAACCGGCGTCGTGTCTTTGACGCGCTGGATGCACTGGTAAGTTACTCGGCCGCCATCCACGAGCAAAGGGCATCGGACCAGGTGTCGCTCTTTGGCGAGGCGGGAGATGACCTGCCCGAACCGCGCCTGCATCCGGTTGACGACTGGCTGCCCGCCGAACGGCTGAGCGAGGAATTCCGTGCCGTCGGGTTCTACCTGTCGGGTCATCCACTGGACGACTATATGGGGCCGCTGAAACGCAAATTCGCCAGCGACCGTGGCGCGCCTTTCCTCACGCTTGACGAACTGACGGACAAGGTCCGCGAACGCGGCGCGATGAATGCCAAGCTCGCCGGGATTGTCGCCGGCCGGCAGGAACGGAAATCTGCCAAAGGCAACAGATTTGCCTTTGCTCAGCTGTCGGATCCGACCGGTGCATACGAAGTCACACTTTTCTCTGACACGCTGGAAGCTGCGCGGTCGTATCTCGAGACCGGCTCACAGGTCATCGTGGCGGTCGAGGCCACGATGGAGGCAGATCAGCTCAAACTGCTTGGTCGCTCTGTGGGTCCGGCAGAGGCGGCGGTGGCTGACGCAGGTGGTATGGGGTTGCGTGTTTTTGTCGAGGACCCGGGCGCAGTCAGCGCTGTTGCCAGCGTGTTGCAGGGTGCTGCAAAAGCGGCGCGCAACGCCGGACGCGGTCCCGTTCATTTGTGTCTGATGCACCCTGATCTGCCCGGAGAGGTCGAGGTCGCCCTCGGCCAGGATTTTGCCGTCAATCCACAGATCAAAGGCGCGATCAAATCACTGAACGGCGTGCTGGAAGTCGAGGATATGTAATGGTTTCTGCCGTGCCGGTCTGAATCCGGCGAACAGATCAGTAATGCGGCGGCCGCTCATCGCCCACGACGATCCCGCCCGTTGACTGCGCTTCGCGTTCGCCTTCGCGCTGCATCAGCATGTGCACCCGGCGGGTGAGCGTTGCGATTTCCGTTTCCTGACGTGCGACCACCTCTGACAACTCGTCAACGGTGCGTGTCAGATGGGCAATCTGTTCTTCGAGTTTCAGGGTCATGCGTTGCTCTCCTGATGGCTCCACTAGCATGGGCGGAACGGAGCCGGAAGAGGGCGTACCCCATGCCTTGTCTCGCGCAGCACCATCCGGTAGACCGCGCGCGACACCTGGCACAAAGGGAATCCCATGGCCAAGCCCAAGAAAACCCCGCGCCCCAGGGCCGAGACGCCCAAAGGCTTTCGTGATTATTTCGGCGCTGAGGTCACCCAGCGCGCGGAAATGCTGCGTAAAATTGCGGGTGTGTACCATCGGTACGGGTTTGACGCGCTGGAAAGCTCGGGCGTGGAAACGGTCGAGGCGCTGGGCAAATTCCTACCCGATGTGGACCGCCCGAACGAAGGGGTTTTTGCCTGGCAGGAGGATGCCGAGGCGGACAAACCGGGCGACTGGCTGGCGCTGCGCTATGACCTGACGGCCCCGCTGGCACGCGTCTATGCCCAGCACCGCAATGACCTGCCCACGCCCTACCGCCGTTATGCAATGGGCCCGGTCTGGCGCAATGAAAAGCCGGGGCCCGGTCGCTTTCGTCAGTTTTATCAGTGTGATGCGGATACGGTGGGTGCACCGTCGGTGGCCGCCGATGCCGAGATCTGCGCGATGCTGGCCGACTGTCTCGAAGAAGTCGGCATCCCGCGCGGCGACTATGTGATCCGGGTGAACAACCGCAAGGTGCTGAACGGCGTGCTTGAAGTGGCGGGCCTGGCAGGCGACGACAAAGAACGCGAGCGCGGCATCGTGCTGCGCGCCATAGACAAGCTGGACCGCCTTGGACCAGACGGCGTGCGCGCTCTGCTGGGTGAGGGCCGCAAGGACGAAAGTGGGGACTTTACGGACGGGGCGGGCCTTGGTGATGCGCAGGCAGACGTGGTCATGGGTTTCATGGACGCGAAACGCACAACGGGTGCTGAAACCGTCGCCCGGTTGCGTGAGCTGGTCGAAGGTTCGGCCATCGGTGCAGAAGGCGTGAGTGAGCTGGAAACAATCGCTGGACTGCTGGCGGCTGGTGACTACGGTTCGGACCGGATCGAGATTGATCCTTCTGTCGTTCGCGGTCTCGGGTACTACACCGGGCCTGTCTACGAGGCGGAGCTGACTTTTGACATTCAGGACGAAAAGGGGCGTACGCGTAACTTTGGGTCTGTGGCCGGTGGCGGGCGTTATGATGATCTGGTCAAGCGGTTCACCGGCCAGGCCGTGCCGGCGACGGGTGTGTCGATCGGGGTCGACCGCCTGCTGGCGGCGCTGCATGCCAAAGGCCGGATGCAGTGCGACACCGCAGGCCCCGTGGTCGTGACAGTGATGGACCGCGACCGCATGGCGGACTATCAGGCGATGGTGGCAGAGCTGCGCCAGGCGGGCATCCGGGCAGAGGTCTATCTGGGCAACCCCAAGAACTTCGGCAACCAGCTGAAATACGCAGACCGGCGCGCGAGCCCGGCGGCGGTGATCGAGGGCGGCGACGAGAAAGACCGCGGTGTCATCCAGATCAAGGACCTGATCCTGGGCGCAAAGATTGCTGAAAGTGCGACGCTGGAGGAATGGAAAGACCGCCCCAGCCAGTTCGAGGTGCCGCGCGACCAGCTGGTGACGAAAGTGCGCGACATTCTGAACACGCACGGTCTGGACGAGGGCGCAAAATGACATCGCGGCGCGAGACCCTGGCGCTGGCCGCAGAGCTGCGCGCCGGGTTCGAGGAGGCTGGCGCGGTCACGGTGGAGACGCCGGTTCTGCAGCCTGCCGACATTCTGCTGGACCTTTACGGCGAGGAAATCCGGGCGCGCGCCTATGTGACCTCGGATGCGTTGCGGGGTGAGCAGATGTTGCGCCCTGATTTCACGGTGCCTGTAGTGCAGATGCATATGGCTGACGGAGCCGAGCCTGCGCGCTATACCTATTCAGGAGAGGTATTCCGCCGACAGGAGCACGATACTGACCGCGCAAATGAATATATCCAGGTCGGTTATGAAGTCTTTGACCGCAGCGACCCGGCTGCGGCGGATGCAGAGGTTTTCGCACTGATTGCCAAAGCTTTGTCTGCACTGGATCTGCGTGCTGCCACAGGCGACATCGGTCTGCTGACCGCGGCGGTGCGGGGTCTGGAGACGACTGAGGCGCGCAAGTCGGCGCTGTTGCGGCATATCTGGCGGCCGCGCCGCTTCCGCGGTCTGCTGGACCGTTTTTCCGGCAGGATCAGCGTGAATCGCGAGCGCGCTGCGCTGGTTGCAGGCAACACGCCGCCATGTGATGCGCCACTGACCGGACGCCGCACACAGCAGGAGATCGAGACACGTATTGCGGCCCTGCGCGCGGACGCAGCAACCGCGCCGATCAGTGCTGAGGAAGTCGGTCTGCTGGACGCATTGCTGAACGTACGCGAAACACTTCCCTTTGCCCTCGAAAACCTGCGCGATCTTGCTGTTGACCTGCCGTCGGTAACGGATGCAGTCGCCGGACTGGAGGCGCGCGCCGAAGCACTGGACAAACGTGGTGTGGATCTGAGCGCTCTGCCCTTTGAGACGAGCTTTGGAAGAACATCCATGGAGTACTACGACGGGTTTGTCTTTGGGTTCTACAGTGCCCGCAGGCCCGACCTTCCGGCGATTGCCTCTGGCGGGCGGTACGATGCACTGACCCGCCGGCTGGGAGCCGGCGCGGAAATTCCCGCAGTCGGCGGGGTGCTGCGCCCGGGGCTTATGCTGGAACTCGGGGGGACGTCATGACTGTGCGGCTGGGTGTACCCTCCAAGGGGCGGCTGATGGAAAAGACCTTTGACTGGTTCGCGGCACGTGGCGTGACCCTGTCGCGCAGCGGTTCGGACCGCGAATACGCAGGGATGGTTGAAGGGATCGAAGGCGTATCGCTGGTGCTGCTTTCTGCGGGTGAAATTCCACGCGAACTGGCTGCAGGGCGCATCCATTTTGGCGTGACAGGCACCGACCTTATTCAGGAAAAACTGCCGCTGTGGGAGCATCAGGTAGCGCCTGTGAGGGAACTTGGATTTGGTTTTGCCGATCTGGTCCTGGCCGTCCCGAAAGCCTGGGTCGACGTCGATACGCTTGATGATCTGGATGCCGTTGCCGCGGCGTTCCGCGAACGACACGGCATGCGCCTGCGGATCGCGACCAAGTATCACAGGCTGGTACGCGAGCATCTGCGGCACGGTGGTGTTGCGGATTATGCGCTGGTCGACAGCCAGGGCGCAACTGAAGGAACGGTTGCCAATGAGACTGCCGAAGCCATTGCGGACATAACGTCGAGCGGCGAAACGCTGCGCGCCAATCACCTGAAAATTCTGAGTGATGGACCTGTTCTGCGCAGCCAGGCCACGCTCTGGCGGAGCAGAACGGCCAATGCGTCAGATACAGACCGCCGGGTCATTGCAGGACTGCTTGAGAAACTTGAAACCTGAGAAAACCAACGGGTCACAGGTCAAAAAGCACCGCAACCGGGCGTGAGCGGTTCTGAGATGTGCCAGCCTGGCCGCAGTGCCGGCTTTTTCAGTTGCGGTCATCACGCGCGCCGCTGCGCGACTGCTCAGAGAACGCCGATTTCGGCCAGTGCACGGTTGAGTTCTACGGGCAGGGGATCCTCACTGGCGCGACCTTCCGGCAGGTCAGGCGGCGCGTCGGCAGGCACGAGGTACCGCCAGCCCTGAAAAGGTCGGCGCAGGCTGGTCTGCGTTCGGATCAGTTCGGGCTGCAGAACAATGGCGCAACGCCGAATTCCGTCCTGTCCGATATATTCGTCCAGCCGGTCAATCTGCTGGCGGCACTGAATAACCCCTTTGATAACCCAGTAGATTGACCCGCCATTGAGAATCTCGGCCTCGCGCCGGGGCCACATCCGGGTAACGTGACGGGGAAGCCCATCGGGAGCCTGCGCGCGTTTCGTGGCCTGCCAGGCGGCAAGACCCTCCACATTTTCCGTCCCGACGGAAAGTTTGATCAGATGAACAGATTTATCCACAGCTTACCCACGGTGTTACGCACAGAATCCCTTAGTCAGCACTATATACGGTAATGCTGTCGGGGTCTGCTTCAAGTTCTTGTGGCAAATGCAGAGAATCCAGGTTATTTTCCGGTTCCTCTTTTCATTCCGGAGACATGCACCGATGACCCGCTTTGCCGCCCCAATTGCTGAACAGATCTGGGACATGAAGTATCGTTTCAAGGAAGCAGACGGCACGCCCAGGGACGCAACCGTCGAAGATACCTGGCGGCGTATCGCCCGCGATCTTGCAAGCGTCGAAAAAGAACCTGCGCTGTGGGAAGATCGCTTCTACGCGGCGCTGGAGGACTTTAAATACCTGCCTGCAGGCCGGATTACCGCGGGGGCGGGCACGGCGCGGTCAGTGACGCTGTTCAACTGCTTTGTCATGGGCACAGTCCCCGACAGCATGGGCGGTATTTTCGACATGCTCAAAGAGGCGGCGCTGACCATGCAGCAAGGCGGCGGCATCGGGTATGACTTTTCCACGATCCGGCCCCGGGGTGCTGATGTGCGCGGTGTGGCGGCGGATGCCTCTGGCCCGCTCTCCTTTATGGACGTCTGGGATGCCATGTGCCGCACGATTATGTCGGCGGGGTCCCGTCGCGGTGCGATGATGGCCACGATGCGGTGTGATCACCCGGACGTCGAGGACTTCATCGCCGCGAAATCCGACCCGGCGCGGCTGCGTATGTTCAACATGTCAGTACTGATTACGGATCCTTTCATGGAGGCCGTCAAAGCCGACGGTCCGTGGGATCTGGTTTTCGACGGCAGGGTTTACCGCACGCTGCAGGCGCGGGACCTGTGGAACAGGATTATGCAGGCGACGTACGATTATGCAGAGCCGGGGGTAATCTTTATCGACCGGATCAATGCGGCCAACAATCTGAGCTACTGCGAAACAATTGCTGCGACAAACCCCTGTGGCGAGCAGCCGCTGCCGCCATATGGCGCCTGCCTGCTGGGCTCGGTGAACCTTGCGCGGCTGGTTACGGATGCCTTTGAAGAGGGCGCGGCTCTTGATGAGGCAGCGCTCGGAGATCTGGTGGCTGTGGCTGTGCGCATGATGGATAATGTCGTTGACGCCTCAAGGTTCCCGCTGGAGGCCCAGGCGCGGGAGGCGCAGGCGAAGCGGCGCATCGGCCTCGGCGTGACCGGGCTGGCGGATGCGCTGCTGATGGTCGGGCTGCGGTACGGATCAGACGAGGCGGCGCGTCAGACCGGGCGCTGGTTGCGCCTGATCGCCCGCGCCGCGTACCTGGCGTCGGTGCAGCTGTCGAAGGAGAAGGGTGCCTTTCCGCTGTTTGACGCAGAAGGATACCTGGCCTCTGGTACGATGCAGATGATGGACGAGGATGTGCGCGAGGCCGTGCGCGAACATGGTATCCGCAACGCGCTGCTGACATCCATCGCGCCCACCGGGACCATCAGCCTTTATGCGGGCAACGTCTCTTCGGGGATCGAGCCTGTGTTTGCCTATGCCTACACACGCAAGGTGCTGCAGAAGGACGGCTCGCGCACCGAAGAGGAAGTGGTGGATTACGCGGTGCAGATGTGGCGCGAGAAATTCGGTGATGTCGAATTGCCGGAATATTTTGTGAACGCACAGACTCTCGCACCCGAAGATCATGTGAAGATGCAGGCGGCGGCCCAGAAATGGGTGGATTCGTCGATTTCCAAGACGATCAACTGTCCGGAAGACATCAGCTTTGATGCCTTCAAGGACGTCTACATGCAGGCCTGGGATACAGGCTGCAAAGGCTGCACGACATACCGGCCGAATGCGGTGACGGGGTCTGTACTGAGTGTGTCGGAGGAGAAGAAGCCGATTCTTGAAACCGCAGCAGAACGGCTGAAATGGGCTCAAGAAAATGCCGGCTTTGACACTCAGAAAACTGCCGCAGACAAACTTGGTGTTGCCAGAAGTCGGTACGCGAATTGGACGACGGGAATGCAAGATCTTTCCAAAGAAGGAGCAAAACTAGCAGCTGAGCACTTCGGTGTATCTGCCGGCTGGCTCCTGTTTGGTGATGCCGAAACCGCCCCCGAAGTCATCACCACCTCAGACGCAGAGCCTCAGCAACCCCATGGCGACGTCATTTACATGTCTGAGCCGCTCGACCGGCCAAGCGAGCTCGAGGGCAATACCTATAAAGTCAAATGGCCCGACAGTGAGCATGCGCTCTACATCACCGTGAATGACATCGTGCTGAACGGGCACCGCAGGCCGTTTGAGGTATTCATCAACTCCAAGAACATGGAGCATTTTGCCTGGACCGTTGCGCTCACAAGGATGATCTCTGCGGTGTTCCGTCGGGGCGGCGATGTTTCTTTTGTGGTTGAGGAGCTCAAGGCGGTCTTTGACCCCCGCGGTGGCGCCTGGATGCAGGGCAAATACATTCCTTCTATCCTCGCGGCTATCGGTGGCGTGATCGAGCAGCATATGATTGCGACAGGGTTTATCGCGGGCGAGGGCATGGGCCTCAAGAGCGATCCGCAGGCTCAGGTCGTTGGTCTGGAAAACCAGCGCGGTCAGGCCTGCAGCAGTTGTGGTCAGTATGATCTGCGGATGGTCGAAGGCTGTATGACCTGCGGCTCGTGTGGATATTCAAAATGCGGCTGATCTGAGGTTTTACTGTTCTGCTGTCCCGACGGGCAATTCAGTGCCATTTCGGCTGAATTGCCTGCCACTTGCCCAGTCTATTTTTGCCTTCAGCCGTTAACCTTTTGATTTCTTTGGAAATGAGGGGCGGGTGTTCTTGCCGGGGCAGCCCATCCCCGCTTCAGGTGGCGCAAAATGCGCGATCTTGATCCAGCACAAGATTTGTTCCTCAAATGTTCCCGAGGTTCCGGAACCTTCCATGATCAACAGCCCTGCCGCCAACGGCATGGGCTCACCGTGCGGCTGAGTTGCCGCGCCATGAGAGGACTCCGCCATGACCCGTTCAACGACTACGATAGAGTTTCACGACCTTACCTTCCTGGATAATATCCCGAACGTCCGTGATGTTGAGGAAAGGTTGAAGAAGTCCCTTCGCCGTGTGCGGCATGTGAAGCAGGAGGAGGACCTTGAAGCAGGCCGGGTCAAGAAAGGTGACCTGGTCAGCATCTATGATCTGATCGATGACGATGACAGAAAGCGCATTAAGTGCCGGGCGAGGCGGTATCTGGAGCGTGTGCGTTCCTCAATCGGTATGTACCACCTGAGTGAGGAAAACCGCGCCCGCCTGACACCGCTCCGGGGTGGCTTGCCAGTTGCCAAAGTGTCCACCGAACACGAGGCCGACGAGATCGCCGCCGCCTTGCACGCCGAGATGCCATGGATGGCACCCGCGACAGAAGAAGTCTGGCATGGCCTGCGGGCCTCTGCTCGCGAAAGGTTGCCCGGGGTGCGATTCAAGCCGCTCGTGCTTGTGGGACCACCTGGCATCGGTAAAAGCCACTGGGCGCGGCGTCTCGCGCATCACCTTGCGGTTCCGACGACGATGATCGAGGCCACAGGAGAGCCCGCGACGTTCTCTCTTGTGGGCGTCCAGAAGGGCTGGGGCAGTGCCTCTGCTGGCAAGCTGATGCAGACAGTTCTACGCGAGCGGCACGGTGGACCTCTGGTCATCATCGATGAGGTTGAGAAGTCTGGTGAGATGCGGTCGGAGAAGGGCACGCGTCATACGTTGACCGACGCGCTCCTCCCGCTCCTTGAGCGCATGACGGCTGCGACATGGGAATGCCCGTTCTTCCAGATCAAGTTCGACATGTCATGGGTCAATTGGGTGATGACGGCGAACAGCCGGACTGGCTTGCCGGAGCCGTTGCAAAGCCGATGCGTGGTGCTGGATTTGCCCGACCTGACGACTTCTCAGTTGAGGGACTTTGCCGTGACCGAAGGGACGCGTCGCGGTCTGCCTGACCCGGCCGTTGCGGCCTTGGTCGATATCTTCGACCGTGGAGCCATCTCGAACGCCCGCTTCAGCCTGCGAACGGTCAGTCGCATGCTGGATCGGGCCGAGATCCTCGCGCGCCGACCGATGCTCAATTGAGGTGGTGATATGTCCAACGAACAGACGCGACCCAAAAGCCGCCCACGTGCGCTCTTCCTGGATCTGACCTCACCGTCCCTGTCGTCCTATGCGGTGCCCAAGAACACTGGGCCGATCATACGTGACCAAGATCCTGGAAGCTTCGAAGATGCGTTGTGCCGTTCTGCAGTTGAAACGGGGCTGCCCATCGTCGCGCTTCGGCAGCCTGTCAATCAAGCACCACAGGCTCTGGCGGACGCCTCGGAGGCGCAAGTCATTCTGACAGAACCTGGACAGGAGATCGAAGCTTATGACGCGCTTCAGGCCCGCGCTGGCCTTCAAGCCGGGGACGTGCTGCTCATCTCGGATGCGCACCAATCTGCTCTTGCGACTGCGGGGGGCCAACATTGCTCGTTGGGCAATGCACTCCCGGTCCTGCGTCACCTTTCGATCACGGCTCGCACCGCAGCATTTGCGAGGGCCGACGGCACAGCAGAACAACTTGCCCATACAGTCCTTTTGCCCCTGGATCTCGAACTTGGTTCAATGGAAGACCCGCACGCCTTGCTGACGCATGGTCGGCTGATCTTCGATACAGTTTTGCTTTTGAAAGAGTTTGTGCCGACAGAAGGTTTCAAGGCGAAGGCGCTGGAGAAGCTGATCGCCGACTACGCACCGATCGTCTACGCCCTGGGGGAGGACAATGATCCTGCACACGTGGTCTTGTCGGACGTATTGGGGCGCTTGCACCAAGCCGGTGCGAGGCAGATCGTGATGGTGTCCGCAACTGGCGAGACCAGGAACACAAAGGGCGACCTCCAGAGGCTGATCGAGGCCCATGGGTTTGAATGCCACATCTGTGCGTGGAACAGCTTACCTCAGTGATCTCCGGGGTGATGCAAGGACAGCGTCTGTCCGCCGTACTCCTTCCGCGTTGCCGAAGTATCTCTCTGCTGCACCAAGCTGAAATTCAAAGCAGTCTGTGAGGTGCCCTTCAGACCATGATAGGATGCGACCGATCCATCCTGCGTATTGGGCCAACGATTGAATTCCCAACATCAACCCAACTTGTTTTGACGGAGAATGGGTAGGTCTCTCACTTACCCGGCGACATGTGAACAAACTTGCAACTTCGGTGGTATTAGAAGATTGTGCGCACGTGCGGCTTGGTTGCTGTTTGCGATCATAGCACCGTCGTCGTCTCCGGGATGTACGCTTCCACGATCGGAAATCACCTCTCATCGGGGATGCAGTATTTCCGATCTCGTGCTATCTCTCTGAGATATTGATGTTTTTTGACCCATGGAGACTGTTTTGTCAGAGATTGAATGGACTGACACAACTTGGAACCCAGTTGCAGGGTGTACAGCGGCGTCTAGCGGATGCACGAACTGTTATGCGATGCATATGGCTCTTCGGTTGGAAGCAATGGGGACGGAGAAATATCAAGGGCTAGCGAGGCGCTCGGGCAGGAGAACCGTTTGGACAGGTGCCATAAATCTGGATGAAAAATCTTTGGAGGCCCCGCTGAAATGGCGAAAGCCTAGGAAAATTTTTGTCAATTCCATGAGTGATCTCTTTCATGAAAGAGTGCCATTCGATTTCGTTGAAAGAGTTTGGTATACAATGGAGAAAACGCCACACCATCAGTATCAAATTTTGACAAAAAGACCTGAGCGCATGCTTGAGTTTACGAGAAACCATCTCGATGCGGTGCTTCCAAATGTTTGGTTAGGAACCAGTGTTGAAAGCGCTGAAACAGTTGCAAGAATCGATGCCCTTTCGATCACTCCAGCAATAATCCGTTTTATTTCCTTTGAGCCGTTGATTGCGCCGGTTGGAGAGGTCGATCTACGCAATATCCATTGGGCTATTGTTGGTGGAGAGAGTGGATCGCAAGCGCGACCCATCAAAGAGGAGTGGATTGATGAAATTCATTCATTGTGCCAACGTTATGGAACTGCGTTTTTCTTCAAGCAGTGGGGAACGTGGGGAAAAGATAACAAGAAACGTTCTAAAAAAGCGAACGGGAGGTTGTTTCGGGGAAAGGTTTGGGAAGAAATGCCGAAAATTTTGGTGTCTCCATAGGGTTTTCGGGGCGCCTTCAGTATGGTTAAGAGACAGTATGACTGGGAGAACGGTGCCAAAATCGGACCGCACTCAAAGATCAAGCTTGAGATTATCAAAGAGTATATTCACGAGTACGTTCGTGTTAGATGTAGCTTGCCTCAACAAGAGAGATTCCGGCTGTCCTTTGTGGATGGGTTCTGTGGAGCTGGAGCATACGAATGTGGTACGCTCGGTTCACCCCTAATAGTGCTACAAACGCTTAAATCAGTGAGCGCCGAGGTAAATCTCAGAAGGAGAATAGACGGGTTCAAACCGATTTCCTTCGAATTCTTCATGTACTTCAATGATCTTTCCCCCGTTGCCCTACAGGCCCTACGAGGTCGTGTTGATACATTCTTGCAGCAACACCAAGATGAGCACAACGGTGCAATGTTCCGCGTGAAGTATTTCGAAGGCGATTTCGGGAGAAACCTTCCAAGTATCACTCAAATGGTTCTAGCCTCTAGGGTTCGAAATACCATTTTTAATCTCGATCAGTACGGTCACGCTTATGTATCTGAAGAGCATCTTCGAACGGCTCTCTCGCTGACGCGATCTTCCGAAGTGTTCCTAACATTTTCTATTAAATCCTTCTTGGCGTTCATCAGCCCTGCGAGAAGGCAAGACAATAGATTGTTTGATGGGCAGATTTCGGATATCTCGCTACACAAAACCAAAAAGGAGTGGCTTGCGGCAGTCGAAAAGGTCGTATTTGACGAGTTCCAGACGTTAGCAAACTTCGTTAGTCCATTCTCGATCAATAACCAAAGCGGGTGGGAGTACTGGCTGGTACATTTCGCAAATTCTTTCCGTGCCAGACAGGTTTACAACGATATCTTGCACCGAAAAAAGAACTCGCAAGCACATGTGGGTAGGTCTGGTCTGCAGATGTTAAGGTATAACTCTATCGAGGATGCTTCGCTGTACCTGTTCGATGCGAACTCGCGGCGAGGAGCAAGGGAAGAACTCTTGGCTGATGTGCCAAAGTTCCTCAGGGATTGCACTCCTGAAGCTTCGCTATCAATCGCAGATTTTTTTGATAAAACATACAATCAAACGCCCGCCCACTCCGACGATCTCAACAGTGCATTAATCAAATCACCGGAAGTTGAGATTTTGACCGCGACAGGCGGAAGACGGCGGAAGCCACAGATGATCAAACGAACAGATACAATTCGACTGACACCACAAAGGTCTTTTCATTTCCTTTGACCCCAGTCGGAGAGCAACCGAAAATTTTGGAGTATGTAATGGACTGGAACAAACTTATGTCCGAAACCCGGCGTAAGGACATATACAGCGACAAAATGCAGGCGCTGAATGCAGGCGGTGATCGAACGGAGATTGAACGAGACTATGATCGGGTTCTTTTCAGCACACCCGTTCGGCGGTTGGCCGACAAAACCCAAGTATTCCCTTTGGAAAAAAACGACAGCGTTAGAACGCGCCTTACTCATTCCCATGAGGTGTCCAATATTGCGCGGAGTATTGGTGTTGCACTCGTTCATCGCGACGGAACTAAGTTTAGTTTAGCCGAGTATCAGCGTGATTTGCCTTCAATTCTCGCGACAGTAGGGCTAGCACATGACATCGGCAACCCACCGTTCGGTCATCAAGGAGAGTATGCCATTGGTGATTGGTTCAAAAGAAACAACGATATTGCATTCGAGTTTCTCGATGGTGAGGACTTGACCCTTCAAGACGATTTGAAGGAGCGTATGCGTCTCGATTTTGAAAAGTTTGAAGGTAATGCCCAAGCGCTTCGCGTGCTCACCAAGCTCCAGATCATGAACGACAACTTCGGGCTCAATCTTACGTGCGGCGCACTGGCTGCTCTAATGAAGTACCCTGTCACCTCGGAGCAACAGGACAAGTCAAACATAGCGACAAAAAAATTTGGGTGCTTTCATTCGGAACTTGATGTGGTGGCGGACGTTTGGAAAGAAACGGGGCTGAAAGAGGGGCTGCGGCACCCATTGACTTTCTTGATGGAGGCTAGCGATGACATTGCCTACTCGGTTTTGGATGTAGAAGACGCGGTCAAGAAAGGACTGGTTTCCTACAGAGACTTGATCAGCTACCTTCAAGCTGGAGCGGACGGAGAACCTGAAACCGACGCTGCGATAAGGGATGTCTGCGAACGAGCGGACGCACAGCACAAAAAGCACAAAGATGTGAAGCTATCGCCGAATGAAGTGAATGATATTTCCACCCAGATGTTCAGGGTGTTTGCCATTGGAAACATGGTTTCTGCCGTCATTGAGGCTTTCTTAGAGAGGCAGTCCGATATCGAGAAAGGTGCTTTGAAAGAAGACCTGATCTCTGTTTCAAGTGCAGCATTGCTTTGCGAAAAGCTTAAAGCTTTTGCATTAGCGAACGCCTACAAGCACCGAAGTGTTCTTGAGCTGGAGCTGGAAGGGCACAAGGTTATCCATTCAATCATGGATATGCTTTGGCCTGCTATCGTTAGCCGTGGTGATCCCCAGAAGGAGACCAAAGGGCATCCCGGAACTCCCTTTCAGAAGTACGCTTACGGACGCATCTCCGAGAATTATCGGCGAGTTTTCGAGAGCCCGAACGAAGACCTACCGCTGGGTTATCGCCGCTGCCAACTGCTTGCAGACATGATCTCTGGTATGACAGACGGCTTCGCACTAAGCTTCGAACGGGAACTTAGAGAACTTCGTTGCTGAGGAGAGAGATGAAACCTGCACTTGACCAGAAAGCCGCCAAGAAGCGTATACGTCGCTTCTTTGATGAGCCGATGGCTGAACGTAGGGCTGTTGGGCGCTTCATTGACGAAGTATCTGTTTGCGCGGATATTTTTGTCTTTGGTGGAGCTCTGAGAGACATCTCCCTTCTCGGTGCTCCAAGCTTCTCCAGCGATGTAGATACCGTTGTTCAGGTGCATGATAGTGAAGCCTTCATGGACATCTGCGGGCGGTACGAAGCAGTGCAGAACAAGTTTGGCGGACATCGTGTTCGTTTTGGAAGATGGAACTTTGATGTATGGGAAGTGTCGCGAACTTGGGCTTTTGCGGAGGGTGTCGTTGAAGCTCACAGTCCGTTGTCCCTTCTCGAAACCACCTTCTTCAATTGGGACGCAATTCTATATGACTGGCGATCTGGTTCGCTCCACTACGGCCAGAATTATTTTTCTGATCTGTCTCAAAAGTATTTGGAGCTCGTACTGGAGGACAATCCGAACGCTTTTGGCGCACTAGTCCGCACACTCCGAACACTTTGCTTGTCTGATGAAATTCTGACCGGGCCAAGGCTTTCTGCGTTCGTTGTAGGTGGGCTTGAGGACATCTCCAATGAGGAGATATTGTCCTACGAAGCAAAGGGTTTCTCGCGAAAAAGGCTGTCTGAAACGTTGCTTTCTGACATGAGGGCCAGAGCTTTAGAGTGGGATCAAAGCAATGCATTTCAGTGGGTGCCTAAGCGGCAATTATCTCTATTTGATAGCTTTGCCAGCTAGCTGGAGAGGTGGAGTCTCCTCGGCTTGATGGACACTTTTCGCTTGATGAAGGTGAGTGTTTTTCATGCCGAGAATGAGGAAACCGTACCCGATTCTAGCTGCCAGAGAGACGTTATCTACCCTGGTCAGGATAGAAGGGTTTTCTAATCCTCAACAGTGTATCGTCCGTGAGATCGGCGACGCGTGCATTTCGAGGGTGCAGTCCATTCGCGTTGCTAAAACCGCGACCGAGACAGTCTCAACTGCGAGAGGCGAACGCCTGAGCTCGGCCCCGTATCGCGGCGAGCGCGGCAAACCCAAGCAGTGAAGCCCATAGCTTTCCAACCACTTGACCCGGAACGTAGTCCAGCGTGCCGAAGGCCAGCCATACGAAGACAAAGCTATCAGCCACGGATCCTGCGACTCCACTTGCCAGCACCGCCCACGCTAGGCTTCTTTTGACGATAGGCGTATAGACCGCAAGATCGATGGTTTCTGAGACGACGAACGCTACCACTGAGGCGAGAACAAGACCCGGGCTGGCGGTTAGCAAAGACAGTACTGCGCCGATCCCGATCGCGACCATTGCCCAGCGGATGCCGAGATAACGCTGGACGAAGTCTCGCAGTACAAGAGCGATGCCGATCACCAGTACCCCGCTCGGTGCGTCAAGCCCCGGTGCGACAGGAACTAGGCAAGGGCCGTCAGGCACACAGGTGACGCCGACATTTTCGATGAGCCAGTTCGCAAGAGGCACGCAGGCGGCGAACCCGGCCAGCATTATGTATTGCCATGGTGCGCGTGTAGGGATGGGCAACCTATTGTTCCTCACGGGCAAGGCATTCCCGAAGCTCCAGCGTCTTGTTGCAACCCCTGCACTGTCCACAAGCGACGGAAGCCCGATGGCACGAGAAGGTCCAGCCCAAAAGCTCGTCTGGGAGTTTGCTGGTCCTTACCAGCTCTTCGGTATTCATATGGATTGCGGGTGCGCGAACCAAAACCGACGGCAATTCACACCGAATGAGCGCGCCGATGCGTTCGAGAAATCCAGGTGTCCCATCCGCGTGAACTCGATCAGTCGCTACGGTTCCGATCAGGATCTCGGACAGGCCGCAATTGGCGTACTTCATCGCTGCGAGGGTGATCAGGAACTGATTCCTGAACGGCCAAGCCTCAGAGACTTCTGAATGCCCCGCCTTCGGTTTCCCCACCAGATCGCCGGATCCCAGGTGCGCCGCATCCACTGCAAGTTCATCATGACCAAGATCGAGAAGGCCGGCAAGATGTCGGGCAGCGCGCAACTCGCCCACCGCCGGAGCCTGTCCATAATCAACGGTTAGAAGCCGATCCGGCCGGTGCTGGAACGCAAGGGCCGTCGATTCAACACCACCAGAGAACAGCAGCACCCTCACGTCCGCGCCCACCATGCGGTATGGTACACAGCTGTCGAAAGGTCGTCGTGGATATGACAGTTCGCCGACCCGAGCATCATGGTCAGGTCCGACTGCTTCGGATTCTGGGACAGGCAGATGACCGGGATACCCTTTTTGACCGCGTAGCCGATCTCGAACATGGTCCCTGGGTCCGTACCATCGATGCAGGCGAAGACGGCTGTCGCGCGCTCGAGACCGGCGATGTCCCTGGAAACGACCTTTTCGGCGGTGCCGAAGCCGACATCCCGGTAGGGAGAGAACACGGGCACTCCCAATCCTTCCAGGGCCTCCGTCACCTGATCGATCATCCAGATCTCTGACATGGTGAAGATCGGTCCAGCGAGATAGACCAAACCATCCCTCGTTTGGACGATCGGCTTTCGGTCCGTGCCCGCTTCCTCCAGACTCACTGTGGGTGTTCGGCTCTCGGCGTATCGCGCCACGCATCGAGAGGCGATGTCGGCCGCTTCGAGGCAAGTTTGGCCTTCGAGCATCCAGTTGCGGGCGAAGGCGGCGCTGAAGACATCCCCGGTTCCGATCTTGTAGACACGCTCGGACCAGTAGGGCGGAACGGTTCCCGAGAGGATCCCATCCTCATAGACCCGGCAGCCTTCAGCGCCCGCCTTGACGAGTACAATCGACCCTGGATGTGATTGTCGGAGATGCGCGATCGCTGAAGCTTCATCCGTGGCAGATGCATATTTCAAGACTTCCGCGCTGTTCAGGACAAGCGCCAGGACTCCGGCCCTCGATCCGTTCTCATGAAACGGGCGTGGGTCGTTCGTGGATTGGGGATCATAGACGCATGTTTCGGCGTCGATCACCGCATCGCCCTCCATCAGACCGAAGCGGAGGACCTGCGCTGCTTTAACCTCGATCGACGGGGCAGCATCGATCTCGCCCGGATAGAAGACTGGACGAGAAAGCGGATGGTGATATTCGAACGTGATCTGCTGGGTGCTGAAGTATGGTTTATGAGTAAGTCGTGGCCATGCCACAATTTGCTCGGCCTCGGCCGATAAAGAGGTTGGACAATAGTAGTGCCAGTCGACGTTGTGCCCCGCGCGCGCAATTGCGACGGCTGCGCGACCGCCGGATCCGTACAGTTCATCCACATTCGGATGGATGCACCGCTCCCCATAAAGGCCGCCGACGACGGCAAAGGAACTCATGCGTTCTCGATCCGGATTCGGATGTTCGGACCGGAGGCTGAAAGTACAACGCCGGAATAGCTGACGCCGCTGTCCAGGCACTCAATGAGTTGAGGGAGTTGTCGAACACCCGCGACAGATCCGGCCTGGGCGCCACCCAAAGTGGGTGCGAAAACACCTACCTGCGCGGGAGCGGCGCCTACTACGCGGATGCTCAGGAGATCACCGGTCGAGAGCCGGTCCGCTACGCCCGGCACCGGGCTGAACAGATGTGTCTCAAAGGACAGAGCGCATTCATCAGCCCCGTCAGAGCCATCGCCCCCACCGCCCCCTGGACCTGCACCGCCACCGGTGTAATCAACTGGTCCCCCACTTCCACCCATGACGCAACCTCCCCCAATAGTTACAACTTATCCTAGTGGGGCAAGATCTTACTTGCCAGCCTTGAACCAAAAATCCTCATGTCCGACCACATCACGGCATCGAGAACGGCGGGGCGAACGTCTAGGGCCTTGGCGAATTCCAGAAATTTCTGCTCCAAGGCGAGGTAGTCTTTCGGCAGTCGAGCCCCGCGATCAAAAATGCCCAGATACCAGCCCGCGCGTAGAACGTGGATGTCGAGAATGGCGACGGTTTCGGCGCCGCGCCAGTTGCGGGTGATCCAGCTGCCGGTCTTGGGTCCCACACCCGGTATTCGACAGATCGCTTCGCGAAACTGAAGGTCGTTGAGTGAGGTCGCATCGAAATCCGCGAGCATACGCAAAGCGTCTGAGATCCTACGCGCCCGTTGTTTCGGAAACCGGTAGCGATGAAAGCGCCCCTCAACTTCGATACGCTCCTCGAGAAGCGCCAGGAGCGTGCTTTCAGACGCCGGGGCCTCCAATGTCAACGCGCCGGCAGCCTTAAGGTGCCGAAAGAATGCCTCGTTGACCTCCATGCGGATGCCGAAGCCTCCGAGAAGACAGAAGGCGACCTCGTCCTCGAGAGCGCCGTCCTTAGTCACATAATCATGACCTTCGGCGGCGCCGATTTCGCACCGCCATTTCCAGTAGGCTGGTGTCAGAAGCTGGTCTTCGCGCCCAATCGGAACGCCAGGCAGGAGGTCCGGACCGGCCGCGCCGACCATGCCTGAAGAAAAAGTTGCACTCTGATGTGCGCCGATGGCTTCCAAAGATGTCATGCATAGAGTATGCATAGTCTATGCAGAACAACAAGGTAAATCCTACCGACCTTGGGGTCCAATTGCGCCAACATCGGCGCCGGTCTGGCCTGTCACAGTCCGCTCTAGGCGAAGTCATTGGAATCTCGCAATGGACGCTCTCGCGGATCGAAGGCGGTCAAACAATCAATGGCTTTTCCTTTGAAAGGGCACGGGAGTGGTGTGTCGGGAAGGAGGCGGAGGGCGTAGATCTGGACGTCGTGCTCAGGAGGGTTTCGGCTTCACCTGAACTCCTAGAGCTCATCCGGCGTGTTGCATCTGAACTCGATGTTTCCCGAGATGCATAAGATGCATAGATTTATCCAAATACAGCCGTAGGTGCCTGTAAACGAAGGCCAAGTCTGCGAAATAATTTGCGAAAAATGCGCGTCCCCCTCTTGCGGAGAGATCGGGGATCCAACATGTATTCAGCGTCAACGGCGCGAAAGCGTCTAGGTAGTGGAGCACGCCTCGGCAAAACAGCTCCTCGCCGAATGGACATCGTGATCAAAAAATCGAAAAGCAGACGGCAATGCCGTCCCAAGATCTCGCATGAACGTGCGGTCTTGGAAGCTGATGCGGATCTGAAGCGGTGTCCACGACCTCCCTCCAGAATCGCGCCATCGACAGGTGGCTGGTGCCAGATCGGCGTCATATCGGCTTTGCTCTTCGGCAAGGTCGATTTTTTTTGGGCGCGTTTCGCCGCGTCCAAAGCAGGCGGTCAGAAGCAATTTCTGGCTGGCAATGGACGGAGGAAGACAAGATGTGGTGCAACGATTTGCGACTGACAAAGAACGCGATTTCTTCGCAATTTCATGATTAAAAACAGTGTGTTGACTCGTTTCTCGATAACGGAAACGAATTAGGCATCGACAAAATCGACGGAACTGAAACCAGCAGAAAGGAGCAAGAAAAGAAAAAAGCGCGCCCCTGGCAGGACGCGCCCTAGTCAACGACCGTATGCGATCGCCTTGTCTACGCAACAGATAGACCCTCTGAAGGGCAGTTGCAACCTCGCATCCGGTCATCACGCAAAATCAACTCGGAACGATGTTCCGGGAACGGAGAAGTAATGTCTGAGACTGCGAAAAACGAAACCCTCGGCACATCATATGTGCCGATCTCAATGCCCGGGACATCACGGGCCGATCGGAACGTGCCGGCCGCATCGTCCGCCCATTGCACGGCCCATGCGGTTCTGGGTGCCGGGTCCGGCCACCATGTTCAAGCCGAAAGCTGGCTTGAACTGAGTGCCCTTTACGTGCTGAACGCCATGCAGAATGTCGCGTCGATTCAGGAGCAGGTCCGGTTTTTCTACGGCTATGATCCGAAGAAACTGAGCCAACATGTCTTCGACGTGGTCGCAACCCTGACCGACGGCACCAAGATCGGGTTCACCGTCAAGCCGGAGGTGCGCCTCGTGTCGGGCCGCTTTCTGACCGAGATGCAGGAGGTGGCCTGGTGGGCCGTCGAAAAGGCTTTCGTTGACGAAGTTCGCCTTGTCACCGAGCGCGACATCGACAAGGTCGATCTGCGGAATGCCCAGACGCTCGCTGCCGTGCGTGAGGCCGACCCCGAGGCCGATGCCCTTGCGCTCTCGTTGATCAGCGGGTTGCCGGAAGGGGTCGGACAGACCCTGCGACGCCTCACGATCGACATGGGGATGCAGGCCCGTGGCTACCGCGCTCTCATTCGGCTCATCCGGGAAGGGATGCTTTGTCCGATAAAGCGAGGTCTCATCGGTCCGGAGTTGACTGTTGCGCAGACGGAAAAACCCTTCCGGCAGATGGTGGATACGGATGACAGTCCGACGGTCACCCCGGAGATGATCGCCGCCTAGAGCCTTCACGAAAATCAAGAAATTCACCCGCGCGAAAACGGTTTCGCGCGGGAACAGAACCCGCTTGCCAAGTGGCAGGCTCCACACGGTCGCAAAAAAGGATCGACAACATGCCCAGAGATTTCGCAACCGAGTTCGCCGCTTTCAGCCTCGACATGCACCACATCTACAAGATGAACGGTGAGACGTGGCGCTTCGCCTATCAGTCCAATAGTCAGGTGACCTTCTCGGTCATCGATGACCCGGCGACCAAGGTGACTTATGAGCTTGCCACGCTGAACCGCATGAATGCATCGGGACAGATCTCGATGACGCCCTACGGTCTCATGCCGGAACACCTGCGTCCGCAGCCGGTCGATGACTGTGAAGACGTATTCCTGTCGGGGCTGCCCGAGGCGCAACGGAAGCGCGTGAGCGCGCGCCATGCAATGGTGATGAGCTTCCTGGCTCTCTACGAGGCCGGACAGGTCAAGAAGACGGACGAGGTGATCGTCGATGCAATGTTGGACATTCGTGAGGGTGCGGAAGAATACCTTGCTGATCACCTTCCCGACCCGGAATACAGCGCGAAACTGAAGCTCTGGAAGGACGGCAAAGGCAAGAAGCCAAAGACGAAGAGCCTGGTCACCTTGCCGGATTCCGTCTCCCCCCGCGCACTTCGCCATTGGGTCAGCCTTTACAACATGGCTGGCAAGAAAGCCCTGGTCGATAACTGCGCGCGGCAAGGAAATCGCAACAGCTACTTCACCGCAGACGAAATGAAGCTGTTGGCCGAGGTTGTGCGCGATGAGTACCTGACCCTTCAGCGCAAGCCGATCTCTGAGGTCGTTCTCGACGTGCAGCATACCTTCCGCGAGGAGAACGAACACCGGAAGGACACGGATGAGCCACCCTTGCGTGTGCCGGGACGGGAAGCCGTGCGCCTCTTCATCGCGCGGCTCGACAAATTTCGCGTCATGGTCGCTCGCCACGGTGAACAGGCAGCCATGAAGAAGATGCGCTCGGCAAAGTCGGGGCTCGAAGTCCTGCGTCCGTTCGAACGTGTCGAGATGGACGAATGGAAGATCGATCTTCTGACGATCATGGCCAAGAGCGGCTTGCTCGCCATGTTTTCCAAGGAGGAGCTGGAGGCTCTCGGCCTAGACAAGGGCAAGATGCGATGGTGGCTCGTGGTCGCGATCGATTGCCGGACCCGTTGCATCGTTGGGATGACGCTGACCGCCAACCCCAAGACCAGCAGCGCCATGAAGTGCCTGCGTATGGTGATGAGTGACAAGGGCCAGTTCGCAGACCGGGTGGGTTCGCTGGCACCATGGTCGATGGCGGGTAAGCCGGAGATCCTCGCTGTCGACAACGGCAGCGCATTCAAGTCCGACCTGTTCACCTCGGTCTGTGCGGATCTCAGCATCACGAAGCTCCAGACGATCGCCGGAGAACCGTCGATGCGCGGGCGCATCGAACGGGTATTCAATACCTTGATCCTGAGCCTGCTTCCGCGGCTTTCGGGACGCACCTTCGGGGATGTCTTGGAGCGTGGGGATCATCCGTCGGAGAAGCGGGCCTGTCTCTCGGTAGAGGACTTGTCTTTCGCCCTCGTCCGTTGGGTCGTGGATATCTACCACAATACGCCCCACGAGGGTCTCAATGGTCGGACGCCTCTGCAGCAATGGGAGGCTGACCTTGAGGCTGGCAATTACCCGCTCCACACCCTTCCGACCTTGCGGCAGAAACGGATCGCGTTCGGCTTGCCTCTCAAGCGGTTCGTCCAGAAGGACGGCATTCGCGCCATCAACGTCCGGTACCATTCAAACGAACTCGCGCGGTGGTACCTGAAGCATGGCGAACGTCCGGTCGACGTCCGTTGGTTCGACGAGAACATCGGTAGCATCGAGGTCCAGCTCGATGGCGTCTGGCACATGGTTCCGGCCGTCTCCGAGACATTCCAAGATGTCGATGCATCGACTTGGGCCGCGGCGCGCCGTGCCCTGCGAGCCAAGGATGCAAAGCGCAAGGGATGGGAAGAGGAGGTCATCTACCAGGCAATCAAGGACATCAAGGAGATGAATGCAGAGCGTCAGATCTCGTACCGGATCACGGACCACGCCTGGACCGAAACCCGCTTCAAGGCAGTGGAAAACGAGGCTGTTGCGAACTTCGATGTCGTGCCGACCACCGAGAAGACGGCACAGGCCGCCGACGGCTACGGTCGCTCGATCACGCCCTCCAAGCCCGTAAAGCCATCGCCGGTCAAGGAAGCGCTGGAAGCCTCCAAGGGCGACAAGCCTGCCAGCCGCCGCTGGGATTTCGGTGAATAACTTCGAGCAGAAAAGGAGAAAGTCATGCCGAAGACAGTCCAAGAGATCGCCGCAACAATGAAGATGCTGCGCAACCACCATGTGGTCACCGAACGTGATCGTGATTTCGAAGCCCTCCTCGTCGACCTCCTGGAGGTCGACGAACACGGACAGCTCACCCATGAGCCGATCCGCGTCACCGCGGGGACGGAGACCCACGGCATCGCCCTCATCGAGGGGTCCGGCGGCGGAAAGACCACGGCGATCCTGAAAGTCTTGCAGGGGTGTGAACCCCTGCAAAACAACCCCGAAACAGGTGCGCCTCGCTATCTTCATGTGAAGGTCGAAAGCCCGGCGACACTTCGCAGCCTCGGCAGCCAGGTTCTCCGCAAGCTGGGCGTGGATACCGTAAGCGATCGGGCCAAGGTCTATGATATCTGGGCCATGGTGCGGCACAGGCTGGCGGTCATGGGTATCAGCGTCCTGTGGCTCGATGAAGCCCATGACATGTTCAAATCGGCCACATCTCTCGAGACCGACAACATGTTCAAGATGCTTAAGTCACTCATGCAGGGAGATCACCCGGTCATTCTTGTCCTGAGCGGCACCGAACGGCTTGATTGGATCACGTCCTTCGATGCCCAAGTGAACCGGCGCTTCAGCAAGCTGCGGCCCCAGGAGCTTCAGTTTGGCGTGGACAATATGCCGTTGAAGGAGCTGATCGAATTCTATGCGCGAAAGGCCGGCCTTGAGGCGGCGATCGACGAGGACACGGTTGTTCGACTGATCCATGGCGGACGTCACCGGTTTGGCCGGTGTGTCCGGACCTTGGTCGCTGCGATCAAATGTGCCCTCCAGGACGGCTCCAATGAGCTGCGACAGGAGCATTTCGAGATCGCGTGGGGCCGGGAGGAAGGCTGCGAGATCGTGCAGAACGTGTTCGCCGCTGCCGATTGGCAATCGATCGAACTCAAAGACGAGAACGATGAACTGTATGAGCGCCAGCGGGCAGCGCAGGATCCGAAGTCGAAAAAGAAAGCAGGTGTGGTTTGATCATGCCGCTTCTTCCAATCCTGCCTGTCCTTCGGGGCGAAAGCCTGACGTCCTATGTCAACCGCGCGGCGCATGCCCACGGGAACATCGACGTCCATCGTTTCCTGTCGCTTCTCGAATTGCCACAGGGCGCGATCATGGTGCCGCAGCCTCATCAGCTGCGGCGCATCTCAGACCTCTTCGGCTTGTCCGCGGGCCAATTGGCGGAGATGGCGTTCTTGCCCGAGGGCGGCCGTATGCGGTCCATCTGCGGCGAACGGGTTCATGTGGAATTCGCATACCTCAACAAGACCAGCTTCTGCCCGGCATGCCTACTCGACGATGCGGACCGTCACGGTCCGTCCGATGGACGAAGGGTCGGCCGGATCGCATGGCAGATCGAGGCCTTCAGGACATGCCCGATCCACGACCTTCCGCTGCATCGACGGAAGAACACACGACATTCCGAAAACATGCAGCTCATGTCCGAAGTCGCCCCCGGAGACAATGTCCTTGAGGAATTGGTTCGTGGATCCGAAAGCCGCTCCCCATCCGGGCTCCAGACCTACATCGAAAAGCGGCTGGGGGGAGAACGGCACTCTCAATGGTTGGACGGCCAGCCCATCGATCTCGCGGCGCGCGCCTGCGAAATGCTGGGTGTCATCATGACTGCTGGAACACATTGTGATCTCCGGGCAGTCACCAAGGCTCAATGGCATGAAGCAGGTCAGGTCGGCTTTGAATTCGCCGAACGGGGTGAATCCGGTATCCGCGAGGCGCTGGAGTACGTGAGGTCAGAGGCCATCGCCCGGCAGATCCGAGGCGGTCCGCAGAAGGTGTTCGGACGCCTCTATCAATGGTTCCAGTTCAACAAGAACGGCAAACCTCAAGGGCCTATGAGAGATGTTGTCCGCGAGTACCTGCTCGACCACTTTCCAATCGAAGCGGGATCCCAGCTGTTCGGGGCAGCGGTTGAGGAGCAAAGGGTTCACACCGTTCATAGTCTGGCGCGGAAGACGGGGGATCATCCCAAGACCATCAATCGCGCCGTCGTGTTGGCCGGGCTGAGCGAGGGAGATCCCAACCGCGTGCAGGGCCTGACTGTGTTCGACCGTCGGGGAGGCGAAACACTGATGGGCCGTGTCCGCAACTCGCTTCCCGTCACTGCTCTACCTGGCTATCTGAATTGCAACCGAGTTCAGGCTCAGCAACTCGTTCGAGGAAACATCATTCCACGGCTGGTTCCTGAGAACCCCAACGCAACGGGTGTCCTGAAGCAAGTCGCCATCGAGGATGCGGATCGCTTCCTCGATAGGTTCATGAGTGCCGCAACGAAGGTCTCTGAAGCCTCTGACGGCATGTTGGATCTTGTGGCTGCTGCCGAGGTGTCCAGGTGGCCGGTCATCGACATCATCTCGGGCGTGCTGTCGGGCAGCTTTGCGCGGGTAGAGGTCGTCAATCCCGCATTGAAGTTCAAAGGGGTTCTGGTCGACCCGGTCGAAGTTCGTGAGGTTCTGTCGCGTCAGGACGGCGTTCGATTGGTCGGAGCCGATGAAGCTGCCCGCCTGACGGGATTGTCGCGGTCGGCGCTCAATGCGCTCACACGCATCCCGCGCCCGAATGGCGGTGCATGGCTGAACGTGCGAGAGAAACTGAATGCTAAGGGCGCTGCGGTCCGGCTGTTCTCGGTTGACGAATTGGAGGCGTTCCTCGCGGAGCACATCTCACTGAAAGCGTACGCGGCCGAACGCAAATGGTTGTCGAAGTCCGCAAAGATCAAGCTGGATCGGAAAGGAATCCGCCCCGTCGTCGACGATCACAGTCTCGGTCGATTCTACTATCGACGAACTGATTTGGTCGACTGACCAGACACGAAGCCCTCCAATCACGTCGAAGCCGCCCACATGGGCGGCTTTGTATTGTTTTGTCGCAACTTTTTATGGAAGAAATAGTGTGGGTCAGATGGCAGATTTGCCCGCCGCATAGTTTCTGAAAGTCCATAAAAATAGGAGGTTTCAGGATTTGAGTGGCAAGCTATTGGTTGGTTTTACATCTGCCCGGGAGTGGTCGTGTCGGGCCGCAATCCGGGCGGCAGCGGCGATATCATCGTCGCTTGGTCTGCCGATGATGCTGTGGATCTGTCCCTGGCGTGTCCTGCGCTCTATGGTCCAGAAGCTCTGGCCGGGCCAGAGCGCCATCATGACGGCGGATGAAAAGACAAAGAGAAATGCGCTCCCGGGGTCAGCCGTTTGCTCCATCGCCCGCAGGAGACAGGCAAATGGCAGCATCAGCAAAATGGTCCAGCCCAGTGCACAGAGCGCGAGCTCTGTCAGCCCGCTGAGATAGATCCAGAGTATTTCTTTCCGCGTCATCTGCTTTCCCCTCGCGCCTCTGGCGCCGGCTCGATCATGACGCGGGAACAGAAATTTTCGGTAAAGACACGGTGCCCGGCCATGGAAATTTCTGGCAGGCGCGGAAAAGGTGTGTGACACCGGTCCGGACCACCGGAGAAAACCAGGCGAAAGAGGTGATGCCGTGACTGTACCCGAAACGATGCGCGCTGTTGTCCTGACAAAACACGGTGGTCCGGAAGCGCTCGAACTGCGCGAAGACTGGCCCGTCCCGCACCCGGGTCCACGGGACGTTCTGATCCGTGTGGGTGCCTGCGGCGTGAATAATACTGACATCAACACACGCACCGGCTGGTATTCCAGTTCAGTGACCGGCGCCACAGACGAAGCAGTTGATGCAGGCGGGGATTCGTCCGGCTGGGGCGGTGCGCCGATCAGCCTGCCCCGCATTCAGGGGGCCGATGTCGTCGGCGAGGTGGTTGCCGCCGGATCCGAAGCCGACCGGTCGCTGATCGGAAAGCGTGTGATGGTAGATTGCTGGCTGCGCGACTGGGATAACCCGCTGGACCGGACGAAAACCGGTTACGTAGGGTCGGAATGCGACGGCGGTTTTTCCGGATTTATGACCGTGGATTACCGTAACGCAGTGCCTGTCAGCAGCCCGATGAGCGACGCAGAACTGGCGACCTTTGCCTGTTCGTACAGCACTGCCGAAGGGATGCTCACGCGTGCCGGCGTTACGGCAGAAGACACTGTGCTGGTCACCGGCGCTTCCGGTGGCGTAGGTTCTGCCCTGACGCAGCTCGCTGGCCAGCGCGGGGCGCGGGTGGTGTGCCTCGCCGGTGAAAGCAAACACGCGCAGATCGCCGAGCTGAAGCCTGCGGCCATTCTGCCGAGAGCGCCTGCGGATCTGGCGTCCGCTCTGGAGGAGGTCATCGGTCAGCGCAGCGTCAGTGTGGTTGCGGACATCGTTGGTGGAGGCAGTTTTCCGCAGCTTATCGATGTTCTGGAACGCGGCGGCCGTTACACCTGTTCCGGGGCGATCGCGGGTCCCATGGTCGAACTGGATCTGCGTACGCTGTACCTGCGCGACCTGACATTCACCGGCTCCACGGTTCTGCCGCCAGAGACTTTCCGTACTCTCGTTGGGTATATTGAACGGGGAGGGCTACGCCCGCTCGTAGCGGCGACGTACCCGCTTTTTGACATTGCACAGGCTCAGAAGAGCTTTTCCGACAAAAAACATGTCGGCAATATTGTGATGCTTCCATGGGCATGACAGGGGGCGATCAGGGCGCGCAACCCTGACGCGAAACGTATTTAAAATCCTCAGCTTGTTTTCGCCATTTGCGGGAATTTGACTGCGAATGCGCGCCCGTCATGCAACAGTTTTGAGTCGGCGGTCATAGCAACTTACTGGAATCAATGAATAAAAAGACTTCACACAGCGATTCGCGTTGGTTAATGAAGAGTTAACAACAAGAAAAACAGGTTAACGGGCTATGAAGTCGGGCGTGCGGGGCACTTTTGTCATCTCATGGGCGCAGACCGAAGTGGACGGGCTCATGCCCGCACCGGTCGAGGCGCTTGGTACGGGTGTGTCATGGTCCTGGCAGGGCGATGCGGTTCAGGTAGACGGACCATCCGGCGTACTGCGTCTCGATGCGGCAGAGGGCGCAGAAGACCTTCGGCGGCGTGCAGCGCGCGCTGTTCAGCGCCTCGTTGGCACAGTGACGGGCCAGAAGGGCGACACGGGAAGGCAGGATGACGATCGGCAGAACACGCACGCCCAGAGCAGCTTTGTCATCACTGACGGGCTGGCAAGTTATACGGTAACGCTCATCAGTACAGGTGCCGGGACGCCGCCACTGCTGATGTTTCTGGACGAGCTGCCGCCCCGGAATACCGAAATGTGGGTGGTCCACTGCAACGCGCGAACCACTGCGGGACACGAGCCGGAAAGCGGACGTGTCATTTGTTTTACGCCAGGCACACGGATCAGCACGCCGCGCGGGCAGGTCCCTGTCGAAGCGCTGCGCCCGGGCGATCTGGTTCAGACGCGCGATAATGGTGCGCAGCCTGTACGCTGGCTGGGGCGGCGTCACATGTCAGGAGCGCGGCTTTTTGCAATGCCCGCACTGAGACCGGTCAGGTTCCGGACTGGCGCACTGGGTATCGAAATACCGGATCAGGAGCTGCTGGTCTCTCCGGCGCACCGGATGCTGATCAGAGGTGCCGTGGCACGGGACCTTTTCAACACTGACGAAGTACTTGTCGCAGCCCGTGACCTGATCAACGGCGACCGGATTGTCCGCGACACAGGCGCGAGACAGGTGACCTATTTCCATCTGCTGTTACCGACCCATAACGTGCTCTGGGCCAACGGGGTAGCGACCGAGAGCTTCCATCCCGCCGATACCGGACCTGATCTTCTGGATTCCGGCGACAGAGCGCGGCTCACGTCTGTGATTCCCGAAGCTGTGTCAGACCCCTGGCGCTATGGCGTTCACGCCAGACGATGTCTCACTGCCGCTGAGGCCGCGCTGATGATCCGCGCGGCCTGAACCGGCAATATTCAGCTGTTCCTGCCCAGAATAGTGGCCAGGATCGCTTTTGCACTGTCCGAAGACCAGTCTGCGTCCCCCCTCAGCCGCGCGATCTCGCGGCCCTCCGGGTCAATCAGAACCGTGATCGGCAATCCGAAGATACCCATCTGGCTGGCCAGCGCCTGTTTGGGGTCCTGATGGCGGGGCAGGTTCGAAATGCCGGTTTCCTCAAAAAACTTCTGGATGCCCGCCGGTGAGTTCCGCCCCGTGGCGATGGTCAGAACCTCGAAGTCCTCACCGCCGAATTCGGTCTGCAGTTCGGACAGCATGGGCATTTCCTTGCGGCACGGGGCACACCACGTGGCCCAGAAATTCAGCAGCACATACTTGCCGCGCCATGCTTCAAGTGATGTCTTGCCCGCGCCATCGGCCAGATCGAACTGGGCGTTTGACGTGGCCTCGGGCACCTCATGGATGACCAGCTTCTTCATATCACCCTCGCGCAGCAGGGCGGCGGCGTCCAGATCGGCGTATGCGGCAGTAGCGCCTGTGATTGCGCCCAGGCTGAGGGCCGTATAAACGAGCGCAGAAACGAGATTTTTCATATCCCCTCCGGAGGATTCAGGCAGATGACAAATTCCAGCGACACGCAAAAGGCCAGCACATCCAATGCCATGTGGGGCGGCCGTTTCTCTGCCGGTCCTGACGCGATTATGGAGGCAATTAATGCCTCAATCGGATTTGACCAGCGGATGGCGGCACAGGATATCGCAGGCTCGCGTGCGCATGCCGCTATGCTGGGGGCGACAGGCATCCTGCAAGCTAACGATGTTGAGGCCATCAGGGAAGGGCTGCTCACGGTCTTGTCAGAGATTGAAGCCGGTGATTTCCCTTTTTCAGCGGCGCTCGAAGACATCCACATGAACGTGGAAGCACGACTGAAAGAGATCATTGGCGAACCCGCCGGCCGTCTTCACACAGGCCGCAGCCGGAACGACCAGGTTGCGACAGATTTCAAACTCTGGGTGCGCGACCAGCTTGATGCCTGCGATACCGGTCTCCAGGCGCTGATCCGCGCGCTGCTGACGCAGGCAGAGGCAGGAGCTGACTGGGTGATGCCCGGTTTTACACATCTGCAGACTGCACAGCCGGTGACATGGGGGCATCACATGATGGCCTATGTTGAGATGTTCGGGCGTGATCTCAGTCGTGTGCGGGACGCGCGGGCGCGGATGAATACCTCGCCACTTGGGGCCGCGGCACTGGCCGGAACATCATTCCCGATCGACCGGCACATGACAGCCGAAGCACTCGGTTTTGACGCACCCGCGGCAAATTCGCTGGATGCGGTGAGTGACAGGGATTTTGCGCTGGAGTTTCTGAGTGCCGCGAGCATCTGCGCGATGCATCTGAGCCGTTTTGCCGAGGAACTGGTGATCTGGTCTTCGGCTCAGTTCCGGTTTGTCACGCTGAGCGACCGGTTCTCGACCGGATCCTCGATCATGCCGCAGAAGAAGAATCCTGACGCCGCCGAGCTGATCCGTGCCAAGGTGGGCCGCATCTTCGGCGCTAGTACAGCGCTGATGATGGTGATGAAAGGCCTGCCGCTGACCTATTCGAAGGACATGCAGGAAGACAAGGAACAGGTCTTTGATGCCGCCGACAACCTGATGCTCGCGCTCGCGGCGATGACAGGCATGGTCACGGATATGACTGCCAACCGCGAGAGTCTGGCAGCGGCGGCGGGATCCGGTTTTTCGACGGCGACGGATCTCGCAGACTGGCTCGTGCGGGTTCTTGGCCTCCCGTTCCGGGATGCGCATCACATTACAGGCAGCCTCGTTGCGCTTGCAGAATCCAAGGGCTGCGATCTGCCTGACCTGACGCTGGACGAGATGAAATCCGCCCACGACGGTATCACCGGGGATGTCTTTGACGTGCTCGGGGTGGAAAATTCTGTCAGTTCGCGTACATCTTACGGGGGGACGGCGCCCGCACAGGTGCGCGCGCAGATTGCCCGCTGGAAGGAGCTGATGGCATGATCAGACTGACAGGAGCTGTTTTCCTGATGGCGCTGCTGGCAGGATGCGGCGTCGATGGTGAGCCGGTGAGACCCACGGTGAACGGTGGCGTGACGATTTCCAACAGCGGGATTTATCCCAGCGCCAGCATCGGGTTGGGCAGAGGGCCTGTTTCCGTGCGTGTCGGCCTGTGATGCGTTACGCCGTTACACTCTTTTTTCTGGTTTCTCTGATGGCCTGCACACAGCCTGAACCGATCGATCCGACGCTGAAGCCGATCCCGCGCGACTCTGCCACAAAAACCGGCATTTCCATTTCGGGTGATGCCCGGTTTGGTATGACGAAGGGGCTGTAAAACCGATGCGCTACGTTTATCTCGCGCTTGCGGTCTGGGGCACAATCCATCCGATGAGCTGGTTCATTACCTGGTTCAATGAAAACGGTTATGACCTGATGGCTATGGTCGATGCGTGGCATGCGAATGCCGCGACGAGCGGCCTTGTCTGGGACCTGACGGTTGCCGCGACGGCCCTGACCGTCTGGATCATTGCGGAGACGGTCCGCACAAGGCGCTGGCGGGGCCTGATCGCGATCCCGGCGACGTTCTGCATCGGTGTCAGCTGTGGCCTGCCTCTCTATCTGTTCCTGCGGACCGGCAACGACACATAGAATTTTCCGGATTTCGGAAACAATCCAGTCAGAATTCTGCCATTTTTTCGGTCTACGCTTCACTGAAACGAGACTGAACGGGGCAGAAATCATGAATACAGCGACCCAGGCCGGGGCAAACCTGCTTGAAAAAACAGACGGCGCGGCAAAGCCGCCCGCACCTGTAATTCTGCGGGTAGCAAAAGAATTCGGAGTAGGCCCGGCGCGGCAGCTGCGCGAAATGCTGTCGCTGAGATTTGGTCCGGGCAGGCTGACCTCTCAGGAATATTACGATCAGGGTCTGTTCGATCCAGCGCTGACCAGCGCTGAGAAACGTGAGTTTGTCGGCGTTGCCACCAGCAAGGCCCTCAACACGCGGTTGTCCCCGCCGGAAGTTGTCCAGACAGGCTCTTTTGTCGGGCACAAAGTGCTGTTTTCCGCGTTGATGCGACAACTGGGACTTGCTGTACCTGAAACACTGGCTGTGGTGTCGCGCACCGGTTCTTTTGGCAACACCCCGATGCTTCGCGATGCGGCCGGGGTTTCTGCCTTCCTGTCCGACGCGTCGGCGTATCCGCTTTTTGGCAAGCCGCTGGGCGGGTCACTTTCGGTCGGCTCGGTTTTGCTGCGGTCGTTTGATGCAGAAACGGGATATCTGACACTCGGCAACGGGAAAACCACGTCGCTGTCAGATTTCAGTGCCGAGGTTACTGACAAATATGCGGGGGGGTACCTTTTTCAGCCAGCTCTGACGCCGCACGAGGAGATGTCGGCGATAACCGGAGAAACCACCGGGTGCCTGCGCATCGTCACGGCGATGACAGGTCCGGTGCCACAAACTGTCTATGGTCTCTGGAAAATTCCCGCGCCCCAGGCGATGTCGGACAATTTCTGGCAGGCTGGCAGTATGCTGGCCCACATAGAAACGGAAACCGGTACAGTCACGGGCTGCCGCAGTGGCAGCGGCCCGGACATCGGGCGACCGGATGTCAGCCCGCGCACCGGCGCGCGGGTCACAGGCCTGACGATCCCGCACTGGCAGGCTGCGCGCGAACTTGCGCAACAGGCTCATGCCGTGCTGCCCGACTATGGCGTCTGTGGCTGGGATATTGCGATAACGCCTGACGGTCCGGTGATTGTTGAGTGCAACGACAGCCCTTTTCATACACTGTGGCAGACGGCGACCGGCCGCGGTGTGATGAATGCAGAGTTTGCAGCCGTATGGCAGGCTGTTGAAGCCCGGCAGGCTGAGCGGCTTGCCCGGATCCGCGCGTCGAAATAACGGGACAGATTGTCCGGCCGGGCAATCTGCATTGATCTGCCCGGGGATTCGTGGCTAAAGCGCGGGCATGGATCATTTTCTTTACAAAGACGGCGCGCTTTTCGCCGAGGACGTGCCGGTGTCGGAAATCGCGGCGGCGGTCGGGACACCTTTCTACGTCTATTCCACAGCGACACTTCTGCGCCATTTCACTCTGTTTGATGAGGCGCTTGAAGGCGTAGATCACCTTGTCTGCTATGCTATGAAAGCGGCCAGTAATCAGGCCATTCTCAGGACGCTGGCTCAGGCCGGTGCGGGTATGGATGTGGTGTCTGGTGGGGAATACTTGCGCGCAAAGGCGGCGGGTGTTCCCGGCGACAGGATTGTTTTTTCGGGCGTTGGCAAAACAGCTGCGGAAATCCGTCTGGCGCTGGAAGGCGGTATCCGTCAGTTCAATGTGGAATCTGAACCAGAAATGGTGGTTCTGGATGCAACTGCCCGCGAAATGGGCGTTGTTGCCCCTGTCACCATTCGCATCAATCCGGATGTTGACGCCAAAACCCATGCCAAAATTGCGACGGGCAAGTCGGAAAACAAGTTCGGGATCCCCATTTCGCGCGCCCGCGAAGTCTACAGGCTGGCGGCCTCGATGCCCGGGCTCGAAATCATTGGGATTGATGTGCATATCGGCAGCCAGCTGACGGATCTTGCACCCTTCGAACTGGCATACCAGAAGGTGGCCGAGCTGACAGAAACGCTGCGCGCCGATGGTCACAACATCCGGCGGCTCGACCTTGGCGGCGGGCTCGGTATCCCATATGCGCGTGACAACCAGGCGCCGCCCCTGCCGTCTGACTATGGCGCTATGATCCGGAAAACGCTGGGACATCTGGGTTGTGAGATCGAGATTGAGCCGGGTCGCCTGATCGCCGGGAACGCAGGCTTAATGGTTTCTGAAGTCATCTATGTGAAATCTGGCGAAGGTCGCGATTTCCTGATCCTGGATGGCGCAATGAATGACCTGATACGCCCGGCCATGTACGAAGCCTATCACGACATCGTCCCTGTGGTGGAGCCCGGGGCGGGTGTTGAGAAGGTGAAATTCGATATCGTGGGACCGGTGTGCGAGACAGGTGATACCTTCGCCCGCGAGCGCCTGATGCCGCCTGTCAGCGCTGGCGATCTTGTGGCCTTCCGGTCTGCTGGTGCGTATGGCGCGGTTATGAGCAGTGAATACAACTCGCGGCCCCTGATTCCGGAGGTTCTGGTCCACAATGATCAATTTGCGGTTATTCGCCGACGGCCGACCTTTGACGAAATGATAAATCGGGATACCATTCCTGAATGGTTGTGACGGCATAGTGGTGCCAGACCCGCCCAGTGGAGAGGTACCGATGTCATCATTTTCCCGGCACGATGCAGACAGAACACTGCGCGCCATGCGGTGGCCGTTGCGGTTAACGCATCTGGGCATGATTTCAGAACGGATGCTGCGCAGCTTCTGGCCGCTGATGAGTATTCTGCTCTGTATGCTGGCTGCACTGATGCTGGGTCTTCATGAAAGCATCAGCGTCGAAATTGTCTGGGCGACTGTTGTACTGTCGGTGCTCGCCCTTGTCGCCTCCGGGATTTACGCGTTCCGCACATTTCGCTGGCCCCCGCGCAGCGAAGCGCTGGCACGACTGGATGCAAGCCTGCCGGGACGTCCGGTGCAGGCACTCCTCGATACCCAGACCATCGGACATGAGGACGCGGCCTCGGCGGCTGTCTGGCGCGCGCACCAGGCCCGTATGGCCAGACGCGCGCAATCCGCGAGCGCCGTCGCTGCGGATCTTCGGATCGCAGACCGGGACCCATATGCACTGCGGTACGTGGCGGCCTTGTTTTTTGCTGTGGCTCTTGTCTTCGGGTCTGTCTTGCGTGTGGGGACAGTTGCTGACATGGCCCCCGGCGCCGGCGGCCTGGCCAGCGGTCCAGTCTGGGAAGGCTGGGCGGAAAGTCCGCGTTACACCGGCAAACCCACCATCTATCTCAACGATATTGACGCAGGCACGCTCGAAGTGCCCGAAGGCAGTCTGATCACCCTCCGCCTTTACGGCGAGATCGGGGCATTGACCCTGTCCGAGACTGTGTCCGGGCGCACAGATGTACCGCCGGCCTCTGATCCGGCACAGGATTTTATCGTAGCGCAGAGCGGGGAAATCACGATCAATGGCCCGGGTGGTCGCAGCTGGCAGATCGTTGTCATCGAAGACGCCCCGCCCGAGATTGCGGTTCTGTCTGATCCGACCGCCTCGGCCGTCGGCGAAATGACACTGCCGTTTGAGGCCAGTGATGATTATGGCGTTGAAGCCGGCGAGGCGGTTTTCACCCTTGATCTTGCCTCGGTCGACCGGCGTTACGGCCTGACCATCGATCCCGAAGCTCGCCCGGACCTTGTTGTCCCGCTGCCCACGCCCATTGCGGGCAATCGTGCACAGTTCGAGGAAAACCTGATCGAGGATTTCTCAGAGCACCCCTGGGCCAATCTGCCGGTGCTGGTCAGCCTGTCGGCGCTGGACGGGGCCGAACAGACCGCTGTCACGGATCCGCGTGCGATTGTCCTGCCGGGACGCCGGTTCTTTGATCCGCTGGCCGCCGCGGTGATTGAGGCGCGGCGTGATCTTTTATGGTCGCGGGGCAATATGTCACGCATTGCGCAGGTAATGCGCACCGTGACCCACGTGCCCGAAGACGTGTTCCGCAAGGAAACGGATGTGCTCCGGTTGCGCCGGGTGATCCGCCAGCTTGAGACCCACGCCAGACACGGCATGAGCGAGGAAAAGCAGAACAGCATCGCAGATGACCTTTGGGATCTTGCGATCCTTCTGGAAGAAGGCGATCTGGCAGACGCAGCCGAACGGATGCGTCGGGCGCAGGAACGCCTGAACGAGGCCATCAAAAACGGTGCTTCGGACGAAGAGATCGCCGAGCTGATGCGCGAGTTGCGCCGCGCGACAGAGGATTACCTGCAGCAGCTCTCCCGCGAGGCACAGCGCCAGCAGGAACAGCAGAACGGTCAGCAGCAACAGCAGGGTGATCAGCAGAATTCCATGCAGATGACGCAGGATGATCTTCAGCAGATGATGGACCGGATCCAGGAACTGATGGAACAGGGCCGGATGGCAGAGGCGCAGCAGGCGCTTCAGGAACTGCAGCAGATGATGGAAAACATGCGCGTCACCCAGGGCCAGCAGGGCCAGGGCGGGCAGAGCGCCGGCGAGCAGGCCATGGAGGGTCTCGCTGACACTCTGCGTGAACAGCAGGGCCTGAGCGATCAGGCGTTCCGCGACCTGCAGGAGCAGTTCAATCCGGGGGCCCAGGCGGGTGAAAGCCAGGGCAATGAAGGCCGCAATGGCGGAGAAGGACGCGGTCAGAGCCACGAAGGCCAGCAGGGTCAGGGGCAGGGCAGCGGCGACGAGAATGCACAGCAGGGCGCACCCGGCCAGCCGGGTCAGGGCGGCGATACTCAGGGCAGCATCGCTGACCGCCAGCAGGCACTGCGCGACGAGTTGAGCCGTCAGCAACAGAACCTGCCCGGTTCCGGTACGCCTGAAGGTGACGCTGCACGTGACGCACTCGATCGCGCGGGCCGCGCAATGGAAGGTGCCGAAGACGCGCTGCGCCAGAATGATCTGGCTGAGGCAATCGACAATCAGGGACAGGCGATGGAAGCGCTGCGTGAAGGAATGCGGTCCCTGGGCGAAATGATGGCTCAGCAGCAGCAACAGCAACAACCGGGTCAGGGCGCTCAGGAATCGGATCGCCGCGCGGACAACCGGGACCCGCTGGGACGCGAATCCGGTAACTCAGGCGCGGATGGTGACAATGGACCGCTTGCACTGAACGACGATGCCTACGGCCGCGCGCGTGAGCTTCTGGATGAAATCCGCCGTCGCTCGGGCGAGGCTCAGCGGCCCGAAGAAGAACGTAACTACCTCAACCGGCTGCTGGACCGGTTCTGATCAGTACGGGCTGAGACAATCTACTGGCTGCTGGAAACGGCGACAGCGTCCAGCCAGCTGAGCGTTGCCTCCAGCTTGGTGTCCAGCCACGTCCGCCAGCTGTCGATCATCGCTACATAGGTCTGCAGCGCATCAGCCAGTTGTGGTACTGCTTCGGCAATCTGCGGGGCATAGACATAGACCAGGGCCATCAGGGCGACGATGGCAATCACAAGGACAAATCCACGACGCGAGCTGCGTTTCTCGCGCACTTCTGCCTGCGCTGTCTGGCCGGGGTCACTTCCGGGATTCCGGTCGTTGTTTGACCGGAGCGTCGAATTGATTTCCTCGATATCAGGCAGAAGGTCGCGCCGCGATCCGGCCGCTGCTGCGGTCATGCCGGCAGCAGCAGCGGCTTCCGGCATAGTGTCGTCATCGGCTGCTGTTTCACCGCGCATACGGGCCATACGGTCGCGTGATTCCTCCGCCCTGCGCGCAGCCTCGTCCGAGTTGTCCGTCTGAGGCAGTCCAAGATCCGGCTGGCTTTCCAGAGTTTCGGCCATTTCGTTCCGGCGTGCCTGTGCCTCAATCTCGGCCTCTTCCTGCAGAACTCTGGCAACGGCAGGGTCGACACGACGCCGGGCAGGTTGATCCGGTGCGGGCTCGTCCGGCGCGTTGTCAGTATCAGAGCCGGGTTCGAAAGTAGGCACATCCGGTACGGCCGGGGGGTCCTGAACCGGCGGGTCCGGCAGCTGTGCCGCGGGTGCTTCCGGGGCAGTCTGCACCACTTCTTCGTCTGGCCGGGGGGCAGAAAGCTCGGTCGCTTCTGCCTCTGCAACGGCATCCGGGTGGTCCTGAAACCAGGTTTGCCCACAATTCGAGCACTGCACGTCGCGCCCTTCGGGCGGCATCACTTCGTCCGGAACTTCGTATTGTGCATCGCAATTCGGGCATATCAGTCGCATGGAAAAACCTGCTGTTTCATAACCTCGGACCACTTTTTTTGGTTTTAGCGCATCTTATGCCCTTCGTGTCTCTGCGAAAAGTGTTAACTGTGCATTAAGCGGGCAAGTGATGCATTGAAACCAGACCTGTGCTGAGGCACAACATCGCCTGTATCTGAGCGGAGGCACTGTGATCGAGCTGGAAAATGTCGCCTACAGCTATGGCGGTGGCGCTCTTTTGTCGGACGTTTCTGTGAGCCTCGGGGCCGGATCGTTCCATTTCCTGACTGGTCCTTCCGGTGCGGGTAAAACGACACTGCTCAAGCTTTGCTATGGTGCGCTGACGCCCGCCTCAGGTCGTGTCACAGCCTTTGGCGAGGATATGAGTTCCCTGGAGCGGGACGGCATTGCGCTTTTGCGCCGCCGGATCGGGGTCGTGCATCAGGACTGTCAGTTTCTGGACCACCTGAATGTTTCCGAGAACATCCTGTTGCCGCTGGCAGCTGCCGGTCGCCAGACGTCGGACGCGGCGGAAGACCTGCAGGAGCTGATGGCATGGGTCGGTCTCGGGCACCGCGAAGGCGCATTGCCACCGGAACTGTCCGGTGGTGAGCGCCAGCGCGCCGCACTTGCCCGTGCGGTGATCATGTCACCTGATGTCGTTCTGGCCGACGAGCCTACAGGCAACGTGGACTGGGAAATGTCGCAGCGCCTGCTGCATCTGCTCGTTGAACTGAACCGCATGGGCAAAACAGTGCTGATCGCCACGCACGATCTGAGCCTCATCCGTGCAGCCAAGGCGCAGGTTCAGGCGCGTGTGCTGCGGATCGCAAACGGTCAGTTGCAGCTGGCAGGAGCGGACCTGTGAGTCTCCCCGAAGACATTTTGATGCTGGTGCGCGGCGATACGCGATCAGACCAGGTTGTTCCGCCGTCGGAGTTTACCGCCCGGCTGACTGTTTTTGCGGCTGCGGCCATGGGGTTTCTGGCCGTCTTTGCCCTGGCGCTCACGCTTGCAGCAGACAGGCTCGCTGACAGCTGGGGCGATGGTCTGGCGCGAACCTCGACCGTGCGCATCTCCGCCCCGGCCGCTCAGATGCCCGCATTGCAGGCCACTGCACTCAGTATTCTGGAGACAACCGCCGGCGTCGAGGCTGTACGTGCACTGAATGCTGAGGACCAGCAAGCGCTGCTGGAGCCGTGGTTTGGTGCAGGACTTGACCTGACTACACTTCCTCTCCCGGGGCTGATTGAGATCACCGAGGCCACCAGTGGCTTTGATGCGCAGGGCCTGCAGCTCAGACTCGAGGCAGAAGTGCCGGGTGCTGTGCTTGATGACCACAACCAGTGGCGCGCGCCACTTGTGGCTTCGGCACAGCGACTGCGCTCGGTGGGATGGTTCAGCGCCCTTCTGCTGGGCCTGACCGCTGCTGCGATGGTGACGCTGGCGGCTAACGCGTCGCTTGCCGCAAACGCGCAGGTGATCCGTGTGCTGCGGCTTGTCGGAGCGACAGACCGGTATATCGCACAGGCCTTTATCAGGCGTTTTACGTTGCGGGTGCTGCTTGGGGCCTTTGGCGGCGCTGCCGTTGCGATGGTCTTTGTCCGGGTGCTGCCGCCTGCGGCTGATATGGCGGGTTTCCTGTCGGGCATCGGTTTCGAGGGGGCGGAATGGCTGCTGCCTGCGATTATTCCCCTGCTGATGGCAGCGGTGGCCTTTTTGGCCACGCGATATGCAGCGCACCGTGCGCTCAGGGAGATTGCCTGATGTTTCAGTATATCCGCTCGGTCATCTTTATCGTCCAGATGTACATTGCGATGCCGGTTATCGGGATTGCACTGCTGCCCTGGGCCTTGTTCAGCCGCCGCGGAGCCTATGCGGCGTGCAAGGGGTACTCCAGATACGTTTTCTGGACGGCTTCGTGGATGGTAGGCCTGAAATGCGAGGTCCGCGGAACCCCGCCGGACGGCGAGGCGCTGATTGCAGCCAAACACCAGTCTTTCCTTGATATCATGATGATTTTTACGGCGCTTCCGGCAGCCAAGTTCATCATGAAAAAAGAAATTCTGATGATGCCCATCATCGGTCAGTACGCCCGGATGCTGGACTGCGTGCCGGTCGACCGGGGTAAACGCGGCAAGGCCATTGAAAAGATGGTGGCCGATGTTGAGGCAGGGCGGGCTGAACCGGGACAGCTCATTATTTACTCGCAGGGAACACGCGTTCCGCCAGGGGAAAAAATGCCCTACAAGGTCGGTACCGGTGTGCTCTACGAGCAGCTGGGCCAGCGCTGTGCGCCGGTTGCGACGAATGTGGGTGTGCTCTGGCCAAAACGTGGTCTGCTGCGCAAGCCGGGTGTTGCCGTGGTGGAGTTCCTGCCGGTCATCGAGCCAGGTCTGTCGCGCGATGCTTTCATGAAGAAACTGGAAACGGATGTTGAGAGCCGCTCAGATGCACTGATGGCCGAGGCCGGTTTCAAAGGAGATACCGATGCCTGAACCCGTCAGAACGGTCGAAGCGCTCGAAGCACTTTACGGTCAGCCGGGTTCGGCTTCGCTGCGCAAGGTGGCAAACCGGATGACGCCGCTTTACCGTAAATGGATCATGTCCTCAAAGTTCTGCGTCCTGACGACTGTTGGTGCAGGCGGAACCGACGGCAGCCCGCGGGGCGATGCCGGCCCGGTGGTGACCGAGCTGGACCCCGAGACGTTGGCCATGCCGGACTGGCGGGGTAACAACCGACTGGATTCATTGCGTAATATCGTTGAGGACGGGCGCGTTTCGCTGATGTTCATGGTGCCCGGTTCAAACACCGTGGTGCGGCTGAACGGGCGCGCCTGGCTGACAGCTGATGCTGATATGCTGCAGCGTTTTGCGCGGGACAAGCATCTGCCCCGCACCGTGATCATCATCCGGATTGGGGAGATTTATACCCAGTGCGCCCGCGCGCTGCTGCGGTCCGGGACGTGGTCCGGCACCGACGAAAGTGCCGGGTTGCCCACTCCGGGCGAAATCCTTGCCGAACAGACCGGCGGAGAAGAAGGCGGCAAGCCCTATGACGATGCCTGGGGGCCCCGCGCTGCCCGGACGATGTGGTCCGATCCCGACTGACGCAGGCCCGGCAGGGTTTTACATGTGTATCGGACCATCACCACAGGCGAGGGCTGCCTCCCGTACAGCCTCGGAATATGTCGGGTGCGCGTGACAGGTCATGGCCAGGTCTTCGGCTGAGGCACCGAATTCCATCGCGACACAGATCTCGTGGATCAGATCGCCCGCTGCCGGGCCGAGGATATGCGCGCCCAGGATGCGGTCGGTGTCCTTGTCTGCGATGATCTTCACAAAACCGTCTCCCGCGAAATTCGCCTTCGCGCGACCGTTGCCCATAAAGCTGAACTTACCAACTTTGTAAGCGCGGCCTTCTGCTTTGAGGGACTCTTCTGTGGCGCCGACATTGGCGACTTCAGGGTGGGTGTAGATGACGCCGGGGATCACGCCATAGTTCACATGTCCATGCCTGCCGGCGACCTGTTCAGCAGCGGCCATGCCCTCGTCTTCGGCCTTGTGAGCCAGCATCGGGCCTTCGATCACGTCACCAATCGCCAAGATGCCAGGGACACTCGTTTCCCATTTTTCATTCACGGCGATCTGTCCGCGATCCGTCATTTTGACGCCCAGAGCGTTAAGACCGAGACCTTCCGTGAAGGGCTTGCGCCCTGTTGCCACCAGCACCGCATCAGCCTCAAGCACGTGCTCGCTGTCGTCCTTGCGCAGCTTGTAATGCACTTTCGCCTTTGTCTTTGTGGCTTCGGTTTTCTGCACAGCGGCACCCATAATAAAGGTCAGGCCCTGTTTTTTCAGAGTGCGCTGAAAGGTTTTCTGAATCTCGCCGTCCATTCCCGGCGTGACCACGTCGAGAAACTCGACAACGGTCACTTCGCTGCCAAGACGCGCATAAACAGACCCAAGTTCCAGTCCGATGACGCCCGCGCCGATGACAACCAGCTTTTTGGGGACCTTGCCAAGTTCCAGCGCGCCGGTAGACGTGACAACGACCTTCTCGTCGACCTCTACACCGGGCAGGGATGCGGGTTCTGACCCTGATGCGATGATGATGTTTTTCGTCTCATGCACATCATCGCCCACTTTGACCTTGCCGGGCTCCTGGATCGATCCCCAGCCTTTCAGCCAGTCGATCTTGTTCTTCTTGAACAGAAATTCGATGCCCTTGGTGTTCTGTTCGATAGTGCTTTCCTTGTAGGTCAGCATCTGTTTCCAGTCCACCGAGGGGCTCTTGCCCTTCAGACCCATGGTCGCAAAATTGTGCTCTGCCTCATGCAGCATATGGCTGGCATGCAGCAGTGCCTTGGAAGGGATACAGCCCACGTTCAGACAGGTCCCACCCAGCGTCTCGCGCCCCTCCACACAGGCCACTTTCAGGCCCAGCTGCGCGCAGCGGATGGCACAGACATAGCCGCCGGGGCCGGAGCCGATGATAATTACGTCATAGCTGGACATGGATGTCTCCTTGGTCATTTTCCGGGCGGCATGGAAGGCGCACGACGGGCAGGGTTCATTTCACTATAGGAGCGCTGCGATCAGGATCGCAACCGTTGCGGCAAAGCCCGAAAACCAGATCAGGGATCGCCATGGGGTCAGGCCGAATGCATAAGCCGGGATGTAGGCCACACGCGCTGCCAGGTAGACCCAGGCACAGGTGGCCGTAAAGGATGTGGACTGATCGCTCAGCGTGATCACGATGCAGGCGATGGAAAAGAGGATCAGCCCTTCGAAGTGGTTATTCAGAGCACGGTAAAGCCGTGCAGTGCGCGGGCTCATCTGCTCGGCCAGTGGCTTGCCGCCCATCCTTTCGGGATCGCGCGGGCTGAGCGTGCGCGCAGGCCCGAGTTCGAGATTTGCGGGCACGGCCATCAGCACGAACTGCACGACCTGCAGCAGGGCTGCCAGCGTCAGGACAGTGAGTTCAGGGGTCATCGCGGGCAGTCATCAGAGAGCAAGAAAGTAGAGAAGAGCCGTGGCAAAAAAGCCGACCGTCCAGGCAAGGCTCCGAATGCCGGCGACGCCAAAAGCATAGGCCGGCAGGTAAATGATCCGCGCGATCAGAAAGGCGGTTGCTGCAAGCATTGTCTGGTTGGTGCTCTTGTCCGCGATCTCGATCAGCAGTACGGCGGGGGCAAAGAGCACCATGGCCGTGACTGAATTGTTCAGTGCCCGTTCCAGACGGGCGGCAATACCGCCAACCGTGCGCCCTTCGTCGCGGCTGCCCAACAGGTATCCCATGCCCAGCTGCGAAAGCGCTCCGGTGGCCTGCAAAAGCAGCGTAAGCAGGACGAGAAAGCCATAGAGTATCAGTGCGGTCGTTTCAGCCATGTTGTCACTCCTGTTTGTCCTGACCGGAAAGCCCGCCGTGATCAGAGACGGTGCTCCGGGTTTCCGTCGTCGCCGGCACCCCGCCATGAGACGGGGTGACAGCTTTCAGTAATCTGCGGACGCGTGTCCGGTCAAAGGTCCATCAGCAGGCGTCTTGGATCCTCGAGGGCCTCTTTGACCCGTACAAGGAATGTCACCGCTCCTTTGCCGTCGACGATCCGATGGTCATAGCTGAGTGCCAGATACATCATCGGGCGGATCACGACCTGACCATTGATCGCCATCGGACGGTCCTGGATTTTGTGCATGCCAAGAATGCCTGATTGTGGCGGATTCAGGATCGGAGACGACATCAGCGAGCCGTAGACGCCACCGTTGGAAATGGTGAATGTGCCGCCCTGCATCTCGGCCATGGACAGCTTGCCGTCCCGGGCACGCGCGCCTTTCTCAGCGATTGCCTTCTCAATCGCCGCAAAGCTCATCGAATCGGCGTCCCGGATGACCGGCACCACGAGACCCGTCGGCGTGCCAGCGGCAATGCCCATGTGAACAAAGTTCTTGTAGACGATATCCGTGCCATCGATTTCGGCGTTGACTTCGGGCACTTCCCTGAGCGCGTGACAGCAGGCCTTGGTGAAGAAAGACATAAAGCCCAGTTTGACACCGTGTTTCTTGAGAAACAGGTCCTTGTACTCATTGCGCAGGGCCATCACCCCGGTCATGTCCACCTCGTTATAGGTGGTCAGCATGGCTGCAGTGTTCTGGCTGTCCTTGAGGCGGCGCGCGATAGTCTGGCGCAGACGGGTCATCTTCACCCTTTCCTCGCGGGCAGCGTCATCGGCGGCGACCGGTGCACGTGGTGCCGCGGCTGCGGGCGCTGCTGCAGGAGCGGCACCGGCAGCAGCGACTGCGGCCGCGACATCCTCTTTCATGACGCGACCATCCCGGCCTGAACCGGTGACCTGATCACGGCTGATACCGGCCTCAGCCATGGCTTTTCTGGCAGAGGGTGCATCTTCGACATCTGCGCCACTGCCGGGTGCTACCGCCGCAGCCGGTGCTGCTTCCGCCGCGGGAGCAGCGCTGGCAGCGCCTGCACCTGCAGACATCACACCCAGCTTGCCACCGGCCTGGATCGTGGCACCCTCGGGGGCCAGAATTTCGCTCAGCGTGCCCGCCGCGGGTGCGGGAACCTCGACCGATACCTTGTCGGTTTCCAGTTCGCAGAGCATCTCGTCCTGAGCCACAGTGTCGCCAACGGCTTTGAACCAGGTGCTGACTGTCGCTTCGGTGACGCTTTCACCCAGTGTCGGAACCATGATGTCCACGGCGCCGCCAGATGCGGCAGGCGCAGCAAGCGCGGCAGCGGCGGGCGCGGGGGCTGCGGCCGGCGTGTCGCTTCCGGCACCTGCACCGTCCCCTTCGGTGATGGTGGCGAGCAGCGCGTCGACACCAACTGTTTCACCTTCTGCTGCCACAACTTCGGCCAGGATGCCGGCCGCAGGCGAGGGCACCTCAACGGTCACCTTATCGGTTTCCAGCTCGCACAGCATCTCATCCACAGCAACCGCTTCGCCGGGCTTTTTGAACCAGGTGGCAACGGTGGCCTCGGTAACGGATTCGCCCAGCGTGGGCACGCGTACTTCGGTGGTCATGTCTTATTTCCCCTTGATGGTCAGCGCATCGTTCACGAGCGCCGCCTGTTGTGCTTTGTGCTGTGAGGCCAGGCCCGTCGCGGGCGAGGCGGATGTAGCGCGGCCCACATAGATCGGGCGCGGGTGCTTTGCCCTGATGCGGCTGAGCACCCATTCAATATTGGGTTCAATGAAGGTCCAGGCCCCCTGGTTTTTGGGCTCTTCCTGGCACCAGACAACCTCGGCCTGCTTGAAACGCTCCAGCTCCTTGACCGCCGATTGTGCGGGGAAGGGATAGAACTGTTCGAGGCGCAGCAGGTAGATGTCGTCGATACCACGTGCATCGCGTTCCTCAAGCAGGTCGTAATAGACCTTGCCCGAACACATCACGACCCGTTTGATCTTTTTGTCCTCGACCAGCGTGGTTTCCGAATTGCCGTGCTGCGCATCATCCCACATCAGGCGGTGGAAGCTCGATCCGGTGGTGAACTCCTCTGCCTTGCTGATCGCCAGCTTATGACGCAGCAGCGATTTGGGCGTCATCAGAATGAGTGGTTTGCGGAAGGAACGGTGGATCTGCCGGCGCAGGATGTGGAAGTAGTTTGCCGGCGTGGTGCAGTTGGCCACGATCCAGTTATCCTGACCGCACATCTGCAGGAACCGCTCGAGGCGGGCGGAAGAGTGTTCGGGTCCCTGGCCCTCGAAACCGTGGGGCAGCAGACAGACCAGACCGGACATGCGCAGCCACTTACTCTCGCCCGAGCTGATGAACTGATCGAACATGATCTGCGCGCCGTTGGCAAAATCACCGAACTGCGCTTCCCACAGCGTGAGCGCGTTCGGCTCGGCCATGGAGTAGCCATACTCAAAACCCAGCACCGCATATTCCGAGAGCATCGAGTCGATGACCTCATATTGTGCCTGCCCGGCTCTGATGTTGTTCAGCGGGTAATAGCGCTCTTCGGTGTCCTGATTGATCAGCCCGGAGTGGCGCTGGCTGAAAGTGCCGCGTGTGCTGTCCTGGCCGGCCAGGCGCACCGGGTAGCCTTCGGTCAGCAGCGAACCAAAGGCCAGTGCCTCCGCCGTTGCCCAGTCGATGCCTTCGCCGCTCTCAAACATTTTCTGTTTGGAGTCCAGCAACCGCCCGACTGTTTTGTGAAGAGGATAGCCCTCAGGCACGGTACTCAGGGCCTGGCCCACTTCCATGAGCGTCCCCTTGGAAATCGCGGTCTTGCCACGCTGGTATTTGTTCTTCTGTTTGTCGAGATGCGACCACTTGCCGTCCAGCCAGTCGGCCTTGTTCGGACGGTATTCCTTGCCCGCCTCGAATTCTTCACTGAGATAGGCCTGGAACGCGGCTTTCATATCCTCGATCTCGCCCTCGGGCAGCAGACCGTCACGCACCAGACGCTCTGTATACAGGCTGAGCGTCGTCTTATGTCCCTTGATTTTCTTGTACATGATCGGATTGGTAAACATGGGCTCATCGCCCTCGTTATGGCCAAACCGGCGGTAGCAGATGATGTCGATCACCACGTCCTTGCGGAACTTCTGCCGGAACTCGGTCGCGACTTTGGCCGCGTGGACCACCGCCTCCGGATCATCGCCGTTCACATGGAAAATCGGTGCCTCTACCACCAGTGCGTTGTCCGTAGGATACGGGCTCGAACGGCTGAAATGCGGGGCCGTGGTAAAGCCGATCTGGTTGTTGACCACCAGATGCATTGTGCCGCCGGTTTTGTGACCCTTGAGGCCAGACAGCGCGAAACACTCTGCCACAACGCCCTGGCCGGCAAAGGCCGCATCGCCGTGCAGCAGGATGGGCATGACAGAGGTGCGTTCGTCATCGTTGTTCTGGTCCTGCTTGGCGCGGCATTTGCCCAGAACGACGGGGTTTACCGCCTCAAGGTGTGAGGGGTTTGCCGTCAGGCTCAGGTGCACGGAGTTGCCGTCAAACTCGCGGTCTGATGATGCGCCAAGGTGGTATTTCACATCGCCAGAGCCATCCACGTCTTCGGGCTTGAAGCTCCCGCCCTGGAACTCGTTGAAGATCGCGCGGTAAGGTTTTGCCATCACATTGGCCAGCACCGACAGCCGCCCGCGGTGGGGCATGCCGATCACGATGTCGCGCACGCCCAGAGCGCCACCGCGTTTGATGATCTGCTCCATTGCGGGCACCAGACTTTCGCCGCCATCAAGGCCAAACCGCTTGGTGCCCATGTATTTCACATGCAGGAATTTCTCAAAGCCCTCGGCCTCGACCAGCTTGGCCAGGATCGCTTTGCGGCCCTCACGGGTAAAGGAAACCTCCTTGCCGAACCCCTCGATACGCTCTTTCAGCCAGCCCGCTTCTTCGGGGTTGGAGATGTGCATATACTGCAGCGCGAAAGTACCGCAGTAGGTGCGCTTCACGATCGAGATGATCTCGCGCATGGAGGCCATCTCGAGCCCCAGCACCTTGTCGATGAAAATCGGCCGGTCCATGTCGGCCTCGGTGAAACCATAGGATTTGGGGTCAAGCTCTGGGTGCGGGTCATTGTTGCGCATGCCCAGCGGGTCCAGATCGGCCACCAGATGCCCCCGGATCCGGTAGGCGCGGATGATCATCAGCGCGCGGATGCTGTCGAGCACAGCGCGTTTGATCTGCTCCTCTGAAACGGCGACGCCGGCGGAGGCCGCTTTTGCCTTTATCTTGTCTCCGGCCCCTTTGAGTTCGGCATCGGGTGCCCATTCACCTGTCAGCGCCTGGGTCAGGTCGTCACCGGGTTGCGGGGGCCAGTCCGCGCGTGCCCAGGACGGCCCTGCCGCCTCGTGCTTGACCGACACCTCATCGTCGCCCATCGCCTTGAAAAACGCGCGCCAGGCATCATCAACCGCATTCGGATCATTGGCATAACGCGCATACATCTGCTCGAGATATTCCGCGTTGTGCCCCTGCATGAACGAAGAGGCGTGGAACTGGTCGTTGGGGGAATGTTCGGTCATGGGGATACCTCATGTGGGTTGGGACCGTAGATATTTGAACCGGGTTGCGAGGGCCTTGTGAGCCAGAAAAGAACGATGAAGGGCGACAGGACCACGACGATCAGAGAAACAATGACGACCAGCCCGAACACGCCCTCAAACAGGGCCGACGGATCGGAGCCTTCAAGCATGTCCGCACCGCCGAACATACCAATGAAAACGGACAATCCGATAATCGCGATCATGGGATAGAGCAGATACAGGCCGGATCGCCCGCTGTCGTGCATCCGCCGCCAGCCAGCAGCGAGACCCGGAATGAACGTGGCCAGGTTGAAAGCGCCCGACAGCAGAGTCGGACCACCGGGGGTACCTGCGGCTGCGTTGATAAACCCCTCAAGCAGCCCCGCAACAAATCCACCCAGCACGGTAAAGAGGAAAAACCACCAGTATTCTGACCGCGAAGCGCGGCCCGAGAAGGTGAAGTACTTCTGAAAGCAGGTGATGATGGACTGGCTGAAGGTCACCGGAGCGACCCTCCCGCCCGGTCGGCACTGCCGGGCAGGGCCCGGGCCTCTCTGAGGCAAAGCGCTGTATGCACCCACTCAGGCTCCGGCGTTGCCCTCATCAGGTTTGCCGCGGCGGACGACACAGGGGCATACTGCGGCACCAATTTACCACAGCCGGTTGCGGCCCGTCCTGAGCTCGCAGCGCGGCTGACCGGGCGATGGTGAGGCGCGCCCCGTTCGCTGCGCGCTATTACCACAGGCGTTTCTTCCTTGCTTATGCCCGGTTCCGTGCTCACCCTTTGTCGATCGCCTCTTTCACAGCCTCGCCCAGCGTCGCGGGGCTGTCCGCCACCACGATGCCAGCGGCGCGCATGGCTTCGATCTTGTCCTCGGCACCGCCTTTGCCACCGGCGACAATCGCGCCCGCGTGACCCATGCGGCGGCCGGGTGGTGCCGTGCGGCCGGCGATAAAGCCTGCGGTCGGCTTCCAGCGGCCTTTTTTCTTCTCATCTGCAAGGAACTGTGCTGCATCTTCTTCGGCGCTGCCGCCGATTTCACCAATCATGATAATGCTTTGCGTCTCATCATCGGCCAGAAACATTTCCAGAACGTCAATGTGCTCGGTGCCTTTGATCGGGTCGCCGCCAATACCGACAGCCGAAGACTGGCCCAGACCCATATCCGTGGTCTGTTTTACCGCCTCGTAGGTCAGTGTGCCCGAACGCGAGACCACACCGCAGGAGCCGCGCTTGTGGATGTGGCCGGGCATAATGCCGATCTTGCAGGCGTCGGGCGTGATCACGCCGGGGCAGTTCGGGCCGATGAGCCGCGACTTTGACCCTTCCAGCGCGCGCTGCACCTTCATCATGTCCAGCACCGGGATGCCTTCGGTGATACAGACGATCAGCTCCATCTCTGCGTCAATGGCTTCCAGAATGGAATCCGCAGCAAAGGGGGGCGGCACATAGATGACGCTGGCGTTGGCATCTGTCACATGTTTCGCCTCGTGCACCGAATTGAAAACCGGCAGATCAAGATGCGTCTGACCGCCTTTGCCCGGTGTGACGCCGCCGACCATCTTTGTGCCATAGGCGATCGCCTGTTCGGTGTGAAATGTGCCCTGGCTGCCGGTCAGACCCTGGCAGATCACTTTGGTGTTTTCGTCGATAAGTACGGCCATGTTGCTTCCTTTGACTTACATTCTGGCTACAGCGGCGATTGGTGCGCCGGGCGTTTCGTGAGGAGAGGCTGCTGCATCAGATCGTATCCTCCTGCAGCAGAACGGAAAATCGGTCGTCGAAAGCTCCGACGATGTGTTGAGCGGGCGGTCTCCGACATCTCAGCGGTCCTCCCATCCTGAAGGCAGCCGGTCGACTGCCATGAAAGTCTGTCCGTCCCGCAGGCCCACATGCACGACCGCCACGCGCCCGCGCAGCAGTTCCCGTCCCTCGATCAGGGTGGTGCCGGTTTCGGCCGTATGTGTGTCCGGCAGATCAATGGCAAAGCCAAAGACCGGTGGAGTGGCCATCTGCACGCGCAGCGCGTCGACGGCGCGTTCGGTGTGATCGCCCGCGAACGTCACCTGACAGCGCCGCTCGATCTTCGCGAATGCTGCGGGGCCCGGCTCCAGCGTCCGGTCCCAGAATATCAGCTCAAAGGGCAGGGGGCTGCTCGCCCTGGCTTCCATACGGACCCGGGCCGCGTCTGCGGTCTGCCCTGCTTTGAAACAGACACCGTTAAAGGCGGCAATCGCCTCATCGGCGCTGTTGCCGGCCTGCGCGACACCTGTTGCCAACATCCCCAGAGCAGCCAGCAAAGAGAATACAATGCGCCTCATGCCCGGCCTCCCGGACGGTACAGGATCAGCATATACCGGTACCAGTCCACGTCAGGTGTCCGCTCGGTCGCGATCAGAAAGGGTTCAGACCCGCCGACTTCCCAGGCCTGTTCGATGGTGTTGCCCAGCGGGGCAGGATCAACTGCCCGTGCCTGCGGGAACGTGTCGGCGACGTAGCGCTGAAAGCGGTCCGTCTGACCTGACCTGCTGCTGGCCGCGACAACGCACATGGCATCAGACAGTGCGACGGCCGGGGCCTCGTCGTCCTCGACCCAGGCGCGCGCGCCGGGCGTTCGGCTGTTCGGCAACGGAATGTACTCCGCCGCCCGGAGATCCCGCTCGGCCTGGGCCATGTCGCGGCTGCCGTTTACGCAGAACCGGTCAAATGTCCTGACCATCTGCGACGGTGTTGCTTTCGGGACCAGATTGGCCCGCCACATATTATTCAGCTCCGCCGCATCGGACGAAACTGCCCCGGCAGTACAACCGCCGAGGACCAGGCCTGCGCAAAGCGCTGCGACCATCATGTGACCAGCCGGTGCCAAGGGTCAGCCCTTGACGGCTTTTACGATCTTCTGCGCGCCGTCCTTCAGATCATCGGCTGCGATCACATCCACATCAGAGTTGTTGATGATGTCCTTGCCTTCCTGAACGTTCGTGCCCTCAAGGCGTACGACCAGCGGGACCTGCAGACCGACCTCTTTCACCGCAGCAACAACGCCCTCGGCAATCACATCACAGCGCATGATGCCGCCAAAGATATTCACGAGGATGCCCTTTACGTTGGGGTCCGATGTGATGATCTTGAAGGCTTCGGTGACCTTTTCTTTGGTCGCGCCGCCGCCCACGTCGAGAAAGTTTGCTGGCTCGGCGCCGTACAGCTTGATGATGTCCATGGTCGCCATCGCCAGGCCCGCGCCGTTGACCATACAGCCGATCTCGCCATCCAGCGCGATATAGTTGAGGTCATACTTGGAGGCTTCCAGCTCTTTGCTGTCTTCTTCGGTGGTGTCGCGCAGCTCGGAGATATCCGGGTGGCGGTAAACCGCGTTGCCGTCAAACGCCACCTTGGCATCAAGCACTTTGAGATCGCCTGTATCCGTTACGATCAGCGGGTTGATCTCCAGCATCTCCATGTCTTTTTCCATGAACGCTTTGTAGAGCAGTCCCATCAGACCGACGCATTGTTTGACCTGCTTGCCTTCGAGGCCCAGTGCGAAAGCGATGCGGCGCCCGTGAAAGGCCTGATAGCCTGAGGCCGGATCAACAGAAAAGGACAGGATTTTCTCGGGCGTCGACGCTGCGACCTCTTCGATGTCCATGCCACCTTCGGTCGAACAGACAAAGCTCACGCGGCTGGTCTGACGATCTACGAGCAGCGCGAGGTAAAGCTCGGTCGATATGCCGGAACCGTCTTCGATATAAATCCGGTTGACCTGTTTGCCCGCAGGCCCGGTCTGGTGCGTGACCAGCGTGCGGCCCAGCATCTTCTTTGCTTCTTCGGCGGCTTCTTCGACAGATTTCGTCAGGCGAACGCCGCCTTTTTCGCCTGCGTCGGGTTCTTTGAAACTTCCCTTGCCGCGTCCACCGGCGTGGATCTGCGCCTTGACCACCCACATCGGGCCGTCCAGCGCGCCAGCCGCCGTTTTGGCATCCTCAGCCTTGAGGACAACGCGTCCGTCAGAAACGGGAGCGCCATAGCTGCGCAACAGGGCTTTGGCCTGATATTCGTGGATATTCATCTTGTCCGTCCTGTGGTTGTGTATCGGTTCCCAACTCCAGATAAGATCGTAAAAACCACCGGAAACAACAGGTTTCGGGCAGACCGGCCGCTTGTCCGCCCGAAATCGACAATTTGTGATCACACGCAAAATAAGTGTGATCACAAATTAACACGTGTCCTGCGGGTTAGTAAGTTTTTAATGAAAACCGGAAGGTCAGGACGACTCAAGAAAAATGCGCCGCCCGGAGGGCGACGCATGACTTTTGATGAATTGACTTCAGCGGTGGTTTCAGGCGGCCTTTTTGCGGCGGCGCGAGTACCAGCCCATCAGACCCATGCCGCCTGCCAGCAGAGGCAGGGATGCCGGAACCGGCACCGCTTCGACGGATGCAACCGACAGATAGATTTCCTGCCCCGGCGCAGAACCTACGCTGGTAAAGTCGAAGTCGCGGGAAGATCCGAGCGCGTCCAGAATGACCATACCGTCATCGCCGGTGTCAAAGGCGATGCCGTCGATCAGCAGCGCGCCGACAACGTTGCTGATCAGGTTGTGACCTGCGTCACGGATCTGCAGCGCGGTGAGTTTGACGCTGGTACTGAAAGAGAGTGTCAGCTCTTCCGGGCTTACCAGGTTGTCATCACCGGGATCGGAGCCGACATTGGACGAACACTGGCTGATGCCTGCGCCGAACGTGCCGGAGGAACAGACACCCAGACCGGCCAGCCTGGAATCCATGAACGGATGTGTGCCTGTCAGCGAAGACGCAGACACGGTGATGCCCATGCTTGTATCTTTGCCGGATGTGCCGGCATCAATAGCGCGGGCGCTGGTGCCGTAGACCTGATCAAATGTGCCTTCTATTTTTTTCCCACCGACGTTGTCGACGTTGGAATTAAAGAACGCTGTTGCGTCCGCTTCAAAATCAAATGTGGCGGCGTTGACCGCGACACTCGAAACCGCCACGGCCACGGCCGCCGCAAGTACTCGTGTGAACATAGTATCCCTCGTATGTTCCCGCCCGGAGCAAAAACGGGCGGATTTTTGTAAATCAGGCAAACAAAGCTGGCCTGTCGGCGTTTTTCCGCCGCAGGGATATATTACGCCCGGAAACGCTGTTCTGGACAAAAATAAGGCAAATATGTCAAAAAAAAGCCGGAAATTCCACCAGCGCTAGAAGTTAACCTGGGCGAAACCTCCGTTAACAGTCGATGGCACCGGCGTCGAAAACGCCGGTGCTATAATTCTCCGATCTCCCAGAGAATCACTCAGGAAAGACTGCTGTCGATCCCTTTGCAGGCTTCTACGAGGCCCTTTACCGCATTCACGGAGTTGTCGAACATGGCCTGTTCGTCTTTGTTCATGTCGATGTCGACGACGCGCTCGACGCCACCCGCTCCGATGACCGTGGGTACGCCGACGTAGAATCCGTCGAGGCCATAGGCTCCGTCAACATAAGCTGCACAGGGCAGGACGCGCTTCTGGTCTTTGAGATAGCTTTCCGCCATCTCGATTGCCGACGTTGCAGGTGCATAAAAAGCCGAACCGGTTTTCAGCAGACCGACGATTTCCGCGCCGCCGTCACGGGTGCGCTGAACGATCGCATCCAGCTTCTCCTGCGTGGTCCAGCCCATTTTCACAAGGTCGGGCAACGGTATGCCCGCCACTGTGGAATAGCGTACCAGCGGTACCATCGTATCGCCGTGACCACCGAGGACAAAGGCAGTGACGTCTTTCATAGAAACGTTGAATTCATCGGCGAGGAAGTGGCGGAAGCGTGCGGAATCGAGCACACCGGCCATGCCGCAGACCTTGCTGTGGGGCAGGCCTGAGAACTCGCGCAGGGCCCAGACCATGGCGTCCAGCGGGTTGGTGATGCAGATGACAAATGCGTCGGGGGCATGTGCGGCGATACCTTCGCCCACAGACTTCATGACCTTGAGGTTGATCCCCAGCAGATCGTCGCGGCTCATGCCCGGTTTGCGGGCCACACCTGCGGTAACGATGCAGACGTCCGCACCGGCGATGTCCTCATAGGACTGGGTGCCGGACAGTGAGGCGTCAAACTTGCCCGCCGGGCCGCTTTCTGCGATGTCGAGCGCTTTTCCTTCCGGGACGCCTTCTGCGATGTCAAATAGGACAACGTCTCCGAGTTCCTTCAGGGCGGCGAGGTGGGCGAGGGTGCCGCCGATCTGGCCGGCGCCGATCAGCGCAATTTTGGGTCTTGCCATTGGTGAATGCTCCGCATGCGGTTTAGGGTGGCATCCTGCTATCCAATCACGGCACTCAGCGCAAGTTCACTCTGCGGTGCAGCGAAGCCCCGGCCCCGGCATGGACAACAGCCGGATTTCCGGCCAGATGTTGCGGCATGCTGGTTATGGACCTTTCATTTTTTGCAGTTGCCGGCCCGGCTGTCGTCTTTGCGGGAATATCCAAAGGAGGATTCGGGTCGGGCGCAGCTTTTGCTTCGGCGGGCATGCTGGCACTGGTTATTGAACCCGGTCAGGCGCTTGCGGTGATGCTGCCGTTGCTGATGCTGATCGACGTAAGCACACTCCGGCCGTACTGGAAGCGCTGGGATCCGCAGGCCGCGCGGCTTTTGATACTCGGCGCCGTTCCGGGTGTGCTGCTCGGAGCAGCATTGTACAGGATAACCGAACCCGACCATTTTCGCATCCTGATCGGTGCCATCGCCGTAGGATTTGTGCTGTGGCAGTACGCCGTACGACAGGGATATCTGGCGGGGGCGCGAAGGGAAATGTCTCAGACTGCGGGCGCCGTCGCCGGGCTTGCGGCAGGCTTCACTTCTTTCGTGAGCCATGCGGGCGGACCACCCGCGGCGGTCTATCTGCTGTCAAAGAAACTGGACAAGACAGAGTATCAGGCAACGACTGTCCTGGTTTTCTGGATTGTGAATATTGGCAAGTTCATCCCCTATGCCTGGCTGGGAATGTTTACGGCCGAAACGGCCCTTGCGAACCTGTATCTGGCACCCTTTGCCCTTTTCGGGGCGTGGCTGGGAGTGCGGGCGCACCATCTGGTCTCCGAACGGCTGTTCTTCGGGCTGACCTATTTGCTGTTGAGCATCACCGGATGCAAACTGATCTGGGATGGTCTTTTCTGACCGCGTTCCGCAAGGTCCGGTTCTGCCACCCGGTACGGTCCCGGGGTGTCACGGGCAGGTGGGCCTCAGCCCACCCGGATTTTCAGGCGTCGTTACCCTTGGCGGGCAATGCCTCTGCCAGCGCCTCAAAGGACTGACCCGATGCTACAAGACAGGTAAGTCCGTTCGGCGTGGTTACGGTGATTGTCCACGTGCCGGTCTCGTCAGAGGCAAAAACCTCTACAACGGCATTGTTTGCGCCAAGCCCCATTGACTGGCGTGTTTCGCCATACCCGTCAGCAAGCCGGTCTACGACGGCCTCCCGCGGGCCGCAGTTGCGCGAATTCTGCGCCGCTGCATCTGTTGTTGACGAAATCCACAGTGCTGCCGCCGCAGTCAGAGCACCGAGATGCAGTATCTTTGATGTGCGTTTCATAACGTGTCTGCCTTCATTCGAAAGGCTGCACCCGCTGTCATCTGGCCTGCCGGTTTCCGGCGATGACCGGGCGGCCCCGGTTCAAGATAAAGCCCCTGTGACTTTCGAAATCCGACCCGGCATTTTACCGGGAAAACCGTATTCCTGCAGTCAGGGAACGACCTCAGCATCGGCTTCATGCCTGAAATAATGGTTAATCCTGCGTCCGCAAAAGGTTCGAATTTGAATTTTGCTGCGCCGCAGCGCAATTCCGCTTGTATTTTGTGCAAAAAAATGCGTGTGTCCGCGCAATATTCTATCGCGCCCGACGGGCGTCCGCACAGACTGGAGACCCGAATGTCCGCTTCTTCCCGCCCGCTCCGATCCGTCCTCTATATTCCCGGTTCGAAGGAAAGGGCGTTGGAAAAGGCGAGAACGCTGCCCGTTGACGCCATTATTTTTGATCTGGAAGACGCAGTTGCGCCGGACGAAAAAGCCGCCGCGCGTAACACCCTGGCCCGGGCACTCGCAGCTGACGGGTATGGAGCGCGGATGAAGATCGTGCGCATCAACGCCCTTGGTACCGAATGGGGGGCTGACGATGCGCAGGCGGTGCGCACAATGGGAGCGGATGCTGTTCTGCTGCCCAAAGTGGACAGTGCGGCGGACCTGGATGCGCTTGCCGCGCTGACCGGTGACCTGCCGCTCTGGGCAATGATGGAGAGCCCGCTGGGCATGATCAATGCGGCGTCGGTTGCCGCACACAGCCGGCTGGAAGGCATGGTCATGGGGACGAACGACCTGGCCAAGGACATGGGCACACGGTTCCGGCCGGATCGCCTTCCGCTCATGGGTGGCCTGTCTCTCTGCCTGCTGGCGGCAAAAGCCTGCGGAGTTTCTGTCATCGATGGCGTCTACAACGCGTTCAGAGATGACGAAGGTCTGGCGGCGGAATGCGCCCAGGGCCGCGACATGGGTTTTGACGGAAAAACGCTGATCCATCCTGCACAGGTGGCCATCGCCAACGAGGCATTTTCCCCCACACCCGAAGACATTGATCTCGCCGAACGGCAGATCGCCGCCTATGAGCAAGCGATTGCATCAGGTCAGGCGGTTGCCGTTGTCGATGGCAGGATTGTCGAAAATCTGCATGTTGCAACCGCACGGGAAACCCTGGCAAAGTCTGCTGCAATAAATGCCATGAACACGGAGTGATCTCATGACACTGTTAATCGCCGGTCTCGCGCTGTGGTGCATCGCGCATTATTTCAAACGGCTTCAGCCAGACCACCGCGCGGCCCTTGGCGCACCGGGCAAAGGGATCATGGCGCTGGGCATTGTTGGTGGACTGGTGCTCATGATCCTGGGTTACCGGGCCGCTGGTTTTATCCCCGTCTGGAGCCCGCCGGCATTCATGGTGCATGTCAACAATACGCTGATGCTGGTGGCCTTCTGGGTCTATGGTTCCAGTGCGGCCAAAGGCGCCAAGGCCTGGCCTGCTTATAAACTGCGTCACCCGCAGCTGACTGGTTTCAAAATCTGGGCCGCCGCACACCTTCTGGTCAACGGAGATCTGGCGTCGGTGATCCTGTTCGGTGGCCTGCTGGCCTGGGCGGTGGGCGAGGTCATTCTGATCAACCGCGCCGAGCCGGAGTGGACCGCTCCTGAACCGGCGGGACGGGCAACCTATATCCGCCTGGCGGTAATATCGCTTGTGCTCTTTGTCGCAGTGGCGGGCATTCACATCTGGCTTGGCGTCTGGCCTTTCCCCACCTGAACACGGACCCTGCTATGAAACTGTACCGTTTTCTCTCCGAAGAGGACACGTCCGCCTTTTGCCACAAGGTCACGGATGCACTGAACAAAGGCTGGGAGCTGCACGGCAGCCCGACCCAGACATGGGATCACGCAGCAGGCGTCATGCGCTGTGGACAGGCGGTCGTCAAAGAGGCCCCCGGCACGTATACACCCGAGACAAAACTGGGGGCCCAGTGATGGTTAAAACCAACCCCGGCCGCTTTTTCGAAGACTACACCCTTGGCGAGGTCATCCGGCATGCCGTGCCGCGCACGCTGTCGGGCGGAGAGCGCGCCATTTATCATGCGCTCTATCCGGCGCGCCACGCTTTCTATTCCTCGGACGAATTCGCCCGCAGTTGCGGCCTGAACCTCAGTCCTCTGGACGACATGATCGTGTTCCACACAGTGTTCGGCAAGTCGGTCCCGGACATTTCGCTGAACGCGGTTGCCAACCTTGGTTACGCCGAAGGCCGGTTCCTGCAACCGGTCTGGCCAATGGACACGCTGCGCTCGGAAAGCGAAGTGATCGGTCTGAAACAGAACTCCAGCGGCAAAACCGGTGTGGTCTATGTCAGAACCCGGGGCATAAACCAGCATGATGCGACAGTGCTCGAATTCGTGCGCTGGGTGATGGTGCGCAAAAGAGACCCGAACAGTCCCGCCCCTGAAACGCGCGTGCCTGAACTCGATACCGCCATTGCGGCCAGCGATCTGGTTGTACCGCCGGGACTGTCCTTTGCCGGGTATAACTTCGGCCTGTCGGGTGAACCGCACCGTCTGGACGACTACGACATCGGAGAGCGGATCGACCACGTTGACGGCGTGACGATCGAAGAGGCCGAACATATGATGGCAACCCGGCTCTGGCAGAACACTGCCAGGGTGCACTTTGACACCTCCGCCCGACCGGACGGATCGCGGCTGATTTATGGCGGTCACGTCATCTCGATGGCCCGTGCGCTCAGTTTCAACGGGCTGGCGAATGCTCAGATAATTGTGGGCGTCAACAGTGGCGCTCACGCCAATCCCTGCTTCGCGGGCGACACGGTGCGCGCATGGTCCGAAGTTATCGACAAGGCAGAGACCAGCGCACCCGGTGTGGGCGCGATACGCCTTCGCCTCGTCGCGACAAAAGGGGGCGATGCTTACAGCCTGCGGGACGATGACGGCAGATATCTGCCCCATATTCTGCTCGATCTGGACTACTGGGCTCTGATGCCCGTCTGAGCTGACAGGAGTTGACTGCGATGAAGGTTCTCACCGCTCTGCTGTGTGTCCTGTGTTGCCTGGGCGGTCAGCTGCAGGCGTCCGAACGCGGGGATGCTTTTGTCAGGGCCAATGTTCTGGCCATCCTCTATCACGAAATGGGTCACGCGCTGATTGATGTGCTGGCGCTGCCGGTCTTCGGCCAGGAAGAAGATGCAGCGGATGTGCTCAGCGTTCTGCTGATCAATGACCTTTATGAAGAAGAAGAGGCCAGCGACATTATCTATGACGCGGCCTTTGGATTTCTGGGAGAGGCGCAGGAAAACGAACCCGCATTGTGGGACGTGCACGGACCTGATCTGCAACGCTACTATACGATGATCTGTCTGTTTTACGGCGCCAGTCCCGATGCCCGTGCCGACCTTGCCGACGAGCTGGACCTGCCGGCAGAACGGGCCGAGACCTGTGAGGAAGAGTTCGGGCTGGCCGCTGACAGCTGGGGTCCTGTTCTGGATGACATTGCGGCCGGTGACGAGGCGTCGTCGATGGCTTATGAGGGGCAGGACAATACGCTGATCGGCCAGCTCGTGGCTGATGAAGTGATGGCTCTGAACGGCGATTTTGATCTGCCCGAACGTCTTGTCATTGCAGTCGAGGACTGTGGCGAGGCCAACGGTTTTTACGATCCGGGTCTGCGTCGCATCACCATCTGTACAGAACTCGACGGGTATCTGCGCGCGCTGACCGATTTCTGAGTGCAGGTGTGCAGGATGTGTGCCGGACCGGGCTCGCGCGCAGAACGGCGTTTGCGGGAAACAGACCTCAGGGGCACAGACTGCAGCAGCGGGATTGCCGGCTGTTTTCCACTTCTGTTCAGTTCGGCAAAGCGAGCCGCAGCCTGTCGCTGTGGCCTGCACGGTATCCACCGGTCCATCCGGGCGGGCCGAAGGTGGCGACCAGAAAACGCCCGACGTTCCCCTGCAGGATCTGACAGAAGGACTCAGACGAAGGCCCAGGTATCGTCCGGTTCCTCTTCGGTCTGGTCATCTGCGGCCTGCGCCGCGCGCTCGATCGCATACAGAGAGGCATCGGCAGACAGGAACAGTTCTGCAACCGGGTCTTCTTCCGGTACTGAAGATTTCGTTTCAGCCATTGCTGTGGCCACCCCGGTGAGATCATTCTCGAACACGTCCAGTTTTTCGTTCTGACCGCCGATGGTCACGGTGGTTTCAAAGGCGGTTTCCAGATCGCCTCCTTCAAATCTCACGCTGTACGTGCCGGCGTCGAGAGCAAGCGAGTATCCACCTGAATCCCAGGTGGACGTTGCATAGACGTTTTCGTCTGTCCAGGCAGTGATCTGTACGCCGCCCTGACCTTCGCCGATGTCGTAGAATTCGTCACCATCCACGTCGTCAATCACGACACCGGTCAGGTAGGTCTGACCATCATTGGCGAATTTTTCAGTGACGAGCATGGCCGTCGGAAAGGTCGTGCCGGGGTACGCCCATTCACCCCAGTCAACACCGATGCCCACAACCGTATGAGTGGCCTGCAGCATCCCGAACTGATGACCATCAGATTCCCACAGACCAGCATGGCTGGCTGCAACCCAGCCCTGTTCATCTGAGACAGAAGGCGCACTTGTCCAGCGCGCCGAAATATTTTCCCATACACCGCCACCGTCCCAGTCTTCGTCACGGGCCCGGTCGGTCGGACTGTCTCCGTCCGGGTTGGTATGCGCAAAGAAATCGCGTGCCAGCATATCGGCTGAATGGTTGTCGGCAGCCGCCGAAAGGATCGGGTCGACCGCAAGCGCCTGTTTGGGTGTGGATGACACACCGGAATCCACCGCGTCGCCTGTACGTTCCGCTTCTGCCTCCGGGTCCAGACGGGCGCGGTTCACGAGTTCCAGCATGTACTGCTCCTGGGCGGTCAGCCCCACCCAGTTAAGGTCATAGGCGCTGTCAGGCAGGTCCGGGGCATCGGATGCCACGCCCTTGTCGCTTTCTTCGCCTGCGGGCAGCGGGGCTTTTTCGACTGCCGGTGGGGGGGCTTCGGGCGCGTCCGCCGGCGGGCTGTCAGCTTCCGGTTGCGGGGCTTTCAGCGCCGCCGCCGGAGACAGGGAGGCCGGTGCAGGTTCCTCGGAAGCAGACGCCCTGCCACCACTGGCACCCGTGGCAAGAGCGCCGCCGCCAAGCAGTGCGAGAAACAGGTTCAGAAATGGTGGCATTTTACTCTCCCTGTGACGACGAGGCCGCGGTGCATCCCAAACGCGGCACAGCCATGTGACCACGTAGAGCGCTGAAATCAGACGCAATTAAGGCAAACTGAGTCGATCTTCCGGGATTGAAAACGTGGAAACAACAATCCCTGGCTGTCGTCAGGATTATTTCTGTTTTGTGGCCATATGCGACCATTCTGAGTGCTGCGTACGGGTGGATATCCGCCTGCAAACGGCGGATCAGCGCCTGGTACGGGTGGTGCTGGCGGGAAACTGCAGTTGCTCGTTTACGAATTCCCGCAGACAGCATGTTCACCTTTCCGCGTGACAACCCCGCCCGGTCCGGTACGCTTGTCGTCATGCTGCGCGTGCTGACAATGATCCTGATGCTCACGGTGGCCAGACCGGTCATGGCCTGCCAGCTCGCGCTTGTGCTGGCAGTGGATGTGTCGGGCTCAGTGGACCAGCAGGAATTCCGCATTCAGATGGATGGTCTGGCCGAAGCACTGCGGGACGGCATCGTGATCGACGCACTGATCAGCCAGGAAGCGATGGTAACCCTCATTCAGTGGACCGGCTCCTCGCGCCAGCGCCAGACCATTGGCTGGACGTCTGTGCGCAGCGGCGCGGATGCAGCTGCTCTGGCGGATGCCGTTGGGTCGAACAAACGCGTCTGGCGTAACTTTTCCACGGCGATCGGCGAGGCACTGGGCGCCTCTGAGGCGGCCCTGCGGCAGGTGCCGCAATGTACACGCCGGGTCATCGACGTCTCCGGTGACGGCGTCTCAAATGAGGGGCCGGAACCCCGTGAGCACCACCCGGCCCTCAGAGAAATGGGCGTGACGGTTAATGCTCTGGCCATCGAAACCGATGAAACGGACCTTACGGGCTGGTTTTTCGAGAACCTGATCATGGGCGAGGGAGCTTTTGTGATCACCGCCAGCGGCTTTGAGGACTATCCCGAACAGATACGCCGCAAACTGCAGCGCGAGACCACCCGGCAGCTCAGCAGCCTGCCTTAATGTGATCACAGCGCTTTTCCATGTGATCACAAATGTAAATTGTTATCGAAAAAGTTCCAATCCGCGCCAAATAACCGCGCCTGAGCGCCGGAGCGACAGGTGACAAGCCTTGAATATAGGGTACTAATACGCGCAGGGAACAAAAGGAATCTGATATGGCTGATGTGAACCGGGGCAATCGCCCGTTGTCACCGCACCTGGCGATCTACCGCCCGCAGCTGACCTCCATGACTTCCATACTGACGCGGATTACCGGCAATGCGCTGCTGATCTCGTCGTTGTTGGTGGTCTGGTGGTTTCTGGCCGCCGCGACGTCGCCTGAATACTTTGCCGTCGCTGACGGGGTGCTGACCAGCTGGTTTGGTGATCTGGTCATGCTGCTGTCCGTCTGGGGCCTGTGGTACCACACACTGGCCGGTGTCCGGCACCTGATCTGGGATCAGGGCGTCGGCCTCGATCTCGAAACAGCCTACAAGATGGGCTACGCAGTGATCGGCGGTTCTTTTGTGCTGACCCTCCTGACAATCATCATCGTATAAAGAGGGCGCCATGAGCTATCTGACTGACCGCAAACGCGCCACCGGCCTCGGCTCGGCAAAATCCGGCACCGAACATCACTGGTCCATGACCGTCAGCTCCGGTGCGCTGCTGATACTGATCCCGCTTTTTGTCTTTACCTTCGGCCCGATGCTGGGCGCGTCCTATGAAGAAGTGACCGCCTACTTCGCCCGCCCGTTCCCGGCGGTTGTTGCGGCGCTTACCTTTATCGTGGGCTTCCGGCATTTTGCAGGCGGCGTGCAGATCCTCATCGAAGACTACGTGCACGGCGTCGCCCAGAAGATCGCAATCATCGCCATGACCTGCCTCTCTTATGCGGCCATGGCTACCGGTCTTTACGCCATCGTGCGTCTGGCCCTCTGAAGATATTCCGCGCGGATCCTGCGCATCTGACACATCCGGGAGAAACTCCATGGCTGCATATGAATACGAAACACATGAATACGACGTCGTGGTTGTCGGTGCCGGTGGCGCCGGGCTGCGCGCGACCCTCGGGATGGCCGAACAGGGGCTGCGCACCGCCTGCGTGACTAAGGTCTTCCCGACGCGCTCGCACACGGTTGCCGCCCAGGGTGGTATTGCCGCCTCGCTGTCAAACATGGGCCCGGACAACTGGCAGTGGCACATGTATGACACCGTCAAAGGCTCCGACTGGCTGGGCGATACGGACGCGATGGAATATCTCGCGCGCGAGGCCCCCAAAGCGGTCTATGAACTGGAACACTACGGCGTGCCCTTCAGCCGGACCGAAGAGGGCAAGATCTACCAGCGTCCCTTTGGTGGCCACACCACCGAATTCGGTGAAGGTCCTGCGGTACAGCGGACGTGCGCAGCCGCCGACCGCACCGGTCACGCGATCCTGCACACGCTTTACGGCCAGTCGCTCAAGAACAACGCGGAATTCTATATCGAGTACTTCGCCATTGATCTGATCATGTCCGACGACGGCGTTTGCCAGGGTGTGCTCTGCTGGAAACTCGACGACGGCACGCTGCATCTTTTTGCCGCCAAGATGGTCGTGCTGGCCACGGGTGGTTATGGCCGCGCCTACTTCTCGGCGACCTCCGCGCATACCTGCACCGGTGACGGTGGCGGCATGACCGCGCGCGCGGGCCTGCCTCTGCAGGACATGGAATTCGTTCAGTTCCACCCGACCGGCATCTACGGCGCGGGCTGTCTGATCACCGAAGGCGCACGGGGGGAAGGCGGTTACCTGACCAACTCCGAAGGCGAGCGTTTCATGGAACGCTACGCGCCTCAGTATAAAGACCTCGCACCGCGGGATTATGTCAGCCGCTGCATGACCATGGAAATCCGCGAGGGCCGGGGCGTCGGGGCCAACGGCGACCACATTCACCTGAACCTCAACCACCTGCCGCCTGAGACGCTGAAGCTGCGCCTGCCGGGGATTTCGGAAAGTGCCCGGGTCTTTGCCGGTGTGAACCTCAACAAAGAGCCAATCCCGGTGTTGCCGACAGTCCACTACAACATGGGCGGCATCCCCACGAACTACTGGGGCGAGGTGCTGGCACCCACAACAGACGATCCGGACCGCGTGTCACCCGGCCTGATGGCGGTGGGTGAGGCGGGCTGTGCCTCCGTGCACGGCGCGAACCGTCTGGGCTCCAACTCGCTGATTGACCTTGTCGTCTTTGGCCGGGCGGCTGCGATCCGTGCCGGCAAGATCGTCGATCCCGACAGCGCGGTGCCGACGCCGAACCAGAAATCCATCGACGCAGCCCTCGACCGGTTTGACAACACCCGATACGCCAAAGGCCACACTCCGACTGCGGAGCTGCGCCTGGAAATGCAGCAGACGATGCAGAAAGACGCGGCTGTGTTCCGCGCCAATGACACCCTGGCTGAGGGCAAAAAGGCCATGGAGGAGGTTGCGGGCAAATGGGCAGATGTGGGTGTGACCGACCGCAGCCTTGTCTGGAACTCTGACCTGATGGAAACGCTTGAACTCGCAAACCTGATCCCCAACGCCGTGGCTACGATCACAGGAGCAGAGGCGCGCAAAGAAAGCCGTGGTGCCCATGCGCATGAGGACTTCCCCGAACGCGATGACGAGAACTGGCGGAAACACTCGCTGATCTGGTTCAAGGGCAACAAAGCCAGCCTGGGCTATCGGGGTGTGCACGAGCAGCCGCTCACCAGCCACAACGACGGCGGTATCGATCCCAAGAAAATTGCCCCCAAGAAAAGGACTTTCTGATGCGGACATTATCCAGAGCGATCGCCATGGCAGCTTCGGCTGCTCTTCTGAGCGCGGCACTCCCTGCCGCAGCCATTGCCAGCGGGATCACCGATCAGACCTATCAGGGCGGCAAATTCAGCAAGGGCGGCAAAGCACATCATGCCGGGCGGCAGCACCGCGATCCCTTCGGGGGCTGTCCGGTATCCCAACGCGGTCTGTATTACGGCGACCAGTACTGTTTTGTGCCAGTGCGTGCACAGCATGCGCCGCGTCATCCGTCGTGCCCACAGGGTTACGCCGGATTCTATCGCGGTAACATTTTCTGCACGGAACAGCGCTGAGTTGATACGCGACGCCACGCATAACCTGCAGGACATGCGCCGGGCGCTGCGCAGTGAGGGGATGGCCGTCCATCCCATCAAGACGCGCGCGCCCTATCTGCGGGGCTATGGGTTCGCGCCTGACGTGGTATTCGACATCGGCGTCGCTGATGGCACACCGTGGCTTTACCGGGCCTGTCCGGATGCGCGGTTTGTGCTCGTTGATCCCCAGGCACACTGCGCCGAGGCAGTGCGCTCCAACGGGGTTTTGCGGGATTTTCATTTTCATCACGCGGCACTCGGAGAAGCCCCGGGCAGCGCACGGCTGAACGTGCCGGTCAGCGACAGGGGCAAAGAGGTCAATCTGGCCAGCCTGCGCCGACGGACCGACCGGCTGGCCCGCTCCTTTATCGACATTGACAGCACTGACGTCCAGGTCCGCACCCTTGACGATATTGCGCTGGGCTACCCCGGGCGCGCGGGTCTCAAGATCGACACCGAAGGCTCAGAACTTGAAGTACTGCGTGGTGGTAAGGACACGCTCAGACGATGTGATTTCGTGATTCTTGAGCTTTCGGTCAGTGCTCGGTTTGAAGGCGTGGGCCTGCCGTCGGCATCGGTGAAGCTGCTGGCGGATGCCGGGCTGGAACTGCGCGATGTGCTGACAGTTGCCGCAGGCGCAGGAAAACGCGCAAGACCCAGATATATGGACGTTCTTTTTACAAGGTGGGCTGCATGATCAGACTGATACTTCCTCTGTGCCTGGTGCTGGGCGCCTGTGCTGATATCCAGCAGGCAACAGACCAGGCGGGCCGCAGCACAGCCAAAACTGTCCTGCCCGAAGCGCTGGCCGTCTACTTCCCGCAGGTGCCCAAATCGCTCTTTCAGCCGTTTACGGACTGTGTGGTCGACAACGCTGATGCCAGCGAGGTCCAGTCGCTGGCCGCCGATGCGGTGACGGGCATCGATCCGGGCACTGCCGATACAATCCGCGCCGTGCTTGCGCGCCCGGCCACCCAACAATGCCTCGCCGCTGCCGCCCCGGCCGCGCTGTCACTGTAGAACAGACAGGAGACCCGACATGGTTCAACTGAAGCTCCCGAAGAACTCCCGCGTCACGACAGGCAAGACCTGGCCAAAACCCGAAGGTGCCACAAATCTGCGCAAATTCTCGATTTATCGCTGGAACCCCGACGATGGCGAGAACCCGCGTGTGGACACCTATTTTGTTGATATGGACACCTGCGGGCCGATGATTCTTGACGCGCTGATCAAGATCAAAAACGAGATTGACCCGACGCTGACGTTCCGCCGCTCCTGCCGTGAAGGCATCTGCGGTTCCTGCGCGATGAACATCGACGGTATCAACACGCTCGCCTGCATCTACGGCATGGACGAGGTAAAAGGCGACGTGAAAATCTATCCGCTGCCGCACATGCCTGTGGTCAAGGATCTGATCCCTGATCTCACGCATTTCTATGCGCAGCACGCCAGCATCATGCCCTGGCTGGAAACCAAAACGAACCGCCCGGCCAAGGAATGGAAGCAGTCTATTGAGGACCGCAAGAAACTCGACGGTCTGTATGAATGCGTGATGTGCGCCTCGTGCTCAACCTCGTGTCCGAGCTACTGGTGGAACGGCGACCGCTATCTCGGGCCGGCAGCGCTGCTGCACGCCTACCGGTGGATCATTGATTCCCGTGATGAGGCAACGGGTGAACGTCTGGACGATCTGGAAGACCCGTTCAAACTCTACCGTTGTCATACCATCATGAACTGCGCCAAGACCTGCCCAAAGGGTCTGAACCCTGCCGAGGCAATCGCGAACATCAAAAAGATGATGGTAGAACGCCGGGTCTGACCCGGTTGGAAACGGAAAACGACAGTGGGGGCCCCGTTTCGCGGCCCCCGTTTTTTGTCTGCTCGAAAGCGATCAGGCGCGCACTGACCGTCTGTGGCGCATATAACCGAAGGCGGCCAGCCCTGTGAGCACCAGTGGCAGCCCTGCAGGCACTGGCACAGTCGAGACCAGGGGCTCGGCAGGCGTGGTCAGGTTGTCAGTATCCTGGACAAAACTGAAGCTGCTGCCACTTTGCAGACCGCCCGTGCTGAGCTGGTCAAAACCGATACGCAGCGTGCCATACAGGTCTCCGGCAGGCGTCTCGTCCCGGAGTGCAAGGATGTTACTGAAGAGTACCGGGATGGTGCCGTCGAGCGAGGTTCGCGGTGTAAAATCTGTGCCATTGGCACTGCCCGGTGTCCCGGTGCCACTGCGCTGAGTGTCAAAGACGGTATCTCCGGGCAGGGCATCAATCTGCAACCAGGTCAGAACACCGCGTGACACGCTCAGCTCAAAAGGCGTCGAAAAGGTAGAGAAACCGGAGAGACTCAGGGAAAACCCGTCTCCCTCTGCTGCGCCGGACTGGCGGCCGGTGGCACCAAAGACCGCACGGCTGGTATTGCCGTCCAGAAATCCGGCGGTTACGCGCATGCCGTCCATGTCGGCGCCGCTGGTTGTATATCCTGTCAGACCGTCCGTGCTCTGCACCGATCCGTCCGTTTTGCTGATGTCGACGGTCGCCGCCTGAACAGTGCCACCGATGGCAAAAACAGCGACGGCCGCTGCTGTGATGTGTTTGATCATACTCATAACCCTTATTCCTGAATGTTGCTCAGGCAGGTGTCGCAGAGGCGCGCGTTTCGGGCGAGCGGGCATGCGGAGCGTCGGGCTGTTCTGATGGTCAGGTGGCTATCCCTTCGGACAGTTGCTGGACAGCGATGGTGTCAGAACCTAAATCGGGGCTATGCATATCGTCATTGGTCTGATCATTGCCTTTGTCGTCGTCGCGATTTTTGCGCGCCGCAACAGGGCCACGCGAAGGTGTCGCTGGCGCGAGGACCGTACCGGAGACCGCGGTGCGCTGAAAAAATATCGCTGTGCGGCCTGCGGAGCGACAGGGTTTTCCGCGACCGGCGGACCACCACGCGATTGCAAATCCAGCCTTCCAAAGGTTTAACAGGCAGGACCCCGGCAAGAGGAACCCGCATGACCAGACCTGCTGACGCCGACGCCCGCCGCGCTGCAGCCCCCGTGATCTGCTATCCGGTGGACACGCTCCCCGCGCCGGATATGGCGCTCTATTCGGCTGCGCGCGACACCCTGGTGAAAACCGGTGAGGTCACGGTGCCTCCCCGGGAAGCCCGCACGTTCAGTGTTCCGGCAGGGCATTTCTTTCGCATTAACTCAGTGCAGGGGGCGCAGGTAGGCGATCTCAATCTGCACAACGCGCATGATCTGTCGGAACGCTTTTACTCGGGGAAAACCCGGGCGTTGCACGGCACGCACATTACGACGGGCGAGCGTATGTGGTCGTCCTTTCCCCATCTGCGCCCCATGGCGACGGTCACCCATGACACGCTCGGCTGGTACGGGATCGATGATTTTGGCGGGTCGGTGCATGACGTGATCGGCACCCGTTGTGATCCTTATACCCACACGCTGCTGTCTGACGGTGATCACTACCACCACTGTTGTCACTCTAACCTGACCCGGTCGCTTGCCGGGTACATGGGCGTAAGCCTCAACGAGGCAGAGCCGCTGGTCCATGATGTGCTGAACGTCTTTATGTGCACCGGATTTACGCGTGACACCGGCCAGTATTTCATGAAGGCGAGCCCGGTACGTCCCGGTGACTATCTGGAGTTCATCGCCGAGATCGACCTCATCGGCAACCTTTCCGCCTGTCCCGGCGGTGACTGCTCGTCTGAACATTCCAGCGATGCGACGGCTTGTCATCCGCTCCTTGTCGAAATCTACGCCCCCGCCAGGAGCAGCCTCACGGGATGGACATCGCCCGTATCCAACAGCTACGACCGCAGCCACGGCGCCTGATCTTCACCCTTCCGGAAATACTCAAGCGCGCAGCGCGCGCCGCCGGCAGGCGTCGATAACGTTCATCGGGCGTATGCATGTTTAACCCGGTCAAATCCGCAAAAACCGATCCGGGCACCGACGCAATACCGACATCTTTCTTCAGGTTCAGGGACTTAGCCCGAAATGCCCCGACCAGGATGGTCCGGAACACCGCATGTTACGCGAGCGATCAGGTAAAGGCTGCTTCCAGGGCGATTTCAACCATGTCGCCGAAAGTCTTCTCGCGGTCCTCTGATGGCAATGCCTCTCCTGTCTGCAGGTGATCACTGACCGTCAGCACGGCAAGGGCACGGCGCCCGTGCCGTGCCGCCAGCGTATAGAGCTCGGCTGCTTCCATTTCGACGCCCAGGATCCCGTGCCGCACCATCTGTTCATCCAGATCCGGACGCTCGGCATAAAAAACATCCGAGGAATAGATCCCGCCAACATGCGTCGGCGTGCCCCGGTTTTTCGCAGCTGCCACGGCTGCAGCCAGCAGTTCATAGTCTGCGGTGGGCGCAAAGTTGATCTCACGGAAAAAGCCGGATGAAGGCGAGGTGATCGTTGTGGCTGACATGGCAATGATCACGTCCCGCACTTTCACATGCGACTGCATGCCGCCGCAGGATCCGATACGGATCAGGGTTCGGGCATTGTAGTCCGAGATCAGTTCATTCGCATAGATTGAGAGGGATGGCATACCCATACCGGACCCCTGGATGGTGACCCGGTTACCCCGCCATGTGCCGGTAAAGCCCAGCATCCCTCTGACTTCGTTGACCAGTTCTGGGTCTTCCAGAAAGGTTTCTGCTGCCCACTTCGCCCGATACGGATCGCCTGGCATAAGGACCGTTTCAGCGATGTCGCCCGGCGCTGCGCCGATATGAACCGTCACGACTCAGATCTCCATCGATCTGGGGTCGGCACCTGCCTCAACGGCCTGCATGAACCAACCGGGTTTGCGGCCACGTCCGGTCCAGACCTGGGTTGGGTCAGCGGGGTTCGCATATTTCGGTTTGCCGGGAACCCGTGCCGCAGCTTTTTTCTTTTTTGGCTTTTCGGGCGCGCCTGATCCTACCAGTTCCGTCAGGCTGAAACCGAACTTTGCGGCAGCTTGTTCAGCAGCTTTCCGCGCCTCGCGTTTTTCCCTGGCAGAAATGGATTTCAACGCGCGCTGTGCATCCGAGATGAGACGCTCCAGTTGTTTGCGGTTCATTTTCTTCAGATCGGCCATAGCCCGTCCTCCTCTGTACAGACGTGCCATACAACCAACAGGCCTTTATACACAAGGGTTTAGCTGTTTGGGCAGTCGGACAGGCGGGCTTACTGAGCTGCTACCGCCCGGGGATCGGCCAGCGTTACAATGTCCTGCATGATCGTATTCAGCTCAAAGTCTTTGGGCGTATAGACCCGGGCGACGCCCATGGCGCGCAGTCGATCAGCATCATCATCAGGGATGATTCCGCCAACAATAACAGGCACATGGTCCAGACCGGCCGCGCGCATCTGTTTCATCAGATCGCCGACCAGCGGGATGTGAGAACCCGACAGGATCGACAGGCCTACGACATGTGCTGCATCCTCGCGTGCTGCCTCTACAATTTCGGCAGGCGTCAGCCGGATGCCTTCATAGGCTATGTCCATACCGCAGTCGCGGGCACGTACGGCAATCTGTTCGGCACCGTTCGAATGGCCGTCCAGGCCTGGTTTCCCGACAAGAAATCTGAGGCGGCGGCCCAGCCGGTCGCTCACCGCGTCCACCGCATTGCGAAGATCGTCCAGGCCCTCAGTGCGGTTGGACCGTGCGCCCGAGACACCCGTGGGCCCGCGATATTCTCCATGAACTGCCCGCATCTGCGCGGCCCACTCGCCTGTTGTTACGCCGACCTTTGCGGCGGCGATGGACAGCGGCATAATGTTGCGGCCCTCGCGTGCTGCGGCGCGCAGCTCTTCAAGCGCAGTCCTTACAGCATCGGCATCACGCTCGTCGCGCCATGTCTCCAGCCGGCCGATCTGTTCTGCTTCAACAGCCGGGTCCACGACCATGATCCCGCCATCTCCGGTCATCAGGGGGGAGGGCTCGCCTTTCTGCCACTTGTTCACGCCGACAACCACGGTCTCACCCGCTTCAATTCTGCCGAGGCGTTCGGAGTTACTGTCGACAAGACGCGCCTTCATATAGTCGATGGCTTCAATCGCGCCGCCCATACCGTCAAGGTTGGCCAGTTCATGGCGCGCCCCTTCTTTGAGTGCCTCGACCTTCGCGTCTACGGCCGGGTTGCCATCAAACAGATCATCAAACTCCAGCAGATCGGTCTCATAGGCCATGATCTGCTGCATCCGCATGGACCATTGCTGGTCCCATGGCCGGGGAAGTCCCAGCGCTTCATTCCAAGCAGGCAGCTGGACCGCACGTGCGCGCGCCTTTTTCGACAGGGTCACGGCCAGCATTTCGATGAGAATGCGGTAGACGTTATTCTCGGGTTGTTGCTCGGTGAGACCCAGTGAGTTCACCTGCACACCATAGCGGAAACGGCGGAACTTCGGGTCTTCAACACCATAGCGCTCTGCACAGATCTCATCCCAGAGGTCCACAAAGGCGCGCATCTTGCACATTTCGGTGACAAACCGGATCCCCGCGTTCACAAAGAAGGAAATGCGCCCGACGACGGCTGGAAAATCCTCAGCAGGCACACGCGGCTTCAGCGCGTCCAGCACGGCGGTTGCAGTCGCCAGCGCAAAGGCCAGCTCCTGCTCGGGCGTCGCACCGGCTTCCTGCAGATGGTAGGAGCAGACGTTCATAGGGTTCCATTTTGGCACATGTGTATAACAGTACTCGGCCACGTCCGCGATCATGCGCAGGCTGGGCGCCGGGGGGCATATGTATGTCCCGCGGCTGAGGTATTCCTTGATCAGGTCGTTCTGGACCGTGCCCTGCAGCCCGGCGACGTCCGCGCCCTGCTCTTCGGCGACGGCAATATAGAGCGCCAGCAGCCAGGGTGCCGTGGCGTTGATGGTCATCGAGGTGTTCATCTGCTCCAGCGGGATCTGGTCGAAAAGCGTGCGCATATCGCCCAGATGACAGACCGGCACACCAACTTTGCCAACCTCGCCCCGGCTGAGGATGTGGTCGCTGTCATAGCCGGTCTGTGTGGGCAGATCGAAGGCCACTGAGAGGCCCGTCTGACCCTTTTCGAGGTTCGCACGGTAAAGCGCATTGGATGCCTGAGCGGTGGAGTGACCGGCATAGGTGCGGATCAGCCAGGGGCGGTCCTTTCGGGTCTCGGTCATGGGCGTCCTCGTGAATCAGTCTTGTAATATTATTGCGCTTGGTGACTGATACCTGTAATTTTATACCGTTGTCAATTCGCCGCGCCGCGGCAACTGCAGTGCAGCATCCTTGCCCCGCAGGTTTTTGCCTTTGCCACCCGCCAGAGAGACTGTAAGTGTCGGGACTATGACGCAAGTGGTTGAAATCCCGCTCTGGCTCTTTGTGCTGGTATTGCTTTTCGCGGCGGTGACATTTGCCTCGCACTTCCTGTTTCCGTCTGTCCGCTGGTTTTTCCGCCGGCGGCTGGAGCGCGCAGTATCGCGTCTGAACGAACGGCTGACCCGGCCCATCGAACCGTTCAAGCTGGCCCGGCGGTATGACATGATCCAGCGGCTGATCTATGACCCGGAAGTGACGCGCGAGATCGTCAATTATGCGCAGGAACATGGGGTGCCCGAGAACGTAGGGTTCGAAAAGGCCCGCAGCTATGCGCGTGAGATCGTGCCGAGTTTCAGCGCTTTTACCTATTTCGGACTGGGCATCCGTATGGCACGGGTGCTGGTAAATGCGATTTACGAGGTCTGGACCGGTCCGCGCAATGATGAGGTGATCCAGAGCATTCCCAAAGACGCAACAATCGTCTTTATCATGAACCACCGGTCCAACATGGATTACGTGCTCGTCACGTATCTTGCCGCACGTGCCTCGGCTTTGTCCTATGCTGTGGGGGAATGGGCGCGCGTCTGGCCTGTCAGCCGCATGATAAGAATGATGGGCGCGTATTTTATCCGCCGCAAATCTCGCGGCGCACTCTATCGCAAGGTGCTGGCACGGTATGTGCAGATGGCCACGCAGGGCGGTGTTGCGCAGGGCGTGTTTCCGGAAGGAGGCCTGAGTCTGACCGGAAAACTCATGCCACCCAAGATGGGGCTGCTGACCTACCTGCGCGAAGGATATGATCCCGGTGGGCGCGACGTGGTCTTTGTACCGGTTGCCATCAACTACGACCGTATTCTTGAAGACCGGGTGCTGATCGCCGCCGGAAAACGGGGCGACCGGCGGTTTGGTGCGCGGATATCTGTGGTGATCGGTTTCATCCTGCGCAAGTTCTGGCAGGGGTTGCGGGGGCGATACGTGCGGTTTGGCACCGCCGCTGTTGTTTTCGGAGAACCTCTTTCGCTGAGGCGTTTCGGACCCGACAGACCGGTGGAAGAGCTGGCCGACAATCTCATGCAGCGGATCGAGGATGCTATGCCGGTTCTGATCGTCCCGCTTGTGGCACATGTTCTGCGTGCCCGGCAGGCGCCGCCGACGACGGCTGCTGTGGCGGAGGCCGCAGCCGGTCTTGCGGCACAGGTGGCCGCGCATATGCCGGGAATGCCCGATGAAGACTTTACCCGAGCTGTCGAAAGCGCCCTGCAACGGCTGAAGAAACACAGGGTTTTGTCTGATGACAGCGGTCTGTGGCGCGTTGTCGAAGGTGAAGAAGCCGTTCTGGATTTCTACGCAATGTCTGTGGCGCATCGGTTTGCGGGGGATTCCGCCACAATCTGAGATTTTCTGCGGCCGCTCGGTTATAAAATTACAAAAAATACCCCTCAGGTGTTGCAATATTTCGTGACGGTGCATATTCCAGTGCTGAAGCCCCGCGATTCTGCGGTGCGGCATGATTTACGTTAGCTGGAGACTGACATGGCACTGGATACGACGATCGCGCAATACGACGCACCAGAGAAAGACCTCTATGAAGTCGGCGAACTGCCCCCGATGGGCTATGTGCCGAAACAGATGTACGCCTGGGCCATCCGCCGGGAGCGTCATGGTGAGCCGGACAAAGCGATGATGCAGGAAGTCGTTGACGTGCCGGAGCTCGACAGTCAGGACGTGCTGGTTCTCGTGATGGCCGCGGGTGTGAACTATAACGGTGTATGGGCCGCACTCGGCCAGCCGATCAGCCCTTTCGACGGTCACAGACAGCCTTATCACATCGCGGGCTCTGACGCTGCCGGCATTGTCTGGGCTGTTGGTGAGAAAGTAACGCGCTGGAAGGTCGGCGACGAGGTGGTTATCCACTGTAACCAGGACGACGGCGACGACGAAGAGTGTAACGGTGGCGATCCGATGTACTCCGCGAGCCAGCGCATCTGGGGGTATGAGACCCCGGACGGCTCCTTCAGCCAGTTCACACGGGTGCAGAGCCAGCAACTGATGCCGCGCCCCAAACACCTGACCTGGGAGGAAGCGGCCTGTTACACGCTGACGCTCGCAACGGCATACCGTATGCTGTTCGGTCACGAGCCACACGATCTGAAGCCCGGCCAGAATGTTCTGGTGTGGGGCGCGTCCGGTGGCCTCGGTTCCTATGCGATCCAGCTGATCAATACCGCAGGGGCGAATGCCATCGGTGTCATTTCTGATGAGAGCAAACGTCAGTTTGTCATGGATCTGGGTGCCAAAGGGGTTCTCAACCGGCGTGACTTCGATTGCTGGGGACAACTGCCAACCGTGAACACGCCCGAATACGCGGCGTGGTTCACAGAGGCCCGCAAGTTCGGCAAGGCTATCTGGGATATCACCGGAAAAGGCATCAACGTGGACATGGTGTTCGAGCACCCGGGCGAGTCGACTTTCCCGGTGTCCACCTTTGTTGTGAAAAAGGGCGGCATGGTCGTGATCTGTGCCGGGACCACCGGTTTCAACCTGACGTTCGACGTGCGGTACATGTGGATGCACCAGAAGCGCCTTCAGGGCAGCCACTTTGCGCACCTCAAGCAGGCGAGTGCTGCCAACCGCCTGATGCTTGAACGCCGTCTCGACCCCTGTATGTCGGAAGTGTTCACCTGGGCAGACCTGCCACAGGCGCACATGAAAATGATGCGTAACGAACACAAGCCCGGGAACATGTCCGTTCTGGTCCAGGCACCGACGACCGGACTGCGTACTCTGGAAGACGCGCTGGAAGCCCGTCGTTAAGCAATAACCGAGTCGTTTTACTTTACTGAACCCTGCGAATCGTCTAACCGTTTCGCAGGGTATTCCCGTTAAACGTGTGACGCTCTTTAGGATCAGTGACTTAGAAAATTCGCCCTCGCTATTTCTGGGGAGTAAATAACCGCGAATTTTCAAGCAAGGTTAGTACATGCTAGAGTTGTGTTAATCTTTCATTAACCTTTAAGAGGCGAGTCTGCTATGCGAAGTGACTGGATTTTGGACGTTCTGACGGACTTGAAAACTTTTGCGACTGCGAATGACTTGCCGGTTCTTGCCGAACAGTTGGACGACACCGCAATCGTAGCTCTTGCCGAGATCGCAGCCCTTCATGAGAAGACGCAAGGCGATACAGAGCATGGAAGAGAACTTGAACCCGGTGGAAGCGGTTTTGGCGGCGCTGGAGCAGGCGGACACGCTTGAAGGCATACAGGATGCGATTGTCGCCCTCAGGTCGCACTATCGGGTCGATAATATCGTATATCACTGGGTCGACAGCGCAGGCGCTCAGTACGGCTATGGTACCTATCCCCTGGACTGGGCCGAGCGCTATCAGGAACAGAACTATCTGCGCATCGACCCGGTGGTCATCGGATGCTACCAGCGCTTCCACCCGGTTGACTGGAAAAAGCTGGACTGGTCCAGCAAGGCAGCGAGGGCACTTCAGGCAGAATCCATAGAGTACGGGATTGGGAATCAGGGTTACTCCATTCCCATTCGCGGACCTAACGGGCAGTTCGCGCTCTTTACCGTGAATCACTCCTGCGATGACGATGACTGGGCGGATTTCACGGAAACAAACCGCCGCGAGCTGATCCTTATCGCGCATTATTTTAACCAGAAGGCGCTCGAGTTCGAACCCAACAAGGCGCCGGAACAGTCTCAGCCCCTGTCGCCGCGTGAAACTGATGCGCTGACGCTGCTTGCCGTTGGTTACAACAGGGCGCAAGTCGCTGAAACGCTTTCGATTTCCGAGCATACACTGCGGGTTTATATCGAGAGTGCGCGGTTCAAACTGGGCGCGGCGAACACGACACATGCTGTGGCAAGAGCAATCAGCCGGGGCCTGATCGTCGTGTGAAAAAATGGCCGATGTTGCCCCTAAAAGTTACCGGCGCGCGCGCGCCGGTTTCCGGCAGTTAATGATGATCAAGCCATCCTTGTCGCACCTTCTGATGCGACCAAAGGATGATACCACATGCTTCGTTACCTCTACGCTGACCAGCTGAAACAATACCCGCTTCTGACTGAAACGATGTTCCGCGACCGTGCGGACCAGTTCAAAACCAGGCTTGGGTGGGAAGTTGATGTCGATGCCGAGGGGCATGAGCGCGACGAATATGATGATCTGAACCCGCTCTATGTAATCTGGGAAAAGGCAGACGGAACGCACGGTGGCTCCATGCGCTTTCTGCCAACAACCGAGCGCACTATGGTGAACGACCATTTCACCGACCTGATGGGAGGTGGCACGATCACCAGCCCTCTGATCTGGGAATGCACACGTTTCTGCCTGAACCGCGAGGCGCCCAGCACTGTCGCTGCCGCGCTGATGCTGGGGGGCGGCGAGATCATGAACGGCTTTGGCGTGAAACACTTTGTGGGTGTGTTTGATGCACGTATGGTCCGAATCTATCGCATGATCGGATCTTCCCCCGAAGTACTGGGCAGCCGGGGAGAGGGGCGGGACAAAATAAGTGTTGGACTGTGGGAGTTTACGCCCGAAGCCCAGGCGAAAGTCGCCCGTCGTGCCGGCGTATCGCCGGAGTTGTCCCGGCTCTGGTTTGAGCGTGCTTTTGGTGCAGCAGATGCACCGTGCCTGTCGCGTACCGGCTGAGCGGTATCTGACGGCTGGCACCCGGCGCGGCCTGCCTGTAGGGTCGCGCTATGAACGCTCCCGCCGTCACTTTCTCCGAAGACCAGGCCCAGGCCTATGATACGGTCGCAGACCTGCTGCGCAGTGCCGGTGTCAACCTCGACGATCAGCTTCTGATGCCGCCCAAAGGTGACGTTTCGGCTGTTCTGGCCGTGACGGGCAAGGCTGGTTCGGGCAAAACCCTGTTGCTGGCCGAGCTGACGAAATCACTGCAGGACGCAGGGGTCGAGATCGTTTCAGGAGATTATGAAAGCCGTCGACGGAAGGACCGGCGCACGCTTGCCGTTCTGGCCCCGACAAACAAGGCGGCGTCTGTGCTGCGGTTGCGTGGCGTGCCGGCGACGACAATCCACAGGATCCTGTACACCCCGGTCTATGATCCTGAATACGAACGGATCGCCGAGTGGCTTGCGGGCAATGGTGAGCGCCCGGAAATTGAAGGGCTCACCGAAGAGGCACTGAACCGGGCCGCCGCTTTCTATGCCGGAAACAAATCAATCCCCGGCGCTCTTGCGGCTGCCGGACTGCGTGGCTCCGATTTCATAACGGGCTGGAAGCGCCGTGAAGAGCCGCTGGATATTGGTTTCATTGACGAATCCTCGATGCTGGATGACCGCCAGTTTGAAGACCTTAAAGAAATTTTCCCGACTCTGCTTCTGTTCGGTGATCCGGCCCAGCTCGCACCGGTGAACCAGTCGGGAACGATGGTTTTTGACCGCTTGCCGGAGCGGCGCGTCCTGAACCTCGAGCGCATACACCGTCAGGAAGCTGACAACCCGATACTTGATCTGGCGCATGCCCTCAGTGATCCGGACATCGGATTTGAACAGTTCGAAAACATGGTCCAGGAGGCGGCAGCCCGCGATGACCGTGTTGTCTGGGGTCAGCGTGTCGAAGTGGACCTGATGGCACGCAGCCCCGTGCTGGTATGGCGTAATGTGACACGTATCCGTCTGATCAATGCGTTTCGCCAGGTGCACGGCGCACCCGAGGACGCGCTGCTGCCTGGTGAGCCACTGATCTGCGACGGGATCGAACTGCCGCTCAAGCACCGCAAAAAACGCCTTGATCTCGAAGCCAGGGGTCTGATCAAGGGAGCGCAGGTCGTGTTTCTGGGAGAGGGGCGCAAACCCGGTTTCAGCCGCCTGCACGTGATGGGGGCCGAAGACCCGCAGGTCTCGGCCGCATCCATCGTGAAAATCGAGAAACCGGATGAAGAAGAGCCTTTTATCCCCTTTGCCGCGCGCATGGGGGCCACCTTTCTGCATGGCGCGGCTGTGACCATTCACAAAGCCCAGGGTTCACAGTGGGACACGGTGCAGGTGTTTGCCCCTGATCTCTACACAGCAGCACGCATGGGCCGCACAGAGGCCGGTCAGCCCCTGTGGAAGCGGCTGGCCTATGTGGCCATCACGCGCGCGCAGAACCGGCTCATCTGGGTGGTGCGCAACCGTCTTGCGAAACCCACCGGGCCGCTGGTCACAGATGATCTGCGTGCTCTGCCGGCGGCACCGCTTTCGCTTGCTGAACCCCCTTCGGAGGAATTGCTATGAAGTCTGTCATTATAACGGGTGCCAGCTCGGGTATCGGGTATGCCACAGCGGAACTGTTCCTGAATGAGGGGTGGCGCGTCGGCCTGATTGCCCGCCGGGGTGAGCTGCTTGAAGCACTTGCCGACCGGTATGACACAGCGGTACCACTGCCTGCCGATGTGACGGATGCAGAGGCGATGGAGGCCGCATTTGACGCCTTTGGTCACATCAATGTTCTGTTCAACAATGCGGGACTTTTTGGTCCGTCAGCCACCATCGACGAGGTGCCGCTGGAGGACTGGGCGCAGGTGCTTTCGGTGAATGTGGGCGGCATGTTCATCGCAGCCCGGCTGGCCTTTGCCAGAATGCGCGCCCAGGATCCGCAGGGCGGGCGGATCATCAACAACGGTTCGCTGTCGGCCTATGTGCCGCGGCCGAATTCCGTGTGCTACACGACGACGAAACACGCCGTCACCGGGCTGACTAAAACGCTGTCTCTGGATGGCAGACCCTTCGGGATTGCCTGCGGCCAGATTGATATCGGCAACGCTGAAACGGCGCTGTTGCAGGAACTGAAGAAAACGCAGCCCGGCACTGCCACGATGGACGTATCAAACGCGGCGGCTTCGGTGCTGCATATGGCGAACATGCCTGCCGGGGCAAATGTGCAGTTCATGACTGTGATGGCGACTACAATGCCCTATATCGGGCGTGGGTGACGTCCGTCTCAGGCCCGGAAAATTCTGAACACAGCCGAGGCTGACCAGCCCGCGCCTATGGCGATGGCAAGCGACATAAGCCCGTACATGAGCGCGTTTTCCCGCGACAGCCGGTAAAGCCAGCGCTCCAGACCCACCTTGCGCACGTAGATGCTGGCATCATAGCGCGAAATGACCTCACCCCCCCTGGTCAGAAAGATGCGGGTTTCATAGTCGCCTTCTGTCAGCGCAGCCGGCAGTTTGATTGCTGTCCGGAACAGCGTCTGAGCATCCACGCTGATCGTGCCTTCGTTCAGCTGATACTGGTTGGAGGAGGATTTGATCCGGATCAGGGCGTCTGTGAAAGTGGTCGCATCCTCAATGGTGTCCGGCGCGCCAACAGAGCGGATCGCCCGCGGAATGGACACGCGGTGCCGGAGATCTTCGGTGTCGCTGAGCGACAGACCGAGCGCCGTACTGGTTGATACAGCATAAAAACTGGGCGCGCTGTCGATCTCAACGGCGTCCGTGTTTACCCAGATGCCGAACCGCTTTTCCTTGCGGCGTACCGCAAAGGTCTCGTTCGGTCCGGCTACTGTGATGATAACCTGCAGGCGGGGTTCGTCCGGGATGGGAGCCTCGCGCTTGACGGCTCCGAAAATCAGGATTTCCGATCCGTCGAAACTCGTGTTGATCGAGACGGTGTCCTTGCTGAAGCCAAGAACGACTTCTTCGGCCAGCGCCGGCAGCGCACAGAACAGCGCGACAAGAACTGCAACGACCCGCATCAGTGGCCTGCCTCGCCGATAGAATAGAGCTCCGATGGCATGATCAGCAGATCAAGCGCCAGTTTGCCACAGACGGCGAGCACCATGATGGCCAGCAGGATACGCAGTTGTTCCGCTTTCATTTTCACGCCGATACGGGTGCCGATCTGCGCCCCGATCACGCCCCCCACAAGCAGCAGAACGGCCAGCACCACATCGACTGTAAAGTTGGTGGTCGCATGAAGCATGGTGGTAAAAGCCGTCACGAAAATGATCTGGAAAAGTGACGTTCCCACAACGACTTTAGTAGGCATGCCAAGCAGATAAATCATCGCAGGCACCATGATAAAGCCGCCGCCAACACCCATGATTGCGGCCAGAATACCGACCGAAACCCCCACAAGCAGGGGCGGAATAACCGAAATATAAAGGCCCGAGACGCGGAACCGCATCTTGAAGGGCAGGCCGTGAATCCAGTTGTGTTTCTTGCGTGTGGGTGGCTTTCCGCGCTTTGTGTTGCGGATCGCGCGCAGGCTTTCGAAGAACATCAGCCCGCCGATGATCCCGAGGAAAACGACGTAGCAGAGCTTTACCAGCAGATCGACCTGACCCTGTGCCTTGAGGTAGTTGAAAACCACAACGCCGAGAGCGGCACCCACAAGGCCCCCGATGAGCAACACCGTGCCCATCCTGAGATCCACCGTCTTTCGCTTCAGGTGCGCCAGAACGCCGGAGAAGGAGGAGGCGACAATCTGATTGGCTTCGGTTGCAACGGCCACCGCGGGCGGAATGCCGATAAAGAACAGCAGCGGCGTCATCAGAAAGCCACCGCCCACGCCAAACATACCGGAAAGAATGCCGACAATCCCACCGAGGCCCAGCAACAGAAAGGCGTTGACCGATACTTCGGCGATGGGAAGGTAGATTTGCATGTCCTCTGTTAGGCCCCGCTGCTGCCAAAATCAATGGGTCCCGCTGCTGTGCAGCAAACAGGACCGATGCAATCGCCAAACTGGACTTACGTCAGCGTTCTTTCACATAGGGCTCGCCGCCCGCACGTGGCGGAATGGCTTTGCCCACAAATCCGGCGAGGATGATCACGGTCATAATATAGGGCAGGGCACCAAGAAGCTGGCCCTGTACCTTGATGCCGATCACAGCCTGGATCACGTCGGGTCGTGTCTCCAGCGCGCCGAAAAGACCGAACAGAAGCGTCGCCCACAGCGCATACCATGGACGCCACTTTGCAAAAATCAGAGCGGCCAGAGCGATAAATCCACGGCCTGCCGACATGTCTTTGACAAATCCGGCCTGGAGCGCCGTGGAAAGATAGGCGCCGGCGATGCCACACAGAACGCCGCAGATAATCACTGCTGCGTAGCGCAGGCCGATAACCGAGACGCCCGCCGTGTCAACTGCGGCCGGGTTCTCGCCCACAGCGCGCAGGCGCAGACCAAAACGGGTACGATAAAGGATCCACCATGTGAGCGGTACTGTCGCAAAGGCAATGTAGACAAGGATCGAATGACCGGAAATCAGTTCCGAATATACCGGGCCAAGGAAGGGCACAGACGACAACGCTTCGGCAAAGGGCAGCGTCACCGGCTCGAAACGTGCGCCGCCCATCAGCGAGGGCGTGCGTCCACCCTGGCTGAACCAGTCCTGCGCGATCAGTACAGTCAGGCCTGCTGCAAGGAAATTGATTGCAACACCGGAGATCAGCTGGTTGCCACGGAACGTGATCGAGGCCAGGCCGTGTAGCGCGCTCAGCGCTACAGAAGCCGATATCCCTGCCAGCAGACCAATCCAGACGGACCCGCTGAGCGCTGCAACGGCCGCTGAAAAGAAAGCAGCTGCCAGCATTTTGCCTTCCAGACCGATATCAAATATTCCGGCCCGCTCGGAAAAGAGGCCCGCCAGGCAGGCCAGCAGCAGCGGCGTTGCCAGCCTGACTGTGCTGTCGAGAAGCTGAATGAGCGTCAGGAAATCCATCAGGCATCTCCCCGGCGCATCATCAGAAAGAGCCGCTCCAGCGGCATGCGCACCATATTGTCGAGCGCGCCGGTAAAGAGGATCACCAGTGCCTGAATGACCACGATCAGTTCACGCGGGATCGACGTCCAGAGCGCAAGCTCTGCACCGCCCTGATAGAGGAAACCAAAAAGGATCGCCGCCAGAAAGACCCCGAACGGATGACTGCGCCCCATGAGCGCCACTGCGATGCCGATGAAACCTGCGCCTTCGACGGCGTTCAGCACAAGCCGCTCTGCTTCGCCCATGACGTTGTTGATCGCCATCATGCCAGCCAGCGCGCCGGAAATCAGCATGGCGATCATAGTGATCGCAACCGGTGAGATGCCGGCGTATTTAGCAGCCGGTTCCGACTTGCCATAGCTGCGGATCTCATACCCGAGCCAGGTCCGCCACAGGAGCAGCCAGACAAGGACACAGGCCACAACCGCAATCAGAAACGTGACGTTTGCCGGTGCCGCTTTGGAAAAGCTGATCCCCACCGTGCCCAGAATGTCATGTAGCGTAGGAAGGTGCACTGCTTCCGGGAAACGGGCCGTCGCCGGGTCCATACTACCCGCCGGGCGCATCAGGTTCACCAGAACATAGTTCAGCACCGCAGCCGCAATAAAGTTGAACATGATCGTGGTGATCACGATATGGCTGCCGCGTCTGGCCTGCAAAAACGCCGGGATCGCCGCCCAGGCCGCGCCAAAGAGGCCCGCGGCAACAGTCGCCGCGACAAGCGCGATCGTCCAGTGCGGCCAGGGGATCAGCAGACAGGCAAGGGCCACGCCAAGCCCGCCCAGCATCGCCTGGCCTTCGCCGCCGATGTTGAAAAGACCCGCGTGGAAAGCCACCGAAACTGCCAGGCCGGTAAACAGGAAATTCGTCGCATAATAAAGGGTATAGCCCCAGCCATAGGTGCTCCCCAGGGCGCCGGTGACCATCAGGTTGACGGCCTCTACCGGGTCTTCGCCGATCGCAAGGATCACAAGGGCCGACAGGATCGCCGCGAGGATCAGAGAAATGAGAGGCACGAGGATGACCTCGGCCCATTTTGGCATCACATCCATGCGTCAGCTCCCCACGCCGGCCATCAGCAGCCCAAGTTCTTTTTCATCGGTCTCGGACGAAAGCCTTTCGCCCATGATGTGCCCGTCAAACATAACCGCCACACGGTCCGCAAGGGCGAGGATCTCCTCCAGTTCGACCGAAACCAGCAGGATCGCTTTGCCCTGGTCGCGCAGCGCCACGATCTGCTGATGAATGAATTCGATGGCTCCGATGTCCACACCCCGCGTCGGCTGGCCGATCAGCAGAAGGTCAGGGTTGCGTTCGATTTCGCGGGCCAGAACAATTTTCTGCTGATTGCCACCGGAAAAGCTCTTGGCCGCCAGCGCAGGGTTCGGTGGGCGCACATCAAAACGCGCCATTTTTTCGGCGGTATCATTTCGGATCGCCTGGTTGTTGAGCAGGGCGCCTGACTGATAGGCCGGCTCTCGGTGATACCCGAAGGCAGTATTTTCCCAGGCGGAAAAGTCCATGATCAGACCTTCGCGCTGGCGGTCCTCGGGCACATGACCGATGCCGCGGCGACGGCGTGACCGCCCGTCAGAAGAGCGGCCACTCAGATCAAGCGGCGTGCCGTTGAGACTGACATCGCCCGTGCCGTCAGCATAACCGCCAAGTACCTCGAGCAGTTCGGACTGCCCGTTCCCGGCCACGCCGGCAATCCCCAGAATTTCGCCGGCCCGGACCTGCAGGTCGATGCCCTTCAGGCGCTCGACTTTCTGATCATCCACGACCCTGAGCCCCTTGATGTCGAGCACGATGTCACCTGGGGTCGCCGGTTTTTTATCCACCCGTAACAGGACCTTGCGGCCCACCATCAGTTCAGCAAGTTCAGCCGGTGAAGTATCAGAGGTTTTTACCGTTGCGGTCATTTCGCCACGTCGCATGACACTGACAGTGTCGGTCGCTTCCATGATCTCACGCAGTTTGTGCGTGATCAGGATGATGGTTTTTCCTTCCTCGCGCAGGCGGCCGAGAATGCGGAAGAGCTGATCCGCTTCTGCGGGTGTCAGCACCCCTGTCGGTTCATCCAGGATCAGAATGTCGGCCTGACGGTAGAGCGCCTTGAGGATTTCGACGCGTTGCTGCATGCCCACGCCGATGTCCTCGATCAGCGCGTCGGGATCTACGTTCAGCCCGTATTCGTCGGCCAGTTCCACCAGGGTCTTGCGGGCCTTGGCCAAAGAAGGACGCAAAAGGCCACCATCTTCTGCGCCGAGGATAATGTTTTCAAGAACGGTAAAGTTCTCCACCAGTTTGAAGTGCTGGAAAACCATCCCGATGCCCGCCGCGATTGCGGCCTGGCTGTCGGGGATATCGGTCTTCTGTCCGGCGATGAAAATCTCGCCTTTGTCCGCCTTGTAGAACCCATAGAGGATGGACATCAGCGTGGATTTGCCCGCGCCGTTTTCGCCGATAATGCCGTGTATAGTGCCAGGCATTACGCGAATTGAGATGTCTTTGTTCGCCTGAACCGGACCGAAGGCCTTGGAGATGCCTTTTAGCTCAATAGCAGGGGCTGTCATGATGATCTGTCCGTTCCCGCGAAGCCCTTGGTGACGCCTGGCGGGTCGGCTCCCGCGGATCATCCGGCTCTTTATTGTGGCAGTGAGCCGCGCAGCGTCTGTCGCTGCGCGGCCCGGATTCAGTTCAGCTGGCTCAGAAGTTCAGAGCAGGGCAGCTGTCGTCAGACATGTAGTCATGAACAGCCACGTCACCCGCGGCGATTTTGGCGGCTGCGTCATCAACGCTGGCCTGCATTTCGGCACTCACGAGGGACGCGTTGTTTTCGTCCATAGCGTAACCCACGCCACCGTTCGCAAGGCCCATGACCTGGAAACCGGTCTCAAGGCCGGGGCCGTCGCTGAAGGCCTCAAAGACGGCATTGTCAACGCGTTTCATCATGGATGTCAGTACTTTACCCGGGTGCAGGTAGTTCTGATTGCTGTCAACGCCGATGGACAGAATGCCTTCATCCGCGGCTGTCTGCAGCACGCCGACACCGGTGCCGCCCGCAGCAGCATAAACAACGTCAGCGCCCTGGCTGATCTGTGCTTTGGTCAGTTCGGACCCTTTCACGGGGTCGTTCCATGCCGCAGGCGTCGTTCCGGTCATGTTGGCGATCACCGTTGCGTCAGGGTTCACGGCCTTGACGCCCTGAGCGTAGCCGCAGGCGAACTTGCGGATCAGCGGGATGTCCATGCCACCTATGAAACCAACAGTGCCCGAGGAAGATGCTTTGGCAGCCATCATGCCGACCAGATAGGACCCCTCGTGCTCATTGAAGACCACTGAGCGGACATTCGGAGCATCAACGACCATGTCGATGATGACGAAGCTTGTGTCGGGGTAATCTGCTGCGACCTGGCCGAGCGCATCACCAAATGCAAAACCGGCCATGACAATCGGGTTGGAACCGGCTTCGGCAAAGCGGCGCAGGGCCTGCTCACGCTGCGCCTCGGACTGCAGCTCGATCTCGCGGAAGCTTTCGCCTGTTTCTTCGGCCCAGCGGGTGGCGCCGTTAAAGGCGGCTTCGTTGAACGATTTGTCAAATTTACCGCCCAGATCAAAGATCAGCGCAGGCTCTGCCAGAGCGGCACCGGCGGAAAGGGCCAGCGCGGCGGATGCGCCGAGAAGTTTGTTAAAAAGGGTCATTCAGGTGTCTCCCAGGTTGTGTTTTGGGGCTTGCGCCGATCTGAAATGCAAGGCGCTGCCCGGATTGAGCAGAGGTTATCTGATCCTCGCCAAATTAGGACCTGTCCGGCAGGCAGGGTCAACCGGTTTTTGCGCGAAAAGGCCTGCTTCAGGGCATCTGACGGGGGGTCAGCGCTGCGCGCATCAGCAATGCGTCGACGGGTGGCTGCCCCTGTCGCGTGTAATAGGCGCGGCGCTGGCCGGTCACCGCGAATCTGTGCCGGGCATAGAGGGCAAGTGCGGCATGATTGTCAGCAGCAACCTCCAGAAAGGCTTCGGTGGCCCGGCAGGACTGCATCCATTCGGCCATAATCGCCGAGGCGATGCCCTGGCGCTGGTGCGCCGGATCTACGGCCAGCGTCAGCAGTTCGGCCTCGCCTGCCACATCGCGCACGAGGGCGAAACCATGAGGGCGACAGGCTGAAAAAACATGCGGCGAAGTAAGCAATGAGCGGATTTCCGGCTCTGTCCATCCGCGTTCCTGCGGAAAGGCCAGAGTATGTATCCTGCTCATCTCTGCCGGCGTCACGGCAGGATGACCGGTGCCGCATCGCGTGTAGGGGCTGCATCCGCCGGACGGATATACAAAGGCGCGGGACGCGGCATATCGGTGCGACGGTTGCGCAATGCACAGCGCGCGATGGCTTCTGCGGTCGGATACACCGGAGAAACCGCCTTGCCGGAAACCTCTTCCGCGATTTCGGCCGCGCGGTGCCCGACGCACGTGGCCTGAGCGGCACCGGGAAGCTCTGGCAATGTATCCATGTCGCACAACAATGGTTCATAAGGCTGCGGAGCGCCCAGCAATTGAAAATACAAAGCGCCGCGCCGCCCGTCGAGGGTCGAGATCACCGGACCATCAAGGCCATACGCCTGCGCTTCCAGGATGCTCACGCCAATGGCCGGAATACCCAGGCCAAGGGCCAGTCCGCGCGCCGCGGAAACAGAAATACGTATTCCGGTGAAGTTACCTGGCCCTGTGCCGGTTGCGATCAGGTCCAGTTCACCAACCGTTACCCCCGAGCGCTGCAGCAGCTCAGCGCAGAAGCCCATCAGGCGTTCTGCCTGTCCTTTGGCCATCTCTATGCGGGCCTGATCAAGGACCTGCGTGCCGCGCAGCACAGCACCTGCGACATGCGCAGACGACGTGTCAAAGGCAAGAACAAGCGGTTCCGCGGTGTTTTCCCGATTGCTGGCCGGCATGATTTCAGCGGTGTCCTGCAAGGTGGCAGACGGGCATCAGCCCGTTCGTGCACGCTGGCTCAGGTTGCGACCGGGCGTACTTCGGTCACTTCGGGAATGTAGTGGCGCAGCAGGTTTTCAATACCCATTTTCAGCGTCAGCGTGGACGACGGGCATCCCGCGCAGGCACCCTGCATGTGCAGATAAACAACACCGCGGTCAAATCCGTGGAAGGTGATGTCACCCCCGTCCTGAGCAACCGCAGGGCGTACCCGGCTGTCGAGCAGCTCTTTGATCTGGTTGACGATCGCGCCATCTTCGCCTGCATGTTCTGCGTGGCCGGATGCCGGCGTGTGATCGCCCGCCATAACCGGTTGTCCGGACTGGAAATGCTCCATGATCGCCCCCAGAAGCGCGGGTTTGATATGGTCCCAGTCCACCGTCTCGGCCTTAGTTACTGTCACGAAATCATTGCCGAAAAACACACCCGTCACGCCTTCTACCGCAAATATCCGCGTTGCCAGCGGCGATTTGTCTGAAGTTTCCGCTGTCGGGAAATCGGCGGTGCCCATTTCCATCACGGTCTGGCCGGGAAGAAACTTGAGTGTCGCGGGGTTTGGTGTGGATTCGGTCTGGATAAACATCTGCTCTCTCCTGAGGTCTTCCAGATATGCGGACAGCACCGGTCCGAGTCAAGGTTTGGAACGATTCTAATCTGTGCGCTCATGCGATGAACCGGTGTGCCGGTCCGCAGGGAAGGTCAGGTGATGGCTTCAAGCTTTTCCTTGCTCAGATCGCCAGGCACAATTGTGATGGGAATGGGCAGCCCGCCGGCATTCCGGGTCAGCTGCGTCACCAGCGGTCCGGGTCCCTTTTTGTCTGTGCCAGCACCCAGGACCAGCACGCCGATTTCCGGATTCTCGCGGATCTGGGCCATTATTTCATCGACGGGTGTGCCTTCGCGGATTACCAGCTGGGGCTCTACACCCTGCCTGTCGCGCATCCATTTGGCGAAGACCTCATAGTGCACTTCGATGCGTTCGCGGGCTTCCTCCCGCATCATCTCGCCAACGCCGATCCAGTGGTTGAATTCGTCCGGCGGAATAACGGCGAGCACCTCGACACCGCCACCGGTGTGCGCCGCGCGCATGGCAGCAAAGCGCATGGCATTGAGGCATTCGCGGCTGTCGTCGAGAATAACGAGAAATTTGCGCATCTTGGACGCCCCCCTTTTGCGCAGATCATGGCCCCTGCGCGGTGAGGGCGCAATCTCAAACTTCCGGTTGAGCCCAACTGGCCCTGTACCCGCTGGTGCGCTGGCCTTACGGCGTGTCGGTGGCAGCCCAGTCCCAGTACATCTCGCGCAGACGCCGCGCGACGGGGCCGACCTGATACTGCCGGTCCTCGAATGCGGTTACCGGCGTTATCTTTGACATGTTACCCGTCAGGAAAACCTCGTCGGCCTCTTCAAAGTCGGCAAAGGTCAGGACGCACTGATGCACCCCGGTGCCGTCAGCTTTGAGGTTCGAAATGTGCCGCGCGCGCGTAATCCCGGCCAGAAATGTACCGTTGGCGATGGGTGTGAAAATTTCTCCGTCGCGCACCATGAACACATTGGCTGTCGCGGATTCTGCCACATTGCCCATAGCGTCGGTGACAAGGGCGTTACCAAATCCGCGTGCCCGGACCTCGGTCAGCATGCGTGCGTTATTCGGATAAAGGCAGCCGGCTTTGGCGTTGACCACACTGTCCTCAAGCACCGGTCGGCGGAAACGCGTACGGGCTAGAGTGGTCGCCGCATCCGCCGGTGCCATCGGGATCTGTTCAAGGCATATCGCAAAACCTGTTGCACCCGGGTCCGGGACGATCGCTGTCGCGTCGCCGTGGATGGCCCAGTACATCGGTCTGATGTAAACGGCATCGTCCGGGCCATAGTTCCGGAGACCTTCCGCGATGATATCCACCATTTCGGTGGCCTCGACCGTAGGCGTGATCATCAGCGCACGTGCGGAATTATTCACCCTTTCACAATGGGCCAGCAGGTCCGGCGCGCGGCCGGCAAAGAACCGGGCCCCGTCGAACACGCTGGTGCCGAGCCAGCTTCCGTGATCAGCCGCACGCATAATGGCGACGTCGTCGCGGTGCCACCGGTTCTCAAACCAGGTGAAAATATTGCTGCCGATGCTCATCTGCGTTCTCCCTGAAAGGTTCTCTGCGTTACAGCACCCCATACACAGCCGGTCAACGCCTCAGTCGGCCCTGTAGACGCCCTCCGGCAGATCAAGCGCTGCGGTCAGGTCCCGCCATTGCTCGGGCGACAAAGTAACCGAGACCACCTTGTCCGTGCGCGGGTCGTACTGATTAAGAAGAATCGCACTCTCAGTCGCGTGCACGGTTACGTCTTCCTGAAGGGGCGTTTTGCCGTCATCGACAAGCGTGACAACGGTCGCATCAAATTCGTGCTCAATGGTAAACATGTGTCCAGCCTACGCAATGAACAGGTCTTTGCAAGGGTCACAAACGCGTGTGTTCGGGGTGGCGTCCCCGCGTGCTTGCGCTAGAATGCATCACGTAGTTTCTGGTGCTGTGAGGCCGGTTTTAATGTTGAGAAAAGTATCGTTGATCGCAATGGTCGCGTTGTTGGCGGGATGCGAGGTGACCACGACATCCGGCCCGGTAAGCACAGGGCCCGGTGGCGCAGCCCCGGCATCGCAGCAGGTATCACCGGCATCATCGCGCAGTTTTGCCCAGGTCGTGCGGACCGTCGAGCCGGTGGCCGAACGCGAGTGCCGTGCGAGAACACAGCGGGTAAACTGCGATTTCCGCATTCTGGTGGATGACCGGCCGAACCAACCGCCCAACGCCTTTCAGACAGTCGATAAATCAGGACGCCCGATTATTGCGTTCACGCTCGCGCTGATTGATGACGCGAGAAATGCTGATGAACTGGCCTTTGTCATGGGGCATGAAGCGGCCCACCATATCCGCGGGCACATCGCTCGCCAGCAACAGAACGCTGTGGCAGGCGCGGTGATTGCGGGCAGTCTCGCCGTGCTGCTGGGTGGCACACCGACGGCTGTGCAGGAAGCACAGCGCTCCGGCGCGCAGGTGGGTGCCCGGACCTATTCCAAGGATTTCGAACTGGAAGCAGATGCACTGGGCACGGTGATTGCTGCGCGCGCCGGATATGACCCGGTTCGGGGCGCAAAATTCTTTACCCGTATTCCGGATCCGGGCGACCGGTTCCTTGGCACGCACCCGCCCAATGCACAGCGCATCGAAACCGTCCGACGCACCGCCGCCGGGCTCTGACGGGATCAGCGACGCGCGACCCGCCGAAGGTGCTGGCGATAGAGCGCTGGTGCGAGAATGTGGTCATAGACGAGAACTGCAGCCGCCCGCACGCCGGGCAGTCCGACCAGCCGCGCCAGCCAGTGATATCGCGGGATATCCTGCCACAGCGCGATGAAGGCCGGGATACCGCTCAGAAGCTCACCGTTTTTCTGAACGTGCAGGCGCCTTGCCGCATCGTCAGCCGAAACGCCCCATGCAGTCAGCAGACCGGCGTCGTTGAGGTCATCATAGCGGATCGGCAGAGCCGCCTTTTCGCTGATGCCGGCATAGTGCCTGATCTCTTTGCGGCACACCGGGCAGGCGTCATTATAAAGAACCGCCGTTCCGGTCGCCGCAGTTTTTGAATCTGTTCCGTCGGTCATACCAGGACAGCTAGGTCCGGGAAGCGTCGCAACCAGACCGGTGCGACGAAATGCTCAGCGCGGTTTGTTGCTGTCGATCCAGCCGGACATCAGACCTTTGTCACGAAAGCACTCCTGCGGGATTTCACGCCGCCTTATGCGGGCAATCCGCTCTGCAAACGCTACCTGTCGTGACGAAGGGTAATTAGAAAAATGCCCCGTCGAGGCTTTCACCTTGTTACGGTCGATCCAGTCCGACAGTTTCTTTCGGTCGCTGGCAATATCGCGCGGCAGCCGCGTGCCCGACTGTCGCGCCAGCGCTTCGGCATAGCGGATCTGTTTTTCACTGCCCGGTTGCGGGCTTTCAAAAGGCAGCGCCGGTTGTTCAGGTGTCAGCAATCCGGGCAAAGCAGGGTGATAGGACATTCTCAGCCTCCGTTCATATATTGTTAATATAGAACATAAGGAGAACATTTTCAAATCAGATGGCGCTACTTCCGGAAATTGTGAATGGTGTCAGTCGTCTCGCGGTCAGAGTTTGTTGTGCGATCCGTCACACATTGGGGCCTTACCGGTGGCCTTGCAGCCACAGAAAAAAAGCTTTGCGTCTTTTTCAGCCTCATATTTCATAGGTGAAAACCCGGTGTCTTTATGAGACCCGTCGCAAAAAGGCTGGTTATCTGACTGACCGCAGGTGCACCAGAAATACGATTTACCGGCCGTGACATCGACCGGATAGGGGCCCTTTTTTGCGATTTTCGGTGTCTGGGTCATATGCGCCTCCGCGTTGATCTGATGTTTCAGACCTAGCGCGCAGTGACGGCAGGGCAAAACAGGCGGTTCAGTCGGCCAGTGCGCCCCACAGATCATATTCGCCCGCCTCGTCCACCCGGACGCTGACGATATCGCCGGGCGACAGCGCCTCGAAGCCTTCATCAATAAAGAGGTTTCCATCAATTTCCGGCGCATCTGCCATTGTCCGGCAGGTGGCGGCCTCGTCGTCGACTTCATCCACGATGACATCCAGTGTCTGGCCCACTTTTGCCGCCAGTTTCGCCTCCGAGATGCTCTGGGCTTTCTGCATAAAGCGGTCCCAGCGTTCCTGTTTTACGTCGGCTGGTACATGGTCCGGCAGGGCGTTTGAACGTGCACCGTCGACATTTTCGTACTGAAAACAGCCAACCCGGTCGAGCTGTGCCTCATCGAGCCAGTCGAGCAGCGTCTGGAATTCTTCTTCTGTCTCGCCCGGATAGCCCACGATAAACGTCGAGCGCAGCGTAAGATCCGGACAGATATCCCGCCAGGCTGCAATTTCGTCGAGCGTCCGTGCCGCCGCCGCAGGGCGCGCCATGCGGCGCAAGACGTCCGGATGCGCGTGCTGAAACGGGATGTCCAGATACGGCAGCACCAGGCCGTCGGCCATCAGCGGGATAAGCTGGCGCACATGCGGATAGGGATAGACGTAATGCAGGCGCACCCAGGCCCCCAGCGATCCCAGATCGCGCGCCAGATCGGTGATATGCGCGCGGTGACCGCGGTCTTCCGCGTGGCGGATATCAACGCCATAGGCCGACGTGTCCTGGCTGATGACCAGCAGTTCGCGTACGCCGTTTTCAACCAGTTTTTCGGCCTCGCGCACGATCGCGTGGGCCGGGCGGCTGGCGAGCCTGCCGCGCATGTCCGGGATAATGCAGAACCTGCACTTGTGATTACAGCCCTCAGAAATCTTTAGATAGCTGAAATGCCTTGGGGTCAGGCTGACACCGCTTGCCGGCAACAGATCAACGAAGGGATCAGGGCTGGGTGGCACCGCATCATGCACGGCATCCAGCACCTGTTCGTACTGATGTGGGCCGGTGACGGCGAGTACCTTGGGATGCGCGCCGGTTATGTATTCGGGTTCTGCGCCCAGGCATCCGGTCACAATAACGCGACCGTTTTCCTGCAGCGCCTCGCCAATCGCGGACAGGCTCTCGGCTTTTGCGCTGTCGAGGAAACCACAGGTGTTGACAATGACCGCATCCGCCCCCGCATAATCAGGAGAGATACCATAGCCTTCGGCGCGCAGCCGCGTCAGAATACGCTCACTGTCGACGAGGGCCTTGGGACAGCCAAGGCTGACCATTCCGATGGTCGGCTGGCCACGGCGCACCGGATCGGTGAGGCGGGCGCGTGGTGCAATATCGGGGCGCAGGTCAGGTGGGTTCGTGCTCATGACCCGGGCTATAGTGCAAGTGGTGCCTATCGAAAAGGGCGGTAAAGCGGTGAGGAGCAGGCAATGAAGTGGGTTTTCAGGATTCTGGGGCTGGTTGTGGTTCTGGCGGTGGTGCTCGTGGGCGCTCTGTTCTTTCTGCCGGCCGACCGCATCGCGCGCATTGCGACGGACCAGCTGCGGACCGTGACGGGGCGGGATGTGGCCATCAATGGTGAAGTGGCTCTGACCTTCTGGCCCGTTCTGGGCGTACGCGCGTCAGGGCTCGAAGTCGGCAATGCAGAGTGGTCAGAACAGGGGCCGATGCTGCAGGCGGCGAATGCTGCGATTGGGGTGGATGTGGCAAGCCTGTTGCGCGGCGAGATCAGGATCACCAACATCGAGGCCGAAAGCCCGACCATCCGGCTGGAACAGAAACTCGACGGTCGGGCCAGCTGGCAGTTCACTGACGCCAGTGGTGAGGCGCAGATCGAGACCACAACAAGCCCGGCCCGCGAAGCGCGCCCGATCAGTATCGAACGGGTGAGCATCACGGATGCGCAGCTGATCTATGATGCCGAAGGCAGCGATCTGGTATCTTACGCAGGTGTCGATCTGACGCTGGACTGGCCCGAGCGGCTGGGGCCTGCGGACATCAAAGCCACGCTGCGGCCGGCGGAGACCCCTGTTGTGGTCGAAGCTTTGATCGATGGCTTTGCCGGGTTCATCACCGGAAACGTACAGAACGTCGATCTGTCCGTAACAGCCGGGGACGCGTCTTTGTCGCTGGACGGCCGTGCCAGCACAGCCGGCGAGGTCGCAGGGACACTGGGGCTCAGGACGGCGAACACCGGGACGTTCCTCGCAGCACTGGGGCTGCCGGCCGTTGATCTGCCCGCCAAACTCGGTCGCAGTATCGACATGACCACGGATCTGACCCTGACCGCAGACAGACAGTTGTCGCTGCGCGATCTGGTCGTTGATCTGGGGGGCAACCGGCTGACGGGTGGCGCAGATATATCTCTGAATGGCGTGCCGCAGGTCAATGCTCAGCTGGATGCGGGCCCGCTTGACCTCAGCGACCTTGGCGGTGACAGCCCGGCAGGAAGCGGCGGTGGTGGCGGCGCAGGTGCCTCCCCTGCAGCGGGGGGATGGTCAAAAGACAGCATCGACGCCAGCGGTCTTGCCGCTTTCAACGGTGACATCGCACTGAGCGCGCAAAGTATTGATCTCGGGACATTTCAGCTGGGCCAGACCCGGACAGTGCTGAGCAACGAGAACTCACGCATGGTTTTCGAGCTCCGTCAGGTGGCGGCTTATCAGGGCAATGTTACGGGTCAGTTTGTTGTCAACAACCGCAGCGGCCTGTCGGTCGGAGGTGCGCTGAACGCAGCCGCTATCCAGATGCAGCCAGTGCTCAGCGATGCCATAGGGCTGGACCGCCTGACCGGGGTAGGCAATCTTGCCGTCAGTTTTCTGGGCGCGGGGCCATCTGTTGATGCGATCATGCGGTCCCTGTCAGGCGACGGCAGTCTGAGCATCGGGCAGGGTACAATTGAAGGTATCAGTCTGGACCGGCTGATGCGCTCGGGCGATGTCAGCGGCGGCACCACAATTTTCGACAGCCTGACCGGATCGTGGAAGATTGCAGGTGGCGTTCTGGACAACCGTGATCTGCTGTTGCAGCTGAAAAATTACCGCGCGTCGGGCGAAGGCGTAGTGGGGATCGGTGCTCAGAACGTGGACTACAAGTTCACGCCGGTTGCGCTGCGGGCCAACAGCGGAGAGGGGATCGCCATTCCGGTCCGCTTCAAAGGGCCATGGTCTGATATTTCGATCCGCCCTGATCTCGAAGCTGCAGTGGATCTCCGTCTGGAGCAGGAAAAAGAAGAGCTGAAAGCAAAAGCCAAGGAAAAGATCGATGAAAAGCTGGGAGGCGCCACTCAGTCGATCGAGGACGCCGCGAAAGACAAGGTCAAAGACAAACTGCGCAGCCTTTTTGACTGATCCGAAAGGTCAGAATGTCTGGTCGTAGTCACCGACACCCGGTTCGGTGCGGATAAGGGCGTCCAGGTCAGCAAAGATCGCGCGCAGCTCCGCCTCGCTTTCCGGGCTTTCGCAGACGACGACCAGGTTGGGCGTATTTGACGATGCACGTACAAGTCCCCAGGCGCCATTGTCCAGGATTACCCGCGCGCCATTTACTGTAACGACCTCGGAAATTGCCCGGCCGCCGAGTGTGCCGCCCTCGCGGGCGCGATCTTCGATCCTGCTGACAATGCGGGCCAGCGTGTCGTATTTTTCGGTATCCGCACACCAGGGAGACAACGTGGGCATCGACCACGTAACCGGCAGCGCGCGCCGCAGGTCTGACATCGAACTGTCCGGATTGCGGTCCATCAGCTTGCAGATTTCGACCGCAACCCGCATGCCGCAGTCGTAGCCACGGCCAATGGGTTCGGCGAGGAAATAGTGGCCCGACTTTTCAAAGCCTGCCAGAGCACCGAGCTCCTTGACGCGCCGTTTCATATGGCTGTGACCGGTCTTCCAGTAATCCGCCCGGATGCCGTGTTTTTTCAGCTCAGGGTCAGACGCGAACAGGCCGGTGGATTTCACATCTGCAACAAAGGTTGCCCCCGGATGCAGCGCGGCGAGATCGCGCGCCATGATGACACCTACCTTGTCGGCAAAAATCTCTTCGCCCTCGTCGTCAACAACGCCGCAGCGGTCGCCGTCGCCGTCAAACCCCAGTGCCAGATCAGCGCCTGAGGCTTTGACGCTGGCGGACATGTCATGGAGCATTTCCATGGCTTCGGGGTTTGGATTGTAATGCGGAAAGGTATAGTCAAGGTCGGTGTGACTTTCGACTACTTCAACGCCGATGCGTTTCAGCAACTCGGGCGCAAATGCAGCGGCCGTACCGTTGCCGGTCGCACAGACCACCTTGAGCGGGCGCGACATCCGGAAGTCCCCGGCAAGATCGTCCAGGTAAGCTTCTCTGACCCCGTCTACGAGCTCCCAGGAACCTCCGGGATGCGGTTGACCCTCACCGCCAAGTACAATGTCACGTAACTCACTCATCTCATCCGGGCCATGCGTCAGCGGACGCTCAAAACCCATTTTCACACCTGTCCAGCCGTTTGGGTTATGGCTGGCCGTGACCATCGCGACAGCCGGTGCGTCAAGATGAAACTGAGCGAAATAGGCCATAGGGCTGAGTGCCGGGCCGATATCGCGCACACGAATGCCTGCCTGCACCAGGCCGAGGATCAGTGCGTTTTTGATTGCGAGTGAATAGTCGCGATAGTCATTGCCGACCGCAATCACGGGTTCTATGCCGCGCCTGCGTATCTGGGTGCCCAGACCGAGGCCCAGGGCCGTCATACCCGGCAGGTTGATCTCTTCGGGATACTTCCAGCGGGCGTCGTATTCCCGGAAACCGGTCGGAGCGATCATTGGGTCGCGCAGGAATTCCCACGTGTTCGGGGTAACGGTAGGTGCAGGTTTCATGCTGTGTCTCTTTCTGGCCGTTCAGAACTGAAGCGGCGATGCCTTGGACAGACGGTCGAAAGACATCAGGGTCTCGATCAGCGCAGGCATCTGGTCAAGATAGATCATATTCGGGCCGTCGCAGGGTGCGTTGTCCGGATCCTGGTGGGTTTCCATAAAGATGGCACCAACCCCGACCGCTGCCGCCGCCCGTGCCATAACAGGTGCAAACTCGCGCTGTCCGCCCGATGAGCCGCCGCGTCCGCCTGGTTGCTGCACCGAATGTGTGGCATCCATCACAACCGGGTATCCGGTCGTCGCCATCTGCGGCAGCGAACGCATGTCGACGACCAGTGTATTGTAGCCAAAGGTTGTGCCGCGTTCGGTCAGCAGAATGCGTCTGTTGCCAGTGCTCTCGATCTTGGTGCAGATGTTTTCCATCTCCCAGGGTGCCAGAAACTGGCCCTTTTTCACATTGATCGCGGCACCTGTATTGCCGGCCGCCAGAAGCATATCCGTCTGCCGGCACAGAAACGCCGGGATCTGAATGATATCGGCCACCTCGGCGGCGATGGCACATTGCGCTTCGTTGTGCACATCTGTGATCACTGGCACACCGTTTGCCTTGCCCACTGATTGCAGGACTTTGAGACCCTGATCGATGCCGAGCCCGCGTTTCCCGTCCAGCGACGTGCGGTTGGCCTTGTCATAGGACGCCTTGAACACATAGCCGGCGCCGGCCGCCGCGCAGGCTTCCTTCATGGTGCCTGCGATCATCTGCGCATGGTCTTCGCTTTCCAGCTGGCAGGGCCCTGCGATGATTGTCAGGGGCAGGTCGTTGCCGATCGTCAGATCGCCGACTGAAACATGCTGCATATCAGGAAGTCACCTGTTCTCTGAGAATGGAAGAAGTCAGAGAGACCATCAGGTAGATGCCCGCAAAGATCAAGAACGCCAGCACGGTATTCTCAAAGCTGCGCGGATAGCTGGCTTCCTGTGGCGCAACAGGCTGGACGCTGATGGTCAGGTAACGCACCTGGCGGTTCGCCTCAAGGCGCGTCTGTTCCATCTGCTGCAGTGCTGACTGCAGCAGCATGTCACGGGTTGCGAGGTCGGCCTGCGCCATCTGGATGCGCACGCTGAGCTGAGCGAGAGAGTTCTCGCCCTGGCTGGCGTCTGTCATCCGGGTATTCAGCTCATCAAGCTGGTCGTTCAGGCGCCGGATGTCACCACGTGCACCATCAACGCGGGACTGGTTTGGCCGGGCATTGTCCAGCAGCGCGGCCAGTTGCAGTTCTTTTTCCAGGATCTGCAGTTCGATCTGGGTGATCTGCGATCGCAGACTTGCGATAACGGCTTCCGGGTCCAGGGTGGCTCCCTGAATCTGCAGGTTTACCAGAGCTTCCTGTGCCGCCCGCCGTTCGGCGTCTGCTTTGCGGAAACTTTCTTCTGCATCAGCCATCTGATCGCCGCGTTTTTGCTGGCTGAGGTTATTCACCCGCTCCTCGGCGTAGGCAATCAGCGCTTCGCTGTAGCGGGCACTGATCTGCGGATCTGCTGCAATCACTTCCATCCGCAGCACGCCTTCGGTCGGATCATAGCCGACTTTCACGGACTTCTGGTAGGTCCTGTAGGCTTCCTCGTTCGTCGGGTCGGGTGAAAGCCGCTGGATCGGATCGATAGTAGGCTGCGAGAAGTGCGATTTAAAGCCGACATCCCGGTCAAGCCGCAGCATCGCTTCGGTTGACTGCAGATAGGACTGCACGGCGATACTGTCGGCAGAGGTCGCAAACTGCGTACCACTCAGCAGGCCGGCTGCGGGGCCAGAACCCTGACCATCGGCCTGAAGGATCAGAAACTCGGCTTTGGTGGCGTACATCGGCGTTGCCACGGCAAAAAAGTACCAGCCCGCCAGTATCGTCGGCAGAATTACAAAAGCGGCAAGGCGCGCCATCAGCATGCGCATCTTGCGTTTGCGGCGGCGCGTGATGTCCTGCTGAATCTCGGAGATCTGGCGGTTACGCTGCTCGGCGGGACTGAGATCGGTCGAGGGCAGGTTTTCGCCGGGTGCGGGGACAGTCTGGGGCAGCTGGACGCGCGCCCTGCGTTCGCCGGACGCGCCCGTTCCATCTGCCGGTCCGGGCGGTACCACCAGTTCCAGCATGTTGGATCGCTGGAACGGGTCAATACCGCGTTTGCGCAGCAGACGCACAGCGTCAAAGTCGGATGTCGGGGCCATACCGTGTTTCTGGGCCACGCGGCGCGCCATGCGCAGCTGGCGCCCTGTCAGACCTTCGCGGCGGATCGCGTCCAGTTCAGCTGCTGTCGCGTCGCCTGTCCCAGCGGTGGAAGGTTTCTGACCAGATGGCTGGCCGGACTGCGCCGGGGCTTTCCGTTCAGGACTGGTGGGTTGCCCGGATGTCTGCCGAGTCTGCTGCTGCGCCGACTGCTGTGCCTGTTGCTGCTGCAACTGCTGTTGCCTCGCTTTGCGCGCTGCGAGGACTTCGGCTTCAGCCTGCGCACGGGCCGCATCCGGTGAAACCGGTCGACGGGACGGATCGGCTGCGTCAGCGCTCAGACCCGGGCCTGTCCGCCGGATGCGGTACTTCTTAGCTGTGGGTTTCGTAGTCATAGAGCTGCTTCGCTTCTTCCAGAGTGTCAAACATGTGAAGTTGCCCACCGATCAGCACTGCTGCTGACCTGGCAAACTTTTCCAGCGTTTCCGGCTGGTGTGACACGATTACGATTGTCGTTGTGCGGAGGCGTTCGCGCAGAACTTCACCGGCTTTGCGGTTGAACTCCACGTCAGTGGTTGAGGGCATGCCCTCGTCGATCAGATACATGTCAAAGTCGAGCGCGAGCATCAGGGAAAACGAAAACCGGGCGCGCATGCCCGCAGAATAGGTTCCCAGCGGTTGCTCAAAGTATTCATCGAGATTGCACAGCCAGCGGCAGAAGCTCTCGACGTAGTCGGGGTCCAGACCGTAGAGCCGCGCGATGTACCGCGCGTTTTCGACCGCCGACACCTTGTTTACGACGCCGCCCATGAAGCCCAGCGGGAACGATATGTTGCATCCGCGGCGGATTTCACCGCTGTCGGGTTTTTCCAGGCCTGCCATCATATTGATGAGGGTTGTTTTACCGGTTCCGTTGGGCGCGAGAATGCCGAGCGAATTGCCCAGCTCGACACGAAAGGACACCTGATCCAGGATGACCTTGTGCTGAGTCCCTGTCCAGAAGGACTTGGATACATTCTCGAACGCCAGCATGACTGCTCCGTCTGCCCCTTTTGTCCCGAACACGGGTTTTGGTGCTCTTTGGTACCAGAGCTTATTTACGGATTATCTACCGAATTGGGCCACATTATGTCGAAAACTGAAACAAATGTACAAGAAGGGCCGGGCATTGTCTCCGGCTGCAGGCGGTAACACGCCCACGCCCCCCACGTCATGCGCAACTTCCCGCCATGCGGGTATCAGGCGACGGCCTGCCAGGCGAGACCGGCAATGACTGCGCCGATCAGGGCAAAGGTCAGGTAGGCCGCAAAGATGCGTGGTTTTACCAGCGCCCAGACCGCAATCGCCGCCGGGATCGAGCTGACGCCGCCTGCAATGACAAACGACATGGCCGCCCCTGCTGCCATGCCCTGCGCCAGCAGGGCGTCGACCAGAGGTACCGCAGCGTAGCCGTTCAGGTAAGCAGGTGCGCCGACAAGAGCGCCCAGCACGATCGGGCCGATACCATCACCCCCGAGCAGACCGGCAATCATTTCTGCCGGGACATATGCCAGCATCAGCGCCTCGACAACATAGGCCAGTGTGAGCCACTTCAGCAGGAAAAGCGCGTTCTCCCAGGCGGTTTTGCGGAAGGTGTCGCGGCGGTCGCTGTGGTGCCAGAAGCGCCAGACGGGTGCCCCGGAAAATGGACGTGACGCGCCACAGCACCCGCCCACGGCCGGGCGTTCGCGCAGCGGGTCACGGAACACGGGTGTGCCGGCAAACAGCATGGTGCCAAATCCTCCGAGCAGGCCCAGTCCCACTGCCGACAGTGTTTTGGCAACAGCGAATTCCCAGCCAAGGATCCCGGAGGTGATGGCGAACATTGCCGGATCCATCAGGGGTGAGGCGAGCCAGAACGCCATAACGGCGCTGAGTGGCGCGCCCACCGCCAGAAGGGCGGCGATAAAGGGGATTACCTCGCAGCTGCAGAACGGAGAGAGCCCGCCCAGCAGGGCCGCCATCAGGATCATCCGGGACTGTCTGCCTTCGAAAGCGCGGGCAAGAAGGGATTCAGCGCCGGTAGCCTTGAGCCAGGCCACGGCCAGCACCGCAAAAAGGATAAATGGTGCCGTTCCTGCCAGGGCACCAAGTGCGAAGGAGATGGTGCCTCCGATCCGGGCGGTGTCAAAAACGAAAACCAGCACGAGCAGGCCGGCGGTGATCCCCCAGGCACCAGGGTTGGGAATGCGCCGGATTGTAGCGCTGAAAGCAGTTGTGTCAGCCATGAGGGCCCCCGTCCTTTTCCGGTTGCGCATCTGCGCAGCATTCATTCAGCAGAAAGGCGGAAAGCCTCTGCACATCGTCAAAAGCAACTGCAGCGCAGATGATACTGCGCCCCTGGCGCTGCTGTGCAACGAGACCTGCGGATGTCAGGATTTTCATGTGATGCGTCAGGGTAGAACCTGTTATGCCCGTCCGTTCGCCAAGCATTCCAATGCTCAGCCCCGCTGGTCCTGCGCGTACAAGACAGCGCAGTACGGCAAGCCTTTGTTCGGACCCAAGTGCGGCAAACTGTGCTGCGGCAATGGTCAGGTCGGCGATATTCAGCGGTTTATTTTCCATATTTCGAGAAGTATAGAAATAAATGCGGATCCACAAGAGTTATTTCGATATATGTCGAAATGAAGCGCCGCGTGTCCCTTCGTAACAGCCCATACGCGACAAACGCCCCGTTGTCCGCCTGATGCAGGCAGTGGACCAGAACGACCGGCGCGACCGGTTCCGGTTCCACAAACGCCGCGCACACAAAACCGTGCGCGGGCCTGTTGTTGGACTCAGGGGCTAGGCACGGGGAGCTGCAGGCATTACGTCACGCCTATGAAGGATGTTTCCGCAGAACTGGCCAGCTGTTCGCTGTGTAAAGACCGATTTGCTGACACTGAGACAGGACATGCGCCCCGACCAATCGTATGGTTTCGCCCGCGCGCGCGCGTGCTGATTGCAGGTCAGGCACCTGGCATGCGGGTACACCTCGATGGCAGGCCTTTCACAGATCCGTCGGGTGACCGCCTCAGAAGTTGGCTGCAGACAGATCCGGAGACCTTTTACGACCGTGACCGGATCGCCGTTGTTCCCATGGCCTTCTGTTTTCCAGGATATGATGCAAAGGGATCTGATCTGCCGCCGCCGCCGGTCTGTGCCAGAACGTGGCGGGCATCCGTGCTGGCGATGCTCCCGGATGTCGCTGTAACACTCGTGATCGGTGGTTACGCGATGAAGTACCACCTCGGCAAAGTCGCATCAGTGACGGCTGCCGTGCGTGAACAGCCGGGTCGTGACCGGGGTGTGTGGGCCTTGCCGCATCCAAGCTGGCGGAATACAGGGTGGCTGAAGAAAAATCCCTGGTTTGAGGCCGATGTTCTGCCGGACCTGAGACAGGCGGTTCATGAGGCGATCAATGACTGAAGAAACCCCACTGGATGCTGCATATCTTGCCATGACTGCAGCGCCGGACGATGACGCGGCACGGCTGGGTTTTTACGAACGTCTGGCAGATGCAGAACTGTGCCTCATGCTCGCAGAAGAACCGGGGACAGGCGATGACATGGTCACGCCAGAGCTCTTTGACGTGGGCGACGCGCGATATGTGCTGGTTTTCGACCGCCCTGAAAGACTGGCAGGCTTTGCCGGTCAGGCAACCCCCTATGTTGCGCTTTCGGGCCGGGTCATTGCGGGGATGCTGCAGGATCAGGGCATCAGTCTGGGGCTGAACCTTGATGTGGCACCCTCATCCGCATTGCTGCCGGTCGAAGCCGTTTCCTGGCTGAACGAGACACTGGATAACACGCCCGATGAAGTCCAGGCACGGGTGGCAAAGGTACAGGTGCCGGCAGGTTTGCCGGACAGGCTTATTGCTGCGATCGACACAAAACTGGCAACAGCGATGGGTCTGGCACGTTTTGCCTGCCTGGTGAGCGTCACGTATGAAACACGTGCAAAAGGTCACATGCTTGCGTTTGTGGATGCGGTGCCCGCAGCAGAAGACGCGCTGGCCCGGGCTGTTGCCGAAGCGCTGACCTTTTCGGGGATTGAGGCGGGAGCACTGGACGTCGGCTTTTTCAGGAGCTCTGAAAGCATCGTGGAGCGTCTGGAACGTACCGGCCTGCGTTTTGACCTGCCACAGCCGCAACAAAGCCCGCCCGGGCAGCGCCCGGCGCCCGGCACGGACCCCGACAATCCGCCACGGCTGAAATAAACCACGCTGTCTGCTGGAGCATTTTCACAAACTGATCACGGGATACGCCCGATTTTCACAAGCCTGAGAGGATGACCGTAACAGGGTGCACAGAGCGGTCCGCACCCTCTACATCTGTCCTACCGGTGGACACAGGGTCCGCCTGAACTTACACAACCGGAGTATGCGACAATGCGTTTCCCCCTGAACCTTCTGGCTGCCACTGCAGCAGTGGTGACTTTTGCAACTGCGTCCTTTGCTGGCGACCAGTATGTTGATCCGACAGGATTTGCTGTGTCGGGCTATGATGTGGTCGCCTACTTCGACCTCGAACAGTCCCCCGTTGGTACATCCCAGCCCGCCGCTGTCCCTGGCGACAAGGACATCACAGCCGAATACAATGGCGCCGTCTTTGCCTTTTCTTCCGAAGCCAACCGCGACCGTTTTGTCGCGAACCCGGCCGCGTATGCACCACAGTATGATGGCCACTGCGCCTATGGTGTGGCGCAGGGTGGCAAGGTGCCGGCCAACCCGAACCTGTGGCGTATCGTGGACGGCAAGCTTTACCTGAACATCACGAAAAACGTTGTGGGCTTCTGGGAAGAAGACATTTCGGGCAACCTGTCCAAATCCGAAAACAACTGGGTGAGCATTGAATCTGCCGCAGCATCCGACCGCGCCATCCCTCAGTTTTCCAGCTCAGCGCCGGTCAACTGAACATGACCATGTCTGATCCTTCCGGGAACGGGCAGCAAAAACCCCCGTCGCGTATGACGCGGCGGGGTGCTCTGGTTCTGGGGCTCGCAGGGATTGCCACAGGCGGCGCCGTGGCGGCGCAGTGGTACAATGTACTGGCCGAGAACGATGGCGAGGCCGCGATCAGCCCTGTTGAGGCGCATCGCGCGTCCGGTGCCGGCGAGATTACCCTGGTAGACATCCGGCGTCCCGACGAATGGGAACGCTGGGGTGTTGGCGAGGGCGCTGTGCCGATCGACATGCGCCGGGCGGATTTCATCGACGAACTGCTTGTCCGGACCGGTGGCGACCGCGGAAAACCCGTCGCACTGATCTGCGCGCGCGGCGTGCGGTCCCGACGTATGACAGAACGGCTGCAGGCCGCCGGTTTTACGCAGATCATCGATGTGCCCGAGGGTATGCTGGGCTCCGGCGCCGGTCCCGGATGGATCAAGCGGGAACTCCCTGTTTACCGGCCCTGAGCCTTAAAAGAACAGGCACGCCTTCGGGCGATGCCGCAACCCGCCCGACAGCTGTCCCCCCGGCTTTGGGCGGGTTTTGTCATTTAAGTTACCTGGTTTACTCCGCAGGCATACCTGCATTTCTCAGCAGGTCTGCCAGCCGGCGCCGTTGCACCCTGGCGCGGGATACGATGGCTGGTTCCCGCAAAGTATAGGGGCTGTTCATGCTCAGCGGTCCGGGCATGTGGCGCGATACAGGCAGCGCGCTCAGTGCAGAGAGCGGCACCGCGAGGCAAAGACTGGCCGCGATCGGGATAAGCCACAGGGAAACAAGGCCCGATATCAGCCCGGCGAGCAGGATCAGCCCCAGCACGGTTTCCGCCCAGTGGAACCGTACAAGAACTCCAAAGGGATAGGCGCGCGCGTCACGCACCTGCGGTGCCCACGGATCCGCACGACCGAGCGCGGCACGCACGACCGCGCGCGTCTGCTGGATCATCAGCACAGGCGCGTAGGCGACCGACAGCACGATTTCCACCAGAAAAGCGGCCAGAAAAGCGGGCCGCCCCCCATAGACCCGCGTGGCCTTGGGGTGCAGAGCGATGATTCCTGCGCCAACCATCTTGGGGGTCAGCAACATTGCATACATGATCACAAGGAATACTGCGGAATCGATATGGCTCATTGCCGGAGGCCAGTCCGGGAAGAGCGGATTTGCCTCGTTGAAGTAGCGAATAACGTTTGTTTCGGAATCCTTGCCCAGAAGCGCCCAGATCACCAGCAGGCCAAACCATGCAGGCGACAGCAGATAGGCAACCGCACCGTGCAGCAGGTGAAACCGTGAAACGGGGTGGAGCCCGGCAGTACGTAACAGGCGCAGGTGCTGCAGGTTGCCCCGGCACCAGCGCTGGTCACGCAGCACGTAGTCAATGAGCGTGCCCGGCGTTTCCTCAAAACTGCCTGTCACGCGCGGGAGGAAGCGTACCTGCCAGCCCGCGCGGCGCAAGAGGCCGGCCTCAACGAAATCATGGCTCAGGATCAGCTCCGAACGCCCGCCCCGTCCGGCCAGATGCGGCAGTCCCGCGGAGGCGGCAAAGGCGCGGGTGCGGATGATAGCATTGTGACCCCAGTAATTGCCTTCGGTGCGCGCCCAGTTGGCAAGCCCCTCTGCAAGCAGCCAGCCATAGGCAATGTTGGAAAACTGCTGAAGCCGCGCAAAGAGGGTGCCTGCACCGATCAGCATCGGAAAGGTCTGGATAAGGCCCGCATCCGGGTCGCGGCTGAGCTCGCTTGCGAGACGGTCAATGGCCTTGCCGGTCATCAGGCTGTCAGCATCCAGAACGACCATAGCTTCCCAGGCGGCACCCCAGCCGGTGATCCAGTCGACAAGGTTGCCGACCTTTTTGTCTGTATTGGCCACGCGCCGGCGGTAGTGTACGTCAAATCCGGCAGGCGCACTGGCCTTCAGCGCGCCGAATGCGCGCGCCTCATCTGCGGCAATGGCATCGTCCGAGGTGTCGGACAGAACAAAAAGAGTGTAGCGATGCGGACTGTCACGGCGTGCCAGATCATCCAGCATAGCAGCGGCATTACCGAAGACGTCACTGGGGTTCTCGTTATAGACCGGGACAAGAAGCGCCACATCAAGGCCCTGTGCCTGCGCAATGTCCGGGTCATCTGCGTCTTCGCGTGCGAGCAGCCCTGCGACCGCCACACCGATCGTGCTCACCGACAGCGAGACCCAGACAAATGTCGCACCAATCATGGTGAGCAGCGCCCATTCCAGGCCTGTCATACCGGTTTCAGACAGCCAGCCATACATCGCGCTGACCATCAGTGCGGTACCGACAAGAGCAGGCAGGAAAACGCCCAGCCGCCAGCGCGTCGCCCGTGCCGGCGGTGAGGTTTGCGCGCCACGCGGTTGCGGACGGGCCGCAAGATCCTGCGCATCCATTCGCAACGGCGCGCGCGCGGGCATTGATATGAGCGGGCCTTCCGTCATCCGGCGGTCCAGCGGTAAAGCCAGACTTCGCTCAGCGGCGCGCCGTCGAGCCGGAGTTGCGCGCGGAACTCAATAAGGTCCGCTTCGCCCGGTATGAACGTGAAGGCAAGGCGCGGACCATTCGTTTCCGGATTGCGCTGGACCAGACCGGGCGTCACGTCACCCGCACTGCCCCGTACGAGAATGTCGATGCGCGACAGATCCTCAGGGACCAGAGCGCCGTCCTCGAAATCGATTGCGACGATATTGCCTCCCTCGGGGCGACCACCAATTGCCGTGTTCAGGACACGCAGCGGCATGCCGGTCGCCGGGGCAGGCGATGCACCCCAGTCGAGCGTATAGCTCATCTGGTGGCTTTCGCCCGCTGCAATGGGGCGCGACGGGCGCCAGTAGGCGACAATATTGTCGTAAATCTCAAGATCAGCGGGGATTTCCACAAGCGTAACGGATCCTTGTCCCCAGTCCTCGCCGGGTGTCACCCAGAGGGCAGGGCGCTTGTGGTACAGTGCCTCCAGGTCTGCGAAGTCTCCGAAGTCGCGGGGGCGCTGCATCAGACCAAAACCGCGTGGATTGTTGTCGGAAAACGCACTTATCTGCAGCGATACGGGGTTCGCGAGCGGACGCCAGATCACTTCGCCGGCTCCGTTGTGGATGAGCAGCCCGTCGCTGTCGTGCACCGCGGGACGGAAATCAGAGAACCGCTGGCGCATTGTCTCATCAAAAAGGAACATGGACGTGAGAGGTGCGATGCCCACGTGCCGCATCTCTTCGCGGGCAAAAAGCGTCGCACTGACCTTCATCTGCAGAACTTCGCCGTGCGAGATGTCAAAGCGGTAAGCGCCGGTACAGCTTGGGCTGTCCAGAAGCGCATGGAGCACGACATTCCGCGCACCCGACTGAGGCGTTTCGAGCCAGAATGCCGTGAAATCCGGGAATTCCTCGCCGGACGGGTCACCGGTGCGCAGCGCCAGACCACGCGCGGACAGGCCATAGATTTCGCCGGTGCCAATTCCGCGGAAATAGCTTGCGCCCTGAAACACGGCATATTCCTGGAAGATGCCCGGTTCCTGCAGTTCGGCGCGCAGCCTCAGTCCGGAATAGCCCAGTGTGCTGTCGATCTCGACGTCGGGGAATTTGTCCGTCTTGTCGAAGACGTTCATGTCAAAGGCCAGAGGACGGGCACGGCCCGCCTCGATCACATTGATCTCAACCGGCTGCGGAAAATAGAGGCCCGGCGGGAAAACATCGACACGCTGGGGCCTGTCGGACCCCTCCCAGAGGGCATTCCGGCTGTCGAACCATATCTTGCGATACTGGTCATAGGTCAGATTGCGCCAGGTTTCGGGGATCATCGGACGCGGGGTATACGGGCTTGCAGCCAGTGCACGAGCGCGGCTGACAACGGTTTCTGCGTCAAACGGAACACCGTCGCCCAGTTGCAGACCAGGTTCTGCGGCCAGTGCCGCAGCAGGAACAGCGGCCATCGCTGCCAGAGATTTCAGAACATCACGTCGCAGCATCATGCACCTGCCTTTCGGGTACGCCAGGGCTGGGATTTGAACCAGCCGGCGCTGTAAGCGGTGAGAACAAGAACGCCCATACCGGCAAGATTGACAGCAACGACAGTCCAGACATCCCGGCCCAGCACGTCCATCGCAAAGCCGCTGAAGCGGGCCGTGAACATGCTGACGATGAAAACGGCAAGCGATTGCTGGCCTACCTTCAGTATGATGGACAAAAGGCGCTGCCAGATACGGGCCCACAGACCTGCGCCCGTCGCCAGAAGCCGCGCACCTTTGTCGCCCGCAGCGACCCAGCAGATATAGGCCAGCGCCAGAAAATGAACATAGCGCAGGATGCCAAAGTCAGATTTGGTAATCCATGCGCGGTTCCCGATCCGCCACTCGCGCGCCCAGTCAAACCCGAACTCGCGGACGCCGATATTGCTCAGTGGAATGTTTGCCAGAACAAGAAACAGAGCCAGAGCAATCAGTGTCGTGTTCACCGGCGGCTTCGGAAGCCAGCCGCGCATAAACGCAAAACCAGTAAAGAAAATCAGCTGCCAGCCGAAAGGATTAAAGAACCACTCACGCTGTGAACCGTTGTCCTTGACCCAGGGCTCGGCCAGAAAGTTCCAGTGCGGCAGGCCGAGGGTCTCGGTCAGCGCGCGCTGGCCCATCAGCCAGGTAAGCGCAATAAAGGCGGCCACCAGCCAGAGATTGACCCGTGACAGGGCCATAATCACCGGCATCATGATCAGCACGACCATATACATCGGCAGAATGTCGAAATAATTCGGTACATAGCGCAGTGTGACAAAGCTGAGCCAGATATCCTGATTGGTCCAGCGTTCGCTTTCGACAAAGAGCGGCCAGAGGTTCAGCTGGCCCCAGTAGTTCCGGCCGGTGATCTCAAGGTCGGTCAGGAATACGACCAGCGCGACGGTGGCCACAAACAGACCCACATGCGCCCAGTAAACCTGCCAGACACGATAAGCGACCCGCGCAGTTCCCAGTGCAAAACCCGCACGGTCAAAAGTAGAGCCGAAAGCGATGGCAGAGGCCATACCAGAGCAGAATACAAATATCTCGGTGGCGTCTGAAAAACCCCAGCGCGCAGGTATCCATGACGTAAAGAAATTTCCGGGCGTATGCGCAAAAAGGATGATGAACATCGCAATACCACGGAAAAAATCCAGGCGCAGGTCGCGCACGCGCGCGCCGCCCTGCGAGGCAGAATGCGCCGCAGCAGCACCGGACATGCCGGCGGTAACGGTATCTGGGTCGGCAAGGGTCATAGCCGGTCTTTATGCGTTACGTTCAGGATTGTCATCAGGCAGCCGGGTTCACTGCGCAGGGATTCGCCGTGCCTGCGAGATTGCCTCCATCCGGGACGTGGTAAAGCGGTCCGCTCTGCCGGCCCGCCGTGCAAGGCGGTCATGCAGAATTGTCTCGGTCGCGTCATAGCGGCCGGCGCGCAGACCGGCATCAATGGTAAGACGCTCGAACACATCGCGCTGGGCATGGCTGCCACCGATGGTCTGCATCGCGGGGCGCGCGGCGGCCAGATCCGCGAACGCGGCATCATAGCGACCCTCGGCAAAAGCGTTCAGACCTGCAAGTGCTGCAACACCCGGATCGGCATAGCGCGACTGCATCTCGCCTTCCTGTGCGGCGTCGCGGGCGAAACGTGCGGTCATATCTGCGATAGCGTCAGGGCGGTCAGCACCTGTAAGGGCCAGCATGTAGTGCAGATCTGCAAAGACCACACAGCCATCGTCCGTGCGGTTCTGGGACAGATCAGCCAGCTCGTTCCAGCGCGGACCAACATCCACACCTTCCAGCTCGAGCCGTGTCAGAAGCGACGTGGCGTTGGAAATATCACGATAGTCGTCAGTTTTGTCAGCACGGATCTGAGCATCATAAAGCCCGAGGGCCACGTCCATTTCGCCACGGTCAAGATGCAGCAGCGCTTTGTGCCACCAGACGTGATAGCGGAAATTGTTGCAGTGGTCCCAGGCACTTGTGTGATCCTCGATCATGCGAATGCCATCGTCCGAGCGGGCTGTCATGTCGTAGACATGCGTGACGGCATGCAGCCCCCAGCTGTCCTGCGGCACGAGTACCAGCCCGTGACGGCCGGCTTTTTCTGCCATCTCGTAGTCGCCGGTTTCCTCCAGCGCAAAGGCGTGGCAGCCAAGGGCAAAGCCGCGCAGTCTGTGATCCTCGCCATGGGCGTCAAGGACCCGTTCGATGGAGCGGCGCATGCCGGTTGCATCGCCCAGAATAAAGCGGATGGCGTGGCTGACCTTTGCAGACAGCGTGTCAGCCGGATTCTGCGCAAGTACCTTTTCCATTTCGGCCACCGCACCGGTAAGGCTGCCTGCGAGCCAGTGATCCAGCGCGTCGATCCATGCGCGTTCCCGGGGTGTAACGGACCCGTCGGCCGCGGCAGCATGAGCGGCGGCCGCAGCCTCATGAGCGACTGTGACCAGCTCCCTGCGTCCCATCATCATCGAGAAAAGCCCGCGTGCGGCATGGCCCATCGCAAAATCCGGATGGCTTTTCATTACCGCGCCCAGATGTGTGGGTGTCGCCGTGCCATGCGCCAGAAAGGCATGAACCATATCGTTCCATTCCGAAAGAGCCTCTTCGGTTCTCAGGGACACCGGGCTCTGGCAGATATCGTACTTCATCAGGTTTGCGCCTCTTTAGCGTTTCGTTTTCTTTGTTTACCGCAATATCGCGCCCGGCGAAGCCATACCCAGGCGGACACACGCCAACGTGAAGCCATGTGTCCCGATCCTTCCAATATTTCAGCAAATTGCAGCCGGATGATGGGCCAACCGGCGAATTCCGGCCGGTCAGTCCGGGAATGTTACGCTTTTGGCGGCTGCAGTCCGAACATCCGACTGACGGTGCTCGTGTCCTGCCCGAAAACAGGTGGTGCTTTACGGTACTTAACCGGAGTGCGCGACAGTTTCAGAGGGTTCGCGAGCAGGCGCACATGACCGTCCGCCAGCCCGTCTGCCCGGACACTGACGACTGTGCCACGCGCCTTTGCCTGGTCAGAATTGAGCGCCTGGGAAACCGTGTGAATCGGGCCCGCCGGAACCTTTACGTCATGCAGTTTCTGCAGCAGGTCAGACATCTTAAACCCCGCAATCGCCGGGGCCAGAAGGGTGATCAGTTGATCGCGGTTTTCGATCCGGCCCACATTCGTTGTGAACCTGACATCCAGGGACAATCCGCTCAGACCGATGGCGTCGCAGAAGCGCGCAAACTGCGCATCATTGCCAACAGCGATCAGCACATGCCCGTCCGAGCACGCAAAAGCGTCGTACGGGACAATGTTCGGATGTGCGTTGCCCCGGCGCACCGGTTCGCGGCCCGAGGTCAGATAATTGGTGCCTTCATTGATCAGCCAGGCCATCTGGGCATCGACCAGCGACAGGTCGATATGCTGACCTTCGCCCGTCGCGTCACGGTGTCTCAGCGCGGCGAGGATACCGATCGTCGCGTACATGCCGCACATCACATCAGCGATGCCGACACCGGTTTTCATGGGCGGGCCGTCCGGATCGCCGGTCAGCGACATGATCCCGCCATAGCCCTGCGCCATCAGGTCATAGCCAGGCTGTGCGCTGTTCGGGCCTGTCTGGCCAAAGCCCGAAATGGAGCAGTAAACGAGGCCTGGATGTGCCGCGCAGAGCGTTCTGTGATCCAGCCCGTATTTTTCCAGACCACCGGGTTTGTAATTCTCGATGACAACGTCGGCCCGGGCGGCAAGCCGGTGGACGAATTGCTGGCCCTCTGCCGACGACAGATCCACGGCGACCGAATGTTTGTTCCGGTTGGCGGCCATGAAATAGGCAGAAAGATCAGTCTTTTCGCCGTTCTCATCCAGAGCAAAATTCGGACCCCAGCCCCGCGTATCATCACCACCGGTTTTCGGGTTTTCGATCTTGATCACCGTCGCACCGAAGTCACCCAGCATCTGGGTGGCGGTGGGGCCTGCGAGAATACGGCTCAGGTCGAGGACAACCAGACCGTCCAGCGCCATCGGTGTGTCAGATGCGTCCGTCATAGCCACCCCGGTCGATTTCGGCCGCAATCACCGTAAAGGTGTCGGAGGTCAGCGCCGATTGCAGGGCGCTTTCAAGCTCTGCACGGTTTGTCACGGTATGACCCGCGCCGCCAAAAGCCCGGCCGATCGCTGCAAAGTCATGCCGCGCAAAATCCACGCCGTTGTTTTTCATCTGGCGTGAGCGCTGTTTCAGCTCGATCAGGGACAGCGAGGCGTCCACAAACACCACGAATATGGTTTTCAGGCCGAGTTCGGCCGCGGTGCTGAGTTCACCTGTGATCATCAGAAAACCGGCATCGCCACTGAACGAAACCACAGGCCGGTCGGGTTCGGCAACCTGCGCGCCCATGGCCAGCGGGATTGCACAGCCCATCGTACACAGGGCTGTCGACTGCGTAAGCGCGCGCGGCTCATAGCACTCCCACATCTGGCTGAGCAGAATCCTGTGGGCGCCGCTGTCGACAGTTGCGAGCGTTTCGCGGGGCAGGACATCCCGGCAGGTTGCGATAACGCCGGCAGGCCCCCAGTCGTCATCTTTCGGGAAGGCGCCGGACAGCGCCTGAGCGGTCGCTTCAATCTCGCCGCCCGTCCAGGTGTCAACGGCATCCAGACCGTCGGACAGCGCATCCAGCGAAGCCACACAATCGGCAATAAAATTCAGACCGGACTGGTGCATGTAATGGTGATTGGGTTCCGCAGTGATATCGATGACGTTCTGGTGCCGCGGATCCCAGGCGTCACGCCATCCGGTACGCATCTCGATCGGGTCATAGCCAAGGCAGATAATCAGATCTGCCTTTGCCACCAGCGGGAGAAGGTGACGGTCCGCAAGCGGTGACAGTCCGGCGCCCCCCAGCGCCAGCGGATGATCCTCAGCCAGCAGGCCCTTGGCTTTGTAGGTCGTGATCACCGGTGAATTGTGTTTCGTTGCAAAGGCTTCAAGCCGTTCGCCTGCGCCGTCATTCATTGCATCGAGGCCCACGATCAGCAGCGGGCGCTGCGCTGCCGCCAGCCAGCTCCGGGCCTTTTCGAGATCAGGTCCGGCGGGTGCCACTTTGGCGGCATCGGTGCGTGTGGCCGGGGCCAGGGCTGCGACCAGGGCGTCTGCAACGCTGATCGGCACGTCAATATGCACGGGCCCGGGGCGGCCCTCTGTGGCGATGGCAACGGCCTTGTCTGCAATGACATGCGCCGCACCGGGGACAAGCGAAAAGCTTGCCTTGGTAATGGGCCGGAAAACCGCCTGCTGGTCGAGAACCTGATGCGTGTAGGTCTGCGCTTCGTCAGCATCCACAGCACCGGCAAGAACGATAACCGGCACGCGGTCCTGGTGGGCATTGGCCACCGCGTTTACGCCATTGAGCGCACCCGGCCCCACGGTTGCCACCAGAATGCCCGGCGCGCCGGTGCGGTGATAAACGCCCTCTGCCATAAAGGCCGCGGCGTTTTCGTGTTTCGTAAGGATAAACCGGATGCCCGCCGCCTCCAGAGCATCAACCAGCGTCAGAACCTCGCCGCCCGGCATGCCAAACGCAAACCGGCAGCCAGCATCAAAGAGACGTCGTGCGAGCGCGTCTGCAGCGCGGATAGTCTGAGGTGCGGACATCAGTTTCCCTCCGGATTAATTTCCCAGAGAGGGCATATACCATGCCCGCGCGAGCGCAACTCACCATTGCGTTGAAAAGATTTCAGCGGGTGGGCTCAGCGGCGGCGGTCGCGACGCGACGACATCGGCTGAAATGCGACGCCGACATGCGCTTCGCAATAGGGTTTCCCCTGCTGGACCGGCAGCCCGCAGAACCAGAAGTTATCGGTTGCCGGATCACCGACTGGCCATTTGCAGGTCCGTTCGGTCAGTTCCATCAGGGACAGCTTCTTGGCCTTTTTCTCGATCTCGGAGACTTTGGCCAGTGCTTCGGGGCTGATCTCGTTTGCCGAAGGCTGCGGTGGCAGAGGCTGTCCCGCAGGGATAATCTGCTTGCGCGCAGGAAGCGGTTTAGGCGCGGCTTCGGGCTCGGCGCGTGCAGCCGCAGGTTCGGCCGGTTTTGGTGCGGCCTTTGGTTTGGCTTCTGCTTTTGGCGCGGGCTTGGCCTTGGCTTCTGGCTTGGCGGCTGCGGTCGCCCTGTTGGACAGGCCAAGACGGTGAACCTTGCCGATGACCGCGTTGCGGGTGACGCCCCCCAGCTCTTTTGCGATCTGGCTGGCGGACTGGCCTTCCCCCCACATCTTTTTGAGCATTTCAACGCGTTCGTCGGTCCAGGACATCGGCCATTCCTTAAGTCAAAAGCGGCCCCGTTTATCCGGGCCGCTCTGTAAATTCGTCAGGGCTCTATTTTAAGCAACGTGCGCCGAGTTACAAGCGGTGAACGCTCATTGAACCGTATTGCCGGCTGCAGGTCTGGTACGGGCCTCGCGGATTGCCAGCAGAATGCCGCCTGCAAGGATGACTGCAGCGCCCAGTATGGTCACCACATCGGGCGTATGCGCAAAAAAGAGCAGATCATAAAGGGTCGCAAACAGCAGCGTGCCATAGCTGAAAGGAGCCACGAAACTGGCATCGGCGCGGGCCATCGCATTGACGAAGCAGGTCTGGGCCACAGCCATCAGGCATCCCAGAGCCACAAGCAGCGCCCATTGCTGCGCTGTCGGCATCTGCCAGACGGCAAGAACAGCAAGGCTGGACAGGCCGATCCCCAGAAAATTATTGATCAGCAGGATCTGAAACGCAGGCTCCCGTCCGGACAGTTTTTTGATGAAGATAAGCTCCATACCCATGACGGCCGCAGCCCCCAGAGCCAGCAGGCTTGCGGCCTGAAAACTTGCGGGCGTCGGGCGCAGCAGGATCATCGCGCCGGCAAGCGCCAGTGCCGCAGCGGACCACCGGATGCGTCCGACACGCTCGCCCAGCAGAGGGATCGCAAGGATCATACCGAACACCGGGTTCAGAAACGTGATGGCCGTCGCATCCGCCAGCGGTATGTAAGCAACAGAGGCAAACATCAGCGTGACGCCGGCCCAGCCAAACGTTGTGCGTGCAAGATGCAGCCGCCAGTCAGGTTGTCTGAAACGGGGCCTCAGCACTGCGGCGACAGCCGACAGTGTCAGAAAGGCGAAAACAAACCTGCCGTGCGTGATCTGCAGCGGGTGCAGGGCGGTTCCGGCAATATCGCCTCCGAGTGTCTTTGCCAGCAGCATTGTCGCGGCGATAAAGGCCGTTGCGATCATCATCAGCACAACTGCAAGGCGCGGATTGTATGGAACGGCAGAATGCATGTCGCCCTATGCGCCGGTCCGGTTTGTGCCGCAAGGGCACAAAATGCTTTTCTCTGCAGGAAACATCCGCTACGCAGCGTACATGAGAAACACGACACGCCATCAGTACCGACGACGCACCTGCGCCTGAACCACCTCTGCGTGATCCGGGGCGGCCGCCCCTTCTCTTAACTCTCTGAAAATTGTTGACCTGCTCCAGAGGCTCATGCACGTTCCGTGCTTCAGCCAGAGCGCACCTGACAAGGATGATCCGATGATCCCGACCATACTGCCGACCTATTCCCGTGCCCCCATGAGCTTTGTCAAAGGCGAAGGCTCCTGGCTTGTGGAAGCAGATGGCCGACGTTTTCTGGATCTGGGTGCCGGTATTGCCGTGAATGCGCTGGGCCACGCACATCCGGCGCTTGTTGCGGCGCTGACTGAACAGGCCGGCGCGTTGTGGCACACATCGAACCTTTACCAGATCCCCAGACAGCAGGAACTGGCTGACCGGCTGACTGAAAATACTTTTGCCGATACGGTCTTCTTTACCAATTCCGGCACCGAGTCCTGCGAACTGGCGGTGAAAATGACCCGCAAGTACTGGTTTGAAAAGGGAATGCCGGAGAAGACCGAGATCATAACTTTCTCCGGGTCCTTTCATGGCAGATCTTCTGCCGGTATTGCGGCTGCCGGATCCGAGAAAATGACCAGAGGTTTCGGGCCGTTGCTGCCTGGTTTTGTACATCTGGAGTTCGGGGATCACGACGCGCTGAAAGCGGCAGTGAATGACAACACGGCGGCGGTTCTGATCGAACCGGTGCAGGGTGAGGGCGGTATCCGCCCGGTGCCGGATCAGTGCCTGAAAGGCCTGCGTGACTTCTGCGACGAACATGGCCTGCTGCTCATCCTGGACGAAGTTCAGTGTGGCGTTGGCCGGACGGGCAAGCTCTTTGCACACGAATGGGCGGGTATTGAGCCTGATATCATGATGGTGGCCAAAGGTATCGGCGGGGGTTTCCCGCTGGGTGCTGTTCTGGCCACAGAAAACGCAGCATCCGGCATGACAGCCGGCACGCACGGTTCGACATATGGCGGTAATCCTCTGGGCTGTGCCGTTGGCTGCGCTGTGATGGATATTGTCGCGTCACCGGAATTCCTCGCGGATGTGAACCGCCGTTCGGGTCTGTTGCGTCAGAAACTCGAGGGCCTTGTCGCAGCGCATCCGGATGTCTTTGAGGGCGTGCGGGGCAGCGGAATGATGCTGGGTCTGAAATGCCGTGCTGCGAACACGGATGTTGTGGCGGCCGGATATGACGAGCTGGTGCTGACGGTGCCGGCTGCGGATAATGTGATCCGTCTTCTGCCGCCGCTCAACATTACCGAAGAGGAAATGGCCCAGGCTGTGGAGCGGCTGGATGCTGCCGCCCGCACCGTCTCCGCTGCCTGATCCATTATTTTAAAGTAGAATGATATGAAGCACTTTCTGGATATTCACACGACGTCTCAGGAGGACCTGAGAGCGATCATAGACAACGCGGCCGCGATGAAAACGGCACGCGCAGGCCGCCCGCGGGGTGCTCTGGACGCAGATCAGCCGCTCAAAGATCATATGGTAGCGCTGATCTTTGAGAAACCATCAACCCGGACACGCGTGTCCTTTGATGTCGGTGTGCGCCAGATGGGCGGTCAGACAATGGTGTTGTCGGGGGCAGACATGCAGCTCGGTCACGGCGAAACCATAGCCGATACCGCGCGCGTCCTGAGCCGGTATGTGGATCTTATCATGATCCGCACGTTCGAAGAGGCAACTCTGCTGGAAATGGCGGAATACGCCACGGTGCCTGTGATCAACGGGCTGACCAACCGTACGCATCCCTGTCAGATCATGGCCGATGTCATGACCTTTGAAGAGCACAGCGGCCCCATCAGAGGGCGCAAGGTGGTCTGGTCCGGTGACGGCAACAACGTGTTCGCCAGTTTTGCACATGCCGCGAAGCAGTTCGGGTTCGACCTCACCTTTACCGGCCCGCCGCCGCTGGATCCTGAACCGGCCCTCGACGGTCTCTACACCATCGAACGGGACCCGGCGAAGGCGGTGGAAGGAGCTGATCTGGTGGTGACGGACACCTGGGTTTCGATGCACGATCCGCAGTCCGCCCGCGAACGGCGCCACAACCAGCTGCGCGGTTATCAGGTCAATGCGGAACTCATGGCGCAGGCCAGGCCGGACGCGCTCTTTATGCATTGCCTGCCGGCCCATCGCGACGACGAGGCCACGTCTGAGGTCATGGACGGGCCGAACTCTGTCATCTTTGATGAAGCCGAAAACCGTCTGCATGCGCAGAAAGCGATTATGCGCTGGTGCCTGGAACGCTGACCGGATTTCTCAGCCTTTGCGCGGTTTCGCTCTGAGGGTCGGGTCTGCCTGTGTGGGATCCTCCGGCCATGGGTGTTTCGGGTAACGGCCGCGCATGTCTTTTCGGACATCCGAATAGGACGAGGCCCAGAACCCCGGCAGGTCTTCGGTGACCTGAACCGGTCTGCGTGCCGGTGACAATAACGTCAGCTGCAGGGGCGTACCGGCAACGCTGGGATGCCGGGTCACGCCAAAAAGCTCCTGCAGCCGCAGCGCTATCTGTGGCTGTGCGCCGTCATAGCTGATCGGTACCCGGTTTCCGAGTGGCGTGGTGAAATGTGCGGGCACTTCCCGGTCCAGCCGCTGCATCTGGTCCCATGTCAGCCAAGCGCGCAGGGCATCGGTGATGTCGAAACGTTTCCAGTCTGCCGCAGTACGCACTCCGCTGATATGCGGCAGCAGCCAGTCTTCGAGACCTTCCAGCAGTGCGTCCGTGTCAAAGGCTGGAAAATCCGGGTCGGTCCGCTGCAGCAGGCGTGCGCGGGCGATAAACCTCTCAGCGGCAGCGGAAGGGTGCAGGCCGAGCTGGCGCACCCCATCCAGCATCGCGCGGGCGACGGCCTCGTCCGGAGCATCCTGCCAGACGCGGTCATCGAGGATCAGCGCGCCGAAACACTCCTGTCTGCGCGCCAGAACGCGGCCCTCCCGCCGGGACCAGGTACAGACATCCTGCCATGCAATCTGGTTGGGGAAGGTTTCGCGCAGTTCGGCCTCGCTGATTACTGCTGCCTGCCGGATGCGTGCCTCCCGCGGGTCCCCGTCCAGGTTGGTGGCGACGATCAGACGTTCATTGCTGAAAGGATCACCAGCGGGAAGAACAGCGCCCTTGCCACCGGACAAAACATAGCGCGGGGCATCTCCGGGCCGCCGCAGACCGATGCGGTCGGGATAGGCCAGCGCGGCAAGAACGCCCGTGCCACCGGCTGCTCCGGTTTTTGCGCGTTTTTTCAGCCGCCGCGCTTCTTCGCGGATGCGCGACACGGCGGCCCGGTCAGGTGTTTGCCCGGTGTCCGCCTCAAACCGGCGCGGGTCTGACAGAGCGCGCAGTCTGAGACCGAGGTCAACCGGCCCGTTTCTCAGAATATCGCGTTCAGACAAGGCTGCTGCCAGCAATGGTGCAGAACTGTCTCCGCGTACAACCATATGGGCAAGTCTGGGATGCAGTGGAAGGGACGCCAGGGCGCGGCCGTGTTGTGTAATCCGCCCGTTCTCGTCCAGTGCGTCCAGCATCCGCAGCACGCGCCGGGCTTCTTCCAGCCGACCGGCGTGCGGTGGCGTGACAAAGGCCATGTCGTCGGCCTGACTGCCCCAGACAGCCAGTTCAAGCGCAAAGCTGGTCAGATCTCCGGCCTCGATCTCAGCGGGAGGTTGCGCCGGCAGCGCGCCATCTTCTCCGCGTGTCCAGAGCCGGTAGCAATCGCCCTCTGCAACACGGCCCGCACGACCTGCGCGTTGCGTGGCTTCGGCCCGCGAGACGCGGGTTGTGATCAGCCGCGACATACCGGAAGAAGGATCGGATTCGGCACGGCGCGACAGGCCTGCGTCCACCACGATCCGGATGCCTTCGATTGTCAGCGAGGTCTCGGCCACCGACGTGGCCAGAACGACCTTGCGCCCTTCGGTGGCGGGGCGGATCGCGGCGCGCTGGGCGCGAAAATCCATTGCCCCGAACAGCGGATGCAGCGTGGTGCCAGGTGGCAGATACGGGCGCAGTGAGGCCTCGGTGCGCCTGATTTCACCCTCTCCGGGCAGAAACACCAGTGCGCTGCCCTCAGAACGGGACAGCGCCTCGAGCGTCAGGTCGGCCACGGCCTGTTCCAGGCGGACATTCCCGCGAGATCGTGGCAGAAAATGCTCTCGTACTGCAAAAGAACGCCCCTCTGATGTCAGGATCTCCGACCGCATGAGTGTGGCGACAGGTGCGGCATCAAGGGTCGCTGACATCACGACGATCACCAGGTCGTCACGCAGCGCAGAGGCCGCCTCAAGACACAGCGCCAGACCCAGATCCGCATTCAGAGACCGTTCGTGAAACTCATCAAAAATGATCGCGCCTATGCCAGGCAGATCAGGTGTGTCCTGCAGCATACGGGTCAGGATGCCCTCTGTGATGACTTCTATGCGTGTGCTGTCGCTGGTTCTGGACGCGCCGCGCATTCTGTACCCGACGGTCTGGCCGGTTTCCTCGCCCAGGGTTGCGGCCATGCGATCCGCGGCGGCGCGGGCTGCGAGCCTGCGCGGCTCAAGCATCAGGATACGCCCTGCGGTGAGGCCGGCGTCCAGCATCGCCAGCGGCACGCGGGTTGTTTTGCCTGCACCCGGCGGGGCCTGCAGGACAACGCGGCCATCACGACGCAGGACGTCGGTCACCTGTGGCAGGATCTCATCAATGGGCAGGGAAAACCGCATGGCATTTCAATAGCGAAAGCTGCGCTGCGCGCCAAGCACTGGACTTTTGCAGGGGCAAAGCGGAAAACCGTCCCGGAACATTCGGGGCAGGGCCATGAACCTATCAGAGCTTGCAGAAGGGGTCGCCGCAGGCCAGCGCCGTGCACTGGCGCGCGCCATCACGCTGGTCGAAAGTGCGCGCGAAGACCACCGTCAGGAAGCTGCGGCATTACTGGAATCGCTGCCCAGAGACCGCCAGGCTTTGCGGATTGGTCTGTCGGGCACACCGGGTGTGGGCAAATCCACATTTATTGAGAGCTTTGGGATGATGCTGACCGGGCAGGGTCTGAAAGTGGCCGTGCTTGCGGTCGACCCGTCATCCAGCCGGTCCGGCGGGTCCATTCTGGGTGATAAAACCCGGATGGACCGGCTGGCCCGCGCGCCCGGTGCGTTTATCCGCCCGTCGCCCAGCCAGACCCATCTGGGCGGTGTGGCACGCAGATCACGCGAGGCGGTCGCACTCTGTGAAGCCGCAGGTTTCGATGTCGTACTGATCGAAACAGTTGGTGTCGGCCAGTCTGAAACCGTTGTTGCCGAGATATCGGATGTATTTCTTCTGCTGCTTGCCCCTGCCGGGGGGGACGAGCTGCAGGGGGTCAAGCGCGGGATCATGGAAATTGCGGACATGATCGTTGTGAACAAGGCAGATGGAGACCTTAAGCCTGCAGCCACGCGCACCTGTGCGGACTACGCAGGCGCACTGCGCCTTTTGCGGAAAAGGCGCCGGGATCCGGAGGGGTTTCCCAGGGCGGTTATGGTCTCGGCATTGGAAGAGCAGGGTCTTGCAGGAGTCTGGCAGGATCTGAATACGCTCGTCAGCTGGCGGCGCGCCAATGGGTTCTGGGAAAAAACCCGCGCAGATCAGGCCCGTTACTGGTTTGCTCAGGACGTGCGGAACAGGTTGCTTTCTGAACTGGAAACGCCGGAATCGCGAACCGCGATGGCTACCCTGACAGATCGTGTGGCATCGGGAGAAATCTCACCTGCGGCGGCGGCAGATCAGTTCGTGGCCGACCTGCAGTCGCGCAGGACACCAAAGTAGCTAAAACACGCGCTGCGCGGGTTGACCCCTTGTGCGATTCCCACTAAAGCCAGCGAACGAATTTCCGGGGCGTGGCCTGTGGCTGCCCCCTTTTGTCGTCTACCGGACCGCCGGTGCGACGTGAGAGAAAAAGGAAGAACCCATGTCACGCGTTTGCGAACTGACCGGAAAAGGCCCGATGACTGGCAACAATGTCAGCCACGCCAACAACAAGACACGCCGGCGTTTTCTGCCGAACCTGAACGATGTGACCCTGCAGTCCGAAGCGCTGGGTCGCGGTTTCAAGTTCCGCATCTCCGCCGCGGCACTGCGCACTGTCGATCACCGCGGTGGTCTGGACAAGTTCCTGGCAAAGGCCAAGGACAGCGAACTGTCCGCCAATGCGCTGAAAGTGAAAAAGGCGATCGCCAAATCGTCCGACACGGCAGACGCGCTGAGCTGATACTGCCGAAGTCTGGTTTGTACGGACCCTGCCCTGACCGGGCGGGGTTCGCGTCGTTTTGGCACAGCGAAACTGCTCCACGTCAGGATATAGTGGCCCTGTGAAGAGCGTTTTCCGTCCTTTTGCCGCCATAGTGCTTGGCCTGATGCTTGTCCTGACCGGGCAGAGCATGGCCGTCGCGCGGGGTGCGGCAGCCGCGACCGGCGAGATGGTTATCTGTACCGGCGCAGGTACGGTAACTGTTTACACGGACGCCGGGGGAAACCCGACGTCAGCGCCGCACATCTGTCCGGAATGTATTGCTGCAGTTCTGCTGGCCATTGTCCCGGTTGCCCCCTCTGCCGTACGGCCAGCGCGTACAACTGAGCGGCCATGGCCCATCACGGCATCCGTGTCACACACGGCACTGCGGCCCACAACAACGCGATCGCGGGCACCTCCTGTTCTGATCTGACACCTCAGGATCAATTATCAGAAACATCAGGAGACCAGAATGTCTTTCAGAACTTTGCTGCGCGCTGCCGCGCTATCTGCGGGTTGCATGTTGCCGGTTGCCGGCATGGCAGCGGACATCATCATAAGCGACGCATATGCGCGCGTTTCGCGGCCGGGCGCACCGACAGGCGCTGCTTTCATGCTTATCACCAATGCCGGCGACAGTGCTGATCGTCTGATCAGCGTCACCTCAGATGTGGCCAGACGTGTGGAACTGCATACGCATATCGATCAGGGCGACGGCATTATGAAAATGACCGAAATCGATGGCGGAATACCTTTGCCACCGGGCGCAACTCACAAAATGGTGCGGGGCGGTGACCATGTCATGTTCATGGGCATTGAAACGCCGCTGGAGCAGGGGGGAGAGGTCACAGTCACCTTTACCTTCGAGCATGCCGGAGATGTTGTCGTAACTGTCCCCGTCGATAATGAGCGGAAGGCAGATCACAGCGCAATGGAGCATGGCCACAAAGAGCACGGTGCTACCAACTGATTGCGGCTGTGACCGTCAGGACGCCAGAATCTCGTCAACCCAGGCCGGAAGGGTCTGGGTTGCGGGCCCCAGCCGTATATCATCAAAATGGCTGCCAACCTCAGAGGGCTCAAGGTTGAATTCCAGCGTAACGGCCCCCTGACGTTTTGCCTCGGCCACAAAACCGGCCGCCGGGTACACATTACCGGAGGTGCCGATGCTCACGAAAAGATCCGCCTCGCTGAGGTGCCCGAAGATTTCTTCCATGTCATAGGGCATTTCGCCGAACCACACGATATCGGGCCGGGCGGTTGGCGCCTGGCACACGGGGCAGGTGTCGCCCGGATGCATAACCGCGGGCGCAGGCCAGCGGTGATCACAGGTGCCGCAGAGCGCTCCTTTCAGGGCGCCATGCATATGCATCACCTGTTCTGAGCCGGCTTTCTCGTGCAGGTCATCCACATTCTGGGTCACGACGACGACTTCGCCACTGAACCCTGCTTCAAGACGGGCCAGAGCCTCGTGTCCGGCATTGGGAGCCGCCGCCGCGGCCTGGGCGCGACGCGCGTTATAAAAATCCATGACCAGTTTCGGGTCACGCGCAAAACCTTCGGGCGTTGCCACGTCTTCAATGCGGTGCTGTGCCCATAGTCCGCCTTCGGCGCGAAAGGTTCCAAGGCCGCTTTCCGCAGATATACCTGCGCCGGTCAGTATCACGATTTTTCTCAGCATGGTGCCAGCGCTGCCTCCGCCTTGCGTCAGCTTTCAAGTATACGCAGTTCGCCGGTGAGAAAAGGCAGTTCAGATGTTGCAGGGTCAATAACCTGGCTTTTCATCAGCCTGCGCATGGTCGCGGCAATATCACGCGGAACGTCTCCGTCCCACTCCTGTGAGGTGATCAGAGAAATCTGTCGCGCAAAAGTCGTGAATGGCAGGGGGATCGCCTCTATCTCGCCGTGAAAGCGCATGGCGCGCATGTATCCGAGCGGTGTTGTCATCGCCCAGCCTATGCTTCGCGCAACCATTGCCATCAGTGCCAGATGGCTGCCGATTTCAAAGCGTTTGGGCGGGGTCAGGTGCTGGCGTTCCAGTTCCGCTTCTGTCTGCGCACTGATCAGCTGTTCGGAATCATATCTCAGAAGCGGCGGTGATCCGGGCGAGAACAGCGACCCGGTTGTCATTCCCGCGTCACGTGGCACAACTGCGACAAATGGGTCGCGCGCCAGTGGGTATTCGCGGATACCGTCCGGCAGGTTACCGGTGACGGCGGAGACAGCCAGTTGCAGCCGGCGCTCAGACACAGCCTCCACGAGGTCGTGGCTGGAGGCTGTGATCATCCTGAAACTGCAGTCCTTCAGGCTGTCCGCAAGAATGGTGGCAAGTCGCGGTGTGATATTGTCGTCAAAATCATCAATTATTCCGATGCTCAGCGATCTGACGTGCGCCAGATCCATCACGGTCATCTCGCTCTGAGCCTGGCGCAGTTCGCCGAGGGCCCGCTCAGCTCTGGCCAGAAAGGTTTTACCCGCCGGAGTGAGGCGCATTGGTCTGCGCGAATGGTCCATGAGTTCGATGTTCAGCGCCGATTCCAGATTGCGCATCTGCTGGCTGACAGCCGGCTGGCTCAGACCTGTTCTGAGCGCAGCTTTGGCAACCGAGCCGCTTCCTGCCAGCGCCTCGAACACTTCCAGCCCGCGCAATGTAACGCCTTTCATACTCATGATCGTCTTTCGCCCTGTGTTCTGCTTTTTTTAATGTGGTCTGGCCCAAGGTCAAGAAAACCCGGTCAATTCGATCTGTTTATTTGAAAAACGTAAAAGTGCTGTGACATCTTGCAGCGCACAGCCGTTTTGCCGACGATGCCCGGGAAACGCCGTTGGGAGAGAGCCTCAAATGATAGTTGCAGCCGCAGCCTACCCGCTCGATTTTCTGAGCTCGTGGGCGCAGTATGAAGACAAAATCAGTGACTGGGTGAGTAAAGCGGCGGGGAATGCAGCTGATCTGCTCGTTTTTCCCGAATACGGAGCAATGGAACTCGCCACCCTTGAAGGCGCACAGGTCGCCGGCGATCTGGAGGCGTCACTTTTTGCTGTGTCTGACCGGCTGGAGGATGCCGATACCCTGCACAGGCGCCTGGCGCAGGAATACGGGGTGCATATTCTGGCAGCGTCAGGGCCTGCGGCCACCTCCGGCCGTCCGGTAAACCGTGCGCGGCTTTTTACACCGGATGGCATGTGCGGCCTTCAGGACAAGCAGATCATGACGCGCTTTGAGCGAGACATCTGGCGGGTGGAAGGCGGCGGCCCTCTCCGGATATTTGAGACAGCGGTCGGGAAAATTGGTGTTCTCATCTGTTATGACGCAGAATTTCCTCTGTTAGGGCGGGCGCTTGCCGCCTGTGATCTTATCCTTGTGCCCTCCTGCACCGAAGCGCTCAGCGGCTACTGGCGTGTCCGGATCGGTGCGATGGCGCGGGCTCTTGAGAACCAGTGCGTAACGGTAATGTCGTCGCTTGTCGGTGAAGCGGCCTGGTCGGACGCTGTGGATACCTCGACCGGTGCGGGCGCGATATTTGGTCCGCCGGACACGGGCTTTCCGCCTGACGGGGTTCTGGCCGTTGGCGCTGTGGGTCATCCCGGCTGGACATACGCGCTGGTTGAACTGTCCGATATAGCTCACGTCCGCGCGGATGGTGTTGTCCTCAACAAAACCCACTGGCGCGAGCAAAGTGGCCGTGACGGTGATGCCACAAATGTGCTGTTGCGCTGAATTGCTCTTGAAAATCCACGGAAACAGGCGCATTTAAGCGGCGTCCGCAGAACGGCGGGCGTGCAAATCAGGAGAAACCATGGCCAAGGAAGATACGCTCGAATTTCCCGGTGTCGTCAAGGAACTCCTGCCAAATGCGACATTTCGGGTCGAGCTTGAAAACGGCCATGAGATTATCGCGCATACGGCAGGAAAAATGCGAAAAAACCGCATCCGTGTTCTGGCAGGCGACAAGGTACAGGTCGAGATGACCCCGTATGATCTGACCAAGGGTCGGATCAACTACCGCTTCAAATAACCCTTGTTTATTCTCGGGTCAGGCTCTCCGCGCCGCAAGGAATTGCTGGCGCAGATCGGCGTTGTTGCGGACGAAATCCGTGCGCCTGATATCGATGAAACGCCGCGGCCCGCAGAACTGCCGCGCCCTTATTGTGCGCGTATGGCCCGCGAAAAGGCCCGGGCGGTACCCGCACGCAAGGAAGACGTCGTGCTCTGCGCAGACACAACCGTTGCTCTGGGCCGCCGCATCCTTGGCAAGCCCGCGGATGCAGACGAAGCCGTGAGCTTTCTCAAAGCACTGTCAGGGCGAAGACATCGTGTGATTACCGCCGTGGCCGTACGGCAGGGCGAACGCCTGCTGGAGCGCGATGTGGTCAGTGTGGTACGTATGAAATCGCTCTCCGAGCAGGATATTGCATTCTATATTGCGACCGGTGACTGGCAGGGTAAAGCCGGTGGATATGGTATTCAGGGTCCGGCCGGTGCCCTTATTCCATGGATACGCGGGTCGTTTACCGGGATTGTTGGTCTGCCGCTGGCCGAGACAGCAAATCTGCTGCGCAGCGCGGGTGTGAAGGTGATGATATGAAGGGACGCACTGTCATCCTTGACCACTGGCAGGGCCGCGAGACCGCAGCGCTTCTGGTGGATGGTCAGCTGGATGATCTGCTGGTGGACTCCGATCTGCCACGTCCCGGCACGATTTATCGCGCCATCGCGGACCGGCCCGTTAAGGGGCAGGGGGGCATGTTTCTGAAAACGCCGGACGGTTCTGCTTTTCTGCGTCAGGTGCGGGGCCTTGCGCCGGGGCAGCCCGTGCTGGTCCAGGTGTCGGGCTACGCCGAACCGGGCAAAGCCCTGCCTGTGTCACAGAAACTGCTTTTCAAAAGCCGCTATGCCATCGTAACGCCCGGCGCGCCGGGCCTGAACATCAGCCGTTCTGTCAGAGATGAGAACGAGCGCGACCGTCTTCTGGAAATTGCGCATGATGCCGCTGGCGATTCGACAGAAGGTCTGATCCTTCGCTCGTCCTGTGAACGCGCGGATGCAGACGAGATTGCACAGGATATCGAAGCAATGGTGGTTCTGGCCGGGCGGATCGCCGAAGACGATGGCAATGAGATGGAGATGCTGCTCGAAGGAGATGGCCCTCATCTTCTGGCATGGCGCGAATGGACCGGTGTTGCCGACATCAGCACAGCCGCTGGCGGCCTTGAAGATCACGGTGTCACAGAAGTCATCGAGGCTTTGAAGGGGCCGCGTGTCGCGCTGGACGCGGGAGCGTCCATCTTTGTCGAACCGACACGCGCGCTTGTCGCGGTTGACGTAAACGCAGGACCGGACATATCGCTTGCAGCCGGGCTGAAGGCGAATATTGCCTGCGCGCGAGCGCTGCCGCGTGCCCTGCGGCTGCGCGGGCTTGGCGGGCAGATTGTTCTCGATCTTGCGCCGATGCCCAAAAAGGACCGCCGTACCTTTGAAACAGCCCTGCGACAGGCATTCCGCCGGGATGATACCGAAACGGCTCTGGTCGGCTGGACCCCTCTGGGGCACTATGAACTTCAGCGTAAACGAGCCAGACTGCCGCTTTCGCAGGTTATGCCGTGACCTGCCCGATGTGCGGAAGGCCGACAGAGGAAAAGGTGCGTCCTTTTTGCTCAAAGCGCTGTGCAGACCTGGATCTGGCACGCTGGTTCAACGGCAGCTACGCGGTACCGTCAGACGATCTCAACGATACCGATGAACTTCTGGACGCGCTTGACGAGGCCAGTCGCTCCGGCGAAAAGCCCGGATTGCCTCACTGAGGCGGGCTCACCACCCCTGGCCGGAGCGCCTGTCATGGCGGCAGTCTGAAAGCAGTACACAGGCTTCCGCTGCAATTGATGCAGAAGGTCAAAAAAGGCTCTGGACACCTACCGCACAACCTCCTAGAAACCGCTCACCCAGCCAGGCGTCTGGCATCCCGTGCCCGGGTAGCTCAGGGGTAGAGCAGTGGATTGAAAATCCTCGTGTCGGTGGTTCGATTCCGCCCCCGGGCACCATTTTTTAAAGTGAAAACAAAGAATTAGACTTCTGTCGGCAGCTTACCCTATGTGATGGTTTCATACTGGGTGACGTTTGGGTGCCATCAATATTGGCAAGATCGTATAGAGCTGTGGAGTTACCCGAGCCAGCTTTCCGGGATCAGTTTTTCACCATCTCTCCATTCTGCAACTTTGTAAACATGCTCGAAGTCACCCCAGACATCTTCACCAGCGTGATCCAGAACAATTATTTGCATCCTGCTTCCGGCACCGTCCATGACGCTTGAGAAAGCGTTGAATATCTTTCGAACAGCTCGAATGTCCTCGTCCTTCCAATCAAAGTCCTTAGAAGAATCCGAGCGATCAACGAGCGCGCGAGGGAAATACACTTGGCTAGGTTGGTCGAACACAAGGAACGACGGCACTGGATGATGCGGTGTCTTTAAAAAGAAAACGTGCAGAGCAAGCAGCATTGCCACGTGGTAGGCCAGCCAGTTCGCGCCGCTGCCGATCTCCCAAAGATAAGCTTCTTTGCCATCATCAACGACTTGAACGGTTAACTCTCGGATCAATAGACGAATGGGGTTGTTGGGGTTCTCAGCGTCGAGGAACTTAACTAACCTCATCGCCTCAGCATCGACTTCTGAGAGGGCGTTCCGTTGTCTGCGAGCTATTTGCCCATCAGAAATCCCTCTCCGTAGTTCCTCTATTCGTTCTTTGAGCGACGTGACTTCCTCACGCAGTGGTCCAGTTTGGTCGGCACGGTCGTACACAGTCAGTGCTTGTGTGAGCTTGCCGAGAAAGCGCGAGATGTCTTCGCTTCGCTTTAGCTCTGCATCGACTTCTTCAGAACGTTTTTCTAGCTCTCGCATTTCTTGGCGAATTTCATTCAATCGACCAAACTCGGTTTCTGCCGCCGCTCTTTCACGGACCAGCTCTTTGTCCATTCGGTCGGACAGCATTGGTTGCGAAGATGCTTGGATTTCGACTTTCTCTAATGCATCGCAAAGGGACTCAATCTGCCAACGTTGACTTGCTTCAAGTTGTGCCAGCACATCTTCGCCGCTCGGGTCACCGAGTGTTTTGAGCCAAGTTGAGAGGGATAGGCGATCACGCTGGATGTGAAGGGCATCACCATACTTCTCGCTACTCTCAACCAATCGGCGCATTTCGTTTAGGTTGCTGCGATGCTTGAAAAGACGCTTAGAGGTGTCTGTTTCCTCACGCCTCAAAGCTTCAAGGCGCTGTAAAGCTTGTGACATCCCGCGTAAATTTGGTCTGGCCGCGGTTTCTCGTTGTTCACTTACCGATCTAAGCAGATCGACCGTCTGATTCCAATCCGAGGGAACCTGCTGTTCTGGTGACAGCAGCCCAAACTCTTGAGCTTGCCTGAACCACGCGTTCACTTCTGTACGCCATGCCTCGGTTGACCTAGCTTCTGCTGTTAGTCGCGCTTCCTTCCGTCGCAATTCTCTAGAAAGCTGCTCGATTTCATATCTTGCCAACAGAGTAGCTAAGGTGATCGCTCCCAGAACATAAGGGAATATGGTTTTCAGCTTCTCTCGATGCTCTGTGGTATCAGCCTTGAAGAAAAGGACATCCGGGTTAGCCACAACGTTTTGGGGTTGAAAAGTGAATGCCATAAGGTCGCGGAATGCGGGTCTCGTTTTTGACGGATTGTCACTACCCGGTTCAAAGCCCAGTCCGGGCAGTCCGGCCATTCGATCCAGATCTCGCTTTAACAGTGCTCGATCCTTGTTTTTTCCTGGCACAACCTGTGGGATCGTTATGGATGAGCCTTCCAACACAAAAAAGTCATCCGTGCTCTTCTGTTCGCCTGGCTCCCGCCTAGCAACAAGCAGTTGCCCTTGGACAGTTTCCACCACCACCCCAAACCATGCCGAGGTCTTACGGATAATCCCAACAGGGATAGAACAACCATCGGAACCGAGGCAATAGTCAACAATTGGGATGATTGCAGACTTCCCCGTCTTTGAAGCTCCGGTGATTACATTTATTTTTCCACGCTCAAAGTCGACTTCTCGCGGGGCGTCTCCAGATTTCGGCCAAATGATCAGTTTGGAAATTTGAAAATACATCTTACAAACTCACGTTGAGCGCTCTGACAATCTGCACCGTATCGAGCTGGGAACACCAAACCCCTACCTTATAGGAGGCTGGCCCAATTTTTTTAATTCTTTCAGGTATTTTTGCCTTGGCAATCAGTTCGGGCGACGTCGCTCTGATCTTCGCGTTTTCGTAGCTGGGTGAAAGCAGCTTTCGCGAGGTGCCAAGCACGATTGAGTTTAAGCTCAAAGGACGCATTGCCATCGCACGCCCATGAAGTGCCAACAACTCCTCACGATTATCATTCATCTTCTGAACGAACTTACCCAAACCCGAACTTTCTAAGGTCGAAGAAATGCAAGCCAGCGTTTGTGCATGATAGACCATTGGCAAAACTAAGAAGTACAAGGAAAAAGGTGCTGGATCGGAATTGGTTTTTTGATGGCCAAGGCCGAACTGCCAAAGCACATATGCTCCCAGTGCTGGGTTCTGAGTGACTTCAAGCTCGGAGTAGTTTTGCAGTTCGTCCAGCATTCAGCTATCCTCACTTAAGATGGCCTGATGATTGGGATGCCAACCAATTTCCCCCTCTGGTTCATCCGCTAATTCATGATAGGAGCCTGGAATGAAATGATCCGGCACCTCTTGGCCGGCCAATTTTGCACTAGTTCTCAAACACAACCTGAGTGTTTGTCGACCTTGGACTTCTTCAGAATGCTCCGCATGTAGATCTTCGACCTCACTCTTATGCAGTTGAAAAGAACGGACCAATGAGGTTTCCAAGTCATCCAAGTCACCCTGCACGATATCACCCTCTTCGGCCCAAATTGTCTTGTCGGCTGATGCCCGAAGGTAGTCTGCTACAGCTCGCGTTTCTTGGTCCTGCCCAATGTTAATAATCTCAAGCTGACGAACAAACTTTGGACGTTGCGCATGAACCTCGGTAACGGCGTCGTCTGATGGTTGGGTAGAGGTGCTAGCCAAAAAATTTGGCAGATTTAGGCGGGCCGCGAAGAGCCGAATTTCGTTCTTAAAGGAGCCAGCGTTTAATGCGCCCTCACGGCCTAATTTGATTTGTGCATTGGCTTTGTCACGCGCCACCCCGATTGCGTAGCTAGTGAGCCGCTGAGTGGTCTCGTCGCTATATGATGGCCCCCACAAACGTTCAACGGAATGCTCAGGTCGCTCATGTGTGCTTTCGATTCTCACCCTCGCCAGAAACTCAGGGAGTGTACTTTCACCAAGGCCAAGCAACGCCTCAACAGATTTGTTGCACCGCGGTTTTCTAGACAGTGCATCTCGCTTAGCAATGATCAGTTGCTTTAGCTCCGCTGCGGTCTGATCATCGCTTGCGGTATGTATGGCGTCGGCGATTTCACCAGTTTGAACCGGTGTGACGTAGAGGCGAAACATCGTTCGATGTAATTCGACTGCACCACTCTCGATATCCGCAATCCAATTGCCAATCGTTTTCCAAAGATCGTTTGACCAGTCAGAGAGAGCATTGTGTTTGGTCGCGCTCTTTACCTGTTCAAGAGTTTTTTCCCCACTTGAATACCGAATGGCCACGTCATCCTCACCTTCCATTACAACTACAGCGTCATCAGGAGAAGTGAGCAGATAGTAGCAGAACCGAGCTTCTTGCTCGGAGTATCCAAGATACTGACCGGCAGCCTTGTGCGTAGAGGGCTTACTTGCGACGTTCATTTAAACCAAAAAATTAAATTCTCTCAGAACGGTAGCAGGTCGAAATAAGCTTGCACAAGGCTGCGGATGGAATTTGCTTACTTCAACCCAAAATTGATCGCGCCTGCTTTTCTGCCGCCGACCCCTTCACCCACTGCCACGGCGTGCGCGGCTTACGGGCCTTTGCCAGTTCTGGGTTCGCTTTTGCGTCGCCGACTGCAGCGCGTAGGCGTTCGCGAGCTTCGCGCGGGTCAATCTTCAGTTCTTCGCACAGGGCTTTCAGTGTTAAGATGTCGGTCATTTCGATCTCCCGAGTTTCTGATGCAGATCGATAAGACACGGACCGCTGAGGTGTCAGGGATAACCCCAGCCCGTCTTTAGCTTTTCTAAGATTGCTGCTAATCGTCGTCTCGACGTGGCAGACGCGGTCACGTTGGGGCATAGCAACCCCGCGCGTACTAGGCCGATGCGTCGGCTCAACCTTTGACCCTATGGTCGGGGTGCCTGTGTTATACAACAGGCTCCGGCTAAAGGCACAGGGTCCGTGTACGCGCGGATTGCTAACACCCCGATCACCAGTCAACAGCGAGGGCGCTCGCAGGTCGGGGCACTATGGGTTTACATGTATCTGAGCCAGTATGCTGGGATGAGCTGACAGGGTTGCCACAGCATGCAGGCATTTACGTGATCGCAAAGGGTGATCCAAGCAGTACTGTCTACATCGGTCGGACGTGGGGCACTAAAGGCATCAGGGGCAGGATACGGCAGTTCAATCGATCTGCCGTCACCGGACAAAAGGGGCACGCGGGTGGCGTCACGTTCCACGGCGTGTTCGACGGCGACACGACTGGCCTGTTCGTTTCCGTGCACCTGCCAAACGGCATCGATCTCAAGCCGGAAATCTTGCATCCCTACATCGCCTATGCCGAACGGCGACTGATCTGGGAGCATGTGGAGGCGCATAGGGGCTTGCCGGTGTGCAACTCGGAATGACCTGCAACAAATCCCCGGCAGGCAGAGTTAGACGCGCGCGTGGCAGCGTTGCAATGAGCCAGAGACCCCGAAGAGCGCCCGAGGTGAGGTGATCCCGTCAAATACACTGCTGGCGCGCTCAGGCAGGCGCTCAGGTGATTGGTGATGCCATTTTCGCGTCCGACCCAAGTCTCCTGCATTGATCAGGATTTTCCCTGACGGACACCTGCCTATTTCTTAACGTGCTCGCGCAAGCGACAGGAGGCATCGCGCTGGAGCCGATAGAGATCATCATCTTCGTCACAGTCGTTCTGGCTCCTGCGGTGATCGCCTTTGTGTGGGTCATGTGGGAGGGCTGGGTGCTGCCGACGCTGATCCCGAAATCCGAAATCATCGCGCTGGCAGGTGAACTGATCGATGAATACGGTGACCGGGCAGTGGAAGTTGCTGCCAACCGAGAATACGAAGCCTGGTATCGGTCTGAACTCACAGATCAGGGCAAATGGCGCAGGGTGCGCCGCGAAATCGAACTTCGGAAACGGCGTGGCTGATGTGTTGGTATCGTGGTCTATTCTTGTCTCGTTACTAAAGAAATGGCTGGCCAAAATATGACACTGCAGACATTCCAGCCAATGAGTAAACCCACCCACGTGGCACCCGAAAGCACCCACTCAGATGAACCCAAATGAAGACTGATTGAAAAGACTCAGCTATTCGAGTCCGCTGCACCTCCAACAGCCTGATCAATAGTCCGCGTGTCGTTCTCGGGCACATCTGAACGAACCTTCTGAGGCGCTGGCCGTAGAAGACCACAAGGGGGATGGGGGAGGCGTTTTTTTATCGACGCGCTCCCTTTGCGCGGCCAAGTGGTCATACGTATCTCCGAGATTTTCGGCCCCTAGCCGATCCCAAGAACGTCAAGATCGCCAAGGGCGTCGCGCATCATCATGGCGAACTTGAGGGGTGAAGCACGCCAAAATCAACAATGGCGATGTTGGCGTTCTTGGCGCACTTCATACTCACCTGTGGTCATTCTTCGTCTGGCAACGACAAAAACCAGCCTTTCCCCTTCTTCTTTGACCTGACGCCCAGAGCACGCCGTGCGCGTTCCAAGGTCTTGGGGGAGATGTCGCGTGCAGCAGCCTCTTTCTCAACCCTTGTGGACGCCTCAGGGCCGTTCTTGAGAAATACGCGCAGGAACTGGGTCGCCTCGTCCAGTGCCGACATTCGGGGTGGGCCATCGGAAGAAATCAGATCATCAATCGTGATGTCTGACGGCCCAAGCCAATTCAGGGTCGCCATACCTCCTTCCTCGCCAGCAATCTCGTAGCTTTGGGTTTGCCCCCTCGTGGCGATGTTGTGTTTGATGTGAACAACCAGCTTGGTCGAACTGTCGTTTGGATGTTCGCAGACCAAGAAAGCGGACCTAGCAGCGCCGATCACATCCATAGACCCACCACCTCTGTAGATGGCCTTGTCGTGCTTGGCCTTGGTCAGGTGCCGGATGATCACCACAGCAGTCTCGCCAGCTTCAGCGATGTCTTTCAGGAAGGACAAAAGCTGCCGGATTACATTGGGCTTGTAGATATCTTGCCCAGCCGGGATATAGGCGAACAACGGGTCAAGGATGAGAAGGTCCGGTGGCTTTCGCTTCACCTCGCGCATGAGCGCCTGCAGACCTTTCTCGTCCAGCGACAGGAAGTCACCCTGAACCCGAATGCGTGACGGATCGCCCCCCATCGCATCGATGCGCGGCCTGATCGTATAAGCTGCATCATCCTCGGCGCTGAGGTAAAGGACGCGACCGCGCCCCACCTTTTGACCATCTGGTAATTCCCCACCAATGCTGACCTGTACGGCCAGTTGCATCGCGAGGAAGGATTTGCCGACGCCGGGATCGCCCTCCATGATCGTGATCATGCTAAACGGGATGAACGGCTCCCACAGCCACTCGACTGCCTTGGGGTCGATTGTATCCAAGCCGACGAACAGTTCCTTTTTCTTTGAGGTCATTGAGTGTCCCCCACCTTCGCGATGATCGCGTGGATTTCGCGCCCAAGACGGCTCAAGTTGTCCCCGTGCTTGTCCCGAAAATAGGGGCTGGCCCAGATGACGCTTGCGATTTCGTCCAACGAGGCACCGGCCTCGTGAAGCCCGGCCACCATTGCGAAAATTCGGTTTGACCTATCGTGGGCGCGCGCTGTGTTGTGCCTGATAAGCGAGCTAGTCGAAGCGTCCAGCTTGTGTCGGTATCTTTTCCACACATCCCATTTAGAATGCGCATGTGGGTCCAAATCCTGACCACGAAGATTGACCGTGTACGAACCTCGCTGGCTGAGTAACAGCTTTGGCCTTTCATCCATACACGTGGGGTCGAACTTCAAAAGTGGGATGAACGGCTTCCCGTATTCCGGCTTGTGATTGTATGATCCCGGTATCCTCAGGAGCTTGTTTGCTGCACTACCACCTTTGTCGCCTCCGAACCGATAGGCGAGGGCTTTGGAATATGCCGACGCCGTTTCAGGCGTATGAGGGCAACCCCAGCACCATAGCGCTTGGGTACGTCCCGGCGACGTCTGCCACACGATTGACGGTTTGGGGTTGAATGCAAATGGATCGGCTTCGTCCACTTCGCACCAACCAAACCAACAATCATGGAATACGCTGCTGAGTTTTCGGTTCTTCCGGGTGTAGGTATTGGGACTGAAATACTGGTCCCACTCGTGTCGGCTGTAGGAGCGCAGGATGTCAGCCACGGACATGTCATCATCGACCTGCACGAACTCTTGCACCATTCGTGACGAACCCTTTTTGCGAAAGCAGAGCGAGGCGTAGGTTGTCACACTGTCCCATACCTGTGGTCCCCAGATCGCGAACAGAAACTCGTCCTGCTCTTTCACTGTAGTTCGATCTGGCCAGCCGTCTTGAAAGAGCGAGGGCGTCAGGAAGTCATCAATTTCCGGTGTCATGATATGTCCTTTCGAAACACATAGCTTCACCATCCGTGCGATGCGCACGTCTGTTTCGCTGCGTTTTGTGTTGAAGAATGGAGGGGCGATTATCGCCCCACCGTCGCTTATTTCAGGTTCTGCAAATGAGGAAAGGTGCGTGGGTTCCCGTTACAGCTAGATACCACTTATCAACCTCTTCAGCGTTCCATGTGGAGGGGCCAATTCTTTTGGGAAATACACCCTTGGCTTCAAATCGCCTTAGTTGTTTCGGTGTGTTTTTGATGCCCAGATACTTCAAGCATCTCGGGCAATATGTGCGAGTATAAGCAGCTTCCATCTTGGCTTACCTCGCATCAGCATAGTGCCAATCGGCACGCTCGGCCTTGCGGCGATCCAACCATTCGGCCACCTCCGCGCGATCCCAGCAAACCTTTGCCGGACTTAATCGCAGCCGACGTGGGAAGGCACCGCGGGCCTCAGCCCTAAGCAGCGACGAATTCGATAGATTGACGCCCATGCTTTGCAAGTCTGATCGCGTCAGCAGCACCTTGGGCTGTTTGGGGATGTCGTCCCCAGTGTTCTGTTTCGGTTCCATTTCGGACCTCCTGTTTTGTGTGGAGGTCTTTCAATTACCCATGATTCTTCCGGCAATCTTTGAGGAATAAATCGAGTTTATTCTTCGCAGTCATACTCTCGCAGCAGTTTGTCAACGATTGGCCGGATTTGGTCTGGACCTGCCGGTTCCGGGTAGGTCTCGCCTTGCCAGTCACTCGCTGCATTTATGAGCGTTGCCTTAGGCTTGGCAGTTTCTTTTAGTAGCTCTGTGTTGCGTTCAATGTGGTCACGGCACCATCGCTCGACCTCAAGCAAGTTGTGCTTGTTGGGCGCTCCACGCGTTTCTGTTGCTTCGATCAGCAATGAAACCAAACCCATTGCATCCACGGTCAGATCAAACTGCTCCGAAGTAAGGCGACCAACAGTTGAGTCCAAGACGCGTATTTTTGAAAAATCAGACCTGTTCAGGCTGCGTGTCACCGTGCGTGCGTCTCGGTTGCGCAATCCCGGGTTTCGTACCGAATGGGAGAAATACTTCAAACCTTCTCGAACGAATAGTTTTTCTAGGTACTCTGTCGCAGCATATAGCCGATACGTTCGCCCGGCCTGCCATCTTTTGAGCGCGGGCTGGCGTATAGGGCGCTTCAAAGGCAAGCCTTGGCGTGAGGTCTCTCGTGCTACTTGCTCGTAGGGCATCTTGTCATCTTCCGTAAGTGGACGGAATTCGGTCCAATGCCAGCCGACTGGATATAAGAAATAGCCTATGAGATTGGCAGCAGGGCGCAGCCGTATTTCCCAATGCTTCTCGTGGTACGCTTCAATTTCACGCCATACCTTTGGGAATGCTAACTTGTTAATTCGGCTAGGTGGTCGGCCCATTGCTCCAGCGCCTCACGCTTCTCGTTGAAATACGTGTAGCGATTGTAGGTTGCGCCAACGCCTGAGACGACTCCTGATTTAAGGTTGGTCACGGCATCGATCACATGGGGTGCAATGCCGATCTTTGCCATCCCTGTGGAGGCCGTGCGCCTGAAATCATGGAAGCGCCAATCAGGTGTGTTTTTGGGCAACGTCGCCTCGATACGTTCCTTGAGGCGTCCGAACCCAGAAATTGCTGAACGCCCAGTCGTCGTGAAAACGAAGTCGCTTTCGAGGAACCTGTGCAGGGATCGCAGTATATCCACGGCCTGTGGAGGCAAAGGCACGATATGCAGGCGCGCGTTTTTCACACGGCTCGCCGGAAGTTCCCAAATTCCCTCATCAAGATTGAGTTCAGACCAGCGCATGTCAGACACTTCTGCCCGTCGCTGCCCTGTCATCATCAGCAATTTGAGGAAGGGACCAAACGGGTAGCCCTCGACGTCGCTCTGTTGCCAGATATTTTGAATTTCATCATCGCTCAGCACACGATCACGCGGAACCTCACGCGTAGGCGGCCTGAGAAGAGCCACAGGCGATGTTTCGATATCGCCACGCATAACACACCAGTTCATGAGCTTTTTGATCGCTGAGAGCGCCCGGTTTGCGCGTGTCGGCGTGCCGTTGGCGATGATGCCGTCCAGCACCTTGCTGACATCCTGCCGCTTGATCTGGTCGATAGGCCGATCCTTCAAGCCGTCGAACTTTTGCAGAACGCTTTCGGTGCGTTTCCAGTCCTTGGTGTTTGGCTTTGCATGAAGCTCGATGAACTTGGGGATGATCTCGCCCAGCGTCGGGGCCGATTCCTCCGAGACCTCAGGCGCTTTCTCGAACTCGCCCAACTCGACATCACGGGCAATTTCCATTGCTTTGCGTCTGGCGTCGGCAAGGGAGACCACAGGATAAGGGCCGATTTTGATGCGCCTGCGCGAGCCGTTCGGGCGCGCCATCGTGTAGAACACCTTGGCACCTGTGGTCGACACACGCACATGCAGGCCGTTTACTTTCTGATCGCGGACCTCGTACCGTTTGGCGGTCGCCGGTGGCATCGAGTCGAGTGATTTGGTTGTCAGCATCTGTTTCATGCAGACATCGTAAGACACCCAGAATCCGCGTGTCAGGGTACAATCTGAAGGGGTTTGAAGAGCAGCTAGACAATCCGAGGGGAAGTGCAACAACTTAGTACTCAGAATACTGACTTAGGAACGAGTCGTTTGCCAAAAAGATCAATTTCTCAAAGGACCGGAGACCTCGCTGAACATATCGCCCAAGGAGCGTTCCTAAAGGCTCCAAATTGGATTTGCCGAACACAGTCGCATGATTTCGGAATTGATTTGGAGGCAGAGCTTATTGACGTTACTGACGGTGTCGAAGAACTATCTGGTGCTCTCGTGAAGCTTCAGGTCAAGGGAACGCTCAAACCTATCTATAAAAACCGTGGCTACTACGTTCGACTAAAAACTGAGTATTTGAAATACGCAAATCAGTTCCGAGTCCCGGTTCTTCTTCTCCTTGTGAATGTTCGGAGCAACGAAATCCACTATTTGTGGCTCCAAGAGTACCTTATTGGCAGAGAGGGCATTTTATGCGGTTCCAAAAGCGCTCTGATAAAGGTCCCTGAAGAAAATAAGCTAAACCTGTCGTTCCAGCATCACCTACCCGAGATCGCGCTTGGCGTAACCAAAGGCTCTCAGTTAATGGCCGTTCAGAAACTATTTGAAGTGTTTTCCTCAAAGTATGATGCGAAGGCACTGGCGCTGGCTTCGGACCTGCTTGAGCACCTCGGCGATGACGCCCACATCGCGATTTTCAATGGAGCTATCGACAAGCTTATCAAGCGTGGCCCTCACCTTTCGCGGGTAGATTCGCAAGAATTTGGAAAAGTTTTGGTAGACCTCACTCGGCGGTTTGGCGACAGATTGGATGCTGATCAAATTCTGAAGATGGTTGTTAGGGGAGACACCTACTCGCTAGCCGGTCTCGATGGTTTGCTCGGCCTTTATGACGGTTTTCCCGACCATGCAATGTCGCTTGGTTTGGCACACAGATTTGACGAGCTGAAGCTCTACGAGTTGAGTTGGTATTGTCAGTTTCGGGAAGCACACGCCGAACTGGACGCGATGAGTATTTGGCTGAAAATTGCTACGCTAGAAACTGCGTTCGAAACCGGGGCTGGCATTCTTCATATCCCAGAAAAGGACCGTGACTATTGCACCATGAAGTGGCCAAACCGGGCGGATGCAGTTTACCTCCAATCGCTATGCTTACAAGAGCCGACACCAAAGCGATAACGAATTGTTTTTAAGGAAATAGCATGGCCACAACTTTAGATTCAGACCGGGCACTCGAAAACGAAGCCGAGGACCAATTTGGTTTCGTCGGCATGGCTAAACGACTAGCGCCATCAATCATTGAAGCGTCAAAAGGCGATGGCATGGTCATTGGGCTGGAAGGACGGTGGGGATCAGGAAAGACCTCATTGTTGAACTTCCTTCGCTCCGAACTGGATGATGCTCAAAAGCAAGGGATTTATACAATTACAATCGCGCCTTGGCTGAACGGGGATGCGTCTTCGCTGGTTTCGTCGCTGTTGGACCCAATATCGGCAATACTGAAGTCACGAGAAGATGAACTCGCTGCGGCCAATGGCGAAGAAGGAAACGCTGCACTGGACGCGATGGCTGAAGTCGGTCAATTGCTTCGCGACTATGGTCCCAAGACAGCCCGTGGGATAGCCTCTGTTGCGAATGTCGCAGGTTACTTTGTACCCGGCGCTCAGATCGTTGGTGGCGTGTTGCAAGCAGGAGCTGATGCTGCAGAACAGGTTTTGCCGACTGGCCCCACACCATCCGAGCTAAAACAAAAGATATCGAAAAAAATTCAGGATTTGAATGTTGGGTTCGTTGTGATCCTCGACGACCTTGACCGTCTTGAACCCGAGCAAGCAGTTGAAGTGGTCCGTTTGGTTCGGTCAGTCGCTGACTTCCCAAGGGTAGCATACTTGATGTGCTATGATCGCGAAGTACTGGCTCAAGCTCTTAAGACTGGCCTCAAGGTTGCTGACGGTGATCTTTTTCTTCAAAAAATAGACCAACTCACCTTCAGCATTCCACTTCCTGAACCATTCGATCTTCGCACTCAATTTCTTGATGAAGCGAAAGCTATCTATGCAGAAGTCACTGGGTCGGATGCTGAAGACCCCCTGCTCGACGACCTAAAGTCAGCAGTTGACCGAGAAGGAATGGGCTTGTCCACACCGAGAGAAGTCAAGCTTGCCTTGAACAGCATTCGTTTTGTGTTTCCACAGGTCGCAGACGACGTGTACTTCCCAGATTTTTGTCGTCTTCATTTGATAAAAACGACAAACTTCAAGCTGTATCAATGGCTTGAGGTATATCTGTCGGTGCGTTCTGTGCTGATAACGGGAGACGCATCCGTTGCAAGTGACGAAAGAACCAAAATGGGCAATGAGCTAAAGAAATTGCTGCCTTCTGAGGGAGCCGATTCAGGCCGTTCAATTTGGAATTTGAGACGCTTCGTGCCCGGTGTGGCCAATGTGGAGGAAGCCGACAAACGAGTGTTCAATACCATGAATTCTGCGGCTGTTTCGGAAGCAGTAGCACTAAAGCGACTGGGTAGCCCTTTACATTACAGGTTTTACTTTGCTCTCACAGGCCCAAAAACCGTTATGCCTGATGGTGTCTTCAATGAGCTTTTGCAATTGGCAAGGGACAACCCAGACCAGTTGACCACACGATTTACGGAAGAGGTGAGGAAGCGTCGGAGTTCGGGAAAAACTTGGTTCGAACACGTGCTCGACAGACTAGACGACGAGTGCATTGCTGCACTAAATGAAGATCAACTGGCAGGGGTACTTAAAGCGCTTTCCGACATGATGGATGTTGCGTTGGAGGAAGATGGGGAGCATCGCGCTTTCGATCTATCGCTTGACGCAGTCGCGAATAGAGTTGCGAAGAGATGTCTCAGTCGCTTGGTTGAATTGAATCCAGCCAGACAGCCCGAAGTTGTCCAAGAAATGGCAGCAGATGGTGTAGCCATAAATTGGTTGGTTGGAAAGTTCTTTAGGAGTCAGTTGTTTCAACATGGGAGGGTTGGAGATCAAGCCGAACACCATGAGCAATGGGAGATTTCAGACGAGGTCTTGAACGGTGCCATTGAAATACTGAAAGAGCGCGTCAGGCGGCCAGAGACCAAAGCCCTCATAGCAAATCTCCCCGATGTTTCAGGTTACCTATACGGCTGGCTTAACCTAACAGAGGATGACCAAGCCATTGATTGGTTTCAAGAGCACACGGCTTCCGACGAAGGGTTCCTCCAAATCTTGGACCACCTTAGGAGTTGGGCAATGAGCGACAGAGTTTACTATCCCCTGTCCAAGGAAGCCGTCTCTAGGTTCCTTGACTGGGGCCAAACTGAAGCGCGCTTGGACGGCTTGAAGGATGGAGAATTCGCAGATCAGGTGGCTGAGATACAGCTGGCCATTGAGCAATCACGGCATTGAGATCGACTTTTTGACTCAGGGGTACAACCAAATGTCGTCATCATTACCAGGAACGGCATTTCGCCAACAGGCACCATGCCAAGTGGTGCGAAGACAGGTATCTCAATGGAGCATAACTTATGAATAGAGGGTTTAGTCGCGCCATAAGGCTGCGTGACACTTTGTTGACCGATTTGTCGTCTGCTTCCAACCCACTTGTATGGAATGGGGATGCATCTTTCGCGCGATCTGTCGAGGATCGCGTGCTTGAAGCCAAACCGTTTCATGTGGACAAAAACGCCTCGAAATTTTTGCTGGATAGCGCGGCAGAACTAAGCGCCGAAGACTTCTATCAATCGATTGCAAAAGTTCGCTTGCCGTTCAAAGAACTTTGGCTTGAGATCGATGCGTCAACACCTGATGGAAAACATCACGGGCGTCTGGGGGCAGTTATCGACTACGTTGAAGATGGGCTGCGGGTTTTTGTGGCCCAACTGTTCAAGTTTCCTAGGAACAAGTCTCTTTCGGTTATCTACTCTGGGACAGAGGTTGTCTTCGCTGCCGATTGAACCGTTAGTTTGTCAGATACTCCATACGCGTATTTCCAAGATGCAGTAACTGAGAGCGACAAGGAAAGATTGAACAGAGATAAGCTTCGTCGTGACGCGCCCTTTGATGCTGAGACCATCAGGGATCGGGAGCAAAACGATCTGCAAACTGCAACCAAGTGCGTGGCACTGGCTATGTCTCTTGCAGGGCTACACGGTCGGCCAGAACTCGTTGAGATTTGCGAACCAACTGCGCCTTCGAAAAAGGTGTTGAAGTCGTTTGAGCATCGAGGGGTTAAGCCTCCAAAATTCAGTTTGTCTACCATCAAGCTAGGCAAAGCGGCAGCGGGCCAACTGAAAGCTTCATTGGGAACGGATGACGACGCTGATACTGTTGGTAGAAAAAGAACTGCGCATTGGGTCCGTGGCCATCTGTTTCTTGCGCGAAATGGGAAACTCACTTGGCGGAAGGCACATGTTCGTGGCGTTGGAAAGCCGATACAAACGGCGAGAAAAGTAACGACCTGAAGTTATGGTGCTGCGTACCAAGACTCGGTTTGCTGTCTCGAATTGCGAGGCCAAAGCCTCTCTTGGGTGTCCGATGGGTGCAAACACAGCCGAGCTAGGATGAAATGGCTTGAAGGACCTCGGTATGGTCTGGAAGCCACAAGGTATTCAATGAAAGTGTTTTTTGCCTTGGCCTGAGTTGATTTGAGAAAGAATGAATGGAGACCCAGGAAAATTGAAAATCCTCGTGTCGGTGGTTCGATTCCGCCCCCGGGCACCATTTAAATCAAGCGAAAACAGCTGTCTGCAGGACGTCAGTGACGCAGCTTAAATCGCTGAAGACCGCAAAATACCATGTCACGGTTTCAGCACAGCCGGAATTTGCTCTGCCGGCCTCGGCGATGCGAACCGCTTGGCAGGCGTTCCGGCCGTCGAACCTGATGCGGGCGCATCGATTGGCCAAATCAGATGGATTGACGCGGTCACGCAACGCTTATCAGACAACCTGAATGAGCTTCCCGGCTCGCCTGCCGACTTTTCCGCGGCTCACGCTGAGGCTGAGCTACCAGCTTTGGCATTGCCGGGTAAAGCCCGGTGAGCAAGGGTTTTATGCGTTTGATCCGGTGCGATGCCAATGCATAAATTCCAGGTGACGAAAGGCATTCTGACCACGCGGCATGACTGGCGGGAAGCGTTCAGGAAATCGTTGCCACGCAAATCCAAAACGAGTTTTCCGACACTGCTCAGCGCTGTCGGAGACAAAGCGTGCCTGTATGTCCGCGTCACTGGCAAAACGTCGGGGCCCTGAAGACCGTTGCGCAGGCGGGGCAATCAAGCCTCCCTGATAAATAGATGTTACGCGTCGCCCGGTACGCCGTAGGATGGAGCGGCCGAAGGGTCCAGCGCGCGGCGCACGTAATCGTCCAGTTGCGGTCTGTATACGTCCCAGGCGGTTGCCAGGGCTTCTATGGGGCAGTCTTCTGTCCAGTCGCAGCGCAGATCGGCGACTGGCCAGGCGACGGTGTCAACCAGCAAAAGACCTGCGGAATGCACGGGCCCGGCTTCACCCCCGGCCAGGAGTGCTGCACGCATCGCTGTGATCAGGCGGTCACCCAGATGACCATCCGAGGCTTCGAATGCGGAGACAACCGCCGCAGGTACCCTGTCGTTGTCCAGAAGGTTTCCGCCAGATGCGACGTTCTCGCCGCGTGCTTCATTCCAGTTACCCAGGACATGTGAACCTGAATAAGTGGCTGTGCGACCCTGCGCGTCGATGGCCAGCACCTGGCGGTATTCGATGTGCGCCGTCTGCTGTCTGATCCTGTGCACAGCGTCGCCGGCTGACAGACCCTGTTCCATCAGTTCCAGTGCCACAGGCCCGAGGCGCGGATCGGTCACGTTCTGGCTGGCCACTGCGCCCACACCGGCGCGGGCAAAGGCACACCGCGCCGCCACCGCCGGCGAAGACGAGGAAATCGCCATTCCCAGCATCCCGGATTGCGCACAGCGTGCCACGAGCGAGAAAGTCACCTCAGGTGTCCGGAATAACGGCGGTGGCGTCTATTTCCACCAGCCATTCCGGACGCGCAAGAGCCTGTACCACCAGCCCCGTAGAGACCGGGTGCACCCCCCTGATGTACTCGCCCATGGTCCGGTACACCGCCTCGCGGTGGCGTACATCTGTGATGTAGACAACGACCTTGACCAGATGCGACATCTCGCCCCCGGCCTCTTCGATCAGCTGGCGGATATTCTGCATGACCTTGTGGGTCTGTTCAGATGGGTCGTGGCTGTCGATGTTCGCTGCGTCCTCGAGATTCTGAGGGCACTGTCCGCGCATCCACACCGTTTTCCCCCCTCGCGTGACCACTGCCTGGCAGAGATCGTTGTCGAGTGATTGTTCGGGGTAGGTTTCGCGGGTGTTGAAATGTCGGATCCGCTCATGCGCCATTTCAGGCGGCTCCCTGTTCGCCGCGCCCGGCATCGATTTTTGCCATGAGATACTGCGCAAAGTCGTAGTTGGGGCGCTCCAGGTGGCTCAGATGCCCAGGCGTTGCCATGTCCGAACAAAGGCCGCGGTATACTTTTTCGGTGCACCCCCGGTCTTCGACATTCACATCGTCAAGAAGAGTCTTGAGGGCGACAAAATTGTCCTGCGCGTCCGGGTCATCTGCAAAATCGTCCGACATGCCGCCGCCAAAGCGGATGTGAACCTGCCCCGGTCCCCTCGGGTGCAGGGAGAGATACCAGAAATAGCCCGGAGTCAGCGTGATCATCAGGCCGGGATAGAGAGCAAGCAGAATTGTCATGCGCCTTTCATCCCCGTGAAGCCGGTCATTGCGTGTGGGATGCGCCAGCGCGATGCGCAGAGTGTCGTCTTTCAGGATCGTATGATAGTTGTATGCAGCTCCGCCCGGTGGGCAGATCATGTCCTCGAGCCTGGACAGCCCCCCGATGGTGCCGGCATGGCAGACGGGCAGGTGGTAGCTTTCCATAAAGTTTTCGGCCAGAACCTTCCAGTTCGTATCCCAGACGTGCTACTCGTAGAAGGATTCGGAATATCCGGTCATGTTGTAACCTTCGATCATCCGCGCCACGTCGGACAGTTGCTCCGCAACCGGTGCGGCATCCGGATCAAGGCAGATGAACACCCACCCCAGCCATTCCTCGCAGCGGACCTGAGGGAGGGTGTAGTGATCCTTGCAGAACGCGTCATTCTGCGCCATCGCTGGCGCGCCGCGCAGTTTACCATCAAGGTTGTAGGTCCAGGCGTGATAGGGGCAGACAATGGTCTTTGCGTTCCCGCGCCCGTGCAGCAGAGTTGACATGCGGTGCAGGCAGACATTGCTCATCGCCCGCAGAGCGCCGTCCTGGTCGCGCAGCACAACAATGGGCTGGTCGGCGAGTTCGCAGGAAACGTAATCTCCGGGCGACGACAGGGCGTCCGCGCGCCCGACACAGTACCAGTCCTTGCGGAAGACGTGTTCAAGCTCGGCATCAACAAATGCCTGCGACGTGTATACTTCGTTCGGCATTGCCCGTGCGCGTTCAAACGGCACAGCGGTGTTTTCCCGCAGAGCGGCAATCGGGTCAGCATGATCCTTCGGCATAGACAGATCTCCAGCGATGAGTCGGTACGCAAATTTCAAGCACAATAGTGCGACCGGTCCGGACAAAAGGAAAGTGCCCGAACGCCTTGCTGTTGATAAGCCGCAAACTTACCAACGTCTGAAGATGCAAAACCAATGCTTTGCAAATGACTGGTTGGTGCCCGGGCGCACGACCGTTAGCACTGGTGGTCAGCAGAACAGGCTATGACTATGGAACAGATCGACACACTGGTTATTGGCGCAGGTCAGGGAGGGGTCGCAACCAGCGAGCACCTTACATCTCATGGCATCAACCATGTCGTTCTCGAGCGGGGACGCATCGCGGAGCGCTGGCGCTCGGAGCGCTGGGATTCTCTGGTCGCGAACGGGCCTGCCTGGCATGACCGCTTTCCTGGCATGACGTTTACGTGTGACGAGGACGCATTCGCCGGCAAGGAAAGCGTCGCAAAATATTTCGAAGACTACGCGAGGATGATCTCGGCGCCGGTGAGGACCGGTGTTGCGGTAGAAGAGGTCACTCCCCACACAGGCCGTGCGGGGTTTCTCGTGCGCACGTCAGCGGGCACCTTTGACGCGCGAAATGTGGTTTGCGCAACCGGCCCGTTTCAGAAGCCGGCGATCCCCCCGGTTATTCCGGAAACAGCCGCCGTCACGCAGATACACTCGACGGCCTACCGCAATCCGCAGACTCTGCCCGAAGGCGCTGTTCTGGTGATCGGGGGCGGGTCTTCCGGCTCTCAGATCGCCGCGGAACTGAACGAGGCCGGTCGCAGGGTCTACTTATCTGTCGGCCCGCACGAGCGCCCGCCAAGGCGCTATCGCGGGCGTGACAATGTGTGGTGGCTGGGTGTCCTGGGTATCTGGAATATGGACACACCGGCCCCCGGGACGGAACACGTGACAATCGCGGTCAGCGGCGCGCATGGTGGCAGAACGGTGGATTTCCGACGTCTTGCCGGGCGGGGCGTCTCGCTGCTTGGCATGACCCGGGCGTATGAGAACGGCGTGCTGCATATCGCCGGTGATCTGAAGACCAACCTTGACGCGGGAGACGCCGGTTATCTGTCGCTTCTCGAAGCAGCAGATGCTTTTGCGGACTGCAACGGTCTGGATCTGCCGCCCGAACCTGATGCCTGGGATATTCCGGATGATCCTGCCTGCGTGTCCGATCCGGTCCGGGCGCTTGACCTGGCCGGGCACGGGATCAGCACTGTCATCTGGGCCACGGGTTTTCGCTTTGACTATAACTGGTTGAACGCCGACACCCTCGACGAGACCGGACGGCCCATCCATCAGCGCGGCGTATCAGAGGTGCCCGGTCTCTATTTTGTCGGGCTGCCGTGGCAGTCGCGCCGCGGGTCTTCGTTCATATGGGGGTATGGCACGACGCAAAGTTCGTTGCCGATCAGATCGCTATCCAGCGGGATTATCTGGCATACCACCAGAGCAGGGTGTGACGTTTTCAGATCGAGTTCTCTGAGCAGGGGGCAGGCCGGCACCCGTTCCCGGCTGCCGGACCCTGCGCGGGATGGTCGGCGGGTGGCCGGCGTTCCGGACAAGGGGTCGCCACGGACACAGCACAGAGGCGCCTGACCCGCGCGACGCGAAGCGTTCTGTCTGCGTCTTTCCGGAAATTTACCGGTGCCGATCGCTGTCAGGTGTTACGGGCCGTAAATGAAATCTGTCACCGCGTTTGTTTACAATTTGTTCAGAATCTTCACGCAGGGTCTGACAGGGGAGCGGACAGATGCAGGAAGTATTGTGACACAACTCAATTCTCCCCGTTCTTTCGACAGTCTCCAGAACTTCTTTGACAACACTCAGGCGGCGTCGCTGTCGGCCTGTGATCAGGAGCAGGTGCACCTGAGCGGTCGGATTCAAAGCCTCGGGGCACTTCTGGTGCTCGACCGGGAGACAAACAGACTGATTGGCGGATCACCAAATACCGCGGCGTTTCTGGGGACGGAAATCCACGGTGCTCTGGGTGCGCCGCTGTCCGAGTTTGACGCTGATCTCGCAGATGCGCTGATGTCCTGCGGGCAGGGGGATCCGGCCAGCCATATCGTGCTGGATGAGGACGCCCGCGTCGATAACACGATTTACGATACTGTGGTGCATTTCGGAGCCCGGCAGTCGTTGCTTGAGTTTCTGCCAAACTCCGAGGCAGGCGCACAGGGCCTCAAACAAAAAGTCCGGCGGACAGCACGATGCTGTTCCGCAATCCAGAGGTCAGAGTCGCTTGAGGATGCTTTTGAAATTGCCGTGACCTCGGTGCGGGAGCTGACAGGGTTTGACAGGGCAAAAATTTATCAGTTCCAGCCAGACTGGTCGGGACATGTTATCGCAGAGGCGCGGGCGCACGACGACACCGACAGCTTTCTTGGACTGTGTTTTCCCGATACGGACATTCCGCAGCAGGCCCGGGCAATGTATTCTCTGATGCCATGCCGCGCCATCGGGTCAGCATTTGACGAAAACACACAGCCTGTGATCTGTGATGCCACACAGAGCGGGCCGCCTGATCTCAGCTATTCGCTCCTGAGGTCGGTGTCTCCGATGCACACAGCCTACCTGCGAAACATGGGTGTCAGCGCGTCATTTTCCATCAGCCTGATGTCACGTGGCAAACTCTGGGGGCTCATTTCCTGTCACCATCACAGCGAAATCTGGATGCCTTACGACGACTGGGGTCTCGGGTATGAAATCGGGGCTGCTCTGATGCGTCGGGTCGAGATGGAAGAAGACGCCGAAACTACGAGGAACCTCGTCAGGGTGCGCCGGATCGAGCACGAGATTGCAGTCAGGATGCGCCAGAAAGGTGATATCGAAAGCGTTATTGCCGAGATGATCCCGATGTTTCAGGAGTTCCTGAATTCGGATGGTTTTGCGCTGTGCTATGGTGACCAGCTCTACACAAGCGGGACAACGCCACCGGATACCTTCATCCGTGACCTTCTGAGCTGGGCCAATCTGGAAAATCCTGACGATCAGCTGTGCACCACGCAGCTGCACGCAGACTGGAGTCCGGCAGGCGAGCACATGGACACAGCCTGCGGGGTTCTGATGCAACCGATTGTTGCCCATCGTGTCTGCCAGCTGATCTGGTTTCGCCGGCCAATCACCAAATCGGTTGCCTGGGCTGGCCAGCCGCAGAAAGTGCCTGCGAGCGATGACCCACTGGCCGGTCTGATGCCGCGCAACTCCTTTGCCAGATGGGAAAGCACGCACTCTGATCAGAGCATGCCCTGGCGACAGACGGAGCTGGAAAGCGCCCGCGAAGTGCTCAAGGAGATTCTTGATATCGTTGCGTCACAGTTGCTGCTGTCGCGGGAAAACGAAGAACTCAAAGACATCGCCAGCCAACTTGCGATGAAAGAACAGACCGACGCAATCAAACGCTTTGTCGGCATTGCTGTGCATGATCTCAAGGCCCCGCTGCGCGGTATCAATTTTGCACTGGAAATGATGCGGGAAGATGGTTTTGACCCGGAAGTGGTCGACGAGGCCTACAGCATCGCAGAGGTGTCAAGCCAGCGCATGCAGAACCTGACATCAGATCTTCTGCAACTCGCGGAAGCGCAGCATACGGAACTGCAGACAAGCACAGTGAACACCGGCGAGCTTGTGGAAAGCGCGCGAAAAGTGCTGAGCGGCGACAGTGCGGCCGCCGGAGCCGTTTTCGATATCGGTCCGCTGCCCGGATTTACGGGCGACGCGGCTCGGCTGCGACGGTTGTTTGACAATCTTCTGGGTAACGCCATCAAATACCGTGATCCGACGCGGGCGCCGCACATCCGGATAACCGGTGAGGACCGTGGCGAGCAGATTGTATTGCGCGTAGCGGACAACGGCATGGGTATTCCGGCGCATAAGGCCGAATACGTTTTCGAGCCGATGCAGCGTCTGCACAGTCAGGACGAAATCGAAGGGACCGGCCTGGGGCTTGCGATATGCCGCGCTCTTGTCGAGGCACATGGCGGCAGTATCCGGATCGATCCCGCTTACACCGGTGGCACGTGTTTCGTGATCACTCTGCCAAAGCACGCGCGCTCGTGACCGCGCAATCCCCGGTACGGCACTGGGTGGCCGCGCAGACACGCATGGCACACGAAGCGCTGCACGATCATCCTGTTTTTGCAGCGCTTTTGCGGCATGATCTGAGCGAGCAGAGTTATTTTGACGCGATAGAAGTGTTTTTCCACCTGTTTTCCGGAGCCGAGGAACGGCGTATGCAGTCCGGCCTGTTCGGGCAGTTTCATCTGCGGCGGCAAACGTCGGCGCTGCGCGCGGATATCGGGTGCCGGCGATCTGAGCGGCCCGGGTCGCATTTTTGCATCCCGGACCATCATGGTGCGCCATTTCTCCTGGGCGTGCTGTACGTCTGCCACGGGTCCGGTTTTGGCGGAAATGTAATTGCCCGCAGAACCTCGCTTTTTTTACCAGGGGTGCCCGCGGCATTTTTCGGATTACCGGTACGCGCTGACACCTGGCGGCAGATGGCCACCGAGATGGAGGCATTCGGACGAAAAGAAGCGGACAGGTCACATCTTCTGGATGGCGCACTTTATGCTTTTAACTGGGTAACGTCTTTTGCCGACCGGGTTGCGGCGGGCAGGGGCGACCCTTCACGTGACCTGACAATGCGCCGGCAAACACAGGAAATATCAGACAGCCACAAGCCGGGTGTCGAAACCTGAACTGCACCGGGCGGCACAACCGCAGCTGGTCCCTGCTCCTGGCGTGTCGGCCACCAGCCACATATGGTCAGAAGCCGACCGCTGCACCGTCTTTACGCGGGTCGGAACCCGCTGCATACCCGCCCTCCGGCAGCCGGCAGATCAGCTGAGCACCACCAAAGCCAAAAGCATTGTCCGGCGTTTCCAGCGAAATCCCGTGACCCATGGCCCGAAGCGCCGACAGCGTTGCCTCAGGCATTGTGTCTTCTATCGCCACCCCCATGCCTTCGGTCACACGCCAGCGCGGGGCGTCCACGGCCATCTGCGGATCCTGCCCCCAGACCCGGGTTCTGAGCACCATCTGGACATGCCCCTGGGCCTGCATAGGTCCGCCCATGACGCCGAAACTCATCAATGGCCCGTCATCGCCCATCAGAAACCCGGGGATGATCGTGTGAAAGGGCCGCTTCGCGGGACCGACCCTGTTCTGGCTTGCGGGATCAAGCGAAAAGCCTGCGCCCCGGTTCTGCAGATGAATGCCGGTGCCCGGTACGGCGACACCTGAACCAAACCCGGCATAATTCGACTGGATGAAAGACACCATCATGCCAGACGCATCCGCTGCCGTAAGGTAAACTGTTCCCCCATGTTTCGGGGCGCCCGCACCAAAGTTCTGAGCCTTTGCGGGATCGATCAGACCGGCGCGCGCCTTCAGATAGGCGTCGCTCAGCATATGGTCGGCCGTTGTGTCGTTCATGTGCCCGGGATCGGCAACGTAGGCCTCTGCATCAGCCAGCGCCAGTTTCATCGCTTCGATCTGAAAATGAAAGGCCAGCGGGTTATCCGCACCCAGTTCGCGAACTGGTGTATGTTCAAGAATACCAAGGCCCATCAGTGCCGCGATTCCCTGGCCGTTCGGTGGAATTTCATGCAGTTCAGTACCAGCGAAAGAACGGCTTATTGTACCGCACCAGTCTGCCCGGTGAGCAGCCATATCTGCCATGGTGAGTGCTGCATCATGCTCTGCCGCGAAACCGGTTATGGCCTGGGCGAGTTCACCCTCGTAAAACGATCTGCCTTTCGTCTGTGCAATCAGGCGCAGCGTTTTGGCCAGCGGTGCATTCCGGAAACGGGTGCCGGCCGCCGGAGCGATGCCGTCCGGCAAAAAGGTTTCCGCAAAGCCTGGCTGCCCGGCCAGTTGCCCCGCAGCACGGGCCCAGAGTGCCGCGATTTTCGGCGTGACGAGAAAGCCGTTTTCCGCCAGCGCAATCGCCGGGGCAAACAGCTCTGCGAAAGGCAGTTTGCCGAAACGTTCCGAGACGGCGACCCAGCCGGACACGGCACCCGGCACGGTAACGCTCTCCCACCCGTGAAATGGCATTTCCTGCAGACCGGCAAAACGCTCTGGCGTCCAGCCGGCAGGAGAGCGGCCGGAAGCATTCAGCCCGTGCAGTTCTTCGCCGTCCCAAAGAATGGCAAATGCGTCCGAGCCCACGCCGTTTCCGGTGGGTTCAACCAGTGTAAGTGTGATCGCGGTTGCGATGGCCGCATCTGCGGCGTTTCCACCACGCGCCAGCATCGACAGACCGGCCTGAGCCGCCAGCGGCTGCGAGGTGGCCACGACATTATCTGCTGTTACTGCTGACCGGCGCGAAGGGTAGTGGTGTGTGTCGCGTAGCTTCATGCTGCATCCTTTATCATGCCCGGGCGAAGGCACCTTGTGCCTGTCTGTTTCTGATGCTGTCAAGATCACCGCTGATCACGACTTACTGTTAACCAGTTGTTAATCAATGTCGCCGCAGGCTTGGTGATCTGCGGCGCAGGCCATAGGCTTGGGCTTTGTGACCTGGTGCCGGGGATTAGAATGATCCGTTTTCTCATATCAGTCTGCGTAACATTTGCTCTGCTGGCGGGATGTACGGAACAGGTCAGTAACGATCAGCCCGCGCGCATTCTGACCATGGGGGATTCCATGCTCGCCTGGCACGACGGCTCGGACAATTCAGTGTCGGACGTGATCGAGCAGATTCTCAATGAACCGGTTATAGATCGCTCTGTGCCGGGGGCACGCATCTTTTACCGGTTGCCGATCACCGGGGCGCTGGGCATGAATATCTCCAAGCAATACGTTCCGGCCGACTGGGACTGGGTTATCCTCAACGGTGGCGGAAATGACCTTTGGATGAGCTGCGCCTGTGCGTTCTGCGACCGCAGGATCAACCGCATGATTTCGGCTGATGGCAGCACCGGCGCAATTCCGGACATCATCGACCGGGCACAGACCGCCGGCGCACGGGTGATCTGGGTCGGATACCTGCGCAGCCCGGGAGTGCGTTCAGGTTTTGAACACTGCCGGGAAGAGGGTGACGAAATCGAAGCGCGTCTGGCCAGACGGGCCGCGACCGATGAAAACTTCTGGTTTGTGTCGATGAAGGATCTGGTGCCGTTCGGCGATCGTTCCTATCATGATGACGATATGGTGCACCCGTCCCGGAAAGGCAGTCGCGCCATTGCCCTGCGCGTCGCAGGGGTGATCAGAAACGCGTCCCCGGACCCGGCATACTGACCCGGCCCATCTGCGCGAGGGTCAGACTGGCCTCATCCGCGATCAGCTTCCAGAAGGCGGACAGCCCGTCGCGGCCACCGGCGGCAATCGCGAACTGCATCGCGCGGCCGAAAAAGACGAAATCTGCGCCCATCATATAGGCTTTTATGACGTCCTCACCGGAACGCATTCCGGTGTCGTAGAACAGCGGATAGTCGGGTCCAAGCGCCTGGCGGATCGCCTGCAGCGCCAGTATGGGCGGAGGTGCGCTGTCCAGTTGCCTGCCACCGTGGCTGGAAACCTGAATGGCATCGACGCCTTCCTTTTGCAGACGCACGGCATCATCGACATGAGTAACGCCCTTGGCGACCAGATTACCATCCCACTGATCCCGCAGCCTTTTGAGGAAATCCCAGTCGGCCAGTGCCCGGCTCTCGGTCCGGTCAAAGGTGAAACCCGGTGCTTTGAAATTCGCAAGATCCGGCGCGCCTGAGAGCAGGCTGGAGATCGACCACTGCGGGTGCAGCGCAAAGTCGATAAACTGCATCGGCCCGATCCGGAACGGCATCTTGAACCCGCGCCGCAACTCGCGCGGCCGCCGCCCGACTTCAGGCACATCCAGCGTCATGATCAGTGTTTTGTAACCGGCCGCTTTTGCGCGTTCGACAAGTTTTGTTGTCCCGCTGCCATCGCCGGAAAAATACAGCTGGAACCAGGCGTGACCGTCGGCTTCCTCGATCATCGTTTCAAGCGAGGTCGACGCCACGGTGGACACGCCACAGGGAACCTGATGTTTTGCGGCAATCCGCGCCAGCATGATATCCGCACCCGGCCCGGACAGATTGCACATGCCCATCGGGCTGATGCCAAAGGGCACCTTGCCTGCGTGATCAAAGACCGTACTGCCGATGTCACGTTCGGTCACATTGACCAGAACGCGCGGCTCCAGCGTGATGTCGCGCAGGGCGGCCAGATTGCGGGCTTCCGCCACACCTTCTCCGGCCGCCCCGTCAATATAGTCGAACACCATCCACGGCAGACGGCGGCGTGCCAGACGCCGCGCATCCGCGTAGGAGTGGATGGCATTCGCCCCTCCCACGGGTTCTTAAGCCTTTACCGCTTCCATGAAGCGGTGGCGGATCACCACCGGGTCAATCGTGATCACAGGCAGCTTGATGTTGCCGCTCTCACATTTGGCGACGATGATCGTCATCTGCCTGCTGTCGATTGCAGCCTGCAGAACTGTACCGGTGTCTTCGGCGGCACAGGTGACAACGTTCTCGCAGCCACAGGCCTTTGCGACATCCTCAAGCTTTGTCTTCTTGCCCGCGTATGTCGGCTGGTCACCGGTCGAGCCATAGGAGCCGTTGTCGATGATGAGCAGGATGTAGTTGTCGGTCACGTTGTTTGCGATCGTCGGCAGTGTGCCGAAATTCGTCAGGACCGAGCCGTCACCGTCGATGGAGATGACTGTTTTGTCCTGCGCCATGGCAAGGCCGAGACCGATGGAAGATGACAGGCCCATCGTGCCGAGCATGTAAAAGTTTTTGGCGTTGTCGTCGATCATGTGCAGCTCCTGGCTGGGCAGACCGATGTTGCAGACAACAAGCTGATCCCGGAGGATCGGCGCGATTTCACGAAGGATATCAGAACGGATCATTGGTCGCCGTAGCCTCCCCAGAAGGACGCATCCGTCAGGATCGCCACAGGTTTGTTGGACATAAAGCAGTATTTCAGAATTTCGGGCAGCTCGGCTGCATCTGCTTCCTTGTGGAAGTGGTACGTCGGGATGAGCATCTGGTTCAGCAGCGCCTTGGTGTGAACCGCCATTTCGACCTGGCAGGAAACCGGCTCGCGCAGTTCACCGCGATACGAGATCAGCATCGGCAATGGCATCCGGTAGAACTGTGTCAGCGTAGCCAGCGTGTTGATAGTCACACCGATCGCTGTGTTCTGCATGATGATCGCGGGCTTTTTGCCGCCCATAAAGGCACCGGCGCACAGCCCCATGCCTTCGTCTTCCTTGTTCGAAGGCACGTGGTGGATTTCCGGACGTGCTTCGACTTCGTCGATGACGCCAGCGAGCTGTTTACAGGGTACTGTGGTAATGAATTCAACGCCTTCGGCGACGAAATCGTCCACAATCTTGGAACTGATGGACACGTTTGATTACTCCTCGTGTTCGGGGATCAGAATGATTTTGGGTGCGGCAACCACACCCGATCGAATGTCCTGGAAAGCCTGCTGGCCTACGGCCAGAGGGCGCGTTTCGATCCAGTCAAGGGTGCCGAGGCTCCCGTCAAAAATCGCAGCGGCGGTTTCCCGGAAGTCCTGCGGCGTGTAGGTATAGGTACCGATAAAGGTGATTTCCTGCAGGGTCATCCGCCGCACATCGAGGCCACCGGTGTCCTCGCCCAGACCGATATGCGCAATCACGCCGCCCGGCTTTGCAAGTGCACTGGCAGCCGCGCGTGTTGCGGCATAGCCCACACCATCCACGATCAGATCGGCACTGCCATCGGCCGGTGCGTCAGGAGCGCCGGGCGCATGGGCACTGAAACCGTCAACCTCTTCGAGGCGCGCGCGCCGCAGGTCATTCGGTTCAATGAGTGAAATGTCGGTCGCGCCCTGTGCGCGCAGCGACAGGGCCGCACCCACGCCTATCGCACCTCCGCCGATCACGACACACCTGCGCCCCGAAAGATCGCCGCCCAGGACAGCACGCCCCAGACGCACCGCATGCCAGCCACAGGCAATCGGTTCCGCAAGTGCTGCATGACGCAGATCGACACCGTCGGGTACAGTGACCAGATTGCGCTCCGGCATGGCCACATATGCGGCAAAAGCACCTTCGCGCGGCGGCATGGAGATTATCTGGCGGTTCGGGCAGAGGTTCTCGCGGCCCGTTGCGCAGAATTCACAGGTCTGGCAGGCAACCAGCGGGTTGATGGTGACCCGGTCACCGTCGCGTGCGCCGCCCACAATCACGCCGGCGGCTTCGTGGCCCAGTGTCAGCGGGGCGGGGCGCCGGGCATCATGCCCGAGAAAGGCGTGCATGTCCGAGCCACAGATGCCCGAAGCCTCAATACGGATCAGATGTTCACCGTTTGCTGGAACAGGCATGGGCCGGTCCTGATAGGTGAGCTGCTCCACGTCAGTGTAAACCAGTGCTTTCATTTTGCGGTGAACCCCCCGTCCACAAAGAGAACCTGCCCGGTCACATAATCAGATGCAGATGCGCAGAAGAACATCAGTGGTCCGTCCAGATCGCTCGGCTCGCCGTTGCGCCCGATACAGGTCTGATCGGCATTGCGTTTCGACAGAACCGGATCTGCAAATACCGGCCCCGTCAGTTCGGTGCGAAAGAAACCGGGTGCGACGGCGTTGGCAGTCACACCATCCGGCGACCAGGCTTCTGCCATGGCGCGGGTCATCTGTTCGACACCACCCTTGGAAGCACCATAGGCGATGCCATTTGCAAAGGCGCGGCGCGACTGAAGCGAGGCGAAATTGATGATCCGCCCCCAGCCGCGTTTTTTCATGGCCGGCACCATGGCCCGGGCCAGGAAAAACGGTGCGGCAAGGTTCAGGTTCAGTGTGACGTCCCAGCCATCTGCCGTGACATCATCTGCGTTCTGGCGCGTGTTGATTCCCGCGGCGTTGATCAGAATGTCCGGTGCGCCAAAGGGTTCGGCGGCGGCCCGTGCGATGTCTTCGATGGCAGAGCGGTCGGCAAGATCGCCCGTGATCGCCGCAGTCTCGCCGGTGGCTTTGGCAGACCATTCGGCGAGAGCATCCGCCCGCCGGGCGATACCCACGACGCGCGCGCCTGCGCCTGCGAGCAGGGTTGCGGCCTGTCGGCCCAGCCCACTGCTCGCGCCGGTCACGCACACCACGCGTCCGCTGACATCAAAGAGCGCACTCATCTGATCAGTCGGCCGCTGAAAGGTCGAAGTTTTCCTGGGGGAAATACTTGTGCAGACGGGCGTCCGCCGTGCGGGCATGACCCTCCATACCCTCAAGCCGGGAAATCCGTGCTGTGGCCTCCGCGACAGGTTTTGCACCATCGCGTGTAGCGCGCTGCCAGGTGACGATTTTCATGTATTTGTGCACAGAAAGGCCGCCGGTATATTTCGCGGACTGCGATGTGGGCAGCACGTGGTTGGTACCTGATGCCTTGTCACCGAAGGCGACAGTCGTCTCTTCGCCCAGAAAGAGCGAGCCATAGCACTGCAGACGTTCCAGCCACCAGGGCAGGTCTTCGGCCTGAACGGTCAGGTGCTCCGGCGCATAGTCGTCAGAGCAGGCTGCCATTTCCTCGCGGTCGGCACAGACGATCACTTCGGCATAGTCGCGCCATGCCGCTTCTGCGTTGGCGCGGTTGAGCTCCGGCAGGTCAGCGATCAGACCGGGCACGATTTCCATGACTTTTTCTGCCAGCGCACGGTCGTCCGTGACCAGCCAGACGGGCGAGTTATAGCCGTGCTCGGCCTGGCCGACGAGATCGGTTGCCACGATGAACGGATCTGCAGTTTCGTCTGCGAGGATAAGGCTGTCGGTCGGTCCGGCGATCATGTCGATGCCAACGCGACCAAAGAGAATGCGTTTTGCCTCGGCCACAAACTGGTTGCCGGGGCCGACGAGAATGTCTGCCTTTGGCAGATCGAAGAGCCCGAAAGTCATGGCTGCGACGCCCTGGACACCCCCCATGGACAGGATCTTGTCCGCGCCACACAGGTTCGCTGCATAGATAATCGCTGGTGCGATACCGACGCCGGGGCGGGGCGGCGAGCAGGCAGTGATGTGCTGGCAACCGGCAACCTTGGCCGTTGTGACCGTCATGATGGCGCTGGCGATGTGGCTGTAACGTCCGCCGGGCACATAACAGCCGGCCGCACGGACCGGGATGGCTTTCTGACCAGCGATCAGGCCGGGAACCACTTCCAGTTCGACGTCAGTCATCGTGGATTTCTGAACTTCGGCAAACCGGCGCACGTTGTCATGGGCGAACGCGATGTCATCCTTGAGCTTTTGCGATACCTGACGACTGGCCGCCTCGATCTCTTCGGCGCTCAGGATAATGCTGCCCTGATAGTTGTCGAATTTCTCTGCATAGCGCAGGGCTTCCGCGTCGCCACCCGCTTCGATGTCGGCCAGAATGCCCTGGACTGTCTCGCGGACATCGCCAGCGTCCGTCATTGCGGTCTTGGTTGCTTTTTTCAGATAGTCACGGGCCATTTGCATACCTCCCTGGTCGTGCAGGTGTTCGAAGTGTCCGGGCCGATGGTGTGCCGCAGATTCTTCTGTTGTCCTGTATCGTGTAAGCGCTTGCACAGATCAATGCAAGCGCTTACACATGACTCGTTAATCTTTTTATTCCGTCCGGATTGCTGAAGGCGCATCCGGTATATGCAAACAGGACATCCGCCATGTCAGCGCCGACACTGGAAGACGTTGCCCGGCTCGCCGGGGTTTCCACAGCCAGTATTTCGCGCGCACTGAATACACCGGGTAAGGTTGCACCAGCGACCCGCAAACGGATCGAAAAAGCTATTGAGACGCTCGGGTATACACCCAATTTCGGCGGGCGCGCTCTGGCGTCCGGGCGGGCGAACACTGTCGGCGCCGTCATACCTTCGATGGCCAACGCGATGTTTGCCAACGCGCTTCAGTCGTTTCAGGAGGCTCTGACTGTCGAGGGCGTGAACCTTCTGGTTGCCACAACCGGGTTTGATCCGGTCCAGGAGCTGGCTGCAATCAAGTCGCTCGTGGCGCATGGGGCAGGTGGTCTGATGCTGATCGGGAATGATCGTCCGGACGAAACATGGGCCTTTCTTGAAAAGCGCCGCGTGCCCTATGTAATTGCGTGGAGCAGTTCAGCGCCGTCCGGGCGGCGGTTTGTCGGCTTTGACAACGCACAGGCCGCGGCAGATGCAGCGCGCCATGCGCTGGATACAGGCCACCGGCGCGTTGCCATGATCAGCGGCCGTGTCGACGGCAATGACCGGGCGCGGGCGCGCCGGGATGGTGTTGTCGCGGCGGTGCGTGCATTTGGAGAGGGCGCCCGGATGACCCATGTGGCGCAGGCAGAATACCTGCTGGACGATGGTGGGCGCGCATTCCGGGAAATCATGTCACAGAAGGACAAACCGACTGTCGTTATCTGTGGAAACGACGCGCTGGCCGCGGGAGCCATGGTCGCTGCGCGCGAGATGGGGATCGACCTGCCACAGGATATGTCTTTTGTCGGATTTGATGACATTGGTCTTGCGCGTGTCGTCACGCCGGCCCTGACAACGGTTCGCGTTCCACAGAACGGCATCGGTCGGGAAGTTGCAGGCCTGCTGTTGCAATACCTGAATCATGAAGAGCCCGGTCCCTCCGTGACACTTGAGACTGCCTTTGTCCGTCGGGCATCTCTTGTTGCACCCCGTGCATGATGGCCGGACTTGACATCGGATGCCTCAGTCCTTCTGACTTGACGCGACAGTTTTGATAAAAGGACCCCGCCATGATGAGAACCCGTGCCGCCGTCGCCGTTGCTGCCGGTCAGCCGCTTGAAATTATGGAGGTCAACCTTGAAGGACCCCGTGCAGGCGAAGTTCTGGTCGAGATCAAGGCAACCGGCCTGTGTCACACCGACGAATTCACCCGCTCGGGCGATGATCCTGAGGGCATCTTCCCGGCGATCCTTGGTCACGAGGGTGCCGGTGTTGTGGTCGAAGTTGGCGAAGGCGTTACAACGCTGGAAGTCGGTGACCATGTCATTCCGCTCTACACGCCCGAGTGCCGTGAGTGCGAGTACTGCCTGAACCCGAAAACGAACCTGTGCCAGAAGGTCCGCGCCACGCAGGGCCAGGGTCTGCTGCCGGACGGCTCTACGCGGTTTTCGATGCTGGATGGCACGCCGATCCACCACTACATGGGCTGCTCTACATTCGCCAATCATACAGTTGTGCCGGAGATAGCACTCGCAAAGGTCCGCAAAGACGCGCCCTTTGACAAGATCTGTTACATTGGCTGTGGCGTGACCACGGGCATCGGTGCGGTGATCAACACGGCCAAGGTCGAGATCGGTTCGCGCTGTGTGGTGTTCGGGCTGGGCGGCATTGGTCTGAACGTGATCCAGGGTCTGCGGCTCGCCGGTGCTGATCAGGTCGTCGGTGTCGATCTGAACGACGACAAGGAAGAAATGGGTCGCCATTTCGGCATGACCGATTTTGTGAATCCGTCAAAAGTGGATGGCGATATGGTCGCTCACCTCGTTGAGCTTACCGGCGGTGGGGCTGATTACACCTTTGACGCGACAGGCAATGTGAATGTCATGCGGACAGCTCTGGAGGCCGCCCACAAGGGCTGGGGTGAGAGCATTATCATCGGCGTTGCACCTGCTGGCGCAGAAATCTCGACCCGACCGTTCCAGCTGGTGACGGGACGCGTCTGGCGCGGTACAGCCTTTGGTGGTGCCAAGGGCCGGACCGACGTGCCAAAGATCGTCGACTGGTACATGGACGGCAAAATCGAGATCGACCCGATGATCACGCACAAGCTGAAGCTTGAAGAGATCAATCATGGTTTCGATCTGATGCACGAAGGCAAGTCCATCCGCGCCGTCGTAGAATTCTGACACAGCACGGGACACCGCGTCACCGTTGATGAAGGCCTCTGGCTGCCGTATTCTGCCGGCAACCAGAGGAAACCCAGGAAATGAAACTGACGGTCAACGGTACCGACCATGATGTTGAGGTAGCGGCAGAAATGCCGCTGCTCTGGGTTTTGCGCGATACGCTCGGCATAACGGGGCCGAAATACGGTTGCGGGATCGCGCAGTGCGGTGCCTGTACTGTACATATTGACGGGATCGCGGTGCGGTCGTGTCAGCTGGCCGTGGCGGATGTCGAAGGTGAGATCACGACGATCGAAACACCGGATGCGCCTGAAACGCTGAAGATCGTGCAGCAGGCCTGGATTGATCATCAGGTAGCGCAGTGCGGGTATTGCCAGGGCGGTCAGATCATGCAGGCGGCTTCGTTTCTGGACCTGGTTCCGGATCCCACAGACGAGGACATCGACGCAGCAATGAGCGGCAACCTCTGCCGGTGCGGAACATACCCGCGGATACGGGCCGCGGTCCGCTCTGCTGCGCGCCGCCTGAGTGGCGCATGATGCGTGCGGCGGCGTTTCTGTTTCTGTGGCCGGTGGTTGCATATGCACAGGAGCCGCAGGTGAGCGCGGCAGATGGTCTGGCCGCCTGGGACAGAATTTTCGAAGTCGTCTCGCACCCGCGGTGCGCCAACTGTCATACAGGCCCGTCCGACCGCCCCATGTGGTCCGGTCCCTCCTATGGCGAAACCAGGGTTCACGGGATGAACATCCGGGCCGGTGAAAGCCGCATCGGTGCAGAATTCATCCCCTGTCGCACCTGTCATGTCACCAGCAATACCGCGCAGAACGACACGCCCCATGCGGCGCCTCAGGTGGCAGACGCGTGGCGACTTGCCCCTGTTGAAGCGCACTGGTTCGGCCAGAGCAGTGACGACATCTGCCAGCAACTGCGTGATCCTGAACGGAACGGCGGGCGGACCGTTGAAGAACTGGTCGAGCACCTCGGTCATGATGTCATCCTGCACTGGGCCTGGGCCCCTGGCGGCGGGCGTGCGCCTGCACCCTACAGCCTCAGCATTCACATCCGGGACATGCAGATCTGGGGAAATGCCGGGCAACCCTGTGCGGCGGGCTGACGACGCAGCCTCCCGGTAGTCTACTCTGCCGCCGGCACGGTCAGCCCCAGACCGGAGACCGCACGGAGTTCTGTGAGAACCTGCGCTACCCCCTCACCATGGCGCAGGGCACAGAACACAAAGGGCCGCCCCGCACGCATCCGCCTGGCATCACGGTCCATCACATCCAGACACGCACCGACATGGGGTGCAAGATCGGTTTTATTGATGATCAGGATGTCCGAGCGTGTGATCGCAGGACCTCCCTTGCGCGGGATTTCCTCGCCCGCGGCCACGTCGATGACATAGAGTGTCACATCAGCGAGCTCCGGTGAGAAGGTCGCACTCAGGTTGTCGCCGCCGCTTTCGATCAGAATGGCCTCCACGTCCGGGTGGCGCTTTTGCATTTCGTCCACAGCGGCCAGGTTGATCGAGGCATCTTCGCGGATGGCGGTATGCGGGCATCCGCCGGTTTCGACACCGATGATCCGGTCCCGTGGCAGGATCTGCAGACGCAGCAGGGCATCGGCGTCCTCGCGGGTGTAGATATCATTCGTGATCACGCCGATAGAATGAGAAGGTGACAGGGCGCGGGCAAGCGCCGCGGTCAGGGTGGTTTTCCCGGCACCAACGGGACCGCCAATCCCGATACGCAACGGGCCATTCAGTCTGGTCATGTGCGAAAAACCTTTGAGTACTGGGTTTCGTGACGCATGGCCGCGATGTCTCCGGCGATGCAGTTGGAATAAAGCGGTGCGCCTTCAGCGCAGGCGTCACCGGCGACTTCGGTGATAAGCGGGCCCAGATCTGCAAGCACCTTCTGCCCTTCGGTCTGGCCCAGAGGAACAAGACGCACCGCAGCACTGATCAGGTTTGCCGCAAAGGCGTGCAGATAGGCTTCAGCGGTCAGATCCAGTGGCAGCTTGCGACGCGCTGCGGCCAGACCCACAGCGACCGGATAGGTGCACGGCCCGACAGCCGTTTGCCAGATGTCGTCCACTGTCCGGGCAAAGGCGGCCCCCTGATCGCGCGTTTCGGTCAGACGCTCAGCACCTGATGCCAGTGCCAGGGCAACTGCTTCCGTCTTTTCGGCATTGTCAGTACTGCGCCAGGCTTCGGCCAGCAGGGTCGCATCGCTGCGGCCGGCGCCATACCGGATGATATCCGTGACCCAGGACCGGAGTGTTTCGGCATCACGCAGGTTATCTGAGGCAATCACAGTTTCGAGCCCGTGACTGTAGGCAAAAGCACCCACCGGGAAACCGGGCGACATCCACTGCATGAGGGTCAGGACATCAGTGCTCATGATGGTGCGTGTGTTCATGGTCAGACCCGTAAGGGCCGTGCGCAGCAGTCTGGTCGTGACCATGCGTACGGCCATGCCCATAGGCACCACCTTCGGGTGTAAATGGCTCGGTCACTTCGCGGACCTGCGCGCCAAGCTTTGTCAGCATATCGGTCATGACCTTGTCCTGCTGTATGAGCAGGCGCGCGGCTTCGATCTGGCAGGGAGTGTGGCGGTTACCAACGTGCCAGGCGATCCGGTGCAGGTCCTGCCCGGTAATCTCGAGCAGCGGTTCGGGCGCCGCCACTACGCGGATAAGCGCGCCGTCTGTTGTCTGCAGCGCATCGCCGTCTCCGATGGACGTGGTGCGGGGCAGGTCAATCAGGACCTGGCGGCCAGCCCGCGTTGTCAGTACTTTGCGCCGCAAAAAGCGCGCATCATAATCGAGGCTAACCTCGTCGGCAGCGGCGTCGGACAGTGGTACAACATTTTGTGCAGTCTGCATTGCGCACTCCTCAGAACATAAAATAGCGTTGTGCCATGGGCAGTACGTCAGCGGGTTGACAGGTCAGCAGCTCGCCATCGGCGCGCACCTCATATGTCTCGGGGTTCACCTCAATCACCGGCAGGGCATCGTTCAGAACAAGGTCCTTTTTTCCGATCCCGCGTGTCCCCCTGACGGCGACCACATCCTTGGCCAGCCCCAGTGTATCGCGGATCCCCGCAGCTTCGGCAGCAGCGCTCACAAATGTGACTGCCGAGCGTTCGACAGACCTGCCAAAGGCCCCGAACATCGGGCGGGAATAGACAGGCTGAGGTGTCGGAATAGAGGCATTCGGATCGCCCATCTGCGCACAGACAATCGTGCCGGCCATCAGAACCATCTCTGGCTTTACGCCGAAAAACGCCGGGTTCCACAGGCACAGATCTGCGCGTTTGCCGACCTCGATACTGCCGATCTCGTGGCTGATACCATGGGCGATGGCCGGGTTGATCGTATATTTGGCAATATAACGCCGCACCCGCAGATTGTCGTTTTCACCGGTCTCTTCTGCCAGTCGCCCGCGTTGTTTCTTCATTTTGTCTGCTGTCTGCCAGGTGCGGATCAGCACCTCGCCCACGCGGCCCATGGCCTGGCTGTCGCTTGCGATGATCGAAAACGCGCCCATGTCATGCAGGATGTCTTCTGCGGCAATAGTTTCGCGCCGGATGCGGCTTTCGGCAAAGGCGACATCCTCAGGGATCGATTTGTCCAGATGGTGGCAGACCATCAGCATGTCCAGGTGCTCTTCGAGCGTATTTACCGTAAACGGCCTGGTCGGGTTGGTCGAGGACGGGATCACATTGGCATCCCCGCAGATTTTGATGATGTCCGGTGCGTGTCCGCCCCCTGCGCCCTCGGTGTGAAAGGCGTGGATAGTGCGTCCCTTGATGGCCGCGACCGTGTTCTCAACAAAACCGCTTTCGTTGAGTGTATCTGTGTGGATCATCACCTGAACGTCCATGTCGTCGGCCACGCTCAGACAGCAGTCAATCGCGCCGGGTGTCGTCCCCCAGTCCTCGTGCAGCTTCATTGCACAGGCACCACCTTCGACCATTTCGACAAGGGCTTCAGGCAAAGACGCGTTCCCCTTGCCTGAAATGCCAAAGTTCATCGGAAAGGCGTCCAGAGACTGCAGCATCCGCCCGATATGCCACGCGCCGGGCGTACAGGTCGTGGCCAGCGTACCGTGGGCAGGCCCTGTCCCGCCGCCCAGCATTGTGGTGACGCCGGAATGCAGCGCATCCTCGATCTGCTGTGGGCAGATAAAATGGATGTGACTGTCAAAGCCACCGGCTGTCAGAATGCGCCCTTCGCCCGCGATCGCCTCGGTCGAGGGACCGACGATGATATCCACGCCGGGCTGGGTGTCGGGGTTGCCAGCCTTGCCGATCGTTTCGATGCGACCATCGCGCAGGCCGACGTCTGCTTTGTAAATGCCGGTGTGATCAACGATCAGCGCGTTGGTGATAACAGTATCCACAGCCCCGCCGGCGCGGGTGACCTGGCTCTGACCCATGCCATCGCGGATCACTTTGCCGCCGCCGAATTTCACTTCTTCGCCGTAGGTCGTCAGATCCCTTTCCACTTCGATCACCAGGTCGGTGTCGGCCAGCCTGACACGGTCGCCCGTTGTCGGGCCGAACATGGCGGCGTAATTGTCGCGGGAAATGCGTGTTGCCATGTCTCAGAGGTCCCCCATGATCTTCTGGTTAAAGCCAAAAATGCGGCGCGCGCCAGACACCGGGATCAGCTGCACTTCGCGGCGCTGTCCCGGTTCAAACCGCACAGCTGTGCCCGCGGCGATGTCCAGCCTGCAGCCGCGCGCGGCGTCGCGGTCGAACTCCAGCGCGCCGTTGGCTTCTGCAAAATGATAGTGGCTGCCGATCTGAACCGGGCGGTCGCCGGTGTTCGCGACCATCAGCGTAATGCTTTCGGTGCCGTCGTTCAGGGTGATATCGCCATCGGCGGTGATGATCTCTCCGGGTATCATGTGCGCCTCCTCAGCGGATCGGGTTGTGGACGGTCACCAGCTTGGTGCCATCTGGGAACGTGGCCTCGACCTGAACGTCGTGGATCATCTCGGGCACGCCTTCCATGCACTGCGCACGGGTCACGACATGCGCACCGGCCTCCATCATGTCGGCAACCGATCGTCCGTCACGCGCGCCCTCAACCACGGCGTCCGTGATCAGGGCGATGGCCTCGGGGTGGTTCAGTTTCACGCCGCGCGCCAGTCGTCTGCGCGCAACTTCTGCGGCCATGGCGATAAGCAGTTTGTCTTTCTCTCTCGGGGTCAGCTGCATGGGTCAGAGTCTCCAGCTTCTGGGCAGTTTGTCTTTGGTGAGGTGGTCAAGCAAGGGGACAAGCGCCTGGCGCAGCGCATATCCATCGTCAGCAAGAAAGCGGCAGAGCAGAACATCTGGCGCCAGCAGGCTCGCCCCACCCGATTTTCCTGCGCTCTGGCGGGCAAAGTCCAGCGCGCCACCGGCTGCGGGATGGACCCACAGCACGCTGGCCATGGCCCGTGCGCCGCCCGCGATGGCCGGGCGGTCGAGCTGTGATGCCACGTCGCCGGAAAATCTCAGACCATCGACCCAGAGCGGGACATTATTCCGCCGGACCTCGATACGATCGGAAAAGAACAGTTGCCGGACATCTTCGCCCATCGCCTGGCGGCCAAAGATCAGCGGTTCCACCATCAGAAAATGTGCCGCCGTCCCAAGGTCTGCCTGAAAGTCCCGGGTCAGTGCCGCGCCCTCAAATAAAATGGTTTCCTGCGGCAACCAGTGCAACGTCGCGCCATCTGCCACCTGCAGACGGTTCCTGACCTGGCCCGTCTGAGCAGCCTGAGCGCGGTAGGCGCGCTCTGCTGCCTGGGTCGTGATCGTCAGATGTGTGTCCTGTTCCGCCGATGCGGTTGTGGCAAACTGATCACCACCGGTGATGCCACCTGCTGTATTGACGAGTACCGCTTCGACGTCCTGCCGGTTACACGGAAACAGAAGCTTGAGGGCGCCGGCCTGACGCAGGGTGCCGATTACGGTACGCGTATCTCTCGCCCTGACAGACACCCGCGCTTCGCCGACCGCGCGCGGCTGATCCAGAGGTGTTAGGGTGGACATCAGCACGTCGGGCTGCTCCCGGTGGTCTCAGTGAACCAGCAGACTTTCCCATGCTGCCCGGTGTTTGACCAATGTCTTTTCACTTTTTGTCAGAAATTTCAGACAGCTGCACATTTTTTCAGCAACGGGTGTCTGACCCCCGGGCATTACAGGCCGGGAATTTTCCGCGTGGGTCCCGGATCGAGCCGCCAGATGTGTCCGGCAGTGCCTTGCGGGAACACCTCGGTAACAATCGGGTCATGCCCGGGCACGATGAGCTCTGGTTTGCTGGCCAGTCTGAGCAAAGTGTCGAAACCCTCCAGCATGTCCTGCAGGTCGACAACAATAGGAAAGGGCTTTCTGGCCACAAAGTTTTCGTAGTAATGCGCAGCGTCCGATGCCAGAACCATCCATCCCTGCTCCGTACGCACCCGTACAGCCTGAAGGCCTCTGCTGTGGCCACCGATGCAATGGACGGTGACGCCTTCGGCTATTTCCGCTTCGCCGTCCGTGAAAACGACCTTGCCGGAGTACAGACGCTTTACGGCCTCGCAGATATGGCCTGCGGTAAAGGGCATTCGCAATGCTTCATGGCACATGCAGGGTCCCGTAGCATAAGCCATTTCTGCTGCCTGCATGTGCAGGCGGGCATTGGGGAACAGGTGCAGACCGCCAGCATGATCATAGTGAAGATGCGTGACGATGACGTCTGTGATGTCATCCGGCGCGATTCCAAGCGGGGCGAGCGCAGCAGCCGGGTCAAGCCGGATCGGGCGATCGCGACTGGTGGCCTCGGCGGTGTCATATCCTGTATCGACGAGTATTGACCTGGCGCCACATCGCAGCAGCCACATAAAGTAGTCCATCGGATGCGGCGCATCATGGTTGTCATCAAAGATAAAACTGTCGCGGCGGGTTCTGCTGTTTCTGTCCGCATATTTCACCGCATGGATTTCCCAGGTGCTCACTGGCGCACCTCCGACCAGGTCGCGACGGTTTTTTCCGCGACCATTGCCTCTGTCTCTTCTGCGAAGCTGAGAAAGTGTGGCAGCGTCAGATGAGCTGTGAAGTCAGCCTCTGTGTCGTAAAGCTCATACAGAAAAACAGTATCCGGACGGGCGGGATCGGTCACCACATCGAACTGTCGACATCCCGGCTCATCGCGCAGGGATGCCGATGCATTCGCATACATCAGCGGGAGAAAATCCGGCATTCTGCCCGGCGCAATCGCGAAGGTGACGGTCACAGCGTACATACATATTTCTCCCGTGCAGTCTGGCTCTGAGGACTGTGCACCGGTGTAACCGCACCGGGCAAGTCTGGCCTGCAATTGTTAATGAGTTTTTTGTTGCATACTTTAATGTATGCATTAAAGAGTAAAGTACCATTTTTCAGGCCCCAGGCTGACAGTCAGGAGATCAGATGAAGTCAAATTTTGAAATTGCCGTTTTCGAGGGTGACGGCATTGGCCCGGAAATCACGCGGCCGACGGTCGAGATCCTCGCGGCGCTGGCTGGCAAAAGCGGATACCGTCTCAGCTTTGATACCGTGCCGGCGGGCGCTGCGCATTATGCTAGAACAGGGGAATCGCTGCCGGAGGCATCTTTGAGGACCGCCCGTGCGGCGGATGCCATTCTTCTGTCCGCAATGGGACTGCCGTCGGTGCGTTACCCCGATGGGACAGAGATTTCGCCACAGATTGATCTGAGAAAAGAGCTGACCCTTTTTGCGGGCGTCCGGCCTGTGCGGATCTTTCCCGGTCAGCGTACGCCGCTGAACCTGCCAGAGGGAAATGAGGTTGATTTTGTCCTGATCCGCGAAAGCACAGAAGGATTGTTTCACACCCAGGGCTGCGGAGAAGTCAGCGAAAACGAAGCACGGGAAACACTGCTGATCACGCGCGATATCTCAGAAAAGCTCTTCCGGTTCGCTTTTGAACTGGCGCGCGAACGCCGTGACGCCGGGAGAGGACCGGGCCGGGTCACCTGTGTGGACAAGGCAAATGTGTTCCGGGCCTTTGCCTATTTCAGGTCTCTCTTTGATGCAGAAGCCCGAAAGCACCCTGACCTGCAGGCCGATCACGCCTACGTCGATGCGACTGCACTGTGGTTCGTTCTCAAGCCATGGGATTTTGACGTTCTGGTCACCGAAAATATGTTCGGCGACATCCTCTCAGACCTCGGCGCGGGTCTGATGGGCGGGCTTGGCGTTGCACCGTCCGCGGACATCGGTCTGAATAATGCAGTCTTTCAGCCATGCCATGGCTCCGCGCCGGATATCGCCGGTCAGGGGGTGGCAAACCCTATGGCAATGATCCTCTCTGCGTCCATGATGCTTGACTGGCTTGGCCTGCGGTTTGATGCCCCGGCGCTCCGGCAGGATGGCAGAGTATTGCGCGAGGCCGTTGAACGGGTGATCTCGCGCGGGCAGGTTCTGACCGCAGACTTTGGCGGGCATGCAACAACACAGGAGGCGGCGGCAGCTGTGGCCGCGGAACTCGGGCTATGAGCACACCGGATACGCTGCGTGTTGCCTGTCTCGGTGCCGGCTATTTCAGCCAGTTCCACTATGACGCATGGAGCCGCATTGAAGGCGTTGAGACGATTGCGTCCGCTGACCTGAATATTGCAGCGGCGCAGGCGACCGGACTGCCCGCTTTCGGCAGCCTGGCCGCGATGCTGGACGCCGGAGTACCGGACATCTTGGACATTATTCTGCCGCCACCCGGTCATGCGACCTCTGTGCGCCGGGCCATCGCGGCCGGCGTTGGGACGATAATCTGTCAGAAACCTTTTTGCCTGGACCTTCGTGAGGCGCGGGAGATTGTCGAAGAAGCCCGTGCCGCTGGTGTCACGCTGGTTGTGCACGAGAATTTCCGTTTTATGCCATGGTACCGTGTCATCCGGGATCAGATTGCGTGCGGCAGGATCGGAAGACCGATGCAGGCGACGTTCCGGCTGCGCCCCGGAGACGGGCAGGGGCCGGAGGCCTATCTCGACCGCCAGCCTTACTTTCAGCAGATGCCCCGGTTTCTGATACATGAAACAGGTGTGCACTGGATCGACACGTTCCGGTTTATCTTCGGCGACCCCACCGCAGTTTACGCAGATCTGCGCCAGCTGAATCCCGCCATCGCCGGTGAGGACGCAGGCATGGTGCATTTCGATCATCCTGACGGTGTCCGCACTGTTTTTGACGGCAACCGGCTTGCGGACCATGTGGCCGACAACCTGCGGCGCACCATGGGTGAGGCGGTTTTCGAAGGGACAGATGGCTGCCTTACGCTTCTGGGCGACGGCAGCGTTTCGTTCCGCGCCTTTGGATCAGACAAATCAGAAAACGTGCTGGCACCGGATGAGGCGAACGGATTCGGCGGTGATTGTGTGCGGCATCTGCAGGCCCATGTCGTGGATTGTGTGCGAACCGGCCGGACACCGGAAAACACAGCGGCTGACTACCTGACAGTAATCGCTGTGCGTGATGCCATCTACGCTTCGGCTGAAAACGGGCGTAAGGTCATGCTATGATTTTCGGGCCGCCAAATGATTTCAGGGAAAAGTCCAACAGTTATCGCGCTGTGGGTGAGCTCAGGCGCCTGATCTTTGCCGGCGAGCTTTCTCCCGGATCCGATCACCTCGAAACAGAACTTGCAGAGCGGCTGGGCATGTCCCGGACGCCCGTGCGCGAAGCAGCTCTGATGCTTGAGGCACAGGGCCTTGTTGAGGTCCGGCCGCGGCGTGGCATCCGCATCCTGCCGGTGTCTCCCGAAGACATGCAGGAAATTTACGATATTCTGACCGAACTGGAAGCGCTGGCAGCTGCCCGTGCCGCATCGGCACCTGCCGGGGAACGCGATCTGTCCCTGCTGGAACGCAGCATCGAGGATATGGACGCGGCTCTCAAATCCGAAGATCGTCAGGCCTGGGCAGATGCAGACGAGCGGTTTCACTCTGAACTCGTGCGGCTTGGCGGGAACCGGCGTGTCGAGGCGATCACGGCAATGATGGCCGACCAGGTGCGCCGCGCGCGGGCGATGACCCTTTATATGCGTCCGGCTCCGGTCAAGTCACATGAGGATCACAGAGGTGTTCTGGAGGCAATCCGGTCCGGCGATGCAGAGGCTGCCCGCCGGATTCATCACTCTCACAGGACAGAGGCCGGTGCCATGCTCATAGCGCTTTTGCGTCAACACCGCTTTCACCAGCTCTGACGCGGCATTGGCTGTGGCATTGTGCGACCCGGTGAACCTGCTATGAACTCTGCTCATGACATCTGAAATTGTTCTGCGCGAAACCATCTGTACACTTGCGGCCTCGCTCTTTGACCGGGGGCTCACGGGGGGCAGTACCGGCAATATTTCGGCACGGACGCAGGATGGCGGCCTGCTGGTGTCTCCTACGGGCACCAGTTTTGGCCGTCTTGACCCAGCCCGGCTCAGCCGGTTTGACGCCTCTGGCACGCTGACGGACGGGGACCCGCCCACCAAGGAAATGCCCCTGCATTCGGCCTTCTACGAGACCCGCAGCACGGCAGGTGCGGTGGTACATCTGCATTCATGTCACTCAGTCGCCTGGTCGATGATGCCGGATGCTGACGAGGACAATTTTCTGCCACCGCTGACACCCTATGCCATAATGAAACTGGGTAAGGTAAAGCTGCTTCCGTTCTTTATGCCGGGTGATCCCGCGATGGGCGAGGCGGTGCGCGGTCTTGCCGGAAAGAGAACGGCGGTGATGCTGGCAAACCATGGCCCGGTGGTGGCAGGCAAAGACGTCGAGGCCGCCTGCAACGCCATCGAGGAACTCGAAGACACGGCCCGGCTTGCGATGATGATGCGCGGCATAAATGCGCGGATGCTGACGGCAGAACAGGTCAGCGGTCTCGTAGAGCGTTTTGATGTGGAGTGGGATGATTGACAGCATTTTCGGCGAACCTGGGATTTTTGTGGGCGGATCTGCCGCTGGCAGACGCAATCCGCGCGGCTCATGCTGCCGGTTTTGATGCAGTCGAATGCCACTGGCCCTATGACAATGACCCGGCCGGAGTGCGTGACGCGCTGATCGAAACCGGGCTGCCAATGCTCGGGATCAACACGGTGCGGGGGGACACCGGGGCCGGGGAAAACGGTCTGTCGGCGTTGCCGGGGCGCGAGAGTGAGGCGCGCGCCGCTATCGACCAGGCACTGGATTATGCGCAGTACATCGGTGCCGGAGCGGTGCATGTGATGGCGGGTTTTTCCTCTGGCCCTGAAGCCGGGAAAAGCTTTGCGGCCAATCTGTCCTATGCCTGTGAAAGGGCTGCGCCGCACGACATAACTATCCTGATTGAACCGCTCAATGCTTATGATGCGCCGGGGTATTTTCTGAATTCGACCGCGCAGGCACAGTCGATTATTGAGCACCTGGGTGCGGGCAACCTGAAACTGATGTTCGACTGTTATCATGTGCAGCTGACCGAGGGAGACCTGACCAATCGTCTGACCAGGTTGCTGCCACTGATCGGGCATATCCAGTTTGCATCTGTCCCCGACCGGGGCACGCCGGATCATGGTGAGGTCAGCTATGCACACGTTTTTGATCATCTGAAATCGCTCGGATATACAGATCCGCTGGGGGCAGAGTACCGGCCCGCGCGGCCGACCAGCGAAACACTTGCCTGGATGGCCCGGTTCCCGGGCTGATCAGATCCGGATCAGGCAGCCTTGGTTCCGCAATGCCCGCAACGCGCTGAGCGCTGTCAGCGCGGAGGTTTTGGGGTTGGAGGCGAGCGGAGATCCGGCGGTGGTATAATCGAGAGAAACGACGGGACCCGTTGCGACTATCCGGTGTGAATTTCCAGCCGCCCGGGGATCCGCAACGAGCGTGACCCTGGTGTCGTCAAACCCGACCGAAGCGAGCGCGACTGTTGCAACAACGTTTGCGTTTTTTGGAAACAGACGGGCAGCTTCGCGGGCGCTGCCGCTGAAAAACTCGAATTCTTCGGTCAGATCGTCAAGCGTACAGATTTCTTCTGCCGGGCTGCCCCGCCAGGCCTGCGGCGGTTTGCGCCCGGCATAGATCACAGTATCCAGGCCGTCCTGCGCCGCCGCCAGCGCATCAATGCCTCCGATTGCACCGGGCAGGACCGATATCTGAGCGCCTCCCTGCAGGGCAGCGTCTTCAAGCGCCCGTGCGGTCTGCTCATCTGCCAGGGCTCCGGCGGACAGTATCCCGAGGTGAAAACCAAGCCTGAGAACCGCGGGCGCCGTATTCTGAACGGCAGCATGACCTGCGCATTCGAGCACAAAGCTGACATCAGGCGACAGGTCTTCTGGCCGTGTGACCACCCGAACATGCGGACCGAGCGCTGCGCGTACATCTGCCGTGCGCCCGGGCCGTACAAGCACGTCGCTGACAAAGACCGAAGGATCGCTATTCAGTTGCCCGCAGATTTCTGCACCAATGGCACCATATCCGATAATCGCAACCTTTTTTGCGGGTGATTGAAAGCGGTTTTCCTTCATCTGTAGAGCCTTATCCCTGATACAGCGACATCTGCGGTGAAATCGCGTCCGACAGCCAGAATACCGATGCGGCGCAGGTACGCCGGGTCAAACGCAACGTCCGTGCGATGCGGCGCAAAATCGTCAAAGCTGATCCTGACGGTCGTCCAGGCATGGTCGGCCCGGAAGGAGGCGCGGAAGGACTGCCAGGGCCGGCTGAGCTGCTCTGTCCTCAGGCGGACATCATATTCCTCGCCATTGCCGCGGACGTCCAGCTCGATGCCCTGCCAGCCGGACGCATCAACCGGCCCACCGCCCGGCGACAGGTCAAAAGCCATCTGGATAAAGCCTCCGTTGTTGTCCGTCGACACACTGCCGGTCAGGCGCATTGCATGTCGGCCCTGCACGTGCACCCGCGCCGCCGTCCCATCCGAAACACCTCCCATCACCGTGTCCGCGACGTATTCCCAGTCGGGGTTCAAATCCATATCAGCTTCTCCCGCAGCGGCGGCAGGCCACCCGGGCATGGCAATAACCATGACCAGTAAGGGAGCGAAAACCATTGCGTTTATGTGAAAGGTCATCCTGAACACCAACCTGGTGCGGCTACAGCCGCATGGCAAGCGGCAGCGCGCGGACAAATGTCAGCTTACGCGCTCTCCACGGCTCCAGACCCCCTTGATCAGCGGTGTCGGCCCACTGGTGCGGACCCGGATCAGATCTCCGCGCAGACCGGTCTCTATCCGGCCACGATCGGTCAGGCCGGCGGCCGTCGCCGGGTTTTCGGTGACACACCGGATGGCGCGCGGCAGATCCTGCCAGATGTCGGCCAGGCGAAAGGCAGACAACAGTAGGGCAGAGGGCACATAGTCTGAAGAAATGATGTCCAGGATACCTGCCTCAGCCAGGGTCTGCGCAGAGACGTTGCCGGAATGGGAGCCGCCCCGGATAATGTTCGGCGCGCCCATCATAACTGCAATACCTGCCTCTGCGCAGGCTTCTGCAGCTTCGAGGGTGGTGGGGAACTCGGCAAAGTTCACCCCGTTCCTGCCAGAATGCGCGACCTGCGCTGCAGTTGTGTCGTCATGGCTGGCAAGGGCAGACCCATATCGGCGTGCCTGGGCGACAGCACCCTTTTCATGTTTATCGCCATAGAGTTTCTGCAGTTCCCTGAGATGTGCAACGTGTGTGACAAACTGCGCGTCGGACAACCCGCGCTTTTTGCCGACGTAGGCTCTGAGCACTTCCAGATCGCGAAACTGCCGCTGTCCGGGCGTGTGGTCCATCAGGCTCACGATCCCGATGCGGTCATCCGGCCCGAATTCGGCCATTTCCTCAAGCAGTGTTTCCGAACAGATTTCAGCCCTCAGATGCAGTAAATGACTAATCCTGAGGCACCCGGAATCGCGCGCTGCAAGGATTTCAGTTGCCATCTGTCGGGCATAGGCACCGTAGCGCGCCGAACTGTTGTGGATCGACCCCACGCGCAGGGCATCAAACACAGTTGTAATGCCTGTGGAGGCCAGCTCTGCATCGTGTGCGATAAGAGCGGGCAGATGGGGCCAGTCAACAGCGGGCCGGGGTTCGATATGCCGCTCAAGGTTGTCGGTATGGAGTTCCACAAGACCCGGCAGCAGATAATCGCCCTGGCAGTCGATGGCGCCCTCTGGCGTGACCGTGCCTTCTGCCACGTCGGATATTATTCCGTCCGTGACAGTAACCTGGCCGCAGACGATCCCGTCCGGCAAAACCAGGCGCGCATTCGCGAAGCACTGTGCATCCCCGGACGGGGTGTTGCCCGTATCCTGACCTGCGCCAGATGGAAAAGAAGAGTTCATGTATTCAGGCTTTCTGTGTTCTGCCACCGTAACGGGGTGGGTTTCCTTGCCGGCCACCGGCAAACGGGTCGGGCATTTCCTGGCGTCCGCGGGATCATAGCCGCACGCCTTCAATGCGCAGAGCATGTACGGCGCGCGCAACGGTATCCTCGAGCGCACCGTCGTTGCTGATCGTTGTGACGTCAATTTCGCCCGGCATCGGGCCGACCTTCCGTGCCAGTCGTTCGGATATCTCGCCGGTGGTTTCGCGGCCCCGGCCGGACAGCCGGTGTGCCAGAGTTTCCGGACTTGCCGTGACGTTGAGAACCTGCAGGTCGGGAAAGATCGCCGCGGCCTGCGAAAGAACGCCCCGGGACAGATTGGCGATACAGAGTTTCCCATGGCGTACATCGTCTGCAACGCCGGCGGGGATGCCATAGTGCAGCCCGTGGGCGCCCCAGTGCAGGCAGAAGTCACCGCGTGCGGCGGCAGCCTCGAACGCTCTGAGATCAACCGGGTCAAACACTTCGCCACCTGCATCGGGATTACGCGTGATAGTACGCCGGACGACGCTGATGCCCGGCAACGCGCGCGCAATACCTGCGATCACGCTGTCTTTGCCGACGCCCGATGGTCCGACGACCGCGATGAGGCGACCACGGGTCATGCAGCGGCACCGGGGTTGAATGAAGTGACGTCAATTTCCCGGTCGCAGACCTGCCGGCGGGCCGTGTCGTCGTGAAATATCCCCACGATTGCGGCGCCCCTTGCTTTTGCCTCTTTGATAACGTGCGGAACGACGTCCCTGTTGGCGACGTCGGGACTGGCCGTCGGCTTGTCCAGCAAGATTGTGGGAAAATTGCGTACGAAACCGCGGGCAATGTTGACGCGCTGCTGCTCACCTCCGGAAAATGTTGTTGGCGACAGGTTCCAGAGCGTTTGTGGAATATTGAGGCGCTCCAGCAGTGAGGTGGACCGCGCGCGCGCGGCCTCCTCTCCGCTGCCGGTAGACGGCAGCGGCTCTGCGACCACATCCAGTGCCGGGACACGGGGGGCAACGCGCAGGAACTGGCTGACGTATCCCGGCAATTCGCGCCGCGTGCGGATGATCTTGCGCGGCTCAGCACCGGCAGGACCGGCATCACCCACTGTGATCCTGCCTGAACGGGCCATACATTTGCCGTAGATCATGCGCATGAGCGTAGATTTTCCGCTGCCGGATGCGCCCGTCGGTACAACACAGTCACCGGGTGCCACGGCCAGGCAAACGTCGCGCAACACCGGTATCTCGACCCCACCCTGATTGTGCAGCACAAAAGTCTTTGAGACGTTTTCAAGTTCAATCACGGCGGGCCTCATCTCTGCAGGACCGAGCTGACGAGGAGCTGTGTATGCGGGTGCCCGGGGATCACCAGGAACACGGTCTGCAAGTCCACTTTCTACCACACGTCCTGATTTCATGACCATCGGGTGATCTGCCAGCAGGCGCACAACGGCGATGTCATAGGTCACGATGATGGCCGACAGGTGCATATTCCGAACAAGACCGCGCAGAAGATCCAGCCGTCGGCACTGAACGCTCACATCCAGACCCCCGGTGGGCTCATCCACAAAGACCGGCCCCGGACCCGATATGAGGTTGCGCGCAATCTGAAGCCTTTGCTGTATACCGCCGACAAAAGTTGTCGGGCGATCATCAATGCGGCCGGCGTCAGTCTCGACCCGGGTCAGCCAGTCAGTGGCGTGCGACCGGATTTTGCCACAGCGGCGCGCGCCCACGGAGATCAAGCCACGTCCTCCTGTGTGTTTTCCGCTCCTGCCGCGCGCCGCATCTTTCGGACCAGTTCCAGCTCTGACTGAAAGTCGACGTAATGGGGGCAGCTTGATGTGCTCCAGAAACCCGGTCGCCTGGATGTTATCCGCATGGGAACGAACAAATTCGGCATCCAGAGCCGGCGCGCCCTGAAAGTCTTTACCGGATCCTTCCCATCGGAGCGTACGGTCGACCAGCGCCATTGATATTGCCCTGCGTTCGCTCTGCCCGAAGACGCGACGGTAGCCGCAGGTAAACTGCGGCGGTTCCGTCCGGGAAGCCCTGATCTGATTAACCGTCTCGCATTCGGTCAGCGTAACCTCTCCGATTTCCACTGTGAAACCGAGTTCAGGTATGTCCACTTCGACAGGCACTGTCCCGATCCGTAACTCACCGACAAAGGCGTGGTTCCGCGCGCAACCACGCCGGGTCGAATAAGCCAGCGAGAGGATAAAGCCCTCATCCGCCCGTGCCAGCGTCTGAAGTCGCAGGCTGCGGTATGCGGGTAATTCGAGTGACTCGCGGGGCAGGTCCCCCGGAGCCTCATCAGAAGCCCCGGCGTCTTCGATCAGGCCGTCGCTGTTCAGGAAATCGGTAACGTGGGGCACGGTCGTCTGTGGCGCAGCACGTCGCGGCGCCCCGGGCACCTCTCCTTCGGCTGCAAGTCTGAAGTCCGGCGGGCGATGCGTGTAATCAAACGTCGGGCGCGGAATCTGCCCGCCCGGAGCGTCCTTGAATGTTTCTGATATACGACTGTCGCGGGTCATTGTGCCGGTATCTGCCGGTTCTGCCGGTCCAAAGCGGGGCAGGGTGGTCCGGTATGCGCGGATCAGGAAAATCGCTTCGATCAGATCACCGCGTATCTTTTTGATTGCAAGCGCTCCAAGGTCCGGATCGTAAAGAGATCCCTCTGCCATAACCCTGTTGATCGCGAGACCCAGCTGTTCGCGGATCTGCGAAACAGACAGCCCGGCAAAAGAAATGTCGCCGCGGCGTTCTTCGGCCAGCCATGCATGCGCGTTGCTGATCGCGCGTGCGCCGTCTTTTGCGTCTGCGTACATCAGCAAACCTCAGCAGAGCGCGGTACAGCCGCGATCAGATCATCACACGTGAACAGAAAATCGAGCCCGACGGGAAGGAGGCCGTGGTTGGTCTGAAAACAGGCGGCTTCAGGCCGGCTGAGGTGGGAGGTCGTTTTGATCCCGGGTCCCGTCAGTGTCACACCGACCGGTGCCAGCCGGGGAAGGTCCGCGATCAGGGTTGCTGAGCGGTTCGGGTATTCAGGCGTGCCCACCGGATAGGCGGACAGAGGCTGAAGGTCATTCCAGGACCCCGCAGCAAAGGTCGCCTCCGCCGCTGTGCAGAACGGAGCGCCGGTGTGAAAGGCGATCCAGTCGCGCACCGCCTGGCAATCGACAACACCGGCGAGGAAGACCGGTGTATCTCCATCGCAGAGTGTCAGGATCGCCGCTCCGGCCGCCTGAGACCGAGGGCGAGGTGGCTGTGCCCCCTGCAGACGCCGGATCGTACCGGGACGCGCCACGCTTTCCATGATCGCGCGGAAAGCCCGGGCCGCATCTTCAGCGGGTTGTGCAAAACCGCCTTCAAGGGTCAGTGTCTGCATCAGTCCTCGCCCGGCGCCATTGCAAAGAAATCGACTTTGGTTGCTGAAGCATTCTCTGCCCGGGCCAGACGCAATTCCGCGCGCTCTTTCTTCAGCGGATCAGGAACCGCAGATCTGATGTAACCGGCAACGCCGGTCTGCATCAGTGCGTCGGTCGGCGCCGCCGCCTCAGCACAGGGCTTGCGGCGACCCATGAGCCAGGCGTGCCCGACAGTTCCGCACCCAAGGCGCAGGGCGCAGCGGATGACAGTCATTTCGCCCAGGTTGAAGGGCGCGCCTGTTGCACCGGCCCGCCCCCGGACCATTACACTGCCGATCTCAGGGGGCCGCAGCCGTGTGAATGCGGAGCGGTCGCCTGTTTCCGGCAACAGCGTTGAAATCCGGCCCTCAGGTGCTCTTGCAAGCAGACCCCTCCGGGCCCGGCGCTCAGCGTGTGGTTCACCGCAGTCTTTCATCTCGACAACTTTGCCTATAACTATACAACTAGACATATTATATCAGGAAATGCGCAGTTCGACAGAGGAGATTTGCAGATTGTGAACGACAGGCCAAAAGGACGCCGAAAAACCCCGGTCTGGCAGGCCATCGCAGCACACCTTCGCGGTGACATCGCTGAAGGTCGCTATAAGGCTGGCGACAGGTTACCGACGGAATCCAGACTGGCTGAACGTTTTGGCGTGAACCGCCATACGGTGCGTCACGCACTGGCGCATCTGATACAGGAGGGTCTGGTGCGCACCCGTCGCGGATCGGGTGCTTTTGTTGCCGCGACGCCTACCGACTACCCGATCGGTGGTCGGATGCGGTTCCATGAAAATCTGCTCGCCGCCGGGCGGCTTCCGGAAAAACGCATCCTGCAGATTGAGAACCGTGCCGCAACGCCGGGCGAGGCACGGGCGCTGGCCGTGCCCGAGGGCGGGTATATCTGCGCATACCATGGATTATCTCTTGCCGACGGTCAGCCGATTGCACTGTTCGAAAGCCTTTTCCCGGTATCCCGCCTTCCGGGCATTGATGTGGCTCTGCAACAGACCCGTGGGGTAACCCAGGCACTGGATCTGGTAGGCATCACGGATTTTGTTCGTGTTTCCACCCGGTTGACGGCGGTTCTCGCTGATGCGACCCAGGCGTTGCATCTGCATCTGCAGGAAGGAGATCCATTGTTACGCACGACGGGCGTAAACGCAGTACCTGACGGCGCGCCTGTCGAGTTTGGCAGGACATGGTTTGCAGGCGATCGCGTCACTCTTACGCTGGACGGCTAGCCGCTGTACCTGACCCGCAAAGCCCCGGCGCGTCAGGCGAAACGTCCTGGCACCGGCGCAGTAAGCCGTGTGCTGGTGTCCGATGCCTGGAAGAGACGCTGAACTCTTGCAGTTGTGCCGGCAATATTGGTGCCGGTTGGCTTTCCTGCGTATCACCGAATTCTCTGCGGCGACGGAAGCACACCGCGAAATGCCTGACGCCCCTGCTGATCAGGCCTGAAGCTCAGTCAAAGCGCCGGACCGTCCGGCAGTCCGAGGATCTGCCGGGCCTGCTGCCAGGTGGCGACCGGGCGCTCATGTTTTTCGCAGATATCGGATACCACACGTACAAGGGCTGCGTTTGACGGCGCCAGCCTGTCCCGGTCAAGCCGGATGTTATCCTCAAGACCCGTGCGGGCGTGACCACCTGCGCTGACCGACCACTCATTGAGAACCTTCTGGTGAGCACCGATCCCCGCAGCACACCAGGGTGTGTTATCGCCAAAAAGACGCCTGACTGTTCCGACATAGTAATCGAACACATGCCTGTCGGCAGGCATCGCATTTTTGACACCCATCACAAACTGGACATAAGGCGTATCGCGTATCTGGCCGGCTGCGTGCATCTGAGCCGCGCGCAGGATGTGCGAAAGATCAAACGCCTCAATCTCGGGTTTCACGCCATATGTCATCATTTCCGCCGCCAGCCAGTCCACCAGATCCGGGGGGTTTTCGTAGACGCGTGTCGGAAAATTGTTGGAGCCCACGGACAACGACGCCATGTCAGGCGCCAGCGGCAGCATCCCGCCGCGCGACTTTCCCGCGCCCGAACGGCCACCGGTCGAGAACTGGATAATCATTCCGGGGCAGTGCTTTTTCAGTCCCTCCCTGAGTGCCGCAAATTTGTCCGGGTCGCTGCTGGGGCTTTCGTCAGCGTTGCGCACATGAGCATGTACGATGCTTGCACCGGCCTCAAAGGCTTCGTGTGTGCTTTCTATCTGTTCGCTGATGGTAACCGGTACGGCCGGATTGTTCTCCTTGCGGGGCAGTGAGCCGGTGATGGCCACACAGATGATACAGGGCTGGTTCACGCTGCAGGCGCCAGAACGAAATCATGCACAACCTCATAAAACGGTCTGTCAAAGCCTGCAGCACTGATCCGCGCCGGATCCTCAACCAGCTCAAACTCTGCCAGCAGGCTCTCTTTGACACCGAACACCGCATCGGAATGGATGTAGGGATCATCCGGATCAAAGATATGAGTGATCAGCGTCTCAAATCCGGGCGCTTCGAGAATATAGTGAAGGTGCGCCGGCCGGAACGGATGCCGCCCCAGCTTTTTCAGCATCTGTCCTACCGGGCCGTCATCCGGGATAGGGTAGAACTTCGGTTTGACCCCACGGAAATGATAACTGCCATCCGGGCCGGTCCGAAACACGCCACGCAGATTGAAATCCGGCTGCAGCCCCTTTTGCTGGACGTCGTAAAACCCTTCATCGTTGGCCTGCCAGACGTCGATCTTTGCGCCGTCCACCGGCTGACCGTCTGTCCCGAGAATCCGGCCCCGTACGAGCATCGGCTCGCCTTTCTGGTCGAGACAGATATCGGCGCCCATCGGAAGCTCGGGTGCATCAGCGACATGGAACGGCCCCAGAACCGTGGATTCAGAGGCGCCCGAGGGTTTGCGGTTGTTGATCGCATCCACCAGCATGGAGACCCCGAGGCAGTCCGACAACAGGATGAACTCCTGGCGCCAGTCGTTGCAGGTATGACCCACACCGGTGAGAAACCGGATGGCCTCGAACCATTCTTCCTGTGTCGGCTCAATCTCCTTGACAGCTGCATGCAGGTGTTTCGTGACTACCGCCATCACCTCGGCAAGCCGGGCATCCGGTGCGTCAGCGCTGCGGCTTATGACAACTTCTGCCGAGTTTTCTTCGGTGAAATACCCCGTTTCGCCGGTGCTCATAGCTGTCTCCTATCTTGCAAGTACGGTGGAAAGAACGCGCGTCAGTGCGGCCACAGGATCGTCTGGCAGACCGTCGTGCCGCCAGCAGACATGCTGGTCGGGTCGTGTGATAATGCATCCTGCATCACCCACTTCGCGCGCACGTGCCCAGTCGCCTGTGTGATCCACGATGGCCTGGCGGGGCCCGATGACATGCGTGTTGAGCGTTATGCCCATTTCCTGCGCAACACTGGCTGCGGCCTCCGTCCAGGCCTCTCCACCCAGACCGGTAAAGAGAGTAAAGGCGCCGCCACCCGCGAGATCGAGCGTCGAGTGCTTTGTCCCTTTCTGGTCAAATACCCAGGCATGCGGTATGCGCGCGCCCGGCCATGTGGTGGGCTGATAGTGCAGGTCCGCGTCCTGCCGGAAGTCCGGTTCCACCTGCCCGTCGGTGACCGTTGCGTCCGAGCTGTAGCGCTGGTTCATCTCGACCCCATGAGCGTCGAACTCGTATTTCTTGAACGCGATCGCTTCCCGGATAGCGGCACGTTGTCTTTCCGCATCCGGGGTCGGATCGCAGCGCCCCTCGAGATTTTTCTGCATGGTTTCAGGGTCGTTGCTCTCGGTCAGACCAAGGGCCTCAAAAATGGGCCCGAACTCTCCGATTGACTGGTTTGCCCGTGTGACGATCTGTTTGGCCACCGGGGCGCGTTCATCCGAATAGGTATCCAGCAGTGCAGGTCCGGCCTGGCCTTTCAGAACGGCGGCCAGTTTCCAGGCGAGATTGAACGCATCCTGGATCGAGGTGTTGGACCCCAGCCCGTTCGAGGGCGGGTGGCGATGGATCGCATCGCCCATACAGAACACCCGGTCCTTCTGCAGATGGGTGGCATAGTAGTTGTTTACCGTCCAGGTTGACCAGCTGGTGATGTCCACCTCGAGGTCCGGGTCGCCGACCAGATCACGCACGACTTTTTCTGCAAAGGCATTGTCAACGTCCGGGGCAGGCTGACTGATGTCATATCCCCAGACAATCAGCCATTCGTTCCAGGGGCGTACCATACGCACCAGCCCCATACCGATCCCGCCAACGTCAGCGCCGGGCTGGACCACCCAGTAAAGAACCGACGGTCTGTGCGCCACGAATTTTGAAAGATCAGCTTTGAACAGGATGTTCATCGAGCCGCCGACCCCCATCTGTCCTTCGAACGGCAGGTCGATGTGCTCGGCGACCAGAGAATTGCCGCCATCTGCCCCCACCAGATATTTTGACCGGATCGTGACCTCTTTGCCGGTCAGGCGGTCCAGACAGGTGGTTGTGACGCCATCCGCGTCCTGTTCATGTCTCAGGTATTCGGTGCTCATCCGCGCCTGTGTGCCGCGCTGGCAGGCTGTCTTGAAAAGCAACGGCTCCATGAATGTCTGCGGCAGATCGTTCATGAAGGTCGGTGAGGACAAAAGGTGTTCGGCTTTGGACAGCGGGTGCGTGCCCCAGCTTTTCATGCGCCCGATCTCTTCGCCTGCGAGGCTCTCGCAAAAAACGTTTTCGCCCATGATTTCCTGTTCGGAGGCAAACAGATAGGCCTCGTCTTCGACCTCGCGTCCCAGATCCCGCAGCACCTCCATCGTGCGCTGGTTGGTGATATGTGCGCGCGGCGTGTTGGCCAGCCAGCGATAGCGGTTGATGACCATGTTTTCGATGCCATATGTCGACAACAGTGCGGCCGTTGCCGATCCGGCCGGTCCGGTGCCGATGATCAGTACATCCGTGGTGATATCTGGCATGATTATTCCTCCGCTTGGGTCAGTTGTCCGCCTGAGAGCCGGCGGCGAATTGGGAAAAGGTGCAGCCCCGTGCGCCCGGACAGCAGCCCCCAGAGGCCGCGTGGGGCGACAAGCATCACGACAATGGCCAGAACGCCAAGGCTCATGAGATACCAGCTGCCGAAATCGGCGAGCAGGGACTGGAGCGCAAAGAAGACCAGCACGCCGATAATCGGCCCTTCGATGGTGCCGATCCCGCCGATGACAACGATAAAGATGACGTAAGCTGTCCAGTCGGTCACGCTGAAGGCGGCGTCGGGGCTGATCCGGGCTTTCTGCATATAAATCAGACCGCCGGCCAGGCCGGTGCCGAGTGCCGAGGTCAGAAAGACGATCCATTTCATCCGCGACGCATCAACGCCGACCGATTTCGCGGCCTCGACATTGTCACGTACAGCGGCCAGAGCAAGACCCCGGCGGGTTCGCAGCAGCCAGTAGATGCCACCGATCGTCGCCAGGGCCAGCAGCAGGGCCAGCCAATAGGCAAGGATGTCGCGCGCGGCGGCTGATCTGACGCCCAGTGCGTCCTCGATCAGGGACACAAACCACATGTCGCGCGTTGCCTCCCGGGGCAGGGACGTACCGGTGCCACCCCCCAGTGTTTTCCACTGCGCGACCAGCAACCGGACAACTTCGGCGATGACCCACGTGCCGATGGCAAAGTAGGCGCCGTTCAGGCGGAAGGCAAAAAAGGCGGTCGGCACGGCAATGACAAGCGCGGCGACGCCCGACAACAGGATGGCGGGTACCGGATCAATGCCCCACAGGATCACCGCTCCAAAGAGTGCGTATGCGCCGGCGCCGACAAATGCCTGCTGGCCAATGCTGACAAGCCCTCCATATCCTGCCAGCAGATTCCAGAACTGCGCCAGCACCAGCATGGTCAGAATGAAGAACATATCGCGGATCGTTCCGCGCCCGGCAAAAAAGGGCAGGGCGATCAGCACCAGGATCAGAACTGCGGCAGCAGCCGTTGCGACGCGGGAGGCCGGGGTCTGCACAGAGACGGAATAGCTCATCAGTCGTTTGCCCTCGGAAAAAGACCGCGTGGCCGGACCAGCAGTACAATAAGGAATGCGATGTGACCGGAGAGGATCTGCCACTCCGGGTTGACCGCGGCGCCAACGGTCTGGGCCACGCCGATTATGATGCCCCCCGCGAGTGTGCCCCAGAGCGATCCGAGGCCGCCGATGATCACCGCTTCAAAGGCATAGATCAGACGGGCAGGACCGATATTCGGGTCAAAGTTTGCGCGCAGTCCCAGATAGAGCGCAGCAATGGTGACGATCACCAGTGCAATGCCCGTCGCAGTCGCGAAAATATTTGCCGGGCGGATGCCCATCAGGCTCGCTGTTACTGCGTCATCGGATGTGGCGCGGAATGCGCGTCCGAGGCTGGTGCGGTAAAAGAGCTGGTTCAGACCGACGATTACCAGAACGGCAGAGGCGAATGTCAGCAGCGGCATAACGCCAAGTGCTATGGGACCAACCTGAAGCGAGGCTGTGGTCAGCGCATCAGTGGGCAGGCGCTGGCTGTCGGCGGAAAAGGTTTCCAGCAGCGCGTTCTGCAGAACCACAGACAGGCCGAAGGTCACCAGCAAAGGTGGCAGGATGTCATCTCCGAGGGTCCGGTTCAGCAGGAATTTCTGCAGCCCCCACCCCAGACAGAACATCACCGGCATCGCTATGAGCAGGGCCGCAAACGGCGGCAGCCCCAGCAGTGTCACCAGAACGAGGATCAGATAGGCGCCCATCACGATGAGATCACCATGGGCAAGGTTGACCAGCCGCATGATCCCGAAAACAAGGCTCAGCCCTGCCGCGAAGAGGGCGTAGAGACCACCGAGAAGTATGCCCTGCAGAACGGTATCAATCCAGATCATTGGCCGGCTCCGAAATATGCATCATGAATGGCGTCCCGGCTCAGGCTGTCGGGCGTTCCGGACAGGGTGATGCGGCCCTCCATCATGCAGTACACACGGTCCGCGACGGCCAGAGCCTGGGCGATGTCCTGTTCGACAACGATCAGGCTTGCGCCGGCGGCCTTTATGGCCGGCACGGCCCGGTAAATATCCTTTATGACCACCGGAGCCAGGCCGAGACTTATTTCGTCGCACAACAGCACGCGCGGGTTGCTCATCAGCGCCCGGCCAATGGCCACCATCTGTTGCTGCCCCCCCGACAGAGCAGTGCCGGGTGAGTGGCGCCTTTCTGCGAGGATCGGAAAGAGCCCGTAAATTGTTTCCAGTGTCCAGTGGCCGCCGCCACGACGGCCATAAGCGCCAATGAGCAGGTTTTCCTCCACCGACAGAGACGGAAACAGCCGTCGGCCTTCAGGGACCATCGCAACCCCGCGGGTCACAATTTCATCTGCAGTCAGCGTGCCGATATCAGCGCCGTCAAAGCGCACAGACGACGTCTCGTTGCGCAGCACCCCGGCAATCGAGCGCATCAGCGTTGTCTTGCCTGCACCGTTCGCACCGATAATTGCGACCGTTTCGGCCTCGCCCAGTTCGATGTTTACACCAAAGAGCGCCTGAAAATCGCCGTAGCCTGCTGTCAGGCCCGATGTCTGAAGAAGCGCCATCAGACCTCAATCCCCAGATAGATTTCGCGCACTTCCCGGCTGGCCATAATGGCATCCGGTGCGCCGATGCCGATTACCTTGCCGAAATCGAGCACCAGCAGGCGTTCGACCACCGATGTCAGTGCGTGCAGGACATGTTCGATCCAGATGATGGTCACGCCCTGCGCATGAATGTCGCGTATCGTGGCGATCAGGGCCTGACATTCGCCCTCGGTCAGGCCGCCTGCGATTTCGTCCAGCAGCAAAAGCCGGGGCTGTGTGGCCATGGCGCGGGCCAGCTCCAGACGTTTGCGTTCAAGCAGCGACAGCTGACCCGCCGGCGTATTGGCCCGACGGATCATTTCCGTACGCTCGAGAATATCCGCACAGTCCTCCAGCACTTCAGCTTCGCTCTGGCTCCGTCCGTGCGTGGCAGCAACGACCAGATTTTCGTAAACCGTCAGCTTTTCGAACGGCTGCGGGATCTGAAAGGATCGCCCGATCCCCGTGAGGCACCGCTCCATAGCTGAGACGCGCGTCACGTCGCGACCGTCAAAGCCGATACTGCCGGAATCCGCGCGCAGGTTTCCGGTTATAAGGTTGAACAGCGTCGATTTACCGGCGCCATTGGGGCCGATGATGCCCAGAGCTTCCCCCGGAGACACGTCAAAAGTGACGTCGTCGGTCACGGTAAGCGCGCCGAAGCTTTTGCTGACGTTCCGCAGTGACAGAATAGACATGAACCGCTCCCTGGTCAGGCCGTCCCGCACAGGCGGGACAGCAGCTTATCAGCTGATTGCTTCCATCGTACCGCCAACAGGGATGTCGGGGTGGTCGCTGTTGTCCACGATGACAAGGTCGTAGCCTCCATCACCGCGCAACCGCCACTGACCGCCGACCAGCGGCGTTTTGGCGATATTCGCGGCGGCAAAGGGTGGCAGGCCGGATCCGTCAAAGGCCAGCCGTCCGACTATGGAGTTCAGCTGTGTCGCCGCAATCGCTGCAGCAACCTCATCCGGGTCGCGGCTGTCTTCGACGCGGCCCATCACGTCTGCGGCCATTTCAAACAGCGCATGGGCAAAGCCTATGGGCTGTGTCCACTGCTTACCGGTAGCGGCCATGTATCCTGTGGCCAGATCACCTGCCGAAGCGCCGGTGAGCGATGACGCAAACGGATGTGTTGGCGACCACCACACTTCAGAGCTGAGGTTGTGGCCCTGATCACCCAGCGCTTCGACGGCCTGCGGGAAAAGTATTGCCTTGCCGATGCTTGCCGCTTTGGGCGCAAATCCCTGTTGTTTGGCCTGGGTCCAGAAGGTCGTGAAGTCAGGCGGAATGGGTACGCCCGTTACGATATCGCAGTCCGCCTGTTTAAAGGCATTGATCTGTGCGCTGAAATCATCCGTCAGGTTCTGGTACCGGCCCGGATCCGTTAGGCCGTAGCCCTGTGCAGCAAGGGGTTGCGGGAAGCCGACATTCGGATCACCCCAGGCATTGCCGTCACCATCGTTGGGGAAAAGGCCGCCAACCTGTTTATTGGTGTCCAGCTGGTTCCACATGGCAGTGAAAACACTGATCACGTCCTCAAGTCCCCAGAAGAAGTGGAAACTGTAGTCAAAGGGACGCCAGGATCCGGGTTCGCCGGGGTTGCCCTGCTGCCCGATGAACCAGGGTTGCCAGGGCGCTACTGTCGAGATGACCGGTATCTGTTCTGCTTCGCAGGTCGTGGCCACAGGGTTTGTGGTCTCTGGCGTCGAGGCGACGAGCATCATGTCGATCTCGTCATCAATGATCAGTTCCTTGGCGACTTCGGCCGCGCGGTTCGGGTTGGACTGGCTGTCCTTGACGATCACCTCAAACTCAGCACCTGCCTCCGAGGCCAGAAAACCGTCGATGATGAATTTGTCGGCTTCAGAAAAAGCCGCGAGAGGGCCTGACTGTGGGCTCACATAGCCCAGCCGGATTCTTGCGCCCTGCGCGATTGCGGGGGCCGCCAGGCTGCCGGCAGCCATGGTGAGCCCTGTTGCGGCGGTGGTTCTGAGAAGTGAGCGGCGTGTAATCATGATGTCCTCCCTGACGTCATCAGCTGTCTAGTTTGCGGGTGTTTCGCCGGCCCATGCGGCCTGCAGCAGTGCCCGTATGTCCTCTCGGGTTACGGGCTGCGGGTTTGGATAGGGGCGGCTGGTGGCAAGTGTTGCAGCGCGATCAAGATCAGCTTCGCGCAGACCCAGGTCGCGCAGGGCAAGCGGTGCGTTTACCTTCTGTGCAAAGCGGTGCAGAGCACGCCCTGGGCCCGGACCATCGAAAATATCAGTGACCGGCTTCAGGGCAGCGGCAGCGGCCCGCGCATTGTATGAGACCGCATGGGGAAGAACGATCGCGTGCGTGTCAGCGTGCGGCAGATCAAAGGTGCCGCCGAGCGTATGGCAAAGCTTGTGGTGCAGCGCCATGCCGACCTGACCCAGTACTGTCCCGCAGGCCCAGGCCCCGCGCAGCGTGGCTTCGCGCGCAGCGATGTCACCGGGTGATTGAATGACCTGTGGCAGGCCGTCTGCGAAAGCCCGGAGCCCCTCAATGGCCAGCGCGTCGGATGCTTCTGTCCTGTCCGGCGCGTAGAGCGCTTCTGCCGCATGCGCCATCGCATTGAGCGCTGATGTTACAGTCATCCCGACAGGCAGGCCCGAAACAAGCTCCGGGTCATAGAGAATGACCTGCGGCAGAACACGGGCATCTGTCAGAGTGGTTTTGACACCGTTTTCGGTCTGACCGAGGATGGGCGTTGCTTCGCTGCCCGCGTATGTCGTGGGGATAACGATCTGGGGCAGGCCTGTGCGCAGCGCAATTGCCTTGCCGAGGCCCGTGGTCGAACCTCCACCGATCGACACAAGACAGTCAGCGCCTGTCTCCTGCGTGTGTGCGACGGCCTGTTCAGTGACATCCACGGGCGTGTGCATGGTGGCGCGGCAGAACACCCCGACGGCTGCAGAACCAAGCTTTTCGGCAAGCTCAAGCGCGCTGTTGCTTTGCTGAGGTGTCGACAAGACCAGCGCATGGGTTGCGCCGAGCCGTGCGACCTCGTCCGCAATACTGTGTCTCAGACCCGCTCCGAAACGGACGCGGACAGTTTCATCAGATTTGGTCAGAAAGCCTGACATTCTCGCCCCGTTAACCTTTTCGAAACCTTAGTATCCTGCGAAAAAGTGATAGTTGATCGAAAATTGGGTAAAGAATATAACCTGATGTTATGAAGATTGATCCAAATCACCTGATGATCCTCGCGGCAATTGCAGATTCCGGTGGTCTCAGCGAGGGCGCGCGGGTTGTCGGCAAGTCGCAACCGAGCCTGTCGAGGACGATTGCAATGCTTGAAGCGCGTCTGGGATCACGGCTGTTTGAAAAAGGGAAAAAGCCGCTGCGCCCCACAGAGCTCTGCCGCTCGCTGGCCGATCAGGGGCGGGTAATTGCTCAGGCCGGCCTTGCAGCACAGCAGGCCGCAGAGCTGTACAACTCGGGCAAGGCCGGCACCGCCCGCCTGGCAGGGACTCCGATTTTTATGGATGGCGTGATTTCGAGTATGATCGCGTCTTTCCAGACCGCGCACCCCGAGGTGTCTGTGCACCAGACCTATGGATATCTTTCCGAGCTGACCGAACAGCTGAATGTCGGAAACGTGGATATCGCCATCTGTCCGGTCCGCCCTGACCGGGTTCCCGAAGGTCTCTCCTTCAAGCCGATCCTGCAGGGCAGAAACGTGATCGCCTGCGCGCCGTCACATCCGCTGGCCCGCAAACCGGCACTGACGCTTGCAGATATTGCCCCATATTCCTGGATTGCCCCGCCCGCCGGCAGCCCGCTTTATGAGGATCTGCGCAACGCACTCAGCAGTATCGGCATCACTGACTTCAGGGTCAGTTTTACCGGCGGGTCGCTCGCGTCAATCATCAGTGTGATGTCCGGGTCGGAAGCACTGACGGTTTTGCCGTATTCAGTGGTCTTCATGCAGCAGCATACCCGGTCGGTCACATCGCTGCCGATCCGGATCGATCATCCGGACCGTGAACTTGGCCTCCTGTGGCGGGAAGACCGTCAGGCACGTCCGGCGGTGAAGCGTTTTCGCCGGTACATAGAGGACGAATTCTCAGATCTCGCCCTGCAGATCAGCGAAAAGGGTCGTAACGCAGTCTGGCGGGCCTGAAGAAGGATATCCCTCAAGCCTGCGCAGTTTGTATGGCCGGCAGTGCGTCCGTACCTGAACGGCCCCTGTACGAGACAAGGGCAGAACCGCGAGGCACTCTCAGAAAGACGGGCAGCCTGGATCAGGACCCGGTTGTCGGTCAGACGGCGCCGGCCCGGCACAGGCAGCTTGCGCGGATCGGCACATCCGCCCGTGCCAGTGCCTGATCAAGCAGTATGCCGATGTGTATGATTTCCGAGGTTTCACCGCGCCGCGAGAGACATTCGTGCAGACCATGCAGCGCCCAGACATTCCGCGGGTTCTGGCTGGGGCGCGGAAGCCTGCCATCAAGGCCCAGATCCGCGCGGTACACCGCTTCGGCCTCAACGAACTTCCCGTCTTCCATCAACAGCGCTCCGAGCGCATGACGTGTTGGCTGCGGCCAGGCCCAGGGTTCTTCATACATCAGACCGTCGTCCAGACGGACGGCCGCACGCAGATATTCCAGGCCCTCTTCACGTTGCCCTGACTTGAAAGCGACTTCGCCCAGCATCATCTGCTCTGCCACGGCGAGCACATCCCGGGCGCTGTTGTTGAACAGCATCCGCTCTTCGGGAACCTGTGCATAGGCTTCACTGAAGGCCATGGCAGCCTGTTGCGCATCGGCGTGACGGCCAAGATTGGCCAGCGCTACGGTTTTTGCGTAAAGGATCAGCGCATTGGTCGTGGTATAGAGCTCCTTGTCAGCGGGCTGCTCCAGTTCCAGCGCCTCGGCCCACATACCGAACCGGATGAAAACATGCGGCTGCGCTGCGACAAAGGTTTCGAACAGGTCCGGGTAAACGCGGACCACCTCGTCCGGAACTTCGGCCAGAAGCCGGCCGGCCACATCCAGCGCCGCAGCCTTCTGCCCCAGAAACATTGCGCCATAGAGCGCGAAGTGCAGATTGTGGATCCGGTAGAGCGCATAGAAGTTGGCCGCGCCCGCGTATGATCTGAACTTCTCATCAGCGCTGGCCGCGGCCAGATTGCGGGACAGGACATTCTGATAGTCGCCGCAGAGTACGTCGATATGCGACGCCATATGCACCAGGTGTCCCGCGTCCGGGACGAGACCGTTGAGACGATCACCGTGTCGCAGCGCGCGCTCGGGGTGCGGTGACATCTCCATAAGGTGAATGTACATGTGTAACAGCCCCGGATGATCCCAGGCGCCGGGTGTTTCGGCAAAGGCACGTTCCAGAACGGCCATGGCCTCTTCGGTGGAGGCGTCCGGGTTGGGAATGCCCTGCCAGAAATCCCACAGTTTCCACGGGGTCCGGTTCATCAGAGCCTCGGCGTAGATACAGGCGACGTCGAGGTCATCGGGCCAGGCGTCGTAAACCGGCTTCATCGCAGCGGCGAAACCGTCGTTGAACGGCTGAAAATCCTCAATATCAGGGTCCGTGGGATACCTCAGAGCCAGCGCGTCGATCAGTGCTTTTTCCACCGGCGTGGCGCTTGCCAGCGCGCGGCCTGTGGCGAGGGCGTCATGCGCCCTGGCCAGCGCCGGCGCTTTCTCTTCCGGGGAAAAGACCTCCCACGGCTTGTTGTAGTTTGGTCCGATGCCATAGGCGATGCCCCAGCAGGCCAGCGCACAGGTCGGATCTGCGTCAAGCGCCCTGTCGAAGCAGGCAACTGCCTCTTCGTGGTTGTAGGCGTAAAGCCAGACCAGCCCGCGGTCGGACCAGCGCTGTGCCTGTTCGTCTGCGCTTGCGGCACGCGAATAGCGCCCGAGATCAAAGTAGTCAGTCATACGGTCCCCCTCCCGGCCGTCATCCTAGCACAGAAACGGATCGCAGCAGCAAGCCGCTCAGGCACATCCGCTGTGTCCCGCGTCCCGGATCAGATGTCTTTTGTGAGAAGAAGAACGTCACCGGTATAGTAAGGCTGGCAGGGATGCAGTCTGACGGGTGCGGCAGAAATCTGCGTATAGCCAAGGCGGGTATAGAGCCGCACGGCACCGGTGTTCTGTCCGTAGACCTGGATACTCATCTTTTCATACCCTGCGGCCCGCGCCAGTTTTTCACTGTGCCGCATCAGTACAGTGCCGGCACCGCAACTGCGATACCCGGGCAGGACAGCGAGTGCATTGATGTACCAGGTGCCGACCGACCGGATTTCCAGCGCGACAAAAGGGGCGACAGGTGCCGGCAGGTCATCCGGGTCATCCCCGGGCGCGGCGTCAATGGGATAGCTGAGAACCATCCCGACCGGCTGCTCACCGCGCAGTGCGACGACAGCATTTGAAAACGAAAACCCGCCCGTCGTTCTCCGGGCCCGCGCGGCGCCGACGTCCAGAAATGTCTCTTCCACAGTTGCAGATTGCTGCCACAGCCATGAAGGTATGCCTTCACCCGCGATATCAATCAGTTTTGCCAGCAGCAGGGCGTCGTCAGCCGTGGCGTCCCGCAGGCGAATATCTGTATTGGTCATTTAAAAACCCGTTTAACAAAAATTTCTTTCGGCCCGGCGTGACCGGACCGGTGTTTCAGAGGCGGATCAGTTGTCCGGTGCAGACCCGACGGGTCCACCAGAGTCCCACGTGTCGTCCTCGGCGCGCTGATAAGCTGTTTTATCATTGTTGAAACCAGCACGTATGGTGCCGTTGGTCAGCTCTGCAGCGACGCCCGGGTGCGCATATTGTTCCGACACACAGCATTCCGGTTCCATAGGACTGTGTGTGGGCGATCCCATGACGGGTGCAGTTACAGCGGGACCGGCTGCCGCCCGGACGACAGCAACACAGGTCAGAGCGGTGAACAGAAAAAAATGTTTCGTCATCTGGTATACCTTTCAAAAAAATCTGTGGTGACCGGTCAGGCGCTGGCCAGCGCGCGCTCCTGCGCGGCGATACAGCCCACATGCCGGTGATCGGTGCCGCAGCACCCGCCCAGAACTTTTACCGAAGGCAGCAGATCAAGCAGGTTACCACTCAGGCGTCCCAGTTCAGCCGGGTCACCGTTGTCCAGTACCTCTGCCCCGTCCAGCTCCGCATGGCTCATACGCGAGGCGTTTGACCGGATGCCACCAATCCTGTGCCGCCAGCTGTCAGAACCGGCAAGTACCTCGCTGAAATGATCGGGATGTGCGCAGTTGATCATATAGTAGAGCGGTGCAGCACCGGTTGCGGCATCCACCTGTGCGATTGCATCACTCAGCCGCTGACCCGATGGCAGTCGCCCGTCGGTCTCAAGCGTAAAGGCGATAACCACAGGTATATCGCATTCCTTCGCCGCGCGGGCGATACCGGTCGCTTCGTCCGCATGGGTGAGCGTCATGGCACTGATCATATCAGCTCCTGCACGTCCCAGCGCCGCTGTCTGGGGCGCATGAATGTCATACGCCTCGTCAGCAGACAGAATGGTATCCGGCGCATATGCATCGCCCGCAGGACCGACCAGGCCGTTGACCAGAATGGGAAGGCTCATCGTTTCGTGGCGGGCCCGGACAGCGCCAACGAAGGCGACGGCACGCTCGTTTGCGGCGAGGGTCTCGCTGACTGTCTGGCCGAGAGGCCCCGCCCAGGCGACGCCGGCGCGCCAGGTCGGCGCATCAAGGATAAACCCACGACCGCTGTTGCGGGCGATGCCAATGTATTTCTCAAAATAGTCGGTCAGATCCTGGCGTCCGGCTGCCGTATCAAGCAACACCGCCGCTGAGAAACAGGGCAGGTCGTGGCCTTTGTCAAAAATCATGTAGGTTTCGAGCCCACCATCAGAGAGGTAAAAACGGCTGGACTCTATAAAATGTTGAATTCGCATTACTCGTTCCTTTATCGACAATACCCAGTGAGTACCTGCAGGCCGTCACAGGCTGTAGTTGCCTGGTGGTCCGGTTTTCAGAATAAGATTTCTGTTTCGGATTTAGGGGCTTAAGGGGTATTCAGTGAAAGCGGCCCGTGTGAGAGGTCATGTCAACTGTACCTGCGGTACAGTGGGAGAAAGACAGATGGTGGCAAAACCAGATACCCGGTCGAGAATCCTCGACATCGCCGAAGCGGCGGTGCTTGAAAAAGGATTTGAGGCCACATCCATCGAAGAAATTGTTGCGGGCGCGGGCATTTCACGCGGTGGGTTCTTTTATCATTTCAAGGACAAGAACGCGCTGGCCCGGGCGATGCTGGAGCGTTACATCGACGCCGAAAACCGGCTTTATGATGACCTCTTTTCCCGGGCGCGCGAGCTGAGTGACGACCCGCTGCACTGTATGCTGATCGGGCTGAAGCTGCTTGCAGAGTTGCTGGAGGAGATGCCAACCGGTCATCCGGGCTGCGTTATTGCCGCTACGGCCTATCAGGACAGGCTTTTTGACAAGGGCGTGCGCGACCTGAACCGCCAGGCAATTCTGGGCTGGCGCAAAAGGTTCCGGGGCATGTTCGAAGAAATCGCGCGTGTCTATGAACCACGCGAAGCGGTCAACATGGATGCGCTGGGCGATATGGTGTCCGGTGTGGCCGAGGGTGGGCTTGTTCTGCAGCGCGCGCTGGGCGAACACAACAGCGCCTCGCAACAGATCATGCTGTTCCGCACCTATCTGAAACTGCTGTTCGCACCGCGCGAGGCCTGAAATCCCGCAGCCGCGGCCGGACGCCTGTGCTTTCCCGACAACCCCTGTGCCTTTTGCTGCAGAACGATTGTTGCCGGATCCCCCCCTCAGGTACTAACAATAGAGCAGGGGGGAGAAAACTTGGACGTCATCAGCCTTACGACGGAAATGGCCGTGGTACTCGGCCTTCTGGCATTTACCGTTTTCCTCTTTGTGTCAGAAATCGTCCGGATCGATTTTGCAGCCATTCTGGTGATGGTGCTGCTGGGCCTGCTCAGCCAGTTGCCGGGTCTGGGGTCGCTGGCAGATGTCAGCAGGCTGTTTGACGGGCTGGCGTCGAATGCGGTGGTGTCGATCATTGCTGTAATGATCATCGGGGCGGGGCTCGACAAAACCGGTCTGATGAGCAAGGTCGCGTCGCTGATCCTGAAACACGGCGGCAAGACGGAAACGCGGATCATCCCGATCGTTTCCGGCACGGTCGGCGTGATCTCGTCGTTTATGCAGAACGTGGGCGCTGCGGCGCTTTTTCTGCCTGTTGTCAGCCGGATTTCAGTTCGGACAGAGCTGCCGCTCAGCAGGCTTCTGATGCCGATGGGGTTTTGTGCCATCCTCGGCGGTACGCTGACGATGGTGGGATCCTCGCCGCTCATCCTGCTGAATGATCTGCTGATCAGTGCAAATCAGACGCTGCCGGCCGGGCAGCAGATGGAACCCTTCGGGCTGTTTTCTGTGACGCCTGTTGGTGTCTGCCTTGTTCTGACCGGTATCCTCTATTTCACTCTTCTGGGGCGCTGGGTGCTGCCCGCTGGAAAAAAGAGCGGCGATGGTACCAGTGGTCAGTCCCTCAAAACCTATCTCAAGAACATCTATGGCCTGAAAACGGATATCTTTGAAATCTCCATTCCCGCGGGCCACCCCTGCGAAGGAGAAACCTTTGATGACGTGATGCAGCGGTATCATATCTACATCATCGGCAGCGCCTATCAGGGCAAGCGGTGGTTCGCGCCGGTGATCCAGACCCAGATTACCGCGCCCTGCCGGATCGCTGTGCTGGGACGCCGTAAAGTGATCGAGCAGATGGTGGAGGAAGGTGGATACATCCTGCACAATGACCTCGAAGTCTTTGCCGAAGACTATGCGGCCACCAAATCCGGCGTTGCCGAAATGGTGGTGCCGCCGGGGTCATCAGTGATTGGGAAATGCGCGCATGATCTGGTTTTTCGCAAAACCTATGGCGCGAGCCTGCTGGCGATCCACCGCGACGAAGAGACCATGAGCTACGTAGAAACCGAGGATCACGCGCCGACACCGGTGGGCGAAGAGCCGTTTCATGCAGGCGATACACTGGTGATTCACAGCACATGGGAAGCGCTTACGCGGCTGACCCGTGACCGGGATTTTGTCGTGGTCACCACAGATTTTCCTCAGGAGGAACTGAGGCCCAAAAAAGTCGGGTGGGCGCTTTTGTTTTTTCTGATCTCGCTCACGCTGATCCTTTTTACCGATCTGAGGCTGTCCCTCTGCCTGCTGACCGGGGCAGTGGGCATGATCCTGACCGGCGTTCTGGACATTGACGACGCCTATGATGCTGTCAGCTGGAGCACGGTATTTCTGCTCGCAAGTCTTATTCCTCTGGGGCAGGCCGTGCAAACCACCGGTACCGCCTCCTGGATTGCGCAGCAGATCCTGATGTTGCTTGACGGGTGGCCGTTGTGGTCACTTCAGGCAGGCGTGGCGGTGCTGGCCACCATATTCACGCTGATCATGTCCAACGTGGGTGCCACCGTACTGCTTGTTCCGCTGGCAGTGTCGATTGCTGTGGCGGCCGGCGGTGATCCGGCGATTTTTGCGCTGACGGTTGCGATTTCCACTTCCAACTCGTTTCTGATCCCGACGCATCAGGTCAATGCGCTGATCATGGGGCCGGCGGGTTACCGGGTCACAGATTTCATCAAGAGCGGCGGGATCATGACGATCCTGTTTCTGGTCGTGTCGCTTCTGATGATGAATGTGGTGTTCTGACCTGCAACCCTCTGTCGGGCGCGGGCCGGGCACTCTGCGCGCGATACAGCATGCGGGTGAGCGCCCGGGATCTGAGATTTCACGGCGGGGAGCCGGTCCGAGGTGTCGGTCTGTCTGCCAGCCAGTGATCGTCAAGGTTCTCCAGAGAGACCGGACGGCTGAAGTAAAAACCCTGGATCTGGTCGCAGTTGTGATATGACAGCCAGTCAAATTGCTCTCTGGTTTCAACGCCTTCGGCAACGACGGTCGCACCAACCTGTTGTCCCAGCGCAAGGATTAGACTGACGATTGGTCCCGTTTCAGGCAGTTGCCGGATGAAAGACTGGTCGATTTTCAGGCCGCTGAGCGGAAACTGGGAAATGTAGGCGAGGTTGGAATAACCCGTCCCGAAGTCATCAATCGCAATACGGTATCCCATTTCGGAGATTGCTTTGAGTTTCGACGCGATCGCACCGACATCACCGATCAGTATGTTTTCGGTGATCTCAAGTTCAATCCGGTGAGACGGAAAATCCCGTGTTGCCGCAAAGCGGGACAGCGTCTGCATCAGCTGTTTGTCCGAGAATTGTCGCGGCGAGATGTTCAGGGACATGTCTATGGACCGTCCGGCGTCATGCCATGCCCGGGCCTGGCGAAAACCGATCTCGAGCACGTGCTGCCCGAGCGTCTCGATCAGACCGGTTTCCTCGCACACAGGAATGAATTCATCCGGTGGGACCAGGCCGCGTTCCGGGTGGTTCCAGCGCACCAGCCCCTCGACAGAAACGACCGCGCCTGATTTTACATCGACGCGTGGCTGAAAATGCAGGACAAACTCTTCGTTTTGCAGCGCCTGTTCGATTTCGGACTCCAGCCTGATTTTCGCCAGAGCAGCCCTGCCCATATCCGTGTCAAAGAATGTCAGGCGGTTCCGGCCTTCTCTTTTGGAGTGATAAAGCGCGATATCTGCCTGCCGCATGACCGCTTCAAAATCGTCCTTACCCGGCGCGAAGCGGGCGCAGCCCATGCTGACATGAACGGGGATGCTGGCAGAGCCGCGCACAAGAGGGCCGGCGAGTTTCTCAAAAACCTGTTCGGCCCGTTGCAGGGCCATCTTGTCCTCCGCCGGGCAGGTCAGAAGAACAACAAATTCGTCGCCGCCGAGCCGGCCCACGATGTCACCATCCCGCACTGCGCTCAGAGCCCGTTTGGCCAGGGTTTTCAGAACGGCGTCGCCGGCTTCGTGGCCGAACGTGTCATTGACATGTTTGAAACGGTCAACGTCGAAGTAGAGCATGACATGACCGGTTTGCCCGTCTGCCTGCAAGGCATCAAAATGGCGCTGCATGTAAAACCGGTTATAGCAGCCGGTAAGCTGATCACGGTCTGCCAGATACCGCGCTGTATCGCGGGCTGTTTTCAGCTCGGTCACATCAATGGCGGTCACGAGAACGGCCGGTTCACCGGTAACGGCGTCGCTGCAAAGTTTGGCAGAGAGATCGAACCACATGGGATCCGGCGACAGGGCCACCTGCGCCACCATACGATGCTCGCCTCTGCCATCCAGGTCAAACATCATCGCGTGATAATCGGCTTTGTCAGTAAACAATGAGCCCAGGTTTTCGGCAGCGCAGCCAATGACATTGCGCGCGGCGGGGTTCATGTAGAGCGCAGTCCCCCTGAGATCAAAGTGGGCGATCATGACGTCGGTATGCAGCAGGGCCTCTGTGCTTCTGAGGTTGTCGGGCGTGTCCCCGGTTCCTGACAGGATCTCGCACAACATGGCCATCCGGTTATCCGGCAGGCGAAAACCCCGAAATGCGACGTTTGAGCTGACCGGCTTGCCATGCGGGTACAATGTCCACATTTCGCGGAACGTGATCCCGGGCTGGCGGAGGAAGTCGTCCTGATACTGACGCAGGCGACGCGCAACCGTTGTTGACATACCCAGAGACATGTCCCGCGCGCAGAGTTCAGCCTCGTCTTCGGCCTGCCACATGGTGCAGGCAGCAGCATTCGCGCAGATTACCCGGTTGTGATCAATGTCAAAGACCCAGACCGGGCTGGAAAGCTCCCGTACGACCTCAAACGTGTCCTGCCGGTCCGTCAGCGGGCCATCCGGTGCCGGTCCCGCCCTGTGATCGGGCCTGTGCGCGTGCATAAAGTGTTCTCCGCAGCTGCCGTTCAGGCAGCGCGATCCGACGCGCTGCCCAGGTCGGCCAGCGGACGGAAGTTATCTGTGCCGGTGACATCAGCAAGCCAGCGGCTGACAGACGGATAATCAGCGAGCGGAATGCCAGCTTCTTCAGTTACATGTACATAACCGAACAACGCGATGTCTGCGACCGAATAGCCCGAACCGAGCATGAACTCTGATCCTGCAAGATGTGTGTCCAGCCGCGCCAGCCCCGGTTTTGCGGCGGCCTGCCATGCTGCGATATCTGTTGCACGTTTTTCACGCTCTGCAGGCAGGATTGTGGTAAAAAAGCGCGCGGGCGAAATATAGGGCTCCAGGCGCGACTGCTCAAAGAACATCCATTGCAGAGCTGAGGCGCGCTCATGGTTGTCTGCGGGCATCAGATATGTGTTTTCGGCCAGATACCACAGCATCGCATTGCTCTCGCCCAGGCCCCGGCCACCGTCTGTGACAAGATAGGGCACGACGCCGTCAGGGTTGATTTTCATAAACCAGTCGGATTTCTGTTCGCCGGCCAGAACATCCACCATGGAAAGTTCAAACGGCAGGCCCAGCTGGTTGAGGGCCAGCCAGGGTTTGAAGCAGTTTCCGGAACCCGGGCAGGCATAAAGTCGCGTCATATTGTGGCCTTTCGTATAACAGGGACTGAACCCGCGAAATTAATCCTTGTCGGTTAAGCGGTGTTAAATCGGGCAGGTCCACAGACCGACGTTTTTCGGCAAATTGTCCGTTTCGAAGAGAACGCGGCCCGGTTCAGCAGGCGCTGGTCGGCGATGGCCCGGACATCCCGAAAATGCAGTTTGAGCAATCTCTTGCCCAGCGTTGGACGATTTCCGCCGAAAGGAGGCGGGTTTCTGTCTCTCAAGTTCAAAGGTTGTATAGTGGGGATAATCAGCGGTCCTGCGGATTTTTTTGTGTGTTTTGTGGATAAAGAGGGGCGGTTATGGATACGATTGATGGGATGCGCACCTTTGCTGCGGTCGCGGCGGAGGAATCCTTTACCGCTGGTGCACGGCGGCTCGGGATCAGCACAAAACTGGCCAGCAAATATGTGCGGCAGCTGGAAGAACGCCTCGGCGCTCAGCTTCTGCACCGGACGACGCGCAGCGTCACGCTGACGGACACAGGGCGCGCATATTTCACGCGCTGTCAGCCACTGCTTGACCAGTTTGACGAGCTGGAAGGGCTTGTGCAGGACAAACAGTCCGAGCTTGCCGGCCTGATCCGGATAACAGCGCCAACCGGTTTCGGCAGCACACATCTCGTCGAAGCGCTGCGTCCCTTTCAGCTCGAAAATCCGCGTGTCGAAATCGAACTGAACCTGTCGGATCACCATGTGTCTGTCATCGAACAGGGATTTGACCTGGCAATCCGGTTTGGTGCGCTCAGCGATTCAGTCCTCGTCGCACGGAAAATCCTCGACATGCGGATCGTCTGCGTCGCGTCGCCGGAATATCTCGCAGAACACGGCAGACCGCAGGATCCGGCGGCCCTGGCAACACACAACTGTCTGCTGCAGGCAACCGGTGACAGCAGCGATCACTGGGTCTTCAGGAAAGAAGGCAGGGACGTGACCGTTGCCGTGGGCGGAAACTTTCGCGCAAACTCGCCAATGGCAGTGGCACGCATGGCAGCCGGTGGCCTCGGGATCGGGCGGATACCGCTCTATACTGCGCAACCGCTGATCGACACAGGGCAGCTTCAGGCCTTGTTTGAGGATGCAGAGGTGGAATCGATCGGGCTCTATGCAGTGTACCCGCCGGGGCGTCACCTCACGGCGCGGATCCGGACACTTATTGAACATCTGCGTACCGAGCTGACCTGACCGGCTGACACGTCTGCCGACGGAATTTCGGGCCCGTTTCGTGTTACTCTCTGAACAGAACAGACGCAGAAGGCGGCACAGTGTGACGGATACGGCAGGAATCAGGTTTGCCTACGGATTTGGCCCGGCCCATCCGCCGGTTCCGGTCCGGCGTCTGCTGAACGATCTGAAAAAGCCGGACGACATGGTGTCGCGCTTTCCTGTTATGACCACATCTCAGGCTCTGCGCGAGGGACAGGCTTTCCGGAAGGCTGGTAAGGCCGCGCAGGCAGGAGACGCCGCGGCGCAGGCAAGGTACGAAACCCTGAGAATGTCCCTGCGCAATGCCGTAACCTCCGGGCTGAGATCTTCGGTTGCCCGCATGCTTGATACGCAGGCACCTCTGCGCGAGCGGCTTGTCTGGTTCTGGGCCGATCATTTTACCGCGGCGCCGGACAACCTCGTCCTGCGGGCCGGTGCGGTTTCCTATGTGGATGAGGCGATCCGCCCATATGTCACCGGCTATTTCGCGGATATGCTCAAGGCGGTTGTACGCCAGCCTGCGATGCTGAGCTATCTGGATCAGGCTGTATCTTTTGGCCCGGCGTCGCCGCTTGCGGCCCGCACCGGTCGCGGCCTTAACGAGAATTTCGCCAGAGAGCTGCTGGAACTGCACACCATGGGCGCAGGGTCGGGCTATACACAGCAGGATGTGCGCGCAGCCGCAGAGCTGCTGACGGGTCTGACGGTAAACCCGAAAACGGGTTTTGTTTTCCGCCCCGCGGGTGCGCAACCCGGCGCGGAAACAGTACTCGGGCGCAGCTATGGCTCGGACAAACGGGCCCGGCCCGGCGATATAGACGCCTTTCTCGACGATCTCGCCGCGCGGCCTGAAACCGCGAGGCATATAGCGCGCAAGCTGGCGGTACACTTTGTGGCAGACACGCCGCCGGGTTCTCTGGTTGCTGATCTGGCCGAAAGCTACAGCGCGTCCGGCGGAAACCTGATGGCGGTAACCCGCACACTGGCAGAGCATCCGCAAACAGCCTCTGCACCTTTGCGCAAGGTGCGCCAACCGCTTGAGTTCATTGTGTCGGCCCTGCGCGCGTTCGGCCTGACAGGCGCACAGATCAGCACGCTGCCTGCGCGCGACATGCGGCGTATGCTGGTGCGTCCGCTTGCGCAGATGGGGCAGCCTTTTATGCGACCACCCGGACCGGATGGATGGCCCGAAGCGCCGTCGCACTGGATCACTCCGCAGGGTCTGGCAGCCCGGATCAGCTGGTCCCGGGCCCTGACCGGGCGCCTTGAAGACAGCGTATCAGACCCCCGCCAGTTTCTGGAGCAGGTTTTACCGGGTATCGCCGGTCCGGATCTCCGGTTTGCGGTCCCGGCGGCGGAAACCAGGGCAGAGGGCATCACGATGGTTCTCGTCTCTTCGGAGTTCAACAGGCGTTAGGAGCAGGCATATGACATCTGCATTTCTGTCACGACGAACGATCCTGAAAGGACTTGGCAGCGCAGGGTGTTCCGCTGCTGCCTGGCCTTTTATGTCCGGCATCACAATGGCCTCGGCACCCTGGGATGCGAGACTGGTCGTTATTGTCCTGCGCGGTGCCGTGGATGGGCTTGACGTCGTTCGCCCGGTCGGAGATCCGGCGTTTGCAGGTCTCCGGTCTGGCTTCGGCAACGGGGTTCATGACCTCGATGGGTTTTTCGCACTGAACGCCGGTCTCTCTCAGCTGATGCCACTCTGGGATGCGGGCGAGCTGGCTTTTGCACATGCAGTGTCTACGCCGTACCGGAATGAGCGCAGCCATTTTGACGGTCAGAACATGCTGGAAGCCGGTATGGGCCCGGGGAGCGCGCCGGGAGAGAGGCGGGACGGCTGGCTGAACCGCCTGCTGCAGGCCAGCCCCGGGATTCACATGGAAACCGGATTTGCCATTGGCCGGGGCGATCTGCGGATTCTGGCCGGTGACGCACCAGTTGCAAACTGGTCGCCCGACAGCCGCCTGTCACTGGGGTCGGCAGCCGAACAGCTGCTGGTGCGTATGTACCGGTCTGATCCGCTGTTTCGTGATGCGGCAGCAGAGGCTCTGGTTCTTTCGCGCGATACAGAAGGCCTGCAAAGCGCGTCTGCGCGCACGCCGGGCCGGCCCGAGCGCGCCATTGCAGAGTTTGCGGCCAGCCGGATGCGTGGAGCCACGCGCATCGCGAGCTTTTCGCTGAGTGGCTGGGACACACACCGCGCTCAGGCACGCGAGATGCCGGGCCTGCTGGGGCGTTTGTCTGACACGATCCTGACGCTGCAGCGCGGGCTTGGCCCGGTCTGGTCCGAAACGGCCATACTGGCGGTAACAGAGTTTGGCCGAACGGTCCGCCAGAACGGATCGCAGGGTACCGATCACGGGACCGGTGGTGTCATGCTGATGGCCGGTGGGGCTGTCAGAGGCGGCGTGGTCTATACTGACTGGCCGGGTCTGTCCGAAGAAAACCTGCTGGACCGCAGGGATCTGATGCCGACTGCCGATGTGCGTGGTTACGCGGGTGCCGTGATGCAGGGCCTCTTCGGGCTTGAGCAGAGTATGATCGAACGGCATGTCTTTCCGGGCCTCGATCTTGCGGGCCTGCCAGAGGTTGTCCGGTGAGACCGGACAGATCAGCAGGGGGGCTCAATACCCAGACTGCGCAGCCGTATTTCCTGGCGCGCGGCCAGAGCATCGGTTTCAGCTGCAGCGGCGGCAGACAGGGTGGCACCGGGTCTGCGAAGTGTTGGATGTGCGATAACCCCCTGTCGGAACAATGAATACTTTCGGATGGCCAGTCCCATTCCCGGTTGAGCCTCGTACCGGATCATCGGCATATAGGCGTCAAAAATATCCCGGGCTCTGTGCTGATCACCGTCATCGAGCGCCGCGATAACCTGCGCCATCATCTCGGGATACCCAAAGCCAGTCATCGCGCCATCGGCACCCCGCAGCATCTCCTCAAGCAGATACAGTCCGCCATTGCCGCAGAGGATTGAAATACGCCGCGCGCCGGCGTCTGACGCAGCGCGCAGAGCCGATATTTTTTCAAGACCAGGCCAGTCTTCGTGTTTGAGCATCACGCAGGTCGGGCAGGTTTCGACAATCTGCAGAATGACGGACGCTGATATCTGTACGCCGGTCGCAAGCGGAAAATCCTGCAGAACAAAGGGAATACTGCCGAGGTTTTCTGCAACATCCTGAAAATACCCCAGGATCTGCGCATCGGTGCGCAGTGTGGGCGGGGGCGCCACCATGACACCGGCGGCTCCGGTGTCCACTGACGATTTTGCCAGCGCAGACATAGCCGCAAGACCAGGCGCTGAAACACCCACAACCACCGGCACAGAGGCCCGCGCGATGACCCGACTTACCACCAGTTTGGATTCCGCCGCGGTCAGTTTGCCGGCTTCTCCCATCATGCCAAGGATCGTCAGACCGGTGGCGCCACGTGCGATATAGGCGTCTACCATCCGGTCGAGGCTGTCCGTGTCCAGCTGGCCGTCCGGCAGGAAAGGTGTGGCCGCAATTGTGAAAACGCCATGGGTGGTCTCGTCAATCATCGCAGGGCCTTTCGTTTCGGTGTGTCAGCCTCAGGGCGATCTGCCCCAGAGCCATGGCTGCGGCTGCCTGAGTGGGCTCAACCACCGGCAGACCTGTTGCATCCTTGAGGTCGTCCCGGTACCGCGCCATGCCCGCACACCCCATGATCAGAACATCGGCGCCGTCTTTGTCACGGAGAGTTTTTCCGGTCCGGATCATCGCCTGAAGGCAATTGTCGTCGTCTGCCAGATCCGCGACACCGAGGCCAAGTGCACGATCCCCCGCCAGCCTGTCCAGCACACCCATCGCCCCAAAGGCGCGCAGATGCCGGGGAACCGACCTTGCGAGAATTGAGATTACGCCGAACCGGTGCCCCAGTGTCAGAGCTGTCATGACAGCAGCCTCCTGAATACCGGTAACGGGCAGGGCGGTCTGATCGCGGAGCGCGTGCAGGCCGGGGTCGCCAAAGCAGGCAATAACATACCCGGCCGCATCTTTCTGCTGTGCTGCCAGGTCAAGCATCGGCGCGATTGTGCGGTCTGCCTGCAACTGGGTTTCGATACCGGCGGGCCCCGCGGCCAGGGTAAGACAGCGGATCGGTGTGCCAAAGCGGCGCAATGGCTCGACCGCCGTGTCGATACCCCGTGTCACCGTTTCCGACGAATTGGGATTGATCACAATCAGTGACTTCATGCGTCCGCCCGTGACGCTGACTGAATTTCGATCTGATAGCCTTCGGGGTCCGGCATGACAAACGCGCGGATGCCCAGTGCTTCATTTTCGAACATTTCTGACAAACCAGGGATTTCCTGTGCTGCGGCCCAGCTGTACCATCCGTCGACGTCGGGCGTGCGGATGCAAAGCTGTACCGGCTTTTCCGGCGTCCAGCGGTTCATGCCGCGGGTTTCGTCAACCAGTCCGACGTGCGCGCCCCCACAGATGCGGTAGATTTTACACCAGCCCTGATCGATTGCGAGCGTCAGCCCCAGGACGTTCTCGTAGAAATCCATCGCCCGGGGCAGATCGCGATAGTAGAAAAAAGTGATGGCGAGCGTGTTTTCGATGACCGGCCGGTTCATGCCCTGACCTCTGGTGTGGAGGTGAAAGTGACCGGTTCCGGCCGTTGTATTCTCCGGCCCGTTCCGGGCGAGCCCAGAAACGTTCCGTCGTCAACGAGCAGATCACCGCGCAGAAAAACCTGTACAGGCCAGCCGGTAATACTGCGACCGCTCCAGGGATTGTATCCCACGTTGTCATGCAGATCGTCGTCGCCCCAGGTCACCTTTCGGTCCGGGTCCCAGATTGCAATATCAGCGTCCATACCGGGCGCGATCGATCCTTTGCCGGCGAGCCCGTAAAGGCGCGCAGGAGCAGTGGCCGTCAGCTCTGCGAAAGCAGAAAGCCCGGCGTCTCCCTGTGAAACCATCGCGTCGAACATCAGCGGCAGCCGCGTTTCCAGTCCGGGCAGGCCATTTGCGATCTGGTGAAAACCGGCATCCGGCCCGGCGGACAGTTTACCCGTTTCATCAAACCGGTAGGGCGCATGATCTGATGAAACCAGTGAGAGCGTACCGTCCGCCAGTCCGTCACGGAGTGCGTCCTGATCGGTCTTTGTGCGCTGGGGGGGTGAGCACATCCATTTCGCGCCCTCAAGGCCCGGGCGGTCCAGAACGTCAGCGGTCATGAAAAGATAATGCGGACAGGTCTCCGCCCTGACAGGTGCGCCACGGGCCTGTGCTGCGCGTATTGCAGTGACACTTTCGGCTGCAGAGACATGAAAAATCATCACTGACTGGTCCAGGTGTTCTGCAAACCGGCAGACGCGTTCGATTGCCTCGATCTCGGCAACGCGGGGGCGTGACCTGGCGTGGTCTGCGGGGGTGATCTGTCCGGCTTCGATCAGACGGTCGCGCGCATCCGCGATGATCGCATCATTTTCCGCATGTACACAGACCAGAGCTCCGGCCTCACGCGCCAGGCGCATGACCCCCAGCAGTGCGGCGTCGTCCAGCTGAATGTTATATGTGGTGAACACCTTGAGCGACCGGTGACCTTCTGCGGCGAACCGTCGGATGTCCTGCCCGAAGTCCTTTACCGCAGGGTCCGTGACCGTGATGTGAAACGCATAGTCGATCATGGCGCCCCGTCCGGCGCGGGCGGCGTAATCGGCCACGGTCTGCTTAATGCTTTGCCCTTTGTTCTGCGCGGCAAATGAGATCACGCTGGTCGTACCACCCATGGCGGCGGATTTCGTAGCTGTTTCAAAGGTATCGGCGTTCCACTGGCCCATCCCGGACATCTGTTCTATGTGCGCATGCGGGTCGATACCACCGGGCAAAACCACTTTGTCCGTGGCATCGACAACTTTGTCTGCCGCGCTGAATTCAGGGCCGACGGAGATGATTTTTCCGCCCCGAATACCGAGATCGCCCATGATCACACCCTGCGGTGTGACGATCTGGCCGCCTTTTATCACGGTGTCAGGTCGCATCGCGTTCCTTTGTGTTGCATTGCCGCTCAGCATGACGTCATTTTGCGCGCATGCAAAGTCCCGCTGCGTGCTCACGGGCCGTGCTTTATTCAATGGCATAAACAGGCAGAATTCCGAGATGACCTCAGACAGCCCGATACGTTCATTCTGCGTGCTGTTTCTGCAGCGCCGCGGAACAGGAGCCGGAGCGTGACTGTGGCCTCACCCAGCAGATCCGCGGTGCGGGCCGCTTTGTGGCGTGACCGTGGGTGGCGCGCAGTCGTGGCGGCCTTCACCTTTAACGGGCTCTTGTTCGGTGTCTGGGCATCCCGTGTGCCCGCGTTCAAAGAGGGCTTTGCGCTGGAACCGGGCACGCTTGGCCTGCTTTTGCTGGCGCTCGCAGCCGGGGCAATTGTATCCTTCCCTCTGGCCGGGGCATTGTCCGAAAAATGGGGCGCTGACCGCCTGACGATCAGATGTGCTTTTGTCTATGGGCCGGCACTGGTTGCCCTGGCGCTTGCACCCGGGCCAGTGTCACTGGCGGTGCTGCTGTTCTTTTTTGGCGCGGCGCATGGCTCCATGGATGTTGCGATGAACGGCTGGGGGGCACAGATCGAGGATCGCCTCGAACGTAGTACAATGTCGGTTTTTCACGCGGCGTTCAGCCTCGGAGCGGGGCTGGGGGCTGCCAGCGGTTATGCTGCTGTAAGCGCCGGGCTTGGTGTCCTGCCCCATTTTGCGGCTGTTGTCGTGCCGGGCGGTATTCTGGCGCTCGCTCTTATGATCCCGGCGGCGGCGGCACCGACAGCTGTGACAGGGCCGGACAGCCCACCCGGGCCATTGGTTGCGCTCCCGCGCGGCGCGCTTGGATTTGTCGGTCTGATTGCGCTGTCAGCGTCGATGGGCGAGGGGGCAATCGCTGACTGGGGTGCGGTTTTCCTGCGCATTGCCGTCGAGGCGACGGAGGCCCAGGCGGCACTGGGCTATGCGGTTTTCAGTATTATGATGGTGCTTGTGCGGCTGACGGGGGGGCATCTGACAGAACGTTTCGGGCCAGTGCTGACGACACGGGCCAGCGCGGTCTCTGCATTCACTGGAATGATGCTCGTGGTCTTTAGTGAGGCACTTGGGACAGTGTTGTCCGGTTTTGCGCTGGTAGGGGCGGGTTACGCGGTATTGATGCCGCTCGTGTTCTCCCGTGCGGCCCGCGATGAGACTATGGCGCCCGGTCCTGCCATCGCAGCAGTTGCGACACTGGGATACGGGGGCATGCTTCTTGGCCCGCCGGTTATCGGGTTCATTGCAGAGCTTACCGGTCTGCGTCTGTCGTTTCTGGTCCTGGCCGCACTCGCTGTGATGGCCTTTGTTCTGGCGCCGTGGTTGCGTCCACCTGTGCGCGGGAAGTGAGTCCGGGCCGGCGATCAGCGCTCGGATCCCTGTCTGGTTGATCTGCGGGGCTTTCGGATCTGCGCTGAGACATCCGGAGACACTTGTCACTGAATGCGGCCGGTTTTGCGCGCGTGGCCGGTTCAGACGCGATAACTCGGCAACCCCTGAAAGGCCTCGCGCAGCGCATCTCCCCATCCGTTGGAAATCGTCTGATACACGGGGTCCGACTCTTCAATGCGGGTTCTGCGATCAGAGGTGAGGCTGTCCCGCTCATAAACGTGCAGATCAAATGGCAGACCACACGACAGGTTTGATTTCACAGTGGAATCAAAGGAAACCAACAACAGCTTTACCGCATCCTCAAAGGCCATTGCCGGATCATAGGTCCGCACCAGGATCGGTTTGCCGTACTTCGTTTCACCAATCTGAAAAAATGGTGTGTCGTCGCTGATCTCGATGAAATTGCCTTCGGGATATATGAGGAAAATGGTTGGCTCACCGCCTTTGATCTGTCCGCCCACAATGATTGACGCGGCAAAACGGTCATCGGCTGTCGGACCGTCGGGGCCGGAATCAGCAATCACTTCTTTCAGCGTTGCACCCACCAGTCGCGCAACCTGAAACATTGTTTCGCGGCTCAGAATGCCGGGGTCGCGCGCCTCGGTGGCCACCGAGCGTTCTTCGAGAAGGCTGACAACTGCCTGTGTCGTCGCGAGATTGCCTGCCGTCATGAGGGTGATGCTGCGCTCGCCCGGAACTGTCCAGTTGAACATCTTGCGGCTGGTGGAAAAGTTGTCGACACCCGCATTGGTACGGGTATCCGACATAAACACCAGCCCGTCGTTGAGCCGCATCCCGACGCAATAAGTCATCCGAGGTCTTTCAGTGGTTTTGATCTGATCAAATGACTACTGCTGTACCTGCAAAGATACAATCATCGACTCGTCAGCAGTGCCGTGACGCAGGCCGTAAATCGGTGCAGCCTCGGCCCCGTCCCGTCCGATCGCGATACGCACATACCGTTCATCCGGTGAGATGCCGTTTGAGACATCGAAACCAACCCATCCAAGCCGGTCAATATGTGCTTCGGCCCAGGCGTGGCTGGCATCCTGATCGGCCCGGTCATCCATCATCAGATACCCGCTGACATATCGCGCCGGGATGCCGGCGGAACGCGCGGCGGCAATGAATATATGCGCGTGGTCCTGACACACGCCCTTGCCGGTCGCCAGTGCCTCTGCTGCGGTCGTGCCGACCTGTGTGGCACCGGTTTCGTACGGAACGGCCTCCAGAACGGACGCTGACAGGGCGTGCAGCTCTGTCAGCCTGTCACCTGCCTCTGCCATACCGGCCGCCAGATCCCGGATTGCCGGGTTGCAGGTCGTCTGTGGCGTTTCCCGCTGAAAGTGCCACAGGGGCGCGCGTCCGTATACCTGGCCGAAAACGCCGGCTGTGTCCTTGGTGTTTATCTGTCCTTCGGCGCGGATGATCAGTTCGGTCGTACCCGGATTGGCACTGATCAGATCAGTCTGATTGCCATAGTGATCGCGGTATCCCGCCTCGGCCTTGCCGCCATCTGCATGCAGGGTCCATTCGACAACGGTCTGCACCGCATCCGAGCGCGGCGTCAGACGCACTTTCTGCAGGGCGTATTCCACCGGATGGCTGTACGAGTAGCGGGTTTCATGGCGGATACTGAGCAGCATTATCTGTTGAACCGGTAATCTTCCTCGATCTGCAGTCCCAGACGGGCAGTGTCCTGCAGGATCGAACTGATGAACTCGTGAAGACCCTCTTCAAAGATGGACGCAATGTCACGGTCTTTCAGGCGGGCACGCAGATCGTCCGCAAGATCGTGACAGGGCATCCGGGTGCCATATTCCTCGGCGATGTAGCTCAGATTGTCCACGATCTGCGCGACACTGAACGACAGCGAGCGGGGCATACGGCGATCCAGGATCAGAAAGCGTGCGATATTGGGCGCGTTGAACTCTCCATCCTCGGCCCAGCGAAACGAGCGGTGACCGGATACGGATCGCAACAGGGTTTCCCACTGAACATTGTCAATCCGGCTGCCGACAAAGGTTGGCGCTGGCAAAAGGGCGTAGTATTTCACATCAATAATCCGGGCCGTGCTGTCGGTGCGCTCGATGAAAGTTCCCAGACGACAGAAATCGAAGATGTCGTTGCGCAGCATGGTACCGTGCAGCGCGCCGCGTACGAGCGCTGATTGTTGACGGATCGTTGCCAGAACATGCGGAAGCTCTGTCTCAGGGACAGGCTCGCGCAGCAGATCGCAAAAAAGCATCCAGGTTTCATTCACAGCAGACCAGACTTCTGTGGTCAGGGCCGTCCGGACCAGCCGCGCATTGTCGCGGGCCATTTTCATGACAGACAGGACCGAGCCGGGGTTGTCCGGGTCGCGCAGCAGAAAATCGGTAACCCGCGTGCTGTCATACCCATCGTAGCGCGCGTCATATTGTGGCTGTACCGCAGAGGTGATGATAACGGACTGCCACTCGCTTTCGGCATCGCTGGATCTCGTCAGTGCTATGCGGAACCCGGCCTCGATCAGGCGCGCGGTGTTTTCCGCCCGCTCCAGAAAGCGGAACATCCAGTACAGACCTCCTGCGGTTTTTCCCAGCATATCAGTCTTCCAGTACCCAGGTGTCTTTGGTACCGCCGCCCTGGCTTGAGTTGACCACCAGGCTGCCTTCGGTCAGCGCGACCCGCGTCAGCCCACCCGGTGTAATGTTGACGCCAGAGGGCGACACGAGTGCGAAGGGCCGCAGATCGACGTGTCGCGGAGCCAGATCGGCGCCCGTGAAAATCGGACAGGTCGACAGCGACAGAGTTGGCTGAGCGATATAATTGCCGGGTCGGGCCCGCAGCTTGTCGGCGAAATCGGCAAGTTCCTTCCTGCTGGCCGCGGGGCCGACCAGCATACCGTACCCGCCTGAACCATGGACCTCTTTGACTACAAGATCCGCCAGGTTATCCAGCACGTAACGCAGCGCCCCGGGTTCGGAGCAGCGGAAGGTCTGCACATTTTTCAGGATTGCCTTCTCGCCAGTGTAGAACTCAATAATATCAGGCATATAGCTGTATATTGCCTTGTCATCGGCCACACCGGTTCCCGGCGCGTTTGCGATCGTGATATTACCCGCGCGGTAGACGTCCATAATGCCGGGCACGCCGAGCATCGAGGTCGGATTAAAGGTAAGGGGGTCCAGAAACTCATCGTCGACGCGCCGGTAGATTACATCGATGACTTTGTAGCCTTTTGTGGTGCGCATCGCGATATGGCCATCAACCACGCGCAGGTCGTGGCCTTCTACCAGTTCGACACCCATCTGATCGGCCAGAAAGCTGTGTTCGAAATACGCGGAGTTGTGGATGCCTGGTGTCAGTACAACAACACAGGGCCTGCCGTTGCAGGAAGCAGGTGCAGAACTTTCCAGCGACCGGCGCAGGTTCTTTGGATAGTCGCTGACCCGCTGCACCCTGATGCGGCTGAAAAGCTCCGGGAACATCTGCAGCATGGTTTCGCGGTTTTCGAGCATGTAGCTGACACCGGACGGTGTCCGTGCATTGTCCTCGAGCACGTAAAAATCGTTTTCGCCGGTGCGCACAATATCCGTGCCGACGATATGGGTATAGACCTCTCCAGGAGGGCTGAAATCCATCATCTGCGGCAGGAAGGCTTCGTTCCGGGAAATCAGGTCAACCGGAATAATACCTGCCCTCAGAATTTCCTGGCGATTGTAGATATCGTTCAGAAAGGCATTGATTGCACAGACACGCTGGTCAATCCCGCGGGACAGCTTTGTCCATTCGCGTGATGAAAGAATGCGCGGTACCAGATCGAACGGGATAAGTCGTTCTTCGGCGTCGCTTGCTCCATAGACATTGAAGGTGATGCCGGTACGCCGGAAAAAGGCTTCGGCTTCCTGCGACTTGCGGGCAAGCCGGTCTGTGTTCTGCTGCGCGAACCACGCCTCGTAATCACTGTAGGGCGTTCTGGCCTGCGCCCCGTCGCGCATCTCGTCAAAAAACTGGCCCGGAGTATTCATCCCTTCAGCATGCACAACGCGCTGTCAGAAGCAATGCATCGGCGCGGCATAATGCTTATCCGCCGGGAGGCTGACTGTTTATTAGCCAGTGCGTCACAAAAACGGCTGTTCAAAAGGGGGGCAGCGTGGTGTGATCGTGACGGACTTTCCGGTCGGATCGGTTCAGGATGCGGCCTCAAGGTCATCGGGGCCGACAATTTTCTGAACTTCCTGCAGGCTCAGAGGTTTGCCAAAATAGTATCCCTGCACAAAGGTACAGTTTTCCGAGCGCAGGAAACTGAGTTCACTTTCCTGTTCCACCCCTTCCGCCAGAACCGGTATTTTCAGTGCATCACCAAGCAGCAGAGTGGACCGGACGATGGCGGCGCGCTGATGGTCTGTATGGACATCCTGTACAAAACTCTGATCGATTTTGATCTTGTCGAACGGAAAGGCCTGTAGCGTTGCAAGCGATGAGTACCCGGTCCCGAAGTCATCCATGGCAATGCGCACACCCATGGCTTTGATTTTGTGCATGACATCAATGGTGAGTTCCTGGTCTTCAATGATGCTGGCCTCTGTCACTTCCAGTTCCAGCCGCTCTGGCGGCAGTCTGCTCTCGATAAGGATGTCAGACAGATGCTCCAGGAAAGTCGGCTGCACCAGTTGCTGAGGCGCGACATTCACGGCGACGCTGAAAGGTTTGGTCCAGGTCGCAGCCTCCATGCACGCCGTGCGCAGGACCCACAGACCGATTTCGCGGATCAGGCCTGTTTCTTCAGCAACCGGGATAAACTCTGCCGGTGATATCCGGCCTTTTTCAGGGTGGTTCCATCTGATCAGTACCTCAAAGCCCACCGGCGCGAGGGATATCAGATCGTTCTGCAACTGATACACCAGTTCGAATTGGCCCCGGGAGGCCGCCTGCCGCAGATCGCTGATCAGCTGAAGTCGGTCACGGCTCTGCTCATCCAGTTCAGGATCGTAGAAACAGAGCAGCTTGTCTGCGTGCATTTTGGCGCGGTACATGGCCAGGTCAGATTTTTGCAGCAGGTCTTCAGCGACCCTGCCATGTTCAAGCGTCGTAGCGGCTCCAACAGATGCTCTCAGCGCGGCAGAGACAAACTCCAGTTCTACGGGGGTGGTGATCTGCCTGTTCAGGCGCTGCGCAAAATCCTCAACTTCCTGTGCTGAACGGATGCCCAGTTTGAGCGCAACGAATTCGTCACCGCCCGTGCGTGCAACAAACTCTCCTTCGGCGCAGCAGGATCGTAGTCTGAGCGCAATTTCTTTCAGCACTGCATCGCCGGCCGCATGCCCGTGAAGATCATTGATCTCTTTGAACAGATCCAGATCAATTGTCATAACTGCGGCATGGAGATCGTGCTTTTGCTTCATGGCGCGTTCAAACCGCTCCATCTGGCGGCTCAGTTCAAGCCGGTTGGGCAGTCCTGTCAGATGGTCGTGATGCGCTGTATGCTCAAGCTGTTCCAGTGCCTCGCGCTCAATGTTGACCTCAATACTGATAGCGGCAAATCCGACCACGAGAATGACAGCAGTAACCGCCGAGATCATCAGACCGAGAACAGCGTCGGGAAGGACCTGAGGCGGCACCTCAATCAGCGGGCTGAATTCGAGCGCAAAGGCTGTCATGCCTGTAAAGTGCATGGTGCAGATCGCCAGAACCATCAGAGCCGACCCGCCCAGCCAGCAATAACGGGTAACGGGAAACAGGACACGGTGGTAGGCCGCGGCGCCGAGGGTCATGCCCAGCAAAACAGAGACCAGCACTGTTCCGGGGTTCCAGACCAGCGTGCCCGGCAGCAGATAGGCTGACATGCCTGTATAGTGCATCGTGGAGACCGTCAGGCCGAAGCCGGCACCGGCGATTATCCATCTGAAAGAGCCGGTAACAAAGGCTATTGTCGCATTGGACAGCAGCATGCCACCGACTGCGACCGCGAGAGACAGCCCCGTCAGAACCGGTTCGTACCCGTGCTCGAAGCCCGGATCATACGCCAGCATTGCAATAAAGTGTGTTGACCAGATTGTGGCTCCTGCAATCAGGCTGCCCAGCACCAGCTGTACCTGTTGGCGGCGCCCGCCGGACCCGAGAATACGTCTGGAGATCAGGACCGAGAGGCAGGAGCCGATCACGCACACAAGCGCTGCCACAGCAACCAGCCAGTGGTTGTGCTCATGCGTCAGACACTCGATTACACGGTACAAAACCTAACCCCGGCTCCCAGATCAGGCGCATCGGTAACCCGGTTCCGGTAAACGTCTCCTTTAGGCAGACAGATGATTTTCAGACATTTTTCAATGCATTTTCCGATGTAGGCAGATGCGGCAGACAGTTTTGCCGCTTGACAGGTGTGGTCCCGGGGCTGCTAACTCGAAGTGCACGATGGAGTTACGGATTGAGCGCAGTTCGGAAAAACCGGGTGCCGGTCAGCACCGGCATGTCACGCCGCGATACAGGCTGTGATCTGGTCGTCTGACTGGCAGGCAGCGCGCCTCCGGCGTACCGCTTCAGTATTCTGTTTGACGACTTCAGGCTCATCTCATGACATCGAAACCCGGATTGCGCATGGCAATCGATATCGGCGGAACATTTACCGACACAGTGCTGATGGACGCGCAGGGGTGCGTCCGCGCGTCCTCGAAAGTATCGACAACGCCACATGATCCCGTTGCCGGTGCCATCGAAGGCGCGGAGGCAGCGCTGTCGCAGTCCGGTGCGATCTGGTCGGATATTTCTGCTTTCATTCACGGGACAACACTTGCCACAAATGCGCTGATCGAAAAACGTGGCGCAGTTGTCGCGACCGTAACGACTGCTGGTTTCCGTGACATTCTGGAAATTGCCTACGAACGGCGGTACAGCCAGTATGCCATCGACATTGAAAAACCGGACCTGCTGGTGGCGCGCCACCGGGCCTTTACGATTGGTGGCCGGATAAATGCGGCAGGGCACGAGCTGGCACCGCTTGACGATGTGGCGGTCCCGACGCTTGCAGACCAGATTGCCGCATCCGGTGCCGAAACCATCGCCGTTTGCCTGTTGCACGCCTATGCCAATCCGGACCATGAGCAAAAGCTGGCGCAGATGCTGGGCGAACTGCTGCCGGATATTCCGGTATCGCTTAGCCACGAGGTCAGCCCCGAGGCCCGCGAGTTTGATCGTCTGTGCACCACGGTTGCGAACGCGTCAGTTCGCCCTCTGATGGTAGGTTATCTGGCTGATTTTCAGAAAGAATTTTACCGGTGTGGTCTGAAGTGCCCGGTTCTGATGATGACGGCAGGCGGCGGGATGACCACGCTCGAGACAGCGGCGCGTCTGCCCGTCAGACTGGTCGAATCCGGCCCTGCCGGCGGCGCAATACTGGCCGCCCGGATTGCGGCCGGCGCGGATGAACGTGCTGTCCTGTCCTTCGACATGGGAGGAACGACCGCGAAACTCTGCCTGATCGACGATTTCCGCCCGCAGATGGCCCGGCGCTTCGAGATTGCCCGGGCCGCCCGCTTTATCCGCGGATCGGGCATGCCGGTGCGAATTCCTGTTATCGAAATGATCGAGATCGGCGCCGGCGGAGGCTCGGTCGCCGCTGTCGACGGAATCGGAAGGGTCACGGTAGGGCCGGAAAGCGCTGGCGCGGACCCCGGTCCGGCGGGGTTTGCCCGGGGGGGAGAGCTGCCTACTGTAACCGATGCGGATATTGTACAGGGCTACATCGATCCCGGTTCCTTCGCCGAAGGTCGGCTGACGGTTGATGCAAAGCTTTCCGCCACGGCCCTCGAAGTGCATATCGGCGGCCCTTTGTCCGCCGCAGCAGAAACTGCAGCAACGGCTGTGAGCGAAATTGTTGATGAAGCGATGGCTGGTGCAGGGCGGATGCACGCCGTTGAGTCAGGCAAGGACCTTGCATCACGGCTGATGATAGCCTTCGGTGGCAATGGCCCGTTGCATGCAACCCGTGTTGCACGACGCGCTGGCGTGAGACGGATTCTGATCCCGCGTGACCCCGGTGTCGGGTCTGCTGCCGGTTTTCTTTTTGCACCTGTGTCCTTTGAAATCATCCGGTCGCGGTACACGCGCCTGGATGACCTGCAGCCTGAAATGATCAATGCTCTGTTCAATGAAATGGCGGAAGAAGCGGTAGCCGTCGTGCGTGCCGGAGCGCCCGAGGGCACTCTGAACCAGCGGCGTGTCGCCTATATGCGGTATCGGGGGCAGGGCCATGAGATCGAGGTGGATCTGGGCAACGATGCGCTGCACGCAGCAGACGCAGAACGCCTCGGGAAAGCCTTTGGTGACGAGTACAGCCGCCAGTTCGGACGGACAGTACCGGGAATGGTGACCGAGGTCCTGAACTGGGGTCTTACGGTGTCTGTGGAAACGTCTGCTGCACCACAGGCCTCTGCGCATGTCGCGGGCAGGGAATGCGTGGCCACTGGCCATCGCAGGATATGGTGCAATGTCTCGGGTCGGTTTCGCGATGCGGAAGTGCATCAGCGCGCCGATCTTGTACCCGGCAGCCGGATCGCCGGGCCGGCGCTGATCACCGAAGCACAGACAACGACCTTTGTGAGCGCCGACTTTGTCGCCGAAACGGACAATGTCGGTAACATCTGGATGACCCTGAAAGAGGAGCACGCCACATGAAACCATCCGACACAACGCTGCAGGTCATGTGGAACCGGCTGCTGGCAATTGTCGAGGAACAGGGCCAGGCACTGGTGCGCGCCGCTTTCAGTCCGATTGTCCGTGAATGTGGTGACATTTCTGCCGGTGTCTTCGATGCCGGTGGGCGCATGCTGGCCCAGGCCGTGACAGGAACACCCGGGCATATCAACACTATGGCGGCCGCAGTCCGGACGCTGCAGAAACACTTTGGCAACAGCAACATGAAGCCCGGCGATATCTACCTGACGAACGACCCCTGGATCGCCTCTGGTCACCTGAATGATTTTTTACTGATGATGCCGGTTTTCAGAAACAATGTGGTTGTGGGATTCACATCATGTACCTCCCATCTTGTTGACCTCGGCGGACTGGGGATGGGCCCTGAGGGGTCTGATATCTATGACGAGGGGTTACTGATCCCGCCCTGCCGGCTGGTCAGCCAGGGCCGCGTCAATGAGCTGCTGATGGATATTGTCCGCGCCAACTCGCGCGAACCGGTGGCCAACGAGGGTGACATATATGCTCTGATTGCCTGCTGCGAGGCCGGTGCGGCAAGGTTGTCGGGTATGATGGCGGAATTTGATCTCGAAACGCTCGATGCGCTGTCAGAATACATTATCGGGACGTCAAGATCAGCAACGATGAACGCGATCCGGGCGCTGCCGCATGGCACGTGGCAGAGCGCGCTGATCTGTGACGGATACGCCTCGGATATTCGCCTGTGCGCCGGGCTGACGATCAGCGATGATGGTATCCTCGTCGATTTCGCAGGGACTGACGGATGCACCGACAAGGGGATCAACGTGCCTCTGAACTATGCGACGGCCTATACTGTTTTTGCCCTGCGTTGCCTGATCGGTCCGGAGATACCCAATAACGCAGGCTCACTGGAGCCCTTTCGTGTTGTCGCCCCGCCAGGGTGTATTCTGAACGCGCAGCCCCCTTCACCTGTCGCCATGCGGCATACGCTGGGCCAGATGACGCCTGACCTGGTGTATGGCTGTCTGTCGCAGGCCCTGCCCGATGCTGTTCCGGCAGAAGGTGCATCCTGCATGTATGACCTGCCGCTGCGCCATACGACGGATGCGGCCTCTGACCCCGGGCGCCATTTCGCGCTTGAGCTTGTTTTTAACGGTGGAACAGGTGCGCGACCGGCGCTTGACGGCCTGTCGGCTACGGCTTTCCCCAGTGGTGTCTGGGGCAGTCAGATAGAAACCACCGAAGCGGCAGCACCTGTCCTTTTCCACAAACGCGAACTCAGAGAGGATTCCGGTGGCGCAGGAACCTGCCGTGGCGGGTTGGGGCAGCGTATCGAAATAAGCCCCGCGGGCGAGGACGCGTTTCTGGTTTTTCTGTCAGTAGAACGGATGCGCAATGCTGCGTCGGGTCGCCGGGGCGGGCAGGCGGGCGCATCGGGTCGCATCCGGCGGATCCGCCCGGATGCGCCGGACGAGGATCTTCCCGGAAAAGGCACATTCCGCATCGGAAGTGGCGAGACGCTGATTTTCGAAACACCTGGCGGAGGCGGGTACGGGCCTGCCGCCGAGCGACCCCGAAAAGCTGTCCTGGACGATGTTACGGCGGGGTTCATCAGCCCGGATGCGGCACGCACCATCTACGGGGCTGACATATGATCCGCGCGCTTCCCCACATCGAGGCAATGGCGCCCTATGCTCTGGCTGACAACGACCACGGAGGGCCCGATAAGCCTGTACTGATGGCTCAGAACGAGAGCGTGCGGCCCCCCAGCCCGGCCGCTGTCGAGGCGGCGCAGCGGGTTCTGAGATCGGGGGCGCTTTATCCTGATCCGGACTGGACTGATCTCAGACGTGCACTGTCCGACCTGCATGATATCGATGCGGCCGGGATACTCTGCGGCAATGGATCACTCGATCTGATTGCAGCACTTGCGCGCGCGTATGCAGGGCCGGGCCGCGCGGTTCTCGCGCCAGCACACGCCTATCCGTTCTTTGCCACCGCTGCAAAGCTGGCGGGAGCCCGGTTTGATACCGCGCCAGAGGCGCCACATGGCGTGTGCGTCACAGAACTGCTGCGCGCGGTACGTGACGACACACAGGTCGTGTTCGTTGCCAACCCGGGAAACCCGACAGGAACACGGATACCCACAGAGGCTCTGCGCGAACTGCGCGAGGGCCTGCGAGATGACATTCTGCTGATAATTGACGAGGCCTATGGCGAGTTCGCCAATGGCCCGGACAAAGGCTGCTGGAACCTTACAGAAGCCGGGGACTGCGTTGTTCTCCGGACATTTTCCAAAGCATATGGTCTGGCGGGGTATCGAGCCGGATGGGGGTTGTTTCCACCGGGGGTTGCCGCGGAAGTACGCAAGGTTCTCAATCCGAACAATCTTGCTGCGGTCTCGCAGGCGGCTGCAGAAGCCGCCGTTTCGGATCAGGCATACATGCGCGAAACCTGCGCCCTGACAGCACGCGCCCGGGACAGGTGGTCAGGTAAACTGGCTGGCGCCGGCTTTGACGTTGTGCCGGGATGCACGAATTTTCTCGTGGTCCGCTTCGGGGATGCAATTACCGCGGCAGAGGCTGACGCATTCCTGCGCAGCTCAGGTGTGTTTGTGCGCCGCCAGCATGGTGCTGGTCTGCCGGAGGCGTTGCGGTGGACGCTGGCCGCAGATGCAGAAATGGCGCGGGCTTTCGGGGCGCTCATGAGCTGGAAGGAGCAAAGAGATGGGTGACGCGCGGCGCGGAAAGAGAATAGGGATACTGGTTCCCTTTACGAACACAAACCTTGAGCCGGATTTCGCACTGATGACACCACCCGGCGTGACGGTTCATACAGCGCGGATGGGGGGGTATGACGAGCACGAAATACCCGGTGTCGAGCAGATGCAGGGACTGGGCGCATCAGTGCCGGACGAACCCTTGCGCCTGTTGAACGGCGTACGCCCGGACGTGGTTGTTTATGGCTGCACATCGGCCACGCTGACGCACGGCGCGCAGTTTGACCGGGAACTGGCTGGCAAAATCAAAGCGCTAAGTGGCGCGCAGACCGTGACGGCCGCCGGCGCAATTGTGGCAGCCCTCCGGGCGCTGGAAGTCAGCGACGTCGCCTTCGCCTCGCCCTATGTGCCCGGTATCAATGCGCTGGCCATACAGTATCTGGTGGAGTGCGGTTTCAGGGTCACCGGTCACGCGGAAGTGCAGGGCGAACTCAGTAACGAAGGGCAGGGCGCGCTGACGCCAGAAGACGTTTATGCCCTGGGCAAAAGCGCAGTGTCTTCACAGACGCAGGCCATTGTGCTGTCCTGTACGGATATGCGAAGCACGGAAATCATCGCGGCGCTCGAAGCTGAAACCGGCAAACCGGTCATCACGTCAAATCAGTCGATGATGTACCAAGCGCTGAAAGCAACGGGCTTTCGTGGCGTGATCAACGGATACGGCCAGCTTCTGGCACGGGGCCTCAGTTGAGTGTCCGGCGCGCGGCATGCGCGACATCGGGAAGGGTGGGATCGTGACGCTTCGTGTTCTTTTGCACAACGATAAAACCGCGCCACTGTCCAGAGCGCTGACCCGTGCTTTCCCTGATGCGGACGTCACGACATGCAACAGCTATGAAGATCTGCCCGTTGCACTCAGGCAGTCAAAACCGGATGTGGTCTATACGGTGCGCTTCGCCGGATCGGAAGGGTATCCCCGCGAGGCGCTTTTCGGTGCGGACGGACCCCGGTGGGTATCAAACGGCGGTGCGGGTACGGATCATTTCGGCGTATGGGATGCAGAGCGCATCACGGTAACAAATGCTGCAGGTGTCGCCGCTGACATGATGTCAGAATACATCATGGGCGCTTTCCTGCACTTCAGTCTTGATCTGCCAGGTCTGCTGCGGGACCAGCAGGACCGGATCTGGCGGGCCCGTACCGTCAGCCCACTGCGTGGCCGGGTCCTTGTGATTGCCGGAATGGGACAGACAGGTCAGGCGCTCGCAGCGCGGGCCAAAGCCTTTGGAATGCAGGTTTACGGCACCCGGGCGCGCCCGGCACCTATGGAGAATACGGACGCTGTCATAGCGCCGGAGGCGCTCCCGGAGCTGCTCAGTCGCGCAGATTATATTGCAGTCTGCACACCTCTTACAAAAGCCACGCACGGGTTGCTGGGCCAGAGGGAATTCGACGCTGTAAAGCGCGGTGCGGTACTGGCGAACGTGTCGCGTGGTGGGGTTGTGGATGAAGCTGCCCTTCAACGTGCGCTCATGGACGGGCGTCTTGCCGGGGCCGCACTTGATGTTTTCGCAACAGAACCCCTGCCGGCAGACCATCCATTCTGGCGCATGCCGTCTGTGATCGTGTCGCCCCATTGTTCGTCTGTTTACGAAGGATGGGAAGCTGCATCGTTTGAGATGTTTCTTGAAAACCTCAGACGGTGGGTCGAAGGAAAACCGCTTTGCAATGTGGTGGACCCGGGCAAAGGGTACTGAAAACAGGATATCCTACGTCGCCGTCAGGGCCGACGGGGCAGTTTCCTGACCCAGTTGATCAGGTCAGCCTCACGGACAGGTTTGCGCAACCAGTCGTCCGCACCAAGGTCGCGGGCAGTGCGCAGTGGAGAATAGCCGCCCTTTACCTCAGCGCCGCCGGAAATCGCGAGCACGGGAACAGGTACATTGTTCCTGCGTTTACCAGGCGACATGCGTTTTACTCCCGCGATCAGCGTCAGGCTGCCTCGATATTGTCCGGTGTCATCATATGAGAGGAACATATCCAGAATGATCCCATCAAACGCCTCTGACTGGCTCAGCGCGATCGCTTCATCGGCGTCAGTGGCGACCGTTACTCTGTGCCCTTCCTTTTCGAGCACTTCGACTATTTCTTGCTGAAGCGGTACGTTGTCTTCGACCAGCAGAATGCGTTTCGTGTCTGATTTCTCTGGCGGGCGGTCTGACGATCGCTGACTGAGAACCGATACAAGGTGACTGTAATCCACAGGTTTTGTGAGGACGGGTACCTCCCGGAACTCTGACAGCCAGTCGTAGTTTTCCGCATAACCTGTCAGAAAAACAAACGGGATATCTGCGCGCAACAGCTCCCGTGCCACGACTTCGCTGGTCTCAATGCCCAGGTTAACGTCCAGAATGGCAACACTGACCTGAGCCTCCTGAATGACCGACAGCGCCTTGTCCACGCGCGACGCGTACGAGACGACAGGGATGCCTGCATCGATAAGCGCAAACCTGATTTCAGCACCGATCAAAGGGTTATCCTCGACAATCAGAACGTGATCCAGAACAAGGTTTGCGGCGGCCGGTTCCGCCTCGCGGACCGGTGTGTGGATCAGTGTATTTTTTCCGACGTCGCGTTCAGAAATGGCCCCCGGCAGCACGAGATCCATCGTGACGCCGTCGGGGTGATTGTCGATGACGGTCCGTCCGTCCAGCCGGTCATTGATTGCCTGCTGGATGAGAAACTGGCCGAACCCTGCCGTCGCAACGTTGTCCACCCGCGGACCGTCTGTCTCGCGCCAGCTGAGATGCAACCTGTCTCCGCGCTGAAACCAGCAGACGGTGACCAGACCCTGCGGTACGCTCAGCGCACCGTGCTTTGCGGCGTTTGTCACCATTTCATGCACAACAAGGACAAAAACTGTCGCAGTATCCTTGTCGAGAAACACATCTGTGCCGTCCGTCCGGTACTGGTGCGCCGGAAAGGCGGCGAACTCTTTTTCGATGACGTCGGACACCGGAATTACACCGCCATCAGAAGCTGTCAGCAGGTCATGTGCCCGTGCCACCGCCAGAACACGGTTTTCCAGTGCGTGCGCATACTCCGGCACTGATGTGGGAAGGCGCGAAGTCTGACGGATAACGGACTGTATCAGCGACAGAACATTTCGTACGCGGTGGTTCAGCTCGTGTATCACAAGCTGAAAATTGTTTTCCCGGTCCAGACGCTCGCGACGCGTTTCGATCGCACGACCCAGACAGGTTCTCAGAACTTCCGCAACCATGATGTCATCGGGCTCCCAGGCGCGGCTGTGCCCTTTTGCCTTTTCCCGGTACTCTTCAAAGGAGCTTCGCGGCAGCAGGCGCGTTTCTGTCCCGGTGTGTTCGATCGTTTTGTCGGGGGCGCCGGCCCACCTTACCGTTTCGTTTTCCTCGCGCCGGTAAAGACGCAGAAACAGATCAGAGCCGGAAAAGAAACGGATCCGCATCATGCCTGCGATTTCCTGATCACCGGCCGCCCCGTTCACCGGCGTCAGATTGCTGCTGCATTCCACATCTGCAACCTGTGTCGCCGCCAGGTCGCGGTCATAGTGCAGCTCTGCCTGCCGGTCCGGCTGGATACCATATTCAAGACGTTTGGTGTCCGATCCCAGTGACAGCCCGTCGACCCGAAGCTCTTTGCACAGCTGGGGCGCAAAAGCTGACCAGTCCCTGCGGTCGAGCAGATCGTCAAAACCGGTTGATTTCTGCTCTCCAAATCCTGCGGTAAGTGTCTGGTAGTAAGCGAGACGTGCTTCGCGTTCATGCCCGAGCATATTGCCCACAAACACCTGCAGTATCTGACCCGCCAGTTCCAGGTTCAGGGTTTCCTCGATACTGTGTATCCGGGGCTTTCTGTGATGACAGGAAAACATGCCCCAGAGGTTGTCTTCAAAAATGACAGGCAGAACCAGCGATGACCTCACGCCCATGTTCTGCAGATACTTTATGTGAACCGGTGAGGTTCCGCGCAGTTCTGCAAGTGTAAGGTCCGGTCTGTCGGTGACGCCTGGCATGGCAATCAGCTCGACATCTGTGGATGACAGATCGGCAATGAGGCGTACCGGTTGCTCCATACAGATGTTTCTGGCGATACGGGGGACATCCTGAGCCGGAAAACGCAGTCCGAGATAGCTCTGAATGTCAGGTGTACGGTCTTCTGCGATGACCTCGCCTGATCCGTCGGGCCGGAAGCGGTACAGCATCACTCGGTCAAAGCGGATCAGGCTTCGCAGATCTTTCACAATCCGGTCAATACCCTCGGAAAACGGAATTTCTCTGTCCTGTCTGGCCATCAGCCAGCGCAGGCTTTCAAGTCCCCCCTGGCCGGTGTTTTCCGCAGCGGGCTGAGGAGTTGCTTCCAGAATGACGAGTTCACCGGACCTGTGAACCGCGCACAGAAACTTTTTACCTGTGACCTGTTGAGAACCAAGAAATTCCCGCTGAGATCTGCTTGATCTGAGCATCAGGGCATTGCGCAGCGCGTGAATACCTTTTTCGTCCATCAGGTCTGACGCAGGCCTGCCCAGCAGGTCCTCCGGAGCGGACCCGGTGAATTCAGTACAGTTTGCGGAAACATGCAGAAGCTTTGACAGCTGCTCATCAAAGATGCACATGAAGCCATGTGGCTGAATACGGTCAGGCGTTCGGATCTGTTCTGCTTCGCATGTTTTCAGAGCAGCTTCTTCCTGTTCACCCGTCATTCCTGTCATAAGTGTCACTTTGCCTGATTCAGGTTATCGGGTCCGCGGTAACCATAGTCGTCGTTGCAGCTGTGCGGGTAGGACCATACTGCATCAGACGGTCAGCGTGCGCGCTGTCCCCCGGTCACCGCCAGAAATGTTCAGCAGAATTTTCAGAAAACGTATTTATGAGCCATCTGCATCCCGCGTTGTCTGGATTATCACTTCAAAATCCAGGCGGGGAAAGGACTTTTTCAGACACCAGAACTACCCTCGGCTAAGGCAGGTGGAGGGTTAGGCGGTACTTGCTCAACGCCCTGAGTTCAGGTTCCGGAAGAGACGATCTGCAGGGAGCAGGTTTTCGGCAAAAAAATCCCCCCGAGCACGTATGGCCGGGGGGATGTGTCTCCTATTCTGCTTTCTGCGCCGTCAGAAATCTTCCCAGCCATCGTCCGCTGTGAATTCTGCTGGTTCAGGAACAGCCCTGCTTCCGGCTGCTGCCAGCTTACGCGGTGGCGCAGCGGGTGCACTTCTCTGCGTCGGGATGTTCGAAGAAGGTGCAGCTGATGGTCGCCGGACGGCATCCTGACCAATACTGAAACGCTCCACAGCATGCACCAGCGACCCCGCTTCCTGCGTCAGCGCATGGCTCGCAGCATTGGTTTCCTCGAACATAGCGGCATTCTGCTGTGTGACATGGTCCAGTTCGTTGACTGCGGAATTGATTTCCCCGATACCTGCAGACTGCTCCCGGGCTGATGCCGCGATCGTTGTGATACGCTCTGATATCTCCGTCACAGACCGAAGGATAGCATTCAGGGAAGTTCCGGTTTCTCCAACAAGCTGCACGCCCTGTTCCACCTGGCCGCTGGAATTGGAAATGAGCGTTCTGATTTCCTGAGCAGCTTCTGACGAACGTTGCGCCAGTGCTCGTACTTCGGTGGCGACGACGGCGAAACCGCGCCCGGCTTCACCTGCCCGTGCAGCCTCGACGCCCGCATTCAGCGCCAGAAGGTTGGTCTGGAAGGCAATATCGTCAATGACCTGCGTGATTTTGGAAATTTCCATTGATGAGTTGCGGATGCTGTCCATGGCTTCGACGGCTTTATCCGCGACTTCGCCTCCTTTTTCTGCGCTGGTACGCGCATCAGAAGACATGCGAGCCGCGTCGTCAGCACCTTCAGCGGCGGATCTGACAGAACTGGTCAGCTCGTCAAGGGCCGCGGCTGTTTCTTCCAGTGTAGCTGCCTGTTTTTCCGTCCGGCGCGAAAGATCGTCCGCCGAGGATGCGATCTGGCCGGTTTCCAGCCGGATTGATTCTGCATTCTCCTGAACTGCACCGATTGCTTTGCGAAGCGATCCAAGAGCTCCGTTGAAGTCCTGGCGGAGTTTTTCATACTCATCGGGGAACCGTTCGGTGATGTCGCTCAGCAGGTTTCCGTCCGCAAGATTTTGCAGCCCCATTCCAAGCGCATCCACAACCCGATTGAGTTCGCCGGTTCTGACTTCACGCTCCTCGAGCTCTTTCTTCTGAGCCACCTCGCGCTCCTTGCGCAGTTTCTCTTCTGCCCGCTGCTTCTCTTCTGCGGCAACTTTTTCTGCCTCAAGCCGGGCATTCTCTTTGTCCCGCAGTTCCTGCTCGACACGGCGCTCACGCTCGCGCTCTTCCTCAGCCCGGATTTTTTCTTTTTCCTGCATTTCGTTGCGCTCGATCATACCTGCGCGGAAGGTTTCAAGCGCACGGGAAATCTCTCCGAACACGGTTTTGTCGTTGCCGTAAGGTAACTCGGATTCGGTATCACCCGTTGTCAGCCCGGACATACGCGACGTCAGAATCTTGATCGGGCGTGTGACGGTGTACGCGATGACAGCCGCAGCACCCGACATTATGAGCGCCAGAATGGCCAGCATCATGTTCAGTTCGGTATTGAGAGTTGCATGTGCGGCTTCAATCCGTGTCAGGTATGCGCCTGTGCCGATAATCCAGTTCCACGGGCCGAACGGCTGCACGACCGACAGTTTGTCTACGGGCGGATCGCCTGCTGCAGCGCCCGGTGCGGCCCACTGATATGCGACCGTCGCGGCCGATCCATCGCGGGTGCCTTCGACCATTTCGCGGAACAGGTACACGCCGTTCGGGTCGGTGAACTCTGAGAAGTCGCGACCAGCAAGAGACGGGTTTGCACCATGCATCAGCATGACGGGGCCACGGTCATTTACCCAGAAATAATTATCCCCTTCGTAACGCAGCTCCTCGAGGACCTTCAGTGCGCGGGCCTGCGCTTCCTCGACCGTGAGCGCCCCGGATTCGGCCTGAGAGTGATAGGATTTCACGATTGAAAGCGCGAGATCTGTCAGATGCGTCAGCTCGACTTCCTTTTGCTTCAGAGCAGTGCTGTCAAAGGCATCGATCGACACCTTCTGCATGGCAAAAATGCCCAGAACCGAGATCAGTACCAGCAGACACATTCGCCCGCCGACACCTATTTTGCCAAGAATATTCATATGTACCGCTCCAGCTTATAAACTTGTGCTGAGCAGTAAGGACTGCAGTTTAAATTTCTGCTAACGCGGTCTGTAAACTGAAGGGGTTTCGGGCTGGATTTACTCCATTGTTGTGCAGCGGACCCCGAAAACCGGCTGCCAGGCAAAAAGTGTCCCGACCAGAGGTTTCAGAGCCGCCCCTGATCCGTTTTTCGGGCCATGAGCGCCATGGAAAACCGCAGTTTCAGCCGCTGGCTGCACCGACCAGCGACAGGTAGAGATCTGCAACAGGATCGTGCCCGAGGGTGACATCATCAAATGTCAGCACGGTTCCTTCCGAGACGTCTCTGTCGAGCGCAATACCGTGAGCGAGACCAACGGGCAGTGCGTTGCGGGCACAGTTTGCAGGCAGCGCCCGTCCCCAGACCATATAACCGCCTTCGCCGTCCAGAACCTCACCGGCCTTCAGATCCCGTTTGGCGACCGAAGCAACGGTGCCACGCATTTCCCGGGTGCTGCCGGTCGCTTCGCGCCGCAGGGCCGCGCTGAGCACGGAGACTGACAGCTCAAGCCCGATCAGATGGAAAGGTTTGTACATCGCCGCAAACCTGCCGGTGTCGTCCGTTGGCAGACCGTACTGGCGAAAGCAGGCCGCAGCATAATCATTGGGAGCTTCAAGCACAACGTAGACACCCCAGCGCAGATCCCGGAACACCGGTCGGCCATCCCGCTCGAGCGATGATACTGTTTCGACCAGCCCCCGCCTGCTCAGTTGGCCTCCAAGCTCACGAGGCCGCATGACATGAGCCAGATCATCAACACCGCAGGGAGGAAATGACAGACCGTTCTGCGGCACTTCCAGTCCACACGCGTTTGCCACAGCGACCATTTCAATTGCGCTTTTGGTGCCATCCAGAAAGGAATTGAACATCTGAGGATTCATCCCGGCGCGCGCTGCCTCGTCGGCCGTCAGACCATAGTGCGTCCAGACGTCGTCGGGCGTGACGGTGTGATACGCTGGCAGGTACCGGGTGCCTTTGCCGGCGGCCGCCACTGAAAAACCCGTGGCTCTTGCCCAGTCGACCATCTCGGCAATCAGTGCGGGCTGATCGCCGTACGCCATTGAGCAGACCACTCCGGCGGCTTCAGCTTCCCGGGCCAGAGCTGCACCGGCCAGAACATCGGCCTCAACGTTGACCATCACGATATGTTTTCCGGCCGCGATCGCGGCCCGCGCATGTGCAATTCCGGCACGCGGGTTGCCCGTGGCCTCTATTACAACGTCGACATCATCACGCCATGCGAGATCCGTACCACTTTCCAGAAACGCAGTCGTTCCGATGTGTTCGTCAGACCAGCCGACGGCGGCGCAGGCCGTGCGTGCCCGGTCGGGGTCGAGATCTGCGATTGCAGAAACGTCGAGGCCCGGGATCGTGGGGATCTGACTGAGAAACATTGAGCCGAATTTGCCGGCGCCGATCAGTCCGGCTCTGACCGGTTGCCCGCGTTCGTTTGCCTCGGCCGCAAGTCTTGCCAGGTTCATTTTGCGCTCCTCCCGTCTGTCCTTGTGCCACGGATCTGACCGGATGTCATATAAGACCAGATGGTGAGCGGCAGATCCCATCGCACCCCGCCGCCGTACCAGCCGGCAGAGCCCTGGTCAGGCCTGCCTGTTCCGGAGTGTTGCCTGCGACTGAGAAAGCTTTACCGCTAATTCCAGATCCTGACAAAACAGCAGGGATGCCTCTCTGCGGCGGCCCGCATCCCTCAGGCGCAGCAGCCATGAGGGATGTACTGTGATCAGCACGGGCGTTTCGTCCGGACCTCGCTCGACCTTCCCGCGCCGCGCGAGAAGATCAGCGCCGTTTCCCGTCAGCGACCGTGCCGCTGTTGCGCCGAGAGCCAGTATCAGCTGCGGTCTGATCTGCGCGATCTCTGCCATCAACCACCATCTGCAGTGCTCAGTTTCCCCCGCGTCCGGTCTCTCATGCAGGCGTCGTTTCCCATCCGGCCGGAATTTGAAATGCTTGACTGCGTTCGTGACGAATACCTGTTTTCTGTCCAGACCGGCCTGTTGTGCTATCTGATCGAAAAGGCGACCGGCAGGACCGACAAACGGGCGCCCGGTCAGGTCTTCCTCGTCGCCGGGCTGCTCGCCGACAATCATCAGTGAAGCATCAGCAGGGCCTTCGCCAGGAACGGCCTGCGTTGCAGTCCTGTGCAGCGCGCAGCGTGTGCAGGTGCTGATGGCACTGACCAGTTCGTCACGCGTGCCATCCCATGCCGATACATTCGTTGCCTGCTGTGCCTGAACAGCCGCCAGTCTTGCCGGCGGCAGGGTAGGTGCGGCCAGCGCCATCTCTCGCGCTCTGTCGGGCGCGCGCGCGATCAGTTCGGGGATGGCCGCCGCCTCTGGCATATTTTTCCAGTATTTTTTGGGCATTTCAGACTGCATGGCCTGAACCTTGAGCCGCGCGGGATTAAAGATATTCCTGAAATAGGTGACCCACAGGGCTTCGCTTGCATCGTCCGGCAGGTCGGGTTGCGGTACGTCTACCTCAAAGCGCAGTCTGCCGTTTTCAAAGAATACAGACACATCGGGCGTGATGATCTGCCAGTCCATGTCTGCAAAACGCCGGACAAAAAACTGCGCGGTTGGTTCTGTGGTATGATGCGTAGGTTCAAACCAGGCTGCAAAGGACCGTCTGTCAGCATCCGGAGCGCCGGTTTCACGAAAGCGCACAAACGCCTTCATCTTGTGCTGGCAGCGGTGGACGTTCTTTTCCATCCGACGCAGTGCCGCGAGATCAGCATCGCCTCTGTCTGTCATCAGATGTGGCGCGTCACGCAGCCGCCACAAAAAAGCATAAAGCCGGGCAAACCGGGAGGGGTCGCTGTGCCATACCACGCTGTTTGCCATGGACAAAAAGCTCCTGGGCACCGTGACCAGGGTGTGCTGGGGCGTATCCGCGCTGATGTCGAAGAGACCGGCCTGAACCGAAGTGTCCCCCCAGCTGATCTCCTGCGGCGGTGTGCCTGTCGCCAGAAACCCCCGGGCGGCCTTTCGCCAGGCATCGGCTGTTCCGATGCGGGGCAGTGAGACGCGGATCATCAGAAGAGGCTCAGCTGTTCCGGCGGCGGGGCAAAACGCGCCCGGAGCCCGGCACTGTCTGTCAGCTGGCCGGGCGTCCAGCCGGCCGCTTCGATGAAGGCGCGCGCCTTTTTCATCTGAGCCCCCATGCGAATGAGGTCGTCATAACGGATATTCCGGTGTCTGCGCGTGCTCAGAATGCGTCCGACGGTCTTTGTGCCGAACCCGGGCACCCGCAGCAGCAGTTCACGTGGCGCGCGGTTTACGCTGACCGGAAACAAAGCCCGGTTGGCCAGTGCCCAGGCAAGTTTTGGATCAATCTCAAGGTCGAGGTTGCCGTCCGGTCTGTGACCGGTAATTTCTTCGAGGTCAAAGCCGTAGAAGCGCAACAGCCAGTCTGCCTGATACAGGCGATGTTCTCTTTGCAGTGGCGGGCTGATCAGTGGCAGCCGCGCCGACGCGTCCGGAATAGGCGAAAAAGCGGAATAATAAACGCGTTTCAACCGATAGCCTGAATACAGACGGGTCGACTGCCCCAGAACAGTTGTGTCCGTGGCGTTGTCTGCGCCAATGATCATCTGCGTCGACTGACCAGCCGGTGCAAAACGCGCCGGGCGTTTTCCGGTGTGCGACCGGTCTTTGGAAATTTCCTTGCGCAGGCGTACCCCGGCCATCGCGCGCCGGATCTGTTCGGGATTTTTCTCCGGAGCATATTGCCGGACCGAGGCGTCCGTGGGCAGTTCGACATTTATGGAAAGACGATCGGCCAGCAGCCCTGCCTCTTCGATCAGCTCAGGGGCCGCATCGGGAATTGTCTTGAGGTGGATGTACCCCCTGAAATTCTCATCATGCCGCAGTTTACGGGCAATCCTGACCATATCGAGCATCGTCGCATCCGGCGACCGGATAATACCGGACGACAGGAACAATCCCTCGATGTAGTTCCGCCGGTAAAACTCAATTGTCAGACGCACAACTTCGTCAACCGAAAACCGCGCACGCGTGACGTTGGAGGACGATCTGTTGATGCAGTAACTGCAGTCGTAAATACAGAAATTCGTCATCAGAATTTTCAGCAGGCTGATGCATCGTCCGTCCGGGGCATAGGCATGGCAGATCCCGCTGCCCTCGTTGGAGCCAAGGCTTTTGCCTGCGCGCGAGTCGCGCCGGGTTGAGCCGGATGATGCACAGGAAGCATCATACTTAGCTGCATCCGACAGTATTGCGAGTTTCTGTTCAACTGTTTGTCTGACCATTTGTTCACTATATGTTCACGCTTCAGCCTGCGCAATACGCGAAGCAGATGCGCCTGTGCTACAGCGGGTGCGGTCCGGTACAGAGACCGCAGCTGCGGAAATCTGCGGGAAAAAAATTTACCGCGTGTAAAATTTTTGAGTTACCATGTTGACGTGCAAGGCTTGTGATAGCGATAACTTACCCAGCGCTGCGGAGGGGCAAATCCTGTATGAACGACCCGAAAATCCGGACTATGGAGGAGTTCGCAGCGATCAGCGGCATTTCGCGACCGACTGTTTCCAAGTACTTCAACGACCCGGGCAGTGTCCGGAAATCGACGCGCACACGTATCGAGCAGGCACTGGAGCAACACAACTATCGCCCCAACATCTACGCAATCAACCAGAACCGGAAGCTGACAAAAAGCATAGGGCTGGTTGTGCCTTTTCTGGTGGACCCTTTCTTTGCCGAAATCGCGCGCAATATCGAAAACCTGATTGTCGCAACGGGCTACCGTCCGATCTTGCTGAACTCGCAGGGGCGTCCGGAACAGGAAGTTGAGAATCTGGATAACCTCCGGTCTTTCCGGCCCGCGGGTGTATTGATTGCGCCGCTTGGGCGACAGTCTGACAGATCGGCGCTGGAAGCTTTTTGCGAAGAAGTGCCGACCGTTCTTTTTGACAGCAATATCAGCGGGATGGGGAGGGGTTTCGTGGGGGCGGACAACCGCCAGTATGCCCGTGACATCGTCGAGTACCTGTGCCGTTCAGGCGAGCCGCCCTGTTTTTTCGAGATGCGCACGCCTGCAAACCCGAACGCGAATAAGCGGCGACAGAGTTACCTGCAGACCATGGAGGAACTCGGTTATGAACCGCATGTGATCAGCGTCGATGGCGAAGGATGGGCTTTTGAGGATATCGGCTATCGTCAGGGCATGGCGGCCATCGAAAAGCGCCGGTTTGAGACCAATACAATCCTGTGCAGCAATGACCGCCTGGCGATCGGATTCCTGGCTGCGTGTTATGAAAAGGGATACCGTGTTGGCGGTGGGCCACAGAACGCCCTGCGGGTAGCCGGTATGGATGACCACCCTTTCGCGCGGTTTACCTGCCCGCCTCTGACCACCGTTGCACAGAACTATGCAGCCATTTCCAGCTCTGCGGTTGAGACCCTGCTGACATTGCTCAACCTGGGCGATTCTGAGCTTCCACCGCGCCGGGAACTGCTTTTCGAGGGTCGCCTTGTCAAAAGAATGTCGGCTTAACAGGCTGATTTAAAAGAAATCCTCAAAATAAATTTACTCGCGTAAACTTTTAATTTGACGTGAGGTCGGTTCACAACTTAGTGTGTCGCCACAGCATCCAAAACAGGGAGGATCGGATGTACTTTTCTCACGCACTTCGTGCGGCAAGTGCCATTGCGTTGATCGCAGCTGGTGCCGCACAGGCAGAAACACTCACAATCGCAACGGTGAACAACGGTGACATGATCCGTATGCAGGGCCTGACCGACGATTTCACAGCCAAAACAGGCCACGAAGTCGAATGGGTCACGCTCGAAGAAAACGTTCTTCGCCAGCGTGTCACAACCGACATCTCCACCAAGGGCGGCGCTTTCGACATCATGACAATCGGCATGTATGAAACGCCGATCTGGGGTGCGAATGGCTGGCTTGTGCCGCTGGACGATCTGTCCGAGGAATACAATGCCGACGACATTCTGCCGGCAATGGCAGGTGGTCTGAGCTATGACGGCACGCTCTATGCGGCCCCGTTCTATGGCGAAAGCTCGATGGTCATGTATCGCACGGACCTTATGGAAGCAGCAGGCCTCGAAATGCCGAAAGCTCCCACATGGACGTTCATTCGTGAAGCCGCGGCGGCAATGACCGATCGTGACAACGAAATCAACGGTATCTGCATCCGGGGCAAGGCCGGCTGGGGCGAAGGCGGTGCTTTCATTACAGCAATGTCCAACTCCTTCGGTGCACGCTGGTTTGATGAGGACTGGAACGCCCAGTTCGACACGCAGCCCTGGAAAGACACGCTGGAATTCTACGTTGGCATGATGAACGAATCGGGCCCTCCCGGATATGCGACAAACGGGTTCAACGAAAACCTGTCGCTGTTCCAGCAAGGCAAGTGTGGCATGTGGATTGACGCGACTGTTGCGGCATCCTTTGTGACCAACCCGAACGAGTCGACTGTAGCTGACAGTGTTGGTTTCGCTCTGGCACCCGATAATGGCCTGGGCAAACGTTCCAACTGGCTCTGGGCATGGGCGCTGGCAATTCCTGCCGGTACTCAGAAAGAAGCAGCAGCAAAAGAGTTCATCGAGTGGGCAACATCCACCGGCTACATTGAGCTGGTCGCAGAGAACGAAGGTTGGGCAAACGTACCGCCCGGCGCGCGTACATCTCTGTATGAGAACCCGAACTATCTCGAGGTTCCTTTCGCTCAGATGACACTGGACTCGATCCTGTCTGCTGATCCGCAGAACCCGACGGTTGACCCGGTACCTTACGTAGGTATCCAGTTTGCCGCTATTCCTGAGTTCGCGGGCATCGCCACCGAAGTCAGTCAGGAATTCTCGGCAGTCTACGCTGGGCAACAGTCCATCGACGAAGCGCTGGCCAAGGCTCAGGCCCTGACCAACGACGCAATGGAAGCTGCCGGCTACCGCTGAGGCCCGGCTCCATCATATCAGGGGGCGGTGCGCCCGCCCCCTGGTACATTTTTCCAAAAAACTGCACAGTCATCTCCTAAGGCGGGTATTTCCGTCAACGAAAGAGGTATGTCATGGCCACACAGAGTTCACGCTCAGCAGCACGCCTGATGATGGCACCCGCTGTGATCCTCCTGCTCGGATGGATGCTCGCGCCGCTTATAACGACACTGTACTTCTCATTCCGCCGTTATCTGCCGCTGCGCGGCGGCGATCAGGGATGGGTCGGTTTTGAAAATTATACCCGATTTATCGGATCCAGCGCTTTCTGGCCCAGCATCCAGACAACTCTTATTATTGTTGGGGGCGTGCTGGTCATCACCGTTCTGCTGGGGATTGTTCTGGCGCTTCTGCTCGACCAGCCAATGTGGGGGCAGGGCATTGTCCGTATCCTCGTGATCGCACCTTTCTTTGTGATGCCGACTGTATCCGCTCTGGTCTGGAAAAACATGTTTATGGATCCGGTGAACGGTCTGTTTGCCCAACTGTGGAAGTTCTTTGGAGCCACGCCCGTCGAATGGCTCAGCCAGGCTTCGCTGCAGTCGATCATTATGATTGTCAGCTGGCAATGGCTCCCCTTTGCGACCCTGATCCTTCTGACAGCGGTCCAGTCGCTGGACGGAGAGCAGCTCGAAGCGGCTGAGATGGACGGTGCACCCTTTATCAAGCGCTTCTGGTATATCGTGCTGCCGCACCTCGGCCGGGCAATCACAATTGTGATCCTGATCCAGACGATCTTCCTGCTCTCGATCTTCGCGGAAATATTCGTCACCACCGGTGGCGCCTTTGGAACCCGTACACTGACGTACCTGATCTACCAGCGTGTGCTGGAAAGCCAGAACATCGGGCTGGGGTCTGCAGGCGGCGTTTATGCAATCATTCTGGCCAACATTGTTGCCATCTTCCTGATGCGCATCGTTGGCAAGAACCTGGACAACTAGGAGGGAGCGAACATGGCACGTGCTGTTACAACAAACCGCAAAATCCTGAACACCGCCGTTGCTTGGAGTATTGGTCTGCTGATCTTCTTCCCGATCCTCTGGACCATTCTCACCAGCTTCAAGACAGAAGCACAGGCGATCAATGATCCTCCGATCTTTCTGTTCTTTGACTGGACGCTGGAAAACTACGCCGTCGTCCAGGAGCGCTCCAACTACATGAAGTTCCTGTGGAACTCGGTCATTATCGCGGGCGGGTCCACTGTTCTGGGTCTGATTATCGCGGTGCCGGCGGCCTGGTCGATGGCTTTCGTCCCGTCAAGACGGACAAAAGACATCCTGCTCTGGATGCTGTCCACCAAGATGCTTCCGGCGGTGGGTGTGCTTTATCCGATCTACCTGGGCTTCATCAAACTGGGCCTGCTGGACAGTCGCTTTGGTCTGGTGATCGTCCTGATGCTGATCAATCTGCCGATCATTGTCTGGATGCTGTACACATACTTCCGTGAAATTCCGGGCGAAATTCTGGAAGCCGCGCGGATGGACGGTGCAAGCCTGAGGGAAGAGATACTCTATGTTCTCACGCCGATGGCCATACCGGGTATCGCATCCACCCTGCTGCTGAACTTCATTCTGGCCTGGAACGAAGCCTTCTGGACACTGAACCTGACGGCTGTGAATGCAGCTCCGCTGACCGCGTTCATTGCCAGCTACTCCAGCCCTGAGGGCCTGTTCTACGCCAAGCTTTCGGCGGCATCGACAATGGCGATTGCGCCAATCCTCATCCTTGGCTGGTTCAGCCAGAAACAACTTGTGCGCGGCCTCACTTTCGGCGCTGTGAAATAGGAAAATATCATGGGACGTATTACACTCAATAAAGTCACCAAGAGTTTTGGCGAAACACAGGTCATTCCACCGCTGGACCTGACCATCGAAGACGGCGAGTTTACTGTCTTTGTCGGCCCCTCCGGTTGCGGTAAATCAACGCTGCTGCGCCTGATCGCCGGGCTCGAGGACATCACATCGGGACAGATCGACATCGACGGTGTGGACGCGACTGCTGTCCCACCCGCCAAACGGGGCCTGGCAATGGTGTTCCAGTCCTATGCGCTTTATCCGCACATGTCGGTTCGCAAGAACATCGCGTTCCCGCTGCGGATGGCAAAGATGGATCAGGCAGAGATCGACCGCCGGGTGGATAACGCGGCCTCGGTGCTCAACCTTGCCGACTATATCGACAGACGGCCGGGCCAGCTCTCGGGTGGTCAACGCCAGCGTGTGGCCATCGGACGGGCGATTGTCCGCGAACCGGCAGCCTTTTTGTTCGATGAGCCACTCTCCAACCTGGATGCCGCGCTGCGCGTGGGTATGCGTCTGGAGATCAGTGAACTGCACAAGCGGCTTGAAACGACAATGATCTACGTGACCCACGACCAGGTCGAGGCCATGACAATGGCGGACAAGATCGTCGTTCTGCGGGCAGGCTTCATTGAGCAGGTCGGCAGCCCGCTGGAGCTCTACAAGTCTCCGAGAAACCTCTTTGTCGCTGGATTCATCGGATCGCCGAAGATGAACTTTGTCGAGGGAGCCGAGGCCGCAAAGTACGACGCGCACACCATTGGCGTGCGTCCGGAGCACATTGCGATTTCCGCGACCGAAGGTGTGTGGAAAGGCCGCGTCGGGGTCTCCGAGCACCTCGGATCGGACACGTTCTTTCATGTGCATGACACCGGCCTCGCGGAAACGATCACAGTCCGTGCCGACGGTGAAGTGAGCTTCCGCCACGGTGACACCGTGTTCCTGACGCCACGCGAGGATGTGCTGCACCGTTTCGGTGCGGACGGGTTGCGGATCGGATGAAACGCCTGGCCGGTAAATCTGCGCTGATAACCGGTGCCGCCCGCGGCATCGGTCGCAGCTTTGCCGAAGCCTATGTCCGCGAAGGCGCCCGCGTTGCTGTCGCAGACATCAATATCGCGCGTGCCCGGCAGACAGCAGATGAGATCGGACCGCAAGCTTTTGCCGTTGCTATGGATGTGACCGATCAGGCGAGCATTGATGCCGCTGTTGCAACCACTGTCGCAGAGCTGGGGCAGATCGATATCCTGATCAATAATGCGGCGCTCTTCACTGCGGCACCGGTCACAGAAATTGACCGTGATGACTACCGCAAAGTATTCGACATAAACGTGGGTGGCTGTCTTTTCACGCTGCAGGCCGTGGCAAAACACATGATCGACCGGGGGATCCGCGGGCGCATCATCAATATGGCAAGCCAGGCGGGGCGCCGGGGTGAACCGCTTGTGGCGGTCTACTGTGCGACCAAGGCTGCAGTCATCAGCCTGACGCAGTCGGCCGGGCTGAACCTGATCGAGCATGGTATCAATGTGAATGCCATTGCACCGGGCGTGGTCGACGGAGAACACTGGGACGGCGTGGATGCTTTCTTTGCAAAGCATGAGAACAAGAAGCCCGGCCAGAAGAAGAAAGAAGTGGCAGCCGGAGTTCCGTTCGGGCGTATGGGGCGGCCGGAGGACCTGACGGGTATGGCGGTTTTCCTTGCCAGCCAGGAAGCGGAATACGTTGTCGCGCAGTGCTACAACGTCGATGGTGGACAATGGATGAGCTGATGATCGACTCTGCACAGAAACCTGAAACTGTTGTGAAACTGAAAAATGCAACGCTCGACCGGTTGCCCGAAGGCATTCCGTACCCTCAGTACGACCGGAGCGCGCTGACGCCCGGCATCATCCACATCGGTCTTGGCAACTTTCACCGCGCGCATCAGTCGTGGTACCTGCACCGTCTGATGCAGGACGGTCTGGCGCAGGACTGGGCAATCGTCGGTGCAGGCGTGCGTGCCTATGACAGCATCATGCGTGAAAAGCTTCTGACGCAGGACTGTCTGACCACTCTGATCGAACTGGACCCGTCGGGCACGTCGGCTGAGGTGATCGGCTCCATGACAGGGTATCTGCCGGTCGAAGAGGGGAATGGCCCGCTGATCGCGGCAATGGCAGATCCCTGCATCCGCATTGTCGCTCTGACGGTGACCGAAGGCGGGTACTACACCGACCCTGCCACCGGCGGGTTTGATGCGGCCCATGACGACATGCAACACGATGCAGCGCATCCCGACAGGCCGCGTACTGCTTTTGGTGCAATGATTGCGGCCCTCCGGGAGCGTCGCGATTCCGGTGCTGGTCCGTTTACAGCGCAAAGCTGCGACAATCTGCAGGGTAACGGTGCGGTTCTGAAGCAGACGCTTGTTGCGCTCGCACGGATGGCAGATCCGGAACTGGCCCTCTGGATCTGCAACAACGTCGCGTTTCCGAACTCGATGGTCGACTGCATTGTGCCCGCGACCGGCGCGTCAGAGATCGCGCTCGCGGGGCGCCTCGGCATTGATGATGCGGCTCCTGTTACGCATGAAAATTTCCGCCAGTGGGTGATTGAGGACAATTTTTGCGCGGGGCGTCCCGACTGGGACAGGGCTGGCGCAGTCTTCTCTGATCGCGTGCATGACTATGAAGCAATGAAAATCCGTATTCTCAATGGCGGCCATCAGGTGATTGCGAACGCCGGCGAGCTTCTGTCCTGTGAAACCATTGCTGATTGCATGGCGCATCCCCTGATTGCCGGCATGTTCCGCAAGGTGCAGCGCGAAGAGATTACACCCTACGTATCCGCTGTGCCGGATATGGAGCCCGGCACATATGCGGAGCTGATACAGAGCCGGTTTGCCAATCCGGAGATCCGCGACACCACAAGACGGGTTGCGTTTGACGGCTCATCCCGTCATCCCGGATTTGTTCTGCCGGTTCTGAGAGATGCGGTAGCTGCGGGCGGATCCATCAGCGGGCTGAGTCTTGTAGAGGCGCTTTGGGCACGTATGTGCGCCGGGACCCGTGAGGACGGGAGCCTGATCGAGGCGAATGACCCGTTCTGGGATGACCTGCATCGCGCAGCGCTGGAGGCGCGGGAAAATCCGCGGGCCTGGCTTGAACAGCGACAGTATTATGGTGCACTTGCCGACAATGACGTCTTTGCGGCTGCATTCTCAGGCTGGTTGACGACCATCTGGTCCATTGGGACTTCAGGCGCGCTGCAGCAGTATCTTGCTGACTGACTGAGCTGCCCTGGGGCCTTCACAGCAGAAGGCGGAGGGGATCTGAGCGTCCTGACGCCGTGGACGCAGGATCCGTTTTCGCGCGCCCTGTTCCTGGACTACGCCCAACCGGCGCATTTTGTGACCGGCAAACTGATCTGAGCGACATCAGCCTGCGCAAGGTCGCAGGGAATAATCCGGATGTTGCCTTTTCCGACCTCTCAGACAATGAGCCGAACCGCCACAACGTCGGGCCCGCCCATGGGTGTAACGGGCGTCCCGACATGCTGTGTTTCGTAAATCTGACGCACCGGGTCTTCCTGTCAGATCGGGTCAAGAGCATTCAGACAGGGCGTTGCGCCACTGATCGCACTTTCAGAAAAATCTTTGAAAATTTCTTTTCTTAATGCTTGTGACACAGGCTGCGTGAGGACAGAGTTATCCTGCAGAAACAAACGGAAAGACGCTCCGGTATGGTCGAGGATCAGAGCAATGGCGCTACAGGTATTGCCCCGTTGCGGAAGTCAACGGTGCGCGAGATCAGGCGGGAACAGCTGATCGATGCAACGATCCGCTCTGTCGCGAAGCTGGGTATCGCCAACACCACCATGTCCTCGATTACCGAAATTGCAGGACTGTCAGTCGGGCTGGTAAATTTCCATTTCGAAAGCAAGCAGAAACTTTTTCAGGAGACACTGCTGTTTCTCGCGCGCGAACACGAGGAACACTGGCGACGCGCGCACAGGCGCGCGGGTCTGAGTGCCGCGGACAGATTGCTCGCGATTGCCGATGCGCACTTTGACCGCCGGATCTGCAAGCGCCGGAAGCTGGCGGTCTGGTATGCCTTTTTTGGCGCGGCAGGCAGGCGTTCTGAGTACCGTGACCTCATTGACGAGTTTGACAACGAACGGTTGGCCGTTTCCGCTGATCTTTGTGACGCGATTATTGCAGAGGGTGGTTATTGCTCGATCCCGGCCGATGTAATCGCGCGCACCCTCGAAGGTCTTTATGACGGTCTGTGGCTGAACATTCTGATGGCCCCGGACCAGTTTGACCGGCACCTCGGAAGGCAGCAGGTACGGGCCTATCTGCATGCTGTTTTTCCCGCTCATTTTACAGTCCCGGTATTTCAGAACTGACAGAGCGGGCGTTTTTGGTGAAACCTCGTGCCGCGCCGGTTCAGGACCCTCTGTGGACATGCACCGCGCATTGGGCGTGACGCACGACGTGAGAGGCCGTTGAGCCCAGGAAATAATCACGGATTCCGGGTTTGTGTGATCCCATTACGATACACTCTGCCTTGCCGGAATTTGCAAAGTCGATGATCGTGCGGGCGGAGTGCCCTTTGGTAATGACGGGCGTTACCCCTTCAATACCATGCACTTTCTCGTTCAGGCGGTCGGTCGCTTTCTGATAGGCCTCGCGCATCGTTTCTTCGTCAACGTAGGCACTGACTGTGCCTTCCGGCGCTTCATAGACGTGCAGAGCGGTGATGGACCCACCCGGGGCCAGCAGGGCGCGCGCAATCTGAAGCGATTGTGGCGACAGCCCGTGGTCCAGTGCCATGGGCACAATTATTGTCTTGTACATTCAGTCCTCCGTCCTGCGCGTTTTGCGCCGTTTGCACCAGACCGCACCGGGCCGGGTAATGCGTATATAGCATAGCCCCGCGTCCTGTCGTCGCTTTGATGCGTGTCAAATGCGCGGCTACTGATAAATCTCGGGCAAAAGGCTCGTCGAAAGTGCAGGAACATATGCGATCAGCAGGGTTACAAGCAGCATGAAAAGTACGAACGGAACAGCCCGGTAAGCGATTTTCAGAATAGACTCGCCCGTAATCCCCGATACGACAAAAAGGTTCAGACCCAGCGGCGGTGTGATGAAGCCGACACCAAGCGCAGTGATCATCATTATGCAGAACTGGATTTCGTTCATGCCGATGTTGTCCGCCAGTGGCTTGAGGATCGGCGCAAGGATCACAATGTTGGGCGTGGTTTCCATAACGCACCCTGCGGCAATCAGTATGCAGATCATCAGAAGAATAAGCATGGCCGGATCGTCGGTCAGTGATGTCACAGAGGTCACGAAGCCCTGTGGTACCCCCATAATGGCAAGCGCTTCGGCCAGTGGTGCGGAGAACGCGATGATGGGAAGAATGACGCCATTTACCTTTGCCGAACTGACGAGCATTGCCGGGAAATCCGCAAACCTGAGCGTACCCAGAATAAAACCCATAATGATTGTTACGACGACGGCGGTGGCGCCGGCTTCGGTCGGGGTGAGCCGGCCGGAAAAGATGCCGTAGAAAATGATGCCGGGCACGATGAACGCATACCAGCCGGATCTGAGCGCGCGGCCCAGGTTTCCGATCCATTCGCCAAAGGACATGTTACCGCCACCTTCCCAGCCATAGAGCCGGTTCATGACGATATTGGTTGCGAGGATCGATATCAGGATAGCCAGGCCCGGAATGAGCGCGGCGAGAAAGAGTGTCGATGCGGATATGCCAAGCACAAGGCCGATGATGATATAGGCGATGGACGGCGGGATCAGGATGCCCGTACAGGCGCCTGCGGCCACGAGCGCACAGGCATAGGGGCGGGGATAGCCGCTTTCCACGAGGCGGTCGATTGTCATGCGGCCCACGGCGGCGGCACCCGCAGCATCCGATCCGGAGATCGCGGCAAACATCCCGCAGACAAGCACGGTCGCAGAACCGAAGCCGCCTTTGGCAAAGCATGTCAGTGCCTCGGCCACGTCGAGAAATTTGCGCGAGAGGCCGGTCCGCACCAGCACGTCGCCGGTGAGAATAAAGAGCGGTACGGCCGTCAGCGCAAAGGCATCAATGCCCGCAAATAGGCTTTCGCCCACGAGGCTCAGCGGCAGGTCGCCGGACATGACCAGCATAACGATTGCAGCAGAACCGATAGCCGCCCAGACGGGAACAGCAAGTGCAATAAGTACGACAAACATGATGACGGGAACATAAAAGTCCCATCCCAGCTCGACGGTCTGATTGAGGGTATTCCAAAGCATTCTGTCTCTCCTCAGTCAAACAGCTTGTCGCCCTCGAAGACGGGGGTACCGTCCCGGAGCGCACGGAAATCGCGCAGGAAAGACTGCAGAAGACGCCAGACCATCAGGATGAAACCCGCAGGAACAGCCATCAGAAACCAGACCTTGGAGACGCGCAGGCCATCGGTGACAGAGCCAAACTTTGCAGAGACGTGCACCGTCTCCAGCGACCAGTAGAGCGCGATCACGGCGACAGTGAACATCACCAGATCGCCGAAGATATAGAGCAGAGCCTTGGCGCGCGGCGGCAGATAGTGCATCAGCACGTCAATCCTGATGTGCGCGCGCTCCTTGACAGCCGCAGCAGCTCCGATCCAGGCGAGGTAGATAAACGAATACCTGACGATCTCTTCGCCCCAGATCGACGAATAGGCAAAGATTTCACGCCGCAGCACCTCAATTGCCATCGTAATGACAAGCATCACGTAAAAAGTGAGGAGCAGCCAGCGTTCGGCGTCGCGGTCAATTCTGCGCAGAATATCCATAGGGCATCCGGTTGTGATTGAGTGCAGTTCACCTGTTCCGGCAGGGCGCCGGGCATAACATCAAAGGTGAACGGAAAACGGGCACCCGAAGGTGCCCGCTGAGTAAGTTACGCGTCGTGGACGTAATATTTGCCTTGCGTGCCTGCTGCTTCTTCCAGCTTTGCAAAGGCGTCCATTGATCCGGCGAGCTCTGTTTTGAAGGGGTCCCATTCGGACCGCTGGTAGCCGCCTGCGTCCTGCCACTCGGCCAGCTGATCACTGCTCAGCGCGTGGAACTGCACACCGGATTTCGCCAGCTCTGACATCGCATAGGCCCGTGCGGACGGTACTTTGGACAGGTTCTGGTGCGCGGTCATCTCTGACCCCCACATCACACCTTCCTGCACGTCGGCGGGCAGGCTGTTAAACCATTCCAGATTACAGGAATAGACCTGACTGTCCGGCACCGCCTGGGTGAAGGTCACATGGCTCAGGATGTCTTTGAACCCAAAGACATAAAGCGCGCCAACGGATGGATCCAGCGCATCAGCAACGCCCTGCTTGATCGCCGAAGGTGTCTCACCCCATGCCACCGGTGTTGGGTTGGCGCCGACCATACGGTAATACTGTTGCAGCATTTTTGATCCCGGTACGCGGAACTTCACACCAGACAGATCACCTGGGCTGAGCACTGCGCCCGCACCGCCCTTGCGCACGGCGACAACACGCGGATCGATGTTGACATAGAACAGAGCCTTGAAGCCTGCGGCCTCGACACCCGGATGCACCTGGCTGTTCCAGTAGTCCGATGTCACAAGATTGGTAAACCGCTGGTTGGATCCGCACAGATAGGGCATGTTGATCAGGTCAACGGTCGAGGCGAAGGGTGCAAAGTTCGACAGCGAGTGCTGGGCCGCCTGAATGGTACCACCCTGAACCTTCTGCACCAGCGAACCGCCTGCACCCAGCTGGCCGCCGGGTGCCAGTTTGACATAGATTTTTCCGTTGGTTGCGTTCTGGATGTTTTCTTTCAGATCCAGTTGCATAATGGGGTAGCTGCGAGACGCGCCCAGCACATAGGCCGTGGCCACTGTCATGATGTGTTCGGCTGCCTTTTCCCGGTCACGCTCTTCGTTGGCTGTCTGGGCCGCGGCCTCTGTCGACCAGAGTGTGCCGGCAGCACCGGCAACCAGCGCTGCGGTGAAACTGCCGGTGGTTGCAAGCTTCAGAAAGTTGCGGCGCTCAGCTGAGGCCAGTTCTTTGCGTTCGTTATCCAATCTTCGTCCTCCCGTTGGACACTCAGCTGCCGTCTTTGTTTTTTCGGTCAGCTTCTTTTTTGAGAATGGCCACGACGAACAGTATCGACGCGGCAAACAGAACCAGCATTTCCTGGACGTCTCCCATGAAGGCATTTCCTGTGAATGCTCCCATCGCAACGTTCACTGCGAATATCGCAAAGACCACAGCAGACGCGCCAAGAAACATGAAAAACCCCCCGTACAGAATCGGTTCCGTGAATTACTGTAAGCCGTTACATTAACTTAATGCAACGGCTTACATTTTGCGCCCTGATTGCGTGGTGCTGTTTGAAACCGGCGCAGAAGGTGGCATACACCCGGTGATTTACTTTGGCCGGATTTCCTGCATACTGCATTTATGAGACTGATTGGATCAATAATCCGCACGGGTGGCCTCAGGTGACGTCAAACCGGTCCGTTCCTACACTCTATGATGTCGCGAAAACCGCAGGCGTCTCTACGGCGACCGTATCAAGGTGCCTGAACTCTCCGGAGCAGGTGGTAGAGCATACGCGCAAGCGTGTGCTGGAGGTCGTGCATCAGCTTGGCTATACGCCGAATTTTGGTGCGCGGGCGATGGCTGCGAAGCGCACCTACACCATCGGCGCTGTGATCCCAACGATGGAAAATGCGATCTTTGCGCGTGGTCTTCAGGCCTTTCAGGAAGAGCTCCGGGCGCGGGGTTACACGCTGCTAGTGTCCAGTTCTGCCTATGATCCGCAGATCGAGGAAGAGCAGATCCGCGCGCTGATTGCGCGCGGGGCTGACGGTCTTCTGCTTATCGGACACGACCGGACAGAGACCGTGGCGGAATACCTTGAGAAGCAGGGAACACCGGCGCTTGCGGCCTGGAGTTTCGAGGAAAAAGGCGCTCTGCCGTCAGTGGGTTTCGACAACCGCAGAGCAATGCAGGCTCTGGCAGAGGAAGTCCTGGCGCTTGGCCACCAGCGCATAGGGGTAATTTCTGGCATAACGAGCGGCAATGACCGGGCGCGACGGCGGGTTGAGGGTATCCGCGACGCGGTGGCCGGAGCAGGGCTGGCTGAGAACTGCGTGACTGTGGTCGAAACACCCTATGATATTGCAAACGGCGCAGACGCTTTCGCAACACTTATGCATGCCGCTGACCGCCCCACAGCGGTCATGTGCGGCAACGACGTGCTGGCCGCCGGCGCTCTCAAAGCTGCCCGGGAAATGGGGGTATGCGTACCGCATGATGTCTCCGTCACGGGATTTGACGATATCGAGCTGGCAGGTATCCTGTCACCTTCCCTGACGACGGTACATGTACCCCACCGGGAAATGGGCCGGAAGGCGGCACAGGCACTGATGAGCATGGTGCAGCACGGAACCAGTGGAAAGACTGCTCTTCTGGAAACGCATGTGTGTCTGCGCGGCTCCCTTGCCGCGCCGGGTGGTCTCTGAACGACAGCTCCTGCGATCACCGCAGGGTTGGCCCCGTCGCCGGACCTGGCCCTGAAAAGGGCGAAACACAGGCAAAAACCCGCATCTGATCCGGCATTTATGGCCATTCTGCCATTAACCTATTGCATATTCGACACTCGCCGGAACTTCAGTTCTTTTCTATGTTGAGTAAAATTTTATTAGATTTACGAGTAATCAATCCGATGCGGGTTTGTGGAGTATTGGTATGCATAACCGTAGGCAGATGTTTGCGCCTGCAGGGTTCCTGCGCGCAGGCACATCACTTGCTGCACTTGCGGCCGGATCTCTCTGGCTGAGTACGGCGCAGGTTGCTGCGCAGTCGCCTCAGGGTGGTGTTGTTGCTTCGGGTGCTGCGACGATTTCAAAGACCGCATCACAGTCAGTTATTCAGCAGTCCACACAGCGGGCTGTAATCGACTGGCAGGGCTTTGACGTCGGGCGCGACCATACGGTGGTCTTTGACCAGCCCGGCCGCAGTTCCGCAACGCTGAACCGGGTGCAGTCCGTGTCGCCCAGCCTGATCGAAGGGACAATCACGGCACCTGGTACGGTTGTCATCCAGAACACGGCAGGTGTTCTGTTCACCGGTACGGCGCGTGTCGATACCGGCGGCCTGGTTGCGGCATCGCAGATCGTTGATGCCGGCTATTTCCTGAACAGCGGCAACTACCGTATCGGTGGTGGCGAGCGCCCCGGCGCCCGGGTGGTGAACGAGGGCAGCTTTACCATCGGAGACGCAGGCCTTGCAGCTCTGGTTGGCACCGACGTCGAGAACGCCGGCGTGATCATGGCACATATGGGCACTGTTGCGCTGGCGTCGGGAACACAGACCACCATCGATCTGTCTGGTGACGGGGTGTTTCAGATCGCAGTGAACGGCGCTCCTGAGGGCGGGCGCGTGTCACATACCGGAACCATAAATGCGTCCGGCGGCCAGGTGTTGCTGACGGCCGGTGGTGCCGCCGGCGCCCTCGACAGCGTTATCAATACCTCGGGTGTGATCCGGGCTGCATCCGGGTCCCGCAGTGGCGGCAGCATCCGTCTGGTCGGCCGGGGCGGCGGCGCTGTCCGGGTTGCCGGAAAAGCCGATGCATCATCTGACAAGGCCAGTGGTGGCAGCATCTGGGTGCTGGGCGAAACGATCGACATCAGTGCCTCTGCTGTCCTGTCTGCGGACGGCGCTGCAGCGGGCGGTGAGATCCTGATAGGCGGCGATGTGAAGGGCAGCGGACCTCTGCGCCGGGCGGCCGAAACCCGTGTCAGAAACGGCGCAGAGATTTCGGCAGACGGGGCTTCCGGCCCGGGTGGCAGGGTCGTGGTCTGGGCGGATCAGTCCACATGGTTTGACGGCATGGTCTCCGCAACCGGTACGATATCGGGTGGTTTTTTAGAAACATCCGGCCGGATCAATCTTGATATCGGCGAAAACGCTCAGGTTTCGCTCGGCCAGGGGGGCCAGTGGCTTCTCGATCCGCGCAACGTCAACATCGTGAACAGTGGAGCGGATGTCGTGGCGGGCGTAAACAACCCGCCGGCGGGCGCCGGCGACTTTCTGATCCGTCGTAATTCCATCCTGTCCGTTCTGAATGCAGGCTCGGACGTGACCATCACCACAGAACAGGCAGGCTCGACCGACGACGGGAATATTACGCTGTCTTCGGCATTGCGCTGGAACGGCGCGGGCAGCCTGACGCTGGATGCGGACGCAGGTATTTTCATCAATAACTCTTTGCAGACACGTGGTGCGGGCGATCTCACACTGGCCGCGGGCACGGACATTGTCATTCAGAGAGATGTCCAGTCCCGCGGAACGGGCGACATACAGATGACCGCCGGCGGCAATGTGACGGTAAACCAGAACGTACAGACCCGGACGACCGGTAATATCAGTATTGATGCAGGCGGCTTTGTGGACCTGAACCGCGCTGTCTTCAGTCGCGGCGCCGGGAATGTAGCCATCCGCGCGGATGGTACGGCTACAGTTGACCGTTTCCAGCAGAACCTCGGTGCGGGCGGATATCTGATCGATGCGGGTGATGAACTGGTGATCAGTCAGGGCATCCGGTCGAGAGGCGCGGGTACAGTTGATCTGCGTGCCCAGAACAATGTCACAGCCAACAGCGGCATTTCCTCTCTGCAGGGCGGGGACCTGACCATTCTGTCCAGAGCCGGCGATGTAACGGTAAACAGCGGTGTCACCACACGCCAGGGCGGCGACCTCACGATCGAGGCTGCGACGGGCAACGTGACAACAAACGGCAGCATATCAGCGCGGGAAGGCGGTGATCTGACAATTCAGACCGTGACCGGCGATGTGACAACAGACGGAAACGTAGCCACGCGCGGGGGGGGTGATCTGACGATCCGCACGCAAACCGGCGATCTGGCTGTCAGTCGTTCTGTCACGGCCCACCAGGGTGGTGCGGTTACAATCGAAACCACGACAGGCAACGTGACGCGGAACGGAAATACCGAAACGCGGAACGGCGGTAACCTGACCATTCAGAGCGGGACAGGTACCGTTGAGATCAATGGCAGTGCGGTTGCGCGTGGTGGTGGCGATATCGCGCTTCAGGCTCAGACCGGTGACGTGACCACGAACGGTAATGTCACCGCGCTCGATGGCGGCGACATCGCAATCGGGACCCGGGTGGGTGACGTCGAAATCAATCGTAACGTCACGACACGCAACGGCGGCGATGTGACACTGCAGACTGCGATGGGCGATATCACGATCAACCGCAACGTCGTCGCACTTGGCGATGGTGATCTCACGGTGCTTGCTCAGTCAGGCGATGTGATTTTTGGCGGAAGCGGTGCAAATCAGGTGTTGCGCACGCAAAACGGTCGGATGCTGCTCGAGGCCACCAGCGGCAGCGTATTGCTGGAGCGGACGAATACGACAAACCGGAACACACAGGTATTCTCTGATGCCGGGGCAATCGACGTTGTGGCGGGCACAGAAATCCGCCTGCAGGGCGGCACCGGCACGCGGCAGTTTGCCCGTCTGGGCAGGACAAGGGACTCTTCCGATATCTCACTGACCGCTCCGACGGTGTCGATCCTGGGTGGCAACGGCTCAAACCGTGGCAACGCACAGGTGCTTGCCGGGGCCGATGGCTCGATCAGCATCGATGCCGACACGCTGACCGTGGCCAATGGCACAGGCGGCGCACGCGGCCAGATCCAGGCGCTGGGTGGTGCAACGCTGGACATCGACGCGGGCACTCAGACCTGGGACGGCTTTGTGCGCGGCACCGGCGATACCACTCTGACGGGGGATATCACGGCCACGGTGCGCCCCAGGTTCGACCTAAATGATGGCTCTGATTTCACGCTGGCGTCGGGCAGCTTCGGATCTGCGAACCAGCGCCTCGACGTCCGTACGGCCGCTGACTCCGGCGCAGGCGGGATCATCCGGATTGGCGGACCAGTCGAGGCCCGTACTGTACTGCTCGAGACGGATGCAGGTGTGCGTATTGACAGCGGGGCGCGCATCACAGGCACCGCAGGTGGCACACCAGTTGTGGTCGCGGCCGGGGCGTCATTCCGGAATGACGCAGGCAGTGACGTCCTGCAGACAACCGCCGCCGGATCACGCTGGCTGCTTTACATCGACACCTTCGCAGGTCTGACGGGTACGGAGCCAGCCTCCGGACAGTTTGATCTGTATAATCGTCCCTACGCGTCGACGCCGCCCGGATCGCTCGGCGCATTCACCGGCAACAGGATCGTCTACGGCGAACAGCCAACGCTCACCTTCACAGCAACATCGCTGACAAAAACCTACGGCGAAGACGTCACAGCGTCGCTTGGTTTCTCAGTCTCCGGCCTGCGGTCCGGCGACAGTGAGGCAACCGCACTCACGGCGCCCGCTTCGGTAACCAGCGCAGGCGCTGATGCATCGGCGCCCGTGGCGGGCAGTCCGTTCACGATCAGTATGGCTGCGACAGCTTCTGATCAGGGTTATAACGTCGTCACAAACGATGGCACGCTGACAATCAATCCTGCCGCGCTGACGATTGCGGCAAATGATGCCAGCCGTGATGTGGGTGAGGCAAACCCGGTATTCACCGAAACCATCACCGGTTTCGTCCCTGGCGAGACGCTGGCCGATCTAAGCGGGACACTGACCCTGACCACCCCCGCAACACTGGCGAGCCCCGCCGGCATCTTCGCGATCACACCCGCAGGGGTCAGTTCGGACAATTATGCGATCACCTTTGTTGACGGTGCGCTCACCGTTGGCACGCTGCTGCCTGAAGGTTTTGCGGCGTCCGATCTGACCGAAGCCGGCGCCATTGGCGAACGTCGCGCTGGTCTGCGTGCCTATCCGCTGACGCCTGGTGATGCGGCATTCCGCACCACTGAACGGGACGCACCGCTGGCACAGGCTGATCCTTTTGCACTGACATACTCGCTGGGTGAGGTTGTGACCTTTGCGCAGGCCGGTGACACCGGATCACAGGGTTTTGTGCCCGCTGCGGGCGGTCTGGACGAAGATGCAAGCGGCGACTGCGGTGTGGCGGCAAACATCGGCACAGCACCGCGCGCGGGATGCGTACCTGTTGTGCGTGCTGAATCATACTGGGATCGCCGTTAATGCGCCTGTTTCCTGCTAAGCTGACCGGCCTGCTGACAGCGATACCCGTGATAGCTGCGGCGCAGGCACCAGAGGTACCGCCTCTGCCGGAAACATCTCCAGCGGATGTGCCTCAGGTCTCGGCCCCGGATTCACCGGGCGCAGATGCACCGCTTGAGCCGGGCGGCGAAGGCCCTTCCTTTGTGCTGCGTGGTGTGGCCCTCGAAGGCGTCACTGCACTGGATCAGGACGTGCTGGTTCCGATCTGGACTGATCTGCTGGGTCAGAACGTGACAGTGGCGACACTCGAGGGCATCGCCGCGCGTATCAGCGCTGCCTATCGGAATGCCGGCTACGTGCTGTCGCAGGCAATCCTGCCGGCCCAGTCGATAGATGACGGTGTGGTCGAGATACTGGTGGTCGAGGGTTTTGTTGATCAGGTGCGCCTCAGCGGTGGCAGACCAGAACAACAACGTCTGGTGCTGGAATACTTTGGTGCAACGGATGCCGACCGCCCACTGCGCCTTGAGACGCTGGAAAGAAGCGTCCTGCTGTCCCGTGATGCGGTCGGTGGCGCATCGCCGGATTCGGTTCAGACGGTACTGGGACCTTCTCCGGATACATTCGGTGCCGCTGATCTGGATGTCAGCATCACAGAGCAGAGCAGCACCGGATACTTTTCTGTCGATAACCGTGGCTCGCGCCTTTATGGCGAGTGGACGCTTGGCGCCGGCCTGCGCACGTTCAATGCTTTTGGCCTGAACGAGACCGTGGACTACACTCTGGCCCTCGCTCCTCAGGGAACATCACTGACGTTCGGTGCAGTGACGTTGGAGGCGCCGCTGTCCGGCGTCTCGGGGAGCTTCCTGGACGGCGCGCGGCTGCGGTTTAATGCAAACTACTTCCGTGGCGATCCGGACCTTACAAGGATCGGTGCAACAGCGGATCTGACGACAATTTCTGAACAACAGGAGATTTCGGCGTCACTGGTGGTCCCTTTCGTACGCACCCGTTCGTCTAACCTGTTCGGACGGCTTGGGTTAACCGCGCGGCAAAGCGATGCGGAAACCCGTCTGTCCGGCCTGACCACCGAAGAGGAAGACAGGCTGATTATTCTCGAGGCCGGGCTGGCCTGGGATGTGGCTGACCGGCGGGGCGGTATCAGCCTGGTGGACATTTCTCTGCGCCAGGGCCTTGATGTGGCCGGCGCCCGTCAGTCTGCCAGCGGTCCGGCTGCCGGAGAGCTGACATTCACCTCCGCACAGGTTCGTCTGTCACGGCTGCAGTCGCTCGGGGAAGGTCCCTGGTCTCTCTATGGCGAGGTGATCGGGCAGATGTCGCGTGGCGTACAGCCAAATTCGGAGCGATTCTACCTCGGCGGCTCGACCATCGGGCGGGGCTTTGCGCCAGGCAATACGTCCGGCGATACTGGCTATGCAGGCAGGGCGGAAATCCGGCGTGGCATCGGCGCAGACATGCTGGGTTCATTTGCCGAGGCCGCAGAGGTTTTTGCCTTTGTGGACTACGGTCGCGCCTATGACCGGTCGGTCGCGCGGGATGGCCGCCAATGGGAAAACCTGGGATCTGTCGGCATTGGTGCGCGCATTGCGGTTACGCCCTGGCTGTCGCTGACGCCTCAGATCGTCCGACAGATCAGCGGCACAGCAAGCGACACGGTTGATACGTCACCGGAAACACGGTTCTTTATCGGCGCGGTTGCGCGGTTCTGATCTGTCCATCCGGCGTTTTACTAAAATTCTGTGAATTCCAGCGGCTGCTGTTAGCGGCGGGTTAAGGCCCGGCGCTCACACTCTGGTTCGGGTCTGTCCGAAATTCCGGGCAATTTGGGTTGGAGTGTATCTATGCTTTGCATCAGGGCAGGGCGCAGGCTGAGCTGCGTCGCGCATTTTTCTGTACGTTTTTTTCTGATACTGGCCGTCGCCGTTTTCCTGCGTGCAGGGCCGGTGACTGCGATAGAAGCACGGGCGCCGGTTATGTACCACGCCGCCGTCGTCAACGGCTCGGTTACCGGATCGGCCTTTTCGATATCAGACGGAATTGCGGTGACCAATGCTCATGTTGTTGGCGGGCGCGGGCCGGGCGAGCAGATCTACCTTCTGCTGCCGGGCCAGCCACGCGTCGCGGCACGTATCCTCGCAGTCAGTCGGCGCATTGACCTGGCAGTACTTGCCGTTTCGGATGGCGTATTGCCGGTGACCCCGCGTGGTCCCGCGCGGGATGGTCCGGGCCAGGCGATCTATGCGGTTGGGGTTGTGGCTGCCAGTGGCGCGCCCCGTCGCCAGGTGACGGCTTCCGGAACGGTGTCTTCGGCGATGCGGACGGTGCGTCCTTTCGGACGCGGTGTCATTGCGCGGATGCCGGGGGTTCGTCGCGGGTTTTCCGGGGGGCCGGTGTTTGACAGGAGAGGCCAGCTGGTCGGTATGGTCGCCGCCCTGCGCCCGGGTTCAGCCGGTAATCCGTCCGACCGCGAGGCATTTATTCTCAGCGCAGATGACGTCCGCCGCGAAGTTGCACGACTGCTGCGTCGGGCAGATGTCTGGCCAGCCGGCGCGGACAGATAGGTTCGTTTCCGCACCGATTGGGATTACGAGCAGGCTGCTGAATGTAGTGTTGATAGTTGCAAAAGTAACCACTAAACCCTTGGAAAGCTCGTTTTCAGGGAGGATGCCGGATGAACCGCCAGACAGAGACTGCTCCGCTCGTTCAGGCACCATCACTGCCGGGACCGCATGCGGGCTATATGCCGGGCTTCGGGAACGACTTTGAGACTGAAGCGCTCCCCGGGGCTTTGCCACAGGGCATGAACAGTCCGCAGAAATGCAACTATGGCCTCTACGGAGAACAGCTCAGCGGGACAGCTTTCACCCATGAACGTCCCGAGCGCACCTGGTGTTACCGTATCAGACCTTCTGTCCGCCACTCTCATCGCTACCAGAAAACCGAACTGCCGTACTGGAAGTCGGCACCACACATGCCGGACGACGTTACAAGCCTGGGCCAGTACCGGTGGGATCCTGTACCGCATACAGATGCCCCGCTGACATGGCTTACGGGCATGCGCACGATGACCACGGCCGGCGATGTGAACACACAGATCGGTATGGCAAGCCACATCTATCTTGTGACCGCGTCTATGGTGGATCACTACTTTTATTCCGCAGACAGCGAAATGCTGGTCGTTCCGCAGGAGGGTCGGCTTCGGTTCTGTACCGAGCTTGGCATCATTGATGTCGAGCCGCGGGAAATCGCGATACTGCCCAGAGGTCTGGTGTACCGGGTTGAGGTTCTCGAGGGCCCCTGTCGTGGATTTGTCTGCGAGAACTATGGCCAGAAGTTTGATCTGCCGGGGCGCGGGCCAATTGGTGCGAACTGCATGGCAAATCCGCGCGATTTCAAAGCACCGGTCGCAGCCTTCGAGGATCGCGAAGTCGCGTCCACGGTCACCATAAAGTGGTGCGGTCAGTTCCACGAGACACAGATCGCGCAGTCGCCGCTGGATGTGGTTGCCTGGCACGGCAATTACGCGCCATACAAATATGATCTGAACACCTATTGCCCGGTTGGCGCAGTACTGTTTGACCACCCGGACCCGTCGATTTTTACCGTACTGACAGCGCCTTCAGGACCGCCCGGTACCGCCAGTATCGATTTTGTGCTGTTCCGCGAACGGTGGATGGTTGCCGAAGATACCTTCCGGCCGCCCTGGTACCACAAGAACATCATGTCCGAGCTGATGGGCAATATCTACGGCCAGTATGACGCCAAGCCCAAAGGCTTTGTTCCGGGCGGCTTGTCACTGCACAATATGATGCTGCCGCATGGGCCGGACCGCGATGCGTTTGAAAGGGCGAGTAACGCCAATCTGGGGCCGGACAAGCTGGACAACACAATGTCATTCATGTTCGAAACCCGATTTCCGCAGCATCTGACCACCTTTGCCGGCAAAGAGGCGCCCCTGCAGGACGATTACATCGATTGCTGGGAGAGCCTGGAGAAGAAATTTGATGGAACGCCGGGGCGGAAATGAAGGTTGCAACTCTCAACGACGGAACGCCCGACGGGCGGCTGGTTACGGTTTCTGATGATCTGACCATCCAGCGGCCCTGCAGCGACCGAACGCTGCAGCAGGCTCTGGATCACGACCGGATCGTACCTGAATTCACGGAACAACCGTTTGCAGAAGAGCTGTGCACGTCGCCACTGCCCCGCGCGTACCAGTTTCTCGATGGCTCAGCCTATGTGAATCACGTCGAACTGGTGCGTCAGGCGCGCGGCGCAGAGATGCCGGCCAGTTTCTGGAGCGACCCGCTCATGTATCAGGGCGGCTCAGACAGTTTCCTCGGGCCGAGAGAAGATATCGTGGGTCACGCGGACTGGGGCGTTGATTTCGAAGGCGAGATCGCGGTGATTACTGACGTGGTTCCGATGGGCGCCAGCAGGGAAACAGCCCTCGCTGCCATCCGCTATGTCATGCTGTGCAATGATGTGTCGCTGCGCGGTCTTATCCCGGGAGAACTGGGCAAAGGTTTTGGCTTTGTGCAGTCCAAACCGGCCTGTGCTTTTTCACCGCTGGCGGTAACGCCCGATGCGTTGCCCGGCTGGCGGGACGGGCGGCTGCATGGCGTTCTGCATGTGGATCTGAACGGAGAACCCTTTGGACGGGCAGATGCAGGTGTTGATATGACGTTTGATTTCGGCACGCTGATTTCACATGCCGCGAAAACACGGCGGCTTGCTGCAGGTACGATCGTCGGTTCGGGAACGGTGTCCAACAAACAGGATGGCGGCCCAGGCAAACCGGTGTCGCAGGGTGGTGCGGGGTATTCGTGCATTGCCGAACAGCGCATGATCGAAACCATTCAGACGGGCGCGCCGGTAACGCCCTTTCTGCAGGATGGAGACCACGTTCGAATGTGGATGGAAGACGATCAGGGGCGGTCGCTGTTTGGAAGCATCGATCAGAATGTGCACTTGTCCGGGTGACTAAAGCACAACCAGGCGCGCGACGCGTCGATTGTGAGTAAAAGAGCGGGGAGATCAGGAAATGACAAAGAAGTTTGCGTCTCAGGGGGATATAGGGGAGAAAAAAGTCACTTTTGATGAAATTGGCGAGGGCCTCTGGGCCTTCACAGCCGAAGGTGATCCCAATTCCGGCGTGATTATTGGCGACGACAGCGTGATGATTGTCGAGGCGCAGGCGACCCCGCGCCTTGCGAACCTCGTCATAGAAAAGGTCCGCGAAGTTACCGACAAGCCAATCAGTCATCTGATCCTCACGCATTATCACGCTGTGCGTGTTCTGGGGGCCTCGGCCTATGGGGCAGGTCAGATCATCATGTCCGACACGGCTCGTGCCATGGTAACTGAGCGCGGACAGGAAGACTGGGACAGCGAGTTCCAGCGGTTTCCACGTCTGTTTGAAGGGCACGAGAGTATCCCGGGCCTGACATGGCCCACGACGACTTTCAGCAGGAGCATGACGGTCTATCTGGGTAAACGCCGTGTGGACATCAGCTGCCCGGGTCGCGCGCACACAGCAGGCGACGCGGTTATCCATGTGCCGGATCAGAACGTGATGTTCACTGGTGACATCGTGGAAGATCACTCTGCCTGCTATTGTGGCGACGGTCATTTCGGCGACTGGGGCGGAACGCTTGATGTAATACGTGACTATAGGCTGGATGCAATCGCCCCTGGTCGGGGCGGGGCACTGATCGGGCAGGACGCTGTGAACCGCGCGATCGCGTCGACGCGCGATTTCATTGACAGCACCTATCGACCAGCGGCAAGGGTCGCTGCGCGGGGCGGTTCCCTGAACGAGGCCTGGCACGCGGTGCGCGCGGAATGCGACCCGAAGTTCAGCGACTATGCAATTTACGAACACTGTCTGCCGTTCAACGTCTCCCGCGCCTACGATGAAGCGCGTGGCATGGACACACCGCGGATCTGGACGGACAAACGTGATCTTGAGATGTGGGAACAGCTGCAGGGCTGATGGGCGAGGCGAAAAAGATGGTCGATGTGCGCTATGATCTGGCCTTCAGGCTTTACCCCTATGAAAAGTCAGCAGATCAGGAAGCGCCGGCCCGGCGGCATCCTGTGGTGATCGCAGGCGGCGGCCCTGTTGGCATGGCCGCCGCACTTGATCTGGGCAAAAAGGGTGTCCCGGTCCTTGTTCTTGACGACCACGAAGGCGTTGGGCAAGGCAGCCGGGCAATCTGCTTCTCCAAACGGACGCTCGAGATTGCCGACCGGCTGGGCGCCGGCGAGGCAATGGTCCGGAAGGGCGTGGTCTGGAACAAGGGCAAGGTGTTTCACGGCGACAACAGGGTTTTCGAATTCAACCTTCAGCCCCAGGCCGGGCACAGAAGGCCAGCATTCATCAATCTGCAACAGCCCTATTTCGAAAAGTATCTCGTCGATGAGATCCGGTCCGCGCAGAATGCAGGTGCGCCCATCGAGATCAGGGGGCGCAATGCCGTCACCGGGATTGAAGTGACGGGAGATATCGCGTGTCTGCAGGTCGAAACGCCGGATGGCATCTATGCGCTCGAAGCCGACTGGGTTATCGCCTGTGACGGCGCGCGATCGCCTCTGCGACAGATGATGGGGCTCAGCTTTGAAGGCCGTGTTTTCGAGGATAACTTTCTGATCGCAGACGTTAAAATGAAAGCGGATTTCCCCACGGAACGCTGGTTCTGGTTTGAGCCGCCATTCAAAAACAGCGGGCAGTCTGCACTGCTGCACAAGCAACCTGATGACATCTGGCGCATTGATTTCCAGCTTGGCTGGGACATTGACCGCGAGAAGGAACTCGATCCTGCGCGCATCCGGGAAAGGGTGGACGCGATGCTGGGCGACGAGGTCGCATATGACCTTGAGTGGACGTCCATCTATACGTTTCAGTGTCGGCGGATGGAACGTTTCCGGCACGGGCCGGTGTTGTTTGCGGGCGATGCAGCCCATCAGGTCTCGCCTTTTGGTGCGCGCGGCGCGAATTCCGGCATACAGGATGTCGACAACCTGTGCTGGAAACTGGATATGGTGATCAGGGGGGCGGCACCCGCTGCACTGCTCGACACCTATTCCGAAGAACGTGTTGTTGCCGCGGACGAGAACATTCTGAACTCGACCCGCGCGACCGACTTTCTGACGCCGAAATCCGGGACAAGTGCGGTTTTCCGCAATGCGGTGCTGGAACTGGCGGGAAGATATCCGTTCGCGCGCCCGCTGGTTAATTCGGGGCGTCTTTCAGTTCCCTGTGTGTATGACGGCTCGTCGCTGAACGGGCCGGACATTTCGGGTGCGCCACAGGTGAGCAGACCAGGGGCGGCCTGTCCGGACGCACAACTGGCCACCGGATACATTCTCGACCGCCTGACGGGTGATTTTTCTCTGCTGTGCATAAACAACACGGATGCAGCGTCGTCTGATGCGCAGATGTCTCTGCACATTGTTCACCTCGATACATCAGCCGATGACCCCGCGGGTGCGCTGACTGAGCGCTATCTGGGGGATCTGGCCGCTGCTGTCTATCTTATCCGTCCGGATCAGCACGTTGCCGCACGCTGGGACCACTATGACCCGGTCGCAGTACAGGATGCGATCAGAGCTGCAACCGGGGGGGGCGACCATGACTGAACTTAACCTTGAACCCAATATCGATGACCCGGATGGTTTTTACGACGAACTGCTGTCGGCTCACAGGGGCTTGAGCAAGGAAGACAGTGAGGCTCTGAACGCCCGCCTGATCCTGATCCTCTGCAATCATATCGGAGACAGAAGCGTGCTGCGTCAGGCGCTTGCAGCAGCCGCCCGCAGCGAAAGCTGACCTGGTCTCTGTTGTACTTCTGCGCCGTCTTTCCGCGGTATCATCAGAGTATTTCAGTGCAATTTCGCTGCCGTCCCGGAGCCCGGGCAGTCTGTCCGCAGACGACGGTCTGTCTGCGCGGCGCCGGATTTCGGTACCTGTTGCCGTTACCCGTTGTGACATGCGCCGGCACTTTTCCACCTGCGGCTTCGATTGTTGCTTCTGCAACATCAGCCGCTTCTGCCAGCCCTGTACAGTTTGTCCCTTGCGTCGCATACGCCACAGGTCGCGGATAATCGGGGGAATGTTTGCAGACGGAGCGAGGAAGAGGTTTTTCCCGCGCATCCGGAGTTTCCACAGACAGTCGCCGTGATCTGATTTCAGATACTCGTTCTGAGGGATGCGTTTGCCGTCATGGGAGCCGTCGGGTCTTCTACCCGCAGGGCGTAATCGTTCCACAGTGCACCTTACGACGATATCTAATGCCGGATGCAACCGAACATGCCGTAAAGAGTAATCAAACCGGGCCCTCTGCGGCGGCCCGGCGATTGTTTCAGTGCTGCGGGCGACGTGGAAAACATCGGGGTGCTCGCGTCAGGTCATCAGGCTGGATATTTGGGCGCGGGATGTGCAAGCCTGCAAAAACACAGCTGATGGAGAAACCAATGGCCGACCGTCGCCCCGTTATCATCACATGCGCGATCACCGGTGCGATACACACACCATCGATGTCGCCGCATCTGCCTGCCAGCGCTGCGGCGATCATTTCTTCGGCTGAAGAGGCAGCTGAAGCAGGTGCCGCGATACTGCATCTGCATGCCCGCGATGAGGCGACCGGGCGACCGGATCAGAGCGTTGAGGGATTTGCGCGGATTGTGCCTGATATCAGTCAGAGAACGGATGCGATCCTGAATCTGACTACCGGCGGCAGCCCCTACATGACCGTTGACGAGCGGGTGCGACCGGCCGCGCATTTTGCGCCACAGCTGGCCTCGCTGAACATGGGCTCGATGAACATGGGGCTGTTTCCGATGCTGGGCCGGTACCCGGATATTGCCGGCTGGGAAAGAGAACACCTTGAAGGATCGCGTGATCTTGTTTTTCGCAACAGTTACAGGGATATATCGGCGGTTCTTGATGCTTGCAGGGGCAACGGCACGCGGTTCGAGTTCGAGTGCTACGACACGTCTCACCTCTATAATCTGGCCTGGTTCGCGGACGAGGGTCTGGTAGAGCCCCCGTTTTTTGTTCAGACTGTTTTCGGCCTGCTGGGCGGGATCGGTGCGCATCCGGACGATGTGGCACACATGCGCCGCACGGCGCTGCGGCTGTTTGGCACTGATATGGTCTGGTCCGTCCTGGGGGCAGGCGCGTATCAGATGAAAGTGGCCGCGCAGGCCATCGCCGCAGGTGGTCACGTACGTGTCGGGCTCGAAGATTCGCTCTGGTCAGGGCCCGGAGAGCCGTCCACTTCCAACGCGGAGCAGGTCAGAACAGCAGCGTCGCTGATCCATGCGATGGGAGGGCGCGTCGCGACACCGGATGAGGCGGTTGCCTTGCTGGGACTGCGGGAAAGCAGGATAAAACCCTGAGGCTGACAGTCAGTTTTCTGAACCGGATGGCCCGACAACCCGCCTGGCGATATCCAGCAGGGTGATTTCCATATCGAAGGGTACTTTCGCCTCCTTGAGCTTGCCGTCGATAAGCAGAAACGACAGACCGTGAACGAAGCTCCAGAGCAGGAAAGCCTCATTTACATCTGATTCGATAACCTCACTCCGACCGTGGCATTTCGCCACCTCGGACTGTACGACACAGAAGGTGTCGTCACCCAGCTGGACAAGATCGCAGTGGTCGGCATGGTCTTCTGACAGCCCGAACATCAGCCGGAACACCCCTGGCTCTGCCAGTGCAAAACGTATGTACACACGACCCATTGCGACAATGCGGTCAAGCGTTCCGGCTTCGCACAGCGCGAGTTCGTCCAGCATCTGCTGGCGCTGCCGTTCCATGCCGGCATGGGCGATGTGGTGCAGCATTTCTTCTTTGTCTTTGAAATGCTTATACGGTGCCGCTGTGGAGACGCCCGCACGCCTGCACGCTTCAGAGACAGAAAACTGATCCGGGCCTTTCTCCTCAACCAGCTGACGGGTCGCTTCGAGCAACTGTGCGCGCAGATCGCCGTGATGGTAACTTTCACGCGCAGCGTTTTGTGGGCTTGTGTTCATGATCCAATCTTTCTCAGGAAACGTACCTCTTGTCAAAGTAAGAACCCCTAACATATGTTAGAGGTGCTAACATGCAGATCGGGAAATGGTGGCGATGACACAGAAGACAGGACTTCTCGGACGAATTATCCGGCGCAGTGGCACAATCGGACTGACGCTGGGCGTTGCAGCTGCAGCAGGTGCGGCGGTGGTCGCCGGCAGCGGCTTTCTTGCAGGGCGCGCTGCGAGCGTTGAGGCCCCGCAGGCCGCAGAGCTTACCCCGGTGTCACTCGCGACGGTTGCCTATCTGGACAGCTATGAGAAGACACGCAGCTTCACCGGCCAGACAGAGGCCGCAGAAGAAGTAACCCTGTCCTTTGAACTCGCCGGGCGTCTGACCGAACTGACTGCGACAGAAGGCGAAGCTGTCGAGCAGGGACAGGTCATTGCCCGGCTCGATACGGACCTGCTGGAGGCTGATGCCCGGCGACTTTCGGCTTCCCGGGCGGCTGTCAGTGACCAGCTCATTTTTGCCGAAAGCCGGGTTGTGCGGGCGGCACAACTGCGCGAGCGCGGGTTTTCCAGCCAGGAAGCACTCGATCAGGCAGTCAGCACACGTGATGAACTGCGCAACCGGATGGCCGAGGTCTCAGCAGCGCTGGATACCGTTGAGATCAACCTCGAGAAATCTGTGTTGACCGCACCGTTTTCAGGTCGTGTGGGGACACAGCATGCAGAGACCTCTGTGACACTGACAGCGGGGCAGCCCGTGCTGACACTGATCCGCACCTCTGCGCCCGAAGCACGGGTCGGCCTGCCAGTCGAAGTCGACGTTCCGCCGGGTACCGGTGTATCGCTGCGCGTCGGTGACCGGACGCTGCGTGCCCGGCTGATGCAGTTCCGTCCGGACCTTGATCCTGTAACCCGCACGAGAACCGCGCTGTTTTCAGTCGAGCCGGATGGCGCCACCATCTTTGGTCAGACTGTCGTTCTGGATCTGCTGACGACAGTGCAGCAGCGCGGCGCCTGGATTCCCGTTGATGCTCTTCGGGAAGGTTCCGGAAGCCAGTGGACGGTATTCGTACTGGAGCCGGATGACGTTGTGCGGGCCGCTTCGGTTGAAATTATTCACGCCGAGGACACCCGCGTATTTGTACAGGGATCGCTGGCAGAGGGCGCGCGCTTTATCACCTCTGGCGCTCACCGCGTCGTGCCCGGGCAGCGCGTCCGCCCGCTCGGTCTGGGAGGCTGACAGATGGAGACGCTTACCTTTCGCCAGCCACGTCTGGTTGCGCTCATCCTGATGGTTCTCATTACTGCGGGTCTGTCGTCTTTTCTGTCGCTCGGGCGGCAGGAAGACCCGACAATCACGAACCTTTTTGCAACGATAACAACTGTTTTTCCGGGCGCTGATCCCGCGCGCGTAGAAACGCTTGTCACGTCTGAGATCGAAGAAGAACTGCGCGAGATTTCCGAGGTGGACGTCGTATCCTCTGTCTCGCGGACAGGCGTGTCGGTGGTTTCTGTTGAATTGCTGGAAACACTGGACGAAGCGACCATCGAGCAGGTCTGGTCGGAAGCCCGCGACGCGGTCGAAGAAGCACGCAGCAGTTTTCCGGCCGGTGTCCAGGCTCCTGAATTCAACGCAGAAGGTATCTCGGCCTATTCCGCTGTTGTTGCCGTAACGGCGGATCACGCTGCAGTGCCCATGTCGGTGGTGCAGGCGCATGCCGAAGATCTGGCAGACCGGCTGCGCTCGGTGCCTCTGACGCGGGCTGTGGACCTTTTCGGCGAGGCAGAACCCGAAGTACTGGTAGAGCTTGATCCGCAGAAGACCGCAGCACTTGGCCTGACAGCAGATCAGGTTTCCGCCCGAATCCTCGCTGCGGATGGCAAGGTGCAGGCCGGCCGGCTCCAGCGGAGCGATACCGATCTGACGATTTCCACGTCGGGCGCCATCGAGGAACTCGACAGGCTGGGTCGCGTTGTTCTGCGTGAAAACGAGGCAGGCGCCCGCGTTCTGCTCGCAGATATCGCCCGGATCAGCCGGGTCGGGGCGAACCCGCCCGAGGAACTCGCCATTGCCAATGGCAAACCGGCTGTACTCGTTGGCGTGCTGGCTCAGGACGGCGTTCAGATTGACCGCTGGATGGGGTTTGTGCGCGATACCCTTGCCGAAGGCCGTGCTCTGGTGCCGGCCGGTTTGTCCGAGACACTGATGTTTGACCAGAGCCAGTACACAGCAGACCGTCTGGCAGAAGTGGGAACCAATATGGCGATCGGCGTAGCGCTCGTCGTCGGGGTCCTGTTCCTGACCCTTGGCGCGCGTGCTGCGACGATCGTTGCTCTTGTTTTGCCGGTGGTCTCGCTGGCGACCCTGGCCAGCATGAATTTCATTGGCCTGCCGATCCATCAGATGTCGGTGACGGGGCTGATTGTGGCGCTGGGGCTGCTGGTGGATGCAGCGATCGTGATGGTTGATGAAGTCCGCCAGCGGCTTGAGCGCGGAATGTCGCGTATTTCAGCGACCGGGGATGCCACCCGCCGGCTTGCTGCACCGCTGTTTGCGTCAACCGTGACCACGGCGCTGTCGTTTACGCCCATGATCCTGCTGCCGGGCCCCGCCGGAGACTTTGTCGGCGCGATTGCAATTGCGGTCGTTCTGATGCTGGTCTGGTCGCTCATCGTTGCCGTGACGGTGACACCTGCTCTCGCCGGATGGTTTCTCAAATCCGGAACCAGGACAGGGATCAGGCTTCCGGTTCTGGGGCCGCTCTTTGCAGCCTCGCTGCGCTGGTCTGTCCGCAACCCGCTTCGTTCTGTTGCACTTGCTCTGGTGCTGCCCTTTCTTGGTTTTGCATCTTTCCCAACACTGACTGCACAGTTCTTTCCCGGCGTAGAGCGCGACCAGTTTTATCTTGAAGTAGATATGCCGCCGGGCACGGCGATCGATGAAACCGCGCGCGTTTCGTCGAAAATCGATGCCCTGCTCGAACAGGCCGAGGGAATCGACAAGGTTTTCTGGACAATCGGAAAATCCGGACCCGCCTTTTATTATAACATTGTTGCAGGCCGTTCTTCGGAGCCCGGTTATGCACAGGCCATGATCAAAACAGACAGTGCACAGGACGCAGCCCGCCTTGTGCCGGAACTGCAGGCAGATCTCGACAGCAGGTTCCCCGGGGCCCGTATCATTGTGCGGGCGCTGGTCCAGGGACCGCCGGTGGATGCGCCCGTCGAAGTCCGGTTTGTCGGGCCGGACCTGAACGTGCTGCGCGATCTTGGTGACGAGGCCCGGGCGATCATGGCGAACCTTCCTCTGGTAAACCAGGCGCGGTCGGTTGTCGCCGGTGGTGCACCGCAGCTGAGGTTTGAGATCGATGAAGGGGCTGCCCGGCTCGTTGGCCTGAACGTCACCGACATCGCGCGTCAGCTTGAAACAGCGCTCGTGGGCGTGACCGGTGGCAGTCTGGTTGAAGGCACTGACCAGTTGCCTGTGCGTGTCCGGCTGGGGCAGGGCGTGCGCGGTGATCTGTCGGTAATCACGGACATGCCCGTGGTTCTGCCCGGTGCTGCCGCCTTGTCGGCCCGGGGCGTTTTCCCGGCAGTTCCGCTGTCGTCGCTGGCCTATCCGGTGCTTGAGCCGGCGGAAAGTGTCATCACGCGGCGCAATGGTGAGCGGACCAATACGGTTCAGGCCTTCATCGTGCCGGGCGTTCTGCCCGAGGAAGCGCTTCAGTCCGTTCTGGCTTCTATGGACGAGGCCGGATTTGCGCTGCCGCCGGGGTATCGCATGGAACTGGGCGGCGATTCCGACGCCCGCTCCAACACGGTGGGTAATCTGATGGCCTCTGTTGGGCTGATCGTTACCCTGACGATTGCCGCCATCGTGCTGACGTTCAATTCGTTCAGGCTGACTGCGATTGCGCTGGTTGTCTGTGTGCTTTCGGCAGGGCTGTCCATTCTTGCGCTGGCCGTGATGCAGTTTCCGTTCGGAATTAATGCAATCATCGGTGTCATCGGCTCGATCGGGGTGTCCATAAACGCGGCGATCATCATTCTGACAGGTCTGAAAGCGGATGCAGAGGCCTCTGCGGGGAACACCGATGCCATGGCCAGAGTTGTGGGCGGCTCAAGCAGGCACATCATATCGACGACCATCACCACTTTTGGCGGCTTTTTGCCTCTGATCCTCGCAGGTGGTGGCTTCTGGCCGCCGTTTGCTGTGGCCATTGCCGGTGGCGTCCTTTTGTCGGCTGTCGTGTCGTTCTATTTCACACCGCCGGCCTTTGCGCTGATCTATGGCAGGCCAGGCCGCCGCCGGGCGACCGGTACTGTGAAAGCGCCCGAGCCAACGTCTGTAAAACCGGTGCCTGTGCGGCTCGCAGCCGAGTAACCGGTACCCAGGTCTGCCGCAGGCAATCAGGCCGTTACCCGACGGGCCCACGTCTGTCGTGGTGACAGGTCAGTGTCACGATCCCTGCAAGCAGTTCTGACAGCTTCAGAGGTTTTTCCAGAACCATATCTGCGCCGATCCTGCGTGCCGTTGTCAGGATAGTCTCCATGCCGGGGTATCTGGTGGAACCGCTGACGGCAATAATCGGCATATCCTGAATGCCTGGACGTGCACGGACCCATGCGATGAGCGAGATGCCTCCGTCATTGAGGGATCTGTTGTTTCTGCGCACGAAAATATCGGTGATCAGCAGGTCATAGGAGGCGGCTTCCATCTCCGTGCGCGCGCAGGCTGCGGACCTGCAGGCGCTGACCCAGTGACCTGCATCTTCAAGGCACTGTGTGAGTGAATAACTCAGTTCAGGATCGTCTTCCATGATGAGGATTTTGGGCAACTTTTTTCTCCGTACCGGGCAGGGCTGTATCCGAAAATGCAACGTTACCTCCATGAGGTCGCCGGGAACTTACCGCACCGTACGGTGCTTTCAGCACGTCTTCACGCGTGGCGTTCAGAAAGGGTTGGTTTTTCCGGGACGTCATTTATGGACAAGATGCCAGACACTGAAGAGATTGCCCGCGCGGTTGAGCGCTGTTCTGAAGAGCCGATCAGAATACCCGGCGTAATCCAGGGGTTCGGCTGCCTCATCGCAGCGGATGCCACAACGGGCGCAGTGCGCTATGCCAGTGAAAACGCCGCCGGTGTGTTCAGACGTCCGCTGGAGGACGTTCTGACAGCCAGCCTTTGCACACTTTTCGACGAAGAGATCCTGCACGGAATACGTAACGCCCTGGCAAGAGGCGGTGCAGAGAATAACGCTGTCTTTGCCGGTTGCTTCCTGATTGGTGAGCAGTACTGGGACCTCAGTATCTGCGAGAGCACAGGGTGCACCGTGGTTTCCATGGAGCCGGCCGGGACCGGACAGAGCGATCAGGGCTGCATGCTTCAGTCTATGAGTTTCATGATCGGCAAAATTCTGAACTGTCATTCGCACCCGGATCTGTTCGCACTTACAGTGCAGCTGGTGCGGCACCTCACCGGTTTTGACAGGGTGCTTGTTTACAGATTTGACCAGGCATTCAACGGCGAGGTGCTCGCCGAGACCTGCAGGCCCGGCATGCAGTCGTTTGCCGGGCTTTGGTTTCCGCGCTACGACATCCCGGATCAGGCACGTGAAATGATGAAACGCATTCCACTGCGGATCTGCGGCGACACCAGTGCCGATCAGATACCGGTTGTGCCCGCCCGTCAGAATCTGCCACCGCTGGACCTTACCCATTCGGTCTGTCGTGGGATGTCCGGCGTTCATCTGCAGTACCTTCGGAACATGGGATCAGCAGCGACCCTGACGTTGCATATCGTGGTCGAGGACGAGCTGTGGGGTGTGATCTCCTGTCATCACGAAACGCCGCGCCGCTGCGATCGCTCGCTGCAGGAAATTCTGGAAAATATCATCCCCGTTTTTTCGGCAAAGCTTCTGTCGATCCGGCGACAGGACACACTGGACCGGATCCGGCAACTGGACAGCTACGTCATAGGACAGGCCTCGGGCAGTGTGCAGCTCGACAGCCTGCTGACGGAGGTTGCGCCGGGTGTCCTTGATGTGATCGGCGCTGATGGCATTGCAACCCTGAACCCCGGAAGGACGACACGGTTCGGGCTGGTGCCGGAGCAGTCACTGCTCGACCAGCTTCAGATCTGTGCAGAGGCGCAGGAAGGAGACGTCCTTGCGATCGATAACCTGGCGGACCGTTTTCCGGCATTTGCCGAAGCTGCCGGCGACTGTGCCGGAGCGCTGGTCACGGCGCTTTCGCCCGACAGCCTGATCTGTGTTTTCCGAAAAGAGATGGTCCGGGAGGTGTCATGGGCAGGGAACCCTGACAAAACCGTAGAGCTCCAGGAAGGCGTGATGCGGCTGACACCCCGCGCGTCATTTTCTGCCTTTCTTGAAGTTGTCGAAGGCAGCAGCCGTGCCTGGTCAGAGGATGATCTCTATTTTATCCAGCACGTGCGCACCCTGCTGCATGCCTCAGAGCGTCAGTCCCTGATGAACCGCATGAACCGTCAGCAGTCCCTGATGATTGATGAGCTGAACCACCGGGTGCGCAATATCCTTGCTCTCGTGCGGTCGGTTTCTCATCAGGCACGCCGTCGGCACAGTTCTGTCGAAAGCTATGCCGCTGCGATGGAAGGCCGGATACAGGCCCTGGCAGCATCGCACGATCTCATTGCCGGCTCGCTTCCCCATCCTGTGTCTCTTCTGAACCTGATCCGCAAAGAGCTGGAACCTTACAGCAGCATATCAGACCGCAGGGTCGGGATCACCGGTGATGACCGCTCTGTGCTGGCCGAGATTGCGCCGTTTTTTTCCCTGATCATGCACGAAATGATCACGAACGCGGTAAAATACGGAGCCTTGTCTGTCGAGGGAGGGAGTGTGCGGATTGCCATGACCCGCGCCGGTGACGGTGCACAGATTACCTGGGCTGAAGAGGGCGGACCACCGGTCGAAACATCGCCGGAAGCAGGGTTCGGCACGGCGATGATCACCCGGTCGGTGCCTTTCGAACTGGGTGGAAAGTCAGAGCTTTTCTTCAGGCCGGATGGCGTCAGCGCGCATTTCTTTTTCCCGGGTACATGCTTTGACGACACGTTTGGTCCTGCACAGCTGACCGATGACACGCCCCAGGCACCAAAAGAGGCAGCCGGCATCCCGGCGGAGGCATTGAAAGGTACAGTTCTGCTGCTGGAAGACAACTTTATCATCGGTGCTGAAATGTGCGACCAGTTGCGGGATTTCGGCTTTGCGCATGTGGCGCTGTTTTCCAATGCTCAGCAGGCGATGGCGTTTCTCGACGCACAGACCCCGGTGCTGGCCGTTCTGGATTTCAATCTGGGCAAGGCGCAGACCAGTGAGGCAGTGGCCATCAGGTTGCGGGCAGCAGGTGTACCGGTGGTATTCGTAACCGGATACGGGGATAAGGCCGCCAGCGCCCCGGAGCTGCGGGATGTGCCGCGCATGACCAAGCCGGTGTCAGTCGACAGCCTCCGGGACGAGCTGTCGGGGTTGCTGCAATGACCAACCGGTACTTTCTGAAAACGTCGAGCCAGGCGGCGCACCGGATGGCAGAGAGTGCCTGGCTCGGTCAGGGGTACTTTAACGGGCAATCGGGTTATCTGGCATGGCTGCAGGCTCTGCAGCTGGCGCACGGCTATATTGGCATGGCCGCCAGCGCCACCATTTCACCGGTTGAGGGATGCGCCGAAGAACGCACAAGGCTGAGAGCTTTGGCGTCTGATCTGCACTCGCCTGGTCTGCCTGTGCCCAAAATCCGGTGCTGTCCGGACCACAGCTGGGCCTGGGGCGCCTGCTACGCGCTGAATGGATCAGCTCTCGGCGCTGTTGCCCTGCTGCGGCGCGGCATGATCAGTGACACCTGGCCTGCATCTTATGTCGAACACATGGCGGTCTATGCAAAGTCGGGTGCTCTGGCAGGTTTTCTGAAAGCACTGGACAGTCAGGTTCTTGATCGTGAGGCAGCAGGCAAAGGCACACATGCAGTTTTCGCGGCCCTGAGCGAGCCTGACCGGTTCCGGCGGATGCTTGAATGACCAGACGCGCCGGTGGGTCCGGTTAAGCTTTCGGTCTGATTGCCTGTCGGACGGTGGCAACGATCCGGTGCATGATCCGGGCGTCGCCACGGGGCCGGCGCGGACGGTTCATATGGGGCATTTCAGGAAAAAAGGGCGCCGCTGACCGGCGCCCCCTCATTTCTGGCATAATTCCGAGGAAGTCAGTTCAGCGAGCCCATAAAGCTGTCCACCTCGTCCAGTGAAATGTACTGCAGCTCTTCGATACCACCTTCAGAGAAACCCCAGGTGACCGCGGGCGCCGAAACATCGCCGTTGGCGTCAAAGCGTACATTGCCCGTCGCGCCCTGATAGAAAACGCTGCCACCGCCTGCGAGTATTTCCTTTGCTGCAGCAAAGCCCTCGGCGTCGGCTGATACGGGTGTTCCGGCCGGATCTGTTACCTTGCCGACCATCGCGGCTATTTCCTCACCGCTTGAGTCTTTGCCTGCGGCTTCCATCGCCAGAAGCGCAATCATCGTCGCGTCGTAGCTGTTGGACAGACCGGGGCCGCTGGGGGCGCTTCCGAAATGCTCGGTGTACTGATCGACAAACCTGGTGGCCGACGCGCTGCGGGGTGATGCCGTGTCCGTGCCAGTCGTGTTTCCAAGGTACTGCAAACCAACATTTTCGCGGAATTCATCTGATTTCAGAGAGTTGGCAACAATCATGTTCTGTGTGCCACCAAGCGAGATCCATTCGCGCACTGCCGCTGTCCCTTCTTTGGGGTAAAGCGCCAGATAGATCGCTTCGGGCTGGCCTTTCAGGGCTTCGGTCACTTCGGCACGGTAAGACGCCTGACCGTCGTTCAGGGCGACAGAACCTGTCACCTCTACGCCCACAGCCGCGAAATCGGCCGCGGCCAGCTTGCCGATGTCCTGGCCCCAGTCGTCATTCTTGTACAGGATAGCGATCGATTTATAACCTTTGTCCTTTGCGACCATCGCGGCAACCGCCGACTGAACACCAGTCGTGGCGAACGTCCGGAACCACAGCCCCTTTGTTTTGCCTTCCTCTGCCAGACCTGTGAAGGCTGTCGAGGACGAACAGCATGACATCTGCATCACGCCCGCCGGTGCTGTTACCGAGGTCAGGATCGGCATAGAAACGCCGCTCGAAACGGCGCCGAGCAAGACCTGAACACCGTCCAGATCTACAAGCGCTTTGGCCGCATCGACGCCGACCTTGGGGTCAACCTGGCTGTCACGCAGAACCATCTCGATCTCGCAGCCTGCAACACCACCGGCGGCGTTTACCTGCTCGACGACATACTGCGCGGTCGCAGCGATTGGTTTGCCCCAGTCGACAGATGTGGGCAGCACAGCGCCGATTTTGGTGGTGCAGTCCTGTGCCGCGGCGGCCCCGCCAATGGCAGTCAGCCCTGCGGCAAGACCCACTGCAATGCTTGTGTTTCTCATGTGTTTTTTCATCTTCTGTCTCCCTGTAATTCTTTTGTTGCGGTGCGCCCCTGTTGCGAGACGACCAGTTTTTCTTCGAATAATCCCTGCGGACGCCAGAGCAGCATGCCCACAATCACAAAACCAATCAGGATGAACTGGACCGATCCGGTATAAAGCTGCACCTCCTGCGGTGCAAAGCGTGAGAGCGCCCAGCCGCTGGCGGTCCAGGCGCCCCAGATCAGAAAGGCGCCGGCAACTGCGCCACGGTTGTTCCCCGCGCCGCCGACGATGAGCATCGCCCAGATCTGAAAGGTCAGGATCGGCAGTACATCCTGAGGAGAGATAAAAGCGTAAAAGGTACCATAGAGTCCACCGCTCATCCCCATGATCACCGAGCCGGTAATAAAAGAGGTCAGGCGGATGCGGGCCGGGTTCTTTCCCAGCGACCTGGCGGCTGTTTCATCCTCGCGGATCGCGCGCAGCAGACGGCCAAACGGCGACCGGATCAGGCGTTCGAGAAAAACGTAAACGGCCAGCAGCAGAACAAGAACGCAGATAAGAAACAGAGAATTATAGGCAAGACCACCACCCAGGGCATCAAACAATGGCCGCTCGAACCCGCGCAGTCCCTGCGCCCCACCGGCCAGTGCTTCGGCGTTGCGCATCAGGTTTTCAAAAGCGACGGCGACACCGAAGGTGGCGATTGCCAGATAGTCGTGACGCAGTCGCAGCGTGAGAATACCCACAATCCAGGCCATAACCCCGGCCACGAACATGCCTCCCAGCAGCGCAAGCGGGTAGGGCAGGGCAAACCCGCCCAGCTGCCCCTCCTGCGGTGTCCCCCCGAAGATCAGCGTTGCATAAGCCCCTGCGCCAAAAAAGGCGACGACCCCGCCATTAAAGAGGCCGGTGTTGCCCCACTGCAGGTTGAGCCCCAGAACCGCGATGGCGAGGATCGCCGCGACCGTGCTGAAAAACACCAGATAGGATATCACACCGATCATGGCCTTTCCTCGCCAAACAACCCGGTGGGGCGCACAAGCAGGACAGCCAGAATGATCAGAAAGGGCACCGCCGGACTGTAGCCGGAGGGCAGGATCAGCAGGGCCACATTGGATGCGATGCCCACAAGAAACCCGCCCAGAACCGCTCCGTATATGCTGCCGATGCCGCCCACGATTGTGGCCGCGAATATCGGCAACACCAGATCGCGCCCCAGAACCGGATTGATCTGGTTTGTCAGCCCGTAAAAGATGCCCGCTGCAGCGGCCAGGCCACCGCCGATCAGCCAGATCAGGATGATCATACGCTGGAGGCTGATCCCTGAGACCTGCGCCAGCGTGGGGTTCTCTGCCACCGCGCGCAACGCATATCCGAATGTGGTTCGTGACAGCACCAGATGCAGAATCATCATGAAAACCAGAGCCGCGACCAATGAGAAAACCTGATCCGGTTTGATCAGTAACAGCGGGTCGCTGCTGATCATGACGGCAAAGACGATGTCTCTGGAATAAAGCTGCGCCTGTAGTCCAAAGATCAGCCCGAGAATATTCCGCAGGATCATCGCCACTCCAAACGAGGCAAACACCATTGACAGCTCGCCCCCCAGAGCCCGGACGCGCCGGAACACAAGCCGGTCAATGGCCACCGCCGAGAAGCCGGTCACGGCCATGGAAACGATAATTGACAGTGCAAGCGTCCAGGTCAGGCTCAGCGACCCGATGGCCTGCGCCAGGCCGCTGTGCACACCGGCAAAAACGCCGTCGAACACCAGCGCGCAATAGGCCCCGACTGACAGCAGTTCGGCATGCGAAAAATTGGCAAAACGCAGCATATGCATGACCATCGTGAGGCCGATAGCGCCAAGTGACAGAATGGAGCCGACAAGTATGCCGTCTGCGAGGTGCTGGATCATGCGGGCGCCACCCTTTTGCCCCCGAGATATATCTGACCGACAATCGGGTCGTTCATCAGGTCGGCAGCCGGTCCGTCAACCTGGTTCTGGCCGTCCGCGAGGATAAAGCAGTGATCTGCAATGCGCAGCGCCTGGCGGACATTCTGCTCGACAAGAATGATCGTAACGCCGTCTTCGGTCAGCGCCCGCGCCATCCCGAGGACCTCCTGCGCGGCTTTGGGTGCCAGCCCCGCCGAGGGTTCGTCCATCAGAATAACTGAAGGCCGGATGGCAAGTGCCATCGCGACGGCAAGAAACTGTCGCTGACCGCCGGACAATGCACCGGCCTTCTCCTTTTGCTTTGCTGCAAGCGGGGGAAACTGCCCGAACAATGCATCAAGCCGCGCCGCCCGGTCGGCACCCGCATTCCGCAGAACAAGCTCCAGATTCTGCCTGATCGTCAGAGTGCGAAAGATGTTGTCAGTCTGTGGAACGTAAGCGACGCCTGCGGCACCCATTGTGTCCGGCCGCGGATTGGTTATGTCCTGGTCGCCCAGCATGACAGTGCCGGCGCTGACCGGGACGAGGCCTGCGATGGCCTTGATCAGCGTCGATTTTCCGGCCCCGTTCGGCCCGATGATCACGGTGACACGGCCGCGTGCGGCCTGCAGATGCACATCGCGCAGAATGGGCAGTTCAGGCACGTAGCCGGCCACGATGCCCCGTGCTTCCAACGCCAGATCAGTCAACGGCCACCGCCCCCAGATAGGCCTCGAGCAACAGCGGGTCTTTCTGGGCCTCTTCGGGTGTGCCGCGAAAGACAACCCGCCCTTCGGCCAGAGCAATAACCGGCGTACAGTGCTGCATCACAAAATCCATGTCATGTTCAATAATGACAAAGGTCCTGCCCTGGCGGTTCAGTTCTTCGATCTTGCTGATCAGCAGTTTCGTCAGCGTCGGATTTACGCCAGCAGCAGGTTCGTCCAGCAGGATCACCTGCGGATCCCCCATAAGGACGCGTGCCAGCTCAAGCAGCTTCATCTGCCCGCCCGAGATCTGCCCTGCGGCCTGGTCTGCAAGCGGCAAAAGGGTCACGAAATCCAGAACCTCTATGGCTCTGTCGCGGATTGTGGTCTCCTGTCTGTGCATACTGGCCGACTGCAGGAAAGGACCATGCAGCCGCTCTCCAACCTGTCCGCCGGGGGCCAGCATCACATTTTCCAGCACGCTCATCCGTGCAAACGGGCGGGGGATCTGGAATGTGCGCCCGAGACCTGCCGAAAAAAGGTGATCCGGCGCCAGGCCTGTTACGTCCCGGCCATTCAGCATGACGCTGCCCGCTGTGGGCTCCAGCGCGCCTGTCAGAACATTGAAAAGCGTCGTCTTGCCGGCCCCGTTCGGTCCGATCAGCCCGGTGATACTGCCGCGTTCTATATCGAGACTGACATCATCGACAGCTCTGAACGGGCCGAAGTCGCGCGTGATGCCGCGCAGGCTGAGGATTGTGTCATCCATCCGCGCCAAGAACCTTGTCGTCCGGTCGGGTATTCAGATTGTACTTCATAATCCGGCCGTGGCGGCTGGTTCTGTCCGCCTCAAGCGCAAAGACGTCGCCCTGCGGGCCGGGGTGCGCATCAAGCACCGCGTTCAGAACTGCGTGATCCTCGTCGTCGAGTTGCAGATCAAAGACCTCCAGAGTGCGCGGCAGATGACGGGCATACCGCGCGCCAACGATCCCGCCGGCAACCTGTGGCTGGTCAAGCACCCAGCGTGTGGCAACACTGCTGAGCGATACGCCGTGGCGGTCGCCCACTGCTTTCAGCGCGCCGAGCAGCTTCTGAAACTGCTCCCAGGAGCCGAACTCGTCGATGATCAGCCGGTATTTCACCAGGCTGCGGTTTTCAAAGGCAAACCCGGGATCAGGCTGCCCCAGCCAGTTTTCCGTCAGAAACCCACCCGCAAGAGTACCATAGCAGACCAGCTGCATGTTCTGAGTGGCGGCCCACGCGGCCAGGCCGTTTGCCGGACGCCGGTCGAGAACCGAAAACTGCACCTGTGCGGCTGCAATATCGAAACCCGCGTCGACAAAGGGCGCTATCTGTGACCGGTCCCAGTTGTTGATCCCCAGACTGGCAATTTTGCCTTTGGCCTGGAGGTCTTTCAGTGCGCTGAGGCCCTCCAGCGGCTGCCCCATGCTCAGATCCCACCAGTAGAACTGCACCAGATCCAGTTGTTCGACCTGCAGACGCCGCAGTGATCTGTCGACAATCGCCTCGACATCTGCCGGGCGGATACGTTCAAGGAGTTCCAGATCAGGCACCAGTTTGGTGTGCACGCAGACCTGGCTGGCAACAGAAGCGCCACGCCTTCGACGCACATCTGCGATAAACGTGCCGATCATCTCCTCGACGCCCACGTAAATGTCCGCACAGTCGAAGGTGTTGATGCCTGCATCAAGGAAAGCTTCCATGTCCCGTATCGCCTGGCCACGGTCCACAGCGCCGTGATCCCCGGCCAGCTGCCACCCGCCCTTGATAACCCGCGAGATCCGGTGGTCCGGTCGCAGCAAAACCGTCTCAGTCATGCGAACCCGTCTCCTCTTTCTGCCAGTAAGGCGTTTCGCGCTGCTCCGGCAGGCCGGTCGTTTCTGCGTGACGGAACCATCGTTTTTCACCGCGCGTGATCCTGAAACGACCGCCGCAGTGCGGATCGGGGCAGGCGATTTCCGCATCCGTCGACATCCAGTCTGTTGCCGGGGTCGCACGCTGTTTGGCCGGCAGCAGCGGCAACAGTGCCGCCAGCGCGTACATCGACACCCTCTGGCCCTGCTCAAAGACCAGAAGTTCACCCTCGACGGCAAAGCTTTCGCCTTCCACATGGCGACAGACGGCCGTTCTGTCGCCGACCACCGTCTCGACCCGCAGATCATAAAGCCAGAAGCCGTCGTCTGTTGTGCTGGCTGACATTTTCATCCCCCACGGTCCCCTTGCGCGCTGCAGCGGGCAAAAGCCGTACTTTTCATCAGGTTGCGGGCTGGGGCTCAGGCTGTCAACTGCCAGCGTCGCCGGAGCTCCCGGTAGAGAGTGCTTTGCATGGACAAGTGCTGCGTGATCCACCAGAACAGTCATCAGGCAACGCGCGCGGAGGTCCCATGCCCCATCCACCGGAATACAGGCTGACTGACCGGCTTTCTGTGACAAGGGCGCTTGTCGGTCTGTGGCAGGTTGCTGACATTGAAAAAGAAGGCAACCTGATAGATCCCGAAACAGGCGCAGATCACCTGGCGGCCTACGTCAGTGAGGGTTTCCGGACCTTTGACATGGCGGACCACTACGGAACTTCCGAGCTGATCACAGGTGCGTTGCTGCGCCGTGGCGGTTCCCCCTGTCCGGTTGTCTGTACCAAGTGGTGCCCGGTGCCGGGGCCGATGACCGCCGAAACAGTGCGGGCCGGTGTTCAGGACCGGCTGGACCGGCTTGGTACAACCCGGGTCGACCTGCTGCAGTTTCACTGGTGGAGTTTTGAGCACCCCGCCTGGCTCGATGCGCTGCATGAGATGGCAGAGCTGCGTGAAAAAGGTCTGATCGGCGAAATAGGTGTGACCAATTTTGATGCGGCGCATCTGCACCTGGCGCTGGCGGACGATATCCCGGTTGTCAGCAATCAGGTACCGTTCTCACTGGTCGACAGACGCGCCGCGGGACCTCTGGCGGAGCTCTGCGCCCAGACAGGTGTGCGTCTGTTGTGTTACGGCACGCTGGCCGGTGGTTTCCTCTCGCAACGCTGGCTGGGGCAGCCGGATCCGGCGGAAATATCCGACTGGAGCAAAATGAAGTACCGTCGGTTCATCGGGGCCGCAGGCGGCTGGGACGTATTCCAGCGGATCCTTCAGGCGGCATCGGAAATTGCGGCGCGACATGGCGTTTCTCTTTCCAATGTGGCGACGCGCTGGGTGCTGGACAATCCCTGCGTTGCGGGTGTGATTATTGGCGCCCGTCTTGGGGAAGCGCGGCATTCCGAGGACAATGCGCGCCTTTTCGGTTTTCAGCTTGATGCAGGCGACCTTGACCGCCTTGAAGAGGCGTTTGAAGGCGCGCAGCCACTGCCGGGCGATTGCGGCGACGAGTATCGCAGGCCGCCGTTCCTGACCGCGTCGGGTGATCTGAGCCATCACCTTGATGAAATGCCCCGCGCGGTGACCACCCGGGAAGTGCCCGGACGGCCCGGCGAAATGCAGGTTGGTACAGGCAGCGAATGGGAAGAGATCGCGGGGTATTGCCGGGCGCAACGCATCGGCGATCGTATTCTGGTCTCGGGCACAACGGCAACCGCCGGTGCCGACCGTGTTGTGGCACCCGACGATGCAGGGGCGCAGACAACATTCATTCTGGATAAAATCGCGGCTACTCTGGGTGCGCTGGGTGCCGGCATAGAAGATGTGATCCGCACGCGTATTTATCTGAGCGATGCGGCGGATGTGATGGCCGTTTCGCGCGCACATGGCCGCGTTTTCAGCGATGTCCGCCCGGCGAACACGCTGGTTGAGGTGTCAGAGCTGATCGGCGGTTACCGTGTTGAAATCGAAGCCGAAGCTCTGATCCGCCCCTGATCACCCTGAGCCACCCGCCAATGGTTTTGACCCCGGTGCTGTGCGGGGCAATTCGCAGCTCAATAGGCGCGGTGTCTGAGGTGCAGGCGGCGACGCATAAACCACAGTAAATCAGCCTCTGGCACGTGCAGGTTGTGCGACGTGGCGCGCGCTTTGGTTGTCATCATCCTGTGCCACGGTGCAGCCGGCCTCCGTGCGGGACATGGCAGCGTGCTGTACCGGAAATCCGGCCACAGGTTGCGGGACATCGGGCACTGTGCCCGAGGGTCGGTCTTGCGCCGGATGCCCGCAGCCCGGACCCGAAACCGACCCGGGGCGTTCCCGCGTTGCTGTGTGGGCGAAAACCCTGTCACCACCATCATTTCCGGAAACTTCGGCACACCGGAGTGCCCTGCAAGGGCGGCGGCAGCTCTGACGTCTGACGGCAACTAACCCGCCACGCGCTTGCCGGTACGCCGCTCCGGGTGATTTTTATTGCGATTTTGCCGGTGATCCCGCAATCTGCGCCCAGGCACAAATGACGGGTCAAAAGACCCGCGCACACCAGAGGCGACGCGGTGGCAGATACAGGACAGACGCTCCTGCTCTCGACGGTGAGAGACGAGGGGCCGTATATTTTGGAATGGCTCGCGTATCACCGGGCCATCGGTTTTGACCGTTTCCTCATCTACACCAATGACTGCCGGGATGGCAGTGATCTGATGCTTGATCGCCTGGCGGCGCTGGGCGAGGTTGTGCACGAGCGGAACGTCGTGCTGAAACGGGGACCGCAGAAATCTGCGTACAAGGCGGCAATGCAGCACCCCGAATATCTGCGCGCCGACTGGGTTTTCGCCGGTGATGCAGATGAGTTTCTGAATATCCGCGCGGGCAAAGGTATGCTGGCTGACCTGATTGCGGCATATCCGAAGGCTGACGCGATACCGGTCACCTGGCGGCTGTTTTCGCACGGCGGGCAGGAGGCCTTGCCCGTCGGGCTGATCACCGAAACCCTCATTGATGCGCAGCCCGCGGCATGGCGAGGCGGCGACAAAGGCCGGTTTGTCAAAAGCCTTTTCAGACCTCACCCGGATATGAAACGCATTGGCAGTCACGCCCCGGTGTATGAGGATGCCGCCGGTCCTGGTATCCGCTGGGGTGCGCCGTGGCTGGATGTCGCCGGCGAGACCGACCCGCGCCGACCGATGAAAGTGTTTGGCTATGAAACAGCGCAGGTCAATCACTACGCGGTGCGCACAGTCGACAGTTTTCTGCTCAAACGCGACCGTGGTGATGTCAATCTGATGAAGGACCGGCTCGAGCTGGAATACTGGCAGCGATGGTGTGTTGGCGGAGAGGAAGACAGGTCCATCCAGCGCCACCTGCCTGCGGTGCGTGCCGAACTGGAGCGGTTGCTGGATGATCCGGTGTTGCGTGCGTTGCACGGGGCCGCACAGGAAGTGCATAAAAGACGGCTGCGGGCGTTGCTCGGCACGTCGGAAGTCTCTGCACTGAAACAGAAAATCGTAAGTGACAGTGCGGTGCAGACCGGTGCTGCTGACGCGCCGGTGGGACAGGCCGCCGAGGCAGAACTCAGGCTGCGCGCGCCGAAACGACATCTGAACCGGCTGAAACTGCTGCGCGAAATGCCCAAATCCGGCCGCTGCGCGGAAATCGGTGTCTGGAACGGCGGATTTTCCGCGGCCATTCTCGATGAGACCACGCCTGCCGAACTGGTGCTGATTGATCCCTGGGATCTGCTGTCCGATCAGTCTTCTGACGAGATGACACACGGGCGTCACAGCGACCACGGCTATATGCGGTCGATGTATGACAACGTGAGCGCGGCCTACAGCAACCTGGAAAATGTCACGATCCGACGCGGGTTTTCGGCAGAGGTGCTGGCGCAATACCCCGACGGTTACTTTGACTGGGTCTATATCGACGGCAACCACCTCTATGACTTTGTGCGCACCGATGTGGCCATGTGTTTCCGCAAAGTCCGGCCCGGAGGGACCATTGCAGGCGATGACTTTTTCTGGAAACGCGACGGGCGGATGCACGTCAAAGAGGCTGTGCTGGATGAAATGCGCGCACAGGGGATGACAAACAGGCCCACGCGTTTCGGGCAGCAGTTCTTTTTTCAGGTGGGGGTCTGATATGGACGGTGCAGGTGGACCGGTCGCGGATCAGGCATTTGCATGCCCGGCCTATGAAAAAACGCTGAAAAGTCACGGAATTCTGGTGCCCTACGTCCCGGCGGTTGTTTCTGACCGGATGAAAGACGTTCTGGTGCGCAACCGCTACGAAGCAGGCGAAATCGCCACCCTGCGCCAGCATCTGGAGCCGGATGATATCCTGCTCGAGGTCGGGGGTGGCATTGGCATGATCTCAACCCTGGCGGCGGGCATTGTCGGGCCTGAAAATGTTACAGTGGTTGAGGCTAATCCGGAGCTGATCCCGCTGATCCGCGAAACGCATGCGCTCAATGATATGACAGGCGTGCGCGTCCTGTCAGGCATCGGCGTGCCCGAAGCACCAGAGGCAGACGCAGTGGTTGATTTCCACCTGCGCGACAATTTCTGGGCCTCATCACTTTTGCCGCCACGCCCGCGCGAAACTGTCCGGACTGTGCCGGTGCCACTGGTTGGACTGAATGACGTCATCCGGGCCGAACGGCCGACAGTTCTGTTCATGGACATCGAAGGGGCCGAGCTTGACGTGCTGGGCGCGCTGGACCTGTCGTCCTTCCGGTTCCTCGTCGTCGAGGTTCACCACCGCGTTTACGGGCTGGACGGGATAAGTGGCCTTTTCGACGCGATGGCCGCCCAGGGCTTTACCTATGATCCAAAAAGATCCCGCGGCGGGTCTGTTGTGGTGTTCAGCCGGTTCCGCCCCGCGCCGGTACAGCAGGTCACCACCACGGCCATCACCTGTATGAAAGACGAAGGTCCGTTTATTCTGGAATGGATCGCCCACCACCGGGCAATCGGCGTGACCGGTTTTCTGATCTTTTCAAATGACTGTACCGACGGGACTGTTCCGCTGCTCAACCGTCTTGATGAAATGGGCATCATACGCCATCTGCCCAACCCCTCAACGGCGATGGGCACCGAACGGCACCAGCCCACGGCCCTGGCCTATGCCGGTCTGCACCCCGAGGTGCAGAATGCTGACTGGGTGATTTCGATGGATGTCGACGAATTCCTGAACATACACGCAGGCGATGGCACGCTGGGTGCGCTTTATGGCCGGTTGCCGGATGCCGATGTCATTTCCCTGTCGCATGTGGATTTCGGTGACAGCGGGATTGAACATTTCAGCGACGGGTTAATCACAGACAGAATGCAGTACGGGCAGGTGCGCGCGCCGGACAAAGCGGAACGGCGCGGGATCAAGACGCTGGTCAGCCGGCATGCGCCGCCCCACCGCCTTTCCAACCACCGGCCGTATTTTGACGAGACAGACGGGCGGACACCGGTCTGGTACGATGGCAGCGGGCGGCCCTGCGCGGACACATTGCTGGGGTCAAAGGCCAAGGGTCTCGATTGTCGCGACACCTATAATCTGGCTCAGATAAACCACTATCCGGTGCGCGATATGGAGACCTACCTGACCAAAGCCGCCAAGGGTGATGTTGTTGCAGTGGGCCATTTTGTCGGGATCGACTACTGGGCCAGGCGCAACCGGAACGACGCGCATGAGGCCTCAATCCAGAAACATCTGCACAGGCTTCGCGCCGGACTGAAGCGCCTTCTTGAAGATGACCAGCTTCGCGCATTGCACGAGGCTGCGGTCGCGCAGCACAGAAACCGCATCGCAGTGCTGAAGGCAGATGAGGCGTCACAGGCTCTTCTCGAAAATATGCGCAAAGCCTCCCTGTCAGACCAGGGCTGACCTGTTCTGACAGGAAACGCGTTCAGGACGATTTTTCGTCGGCCCATTCCAGGTCGCCCGTATAGCGGTGCGTCACCGTACCATCGTCCGCAAGTGCGAACAGGTGCAGCCACCGGTTGTCGAACAATGCGCGCACCTGCGGATGACGCGCCAGAATGTCCGAGATGGCGGCATGCGGCGCTGCAACATACACGGACAGGCGCAGTGGGTCATGCCGCAGGTGCGCGCCGTCGTGAACAGACTGCATCGCAAGCCCTGTGCGCAGGACACCGCCGTTGCCCTCAAAAACGCCGATGCCACCGGTCACATTATGCAGCAGTTTGTTGCCGGACCCGAATACATCCGGGGCGACGGACGAGCCGTAGTATTGCAGGCTGATCCAGCTTGCGACAACGACCGGTGCGGTGAGGATCAGCTCCAGGACAGGATAGCCGTTCCTGGCATCCCGCTGGTGATCGTACTCGTGCAGAAAGACCTGACCGCTCAGGCTGTCGCCACTGGTCTGTGCGCGCGGCGCGGCGACGAAGGCACGGCACCCGGCAAGCCCCCATTCAGGCCGCGTTTCTGCCCAGTCCTGTGCCCGCGCCTGAACGTCGGGCGCGGTGGTGGCTCCCGGCAGCTGGGGCAGACGCTCGGACCGTGCGATATTCCCTGCCATCTGCAGCCAGCTCTGCGCCCGCGCCAGATCGGCGGTGTGGTCAGGTGCACTGACGTCGCCGGTGTAAAGCGTGACATCATCCGTGGTGGTGTCATGCAGACCGGCGACAAAGACGGTATCGGCAGGAATGTTTATTCCTTTTGCTGACAGGCCTTTGCGCACGGCAGGCCGGTTCAGGATGCCGGCCAGAAGACGGGCATTCACCTCACCGGAATATCCCCCGCAGGCGCCACACTGCAGGCCGCTGGCATGGGGGTTGTTGGTGGCTGTTGCGCCATGTCCGCAGAGCAGAACAAGACGGGCAAATCCGTCTGTCAGAGACATCGCCCCCAGGATGCCTGCTGCCGCAGCGATCTGTGCATCCGTGTCCATGTCTGGCTGCGGGCAGGATGAAGCCGCGCCCGGAACGGGCTGTGTTGTGCGGCTCAGCGCGTCGCTGACAAGTTTTGCGGCATAGACCGGTCCGGTCGCCTCCACAAAGGCAAACGAGGACACTGCCGCCTGCCGGAACCTGCCCCATGCGCGCTTCGCCCGCGCCACATAGCGTGTTTCGTTTTCGGCCCTGGCTTCTGGTGCGCCCCCCTGAGTTTCGCCAGAGGTCAGGCCGTGGTTGAGCAGTACGGGCAGGCGCAGTTCCTCTACATCTGAACCGCAGGCACTGTGGCGGGTCGCCAGGCCAAAAAAGCCGGCAAATCCAAGTGTCCGGACACCGGTGTCGGTGCTCTCCAGCGCGCGCCGGAAAACCTCAGACCGGACATCGATGCAGAATGCAGCTTGCAGAGCGGGCCGGATCGAGGGTGCCTTCGTTTCCCGCGGGGTAAACTGCCCCGCCAGTCTGCGCTGAACGGCACGCTCCTTTGCTTCCTGCAGGATCTCATTGATCACAAAATCAGATGCCAGGGGCTCTGGTGTTGCATGTGCCATAACCGCATCGGCCCAGTCCGGCGCGATGTCGGCTCCGAACCCCGTAAACAGCGCCGCTTCCCACGTCAGCGCGATGGCCAGCAGGCCGGTCAGCGTACTGTCGGATTTGCCTGCCAGCTCGGCTTTCCAGAGTTCGTACCGGGCGACCTGCGCCCAGCCGCCCTGTGACATCAGCACCTGGTGGAAATATCCGGGAACTGCCGCTTCCGACAGTCCCAGAACGGCCACTGCCTCCTCGATTGCTTCCGCTGCATCTGCAGGTGTCTGGCCGACCAGCGCGCGAAAGCCGGAGAAGCCCATCATCCCGGGGCTGAGATCAGCCATGGCAAATGCACGCCAGGAGGCCCAGGCACCGTCATTGCGCGGAGCCGTCCACATAGCCTGGCCGGCATCAAAATACCCTGCAGCCCAGGCTCCGGTGCGCTCGGCAATGAACCCCGGCCAGTCAAAGCCGCTCTTTTCGGCCAGAAGATCTGCCATCATGGGCACCGGACCATTGTGTGTCACGGTTTTGCCTGCTGCGGCCTTCAGTGCGTTGGTATCCGCCGGTTTGCCGGCGTGCCCGCTTGCTGCCAGCGCTGCGGCAAGATCTGCCTCTGTGATTTCGCCACTTTCGATCCGGGCGGCATACCAGTCGCGCGGCATTGTTACGGGCGCCTTGCTGATGCGGCCAAGCAACTGCCCGGTTTCGGCAAGCGAGAGAGAGCTCTGGCCGAGGTACGGGTTGACCGCGACCGATGAAGCCAGCGGCCAGACAGGCGGGATCTGGCGGCAGGCGCTGTCTGCCAGCCGTTCGAGCGCTTCAGGCGAAAGTATGTGTGAAGTTGTGTCCAGTGCCATGGTATCGTCCTCGGTATCAGATGCAGGTTGTGTCAGAGATCAGGAGAATTTGCGCAGACTGCGGGTTTTCAGAAGCCGGTCGGTCAGCGCATTGGCGTAAAGTCCGTTTGCAATGTGGACACGCAGGCCAGCAATCGCGGGTGCGGTGGCCCAGTGTGCGAACATGCTCTGGGCGATGGCGAGCGCGCCAAAGCTGACAAGCGCGAGGGCCATCAGCAGCCATTCCAGTGTGCCCGGGGACGGGGTTGCCGGCAGGGCAGGGCCCCAGATCGCATCCGCGCCGGCCTGCAGGGCAAAATAGCTCAGCGAAGCCGTCAGGGCATACAGCGTTGTCCGCCGCGTCAGCTGCATCGGTGCGCGGTCAGCAAATCCCTGCGCCAGCAGATAAGCGACGCCAAAAATCAGGATGGCGCCGAGTGCCAGCATCTGAGGTGGTTTCCCACCGGCGCCGAAGATCGCAGCAACCACAGCAAAAATCGACAGGGCCACGGCAAAGGCCAGGGCAACGGCAGCAGGTCCCGGAACCGCGACCGGGCCCGGCTTTCTGGCATCAGTTACGGCCTCAACGGCGGTGCCGGATGACAGAAAGGCATGGGCCTTGTAGAGCGAATGGGCAACAATGTGCAGCAGAGCGAGCGGAAAGAGCGCAAAGCCGCACTGCAGAACCATGAAACCCATCTGCGCCACCGTTGACCAGGCCAGAGAGGTTTTCACCGCCGGCTGCGTCAGCATCACAAGGCCAGCGATCAGCGCAGTAAAGCCACCGACAAGCACAAGTGCAGCCAGAACAAATGGTGCCACTGTCAGGACGTCGGCAAAGCGGATCAGCAGAAAGCCACCGGCGTTGATGACGCCTGCATGCAGCAGTGCGGAAACGGGGGTCGGCGTTTCCATGACCTCGGTCAGCCATCCGTGGAAGGGGAACTGAGCAGATTTAAGGATCGCGGCAAGGGCAAGCAGAGCTGCTGCCGCTGATACATACGCCGGGGCAGCGCTGTTGGCTGCGGTGCTGAGGATTGTCGCAATATCGCCCGTGCCGAAGGCCGTAGCCAGCAGCAGGGCAGCGAGCACAAGCGACAGGTCACTGATCCGCGCCATGAAGGATTTCTTGTAAGCAGCCCGGCTGGCCGCGACCCGGTCTTTGTAAAAGACCAGAAGCTGATGCAGAAACAGGCTCGTCGCGATCCAGGAGGCGACAAGGGTCAGCAATCCGCCGGACTGAACAAAGAGCAGAACGCTGGCAATCGTGGCGCAGATCAGCGCGGTAAAGCGCGTGTGCCCCGGCTCGCCCCGCAGGTAGGTCCGGCTGTACCGGAGCACGACCCACCCGACAAAACATACCAGCAGCGCCATTGTTACAGTAAGTGCATCGATACGCACCGAAAGCCCCGCGGTGAGCAGACCTGCAGAACCGGGTCCGGCAGTCAGCAGAACAGCGAGGCCGGCGAGACCGGACAGGCCGGCAAGCAGGATTGCAATTTCTGCGGCGCGCCCGGTCTGTGCCGCGGCATCGGCAGGCCGGACAGCGGCAAACAGCGCAGCCACGGCGAGAAGGGCGGGGGCGATCAGGGCAATTGCATGGATGGTCATCACGGGCTCCGGTGTGAAAGAGTGTCAGCCGGGATATATGCAACTGGCAAATATAAGAAAAATATATTGTATGAAATGATTTGTTCTGTTTTATAGATTGAATGGAATTCAACTACCATCACCTGCGCTATTTTCAGGCGGTTGCCGAGGAGGGAAACCTCACCCGTGCGGCAGCGTTGCTGAATGTGTCGCAATCGGCTGTGTCAATGCAGATCAGACAGCTTGAAGAGCGCCTGGGCCAGCCGCTTTTCGAACGGCGTGGTCGCGCCCTTCTGCTCACCGAAGCCGGGCGGATTGCACTTGATCATGCAAACACGATATTTGCGACAGGCCGTGAAATGGTGGCGACGCTTCAGCAGACCGGGGCAAGCCGCCAGGTGTTGCGGGTCGGCGCAATCTCGACACTTTCGCGCAACTTCCAGCTCGCATTTCTCAAGCCGGTGCTGGGCCGGCCGGATGTCGAGATCGTACTGCGCTCGGGCAGCATGGCCGAGCTTGGCACGGCTCTGGCCGCTCTGCATCTCGATCTCGTCCTGACCAACCAGGCACCGCCAACGGATGCGCTGACACCATTCAATGTCCAGCAGCTGGACACGCAGAATATCAGCCTTGTCGGACCGCCTGATAGGACTCTGGCACAAGTACCACTGGCGGAAATTCTGATCCGGCGGCCGCTGATCCTGCCGACCCGTGCAAGCGGCGTGCGCGCAGGTTTTGATGCGCTGACAGAACGTCTTGGTCTGCGCCCGCAGATCGCCGCAGAGGTTGATGACATGGCCATGATGCGCCTGCTGGTGCGCGATGGTGCAGGGCTTGCAGTGTTGCCGCCCATCGTGGTCCGGGACGAGATTGCCGCCGGAACCCTGACCGAACTGGCCGTTTTGCCTGAGCTCACAGAGACGTTTTACGGGGTAACGGTCGGGCGCCGCTTTCCCAATCCGCTTCTGGTCGAGCTGCTGCAGGTCCGCTGAAATCAGACGTGCCTGCCGGGATGATCACCCACCGCTTCCCGCGGCACGGAAACTGCTTTCACAACGGCAAAAACGGGCATACCTGGCCGCAGCCCGAGCGCATCGCAGGAACGGCGGGTGATCCTGGCGAGAATTGTATTTCCGCCCGCATCCAGGCGCGCCAGCACGCCGGGGCCATCACCCTGGCGCAGATCCGTCAGAACCGCCGGCAGAACGTTGAGCGCTGAGATGTCAGTTGGATGCGTGGTTGCGATCATAACGTCCTGCGCCTCGATCCTGACGCGCAGCGTTCTGCCGGGGGCATGGTCGATACGGGGCAGCAGCAAGGGCAGTCCACCTGCATCCAGTTCGCTTATACCGTCGTCATGATGCCGGACCAGCCGGGCTGTCAGCATGGCTCCGGCGGACCGGATCCCAAGGGGAGTGACCGTCGGGTCGCTCAGGACGTCGCGTGCGGGCCCCAGGCCTGTGACACGCCCGTCCTCTATGGCGACGACGGTTGTCGCCAGGCGCGCGACCTCGCTGGCCGAATGGCTGACATAGAGCACGGGTACTGACAACTCGTCGCGTATGCGTTCGAAATAGGGAAGGATGTCCGCTTTGCGGGCATCGTCGAGGGCCGCCAGGGGTTCATCGGCCAGCAGAATTTCCGGACCGGACAACAGCGCACGGCCAATGGCAACGCGTTGTTTCTCGCCACCGGACAACATGCCTGGCCGTCTTTTCAGCAAATGGCCGATACCCAGCATGTCGATTATTCTGTCCGGAGTTTCCCGCCGTGCGGTGCCTGGTGCGAACCAGCGGCCATAGAGCAGGTTCTGCTGCACTGTCAGATGTGGAAACAACCGCCCTTCCTGAAAGATATAGCCAATCCGGCGACGGTGCGGCGGAATCCAGATCCCTTCCGCGGTGTCAAAAAGAATGCGCCCGTGAATCTCAGCCCGGCCGGCAGTCGGGCGCAGCAGGCCGGCAACCGCATTGATAATGCTGGTCTTGCCAGTGCCTGAACGGCCGTAAAGAACAGTGATCCCCTGCGGTGCTTCAAACGAGACATTGAGCGAGAAGCCTTCAAAGGCCTGTGATACAGAAACCGAGAGCATTATGTCCCTCCGGTCCGGCGGGCGATCCTGCGCGCCAGAATTTCTGAAATCAGCAGCGCGCCCATGGCGACAGCGACCGAAATCAGCACGAGCCGAAGCGCCTGATTTTCACCTCCGGGCACCTGCAGAAAGGCGTAAATGGCAGACGGAACCGTCTGTGTCTGACCCGGAATGTTTGAGACAAAAGTGATCGTTGCACCAAATTCGCCCATTGCTTTGGCGAAAGCCAGAATGGCACCGGCCAGCACACCGGGCAGAATGAGTGGCAGGGTGACGGTCAGGAAAACCCAGACACGGGAAGCGCCAAGAGTGCCTGCGGCTTCTTCAAGTTTCGGATCCACCGCTTCGAGGGATAAACGGATTGCGCGGACCATCAGCGGAAATGCCATAACGGCCGCTGCCAGCGCCGCACCGGCCCAGTTAAACGCAAAACTGATGCCGGCCTTTGCCAGTGCACTGCCAGCCGGCCCCTGGGGACCGAATGTCAGAAGCAGCAGGTATCCGGTGACAACCGGTGGCAGGATCAGTGGCAGCATCACAAGACCATTGAGCAGCTGTTTCCCGGGAAAGTCCCTGCGCGCGAGAATGAACGCGACCCACACCCCGGCGGGCAGGCTGAGGAGTGTCGCCCAGAACGCGACGCGCAGTGAAAGCGCCACGGCCTGCCATTCCTGCGCGCTGAGCCATTCCATCGCGATGCCTACTCCGTCATTGCGACAAAACCCAGCCGCGTCAGGATCTTATCTGCCTGCGGGCTACGAAGATAGTCAAGGAAGCTGCGCACGGCCGCAGAATCTCTGTCTGTGACTGCCACAGCGGGATAGATGACCGGCGTGTGACTTTCCTCAGGGAAAGTCGCGACCACGGAAACACGCGGCTCGGCCAGCGCGTCCGTTGCGTAGACGATTCCGAAAGGTGCTGCGCCGGCAGCGACCAGCGCCAGCGCGGCGCGGACATTGTCCGTCTGTGCCACACGGGGCGCGAGCGTATCCCAGAGCCCGAAATGGGCGAGTGCCTCTTTGCCGTAGACGCCTGCCGGGACGGCATCGACGAGCGCCATCGCCAGCCTTCTGTCGCCGATCATACCCGCCAGGTCAGTGTCGTGATTCAGTCTGATCCCGGGTGCTGAAGAACCCGCTGCTATCAGGACAAGGCGGTTGCCGGCCAGATCAAAACGGGTGTCACGCTCTGCAAAGCCCTGAGCCTCCAGATGATCCATCCAGTCCTGGCTGGCCGATACAAATACCTGAGCGGGGGCGCCAAGGCTGATCTGCCGCGCCAGAACCGAAGATCCGGCAAAGGATAACAGAATTTCGTGCGGGTGCCCCTTTTCGAAGTCAGCGGCAATTTCCTCCAGCGCTGTTCGCAGGCTGGCGGCGGCAAACACTGTAATCCGATCCGCTCTTGCCGGGGTTGTGACCAGCGCCAGAACGCAGGCCAGAATACAAAGGGCGGCTCGGGGCGGGATAAACATACCCGTACTGTCCTTCAGGCTTTCCGAAGGCGCAAGCCCCGCCGTATACTGACACAAACTGTCATCTGGCTGTGGCCTGCTGTCATCCTGAGACAAACGGAAAACCGGAGGTGAAACTATGCGGACACTTGTTGAGATTCTGGACATCAGTGCCGCGCGCAAAGGCAGCGAGACTGCGATATTCGAAGGGTATGAACCGTCCGGGTCACCTGCGGAAACTGCCGAAATCCCGGACGACCGGTGGCTGGCCCAGATGACCAGGTCGATTTTCCAGGCTGGCTTCAACTGGAAAGTTGTCGACAACATGTGGCCCGGATTCGAAACTGCTTTTCGTGGTTTTGACCCGGGGCCCTGCGCCTTTATGGACGACGAATGGTTCGATGCTCTGATTACCGACAAATCAATCGTGCGGCACGGCCCGAAAATAAGGGCGGTACAGGAAAACGCCGTGTTCATTCTGGATATCCGCAAAGAGCATGGCAGTTTTGGACAGATGATTGCTGACTGGCCATCAGACGACTATGCCGGACTTCTTTTGCGCCTCAGGGCGGACGGGTCCCGGCTGGGCGGAACGACCGGCCAGTACTTTCTGCGCTTCATGGGCGTTGACGGCTATATCCTGTCGCGCGATGTCGTGGGACGCCTGATTGCCGAAGGGGTCATCGACAAGGCGCCCACCTCGAAAAAAGCGATGATGGCGGTTCAGGATGCCTTCAACAGCTGGATGGATGAATCTGGCCGATCCCTCAAAGAGATCAGCCGGATTCTTGCGACCAGTACAGGCTAGCCACGCAGACGGGCGGCGCCGAATGTACTCAGGCCCAGCATCAGCGCAGCGGTAGCGAGGCACAGAGGCAGCCCGCCGATCTGGTAGCTGACCCCCGAAAGCAGTGTTCCCAGAAGCCGCCCGGCGGCATTGGCCATATAGTAAAAACCGACATCCATGGTCACACGCTCGCCCGTGCTGAATGCCAGGATCAGATAGGAGTGCAGGGCAGAATTGACGGCAAAAACCGCACCAAAGAGCAGCAGTCCGGTGACAAGCGTCGTTGTCAGCCAGGGCGCGGGTGCCCCGGCGCTCCAGACCATAAGTGCCAGTGCTGCCGGAATGACAATGAGCCCGGCGCTCCAGTTGCGCGCGGCCACAACGAGGTCCCGCGCCGGACGGCGCGCGGCGCGCAGGATTTTCGGGGCCGATGCCTGTACGGCGCCATAAAGAATTATCCAGACCGCCATGAAACTGCCAATCATAAAGAAGGCGGCCCGGTTTCCCTGCTCAGATCCGTCAGACAGCACGGCATAGAAATAGATCGGGATTCCCACGACAAACCAGACATCGCGCGCGCCAAAGAGAAAAACACGCGCAAAGCTGAGCCAGTTTATGTCCGGGTTTCGGGAAAAAACCTCAAGGAACTTTGCGTCTTTGCGGCCTGTGGGCAGACCCGCCGGCATTCCGGCCAGAACCGCGACAAGGACAATCGTGAGGACCGCCGCCATACCGAGTACTGCGGCCTGCAGGCCTGCGGTAGCGAGCAAAACCGCGCCCAGCAGAAAGCCGACGCCTTTGACCGCGTTCTTTGATCCGGTCAGCAGCGCCACCCATCGAAAGAGCGTGCCGTCACCTTCGGGCGCCAGCAGTTTCACTGCGGATTTGGCACTCATCTTGGACAGGTCCTTGGCCACACCCGAGGCACCCTGAACGGACATAACAAAGACAACCGACGCCCAGATACTCCAGGACGGATCAAGTAATGTCAGAGCGAGGAGGGCAGCAATCTGGATGCCAAGACCTGCGTACAGGGTGCTGGTCAGGCCGAACCGCGCCGCGATCCAGCCCGCGCTGAGGTTCGTCACCACGCCGGCAATTTCATAGAGCACAAACAGATAGGCCAGCTGCACCGGCGAAAAGCCCAGCGTGTGAAAGTGCAGCAGCACAAGCATGCGCAACGCGCCGTCGGTCAGCATAAACGCCCAGTAGGCTGCCGTAACGGCAAGGTATGCCGCCATGCCACCGTCCTTGTGCACTGCGCCGGGCATCAGAGGCTGTCGCTCACCATCCGGGCCACGTCGACCAGCCTGTGCGCATAACCATATTCATTGTCGTACCAGACATAGACCTTGAGCTGCGTGCCGTTGACCACCATCGTGGACGGCCCGTCTACAATGCCGGAGCGGGTGTCATTGGTGTAGTCCGCACTGACAAGCGGCCGGTCTTCGTACCCCAGTATGCCTTTCAGCGGACCGTCAGCAGCCGCGCGGAAAAGAGCGTTTACCTCCTCCGCGGTTGTTTCCTGTTCCAGCTCGAAAACGCAGTCTGTCAGCGAGGCATTCAGCAGCGGCACCCGCACCGCATGACCGTTCAGACGACCTGTCAGTTCGGGGTAAATCAGCGTGATCGCCGTGGCGCTGCCCGTTGTGGTGGGGATCAGCGAATTCAGCGCCGACCGCGCGCGCCTGAGGTCCCTGGCGGGACGGTCCACGATCGTCTGTGTGTTCGTCACATCGTGGATGGTGGTGATAGAGCCGTGCCGGATACGCAGGTTCTCGTGCACCACCTTCACCACGGGGGCCAGGCAGTTTGTGGTGCAGCTGGCTGCCGTGACAATCCTGTGTGACGTGGCGTCGTACGCTTCGTTGTTGACGCCATACACAATGTTTGCAGTGGGCCCGTCCTTTACCGGAGCCGAGACCACAACCTTTTTCACACCCGCCTCGAAATAGGGAGCCAGCGCAGCTTCTGTTTTGAAAGCACCGGTGCAGTCGATAATGACATCCACGTTGCTCAGCGGCAGATCCTGCAGCCGTCGCGTGGTGTACACGGGAAGGCGGGTATCGTTGATCGTGATGGCATCTGAGCCGGATCCGAAGGTAGCGGGCCAGCGGCCATGAACGGTATCAAATTCAAGCAGGTGCGCATGCATCGCGGCATCGCCGGTGGCATCATTGATCCAGGCAACATCCAGTCCGGCTTCCAGCATCGGGCGCAGCGCGAGCTTACCGATCCGTCCAAGCCCGTTCAGTGCAAAGGTGGTCATAGTCTCAGGTCTTTCCGGTCTTTTCCGGCAGCGACATGCGCCGGAAGTCGTTCAGATGCAAAAAGCTGCCGCTGGCTCCGGTGCTGCTGCGACGGGTATTCCCTGTCACAGCAGGACAGGCAGCGCACCGAAGGGGTGTACTGCCGGTCGGATCCTTTCCCGAGCCACCGGGCCACTGATCGCCCCGGCTGGTTAGCAGGTTTATATGTGGGAAATGTGACAAAACGCCTGCGGAAATGAAGACGCCGCCGGAAATACCGGCGGCGTCGTAGCGTGCAAGGGCCTGTTTGCAGATCAGGCAGCAGCGGGCTCCGGCTCACGTGCCGCACGGCCACGCTGGAGCATAACAACCAGCAGCAGCAGGATAAGACCCGGGATAAAGACCAGCTCCTTGGGCAGCTGATCTGCCGGTGCCTTGACGGCGGTAATGGTCACGAACTGATCACCGTAGAAATCATATCCCTGGAAAGTATCCGCAAAGGGCGTTCCGAACAGGGGTTCTTCGAGTGTAATCGCGTCACCATCCGGTACGGTCAGGAGACCCAGTGCATCCATACGGCTGCCTTCGGCCTCGTCACCCACGGTAACCAGCAGCGTGGTTTCCAGAGGCTCGCCCGTATCAAAGTCCGGGCCGTTGACCACCACGCGGAACTCTTTGCCGGGTGTTGCAGCCTCGACCGTTTCAGCAAAAGCCGCTGGTGCGATGTCCTCAAACGGAGGCTGCAGGCGGTCCATGAAGAAATCCGGACGGAAGAGCATGAAGGAGATCAGAACCAGAGCAACACTCTCGTAGATGCGGCTCTTTGTCAGGAAGTAGCCCATCGTGCCCGCCGTAAAGACGAGGATCGCGATACTGGAGATCACAAAGACCAGTATCCCCTGTGCCCACCCGACATCGATCAGCAGAAGATCTGTGTTGAAGATGAAAACAAAGGGCAGGGCGATGGTACGCAGGCTGTAGAAGAAGGCCGTGAAGCCTGTCCTGATTGCGTCCCCGCCGGATACGGCCGCTGCGGCAAAACTGGCAAGTCCCACCGGTGGTGTGACATCCGCCATAATCCCGAAATAGAACACAAACAGGTGCACCGCGATCAGCGGTACGATCAGGCCGGATTGCGCTCCCAGTTCCACGACCACACCGGCCATGAGTGACGACACCACGATGTAGTTGGCCGTTGTTGGCAAGCCCATGCCGAGGATCAGGCTCAGCAGGCCGACCATGGCAAGCATCAGGATCAGGTTGCCGCCCGACAGAAACTCGACAAGATCCGCCATGACCTGGCCCACACCCGTCAGGGTCACTGTACCCACGATCACACCGGCGGTCGCTGTTGCAAGGCCAATGCCGATCATGTTGCGCGCGCCGTCGATCAGGCCCTGCAGCAGGTCAACGATACCGTCTTTGAAACGCTCAACCAGCGCGCCGCCTTCACCACGGAAGATGGCCTTCAGTGGTTTCTGCGTCAGCAGGATTACGAAAAGCAGCATCGTTGCCCAGAAGGCCGAAAGGCCCGGCGATTTCTGCTCGATCATCAGGAAGTAGACCAGCACGATGATCGGGAGCAGAAAGTAGAGGCCGGATTTGTAGATTTCGCCGACAACCGGCAGTTCGACCTCTTCGGCATTGGGATCATCAGGTTCCAGGTCCGGAACCGATGCGGCCAGCCACAGCATCAGCGCATAGGTCAGAAAAATCAGAACCGACAGGACCAGCCCCGAGTTCGACGTCGCCGCAACAATCCAGCCTACCGGATACTGGACCCCGTAGCAGAGTGCCGCAAAGCCCACAAAGAACGCAGCCATGCCACCGATGGTCTTGCCCATAGACACCACGCGGTTGCCCAGCGTCGGCATGTTGTTTTTCACCGCTTCAAGGTGCACGATATAGACCAGCGCGATGTATGAAATCGTCGCGGGCAGGAAGGCGTGGGTGATCACCTCGACGTAAGAGATGCCCACATATTCCACCATCAGGAAGGCCGCAGCGCCCATGACCGGCGGCATGATCTGGCCGTTCACCGACGAGGCAACCTCGACCGCACCGGCTTTCTCGGAGGTAAAACCGACCCGTTTCATCAGCGGGATGGTAAAGGTACCGGTTGTCACCACGTTGGCGATGGACGAACCCGAGATCAGACCTGTTGCAGCGGAACCGACAACAGCAGCCTTGGCCGGGCCGCCCTTGAGGTGACCCAGTGCACCAAAGGCCATTTTGATGAAGTAGTTGCCCGCTCCCGCCTTATCGAGCAGGGCGCCGAAAAGCACAAAGAGGAAAACGAATTTGGTTGATACACCAAGCGCGATGCCGAACACACCCTCGGAGGTGATCCACATGTGGCTCATCGCTTTTTGCAGCGAGGCGCCTTTCCAGCGGATCACATCGGGCACCCACGTCGAGGACCCGAAGAAAACATAGGCCAGAAAAATCGTGGCGATAATCGCCATGGCGGGCCCCAGCGCGCGGCGTGCACCCTCAAAAAGGATCAGCAGACCGGCCAGCGCGAACCACTTGTCCACGTCATCGGCAAGCCCGCCTGAATTCACGATTTTGTCGTAGAAAATATAGCCGTACATCGCGATGCCGGCACCTGCGATCGCAAAGCCCCAGTCCTGCAGAGGGATGTAGTGGCGCGGGCTCGATTTGAACATCGGATAGGCCATGAAGGCCAGGAATATGGAAAAGGCGAGGTGGATCTGGCGCGAGTTGTTGATGACAGATCCGGGAAGCAGCTGGTTGGCCAGAGGCGATGCCAGGATAACCTGAAACAGCGACCAGATAATGGCTGTGATTGCGAGGAAAGTGCCCACGGCACCCACGGGGTTGCGCCCGCCGGCGTCTGAGGATGCAACAAGATCTGCCAGTTCTTCGTCGGTAAGCGCGCGTCCGCCGCCGGTCTGATCGGCCATGTCTACTGTCTCCCTGAAATGCCGCTGTTTACGGCTTGTGTTTTATTAAATCAGTCCCGCCCTGCGGCGGGAGAACAGGGGGCGGGCGTACCGCCCCCTGCTTTCAGTAAAGAGCCGGATTATTCGATCCAGCCTTTTTCTTTGTAGTACTTCGCAGCACCGGGGTGCAGCGGAGCGGACAGACCGGCTGTCGCCATTTCCTCGGCTTCGAGGTTGGCGAACGCAGGGTGCAGCTTTTTGAAGTCTTCGAAATTGTCGAAAACAGCCGACACAACCGCGTAGACCGCATCTTCGGACACCGCAGAAGAGGTCACAAATGTCGCGCCCACACCAAAGGTAGAGACGTCATTGTCTGTGCCGCGGTACATGCCACCCGGAATCGTTGCCGAGCGGTAGTAGGAATTGTCGTCAATCAGCGAGGAGATTTCCGCGCCGGATACTTCGACCAGAACGGAGTCGCAGGCTGTTGTTGCTTCCTGAATGGAGCCGGACGGGTGGCCGACGGTGTAGATCATCGCGTCGATCTGGTTGTCGCAGAGCGCCGCAGACTGTTCCGCGGCCTTGAGCTCGGACGCCAGTGCGAGATCGCCTGTGGTCCAGCCCATTTTCTCCATCACGACTTCCATCGTGCCACGCTGGCCGGAACCGGGGTTGCCGATGTTGACACGCTTGCCTTTGAGATCGGCAAACGAGCTGATGCCGGCGTCTGCGCGGGCCACAACCGTAAAGGGCTCAGGGTGCACAGAGAACACAGCACGCAGGTCTTCGAATGCGCCCTGTTCCTCGAACCGGGAGGTGCCGTTATAGGCGTGGTACTGCCAGTCAGACTGGGCAACACCGAACTCCAGCTCGCCCGCGCGGATGGTGTTGATGTTGTAGACCGAACCACCTGTGGATTCGACCGAACAACGGATACCGTGCTCTTTGCGGCCCTTGTTGACCAGACGACAGATCGCGCCACCCGTCGGGTAGTACACGCCTGTGACGCCACCGGTACCGATCGTGATGAACTCCTCGGCCATGGCCGCAGGCGCCATCAGCAATGCAAGGCTGGCGCCCGCCGCTGTCAGTTTCAGTTTGTTAAACATTTATTTCTCCCATTTGTTTTTTGGTCGTCTTTTAGCCGTTGCTTACGCTGAACAAACGGCGGTTATTGCTTTCTGTCTCAGCAATCTGTGCCTGGCACGCTGTGCCGCCAATACCGGCAGGCCTGCCAATCTTCGTATCCGAAAAAACTGCTGCGCATAACAAAAGCAATTCGGTGAGTCGTCCTGAATGATGGCCCGCGCCGGTACAGGTTGCAAGGCGGGGCGCGTATTCACGCTTCTGATTGCATCAGGACGACTGCTTTTGTGGCTTACGGCCTCTCGTGACCTGCCGGACACGCGCTGATCAGTGCCGGAACCGCGTTGTAAGCGCACGATTTTTTGAACCCTTCCGGTATCCGGGACCGCGCCTGATACGGAGATCATCCCGCCACCGGAGCGCAGGTGGCGCATCTTTCAGACCCGGCGCGCTGTGCCGGACGTGGCAGGCATGTGTGCCCACGACCCTCATATTCGCGCAGTTTAAAGTTGCGCGCCGTGTCCGTGGCAAAAGCAAGCCTGGCCATGTCCCCCCATCCCTTTGCAGCATCTCCGAAGGTGGTCAGTTGTGTGCAGTGCATTGTCAGCGAAGGCTGCATGTGCTTCACACAATCAGAGCAACAGGGGAGAATTCGAATGTCACATGTGTTTGGCCGGCACTCTATGACCAGTCCTCGACGTGCGTCTATAGGCAAAGGTGCCTACATCTATGATGCTGAAGGTAAACAATATTTTGACGGTTCTGGTGGTGCTGCTGTCTCTTGTCTCGGGCACAGCGATCAGGATGTAATCGCTGCAATCCAGAAACAGGCAGCACAGCTTGCCTATGCACATACCAGCTTTTTTACATCCGACCCGGCAGAAGAACTCGCAGACCGCCTTGTCGCGGTGGCACCGGGTGATCTGGAAAAGGTCTATTTTGTATCAGGTGGATCCGAGGCGGTCGAAGCCGCACTGAAGCTGGCCCGGCAGTACTTCGTCGAGATCGGCCAGCCGGAACGGCACAGGTTCATTGCCCGGCGGCAGAGTTATCACGGCAACACGCTTGGTGCGCTGGCCACAGGTGGGAATGAATGGCGCAAACAGGCCTTTGCCCCGATCATGGTGGATACGTCCCTGATCTCGCCGTGCTATGCGTATCGCGGTCAGCAGGAGGGGGAGACGCTGTTCGACTATGGTCAGCGCGTCGCCAATGAGCTTGAGACTGAACTGCAGCGACTGGGGCCGGAGACGGTAATCGCCTTTGTGGCCGAACCGGTCGTCGGTGCAACGCTGGGTGCCGTTGCACCTGTCGAAGGCTATTTCAGACGTATCCGGGAAATCTGTGATCAGTACGGTATCCTTCTGATCCTTGATGAGGTGATGTGCGGTATGGGCCGGACCGGCAGCCTTTTTGCGCATGAACAGGAAGGCATCACAGCGGATATCGTCACGATCGCCAAGGGGCTTGGCGCCGGGTACCAGCCGATCGGCGCAATGATGTGCACCTCTGCTATCCATGACGCCATCGCAAACGGCACAGGCTTCTTCCAGCACGGTCACACCTATATCGGGCATCCGACGGCCTGTGCGGCGGGCAACGCGGTCGTGTCGAAGCTCACAGGTGGGCTCGTTGCGCAGTGTGCCGCGATGGGAGAGAAACTGCAGAACGCGCTGCACACTGCCTTTGGCCAGCACCCGCATATCGGTGACATAAGGGGACGCGGCCTGTTCATCGGCCTCGAAGTGGTAGAGGACCGGGCAGATAAAAGACCGTTTGATCCGTCAGCGGCGACGCACAAAAAACTGAAACAGCATGCTTTCGACAACGGCTTGCTGTGCTACCCGATGGGCGGCACAATTGATGGCCGCACTGGTGACCACATCCTGCTGGCACCTCCCTTTATTATCGAGGATGCACAGATTGACGAGATCGTCACGAAGCTGGAAAAAACTTTTTCTGCAGTGCTTTAGATTGCGTTCCTAATCTGTCCGGAAGCCGATTCTGCGAATGAAGGCCCCAAAGTCGCTGCGCTGCGCACGGGCGTACATTCTGGCTTTGGCAAGCGACCAGAGTGGCGCGTCTGTGCCAGCTTTGCGCCGTTCGTCATATTCGTTAATGTCGGCGCGGGTTGTTGCGCGGAACCGGTCGGTATGCACGGTCGCATCCAGAGACAGACGCGCGCTGACCGCAGGCTCCGTTGCGGGGTATCCAACGGCCAGGGCCGCCACCGCAAACACCTGATCCGGCAGATCAAAAAGATCCCGTACATCGTTCATATGATTGCGGATTGTGCTGATCGGACAGCATCCCAGACCGGCAGCATTCGCCGCGGTTATGAAGGCATGCAGGGCGATCCCGGCATCCAGAGAGGCGTTGAAGAATGCGTCCAGATGGTCATTCGGAAAGGGTTCGCTATGCCAGTCCTGAATCTGGCGTTGCCGCCGGTTATCGGCCAGAAAAACCACGAAGGCGGGTGCTGCGGCAATCCATTCCTGTGCGGCAAGCAGGGTGCGCATCTTTTCGGTTTTTCCGGGGTCTTTGACAATCAGAATGTTGCGCTGTTGCAGATCGCTCTTTGATGGCGCGGCCAGAGCCACAGCGGCGATGGTGTGCAGGAGGTGGTCTGCGGGCGGCTCTGCCCCGAACGACCGGCAGGATCCGCGGGCGGCAAACGCTGTGAGAAAGGCGTTGTCCTGCAGTTCTGCGGGAACATCGGGTGACTGACCAAACCGCTGGATCAGCAGGTCCTGAAGGCGTATGTCGCTCATCGGCTCAGTCGTCCAGTTGTGTAAGTGCAGCTTACGAAAACCATTAGAACATATTCCTTCTCGTTAGCTTTACTCGAAGTTATATCTTGCGAAATCTGTTTTCCACAAGCCGGGAGTCCCGTGTGCCGGAAGAGGCCGAAAAACTCGAGGTGTCTGTCTGGCGCGGCGGTGCTGATGGCGCATACGAGACATTTCAGGTGCCGGCTTACGAAAACCAGACCATTCTGGACGTGGTGTCCTGGATTCAGCAATACGCAGACCCGACACTGACATACCGGTTTGCCTGCCGCGTTGGCATGTGTGGTTCCTGCGCAATGATGGTAAACGGCCGGCCACGCTGGACATGCAGAACGCACATCCGAACTGTGGTACAGGACGGCGCCGTACAGGTGGGGCCGTTGCGTAATCTGCCTGTGATCAAAGACCTCGCGGCGGATATGGACCCGTTTTTCGACAAGTGGGTCGCGGCTGGCGGCGTGCATAGCCCCAGTGCCACGCGACATGACCCGATGGAGGCGATTGACCCGCAGGAAACCGACAGGGCAGAGGCGAGCGCGGGTATCGAGTGCATTAACTGTTCGGTATGTTATGCGGCCTGCGATACGGTGGCGGGCAACCCTGACTACCTGGGCCCGGCGGCACTGCAGCGCGCGTGGACGCTTTATAACGACGCCAAACACGATGATCGTGTGAATATTCTGGATGCGGTGTCGGGAAACGGCGGCTGCCACAACTGTCATTCGATGGGCAGTTGCACCGTCTACTGCCCCAACGAACTTGACCCGATGTCGGCTATTGCCGGGCTGAAACGGGAAACCACCAGGAACTTTTTCAGGAAACGGCGCTGATCTCATGATGAACCTGCATCTCTATATGGCGCAACGCATCTCCGCTCTGGTCATGGCGCCTCTGACACTGGGCCATATCGCTGTCATGATCTACGCGGTGCAGGGCGGGCTCTCTGCCGAAGAAATCCTCGGACGAACCCAGGGGTCTGTCTTCTGGTTTCTGTTTTACGGCAGCTTTGTTGTCGCGGTGTCGGTTCATGCGGCAATCGGGCTGCGCGTCATCGTGCATGAACACACAGGTCTCCGCGGCGCCGGGCTGGCGGCCTTTACATGGGGCACCGGTGGCCTGCTGCTCCTGATGGGTGCCCGGGCGGTTCATGCGGTCACAGCAGGGGGTGCGTCATGAGGTATGCACGCACACATCCGTTGTGGCTGGCCTATGTGCTGCACCGGGTTTCCGGTGTGGCGCTGGCCCTTTTTCTGCCGGTGCATTTCTGGGTTTTGTCCTATGCCCTGACGCAGCCGGAAAAGCTGAACCAGTTTCTGAGCTTTGCTGACCAGCCTGTTGTTAAGGTTGCCGAATTCGGGCTCGTATTTCTGCTTGCGGTACACATGGCCGGTGGTCTGCGCCTGATGGCCATGGAATGGCTGCCCTGGTCTGCACCGCAAAAGACGCTGGCCGCCGGTGCTGTGGGTTTTGCGTTTCTGCTGTCCGGCTCGTTTTTTCTGCAGGTGATCTCCATATGAAACCCGTTATTGAAAGACACGACACGGATGTCCTGATCCTCGGAACCGGCGGCGCGGGCCTCTTTGCGGCTTTACACGCCCAGCAGTCAGCGCCTGCCGGGACAAAGATCACAATTGCGGTCAAAGGGCTGATCGGCAAATGCGGGTGCACCCGTATGGTGCAGGGCGGCTACAACGTCGCACTGGGTGGCGGCGATACTGTCGAGCGTCATTTCATGGATACCATTCAGGGCGGCAAATGGCTGCCGGACCAGGACATGGCCTGGCGTCTGTGTGAACAGGCCGTTGTGCGCATCACCGAGCTTGAAAACGAGATCGGGTGTTTCTTTGACCGGAATGCTGACGGAACGCTGCATCAGAAAGCGTTTGCCGGTCAGACGGCGGACCGCACGGTGCACAAGGGCGATCTGACCGGCATCGAGATCATCAACCGCCTGATGGAGCAGGTGCTGGCGCGCCCGGTTGAGAAGCTGCAGGAGCACCGGGCCATCGGGTTGATCCCGACGCGTGACGGCACGGCATTGGCCGGTGTGCTGATGATTGACATGCGCACGGGTGGTTTCAGGTTTGTCCGTGCAAAGACAGTGCTGATGGCGACCGGCGGCGGGCCGACGATGTATCGCTATCACACCCCCAGCGGCGACAAGACCATGGACGGTCTGGCTATGGCGCTGCGTGCGGGCCTGCCCCTGCGAGACATGGAGATGGTGCAGTTTCATCCCACAGGGCTGCTGGCCGGCAGCCACAGCCGCATGACCGGTACTGTTCTGGAGGAGGGTCTGCGCGGTGCCGGCGGGCAGCTGCTGAATGCGGCGGGCCACCGGTTCATGTATGACTATGACAGGCTGGGCGAGCGGGCGACACGCGATGTCGTCAGCCGCGGAATCTACGCCGAAATGCGCAAAAACAACGACCCTGAACAGGAGGGCATGTTTATCTCGATGGCGCATCTGGGCCCGGAAAACGTGCGCCGAAAATTCAAGGGCATGGTGAAACGGTGCGCTGACAGCGGCTTTGACCTGGCGGGCGGACTCGTCGAGGTCGTGCCAACAGCGCATTACTTTATGGGCGGCGTGGTCGTTGACGTGGACACGCGGACGGCGCTGGAAGGTCTCTATGTCGCGGGTGAAGACGCGGGCGGCGCCCACGGCTCCAACCGCCTTGGGGGAAATGGTGTTGCCAATTCCACTGTATACGGCGGTATCGCAGGCGATGTTATGGGGCAGGATCTGCGTCGCATGCCGACGTTGCGTGACCCTGACGAGAACGTACTGCAGGCAGAAGTCGCGCGGGCGGTGCGGCCGCTGCAGCTGAAACCAGCCCTGGTGCAACCGCTGCGCAATCAGCTGCAGGAGGCGATGTGGGACGACGTGGGCGTGATGCGCACCGCCGATGGTCTGACGCGGGGGCTGGGCAGGATCCGTGAGGTCAGCGCAGAGCTGCTGGAGACCGGGGTGTCGGCGGAGAACCTCGCCTTTAACCTCACCTGGCACGACTGGCTGAACCTCGCCAGCCTGTGTGAGATTTCAGAAGTGATTACAAAGGCAGCTCTGGCGCGCGAGAATTCCCGCGGGGCGCATTACCGTGAAGACTTCCCGGAGGAAGGCGCCATGGTCGACAGCTATTTTACCGTCGCGCGCAGAGAGGGCGAACAGGTCAGCGTCACGCGTGAGGACGTTCAGTTCACGGTTGTGCGGCCCGGCGAGACCATCCTGCCGGACGGAGAACCGGAAACGCTCGTGGCCGCGCAATGAACTGCGGGGCGACACCGAGCACAGCAGGGCCGGCGACGACCGGCAGGGAGGATTTGGTATGATCCCGGTCAGTCTGATCGAAAGCACAGCAGAGACGCTGATGGACAAGGCCGCCATCGAGATCCCACAGGACTATCTCGATGGTCTGAAGGCAGCATCAAAAACCGAGGATGGCGATCTTTCCTCGTTTGTTCTCAAGGCAATGCTGGATAACTACGCGGCTGCGAAAGAGGATCGCCGCGCAATGTGCGGTGATACCGGCGTGCCGCGCTGGTTTGTCAAAATGGGCAATGAGGCCCGTATTGAAGGGGGGCCGGTTGCACTTGAGGCAGCACTCCGTCGCGCCACTGCCAATGCCACCACGGGCATTCCCCTGCGCCCCAACCGCGTGCATCCTCTGTGGCGGACCGATCATAACAACAATGTTGGCATCGGTGCGCCCGAGATCGAATATGGCTTTGAACCCGAAGGCGACTGGATTGACCTGATCACTGTGCACAAAGGCGGACTTTTCGGAACAGATTACCGGATGCTCTTTCCGTCGGACGGCATTCAGGGGATCAGACGTTTTTACCTCGACAGCCTCATGGCTTTTGGCAAGAGGGGGCTGGCCTGCCAGCCTGCCATCATCGGGATCGGTCTTGGCGGATCAAAAGACACCTGCATGGTTCTGGGCAAACGTGCCGCGACGCTGCGCACTGTGGGCAGCCGCAACTCTGATCCGCGCATTGCCGAGATGGAGGACGAATTCCGTGAGCTGGGGAACTCCATCGGTATGGGAGCGATGGGATTTGTTGGCAAAAACATGGTGATAGACTGCAATATTGAAGTGGGTTACTGCCATACCGGGGGTATGCAGATGTCGGTACATGCCTTTTGCCTTTCATCCCGCCGGGCCGTGGCCCGCATCTGGCCGGACGGACGCGTCGAGCACCGTACCGACCCGGACTGGTTCACGGATTATCAGCGGCGCGAAGGTGTCGAATGGGAACCCGCACTGGAGGCCGCGGAATGAGCCTGCGCGAAGTTGTCCTGAGCACCACACCCACTGCCGAAGCCATCGCCGATCTGCGGCTGGGCGATATCGTCTATCTGGACGGTCTGATCTACACCGCGCGCGAGGGCGTTTATATGCGCGCGCTGGAGGAAAACGCCAACATCCCGATGGAACTGCCAGCCGAAAGTTCAGCTAATTTTCACTGCTCCCCGGCGGCTGTGATCCGCGAGGACGGATCCTTTGATCTGGGCGCTGTCACGGCGACGGCCAGTTTCCGGTTCGCCAAGTGGCTGCCCGAGTGGATGGCCCGCACGGGTGCCCGGCTGATCATCGGAAAAGGTGGCATGTCTTCAAAGGATTACAGGGAATACTTCGTCCCGAACGGCGCGGTCTATCTGTCCACGGTAGGTTATGGCACCGGCGCGCTGCTGGGGCGCGGCGTCGAAACAGTCGAAGCGGTACACTGGCACGAAGAGCTTGGGATTGCCCAGGCGATGTGGGTGATCCGGGCGCGTCGTATGGGCCCGTTCATTGTCGCATCTGACCTCACCGGTGCCTGCCTGTTCGAGCGTGAGAACGCGCTGATCGAGCAGAATATCGAACGCGTCTACGAAGGGACACGTCCGGCTGTCATGCGCCGGTACGGCGAAACCGACGACCGTTCCGATGAAATTATCGGCTAGAGCCCGTGTTGCGCCAGCGCTGCCTGTGTCGCGGGGCGCGCGCGCATGGCATCGACATGGGCTGCTATCCGGGGGAAGGCATCCGTGCTGATGTCGTTTGCCGCCATCCAACGGTGTACCAGAAAGAAATATGGGTCACACATGGAGTAGGTCGCGCCCAGTACCCATGGCCCCTGCAGCAGGTGATCCTCGATCAGCCGGGCGCATTCGAGGATGTTTGCGGGCACTTTTTCTTTCATCGAAGCGATTGCGGCAGGATCGTCTGCAAAACGGGCACCTCGCAGTTTGTGCGCGAAGGCCGGGTGCATCGTTGACGCCAGATAGAGGTTCGCCGATTGCGCAGTGGCAAAGGCGAAAGGGTCCCGTGGTGCGAGATTCTGCTCCGGATGAGCCTGCGCAAGATAGGCGAGGATGGCGGGGTTTTCCGTAATGACGCCCTGAGGTGTGTCCAGGGCGGGCACCCGGCCGCGGGGATTAACGGCGAGATAATCCGGGGCCTGATGGTCACCGCCCGGGACGGACAATATCCGTGTCTGATATTCCGCGCCGATTTCCTCCAGCAGGATGTGCGCCGCCAGGGCTGATGTGCCCTTTGCCATATAGAGTGTGTACATGTGATCCTCCGCCCCTGTTCTGCGCAAGGGTGATGCCGTTTCAGGAAAGTTCAAGCGCAAGCGTCTCAAACGGCAGAAGTGCCTGTGGCAGATCGGATATGCCGAGGCCCGGTTCTGTATTCAGTTGCCAGCGCCCGTTCTGCACCGGGTCGTGATCGAAAAATGCATCCCGCAGCGGGTTTGGATTGGCATCGAGTTCCAGCACACCGGGGCCGCCCGCCGCGGCCAGAAGATGCGCGGACGCAATCAGCCCGATACCGCCACCAAGATAATGCGGACAGTAAGTGACGCTGGCCCTGAGCGCCTCCTGAGCGACCTGCCAGCAGCCCGACACACCACCCCATTTAGCCACATCCGGTTGCAGAAAGGACAGATGCCCGGCCGCCAGTGCCGCGCTGAAATCTGCGCTGCCGGCAATGTTTTCGCCAGCGGCCAGCGGGATGGCCCCGACATTGGCAAGGGCTGCCCATTCCGTTGCGGGCCTGTCAGCCGGCAGAGGCTCCTCCAGCCATGTCAGGCCAAGTCCCGCGCCGGCAGACAGAAATGTCAGCGCCTGCATGATGCTCCAGGCCTGGTTTGCATCCGCACACAGACTTTCATGCGGCTCAAAATCTGCGACCAGCGCAGCAAGCCGCGCCAGATCCTGCTCCATGTCAAAACCGACTTTGACTTTGAAGCGGCTGATGCCGCGACGGCGCGCAGCGGAGATCAGCGGATCTGCGCGGTCTATGGCAATGCCGCTGGCGTAAACCGGGACCTCTGCAAGAGCCTCAGGGTTGAGGGCGCGCGCCAGTGGCATATCCAGATGCCTCGCGCAGATATCATGCGCGGCGGTATCAAGTCCCGCCAGAACCTGCGCAAACGGGCCGGGCTCGCCACACTGCAGCGCCCGGATATGCGTTGCATCCGAAAGCCACGTCCAGAGATCCCATGGGCTGTCAAAGGCGCGCCCGAGAAACATCGGCCCGATATCGCGGATCAGGAGATGCGCCCGGTGTTCGGCCCCCGCAGCAGGCCAGTTGGCAAAAATCTCGCCCCAGCCCTGTACGCCCTGATCATCGGTCAGGCGGACAAAAACAGCCGGTCTGTCCCGCATGACCCCGAACGACGTTGCCACAGGTGCAGGCGTCGGAGCGCGAAACACAAAAACTTCGATACGCTCAATTCTCACAGCGCCTCCCGGATCAGCATGCCCGTTCCCGAAACAAGGCAGAGCCCGATCAGCAGCCTTGTGAAAACCACGTCCGGCAGGCGCCGGAACACCATCAGCCCAAGCCTGGCAAACACCAGTGCCACGGGCAATGCCAGCGCCAGGAAAACAAGTGTCTGCCGTGTGAAGGCACCACTGGCAACCAGCAGGGCCATGGTTGCAGACAGGATAATGACATTGAAGGGCTGCAGCACTGCGCGCAGCTCGTTCTTGGGCCAGCCGCGCAAAGAACACCACATTGTGGGCAGAGCGCCGGACAGGGCCGCAGCCCCGCCCATCACGCCGCCCGCACACCCGACAAGGGCATCCGGTACGCCGGAGCGGGGGGCCAGGGCCGGCAGCTGACGGCGCAGCGTAAAATACCCGCCATACAGGATCAGAAACACAGCAATCGTCAGCTTCAGGACGCCTGCATCCAGTATCTGCAACAACGAGACACCCAGCGGAACACCCAGAAGGCCCGGAACTACGAAACGGGCAAGGCGGGCGGGCGCGTCCATGATTTCGCGCCGCACTTCCCACGCCCCCTGCAGTCCGTTGACGGCTGCCAGAACGACGCTCATTGCAACCGCCTGCACAGGTGGCATGACCGTGAGAAAAAAGCCCATCGCAAACAGCGCGGTCCCAAAGGCCGCAAGACCGTTGACGAAACCCGCAGCGGCAGCGCCAAGGAGGATAAACAGAGCCTCAGTGCCGGTCATGTATCACCGGGCGCGCCTGCGTTTTCCCGGATGGCCCTCAGGCACAGATCATGCAGTTCCGCCACAATGCGAGTACGCGGATTATCCCGCCGGTGGGCAAGCCCCAGAAGGCGAACCGGTGCATCCGGACCAAGTGACAGCCGTTTCAGAGGCAGCGGCTCGCGCATCTGAACGCAGCGCCGGGGCACAATGGCGACGCCCAGATTCGCGTGGACCATGCTGGAAATTGCCTCAAGATCCTCAAGCTCCATGGTCTCATTGACCCGCAGGCCTTTTTTCTGAAGCCATGCTTCGATCATGTGGCCCACGACAGCGTCGCGGTTGAACCGGATAAAGGGCATTTCAGCCAGCAGCTCAAACGGATCATCACTGGCCGTATCCAGCGAAGCCAGAAGCTGCACCGGCTCTTCGGCGATGTCGTGAAAGGCAAGGCCGGGCGGCAGAGTGCCGGGCCGTGTGATCAGCGCCGCATCCAGTGCACCGCGTTCAAGCTGCGAGACCATGGAGGTCGTCAGCCCGGGAAAGAGGCGTACGTGCACATCGGGGTGACGGCCCACCAGCATTGAGATGACCGACGGGACCAGCGTTGTCAGGGTGGTCGGCAGAGCCCCCAGTGCAATTTCACCGCTGACACCTGTTTCACCCAGCACAGACGGCAGGATCTGGTCATAGGCCCGTACCACCTCGCGCGCACGGGCAACCAGCGCGCGTCCAAGTGGTGTCAGCTCGGGTGTCCGGCGGCTGCGGTCAAAGAGCTGCACTCCCCAGTTTTCTTCCAGTGCACGCATCTGCTGACTGACCGCAGCGTGGGTCACAAAGACAGCATCAGCCGCGGCGCTGAAGGTCTTGTTGTCATCTATGGCGATCAGCGTCCGCAGGGTTCGGATGGACATGAGTGACAGCCTTTTGTGTTAGCGTGGCTAACGATCTGTGTAATTTTATATTGCTTCTTCAAAGCATGTCTTAACGATACCAATTGTCAAGGGCGCTGAGGACGCTTGATCCATCAGGTCTGAACAGGGATTCAACTGGGAGGAAACTATGAAATTCAGGACACTTGGCGCCATCTGCGCCCTCGGTCTCGGTCTTGCCACAACAGCGGCGGCAGAGTACCCCGAGCGGCCCATCAATATGGTCATCCCATATGGCGCGGGCGGGGCAACTGATATCTCGGCACGTACGATTGCGGAACCGCTGGGGAATGCCGTTGGCAGCCCGCTGGTTATGGCAAACGTAACGGGTGCCGGCGGCGCGACCGGATCCGTGGCGGTGCAGAACGCCAAAGCGGACGGCTACACCATGCTTTTCGCCCGGGTCGGATCGCATTCGGTGAACCCGGCGATGAAGGCTACGCTGCCGTATACGCTGGATGATTTCCGGTTTGTCACAGTCTACGAGATCAACCCGGTGGCCTGTGCCGTCAGCCCGTCCTCGGGCATCACCTCGATGGATGATCTGATTGCGAAAGTGGCCGAAGGCGGCGTGACCTATTCCTCTTCCGGTGTCGGATCGCTGCTGCATATTGCTGCGGTGATGGTGCTGTCGGAATTCGGTGTTGAAGAGCCGCTGACGCAGACCACGCACATTCCTCAGAAAGGCGGCGGCGCGGCGGCAACGGCCGTGCTGAACGGGACAGCGACATTCCTGTGCACCAACTCCTCTGCGCTGGCGAGCTTTGTCGCCAACAAACAGCTGGTGCCGCTGATGGTCACCACGCCAGACCCGGTGCCAGGCTTTGATGCGCCGACTGCGGCGGATCTCGGCAAACCTGCGCTGCACCAGCTGGTGGGCTGGACCGGTATCGCCGGGCCGGATGATCTGCCCGATGATGTTGCGGAAAAGTGGGGCGCGTGGATGGCAACGGCGACAGCGGACCCTGAGTTTCTGGAGAAGATGACAGCCCGTGGGTCGGTCATCGAACTGATGGACCCGGTGAAAGCCAACGAGTTTATCGAAGGTCAGTATAACACCTTCCGCAAACTTGTTGATGATCTGGGTATGCGCATCGAGGGCTGAGCCTTTCAGCACTGTGCCAGTGCAACAGACGCCGGGCTTCTTGTGGCCCGGCGTTTTCAACACTAACGTCCCTGGCAGGGGGGATCGGTTGATGACAGAGCGACAGGTTCAGATATCGCTGGGGGCCGGGGCCATTCTTGCCTCTCTTTTTCTGTTGCTGTGGGCCATTCCGCAATGGGTGTCTTCGCCCAGCAATGTGCAGAAGCTGATCCTGTCACCGCTCTTCTGGCCCTATGCACTTGCGGGATTTACCGGCCTTACCGGTCTGGGGCTGCTCTTTGGCGGGCTGGGGTCGGATGACGACGGCGAGCCTGTGAATGAGCCGTCAGACAATCCTGCGGCTGCATGGATGAGACTGGCGGGCATGGCCGCCATCATGGCGCTGACGATGTTTCTGATGCCCCGCCTCGGAATGGTGCTGACCTCAATGCTTGTTTTCGTCGCATCTGCCTTTCTGGTGCGCACACGCCATCCGGTCACAGCAGTTGTCTGTGCTGTGCTTATCCCTCTGATACTTTACGCATTCTTTGCACATGTCGCCGGTGTGGCGATCCCGCAGGGCAATGTCCTGAGGCTGCCATGAGTTTTGTTGACAGCATCGCCGCGGGCCTGAGCGTCGTTGGCAATATCGAAGCCTTTCTGGCGCTGTTTGTCGGGGTTGCCATCGGCGTCGTCGGCGGGGCAATCCCGGGGATGTCGGCCACCATGGCTGTGGCGCTGACGCTGCCGTTTACCTTTGCGATGCAGCCGATCACAGGTATTCTGCTGCTTCTTGGTGTTTACAAGGGCGGGATTTTCGGAGGGTCGATACCAGCGATCCTGATCAAGACACCCGGAACGCCCGCCTCATCAGCCACCATTCTCGACGGTTACCCGATGGCGGAAAAGGGTGAGGCCGGGCGCGCGCTGGGCATGGCGCTCTGGGCGTCGTGTACGGCCGATGTGATATCGAACCTGGCTCTCATCCTGTTTGCAGGCTGGCTCGCATCCTTCGCCCTCAGTTTCGGGCCACCTGAATTTTTCACCCTGATCCTCTTTTCGCTGACCATTATCGCCGGTGTGTCGGGCAAGAGCCTTCTGCGCGGTGCGCTGTCGGCGCTTCTGGGCCTGCTCCTGGCGACAATCGGGCTGGATCTGGTCTACGGCACCAACCGTTTTACGTTTGGTGATCCCAACATGATGGGCGGGCTGAACTTTATCGCTGTCCTCATCGGGCTTTTCGCCATTCCGGAAATTCTGGCAATGGTCTGGAACCCCACAGCGCATGTGGGCACGGCGCGTAGCCTGGGCAAAAACTGGGTCACTTTTGCCGACTACCGGCGGAGTTTCAAATCTATCGTGCGTGGCAGTCTAATTGGCGTTTTCCTGGGGTCTATTCCCGGGATCGGTGCGGCGCCTTCGGCGTTCCTGAGCTATTCGGAAGCGCGCCGCACCTCCAGAAACAAGGAGAACTTCGGCAAGGGTGAAGTGGAGGGCGTGGCGGCCTCCGAGGCCGGTAACAACGGCGTCGCCGGCGCCACACTTATCCCGTTGCTCGCACTTGGTGTGCCCGGGGATGTCATCACGGCGATCATCATCGGCGCCTTTATGATCCATGGCCTGCAACCCGGACCGATGATGTTCATCCTGAACGTCGATATCATCTATGGCCTCTTCATTGGTCTGATCGTCAGTTCTGTTTTCCTGTTCTTTATCGGGTCTGTGGCCATCCGCGGTTTCAAATATGTGGCGGATGTGCCGAAACGTATTCTGATCCCCGGTGTTCTGGTGCTTTGCGTCTATGGCGTGTTTGCGGTCAACAACAACATCTTTGATGTCGGCGTGATGTTCGTGATGGGCTGGGTCGGCTTTATGATGGTGCGTTTCCAGGTGCCCGCCGCGCCGTTCCTGATTGCCTTTATTCTCGGGCCGCTGCTCGAGGACAACTTCCGGCAGTCCATGCTGATGTCCGGCAGTGACCCCATGATCCTGTTCCGCGGGCCGATCACCTGGTTCTTCTGGGGGCTGACGGTGCTGACGGTTGTTGCGATTGTCCGCGCGGGCGTGCGGGCTGTGCGCACCAGTGCGCTGGCCGGGAAATAGCGGCGGCAATCCGCGCAGACTGCAGCAGGAAAACCACATGGCAGGTAAATCCCGGGAAACAGGGGAAATTGCGGAAATTGTGATTTTGATTTCCCGCCAAACTGGCGCACCCTGCGACGCAGAATATGATGCGAGACAACGGGAAGATCGATGAACGAAGCCGAAGCGATTTTGATGGGTCTGCGGATCTGGGCCATGATCGGGGCGGCCGTGGCTGCTGTGTTTCTGACGATCGGCATGGACCGGATTGATGAGGACGCACAGGGCGCGTATGTTTTCCGGCCTTTGCTGATCCCCGGGGTGATGGTGATCTGGCCGCTGGTGCTGTGGCGCTGGTATGTCTGGGAAACCGGGCGCGAAGCGTGGGGCAGGCGGTATGATCCGCCGCGCAAAGCACATTTTGCGGTTGGAATGATCCTGCCTGCAGGCATCGCACTGATCATCCTGACCGGCCTCGCACTGCGCCAGACCTGGCCTGCGGATGTGGCACCCGTCCAGCTTTTGCCTGCCCAGGAGGTGAGCCAGTGAGCGTCAAATACACGCCCGTTCAGTGGAACACCAATAAGTACATCTACGACGCTGTCATGCTCGTCGGGGTCGCGCTGTTTCTGTATGTGTTCCTCTATGCCGCGCCGGGCATTCTGAGCCACGAACGCCCCATTGATCCGCAGGTGCACAATGCACGCGCGTTCGGGGCCTGCGCCTTTGTCATGCTGACCGTTATCCTGTGCATCGGACCGCTGGCACGGCTCGACAAACGGTTTCTGCCGCTGCTGTACAACCGGCGCCATTTTGGCGTGATGACCGTCTTTGTTGCCCTGACGCACGCCTCTTACATTCTGAACTGGTATTTCGCCTTCTCCAGTTCCGATAAATTTGAGGCGCTGCTTTTCGCCAATACATCTTACAGCCAGCTTGCCGGTTTTCCGTTTGAGGTTTTCGGCATTTTCGCGCTGCTCGTCCTGGTGATCCTGTCAGCGACCAGCCATGATTTCTGGATGAAATTTCTGACACCACCTGTGTGGAAGCGCATCCACTATCTCATCTACCCGGCGTATCTGTCGGTTGTCGCGCATGTGTCGCTGGGCATTCTGCAGGACCAGCAGAACCATGCCTTTACGGTGATTTTTATCGGTGGTGCAGTTGCGGTTGGTGTGCTGCACCTGATGGCTGCTCTGCATGAGCGCCGTGCCGATGCCGCGATATCGGCTGAAACCGCCGAATGGATTGACATCTGCGATGTTTCCGAGATGTCAGACGGGTTTGCCAAGATACGCCTGCTGCCTGCGGGTGACCGGGTGGCGGTATATCTCAACAACGGCACCCTGAGCGCTATTTCGAATGCCTGCGCGCATCAGAACGGGCCGCTGGGCGAGGGACGGATCATTGACTGTCTCGTGACCTGTCCCTGGCACGGGTTCCAGTACGACGTGACCTCCGGGCAGTCGCCGGCACCCTTTACCGAAAAAGTGCCGACCTATAACCTCAGACTTGAGGGAACCCGCGTTCAGGTCGATCCGGCCGCCAACCCGCCGGGGACATATGTGGAGCCGGTGCCTGTGCCGGATCATGCAGCTCAGGAGGCGCCGGCATGAGTGACAAAAACAGCCCCTTCTTTGTCGGGTATCTTTCCGCTCCGCGTGGACTGAGAACCTTCCTGCTTGTTGCCTGCGTTATCTTTGTCTCGGGGCTGGGTGGCCTGGGTCTGGCACTCGGTGTGGCACAGGATGATCCCGGCAACGGTGCGTTCCGGTTTGATTACGGTCGTCAGACAGTCACCGGGGTTGTCGAAATGACGCCCTATCCCCTGGTACGTGTCACCGAAGGCAGTGAACGCATCGCCGTCGGCCAGACGCTCATGCTGTCCGGTCAGGGCAAGAACAGCGTCATCTCGCGCACCGCGCCGCTCGAAGGCCAGCTGGCAAAGGTATCGGGAGTGATCCTGGACCGGGGTGACCTGGAAATGATGCAGCTGCGCGGGGGGCGCAACGGCATTTCCGGTGTCGAGGGCGAAGCACCGGCGATGCAGACAGAACAGCTGGGGCGGTGGCGCCTGGCAGGCGAAATCTGTGACGGCAAGTGTCTTGCCGGAGCGATGCGCCCCGGGCGTGGCATCGCACATAAAGCCTGCGCCAATCTGTGCCTGCTCGGCGATATCCCACCGGTGTTCGTCACAACGCAGCCGGTCGAAGGGCACGAATTTCTGCTGATCACCGGTCCTGACGGGACGGCCCTGCCGGAAAGCGCCTATCATCACGTGGCTCAGTTTATCTCGCTTGAGGGCGAGGTAGAGCGGCGCGGTGACCTGCTGGTTCTGCGTATGGATCCTGACACGGTGGAACTGATCCGATGATACGCCGTGTTCTGATCCTGGTCTTCATGTTCTTTGTCACGGCCGTTGTGGTTTATCTGTCCCGTTTCTGGACGTGGTCATTCTGGCCGCGCTCCGGCCTTTTCGGGATCGAGGAACTGCGTCCGCAGGGGGGCCTTCTGGGCCGCTGGCTGCGCGGTACCGATGCGGCCCCCTACGAACTGCTGATCTGGGCGGTGGGGGTATTCGTTCTGCTGAGCCTGCTTCAGAAAATCTGGGACAAACTGCCATCCGGCAAGGACCAGAACGACGGCTGACCCCTTGCACGGGGTCGCAGTCTGCACGTGGTCGCGCATTGCGAAGCCCTGTCGTATGGCCTACTCATCTGGTACATTTTTCTCAATTCCGGGCGCCAGGGCTGACCTGACATATGAATGATATCTACGAAGGTCTGGCAGCAGCATTCTGGCTGGTGGTGACCCTGGATGCGGACCTGATCGAGATCAGCCTGCGCTCTCTCCAGGTCAGTCTGACGGCGCTGGTGATTGCATCGGCCATTGCATTGCCGCTCGGCACGCTTCTGGCGATCCGGCGGTTCCGTTACCGCAGGCTTACCATTTCGCTGCTCAATGCGCTGATGGGGCTGCCGCCAGTGGTTGTCGGGCTGATTGTCTATATTCTGCTGTCCCGCTCCGGCCCCTTTGGCGTTCTGGGCCTGCTGTTCACGCCAACGGCGATGATCATTGCCCAGGTGATCATTATCACGCCGCTCATCGCTTCGATCACACATCAGGCCATGCGGGAACTCTGGGCCGAATACCACGATCTGCTGATCTCTCTGAACACCAGCGGCCGCCAGCGGATCATGACCCTCATTCTCGACGGGCGGCGCAATCTGCTGACAGCATCGCTGGCCGGTTTCGGGCGCGCAATCGGCGAGGTCGGCGCGATCATGATCGTCGGCGGCAATATCGACAACGCGACACGGGTGCTGACCACGGCAATCGCCCTTGAGACAGGCAAGGGAGATTTTGCGCTGGCTCTGGCGCTGGGCTTTGTTCTCATTGCGCTGGCCATTGGCGTGAACATCGCCATTCACTGGCTGTCCCGGACCGAAAGGGAGGGCCGCTGGTGAGCCGCATTCTTCCGCTTACACTTGAAAATGTCACAGTCCGCCGCCGCGGCAAGCGGCTGATCGGCCCTGTGGATCACACGCTGGGCGCCGATGGGCTGACCATCATCATCGGGCCGAACGGCAGCGGCAAGACGACCCTTCTGCGCGTGATGCACGGGGTGGAGAGACTGAGCGAAGGGGCCGTGCGGTGGGCCGTGCCGGATCAGGAGGCACAGCACCATCAGGCTTACGTGTTCCAGACGCCGATCATGCTGCGCCGGTCTGTGGCCGACAATCTGCGCTATCCGCTGCAGCTGCTGCGCAGGCCGCGCAGGGAGACTGAAGCCGCAGTGGCTCTCTGGGCAGAGCGTACCGGCCTTGAGGACCGGCTGAAACTGCAGGCGACCCGGCTTTCCGGTGGCGAAAAACAGCGCCTTGCGCTGGCGCGGGCGCTGATCCGCGATCCGCAGGTGCTGTTTCTGGATGAACCCTGCGCCAATCTTGACGGGGCTTCTACCCGGGCTATCGAAATACTGCTTGGCGCGGCGCTCGCGGCCGGCACCCGGATTGTCATGACAACACATGATCTCGGGCAGGCCAGGCGGCTTGCAAAGGATGCGGTCTTTATGCTGCATGGGCGTATCCATGAAACAGGTGAGGCGCCCGGCTTTTTCGACGCGCCGCAATCCGATGCGCTACGCGCTTTTCTCAGGGGGGATATCGTCACATGATCGGACGACTGCTGGCAGGACTGGCTGTTTCACTGTTTACTTCTGTGGCTTCTGCCGAAGAGATGAAACTGGCTGTGACCACCTCCTTTGAAAACTCCGGGCTGTCCGGCGTTCTGCTGCCGGCAATCCGCGAGGATACCGGTATCGATGTGCGGTTGCTGGTTGTCGGCACAGGTCAGGCGCTGCGACTTGGACAGGCAGGGGATGTGGATGCCATTCTGGTGCACTCGCGCAGCGCCGAAGAGGCATTTGTGGCGGAGGGGTACGGCACGCACCGGCGGGAAATCATGTACAACGACTTTGTCTTTATCGGCCCGGTGGATGATCCGGCGGCAGTTGGCATTGCCAGCTCGGCGATCGATGCGCTGCAGAAAATCGGAGACGCGAGGCCCGCTTTTGTCAGCCGCGGCGATGACAGTGGCACGCACAAAAAGGAGCTCTCCCTCTGGCGGCAGGCTGGTTTTAAGGCCGACACCTTTGGCGGCTGGTACCGGCAGGTCGGCGCAGGCATGGGTGCCAGCCTGAACACCGCCTCGGGTCTGAACGCCTACATCCTGGCGGACCGGGCAAGCTGGCTGAACTTTGGCAACAAGGGAGATCTGGCACTGCTCTACGCCGGCGATCCGGTGCTGTTCAACCAATATGCCTTTCTGCCGGTAAACCCGGAGCGACATGCCCACGTGCGCAATGATCTTGCAGAGAAACTGGAAGCCTGGCTGACCGGTCCGCGTGCACAGGAACTGATCGACAGTTACAGCATAAACGGCGAGACGCTCTTTACGTTCAATGCCACGGCGCAATAGCCCTCAATGCTGGTGCGGTTCGTCGTCGAGCGATCCATGCACGGCAAACTGCTCAATACCGGCGTCCTGAGGCTCAATCATGCCGTAGGATTCGCGCACGCCGGCGTCCGTCAGTTCGCGCGTGACGGTCAACAGGGTGTTTGGCGCAAAATCCTCGCACAGCTCGATCATCTGCTGCAGCTCTTCTGTTGCGACCGGCAGGGCTGCCGCGGCCGAGGGCGCGCCATAGATATCGACAAAGTGCTGCGCCAGCGCCTGTGCAAGGGCATCAATCTCGTTTTGCTCAACCTGCGTCACGGCGACAAAGCTGGTGCGCCCAAAAGTTTCCACGCCCATCCAGCCATTGGTAAAGGCCTGCTTTGCCTTGCCCACCAGGTCGCCTTCTGACCAGTTTGAAAACTCAAAACCACCCGAGATACACCACTCTCCCGTGCGCGCCGGGCTGTGGAACACACGGGTGTCGCTGTCGTCGAAATGGATGGCGCGGGCGAGTTTCATGGCGTGTCCTGCAACAGATCGGTCAAGGGTATGATGCGCGTCTCACCGTCGTGCTGCAACAGCATTCCAAAGGTTTCATCAACGCCGATAAAGGTCCCGGTGTGCCCGGCGAGTGTTGCCTGTTCTTTCAGGCCGTGTGCCAGGCCTTCCCATTCGCGGTGCAGCGGGCGCAGTCCCTCATCTGTCCATCGGTTCAGCCAGACCAGCGAATGACGCACCCAGGCCTCCAGCAGGTCGCCCGGGTCAACCTCTGCGCACCCTTCAGCATACAATGTGGTGACATCCGGGGTCATACCCGTTTCTTCGGCGCCGTCCGCGAGCGCCAGATCAAGGCCGATGACCAGCCAGTCAGGCTCTGCCCCGGGCTCCCTGTGGCTGGCAAAGCACGAGATGGCCCCGGCCGACGCGCCGTTTACGCGGATGCGGCCCGACCACTCCAGATGCACACTCACTTCCGGTGGGGCGATGGCACCCAGAGCGTTCTGAAATCCTATGCCGCAGACAGGCAGCATAATCAGAGCCTCGGACAGCGGGACCTCCGGTGCAAAAACAATCGCTGCGCGCAGGCGTTCGGCCGTGACGTCATAGGTGACCAGGCCGGCATCGCACCCGCGCCGGGCTTCGGCACATGCGGCAGCCACCGGGTCGGCACCTGCGGTTGCCATGCCGGAAAACAGCGGTGGAAACTGCAGACCGCTCATGCCTTGCCGTCAGCGATCAGCCGTTTTGCCACATCGCGGAAGGCCGTGGCCTGAGGGCTGTCGGGCTTGGACACGACGATCGGAGCGCCGCCGTCCGAGGCCATACGGATGTCGAGATGCAGCGGAATTTCCGCCAGCAGCGGCACACCGATTTTCTCCGCTTCGGCCGCGACCCCACCATGGCCGAAGACGTGTTCCTCGTGGCCACAGTTCGAACAGATATGCGTGGACATGTTCTCAATCATACCCAGGATCGGCGTGCCCAGCTGGTTGAACATGTCGATCCCTTTGCGTGCGTCAAGCAGCGCGACATCCTGAGGTGTCGACACAACGACGGCTCCGTCGACGTGAAACTTCTGAGTGAGCGTCATCTGCACATCGCCCGTTCCCGGCGGCAGGTCCACGATCAGCACGTCAAGCGCGCCCCATTGCACCTGGTTCATCATCTGCTGCAGCGCGCCCATCAGCATAGGCCCCCGCCAGACGGTTGCCTGGTCGTCGTTGGTCATCAGGCCAATGGACATCATGGTCACGCCGAAATTGCGCATGGGCAGAATGGTTTTGCCGTCCGGCGACGCGGGCCGGCCGGATACCCCCAGCATCCGGGGCTGTGACGGCCCGTAGACGTCTGCATCAAGCAGTCCGACCCGTCGTCCTTCGGCTGCGAGAGCACAGGCAATGTTTGACGAAACGGTTGACTTGCCAACGCCTCCCTTGCCCGAGGCGATGGCAATGATCCTGTCCACGCCCGGAACTTTCTGTGGTCCGGACGGTTCTGACTGGCGCTGTGGTTTCAGGTCAGGCGGGGCGGCCGGCGCAGTATGGGCAGTCATCACCACGGACACGTTGTCGGATCCCAGCGTCTTGACAGCGGCTTCTGCGGCATCGCGCACAACGGCGTAGGTGTCGGCCTGGGACGGGGGCACTTCCATAACAAAGCGCACGGCGCCGTCGTCACCGACAGTCAGTGCCTTGACCAGACCCGCAGACACCAGATCGGACCCGCTCACCGGATCGCTGATCTCTTTCAGTGCGGCCAGAACCGCGTCTCGTGTGACAGTCATTCAGCTCTGCCCACCCGTGATCCGGCCCTTGACAACGTGTTCCATATCCAGCCCGTCGATGGTCAGTACAACGCGGGCCTCATATGTTTTTCCGGCGGTATCACCGGCGTTGCGCATCGCCTCCTCAATTGCCTGCTGCGAGGTCACGCCGACCTGTTTGAGAAATTTACGCATCGACATGTTGAAGTCTTCTGACATGGTATGGTCCTTCTTGAGATCAGGATGAAAACTTGACGGTGGACAAAACGCCCGCCTAGGCTGTGTGGCATACCAACGGCGGAGGAGACGCGGTATGCGGAGGTTTATCGGAGCAGTTGTCTGCGCTGTGGGTCTGCTGCCCGGGGTGTCCGGGGCCGAAGAACTGCGCCTGGCGGTTCCGGAAGCGCTCAAAGCGTCGGGACTTGCGCAGTTTATTGTCCCGCGTTTCTCGCTCAAAACTTCGGTGCGTATCACGCGTGTGGACGAGGGGGCTGCCGCGGAAATGCAGTTTACCGATGGTGGCACGGCAGTCTTTCAGGGCGCCGGTCAGCGGTGGGGCCTCGAACACAACGGCGACCCGCGCGCGGTGCGGTTTCTGGACTGGCTGCGCTCGGACGTGGGCAAACGCACGATCGAGAGCTTTACGGCTGAGGATGGTACGACCTACTCGGCCGAGCTGACCGTAGTGAAAGCTGAGCTTGATGTTTCGTTTGACGGCGACAGCAACAAAGGCGAAGCGCTGTCGCTGACGCTGTGCGGCCGCTGTCATGTCATCAACGAATCCAACAGAATGAACGGGATGGGGTCCACCCCGTCTTTCCGGGTGTTGCGCAGCTTCAGCGACTGGGACCGGCGTTTTGCCAACTTTCATCTGCTGAACCCGCATCCCAGTTTCACACAGATTGATGGCGTGACCGATCCCTTTGATCCCAGCCTGCCATCGCCGATTGTGCCTGTCGAACTGACGGTCGACGACCTGGAGGCGATCCTCGCTTATGTCTCCGGGGTGACCCCGGCCGATCTGGGTGCGCCGCTGCAACTTCAGTGATCCCTGCGTTTGCTCAGGTAGTCATCGGTTGTACGCACTCTGGGCTTTTCGCCGCCTGAAAACGGGTTGTTCTCGGAATGGTACTGGGCCTGAATCCGGCAGTTGTCGCACATCTGGATCATGCGCGCTGCGTCTGAAGTCGCAAACATATGATGGTTCCCGGCGAGCTTTTCCATAATCCGCTCGACCGTTGATTTCGTCCCAAAAAGAGTGCCGCATTCCACGCAGGCAAAGGGGTCCTCCTCGTGCAGAACCTTCTGGGTAAAGGCTGCGTCTGTCAGATCCAGGCGAGGTTCCAGGGTAATTGCTTTCTCGGGACATACATTGCTGCAGAGCCCGCACTGCAGGCAGGCGTCTTCCTGAAAGCGCAGCTGTGGCAGGTCGGCGTTATCTCCAAGCGCGCCTGACGGACACAGCGATACACAGGCAAGACAAAGGGTGCATGCATCGGTGTCCACCAATACGGCCCCGTAGGGCGCTGCTTCGGGCAGAGCAAGCGCTTCCGTATCAGGCCGGAGCGCACGCGCTGCGAGCCGTGTGACCTGACGGCGGGTGCCGATGGGCAGTACTGGGTCTGACAGTGCAGTCGTCGCTGCGGCATCGAAGAGCGTGTCAGACAGTGCATCAGGATCGTTCACATCCAGCAGTGCGACGGTCGGTTCGCCGGTTACGGCATTGGCGAGCGCGGTTTCCGACGTGAGGACCTCGCGATCTGATTTCGGTGCCAGCAGAATGCTGACGGTCGCAAAACCGCAGGCCAGTGCTGCAAGCATCTCCGCATGGCCAAACCCTGCGAGCGCATCGGTTTCCATCGGGATGACATCGGCGGGCAGGCCGCGACCATGGCGTGCGGCCAGAGAGATCATTTCGCGGCCATAACCGTCGTGCACCAGCAGGCGCGGGTCTGTGCCGCCTGCTTTGCGGTAGGTCGAGGCCAGTGTATTCAGACGTGAGAAAACGGTAGATACCGGCGGTGCGTCATAGCTGATCGCGCCGGAGGGGCAGAGCGCCGAACACGCGCCGCAGCCCGCACAGATCATCGGATCAATGGCGACATGCTCGCCGGCAGACGTGATCGCGCCGGTCGGGCAGGCATTGAGACACTTGGAACAGGCGGGTTTTTCAGCCCGCGAATGCGCGCAGAGCGACTCTTCGAGGCGCACATAAAGCGGTTTTTCAAAAGTGCCGGTCAGTTGTACTGCCTCAAGCAGGACGCGCGACACCTCGCCGGGGTTGCGCGGATCCGCACGCAGATAACCGTCGCGTTTCTCGTGGGCGCTGAAACGGGCAGGGGCACCGCTCAGGTCCAGCAGGATATCGCATTCCGTCATGGCCCCGTCTCGCGGATCGCTCCAGCCGGTATCTCCCCGGCCGCCCTGAATGACCTGACAGAAGCCGTCGATGCGCAGGCTGAACTGACCCAGCGTCCCGGAAGCCCGGGCGATCCTGCCGGCGACCACGTCAAAACTCTGGCCGTGATCAACGGGTGCGGGTGCGTCCAGAAGCACAGTCACCGACAGGCTTTCACAGAGTTCCTGTGCTGCCGCGAGCGCTGCGTCTGCCGGGCCAGTGATCAGGCAGACGCCCTCCGAGACGATATCCACGCTCTTTCCGGCGGTGGCAGGCAGAAGCGCTTCGGCCACAAGTGCTGCGGTTTTCGGGTGTGCGGCCTCCGCGCCATCACTCCAGCCGGAGCGGTCGCGGATATCGACAAAAGCCGGGGTGTCAACGCCGATCTCTGCCGCAAGATCGGTGAAAAGTCCTGCCATCTGCTGGCAGGCGATCATCACATCGCCATCCTGCATCAGGCGGGCGGTGTGGTCGATCTGTCCACCGCAGGCGTCGGTGAGCATGCCCGCACAGTCGAGCCCGGTCACGCGGGTAATTGTGCCGGCGTCCGGCGACTGGCTGCCAAGGCAGTCACACAGGATCAGTTTGCGCGTCATATCCTCTCCCTGTCTTGCTGCTCCGCCGGGGCGGCCGGTCCGCACAGGACAGCAGCGTTCACAGCTATTCAGGTCTGGCCGCAGAGGTAAACAGGATTCGGCGATCAAAAAGGGCAAAATACGCAGCACCCTGTGAGAAGTGCAGAATAATTCCCTTTCTGTTTTGCTCTGCGAAACGCTGCAATTTGCCTTTGAAACATGGCTGTATCCGGGCTCCGGTGCGCTGGCGCAAAAGGCTGTGAGTGATTGTGCGCGGTTGTATGCAGTTTTTTCTGGGATAATGCGTCTGATTTGCTAGGCTGGACCAAACAAGAAAACAGGGAACTGATTTGGGTGTAGCCTATCCAAATGCGCAATCGCTGCCTGTCGGGGTGGTGATGAGACGGTCGCCGGGTATCACGCGCTGGGCCAGATGGGTCTGGAAGGCGGGTGGTCTGCTTCCTGGTGCGCCGCAGGCTGACTGGAAACTGCTCCGCGAGGATGGCGATGTTTCCGACTTTCATGCCGCAACGCGCGATGTCTGGCTTTATGTTTCGGACACCGAGGCCTATGCGCACGAGCTCGGAACACATGATCCTTCGCTTTACGTTATTCTCCGCGCCTCCGAGGATAGTCAGTCTTCCGCGCCACTTGACGTGATACAGGTCACCGCCTCGCCTTACGAAGCGCAGGATTATGCAGATTCCGGTGAGGAAATCGTCGAAAAGGTTCCGATGCCGGCGATCATCCTGAAGTGGGTGGCCGATTTCGTTAAGGCGCATCACAGCGAAGAGCCATTTGTGAAACGGCGCCGCGATAAATCACGCACCGATCGGGTGCAGGACGGTATCGGGGATCCGCGTATCGCCCAGCCCAGCGATGTCTATCGCGCACCGTCGCGTGTGCCATCTGAGGTGCCGGAATGAGTGCAGCAGGATCGTTCTGGGCACGGCGACGCGCCGGTGTCGAAGCCGAGGCAGAGGCTGAACGCCTGGCGGCAGAGGCCGATGTGGCCAGAGTGCGCGAGGAAAGCTATGCGGAGAAGGATGACGCAACGCTGCTGGCTGAGCTGAACCTGCCCGATCCGTCAACCATGCAGGACGGCGACGACTTCTCTGTGTTCATGGCACGGGAGGTGCCTGAGCGCTTCCGCAGAATTGCTCTGCGAAAACTGTGGCGCAGCAACCCGGTTCTGGCCTGTGTAGACGGCCTGAACGAATATGATGACGACTATACAATCGGGATGACCGGTCAGGTCGTGAAAACGGCCTATCAGGTCGGCAGGGGCATGATGGCGCATGTCGAAGAGATGGAGCGCCAGAAAGAAGCCGCGCTCGCCGAAGCCGAAGGGCCCGGTTCTGATGAGTTGGCTGAAGAAGAAAAGGCAGAGGCCGTTTTCGCGGACGAACCCGAAGCTGAAACAGCTGCTGAAGACCAGGGTGTCGCAGCGGCGGCTGAGGCTGGTGCGGACCCCGAGGAGGGCGCTTTCGCTCAGGCGGCTGCGCCCCGCCGGCGCATGGCCTTCAGATTTGAGGAGGCCGGCGCATGAGTGCTCAGGCGCAGACAGCCGACGTCGCACCCGAAGACCGCCTTCGTGCGGATCTCTATAATTTTCTGGGGCTTCTGCTCGCGCGGCCTGCCGATCAGGGCACACTGGATCAGACGGCGGGTCTGAGCGGTGACGAAAGTGGTCTGGGCGAGGCGGTCAGTGGCCTTGCGCGTGTCGCAAAAGCCAGCAAACCAAAAGGCGTAGAGCGCGAATTCAATGCGCTATTCATCGGCCTTGGCCGGGGCGAACTGCTGCCATACGCCAGCTATTACCTCACCGGATTTCTGAATGAAAAACCGCTGGCGCGGCTGCGCCAGGACATGGCGGCACATCAGATGACGCGCGCTGACAACGTGTTTGAACCGGAAGACAGCATGGCGTCGCTGATGGAGATGATGGCCGGCATGATAGTGGGACGCTTTGGCCTGCCCGCCACGCTGGAGCAGCAGCGCACGTTTTTCAACAACCATATCGCGCCCTGGGCGACCCATTTCTACACCGATCTTGAAGGTGCCAGAACTTCTGTTTTCTACGCGTCCGTCGGCGCGGTGGGCCGGGAATTTATGGCTATCGAACGAGAAGCATTCCGAATGACAGCAGGCTGATCTGCGCAGACCGGGCGGGACGCCGCCCACCACAGACTATGAGGAGGAAAGACATGACGAAGAAAACAGAGGGCGAGGCAAGTCGCCGGGATTTTCTGAAACTTGCGGGTACGGCTGCGCCGGTCGCGGTAGCCGCGGTTGCGGCAGGGGGCTCTGCCGCCGAGGCTGCACCGGTCGACCTGTCCTCGGACAAGATGCAGGATACCGCGCACACCCGCGCGTATCTTGAAAGCACACGCTTCTGAAAAGGTGGCGGCCGGGCAGCGTCTGATACCGACACTGCCTGACGTCTGAAAATTCAACAACCCAGCCACCTCAACGGGGCAGCAAGGGAGGAAAACATGCTAAGGAAAAAGACCAACTCGGTCAGTCAGCGCGCGGGACGGACGAATATCCTCGCGCAGGCAGCATCCACATCCGTAGACCGTCGTGCATTTCTGCGCGGATCGGGTCTCGCAATCGGCGGTCTGGCCGCTGTCGCCGCAACCGGCGGCACAGTGACCCAGGCCTCTGCTGCCAGTGCCGTCAGCGGCGCTGTGGAAACCATTAAATCTGTGTGCACACACTGTTCGGTCGGATGTACGGTCGTCGCAGAAGTCGCAAACGGCGTCTGGACAGGGCAGGAGCCCGGATGGGACAGCCCGTTCAACCTTGGTGCGCACTGCGCCAAAGGTGCAGCGGTACGTGAGCACGCCCACGGCGAACGCCGCCTGAAGTACCCGATGAAAAAAGAGAACGGCGAATGGGTCCGTATCTCGTGGGAGCAGGCGATTGACGAGATCGGCGATGGCATGATGAAAATCCGCGAAGAAAGCGGACCGGATTCTGTCTACTGGCTGGGCTCGGCCAAGTCGAACAACGAACAGGCCTATCTGTTCCGCAAGTTCGCCGCCTACTGGGGCACGAACAACGTGGATCACCAGGCGCGGATCTGCCACTCGACAACTGTGGCCGGTGTGGCAAACACATGGGGCTACGGCGCCATGACCAACAGCTACAACGACATCCATAACTCCAAGGCGATCTTCCTGATTGGTGGCAACCCGGCCGAGGCGCACCCCGTCTCGCTGCTGCACATGCTGAAAGCCAAAGAGCAGAACAACGCGCCGTTCATCGTCTGCGACCCGCGCTTTACCCGCACGGCGGCACATGCTGATGAATATGTGCGCTTCCGTCCCGGTTCGGACGTGGCCCTGATCTGGGGCATTCTCTACCATATCTTTGAGAACGGCTGGGAAGATCAGGAGTTCATCCGGACACGCGTCTGGGGCATGGACCAGATCAAGGAAGAAGTCGCAAAATGGAACCCGGAAGAAGTTGAGCGGGTCACCGGCACACCGGGCAGCCAGCTCAAGCGGGTTGCGCGGACTCTGGCCAATAACCGCCCCGGCACGGTGATCTGGTGTATGGGTGGCACCCAGCACACCAACGGTAACAACAACACCCGTGCGTACTGCATCCTGCAGCTGGCGCTTGGCAACATGGGCACCGCCGGTGGCGGCACCAACATCTTCCGTGGCCATGACAACGTTCAGGGTGCTACCGACCTGGGCGTTCTGGCGAACACGCTGCCGGGCTACTATGGTCTGTCCGACGGATCCTGGGCGCATTGGGCACGGGTCTGGGAAGAAGATCTGGACTGGCTCAAAGGCCGCTTCTCGGATGCCGAGTTTGGCGACAAGAAGATGATGAACCAGACCGGTATCCCGGTATCGCGCTGGATCGACGGTGTTCTCGAAGATGCCGAGAACATGGACCAGCCCGACAATACACGGGCCATGGTTTTCTGGGGTCACGCGCCCAACTCGCAGACCCGGATGAAAGAGATGAAGACGGCGATGGAGAAACTCGACATGCTTGTCGTGGTTGATCCATATCCGACGGTCACAGCGGTCATGCAGGATCGTTCGGACGGCGTTTACCTGCTGCCGGCCTGTACACAGTTTGAGACACGCGGATCCGTTACAGCATCCAACCGGTCTCTGCAGTGGCGGGACAAGGTTGTGGACCCGCTCTTTGAATCTCTGCCGGATCACACGATCCTGTCGATGTTCTCCAAAAAGTTTGGGTTCCACGACAAAATCTTCCGCAATATTGCCATGGATGGTGATGAGCCAAACGTCGAGGACATCACCCGCGAGTTCAACCGCGGCATGTGGACCATCGGGTACACCGGGCAGTCGCCCGAGCGCCTGAAGATGCACATGGCGAACCAGCACACCTTTGACCGCACGTCGCTGCGGGCCATCGGTGGGCCGGCAGACGGCGACTATTACGGTCTGCCATGGCCGAGCTGGGGCACTGCGGAGATGAACCACCCCGGAACGCCCAATCTCTATGACATGTCTCTGCCGGTGGCAGAGGGTGGTCTGGCGTTCCGCGCGCGCTTCGGCGTCGAGCGGGATGGTGACAATCTGCTGGCCGAGGGGGTCTCTAACCCCGGCGCGGAAATTCAGGACGGTTACCCTGAGTTCACGATGCAGATGCTCATGGACCTGGGCTGGGACGGCGATCTGACCGCGGACGAACGTGCGGCGATTGACGCGGTGGCCGGACCCAAAACCAACTGGAAAACCGACCTGTCGGGCGGCATCCAGCGGGTCGCGATCAAGCATGGCTGTGCGCCCTTCGGGAACGCCAAGGCCCGTGCGGTTGTCTGGACCTTCCCGGATCCGGTGCCGAAACACCGCGAGCCGCTCTACACCAACCGCCGCGACCTCGTGGCAGATTATCCGACCTATGAGGACAAGAAGTTCTGGCGCCTGCCGACAATGTACAAGTCGATCCAGGACAATGACTTCTCGTCTGACTATCCGATGATCCTGACATCCGGTCGTCTGGTCGAGTACGAAGGTGGCGGGGATGAGACGCGCTCCAACCCGTGGCTGGCTGAACTGCAGCAGGACATGTTTGTCGAGGTAAACCCACGTGATGCCAATAACCTGGGTATTCGTGACGGCGAACAGGTCTGGGTCGAGGGCCCCGAGGGCGGCAAGGTCAAGGTTATGGCCATGGTCACCGAACGGGTCGCATCGGGCGTTGCCTTTATGCCGTTCCACTTTGGCGGACACTGGGAAGGTGAGGACCTGAGGGGGAAATACCCGGACGGAGCCGATCCGTACGTGCTTGGTGAATCAACCAACCTGGCGCAGACCTATGGCTATGACAGCGTAACCCAGATGCAGGAGACCAAAGCCACTCTCTGCAAAATCTGGGCAGCATAAGGGAGGACATGAAAAATGGCCGCAAGAGCAAAATTTCTCGTCGACGCTGAACGCTGCATCGAATGCAACGCCTGTGTCACAGCCTGTAAGAACGAGCATGAGGTACCATGGGGCATCAACCGCCGGAAGGTCGTCACCATCAATGACGGCAAGCCGGGTGAACGGTCGATCTCTGTGGCATGCATGCACTGCTCGGACGCACCCTGTATGGCGGTGTGCCCGGTAGACTGCTTCTACCAGAACGAAGAGGGGGTGGTTCTGCACTCCAAGGACCTCTGCATCGGCTGCGGATACTGCTTTTACGCATGTCCCTTCGGTGCACCGCAGTTCCCGCAGGCGGGTAACTTCGGCAGCCGGGGCAAGATGGACAAATGTACCTTCTGTGCCGGTGGTCCCGAGGAGAACAACTCCACAGCTGAATTCGCCAAATATGGCCGCAACCGGATTGCAGAGGGCAAACTGCCGATCTGTGCGGAAATGTGTGCGACCAAAGCCCTGCTCGCAGGGGACGGCGATGTGGTCTCAAGCATCTACCGTGAGCGCGTCGTTGCACGCGGTTTCGGATCCGGTGCATGGGGCTGGGGCACAGCCTACGACCAGAAAGGCGGCTGACTTTTCCAGCCACTGTACTACGTCAGTCAGTACCTGATCAGGGGCAGCGCCAGCGCGCTGCCCCGTTATTGCATAAACGGGATATACGCATGCTTCGTATCTTCGTCGCTCTCTTCTTCTCTTTTATTGTCAGCTTCAGCGCCCTCGCTCAGGAGGCAGCCCCCGAACCGGATCGCTCTGCGACAGGTGGTGCACAGACGCTGGAAGACATTATGGCCCGACAGCAGGGCCTCAAGGTCGACAACAGTTTCCGCAGTGACAATACAGGCGGGGTCCCGGGCGCGGACCCTTCGGCGCTGCTGGGAACCCGCGGCGGGGCATCAGACCCTGACCTCTGGCGTGCACTGCGTTTTGATTCCGCCGACGTGACTACCCAGGTACGCGGTCCTGCTGCCGGGGTGCTCATTCAGGACGGTGGCATGCGCTGGCTGCAGTTCAGGCAAGGACCGCTGCTGACCTGGGGCACAGGATTTCTCGGCGTGACCCTTGTCTTGCTGGCACTGTTCTTTCTGCTCCGCGGTCGTATCCGCATCGACGGCGAAAAGACGGGCCGTACGATCACCCGTTTCAAGGCATTTGAAAGGTTCTCGCACTGGCTGCTGGCCAGCTCTTTCATCTTACTCGGGATCACAGGGCTGGTCTCGCTGGCCGGACGGAAAGTCCTGATACCAGCCTTTGGTCATGAGGCTTTCTCGACCATCGCTATCGCCAGTAAATGGGTCCACAACAATGTTTCATGGGCGTTTATGCTGGCGCTGATTTTCGTCTTTGTGCTGTGGGTCGTTCACAATCTGCCCGACCGCACGGATATCAACTGGCTGATGAAAGGTGGCGGCATTCTGGGCGGTGGTCACCCGCCTGCAAAGAAATTCAATGCGGGTCAGAAGATCATCTTCTGGTCGGTTATCCTGCTGGGCGGGTCCATATCCGCCTCTGGTCTTTCGCTGCTCTTCCCTTTCGAACTGCCGATGTTTGCCGCGACTTTTGAGAAGGTCAACGCACTGGGTCTACCCCAGATGCTGGGCTATGCCGAACTGAGGACAGATCTCGCCCCACATGAAGAGATGCAGTTTGCACAGCTCTGGCACGCAATTGTCAGCTTTGTCCTGATGGGTATCATCCTGGCGCATATCTATATCGGGTCTGTGGGCATGGAGGGTGCCTACGATGCCATGGGCTCGGGCGAGGTGGAGCTGCAATGGGCACGCGAACACCACAGTCTGTGGGTGGATGAGGTTGAGGCCCGCCAGACCGGTTCAGGAGGGTCATCATGAAAGCTATGTTTCTCGCCTTCGCCGCAATGGCTGTGATCGCAGTAGGTGCGGATTTTGCGCTGGATGAGATGGGCTTTTCCGCGCAGGAGCGTGGGACTGGTGGTGCCGTTCGACTGGACGATTCCTGAGACCGCAAAAAGCGCATTTGTTAAACCGGAAAACGGTGCCCTGATCAGGCGCCGTTTTTTCATTCTGCGTGTGTGTTCAGAGCAGATCGCCCGGTCGGTTTCCGGCGAAAAATGCATCCAGGTTGTCCAGCGCCCGAAAGCCCATTGCATCGCGCGTGGCTGTCGTCGCACTGCCGATGTGGGGTAACATAAAAATGTTGTCATAAGCGGCGAAACCAGGATTGCCGCCGGGTTCCGTCTGAAAACAATCCAGACCTGCTGCAGCGACCTGACCGCTGTCCAGGGCCGCCATCAACGCGCTTTCATCAACCAGCGCGCCACGGGCGGAGTTCACCACAACGGCCCCCTGCGGCAGCAGAGCAAACCGTCCGGAGTTCATCAGGTTTGTGGTCTCCGGCGTGGCCGGGCAGTGCAGCGACAGAAAGTCAGCAACGCCCAGCAGACTTTCTACTGAAGAATGCCAGGTCGCGCCCTGAGCATCCTCAGGCGACAGCTCTGAGCGGTTAAAGTAATGGATATCCATCCCAAACCCACGCGCTTTGGCGGCGAAGGCGCGCCCGACACGGCCCATCCCGACAATGCCCAGCCGTGCGCCGGTGACCTGCTTGCCAACCATGAACGCGGGCGACCAGAAGTCCCATGCGCCGGTCCGTACGATCCTGTCGCCGGCAACGGCATGACGCGCCGCACCCAGCATCAGCAACATCGCCAGTTCGGCCGTCGCGTCCGACAGCACATCAGGCGTGTTCGTCACTGCAATACCGCGCGCTCTGAGCGCGGGTAAGTCACAGTGATCCACACCAACAGAATGGTTTGCGATGATTTTCAGTCGTGGCTCCAGCTGTCGGGCGACGTCGGCACTGAAGTGCTCGGAATGACAGGGGATGATCGCGTCAAATTCTGCGCTGGCGCGGATCAGATCGTCGGCACTTCCCGGTGTGTCTGCGTGATTGACGACGGTGTCATAGTCGCGTTCGGCACGCGCAATTGTTGCGTCCGACAGTTTTCGCGTGATCCAGAGGCGTGGTTTGTCGCTCATCAGTCTTTTCTTTTGCGGATGCATTCGTCCCAGTAATCATAGATCGCCATGCCGCAGACGATGATGGCGATGACCATGAAAGGAAAACCGCCCCAGAAGCCGGCGAAGCCGGTTGAGATACTGTGCGACAACCCGCCCACAAAGATGCACAGAAGGGCTGTTCCGATCAGGCCCATCAGCAGTTTGATACCATAAGACATAAGGTGTCCTTTCGATCAGGCGGCCTCGGCCGCGATATGTTTCTGCAGCCAGTGCGCGGTGCGCAGCAGCCTGTCGTCTTTTTCCACGGCGCCGATCAGCTGCACACCAATGGGCAGCCCGGTCTCACCCACCAGCAGGGGCAGGGTGACCGAAGGCAGGCCGGCAAGCGTCCACAGCGTACAGAAAATGGGATCGCCGGTGCCGTTTCCGAACAGAGGGGCCTCTCCGGCTGCCGATGGTGCGATAATCGCGTCAAAATCGATGAAAAATTCTTCAAAGAAACGGCTGGCGGAGGATTTGACCTCCAGCGCATCTTCGTATTCCGCGCGGCCGATCTGTCTGCCCCGTTCAAGCACAGGCTTCAGCGTATCGCTGAGCGCGTCCCAGTGAGCATCAAAGGTTTCCTTCAGGTGCTGACAGATCTCGTATTCGTGGATACGCGCCTGCACGGCGACAAGCTCGCCCAGCTGGTCCGCGGCATCCATCTTTTCAACCCGGCCGTCTCCGAGCACTTCCATTACGCTGTCCAGCCCTTCGGCGGCCGCTTCGGTCAGCCGGTCGTTGAAGGGAAGATTGAGCCAGGCAAAGTTCGGTTCAACCGGCGCCTCAGTCGCGGCGCCCGCAGCCATGTCCGGGCGTGCGCGGGCAAAGCTCTCCGGATCGCGCTGGTCATAGCCGCTGATGACATCTGCCAGAAGCGCTGTGTCTCCGAGCGTCCGCCCGAAAGTGCCAAGCTGGTCCAGCGAGACAGATGTCTGAAGCACGCCTGTACGCGGTATCATTCCGCGCGTGGGTTTGAACCCGAAGGTGCCACAGAACGACGCTGGCCGTATGACCGAACCATTCGTCTGCGTCCCGACCGCAAGCGGGACATGTCCCGCAGCAACAGCCGCAGCAGAACCGCTCGACGATCCACCCGGCGAATAATCCGGGTTGTGCGGATTCCGTGTCTCGTTTGCATGAACAAAGGCCAGCTCGGTGGTTACGGTCTTGCCCATGATCACCGCACCGGCCTCGCGCAGCATTTCGACGACACGCGCATCTGCATCCGGCTGGCGCCCTGCGAAAACGGATGTTCCCCGTTCTGTCGGCATATCTGCGGTGTCGATGATGTCCTTGAGCCCGACGGGCACCCCGTGCAGCGGACCGGTGGCCATACCGCGCTCCCGGATCTGATCACATGCGGCGGCCTGTGCCAGAGCCGCATCCGCGTCCAGATGCGCCCATGCCTTTATCTGGCCGTCGGTCTCCTCGATACGGTCAAGGCATGACCGTACCAGCTGAACAGACTTCAGCTGCCCGGAGGCGATAAAAGCGGCCGCCTCCTGAGCACTCAGCGTATGAGGTTTGATCTTCACGGGATATATTCACCAAAGAGATAGTCAGGGAACCACAGGGCAATGCCCGGGAACTGGTACATCAGCACCATGGTGAAGATAACGATGCCAAGATAGGGCATGATCCCCCTGAAGATTTCCATCAGCTCAATCTGCTTTTTCAGCACGCCTTTGAGATAATAGGCCGACATCGCCATAGGTGGCGTCAGAAAGGACGTCTGCAGGTTCAGCGCTACAAGCATCGCAAAGAAGTAGGGGTTTACGCCAAAAACCTCGAGCAGCGGCAGGAAGATCGGTACAAAGATGATCAGGATTTCCGACCATTCCAGTGGCCAGCCCAGCAGGAAGATGATGACCTGCGCCAGCACCAGAAACTGCCAGGGCTCCAGATCCATACCACCGACCCAGTCTGCGATGATATCGTGTCCACCGAGATATGAAAACACAGAGGCAAAGGTCCAGGACCCGACGAAGAGCCAGCAGACCATGGCTGTTGCTTTGGCTGTCAGAAAGACGCTTTCCTTGAGTTTGGTCCAGGTCATAGAGCGGTAGAGCACGGCAAGGATCATGCCGCCCAGAGCGCCCATTGCAGCAGCCTCTGCAGGCGTGGCCAGTCCGCCCAGGATCGATCCCAGTACCAGCGCGATCAGCACAGTCAGCGGCACAAAGCTGATCAGCAGGTTCATGTATATCTCGCGCGGGGGCGGCACGTCGTCATCAGTGGGTTTGGGGGCGAGGGCCGGATTAAACCAGACACGCACGATAACATAGACAATGTAGAGGCCGGCCAGCAGCAGCCCCGGGAACACCGCCGCCGCGTAAAGCCGGAGGGGTGAGAGGTCAGCGATGGCGGAGTAGACGATCAGCATGATCGAGGGTGGGATCAGAATGCCCAGCGTACCACCGGCACAGATCACGCCTGATGCAAAGCTTTTGTTGTAGTTGGCGTTGGCCATTGCCGGAAAGGCCAGGAGACCCATCAGCGTCACAACCGCGCCAACGATACCGGACGCGGTTGAAAAAACCGCGCAGGTCAGCAGGGCCGCGATGGCCAGGCTGCCGGGCAGATTACGTGCGGCCTGGTAGAGCGAGAAGAACAGCTTGTCCACGATGTTCGCGCGTTCGACCACATAGCCCATGAAGAGAAAGAGCGGGATCGCAACAAGCGTGGGGTTTTCCATCACGGAATAGGTGTTCTGGTTCAGCAGATAGAAAATGTTGTTGTTGAAGATATCGCTGAAACTCTCGATCGAGCCACCCTGGTGGTAGGCGTAGTAGCCAAAGGCCACGCCCATCGCGAGAAGTGTGAAAGCGATCGGAAAACCCAGCAGGACCAGCACGATAAACAGGCCCAGCATGAGGAGGGCAACTTCGGGATTTGTCATCTTGATGTCTTTCTGTACGCGTCTGCGTGGTTATTTCCTGGCCGGGTTGATGGCCGCGATTTCGTTCAGATCTGCCTCCGAGAGCAGATCTTCGGTCTCTTTGACGTCGGCAAGCCGTTCGGGCCATTCACCGTCGCGCATTGCAAGGATGCAGCGCACCAGTTCGGCCACGCCCTGGATCATCAGCAGACCACCGGCGACCGGGATGAGAGACTTGAAGAAATAGATCTGAATGCTTGCCGGGCTGTTGAAGCTGACTTCCTTGTACCGCCAGCTGTCAGAGGCGATCTCATAACCGAACCAGACCAGCGCGGTAATGCCGGGAAAGAAGAAGATGAAATAGAGCAGGAAATCCAGGCTGGCCTGAACACGTACCGGAAAGAGACGGTACACAACATCCGCACGGACATGCGTGTCCTGAGCCAGCGCATAGGCGCCGCACATCAGGAACAGGGCGCCATACATCTGGATCATCATATCGAAGGCCCAGACCGTGGGTGCGTTCAACACGTAACGGACAAAAACCTCGTAGGACACAGACAGTGTCAGGATCAGGATGCACCAGCCAAAGGCGCGTCCCACCCAAAGGCTGAGCCCTTCAATGGCGTGAACAAATTTCATCAGGTCGGCTCCCCCTGCGACATGTGTTAGGCTGCCTGACCGGGCACCCCGTATTCCAGGCCGGGCGCCTGAAGGTCAGGCGCCCGGAAATATTCAAGGAAACTGAACGGCTTAACCGAAGTAGTGGTTGTAAGCCAGCTTGTAGTCGGGCTGGTTCAGGTTCAGGTAGTTCATCACATCCTTGGCATAAGCCTTCTGTGATTCCATGACCTTGGCAAAGAACGGATCGTCTTCTGCGATACGTGCTGTGACCTTGTCCCATGCTTTAAGCTGAGCTGCCATCACGCTGTCCGGTGTCCGGTACACGTTCACACCATCCGCTTCCTGCAGCTTGAGCAGGTCGTCGGAATAGCGCTTGGTGTTACCCCAGTAGAAACCGGAGTTCTCGGCCATGGATGCGTTTTTGATGATTGCCTGGTGCTCAGGCGACAGCGCGTTGAACTTGTCCTTGTTGATCGTGACCTCAAAGAACTCCTGGCTCTGGTGATAGGACGCCAGGTGGTAATGCTTGGACACGTCCTGCATACCAAAGTCGCGGTCAGATGTGGGGTTGTTGAATTCCGCCGCATCAATCAGGCCGGACTTCATCGCAGGCTGGATTTCTCCGCCCGGCAGCTGAACAACGGACATACCCATTTCGAGCAGAACGTCGGCCGCGAGACCAACTGTACGGTACTTGAGTCCGTCCATCTGGGATGCGTCAGTGATCTGCTCCTGGAACCAGCCCAGAGGCTGAGCGGGCATCGGCGAGTTGAAGAAGGATACAACGTTCAGACGCAGTGTTTCCATCAGCTCGTCAAACAGTTCCTGTCCGCCACCTGCGTGGACCCATCCCAGAACTTCCTGGCTCGACCAGCCAAAGCAGGGGCCCGTGCCAAAGAGCGACGCCGCCTTGGATTTGCCGTACCAGTAGGCAGGTACGTAATGCGCCGCATCAAGAACGCCGCGGTGGACCGCATCCTGCATCTGGCTGGTTTTCACAACCGCGTCCACCGAAAGGACTTCGATTGTCAGCGAACCGCCGGACATTTCGTTGACGCGGTTTGCAAAAGACTTGGCATTCTCCAGAAAGATGCCGCCGCCCCAGGCAGCCTGCATCTTGAGTGTCGTGCCGTGCCCATCCGCGATGGCCGGGGTTGCAAGCGCTGCTGCGCCCGCAACGGCGGAGCCGCGCAGGAACTTTCTGCGGTTAAGTTTGTCTGTCATATTTCCTCCCAAGAAAGGGGCGGGATGCCCCATACAGTCTGTGGCCCTGTGGGCCGTTCGCAGGGTGAAAGGCGGAATAAACCGGATGCACGACAAATGCCGGGCCCGCGCTTCCTCCCGAAGCTGACCGGCTGTTCTCCTCCATCTTTCATCCCTTCAGTTAGCAGTAACCGGACCTGCGACAAGCCGTCACGCTTATAATTTCCGGCGTGGCTGCAACCCCTGATAGCAGGGCTCGATATTTTCGTGAAAAATCCGCAGGATATCCGGGAATTTTTTCCTCCTGGTTGCTAAGTAATTTAAATGGCCTGCTTTTCCTGTGCCGTCCCGTCGGCGGCAGAGGTGTCGGTTTCCGGCTTTCGGCCACCGATCAGGTCTGTGATTTCAGACGCTGCATCAGCGACAATGCTGCCCAGTTCGGGAACGCGCAGGGCGCCGAACCGGGTGCTTGGTCCGGATATGGAAACGCCTGCGCAGGGTTCGCGGTGTTCGTCGTAGATAACTGCGCCGATGCAGGACATTCCCTCATATCGTTCTTCCTTGTCAAACGACCAGCCACGCTGGCGGGTTCGCGCCAGATCATCAAAAAGGCTGGCAGGTGTTGTCAGCGTATTGCCGGTGAACTGCGTGAGGCCCGATGCCATCAGCAAAGTGCGTGCGCGTTCTTCGGGCAGGGCTGACAGAATCGCCTTACCGGTGCCTGACGCGTGCATGGCCGTCCGGGTGCCGCGCGAGAAAAAGGCACGGATCGGATTCGGCGTTTCAACCTGGCCTACGAAAACGACTTCGCCGCCGTCGGGTATTGCGAGATTCGATGTCTCGCCAGTGCGTTCCATGAGTGTTCGCATGACGGGTCGGCTGACTTCTGTCAGGTTAGTCCGGTTCATAAATCCTGCGCCGACGCGGTAGGCTTCGATCCCGATGGCCCAGTCCTGATGCTCTTCGTCGAAGGCCACGAAACCGTGTTTCTGCAGCGTTGTCAGGATGCGGTGCGTCGTCGCCGTGGGCACGCCAAGTGAAAGCGACAGATCCGTCAGCGTTGCGCGCCCGGATCTGGAAACCGCCACAAGAATACCAAGCGCCCGGTCAAGAGACTGAAGCGTGCCGGCAGAGCTGTCACGGAACTGAGACTTTGGTCTCCCGCGCTGGCGTTTCTGGACATTCATAAAGGTCTGATCCTCCCCGGATCATTTGCAGACCTATGGAAGCAGGAATGAAAAATAATTTCAATAAGTTTTTGAAAATATTTTTTGAAAAAATAAAAATCCTTTAAAAGCAGTGGGAAAGACAATTAATGATCTTTTTGAAAAACATTTTCGAGAAAATTGCAAATGCGGAGCTACTCTCTATTGTCATCGATGTCACTGAGGAGGACACCGCGATGTCAGATCAAAACCCCGTCTTTATTCCCGGGCCCACGAACATCCCCGACCGACTGCGCCTGGCGATGCAGGTGCAGACGCGTGATCACCGCGCGCCGGATTTTGTCGAAACATTCGCGCCTGTCCTTGAGGACACGAAAAAGGTATTCGGGACAACCACCGGCAAGGTGATCACTTTCCCTGCCAGCGGTACCGGTGGCTGGGAAGCGGCGATCACCAACACGCTGAGCGCAGGCGACAGGGTGCTTGTCGCCCGGTACGGAATGTTCAGTCACCGCTGGATCGACCTGTGCGAGCGCCACGGGCTGGATGTTCAGATCATCGAATGCCCGTGGGGGACAGGTGCGCCGGCAGACAGGTTCGAGGCCGCACTGACCGCGGATACTGCAGGAGAGATCAAAGCCGTGCTCGTGACACACAATGAAACGGCGACCGGTGTGAAATCCGATGTTGCGGCGGTACGCGCGGCGATGGACGCGGCCAGCCACGATGCACTGCTTTTTGTGGACTGTGTCAGTTCACTTGCATCCATGCCGTTCGAGATGGATGCCTGGGGTGTCGATATTGCGGTTTCCGGGTCGCAGAAGGGCTTTATGCTGGCGACCGGGATGGCCATTCTGGGTGTCAGCCAGAAGGCGCTGGATCATATGGAAACCGCGCATCTGCCGCGTACCTTCTTTGATTTCCGTGACATGATGAATGCAAACGCCTCAGGTGGCTTTCCCTACACGCCGCCGTTGCAGCTGATCTACGGCATGCGTGAAAGCCTCAGAATGTTGTTCGAGGAAGGTCTCGACAACGTCTATGCCCGTCACACCCGTCTTGCCGAAGGCGTGAGGCGCGCAGTGGACGCCTGGGATCTGCGTCTCGTCGCAGAAAGCCCTGAGCTTTATTCTGACACTGTCAGCGCGATCTATGTGCCCAAAGGTTTCGACAGTAACGCGCTGACGGATCAGGCGTTCAGCCAGTACGGTGTCTCGTTCGGTATTGGTCTGGGCGAAATGAACGGCAAAGCGTTCCGCATCGGCCATCTGGGCAGTCTTACCGACGTGATGGTTCTGTCCGGGCTGGCGACGATCGAAATGGCAATGGCCGATCTGGATTACCCGATTGAGCTGGGCAGCGGTGTTGCTGCAGCCCAGGAGTTTTTCCGCGCCAACAGCAGCGCATCCATTAAATCCGCAGCCTGAGGGGGTAACATGCTGGATTCAAGAACAGCCCCGGACCTGACGATTGACGACGTGCGCGAGGCGCATGCGCGCATCCGGCCCTATATCCATGAAACCCCGGTGCTGACATCGCAGTACTTTAACGACCTCACCGGTGCCGAACTCTTCTTCAAGTGTGAAAACTTTCAGAAGGCAGGTGCATTCAAGGTGCGTGGGGCGTCAAATGCCGTTTTCGGTCTCAGCGATGAGATGGCGGCCAAAGGTGTAGCAACGCATTCATCGGGCAACCATGCACTGTCGCTGAGCTATGCCGCGGGCCGCCGCGGAATTCCTTGCCACGTCGTTATGCCGCGCACAGCACCGGAGGCCAAGAAGGCCGCGGTCCGCGGCTATGGCGGCATCATCACAGAGTGCGAGCCATCCACCACCAGCCGGGAGGCGGTGTTCGCTGAGGTACAGGAAAAGACCGGCGCTGAATTCGTGCATCCCTACAATGATCCGCGCGTGATATGTGGTCAGGCAACCTGTTCGCTGGAATTGCTCAGCCAGGTCGAAAACATGGACGCGGTGATTGCTCCCATCGGTGGCGGTGGCATGATTTCCGGGACCTGCCTGACGCTGTCCAATCTTGCGCCGCAGATGGAGATTTACGCCGCCGAACCGGATCAGGCCGATGACGCGGCCCGCTCGTTCCGTGCGGGTCATATCATTGCGGATGACGCGCCCGTCACCATTGCAGACGGGCTGAAAGTGCCGCTCAAAGAGAACACCTGGCACTTTGTGTCGAGTTTTGTCACGGACGTTCTAACCGCCTCCGAACAGGAGATCATCGATGCGATGAAACTGACGTGGGAGCGGATGAAAATCGTTATGGAACCAAGCTGTGCGGTGCCAATGGCCACCATTCTGCGCAATCCCGATGTGTTCCGGGGCAAACGTGTGGGTGTGGTGATCACAGGTGGAAATGTGGATCTGAACAAACTGCCCTGGATGCAGGGCTGAGGAGAAAGTAAAATGAACAAGCAGGTAAACTTCGACGACTATGAAGTCGGCTATGACATTCCCGCATCAATCGGGATGGATGAAAGCGAAATCCAGACGCCCTGCCTCGTGCTGGATCTGGACGCGCTGGAGCGCAACATCAAAAAGATGGGTGACTATGCAAAGGCGCATGGCATGCGCCACCGGGTGCACGGAAAAATGCACAAGTCAGTCGATGTGGCACTGCTGCAGGAAAAACTGGGCGGCTCGGTCGGTGTGTGCTGCCAGAAAGTATCGGAGGCCGAGGTTTTCGCCCGCGGTGGCATCAAGGATGTACTGGTTTCCAACCAGGTGACGCAACCGGCCAAGATCGATCGCCTGGCGCGGATGCCGAAACTGGGCGCGCGCACGATCTGCTGTGTGGACATGCCGGGCAATGTCGCGGACCTCTCAGAGGCAGCCACGCGCCACGGCACGGAGATCGAATGCCTGGTCGAGATCGACTGTGGCGCGGGACGCTGCGGCGTGACGACGACCCCACAGGTTGTTGAACTGGCCAAAGCTATTTATGCCGCCCCGGGGCTGAAATTCGCCGGCATCCAGGCGTACCAGGGCGCGATGCAGCACCTCGATTCGTACGACGAGCGCAAAGCCAAGACGCAGATCGCCATCGACATGGTGCAGGATGCCGTCGATACGCTGAAAGCAGAAGGTCTGGAGTGCGACATCGTTGGCGGTGGCGGTACCGGCAGCTATTACTTTGAGTCCAACTCGAACGTGTACAACGAGCTGCAGTGTGGCTCTTATGCCTTCATGGACGCGGATTACGGTCGTATCCTCGACAAAGACGGCAACCGTATCGACGAAGGGGAGTGGGAGAACGCGCTGTTTATCCTGACCTCTGTCATGAGCCATGCAAAGGCCGATAAGGCGATCGTTGATGCAGGCCTCAAGGCGCAGTCGGTGGACAGCGGCCTGCCTACGATCTTTGGGCGCGATGACGTTGAATATGTCAAATGTTCGGACGAGCATGGTGTCGTTGCAGATCCGGATGGCGTTCTGAAGGTCAATGACAAACTCAAACTTGTGCCGGGTCACTGTGATCCGACCTGCAACGTGCACGACTGGTACGTCGGCGTGCGGGGCGGCAAGGTCGAGACGCTCTGGCCTGTATCCGCCCGCGGCAAGGCCTACTGACCGGCAACAGACCGGAACAACCGCAGCGCCCGGGTTCTGCCCGGGCGCAGTCCATATCAAGACACAGACAGGAAGACCCGATGTCCGAAGGATTACTGATCGTAGGCGAAGATATTTGCGCGCAGGTGGTGAGCAGCGCAGACGCATTCACCGCTGTGGAAGCGGTGTTTGGCGCGATGGCAAAGGGTGACGCGTATAATTTCCCCGTGATCCGCGAGGCAATCGGCTATGCCGACGCGCTCTATGGTTTCAAATCGGGCTTTGACCGTGCCGGCAAAACCCTCGGCGTGAAATCAGGCGGTTACTGGCCGGGCAACATGGAAAAAGGTCTGACAAACCACCAGTCCACAATTTTTCTTTTCGACCCAGATACCGGCATGCTGCAGGCGCTGGTCGGCGGCAACTATCTGACGGCTGTGCGCACGGCGGCGTCGTCATCCGTGTCCATCTCGCATCTCGCGCGCAGCGACGCGAAAGTCCTCGGCATGGTCGGGGCAGGGCACCAGTCCACGTTCCAGCTGCGCGCAGCGGCAGAGCAGCGCGACTTTGAGAAGGTTGTGGCCTGGAACCCGCATCCTGACATGCTGCCCCGCCTCGGAGCTGTCGCAGAAGAGATCGGGCTGGAGTTCGAGGCTGTGACCCAGGAAGAGCTCGGAGCGCAGGCTGATGTAATCATCACCATCACTTCGGCATTTGAGCCGCTGATGATGAAGGACTGGATCAAGCCGGGCACGCATATCGCCTGCATGGGCACAGACACGAAAGGCAAACAGGAGGTCGATCCTCAGCTTCTGGCTGCGGCCACCGTTTTTGCCGACGAGATTGCCCAGTCGGTCACCATCGGTGAAGCACAGCATGCGGTGAGCGCCGGGCTGATTTCCGACGGCGATATCACGCCGGTCGGCGCGGTGATCAACGGGGACCACCCCGGTCGAACAAGTGCTGACGAGATTACGCTTTTTGATGGTACCGGGGTCGGCTTGCAGGATCTCGCCGTGGCATCTGTGGCAGCCCGCGTGGCCGAGGAAACGGGCAAGGCAACCCGCGTTTCGCTCTGATAAATCACGGAATTTCCGGACACCACACACAGCGACGGCCGGCGGGACAATCCCGCCGGCCGTTGCCGTCTGGCAGCAGGAAAATTCACTAACTATCTTAAAATTATACATAAATCTGTTGTTCTGGGCACGTGCGTTTCACGGCTCAGCCATGATTTGGCCACAGCATTTCTGCTATTTCTGACACCGCAACGTTGCCGGACCGACCCTGGTCCAAGCCGGCAGCATACAGGTAACAGATCGAAAACGGTGCGATGAACACTCAGAATGCAGACCTGCCCGAAGAGGTATACAGCGAAGCCCTGCCACCTGGCAGCCGGCTGCTGAGCGGTCAGTATGAGATCATCCGCTACCTGTCGAGTGGTGGTTTCGGCATCACCTATCTGGCGCGTGACAGTCTGAACCGCACCGTCGTGATCAAAGAGTGTTTCCCCGAGGCATTCTGTGCCCGTGTCAATAAAACCGTTCGCGCCCGCACCCGAAATTACACCGACGATTTCAAATCTATCGTTCGTCTCTTTATCCGCGAGGCACATGCGCTGTCCCGGCTGGACCACTCCAGCGTGGTAGGCGTGCATCAGGTTTTTGAGGATAACGAGACCGCCTACATGGCGCTTGATCTTGTGGATGGCAAAGATCTGCTGGAAATAATCGAGACCGAAGGCCCGGCCTCGTCGCCTGCCGACGTTCACGAGATGACACTGGCGCTGCTCGATGCAATCGGGCACGTGCATGCACAGGACCTGCTCCATCGCGATATTTCGCCGGACAATATCCTTGTCGATGCCAAAGGCCGTCCGGTTCTGATTGATTTCGGGGCAGCCCGCGAGGAAGCGAGCCGCAAGAGCCGCGTGATGTCGCAGGTGCTTGTGGTAAAGGACGGCTATTCACCTCAGGAATTTTATGTCGCTGGCAGCCAGCAGACGCCCAGCAGCGATCTCTATGCGCTCGCAGCAACGCTGTCTCATCTGATTTCGGGGAAGGCACCGCCAAACAGTCAGGCGCGCCTCGCGGCGCTCGCATCCAGTCAGCCGGATCTGTACGAGCCCCTTGCGGGCCGTTTCCCCGGTTATGACGACACCTTCCTCAGGGCCATCGACAAAGCGATGAACATCGTTCCCGCAGATCGTGTGCAGACAGCCGAGGAATGGGCTCTGATGATCGATCATACTCGCCGCGCCGAGATGGCCCGCGCGCAGGCACTGAGTGATGAGACCATTGATGAGACGGTCATGAATCTGGTGCGTACGGTCAATGAGGGGCTGCAAGACAGTGCCCCGGACACGGCAACCGATCAGGCGGACGAGGCCGAAGTTGCAAAGCCAGTTGTTGTCCGGCGCCGCGAAGTTGTGTCTGAAGACATCGGCCCGGGCGGTACGGAACCCCGGGTAAGGGAACCTGCCGCAATGCCGGTTCCTGCTGAAACTCCGGTCCGCGAAACGCCCTATGCCCGCATTGTTGCGGCAGCCCAGCGTATGCGCGCCGAGCAGGCGGCGGCAGCAGCAGAACCGAAACCGCCCATCACGCTGCCTCGCATCAACAGACGCCGGCTGGCTACTGTGCCGGTCGTTTTCTGCTCATTCTTTCTCTACACCCACGTCGCACTGAAGTTTGAACCGGTGCAGACAGCGGCGCAGGCCCCGATCAGGATGCTTGAGCAGGGCATTGCAGACTGGAACCAGCCTGACAGCTCGTCCGTGCGTGTTCACCGCGGCGGTCTGGGGGGCTGAGCCATGATTTTCAAAAAACACCCGATCATTCACCGGAAGGGCATCTGTCCGATGACCCTTTCTGCTTCAGTAAAAAACGGAAAGGCGGACAGATGACACTCTTCAGAAAAGTATTCCAGAACCAGTCACGTGAAGCGACTGAATTCGATGCACCGGACGAGGAAGCCCTGCGCGAAGCAATGCAGGAGGCCGCCGCTGATTCAAGCCCACTGGGGCTGGACCCGTTTGCGGTGGAGACAGCCGAAGTGCAGCAGGCCGAAGAAGCTGAAGCTTATGATGATCTGATTGGCGAGCCTGCCGAAGCGGCGGTGCCGGAAGAAGCCTCCGGGCGTCCCATCGATGTTCCGGATATGCCTGACGAAGCCGGCCCCGAAGGCACGGACGACACAGAAACTCATGAAGCCGGCAGTCCGGTTGCAGAAGATGCACCCGTCTCTGACGATGTATCCGCAGCGGAAGCTGAAGTGGAAGAAGTGGAGGAAGAGGAGGGCGAAACCGACATCAGCGCGCTCCTTGCTCTGGCGCGCGAGGCGACCCCGGCAGAAGCTGAACAGGTCGAGGAAAATGCATCTGTAACAGACAGTGATGATGGTTCAACCCCCGCGAACGATACCTCTGGCGAGGAGTCCACTTTTGCCGGGTCTGCAGGGGGCGGCGAAATAGACCTGAGTGCATTTGCGCGCGACCAGCTTTCGGCTCAGTCTGCAACCGTTGCTGCCGCGTCCGCGCCGTCCGAGGAGGTCGAACCGTTACAGTCTCCGGCTTCTGCCGGGACTGATCTCTCCGGGTTGCCAGCCCCTGCAGCCGGTCGCGCAGGCCGCAGGGCAGGGCGCGTCAAAACCCGGCTGCTCGGGTTTAACCGAGGCGAACCAGATCCGGCTGATCCTTTCGGTGCTGTGAACGAAGCAACGGCGGCACCACAACACGAAAAGTTTCCTGTCGGCTGGCTGGTTGTCGTTGAAGGCCCCGGCGTTGGCCATTCGTTCAGTATCTTTTCAGGAGCCTCGATGATTGGTCGGGGTGAGGACCAGATGATACGTCTCGATTTCGGGGATAACTCGATATCGCGCCAGAACCACGCCGCAATCGCTTATGATGAGGAACAGAACAAATTCTATCTCGGGCACGGCGGCAAGTCGAATATCATACGCCGCAACGCACGCCCGGTTCTGGCAACCGAAGAGCTGAACCACGCTGATCTGATCCGGATCGGCGAGACGACGCTGCGGTTTGTCGCGCTTTGCGGTTCTGACTTCAAATGGGAGATGACGGAAGATGGCCATGCCGCGTCGTTTTAATTTTGACGCGGCATCCGCGCTCAGCAAGGGCTGCCGCAGCTACCAGGAAGATTCTGTAATCGCAGACTATTCCCGCGGATCGGATGTTGGCCTCGCAGTGCTTGCCGATGGCATGGGCGGGCACGCTGCCGGTGATGTGGCCAGTAAGATTGTAGTTACCGAGGTTTTCAGTGAGCTGATGTTTCAGCGCTGTGATCCCGAGCTGTTTGAGCGTGAAATCACCAGCCGGCTGACAGAGGCCGCAATGGCAGCCAATGCCTGCCTGCGCGACCATGTCCGGGCGCATCCCGAAACCCACGGCATGGGAGCGACACTGGTTGCTACCGTTATCATGAACCGCCGGCTCTACTGGATCTCCATCGGGGACTCGCCTCTTTTCCTGTTCCGCAACGGCGTGTTGCGCCAGCTGAACGAGGATCACTCCATGGCACCACAGATTGATTTCATGGTGCGCAACGGCCTGATGGAGGCCGAAGAAGCACGAAATCATCCGGACAGGAACATTCTGACGTCTGTGCTTTTTGGAGAAAGTGTGCCTCAGGTAGACTGCCCCGACGAACCTGTTCCGCTCGAGGCCGGTGATATTCTGATTGTGGCCAGTGACGGCCTTCAGTTTCTCACCGATGAAGAGATAGCCGGTGTGCTGAACGATCACGCCCATGCATCCAGTGCGGATATCGCGGACCGGTTGATGGAACGTGTGAGCGGCCTTGATGACCCTGAACTGGACAATGTGTCTTTTTCGCTGGTCAAGCTGGACGATGCAGTTGAACTCAAGCTGCCGGGCGACAGCGAAATCCGGAAGGACGATCTGCGCCGTGTCGGATAAAGAGGAATATGAAAGTACGCTTGCCAGGCTGACGGCCGCAACCAGGTCTGCGGACCTGAGTGACGCGCTGCGCGCCCATGCGGCTGGCATGCGCACGCGCCTCAGCACCGGTGTGCGTGTTGTCGTGCTTGGCCCCCCGGGCAGTGGCAAATCCGCGCTGTGCGACGCGCTGCTTTGCGTACCCGGCGAAGTTGCCGGTCATGGTGGCGTGGCACGTGTAATTGTGCGTGCAGGGGCGGAAACACCCGCTGAGGTGTTTCCGGGCAGTGGCGCGCCGACAGAACTGGACGCCGGCTTTCTGACGGACACCTGCCTTGTGGACGTCCATCTGCCGCGGGACGAGAAAGCACGCAAGGCGCGGGCTCTTGAGGCGCTGGAGCATGCCGATATTGTCATCTGGTGTACCAGCCGCTTTGGTCCCGACGAGGCCGACATATGGAGCCATGCGCCCGACCACCTGAAGGATCACAGTTTTCTTGTGCTGGGCAAAGCTGATCAGCTTGTGGAAACCGGTCAGCTCAACGATCGCATCTCAGACCTGCAGGATGTGGCCGCCGAAGAGTTTCACAGTCTGCACCCGACATCTGCCCTGACGATTGCCGGAGGGCTGAGCGTCGGGCAGATACCGGATGAAAAACAGCGCGCGGCCAGCGGAATCAAGGCTTTGTCCGACACCGTTCTGCACATTGCAGCCTCTGGCCGGCGGGCCGATATGGACAGTGCCCTGCTGTTTCTGGAGCGCCACAGCATCGGTGATGGCGCTGGCGCGGGAGATGTATCCGCAGATGTGGCAGCTGACAAAGCGCCCGGTCTGCGGCGGGTGCGTGATCTGATCTCGGAACACGCGGATCAGCTCTGTGCGGCGGGTCCGGTAACCGACGGCAAACACGACCGGATATTCGACATCTGTAACGGATTGTCAGAAGCACTCACAGACGTCATTTCTGACGATGAGAGTGGGTGCCAGGCGCTGAGCGCATGGGAACACGAACTCTTTGCCGCCAGCGACAAGCTGGTGCTTATGGGGCTGGAAAACGACAGCCGGTCTGCCGCCGATGCTGTGGCGATCGTCATGCAGTTATCGCGTGATCTCCATCACAGCGGTTTTGAGTCAAATCCTAGGTAAACTCATCAACTAAGCCGGTCGAAAGTCACAAAGTATGCACATTTTGCCACCATTTTGGGCGTGAGCAATAATCACACCGGGGGCAGGCATGCGTATCACATGGAGGCATATCGCGTTCAGACCGCATTGGTCTGACCGGTCCCGCTGGCCAGGAGGGCTGGCATGAATGTTATGAACATCTCTGATCGGGTGGGCTTTACCGAAGCCCGGCTGCTGGCAGCAGGTTTTTCAGAGTTGCATCTTCTCGCCGAGGACGCAGACCGTCTGCTGTCTGCCCTCGATGCAATCGAGGCCGCAGGCGATGACAATGCCTCGCGGCGTGCTGCGCGTGTGCGCCGTCAGATTGAGAATTTTGAACCCAGTGTCACGATGATCGGGCAGATCAAGTCGGGTAAGACAACGCTGGTCAATGCGCTGATTGGCCAGACCGAGCTGTTGCCGGCGGATGTGAACCCGTGGACCTCTGTGGTCACCTCTCTGCATCTGCATCCCGAACGGGAAGGCTTCGAAAACACGGCCTCGTTCCGGTTCTTTGACGAGGGCGAATGGGACAGGCTTGTCTCCGGAGGCGGTCGGATCGGGGAGCTGGCGAGCCGTGCCGGTGCCGATGAAGAGCTGGAAAAAATCAAGGAGCAGGTCGCGCAGATGCGCGAAAAATCAATGGCGCGTCTTGGACGCAAGTTTGAGATGCTCCTCGGCCAGCAGCATGATTACGGCTACTTCGACCAGGAACTTGTGGAACGATATGTGTGCCTCGGCGACGATCTCGACGAGCCCGAAGCACCGGGCGGTCATGAACAGGGGCGTTTTGCCGATATCACCAAGTCTGCAGATCTCCAGATGCAGCGAGCAGCCCTGCCGGTGCGTCTGTGCGTGCGTGATACGCCGGGCGTAAACGATACCTTTCTGATGCGCGAGCAGATCACGATCCGGGCGATCCGTGACAGCAGGTTGTGCGTTGTCGTGCTCTCGGCTCATCAGGCTCTGTCCTCGACCGACCTTGCTCTTATCCGACTGATTGCGCACGTCAAATCGCGGGATGTCCTGATCTTTGTGAACCGGATCGACGAGCTTTCTGATCCGTCGACGCAGATACCGCAGATTGCCGAAAGCATTGCCGAGACGCTGGAGAAGCACAAAGGTCCTCAGGATGCACAGGTTATCTTTGGCAGTGCTCTGTGGGCCTGTGCCGCACTTGAAGGCGATCCCGGGAACCTGCCGCCATCCAGTCGTGCCGCGCTTGAAACCTATGCTGCCGGTGCGCCTGTCCCGCAGGGCGCCGGGAACCTGGATGTGGAGACACCTGTTGAAATGGCATGGGCATTTTCCGGGCTGCCAGAACTGCAGAGCGCCATCGCGGAGCGTGTCACAAATGGCGTCGGAGCTTCAATGCTGCATCGCGCTGCAGCAAGTGGTCTGAACCTTGCAAATGGCGTTGCAGCCACAAATCTGATTGGCTCTGCTGATCCCTCTGGCCGGGACGGCGGCGACCTTACGGCCCGGGAGGCGCGCGCGCGCATGGATGGTATCGTAGCCGATGCCGGCGCGGCGCTGAAAAAGGACTTTGACGCGATACTCGACAGTTTTTCGGAACGGATGAACCGGGTTCAGGACAGCTTTCTGGAAAGGGCAACGTCCTCTCTCATTGTTCACCTCGAAAAATTCGGGGAGCAGAGCCCCTGGACATATGATCCGGCCGGTCTGCGTGTATTGCTGAGCTCATCGCACAAGGTTCTGGCGCGTAAATGCACTGCGGCTTTTGACAAAGCTGTCAGAGAGGCGGCGGAACAGATTTCCGAACTCTACGCACGGGCTTTCGGCCTCGGGCCGGATGACATTCCGATCACGTTGCCCCGCGCGCCTCAGGTGCCGCCGCCGGTTTCGCTTGGTCGCACCATAGCACTTGATCTGCAGGGTAGCTGGTGGAAGCGCTGGTGGCTGCAGCGAAAAGGCTATCATGCCTATGCCGAAGGGTTTGTGGAACTTATCCGCGCCGAGACAGATCCGTTTGTTCAGGAACTGCGCGATGATCTGGCGGAAGGTGTGCGAACGGAAGCCTGCGAAGAGTTCGACTCTTTCCTGAATGAGCAGCTGTCTGTTTTTGCCTCAATGGCCCAGATGCAGGACGCAGGCGCAGATGAGCTTGCCGCCTTTGTTTCCGAAAACGCGCCGCGGGAGCGAAACGAGCAGCTCAAAACGGCACTCGAGATATTGAACGGGCTGGCTGCGCGATGACCGGTCTGGAACATAAATCCGCACCGGATGCGCCCGGACACCGGTTACCCCGTATCGCATTGATGGGGGAATTCAGCGCCGGCAAAAGCACGCTGGCCAACCTTATGATCGGGGCGGAATATCTGCCCGTTCAGGTCGTCGCGACCCAGCTTCCGCCTGTGTGGATCACGCGCGGCGATGCGGCCCCTGTTCTGGTTGGTCTGGATGGCTCAGAGACCCCCTGCGATCTCAGCCGACCTCAGGATATCCCGCTGGAAGACACGGCATACATCCGCGTTTGCCGGGATGAGGAAATACTGAAACACTGTGATATCATTGACCTGCCGGGTATTTCTGATCCCAATATGGCGGCAGATGTCTGGGAACGCATGCTGCCCCTCGCCGACGGTGTGGTATGGTGCAGCCCGGCGACACAGGCCTGGCGACAGAGTGAGGCCGCGGTCTGGGAGGCAGTTTCATCCGACAAATATGCGCATTCGATCCTGCTTCTTACCCGCGGTGATATGCTTGTGCGCGACCGTGACCGTGAACGCGTACTCCGGCGCGTTCGATCCGAAACCCGCGACCTCTTTGCTGAAACACTGATGGTTTCCCTGGTACTCGCCCGGGATTGCGGCGATGACGAGGAGATGTGGGAGCAAAGTGGCGCAGAACCCTTTGTCACGCGGTTTCTTGATATTGTTGAGACTCTCAAGGAAGTCGTGGCATCCCGCGGTGAAACGGATAGCGGCACAGTTCTTCCTGTGGCGTCACCTGAGGAAGACAGAGTTCTTCCGGACAACGCTCCGGCAAAGCGCGTGCCGGGGCCTGTGGCCGATGGCACGGTCATGCCCAGACGACCGGTTGCGCGCGGCCGCCGCGGTGCCGGTACCCCCCGTCCTTTGGCAGAAGACGAAGATGAACAGTCATTTGCGCCCAAATTCTCCTGAGGGCGTTAACCAAAATTGCATGATCCGAAGATACTCATAAACAGCGTTCCTGACCCGGACGCTGGTTCAATGTTGTTCTTCGGTGGCTGCGATGACGATGAATGCCCGGCTGAATGATCTGCGTGCCCGGTTTCCCGGATGCAGTATTGCTGCATTTGCGGATCTGTCGACGGGCATGGTTCTTGTCTCCAGCACACAAAAACCGACCGGGCAGGAAACCCTCGATGCGCTCTGCCACGCAGCACTGCGATTGTTTGCGCCAGGCATGCCCACAGGGCTGAACAGTGCTCAGTCCGGTCCTTCAGGTAACACGCCATGGTACGCGGTTTCCTGCTTTCGTGGACAGTTGGCGTGTTTTGTACGCTCTCCTGTTCTTGCCGAAGAAGCTGTTTGCATGGTGTGCAGTGACCCCGCCGAGATCCAGCAACTGACGGCAGCGGCACACGGGTTGCTCTGCGAAACCGGTGTTGATGCATGAGCAAAGGTGCAGAACACTCTGGTCTGACCGATGCAGTCGCGGCGCTGCGACACGCGCCGGGCGAACGTGGCGCACACGGCAGAAGTATTTTCCCTGCTGGCACGGCCGATCCATTCCACGCGGTTGTCAAGGAGTTGCACGAAACCATACTTACACGCGTTCTGACATTTGTCCGGCAGGACGGTACCGAACTCGCAGTTCTTGCCAGCGACCGCCGGCTGTGCAGGGCATTGCCTTCCGGGGGGCTGGGGGCGTCGGCTCTTTCAGGACAGAACCTGACCGAAAACGAAGCCGAAGACCTGAGAACCGCAATGATCCGTTTCTGTAACACGGCCGAAACAATTGATGTCGTTACGCAGTTTCCCGAACCAGATATCGGTGAGATAGCATCAGGCATTCCGGCTATCGACCTTCTCGGGGCAGGCAAAACCGGTCCGGACGACTCTGAAGCGCTGCTCGCGATCGTTCTGGAAGCATCCGGCGCTACCCTGGAACTGGAGGACGGCGAGACAAAAACCAAGAAGGGGGATGCCTCGGTGCTGTCTGAGCTGCTGGCGTTTCGCGACTGGTTTTATGCGCTTCAGGAGACAGATGAAGAAACCGAGACGATCCTCTGGACGGGCGTATTCAAGGATGACACGTCTGTAGTGCTGCATCGCCGCGGCACGTCGGAATTATGGGCTCTGGCGCACATGGATACAAAAGAGACAGTTTTCCGGTTGATTGCTGCGGCCGCCTGATACTGTGCGCGAGCTGATCTTCAACACTTGTTTTGGTTGGACATCCGTGGAACCGTCCCCGCAACAAATACAAAGCACAGGACATGGAGGCGGACATGGGGCAGACTCTTGACTGGGCCACAATGCGTGCGGCAGATTTCGATACCATTGATCCGATGGATACGATCGCAGTTGTGCCTGTTGCCGCCGTAGAGCAACACGGTCCGCACCTGCCTCTGGGAACAGATATGCTGATCGCAGAAGGCATGCTCGAAGAACTCAGGCGGCAGAATACAGACGGCCTGGATCTGCGTATTCTGCCCGTGCAGCCCATCGGGAAATCGGACGAACATGCCCATCGTGCGGGAACTGTTTCACTGGGCCGTGACACAGCAATGGCAATGTGGTCCGATATCGGCCTGTCGGTCGCCCGGGCCGGCATCAGAAAAATTGTTTTTGTGAACAGCCATGGCGGAAACGCAGATCTGCTGTCAGTCCTCGTGCGGCAACTCCGGATTGATGCGGACATGCTGGCGGTGCGCTGTCAGTGGGGCGCATTCGGGTACCCCGACGGCCTTTTTTCCGAGCAGGAACTGACACATGGGCTGCATGGCGGGGACGTTGAAACATCGCTGATGCTTGCGTTTCGTCCGGATACGGTGGACATGGAAGCTGCCGCAGACTTCAGATCAGCCGCTGAAACGTCGCCGGTGATGCCGACCGGACCGGTTGCCTGGGGCTGGATTGCATCTGACCTCAACCCGGACGGTGTGACGGGAGAGGCTCACCTTGCAAGCGCACAGAAAGGTCGGACGACAGCGCATCACCAGGTGCGCGGGTTCATCCAGATGTTGCGCAGGCTTGTGCAGATGCCACTTCCCCGACCTGCCGCCTGAAAAGCTATCCCGCGACGACGACGCCGGTATCCCAGCCACGGCATCGTTCGGCCAGTTCACTGGGCAGCGGAAGATCTGTAAATACAGTGCTGAGGGATCGCATAGAGGCGATGCGCGCCGGTGCGGTTCTGGAAAACTTGGAATGATCGGCAACAAGAAACGCTTTGCGGGACTGGGTGATAATCGTCTGACTGACACCGACTTCCTGGGTGTCAAAGTCCAGCAGATCGCCGTCGGTATCCATTGCCGAACAGCCGATTACAGCAATGTCGAATTTGAACTGGCGGATCGTATCGATTGTCACATTCCCGATCAGCCCCCCATCGGCACGACGCACGGTGCCACCGGTCACGATGACCTGGCAATCGGGGTTTTCGACAAGGATATTCGCAACATTCATATTGTTTGTGACGACCATCAGATCGCGGTGACGCAACAGCTGACGGGCAACCGCCTCGGTGCTGGTGCCGATATTAAGAAAAACAGAACACCCTTCCGGAATATGATCAGTGCAGGCCCGGGCGATGGACAGCTTGGCGCCCTCATTCAGGTTCCGGCGCTCATCATAGCCGATATTTGTGGTGCCTGAGGGCAGTATCGCACCGCCATGAACCCGCTCCAGTTTATTGGCTTCGGCCAGTTCAGTCAGGTCGCGCCGGATAGTCTGCAGTGTGACGCCAAAATGTGCGGCGAGCTCTTCGACGGTCACTTTCCCCTCGCGCCTGGCGATCTCCAGGATATCAGGGTGACGGAAAGTCTGGGACATATACGCGGTCTCCTCATCCCGAGTGTGGTGCACATTTCTTTCGTTTTCAATGCTGTGCGCGATTTCATTCGAATACGCAGACGAGTTTCCGAAGGGCAACAAAGGTGAATGCAGATAAAAATATTTTAAATCAGCTATATAGATCGATTTTAGTAGAATATTACTCCTGAGATCGATCAGGTTGCCCACGTGCAAAGCGAACAAAAGCGAAAATATTGACTTGAAAGCGCGCATTACCTGCGGTAGTGATCTGGCCTGAGGATTGAAGAGTCGGGAGGGACCTTTGTCACGCAGCGAGAGCCCAGTTTATGACGTTTTCGTCATTGGTGGCGGGATCAATGGCTGCGGTATTGCGCGTGACGCTGCAGGTCGCGGGCTGAAGGTCGGACTGGCCGAAATGAATGATCTGGCCTCTGCCACGTCGTCTGCGTCCACCAAACTTTTCCATGGTGGCCTGAGATACCTCGAATATTTTGAAATCCGGCTGGTGCGGCACGCTCTTGAAGAGCGGGAGACACTGCTGCGGGCCATGCCGCATATCAGCTGGCCCATGCGTTTTGTGCTTCCATACCATCCTGACATGCGGTTCGAGGGGTCGACGCCGACCTCGCGCATTCTGAACACGGTGATGCCCTGGATGAAGGGGCGCAGGCCGGCATGGCTGATCCGCTTCGGTCTTTTTCTGTATGACAGTCTCGGGGGGCGGAAGATCCTGCCATCCACGACAACTCTGTCGCTGGGCGGAACACCCGAAGGCGCGCCGATCGAGGAGCGTTTTGAGAAAGCCTATGAGTATTCCGACTGCTGGATCGAGGACTCGCGGCTGGTGGTTCTGAACGCGCGTGATGCCGAACAGCGCGGCGCAGACATCATGGTGCGCACGCGCGTTGTCTCGGCATCCCGGGTGGACGACGTCTGGCAGGTCGTGACCGAAGACACCATGAGCGGCGAGCAGCGACAGGTTTCTGCGCGCATGCTGGTCAATGCAGGCGGCCCCTGGGTCGGCGACATTATTCAGCAGAAGGTGCGGATTAATTCGACCGAAGGTGTGCGTCTGGTACGCGGCAGCCACATTGTCACGCGGCGCCTCTATGACCACGACAAGTGCTATTTCTTCCAGGGAGCAGACGGGCGGATTATCTTTGCGATACCCTATGAAACTGATTTCACTCTGATTGGCACGACCGATGCGGAGCACAGCGATCCGGACACAGTACCGCACTGCACCGACGAAGAGCGCGATTATCTCATCAGTTTTGTAAACCAGTATCTGCGCCGGGATATCAGCGCCGAAGACGTCGTCTGGAGCTATTCCGGGGTGCGCCCGCTTTATGACGATGGCGCAAGCAGTGCGACTGCGGCAACGCGCGATTACACGCTAAAGGTGGATGACACCGGCGGCGCGCCGATACTGAACGTTTTCGGGGGCAAGATTACGACTTATCGAAAGCTCGCCGAAGATGCGATGGAAAAGATCGTGCCGTTCTTCAGCGGGACATCCGGGCACTGGACTGCCGGAGTGGCGCTGCCGGGTGGTGATTTCGCGGTCGATGGTTTTGACATGCTGGTCACGCGCCTGCACGAAGACTATCCGTATCTGTCTGAATTCTGGGCACGCCGGCTGGTGCGTGCCTATGGCACCGACAGCTGGAACGTGCTGGGGGATGCGGCCGGTGAAAAAGCGCTGGGGCGCAATTTTGGCGCGACGCTGACCGAACGCGAAGTGCTCTGGCTGATGACACGCGAATACGCCCGAACGGCCGAAGACGTGGTGTGGCGGCGCAACAAGCTGGGCCTGAGACTGACGGATACAGAAGTGGCCGATCTGGACGCGTTTATGCGTGAACAGTGGCCGAACCTGCAGTCGGAGGCTGCAGAATAATAAGGGGGAGGATGGCATGACCCTGATTCTTGAGGGAGTGTCGAAAACGGTAGGTGGGGAAACCCATATTTTCCCGACTGATCTGGAGCTGCAGAGGGGCACGATGAATGTGCTGCTCGGGCCTACCTTGTCGGGAAAAACATCGCTGATGCGGCTCATGGCTGGTCTCGATGTGCCGGCAACGGGGCGCGTGATCTGGAATGGCGACGATGTTACGGGCATGCGCGTGCAGGACCGCAAGGTGGCCATGGTCTATCAGCAGTTCATCAACTACCCGTCGATGACCGTCTACGATAACATCGCCTCGCCGATGAAGCTGATGGGGCAGACGCGCAAGGAAATCGATGCGCGTGTCCGCGAGACGGCGGAGCTTATGCAGCTGACGCCGATGCTCGACCGCAGGCCGCTGGAGCTTTCTGGCGGGCAGCAGCAACGGTGTGCGCTGGCGCGTGCCCTGGTCAAGAACGCAGGTCTGGTGTTGCTGGACGAGCCGCTTGCAAACCTCGACTACAAACTCCGCGAAGAACTGCGGGCCGAAATTCCGCGCATTTTCGAAGAGTCCGGGTCCATTTTTGTCTATGCCACCACCGAGCCGGAAGAAGCACTGCTGCTGGGCGGAAATACTGCGGCCCTGTGGGAGGGGCGTGTAACTCAGTTCGGACCAACGCCATCGGTTTACCGGCGCCCGGTCAATGCAACGACCGCCAGAGTGTTCTCTGATCCGCCTATGAATTTTCTGCCCGTCCGCAAGGAGGGCAGTGAGCTGCGCTTTGGTGCGGGCCAGTCGACGCCCGTTCCTGCGACCGCGTCGGGTCTCAGTGACGGTGAATATACCGCCGGTTTCCGCCCCAATCACCTGGAACTCGCGCCGCATGTTGCTGGCACCATGCGGTTCGACACGCGGCTGAGCGTAACCGAGATCACCGGGTCGGAAACATTCGTGCACCTTGATCACGGCGGAGCGCGCTGGGTCGGGCTGGTCCATGGCGTTCACAGCCTTCAGCCGGGCCAGGATCTCTCTGTCTACCTTGATCCTGCGCATGTCTATCTCTTCGGAACCGACGGCGCGCTTGTGTCGGCAGCACCCTATGCGGAGGCGGCGTAATGGCCAAGATCACCCTCGATAACCTGGCGCATTCCTATCTTGCCAACCCGAAATCCGAGGACGACTTTGCCCTCAAAGAGCTGAACCACGACTGGGTAGATGGTGAGGCTTATGCACTGCTTGGCGCGTCCGGTTGTGGCAAATCCACTCTTCTGAACATCATTTCCGGCCTTTTGCACCCCAGTCAGGGACGCATTCTGTTCAATGACGAGGATGTCACCTACGCACCAACGGCCGAGCGCAACATTGCACAGGTTTTTCAGTTTCCGGTTGTGTATGACACCATGACGGTACGCGACAATCTTGCGTTCCCGCTGCGCAACAGGGGCGAGGACGCGGCCTATGTCGCGCAACGGGTGTCACAGATCGCTCAGATGATCGGCATGGAGGCAGAACTGGACCGCAAAGCCCGTGGGCTGACCGCCGATGCCAAACAGAAGATCTCTCTGGGTCGTGGTATGGTGCGCGAGGACGTGAATGCACTGCTTTTTGACGAGCCGCTGACGGTGATCGACCCGCATATGAAGTGGGAGCTGCGTACGCAGCTGAAGTCTCTGCACCACGAATTCGGCCACACCATGATCTACGTGACCCACGATCAGACAGAGGCACTGACCTTCGCGGACAAGGTGGTGGTGATGTATGATGGACGGGTTGTGCAGATCGGAACGCCCCAGGAGTTGTTTGAGCGGCCTGCACATACTTTCGTGGGCTATTTCATCGGCTCGCCGGGCATGAACCTTTTTGATGCTGAGATCGACGGCCACACCGCGCGTATTGCCGGTGTCCGCGTGCCACTCGGCGCTGCATATCAGCCTGCAGGCAGCAAGCTGCAGGTCGGCGTGCGTCCGGAGTTTATCAGGATCGGCAATGCCGAAAACGGCCTGCCTGCGCGGATCAAACGGGTCGAGGACGTCGGTCGCCACAAAATCGTGCGCCTTGATGTGGACGGGACCGAAATCAGCGCCATCGCCGGTGAGAATGACCAGATATCGGCCGATGCACCGCGCGTCACCTTCGATCCGAAGGGCATCAATGTTTACGCCGACGACTGGCGCGTACCACCGCAGGGGGAGGCGGCCTGATGAACAAGACAGTCAATCAGAAAGCCTGGTTCCTGGTGCTGCCGGTTCTTGTACTGGTGGCTTTTTCGGCGGTGATCCCGCTGATGACCGTGGTCAACTACTCGGTTCAGGACACATTCGGGAACAATGAGTTTTTCTGGGCAGGGCTCGAGTGGTTCGAGGTTATGCTGGCAGAAGAGCGCATGTGGGACGCGCTCTGGCGCCAGCTGATGTTCTCGGGAATTATTCTTGCGATTGAGATTCCGCTGGGAATTTACGTGGCGCTGAACATGCCAAAGGGAGGGTTCTGGGCCTCTTTCTGCCTGGTTCTGATGTCACTGCCGCTGCTGATCCCGTGGAATGTGGTCGGTACGATCTGGCAGATTTTCGGCCGCGTCGACATCGGCCTGCTGGGATACACGCTGGATAAAATGGGTATCTCCTACAACTATACACAGGATATCGTTGCCGCCTGGGTTACCGTGATCGTCATGGATGTGTGGCATTGGACGTCGCTTGTGGCACTGCTGGCCTATGCCGGGCTTCAGTCGATCCCGAACGCCTATTACCAGGCGGCCAAGATCGACCAGGCCAGCCGCTGGGCCGTGTTCCGCTATATTGAACTGCCCAAGATGGCCGGCGTTCTGATGATCGCGATCCTGCTGCGGTTTATGGACAGCTTTATGATCTACACCGAGCCCTTCGTGGTGACCGGCGGGGGGCCTGGCAATGCGACGACCTTCCTGTCGATTGACCTGGTGAAAATGGCGCTGGGTCAGTTTGACCTCGGACCGGCAGCTGCCTTCTCGATCATGTACTTCCTTGTGATCCTGCTGATCTCCTGGGTGTTCTACACCGTGATGACGAACCTCGACAAAAGGGATGGTGTCTGATGTCTGATGCAACTGTTCAGGCCCCTGCGGGCACCGTATCCAGCAGCAGCGCCGCGGTTGCACGGCGCAGGCAACCCCGGATCAACCGGTCTGCCATCGTGATGGGGCTTTATCTGCTCTTTCTGCTGCTGCCGATCTACTGGCTGCTCAACATGAGCCTCAAGACGAACACCGAAATTCTGGGTGAGTTTTCTCTGTTCCCGCGCGACCTGACGCTGGCCAATTATGTGAAAATTCTGACGGATGAGAGCTGGTACATCGGCTATGTCAACTCGCTGATCTACGTGGTGATGAATACCGTGATCAGTCTGGCTGTGGCGCTGCCTGCGGCGTACGCGTTCAGCCGGTACAGTTTTATGGGGGACAAACATCTGTTCTTCTGGCTGCTGACGAACCGGATGGCGCCGCCAGCCGTTTTCGCGCTGCCGTTCTTTCAGCTTTATTCGTCGGTCGGCCTTTTTGATACGCATATCGCGGTGGCTCTGGCGCATTGTCTCTTCAACGTGCCGCTGGCGGTCTGGATCCTCGAAGGTTTCATGCGCGGCGTGCCCAAGGAAATCGACGAAACAGCATATCTTGATGGCTATTCTTTCCCGCGTTTCTTCGTGCGCATTTTCATGCCGCTGATCGCGAGCGGGATCGGCGTCGCGGCATTCTTCTGTTTCATGTTCTCCTGGGTAGAACTGCTGCTCAGCCGTACTCTCACAACGGTTGACGCCAAGCCGATTGCTGCCATCATGACGCGAACGCAGGGGGCTGCGGGCATCGACTGGGGTGTGCTGGCCGCGGCAGGTGTCCTGACGATCGCGCCGGGGGCTTTGGTGATTTATTTCGTGCGCAACTACATCGCCAAGGGCTTTGCCCTGGGCCGGGTATAAGGGGGGAAGCACTATGGCATGGATGGCCTGGACGATACCGACCGCAATTTTCTTCGGCGTGATCGCCTGTCTGCTGATCACCTTCACAATTCTTGCAATCAAATTTCCGGAGACGCCGCGCGTCGGCATTCTCCGCATTGAAACAACGCGGGGTGACCGTCTGTTCATCACGCTGTTGGGCTCGGCCTTTATCAATCTGATCTGGCTGGGTCTTGAGGTCGCACCGCAGCCCTATGCGCTGCTGGCGTGCCTTGTCTGGGCCGCAGTGGTTTTCCGCTGGGTCTGAGACAGGAAGAATGGTGCGTCCGGCTACGTTCCGGGCGGCCGTACATACAGTTCAAAGAGTCTAAGGGAGGGCCAGAATGAACTTTTCACTGAAATCAACCACAGCTGTGGGCGCGATGGTCGCGTGTATGGCAATGCCGGCGTGGGCCGACATGGAGGCTGCAAAGGCGTTTCTCGACAACGAGATTGCCGGACTGTCCGTGCTGGACCGTGCGGAGCAGGAAGCGGAGATGCAGTTCTTTGTTGATGCTGCGGCACCGTTCCAGGGCATGGAAATCAAGGTGGTATCCGAGACGATCACCACACATGAATATGAAAGCCAGGTTCTTGCACCGGCATTCACAGCCATTACCGGCATCAAGGTCACGCACGACCTGATCGGCGAAGGTGACGTTGTTGAGAAGCTGCAGACACAGATGCAGTCGGGCGAAAACATCTACGACGCCTATGTCAACGACTCCGATCTGATCGGCACGCACTGGCGCTATCAGCAGGTGCGCAACCTGACCGACTGGATGGCAGGCGAGGGCGCGGATGTTACGCTGTCCACGCTGGATGTCGATGATTTCATCGGTACGTCCTTCACCACCGGACCGGATGGTAAACTCTATCAGCTGCCCACACAGCAGTTCGCGAACCTGTATTGGTTCCGCTACGACTGGTTCAATGACGAAAAGAACAAGGCCGATTTCAAAGCCGCCTACGGGTATGATCTCGGTGTTCCGGTCAACTGGACAGCCTATGAGGATATCGCTGAGTTCTTCACAGGTCGTGATCTGAGCCATATGGGTGTCGAAGGCGAAGTCTTTGGCAACATGGACTACGGCAAGAAAGACCCGTCGCTTGGCTGGCGTTACACCGATGCGTGGATGTCCATGGCTGGCATGGGCGACGTTGGTGAGCCAAACGGTCTGCCGGTGGATGAATGGGGTATCCGTGTGAACGAGAACTCCCAGCCGACAGGATCCTGTGTGGCCCGCGGTGGTGCGACCAACTCGCCCGCTGCTGTTTACGCGGTGACCAAGGCCATTGAATGGCTGCAGAAGTACTCGCCACCAGCCGCTGCCGGTATGACCTTCGGCGAAGCGGGTCCGATCCCGGCGCAGGGTAACGTCGCCCAGCAGATGTTCTGGTACACGGCCTTTACCGCGGCAACAGTCGAGCCCGGTCTGCCCGTGATGAACGAGGACGGCACGCCCAAGTGGCGCATGGCGCCCAGCCCGCACGGTGTTTACTGGAAAGAAGGCCAGAAGATCGGCTACCAGGACGCAGGCAGCTGGACACTGATGGAATCCACACCTGTGGACCGTGCAAAGGCCGCATGGCTCTATGCGCAGTTCGTGGTCTCCAAAACGGTTGACCTGAAGAAGTCTGACGTTGGTCTCACGTTCATCCGTGAATCCACCATCGACAGCCAGCACTTCACCGACCGTGCCGACAAGCTGGGTGGTCTGGTTGAATTCTACCGTTCGCCGGCGCGCGTTCAGTGGTCTCCGACCGGTACAAACGTACCTGACTATCCGAAGCTGGCGCAGCTGTGGTGGCAGAACATCGGCGACGCAATGTCCGGTGCCAAAACGCCTCAGGAAGCACTTGATGCTCTGTGCGAAGATCAGGAGCGCGTGCTTCAGCGTCTTGAGCGCGCAGGCGTCCAAGGAGATCTGGGTCCGGTCCTGAACGAAGAGCAGGACGCACAGTACTGGTTTGATCAGCCTGGCGCGCCCTATGCCAAGCTGGAGAACGAGGACGAAGAGCCGATGACCGTCAGCTACGACGAGCTGATCAAGTCCTGGCAGTAAGTCTCTGAGACCGGGGCCGGGGTGCGCTGACTTGCGCCCCGGCCTTTTTTGCGGGTTAATCCCGCCCGAAATACACATCAAATGTCCGGGGGACCCATGACCCATATTCTCGCCATTGATCAGGGAACCACATCGTCGCGCGCCATTCTGTTTGACGCCGACATGAAGATTAAAGCGACCGCCCAGGAAGAGTTTCCGCAACACTTCCCTGACAGTGGCTGGGTCGAGCATGACCCGGGCGATCTGTGGTCGACAACCGCAGGGACCTGTCGGGCGGCAATCGAGAAAGCGGGGCTGGGCCCGGACGAAATAGCCGCCATCGGCATCACAAATCAGCGCGAAACTGTCGTGGTGTGGGACAGGGAGACCGGCAAGCCTGTGTATAATGCAATCGTCTGGCAGGACCGCCGCACAGCGGATTACTGTCGCGAACTGCGCGATGCCGGACACGACAAGATGATCACGGCCCGGACCGGTTTGCTGGCAGATCCTTACTTTTCGGCGACCAAACTGAAATGGATTCTCGACAATGTCGAGGGCGCGCGGGATCGCGCGGGCCGCGGCGAATTGCTGTTCGGGACTGTAGACTGCTTTCTGATCTGGAAGCTGACCGGCGGAGCGGCGCATGTAACTGATGCCACCAACGCGGCGCGCACATCGCTTTATGACATTCACAAAGGGCGCTGGAGTACGACGATCTGCGAGCTCTTTGACATCCCGATGAACATGCTGCCCGAAGTCAAAGACTGTGCCGCAGACTTCGGCATGACCCGACCCGACCTCTTTGGTCGTCCGTTGCCGATCCTGGGTGTTGCCGGTGACCAGCAGGCAGCGACCATCGGCCAGGCGTGTTTTGAGCCCGGCATGCTGAAATCGACCTATGGCACGGGGTGTTTTGCACTGCTTAATACCGGTGAGACCGCTGTGACATCGAACAACCGGCTGCTGACGACCATCGCCTACCAGTTTGATGGCAAACCGACCTATGCCCTCGAAGGCTCCATTTTCGTGGCAGGTGCGGTCGTGCAATGGCTGCGTGACGGGCTGAAAATTATCCGCGATGCTGCAGAAACCCAGCCGCTGGCCGAAAAGGCCGACCCGAACCAGAACATCGTTCTGGTACCAGCGTTTGTCGGCCTCGGTGCACCTTACTGGAACGCGGAGTGCCGCGGCGCGATCTACGGTCTGACCCGGAACTCGGGCCCCGAGGAGTTTGCGCGTGCGGCGCTGGAGAGCGTGGGATACCAGACCCGCGATCTGCTGGAGGCGATGCAGGCCGACTGGCAGGGCGAAGGGGCGGGTGCGACCCTGCGCGTGGATGGTGGCATGTCGGCGTCTGACTGGGCGATGCAGTTCCTGTCTGACATTATTGGAGCGTCGGTCGACCGGCCCGAGGTTCTGGAAACAACGGCGCTGGGTGCTGCATGGCTCGCGGGGCAGCGGGCGGGGGTCTACCCGGACAAGGAAGGTTTCGCGCAGAGCTGGCGACTGGAGCGGACATTTGATCCGCAGATGCCCGAAGACCTGCGCTCAACAAAATATGGCAACTGGAAACGCGCTGTGTCTTCTACGCTGGCGTACTGAGGTCTGGTGCTGACACCGTTCACCTTTCTGACCGCAGGTCGCGTGGTTTTCGGCCGCGGGGTATCTGATCAGGTCGCCGGCATCGTTTCGGGCTTTGGCGCGCGTGTCCTGCTGGTCAGGGGCCGCTCGGTGCCCTTTGCAGACAGCCTTGTCCGGGCGCTCGAGGCATCGGGCGCGCAGGTCACGCCTGTCAGTTGCACGGCAGAGCCCGACGTGCGGATGGTTTCCAGAGGGCTGGAGGCGGGACGCGGCGCGGCATGCAATGTCGTGGTTTCAGTCGGCGGTGGCGCTGTGATCGATCTTGGGAAAGCGATCGCCGCACTTCTGCCCGGAGGCGGGCAGGTTCTTGATCACCTCGAGGGTGTCGGCGGCGGTGCCCCTCTGATGCAGAATCCGTTGCCCTTTGTTGCCGTGCCGACAACCTCCGGAACCGGTGCCGAAGTGACCAGGAACGCAGTGATCGCGGTGCCGGAGGCAGGTCGCAAGGTCAGCCTGCGCGATGACAGGATGTTGCCGGATGTTGCCGTAATCGACCCTGCGCTGACAGATGGGTCGCCACGGTCCGTTACACTCTCCGCCGGGCTGGATGCGGTCACACAGGTGATCGAGCCGCTGCTGTGCAACAGGCACAATCCGGTAACCGACGCCTTATGCCGCGCTGCGATTCCGCAGGGTCTGCAGGCGCTTGCGGTTCTTGAGCAGCGCGAGGACCGCGATGCGCGCGATGCGATGGCTTTTTGCAGTCTGGCCGGCGGATTGGCGCTGGCCAACGCAGGGCTTGGCGCTGTGCATGGCCTTGCAGGCGTGCTGGGTGGCCGCCTCGGCGCGCCGCATGGTCTGATCTGCGGCCGTCTTCTTGGTCCGGTTCTTGTGGCGAACAGGGATGAAATGCAAAAGAGTGGCGCAGACGTTGCAAGATTTGACGAAGTCCAAGCGATGTTTGCCGGCGCGTTTCACCTGCAGGGGGACGTATTCGCGCAGATCCAGCCGATGCTGGACCGCTGGGGCGTTGCCCGTCTTGGGGCCTGGGTGCGCGATGATACTGATCTTTCTGCCATTGCAGATGAGGCCGAAACGGCGTCTTCCATGAAAGCAAACCCCTGCGGGCTGTCACGCGACACGCTTGTCAGCATCATGCGCGACGCGATCTGAACTCTGTTTCCAAGGTAAACTGTCGGAAGCGGGTTTCCGCACTATCTGGTTTCAGGAGGCTGTCCGGCGCGCAGATATGACGCACCCCGTACGCACGTCAGATGCAAATCAGGCATTGCACTTTTTGCCGGGATGTGATCGTTAGCGCTAACAAGACTTCAGATTGCCCGATGTCATCGCGGGCCAGACGATTCAGGAGAAACACCATGTCGCATACTGTCGGAATAAACGGATTTGGTCGCATTGGCCGTGGCGTGCTGCGTGCGCTGGCAGAAAACGACATTTCCGATGTTGAAGTAACCGCCATAAACGATCTGTCGTCGCCGGAAACGCTGGCGCATCTGCTCAAGTACGACTCTGTTCACGGGCGCTTTCAGGGTGAGGTTTCCGTTCAGGGCAATGCACTTGTTGTTAATGGAAAAACTATCGAGGTCACGGCGACGCGCGATCCGGCAGAACTGCCATGGGACGGTGTGGATGTTGCTATGGAATGCACCGGTTTCTTTACCAAGCGTTCCGCTGCTGAGGCACACCTGAAAAACGGATCCGGGCGCGTTCTGATCTCTGCGCCGGGTACAGATGTTGACCGGACCGTAGTGTTTGGCGTCAACGACAAGGACATGACCAAAGATGACGTTATCGTCTCTAATGCATCTTGCACAACGAACTGCCTGGCGCCTGTTGCCTATGTTCTCGACAATCTGGTCGGTATCAAAACGGGCTATATGACGACAATCCATGCCTATACAGGCGATCAGCCCTCGCACGATTCCGCCCACAAGGACCCATACCGGGGCAGGGCAGCGGCCTTGTCTATGGTGCCGACCTCCACCGGGGCTGCGCGTGCGATTTCGCTCGTTCTTCCGCATCTGGAGGGCCGCCTCGAAGGATCGGCAGTGCGGGTGCCGACGGCGAACGTATCGCTGGTGGATCTGGTCTTTGTGCCGGAGAAAACAGCAACCAAAGACGAGATCAACGCCGCCATGAAGGCCGCGGCAGAGGGTCCGCTCAAAGGTATTCTCGGGTACGAAGCTGATCCGCTGGTATCGATCGACTTCAACCATGATCCGCATTCGTCGACATTCGCTCCGGCACAGACCAGCGTGACGGCAGACGGGCTGATCCGCGTGGTCAGCTGGTATGACAACGAATGGGGCTTTGCCAACCGTATGGTCGACACTGGCCGCAAGCTGGCCGCATTGTCCAAATCCTGACGCGGCCAGTCCGTTACAAACCTTCTCTGAGGAGGTACTATGACACTGAATGACACGATCGCGCGCGTCACTGATCGCATTATTGCGCGCAGCGAAGGCCCGCGGGGCGACTATCTTAACCGAATGCGGGCTGCCCGTTCCAAAGGGCCCGCCCGTGCACACCTGAGCTGCAGTGGCCAGGCGCATGCATATGCCGGCGCCGGTCCTGATCAGGATGCACTGGCCCATAAGTCAGCCGGCAATCTGGGCATTGTGACGACGTACAACGACATGCTCTCGGCGCATCAGCCGTTTGAACGCTACCCGGAACTGATCCGCGAGGCCGCACGTGAAGCGGGTGGTACGGCGCAGGTGGCGGGCGGTGTTCCGGCGATGTGTGATGGTGTCACACAGGGCGAACCGGGCATGGAACTGAGCCTGTTTTCGCGTGACGTGATTGCCATGGCGACTGCTGTGGCCATGAGCCACAACACTTTTGATGCAGCGGTCTATCTGGGTGTCTGTGACAAGATTGTTCCGGGTCTTGTGATCGCAGCGCAGACTTTCGGGCATGTGCCGACCATTTTCCTGCCAGCCGGGCCTATGACGTCCGGGCTGTCCAACGAAGAGAAAAGCCAGGTGCGTCAGAAATTTGCCGCCGGAGAGGTCGGGCGCGAAGAGCTGATGAAAGCCGAGATGGGCGCATACCACGGCCCCGGCACCTGCACCTTTTACGGTACAGCAAACACCAACCAGATGCTCATGGAATTCATGGGAATGCATCTGCCGGGCACCAGCTTTGTGACGCCGAACACCGGGTTGCGCGATGCGCTGACCAAAGAAGGGGCGCGCCGCGCGCTGGCGATGTCGGACCTCGGGAACGACTATACGCCGGTTTATGACGTGCTTGACGAAAAGGCCTTTGTGAACGGCATTGTCGGACTGAATGCCACGGGCGGGTCGACAAACCTGCTGATTCATCTGGTCGCAATGGCGCGGGCCGGGGGCATCATCATCGACTGGGCTGATTTTTCTGATATCTCAGAGGTCACGCCGCTGCTGGCGCGGGTGTATCCGAACGGCCTTGCGGATGTGAACCATTTCCACGCAGCCGGTGGCCTTGGCTATATGATCCACGAGCTGCTGGGCGCGGGACTGCTGCATGCTGATACAACAACGGTCGCGGGCGGTGGTCTGGAGCTTTATACGCAGGAGCCCAAGCTGCGCGACGGCAAAGCCGTCTGGGAGCCGGGCACAACGCGCAGTCTGAACGAGAAAATTGTGCGGCCCGCGGCTGATCCTTTTCAGCAGACCGGTGGTCTGAAACGGCTGACCGGGTCAATGGGGAACGCTGTGATGAAGGTCTCGGCAGTCAAACCGGAACACCAGATTGTCGAGGCACCTGTGCGTGTGTTCAACGATCAGGAAGAAGTCAAAGCCGCCTGCCGGGCGCAGGAAATCAAAACCGATACCGTTGTGGTCGTGCGCTTTCAGGGGCCAAAAGCCAACGGCATGCCAGAGCTGCACAGCCTGACACCATTGATGAAAAACCTGCAGGCCAGGGGCATTAACGTGGCGCTCGTGACAGATGGACGGATGTCCGGCGCATCCGGTTCTGTGCCGGCGGCGATCCACGTCAGCCCCGAGGCTCTGGACGGCGGGGCGATCTGCAAGCTGCAGGATGGTGACATTGTCCGCGTTGACGCGGTTGCCGGCACGCTGGATATTCTCACCGAAGGTGTTGAGGACCGTACGCCCGCCACGGCGGATCTGTCCGGCAATGAATTTGGGCTCGGGCGCGAGCTTTTCCGCAATTTCCGTCGCGAAGTCGGAACCGCCGATACCGGCGCCTGCGTCTTTTACTGAAGGAACGGACTGATGATGACACCCGGTCAGGCAAGCCAGCGCGCCAGAGAAATCTGTGGTCTCGCTCCTATTGTGCCGGTGCTGGTGGTAAAGGACGCAGCGACCGCGCGCCCTCTGGCCGAAGCCCTGGTGGCCGGTGGTCTTCCGGCGCTTGAAGTGACGCTCCGCACACCAGCCGCGCTCGACGTGATCTCTGAGATGGCGAAAGTCCCCGGCGGTGTCGTCGGGGCGGGTACGCTGGTGACGCCGGCGGATGTGGTAGCCGCCAAAGCGGCCGGCGCCACCTTTGGCGTCTCGCCCGGGGCAACAGATGCATTGCTGGCTGCCTGCGAAGAACACGAACTGCCGCTGCTCGCCGGCGCGGCCACAGCCTCTGAAGCGATGCGGCTTTTTGAGCGCGGATATGACGTTCTGAAATTCTTTCCGGCCGAGGCCTCAGGCGGTGCTCCCGCGCTCAAAGCCATCGGTGCGCCGCTGCCGCATATTTCGTTTTGCCCCACCGGTGGGGTGAGCCCTTCAAATGCAATGGATTACCTGTCGCTGCCCAATGTACTCTGCGCCGGTGGCAGCTGGGTGGCGCCGGCCGATAAGGTAGCCGCGGGCGACTGGGCAGGCATTGAAACCCTGGCCGCCGAGGCCTCGCAGCTCGGGCGGTGATCTTCCGGGCCAATTGACGCCACACCGTCCGGTCAGGGAAAACCAGACGACAGTTTTTCGGGGAATGACATGATACTGTGTTGCGGAGAAGCGCTTATTGATATGATCCCGACGCCTGTTACGACAGGTGGCACGGGATTTGTGCCACATGCGGGTGGGGCCGTTTTCAATACGGCCATCGCGCTGGGCCGGCTGGGCGTTGGTACCGGTTTTCTCACGGGTATGTCCCGGGACCTCTTTGGCGAGCAGCTGCGCGAAGCGCTTGAACACAGCGGTGTGGATGCACGGTTCGCCGTGTTGTCTGATCTGCCGACCACGCTGGCCTTTGTACGGCTCACAGATGGCCATGCGACCTACACATTCTACGATGAGAATACCGCCGGGCGCAGCCTGTTTCCCGACCAGTTGCCGGATCTGCCGGACAGTATCGAAACGCTTTATTTCGGGGGCATCAGCCTGATCAGCGAACCCTGCGCGGATTTTTACGCCGGTCTTGCGCTGCGCGATGCAGACAGCCGCGCGATCGTCATGGACCCGAATATCCGGCCTGGCTTTATCCGGGACGAGGCGCGGTACCGGGCGCGCCTTGATCTGATGATTGCGCGCACGGACATCCTGAAAGTCTCGGACGAGGATCTGGAGTGGATTCTGCCCGGTCCGGGCCCGCTGGCGGAAAAAGCACAGGCGATCCTGGCGAAAGGGCCAGGCGTTGTGATTGTGACGCGGGGTGGCGATGGCGCTTCGGCGTATCTCGCGGATGGGACCGCAGTTGAAGCGCCCGCGCAAAGGGTCGAGGTCGTCGATACGGTCGGTGCGGGCGACACCTTCAACGCCGGTGTGCTCGAGGCGCTCAGTGCCGGCGGATACCTGAAAAAGTCGCGTATTTCAGACATTTCAGCAGCTCAGATGGAAAAGGCGCTGGCACGCGGTGCCGCCGTCGCCGCCGTCACCGTTTCCAGGGCAGGGGCCAACCCACCCTGGGCCCGTGAGCTTTCGGGCTTGGACCTCGCGTGACTTCGCATTAGGTTCGCCGCTCAGAATCCGGGCACAGGTGTGGCCCCGACAACAGTAAAGAGATTATATGCCTGATCAGAGCATTCCCGACGTTTCCGAGTTCAGCGCCGCGATTCTGCGCCACCTCAAACAATCACTGGGCAAAGACGCCCCGCACGCTTCCCGGTATGACTGGCGCATGTCGCTGTCACTGGCGCTGCGCGACATGGTGGTCGACCCCTGGTTCGAAAGCACGCGCCGGACCTACGAAGCCCGTGGCAAACGGGTGTATTACCTGTCGATGGAGTTCCTGATCGGACGTCTGATCGAGGATGTCGCGGTCAACCTGCGCATGGAAGATGTGGCGCGGGACGCCATGACTGAGCTGGGCCAGGACTATGCGCTTGTCGTCGCCGACGAGCCTGATGCCGCCCTGGGGAACGGCGGCCTGGGGCGTCTTGCGGCCTGTTTTATGGATTCACTGGCAACCCTCGGCATCCCTGCATACGGATATGGCATCCGCTACGAACACGGCCTTTTTGAACAGCATTTTGACAAGGGCCGCCAGGTCGAGACAGCTGAAACCTGGCTGGAACAGCGACATGTCTGGGAGTTCGAGCGCCCCGAAGTCTCTTATCCCATCCGTTTTGGTGGCCACGTCAGCGAAGAGGGCGACCGCTCTGTCTGGCATCCTGCCGAAACTGTCATCGCCTCCGCCTATGATACCCCGGTGGTGGGCTGGCGCGGTCGCTGGGCGAACACCCTGCGCCTCTGGGCAGCACGCCCTGACATCAGCTTTGACCTGGAGAGTTTCAACCGCGGCGACTATCTGGCAGCCAGCGCTCCCGAAGCCCTTGCAAGGACCATCAGCCGGGTTCTCTATCCTGACGACACGACCGACATCGGGAAAGAGCTGCGCCTGAAGCAGGAGTATTTCTTTACCTCCGCGTCGCTGCAGGATCTCATCCGGCGCTTTCTCAGCGAAGAGGGTGATCTGAACACCCTTGCCGATCACGTGGCAATTCAGCTCAACGATACGCACCCGGCCATTGCGGGGCCGGAACTGGTGCGCATTCTGATGGATGATCATGGTTTCGAAGTGTCGCGCGCAATTTCTGTTGCCCGCGGTTGTCTTGCCTATACCAACCATACGCTGTTGCCCGAAGCGCTGGAACGCTGGCCAGAAGATCTCTTTGCGCGGGTTCTGCCGCGACATCACCGGATCATTCAGCTGATAGAAGCGTCCCACTTTGCAGAAGCCGGTGAGGCTGTGCGCATCATCGAACACGGTGAAGTCAAAATGGGTGAGCTGGCTTTTGTCATGGCACATCGCGTAAACGGGGTTTCGGCGCTGCACTCTGATCTGGTGAAGGAAACCGTATTTGCCGATCTGAACGCGGCTTATCCGGGGCGCATCATCAACCAGACGAACGGTATTACGCCACGCCGCTGGCTGTATTCGTGCAATCCGCCTCTGCGCGACCTGATCAACGATACGATCGGAACCGCCTGGCCGGATGATCTGGAACAGCTGCAGGGGCTGAACGCACATCTTGACGACCCGGCGTTTATTGACCGGTTCCAGGCAGCCAAGGATGCCAATAAAACGCGACTTGCAGCATGGCTGAAGGATCGTGACGGCGTGACGCTGAACACAGACGCAATGTTTGATGTTCAGATCAAACGCATCCACGAGTACAAACGCCAGCTGATGAACCTGCTGGAAACGGTGGCCCTCTGGAACGACATTCGTGACAATCCGGCTGCGCAGAAAACGCCACGGGTCAAAATTTTCGCCGGCAAGGCAGCGCCGGGGTACGTGGTGGCCAAAGAGATCATTCATCTGATCAATGATGTGGCCACTGTGATCAACGCCGATCCGGCAACGCGCGACCTTTTGCAGGTGGTCTATCCGGAGAACTACAATGTTTCCATGGCGGAGGTGCTGATCCCGGCAACGGACCTGAGCGAGCAGATCTCAACTGCGGGCAAGGAGGCCTCCGGCACGGGTAACATGAAATTTGCCCTCAACGGCGCACCGACGATCGGCACACTTGATGGAGCGAACGTGGAAATCCGCGACTGTGTCGGGGCGGAAAACTTCTTCCTCTTCGGTCTGACAGCAGCCCAGGTGGCGGAACGGCGGATGGAGCCGGGATATGCCGCGCGCGCGGTTGCTGCCAGCCCGCGTCTCGGCCGTGTCCTTGAACAGATACGCTCCGGTGTGTTTTCGCCCGGTCAGAAGGACAGGTATGCCGGTCTGGTCGAGGGACTGATCAACCACGACTACTTCCTCGTGACCTGCGACTTTGACAGCTACTATGACACCCAGCGCGTGGTGGACGATGCCTTTGCTGACCGCAAGGCATGGACACGGCTTGCGGCACTCAACACTGCGCGGGTAGGGTGGTTCTCGTCCGACAGGACGATCAGCGGCTATGCACGTGACATCTGGAACGTGCAGTCGCTCAGTGCGGAGGGCGGTTCGCGGCGCGACGTCGCCTGATCCGTCTGAGCCGGGAAAGGAGTTGGTCTTTGACCCTCAGTGACACCGACAGACACCGTATTGTTTCGGGCACCCATCCAGACCCCTTTTCGGTGCTGGGTCTGCACAATGCGGACGGACGTTTTACCCTGCGTGCCTTTGTGCCCGGGGCAGAGGTTATTGAAGCCATCGACACAAAGACTGGCAGGCGGATCGTAAATCTGTCGCCGGTACCGGACGCGCCCGGTCTTTTTGAGGGCGTGGCTTCGCGCCGCAAAAAATCTTTTGCCTATCGCTACAGGATAACAGCAAACGGGCATACCTGGACCGAAGAGGATGCCTATCGGTTCGGTCCGGTGATCGGTGAAATGGACGAGCACCTGATCAGCGAGGGCGCCCATCGTCAGCTGTGGCGTGTGCTTGGCGCGCATGTAATGACGCATGAGGGCTCTGCGGGTACGCATTTCGCTGTCTGGGCGCCAAACGCCTCCCGTGTCTCTGTTGTAGGAGACTTTAACCTGTGGGACGGCAGACGTCACACAATGCGCCGGCGCGGCGCCACCGGCGTCTGGGAAATATTCGTCCCCTGCGTTGGCGAGGGGACGGTTTATAAATACGAGCTTCTTGACGCTGCCGGCAAGGCCCTGCCTCAGAAAGCGGACCCCTTTGGCTTCGGGGCCGAGCATCCGCCCCGGACGGGTTCTGTTGTCCGCAGGATCGAAGGGTATGACTGGCAGGATGGCCCGTGGATGGCCCGCCGCGCAGAGTGCCAGCGGTTTGACAGGCCTGTGTCAGTCTACGAGGTGCATCTTGGGTCATGGCGGCGCGTCCCCGAGGAGGGCAACAGGCCGCTGAGCTATCACGAACACGCCAGAGACCTTGTGGCCTATGCCGCCGATCTGGGGTTCACACATATCGAGCTGATGCCGGTGTCAGAATTTCCCTTCGACGGCTCGTGGGGGTATCAGCCTGTCGGTCTTTACGCACCGACAATACGGCACGGTACAGCTGACGAATTCCGTGCGTTTGTCGAGGCCTGTCACAATGCCGGTATGGGCCTCATCCTTGACTGGGTGCCGGGGCATTTCCCCGAAGACGCGCATGGGATCGGTCTGTTTGATGGTACCCATCTTTATGAACACGCCGATCGCAAAGAAGGGTTTCACCCCGACTGGAATACGCTGGTGTTCAACTATGGGCGCGCAGAGGTCTGCAATTATCTGACAGCCAATGCGCTTTACTGGCTGCAGGAGCACCATGTCGACGGCCTGCGTGTTGATGCTGTTGCCTCGATGCTCTACCGCGATTATTCGCGCAAAGACGGAGAGTGGATTCCCAACAAGGACGGCGGGCGTGAAAACTATGAAGCGATCGCCTTTCTGCAGGAAATGAACACCCGGACCTATGGCGAGGTGCCGGGGATTATGACGGTTGCCGAGGAATCCACTGCTTTTCCGGGCGTGACTGCACCTGCGGATCAGGGCGGTCTGGGATTTGGTTTCAAGTGGAACATGGGATGGATGAACGACACGCTCAGCTATATGAGCGAAGATCCCGTTCACCGGAAATACCACCATTCCAAAATGACTTTCGGCCTGCATTACGCGTTCTCCGAGAACTTTGTACTGCCGCTCAGCCATGATGAAGTTGTGCATGGCAAAGGCTCTCTGCTCGACAAGATGCCCGGCGAAGGTGAAGAGAAGTTCGCCAATCTTCGCGCATACTACGGGTTCATGTGGGGACATCCCGGCAAAAAGCTTTTGTTTATGGGGGGGGAATTTGCGCAGGGCCGTGAGTGGAACCACGACGGCAGCCTTGACTGGCATCTGCTCGACAATGCACTGCACCGGGGGGTGCAGAATCTTGTGCGTGACCTGAACGGTGTCTACCGCGAGTTTCCGGCGCTTTATCAGCAGGATGCATCGCCCGATGGGTTTGAATGGCTGGACGAGAACAATGCCGAACACTCTGTTTTCGCGTGGCTCCGGCACGGGCGTGAAGATACACCACCGGTGCTTGTCGTTTCGAACATGACACCGGTAGCGCGCGAAAATTATCTGGTGGGGGTTCCGGAACCAGGCCGCTGGCTCGAGCGTTTGAACACGAACGCTGCCGTATACGGCGGGAACGGGAACGGAAATCTGGGGAGCGCCGAGGCGACAGAGCACGGCGTTTCGGGCAGGTCGTGGGCGCTCAGCCTGACGCTGCCCCCCCTGACCACGTTGTTTTTCGTACCCGCGCGCGACTGATCGCGGTGTATACAGGGAGCAGGGAAATCAGGGGAGGAACTTGAATGAACACGGAATCGCAGCGGCTTGCACAGCAGACTATGGCATTTGTCCTGGCAGGTGGGCGGGGCAGTCGCCTTTACGAACTGACGGACATCCGTGCCAAACCTGCGATGTATTTCGGTGGTAAGAGCCGGATCATCGACTTTCCGCTCTCCAATGCCGTGAATTCGGGTATCCGCCGGATCGGTGTGGCGACACAGTACAAGGCCCATTCGCTGATCCGGCATCTGCAGCGCGGCTGGAGCTTTTTCCGCGCCGAACGCAACGAGTCGCTGGATATTCTGCCCGCGTCCCAGCAGATGAACAATGAGAACTGGTACAAAGGTACAGCCGATGCTGTTGCCCAGAACAAGGACATCATCGAAGGCTACGGGCCGAAGTACATTGTCATTCTGGCAGGGGACCACATTTACAAGCAGGACTATTCCCTGATGATCAAGCACCATGTCGAAAGCGGTGCTGATGTTACCGTGGGATGTATCGAGGTTCCACGGATGGAAGCCACTGCATTCGGTGTGATGAAAGTCGATACAGAAGACCGCATCCTCGACTTTGTGGAAAAACCCAAAGACCCGCCTGCGATGCCGAATGACCCTGATCGCGCGCTGGCGTCTATGGGCATTTACGTCTTTGAGACGGAATATCTTTTCCGGATTATGGCCCAAGCAGCGGCAGAGCCCGGATACAATCACGATTTTGGCGGCGACATCATTCCGAAGATTGTCGCCGAAGGCAAAGCAATCGCGCACCCTTTCAGCCGGTCCTGCGTCCGCACCGAAAACGAGATTGGATCGTACTGGCGGGACGTCGGTACAGTCGATGCCTTCTGGCAGGCAAATATCGACCTTACAGACTTCGAGCCTGACCTTGATCTATACGATACCGAATGGCCGATCTGGACGTATTCGGAACTTACGCCGCCTGCGAAATTCATCCACAACGAGGCAGGGCGACGCGGCCATGCGGTCTCTTCCATGGTTTCCGGCGGATGCATTATCTCGGGATCACAGCTGGACCGGTGTTTTCTGTTTACTGGTGTCCGCACGCATTCCTACTCGGAACTCAGAGGCGTCGTTGCGATGCCCTATGCCGAAATCAACCGGAACGCGCGGCTTACGAATGTCGTAATTGACCGGGGCGTGGTCATTCCTGCAGGTCTTGTCGTCGGTGAGGATGCGGATCTGGACGCGAAACGGTTCCGGCGGACAGACAACGGGATCTGTCTGATCACGCAACCCATGATCGACAGACTGGATCTCTGACAGGATGAAAGTTCTCTTCGTTGCCTCAGAATGCGCGCCCTTTGTAAAAACGGGCGGGCTGGCAGATGTGATCGGTGCCGTTCCAAAGGCCCTGGCGCAGACCGGTGCAGAGGCCCGGGTGATGCTGCCGGCTTATCCCGCTCTGAGGCCCCTGGCAGAACAGGCAAAGGAAGTCTGGTCCCTGCCTGATCTGATGGGAGGTCAGGCGCGTCTGCTTGCCTGTTCGGCCGAAGGTATTGACCTTCTGCTTCTGGATGCGCCGCACCTGTACGACCGACCGGGTGCGATCTATCTCGGGTCTGACGGGCAGGACTGGCCCGACAATGCCGAACGTTTTGCAGCCCTTTCGCGCGCGGCGGCGGCAGTAGGGACGGGTGCGCTGGAGGACTGGCAGCCCGACCTTGTCAATATGCACGACTGGCAGGCAGGGCTTGTCCCGGCTTACATGAGCCAGCTGTCGGCAAATCCGCCCCCCACGGTGATGACGATCCACAACATTGCCTTTCAGGGACTTTATGATCCGAAACTGATGAAAAAGCTCGGCCTGGAGCGCCGCCACTTTACCCGCGACGGGGCAGAATTCTGGGGTCAGCTTGGCTTCCTTAAAGCTGGTCTGGCCATGGCAGACCGCATCACGACCGTCAGCCCGACCTATGCGCGCGAACTGATGCTGCCGGAGTTCGGTATGGGGCTTGAAGGTCTGATGCGCTATCGCCGCCAGGACCTGACGGGCATTCTGAATGGCATAGACACTGACGTATGGAACCCGGCCACCGACCCGCATATCGCGGCGCGCTACACATCGCGGGGTCTCAGATCCAGGCAGAAGAACCGGCGCGCCCTGATGAAACGGTTTGGCCTTGAGGATGGACCCGGTCCGCTGTTCTGCGTGATCAGTCGTCTGACAACGCAAAAGGGTCTTGATCTCCTGCTCGAAGCGTTGCCCTGGCTGGTGTCGCAGGGGGGGCGCCTGGCTGTTCTGGGCAGTGGCGATCGTGCGCTGGAAACGGGATTTGCTGCGGCAGTGCACAAATGGCCGGGTGCCGTTGGTGCCGTCATCGGCTATGACGAGCCGCTGTCGCACCTCATGCAGGCAGGCAGCGACGCCATCCTGATCCCCTCCAGGTTCGAACCCTGTGGTCTGACCCAGCTCTATGGTCTGCGCTACGGGACGTTGCCGGTGGTGGCACGGACTGGCGGGCTTGCCGACACGGTGATCGACGCGAATGAGGCTGCACTGGCCGCAAACGTGGCAACAGGAGTGCAGTTTGCTCCGGTTACTACTGCAGCGCTGGAGGATGCCATTTCACGCACCTGCGATCTTTTTGCACAGCCTGATGTCTGGGCGGGCATGATGCGCAGGGCCATGAAGCACCCGGTCGGCTGGGACAGTGCGGCGAACGACTATATGGCGCTTTACCGCGGCCTTGTCGGCGCCGAAACCTGACGGGACGCCTGGTATGGCCTGTCACATCACTGCGGGCACACCGCATCCCATGGGCGCTGTGCCGCGGGATGACGGGGTAAATTTTGCGGTCTTTTCAGCGCATGCGCACCGGATCGAACTGTGCCTGTTTTCTGCGGATGGCAGCAAAGAAGAACAGCGCCTGGTGCTGCCCGAACGCACGGGCGATATCTGGCATGGGTTCGTTCCGGGGCTGAAACCGGGCGCTGCCTATGGATACCGCGTCTGCGGGCCTTACGCACCGGAGCAGGGTCACCGCTTCAACCCGCACAAACTGCTGATGGATCCCTATACGCGGGAACTCCGCGGTGCCTGGCAGAATGGCCCCCAGTTGCTTGGCTATGATGCGACTGCGGCAAACGAAGACCTGTCTTTTGACACCCGGGATTCAGCGCCTTTCGTGCCCAAATCCGTGGTGCCGGACCTCGCGTTTTTTCGCACCGACGCATCACACCTGCACCGCCCATGGGATGAAACAGTAATTTATGAGGCGCATGTCAAAGGGCTGACACAACTGCATCCTGACGTCAGCGACGCTTTGCGCGGTACATACGAAGGGCTCGCAAGCGATGCGGTCATTGACCACCTGCAGCGTCTCGGGATCACAGCGATTGAACTGTTGCCCGTCCATGCTTTCCTGAATGACGCGTTTCTGCTGCGCAAGGGCCTGACCAATTACTGGGGCTATAACACAGTTGGTTTTTTTGCGCCCGAGCCGCGTTACTTCGGACCGCAGGGTTATGCAGGTTTCCGTGACATGGTCCGCCGCTTTCATGCGGCCGGGATCGAAGTGATCCTCGATGTGGTCTACAATCACACCGCCGAAGGCGACCAGCGCGGCCCGACCCTTTCGTTCAGAGGGCTGGATAATGCATCCTATTACCGTCTGCGCCAGGGTCAGCCCCGTTTTTATGTCAACGATACCGGCACCGGGAACACCGTGAATGTGTCCAGCCCGCATGTGCTGCGTCTGGTGATGGACAGTCTGCGGTTCTGGGCCGGGACGATGGGCGTGGATGGTTTCCGCTTTGATCTCGGGACGACGCTGGGCCGTGAAGACCAGGGGTTTGATCCATCCGGGGGGTTCTTTGATGCGCTGCGGCAGGATCCGCTGCTCGCCGGTGTCAAACTGATCGCAGAGCCCTGGGATATCGGCCCGGGCGGCTACCGGCTGGGTGGGTTTCCGGCCCCGTTTACGGAATGGAATGATGCCTGGCGCGACACGGCCCGCCGGTTCTGGAAACAGGACGCGCACGCAGCCCAGGAACTTGGCGCACGGCTGACCGGTTCGGCAGATCGTTTTGACCACAGCGGCAGACGCGCGTGGAGTTCAGTGAACTTTCTTGCCGCGCATGACGGTTTTACGCTGGCGGATGTCACCGCCTACAACCGGCGCCACAATGAGGCGAACGGCGAAAACAACCGCGACGGGCATCACGGCAACCATTCTGACAACTGCGGGGTGGAGGGGCCCACGGGTGATCCGGATATACTGGCGCGCCGCGGGCTGCGGCAGCGCAACATGCTGGCAACGCTTTTTCTGTCGCAGGGCACTCCGATGCTGCTTGCGGGCGACGAGGCGGGGCATTCGCAGAACGGTAACAACAACGCTTATTGTCAGGACAATACCGTCACATGGATTGACTGGGCGAACGCGGAGCCGGACCTGACGGCATTTGTCGCCGGGCTTGCAGCGTTCCGGCGCGCCCACCCCGTGCTGCGGCAGAGCCGTTTTCTGCATGGTGACACGCGGGACACGGACGGTCTGCCGGATATCAGCTGGTTTGATACAGACGCGCAGGCGCTGAACTGGCGTGATCCGGGTTTATCTGAACTGTGCGTTGTGCTGCGCGGATCCGCTGATGCACCCAAAGAAGCAGATACGGACGACATGGTACACGTTGCTCTGATCAACAGTGACGGCGTGGCAGAGGTGACTTTACCACCGTTGCCCGACGGGCTTTGCTGGTACCGGGGTCTGAGCACCGCTGCCGAAGACGCTTTTGTAAGGCAACCCGCACAGTCGGGCACGTTCACTGTCGTGGGGCCTGTGGTCGTCGCTCATTTTGCGGCGCCGGAGACCGGCGGATGAATGCTGATCAGGCTCTCAGAGCCCTCGCGGATGAGGCAGGGATTTTCCCCGAGTTCAAAGACCTTGAGGGGGTGATCAGGCCAACCGGCGTCGATACGCAACGTGCCCTCCTGCGCGCGGCGGGCTTTGCAGCCGGATCTGGTGCCGAGATTGCCGAGAGCCTCGATGCGCTGGCCGCTGAGAAGGCGGCCGCCCTGTTGCCACCTGATGTCTTTGCAACCACCGGCGCGGCGGCAGAACTGTTAACGCGCGCAGACTGCTCGTGGCATGTCATCGCGGACGGGTCATCAGAAGAGATGGCGTCGGGGATCACCAGCGAATGCCGGTTGTCGTTACCGGCCCTGCCATCGGGCGTGCATCATCTGCACCTGGAACGCAGAGGCGAAGCTCAGGAGGTTCGCCTGCTGGTCAGCCCGGGGAAAACGCCATCTCTGGAGCAAACCGGCGCCGGCGCAAAAACCTGGGGTGTCGTCGCCGCTCTTTATGGCCTGCATTCAGAGTCCAACACCGGACCCGGCTCTTTTGAGGAACTGCAAAGGCTGGCAGCTGTTCTTGGGCTGCACGGGGCGGGGTTTCTTGGGATCAACCCGGTTCATGCGCTGGGCTGGGCAGACAAGGATACGATCAGTCCCTATTCCCCGAGCCACCGTGGTTTTCTGAATACCGGGCAGATCGCCATGCCGGGCGGGCATCGTCACTGCCAGCAGGGCGCGCTGCTGGATTATCCGAAACACAGGGTTTTGCACGAAGCGGCCCTCGAGGCCGCCGGTACTGCATTTTTTCACAATGCCGGCACAGCCGCACAAAGCGCGTTCGACAGGTTCTGCTCTGCGGGCGGTGCAGACCTGCGCGACTTTGCTCTTTTCGAAGCACTCAGCGAGCGCCACGGCCCTGACTGGCGGCACTGGCCTGCGGCGTTGCAACGGCCTGCAGGGGCTGCGACAGGGCCAGAGCCGGACCGGCTGCGGTTTCATCTCTGGCTGCAATGGATGGCAGATCAGCAACTGCGCGCGGCGCAGACCGCTGCTCTTGATGCTGGAATGCCGGTTGGCCTTTATCTTGATCTCGCGGTCGGCGCGCGGCGTGGCGGTGCCGAAGCATGGGCTGCACAGGATGCGCTGGCGCAGGGGGTGTCTGTTGGCGCTCCACCTGACCACCTCAGCCCGGCAGGTCAGAACTGGCAGCTTACCGGCTATGCGCCCCGCAGGCTGCAGATGCAGCAATATGCGCCTTTTCGTCAGGTGCTGGCGGCGACGATGCGTCACTGTGGCCTGATGCGTATCGACCATGTGCTTGGCCTGAACCGCAGCTACTGGATCCCGGATGAGGGCAGTCCGGGCGGGTACATCCGGCAGCCTTTCCGTGCCCTGATGGCCATTGTCGCCATCGAGGCGGAACGCGCAGGAACCGTGATCGTGGGCGAAGATCTGGGTCTTGTTCCCCCCGGTTTCCGCGAAGAGATGAGCGATCGGGGCCTTTACGGTTACACCGTGCAGCAGTTCGAAAAGACACGCGTTGGAAACTTCCGCCGCCCGTCACGCCTGCGACCGCACACGCTCGCATGTTTCGGGACACACGATACGCCCACACTGCAGGGGTATCTGCAGGGGGAAGACATTGCCTGGTGGGAAAAGCTGGGCTGGATTGATGCCGACACGCGTACCCGGGCGGGCAGACAGCGCCGCGCCGACGTCGCCACTTTGCCGGGGGGGCAGGCGCGCGGGCAAACGGCAGACGGCAGACGGGACAGTATCCACCGCGCCCTCGCCGGTGGTGCCACAGCACTGGTTGCCGTGCAGCTGGATGATATGCTGAATGTATCCCAGGCACAGAATCTGCCGGGAACCGTTTCGGAACATCCCAACTGGCAAAGGCGTTACCCGATCGGCGTAGACAAACTCTCCGACCACGCCGGACTGAAAAAGACAGCGCAGATCATGGCCCGGGCTGGCCGGTCTGCGGACAGAAGAAAGGATAACTGATGCAGATCGTTACCGTCGCCAAAGGGCCATTTGAGGGGCAGAAACCCGGTACATCCGGGCTGCGCAAGAAAACCCGGGTGTTCATGGAGCCCGGTTATCTGGAATGCTTTGTGCAGTCCGTCTTCAATGCTATTGGCGGCGCGAAAGGCAAAAGCTTTGTCGTCGGCGGCGACGGGCGGTACTATAACCGCGAGGCCATTCAGAGCATTCTGAAGATGGCGGCTGCAAACGGCGCCTCTCATGTGATTGTGGGAGAGGGCGGACTGCTGTCGACCCCGGCAGTTTCCAACCTCATTCGCCAGCGTGGTACCGACGGTGGTCTGGTGCTGTCGGCCAGCCATAACCCGGGTGGCGTCGACGCCGATTTTGGCATCAAGTACAACATTGCAAATGGTGGCCCCGCGCCCGAACACATCACGGCGGGCATCTTTGAACAGACCCAGTCAATCACCTCTTATGCAACGCTGGAAGCAGGGGACGTCGATCTTGGCACTCCGGGGACTTCGGTGCTGGGGGATATGACAGTCGAGATCGTCGATCCGGTTGCCGATTACCTTGCGCTGATGGAGAAGCTGTTTGATTTCGACAGGATTGCAGCGCTTTTCAGCAGTGGCTTTACCATGCGGTTTGACGCCATGCATGCAGTGACCGGCCCCTATGCGAGAGCTGTCCTTGAGGAGCGCCTTGGCGCGCCGGCAGGGACTGTGGTGAACGCTGTTCCCAGCGAGGATTTCGGCGGTGGTCACCCCGACCCGAACCCTGTCTGGGCCCGTGATCTGATGCAGGAAATGATGTCGGACACTGCGCCTGATTTCGGTGCCGCATCGGACGGTGACGGTGATCGCAATATGATTGTCGGGCGCGGTATCTATGTGACGCCCTCGGACAGTCTGGCGGTGCTGGCTGCAAATGCACATCTGGCACCCGGGTACAGTGCAGGTCTTGCCGGGGTCGCGCGCTCAATGCCAACCAGCGGCGCCAGTGACCGTGTGGCCGAGAAGCTGGGTATCGGAAGTTTTGAGACACCCACGGGCTGGAAATTCTTTGGCAATCTGCTGGATGCCGGCAAGGTCACGCTCTGCGGCGAGGAGAGTGCAGGCACAGGCTCTGACCACGTGCGCGAAAAAGACGGTCTCTGGGCCGTCCTTTTGTGGCTCAACATTCTTGCTGTAACTGAACGCCCCGTGGCGCAGATGCTGCAGGATCACTGGTCGGAATTCGGGCGCAACTACTACTCGCGCCACGACTATGAGGCCGTACCGGCAGAGGCCGCACAGGCGGTCATGGACCGGGTGGCCGGAAACCTGACAGGATTGCCGGGCACAACATCTGCCGGTCAGACAGTCAGTGCCGCGGACAGCTTTTCCTATCATGATCCGGTCGACGGATCGGTGAGTGAAAATCAGGGGCTGCGGATTTCCTTCAAGGATGGGGGGCGCGCAGTGCTGCGCCTCTCTGGTACAGGAACAGAGGGGGCCACGCTGCGGGTCTATCTCGAGCAATATGCCGGCCCCGACGATGACCACGGCCTGGACCCTGAAGCAGCACTGGCGGATGTCCGTGCAGCGCTTCTGGATATCACAGATCTTGAGAACCTTATCGGACGGACTGAACCGGACGTCAGAACCTGACAACCGACTGAACCTGACGGCGTGGAGCCGCAACCGATCACAACGGAAAAGACCAATGCGCGCAAAGATATTCGGCACCCTGATGTTTCTGGGCACAACTGTCATGGCAGGCCCGCCCGCACCGGTGACGGATGCAGATTACGTGCCGACAGACATGGAACAGGTCCGTCTCGGGCAGATGCTGTTCTACGACCCGATCCTTTCCGGAAACCGGAATATCTCCTGCGCGACCTGCCATCACCCGAAATTCGGAACCGGCGACGGCGTTGCTCTGTCACTGGGCGAGGGGGGGCAGGGACTGGGGCCGGATCGGGTCGCTAACCCCGACAACATGCCCGAACAGCGCATCCCCCGGAATGCGCCGGCCCTGTTCAATCTGGGCGCGCGGGAGTTCACGGTTCTTTTTCACGATGGCCGTATTGAGGTCGACGCGGACAAGCCGGGGGGCATCCGTACTCCTATGGGCGCGGAAATGAACCAGGGCTTCGCAAGCCTGCTGTCCGCGCAGACGATGTTTCCCGTCCTGAGCGCCGACGAAATGGCGGGTCACTACAGCGAAAATGAGATCAGCAAAGCTGTACGTCAGGGGCGCATTACCGGACCTGACGGAGCCTGGGATCTGCTTGCAGCACGGGTGCGGGACACTCCCGGCTATGCGCCCCTGATCGGGGCGGCGTTCCCTGATGTGGATGGGTTCGGCTTTACTCATATCTCGGACGCTGTCGCTGCTTTCATGGCCTTCGAATGGCGGTCGGACACCAGCCCGTTTGACGCCTTCCTGCGCGGAGGCGCACCGCTCGGCGATGCCGCTGTTGCCGGCATGGAGCTCTTTTACGGCGAGGCAAAGTGCGGGGACTGTCACAGTGGCAGCTTCCAGACCGACCACAGCTTTCATGCGATGGGCGTGCCGCAGTTTGGTCCGGGAAAAGCTGCGCGTTTTGAAAACCATGTGCGGGACACAGGCCGGATGCGGGTCACCGGCAGAGCGGAAGACGCCTATGCGTTCCGCACGCCATCGCTGCGTAATGTCACCGCCACCGGACCCTGGGGGCATACGGGCAGCCACGCGGATCTCGCTGCATTCATTGCCTATCACGCAGATCCCGCGTCGGCCTTTGACGGCTTTGATCCGGGTTCCGTCGATCTGCCGGACCTGGCAGGCGCGGACGACTGGCGGCATCACAATAACCCGACCGAACAGGCCCTGCTCAGATCGGCTGTTGTCCGGGGGAGCGTGGACCTCAGCGCCGGGGATGTGGCGTCGCTGGTGGCGTTTCTGGACAGTCTTACAGACGAAGCAGCTATAAAAGGACGGCTCGGTATTCCCGCGAAGGTGCCAAGTGGCCTTCCGGTAGACCGCTAGGGGCGCAGGACCAGACGCTGGTTCGCCCTGACGGACTGACGTGTCTGCGTACCGTCTGGCCAGGTAACAGTAACCAGGGCCTGTTCAGCGGTTCCCAGGCCAAAGTGCAGAGGCCCGGCCTGTCCTCCGCCGTGACCGCCGCCCACAGTGACCTCCTGAACCTGGCTCTGCCGGGCTGTTTCGACGGTCACCAGCGCCGAAACGGCCCGCGTATTCGGTGCCGGGGCCCGCAGTTCCGCCTGCAGCCAGTTCCCGGTCTGCGGGGTAACATTCCGATAAAGCTCGATGGGCGCGCGCCGGTTCATGACCACCAGATCCAGCCGTCCGTCACTGTCGAAGTCCGCAAGAGCCGCGCCGCGCGATCTTGCAGTGGTGGCCACACCCGCCGCGACAGAGATTTCTGCAAACGTCCCGTCGGCCTGTTGCAGCAGCAGGCTGTTGGGGTCTTCCATTGCAAGACCCGGCATCTGATCGACATTGCCCTTGGCGATAAAAAGATCGGGGCGGCCGTCGTTGTTGATATCACCAAACTCTGCATGCCACCCGGTAGAGGGCCGGCCGTCGTCGCCGATATGCGGTCTCTGGGCATAGGTGCCGATTGAATAGGGGGCGGCCTGATAGGTGCCGTCTGCACCGGCAATCTGCATCAGCTGGTCGCCCATAGACGTCAGCATCACCTCAGAGACGCCGTCACCGGTAATGTCGCGGCTGGCAATGCCCATACCCCAGAGCTGCACATCCGCCCAGCCGTCGCCAGGGCCGAGAAACCGGCCCTCGTCGATGTCGTACAGTTGTTCACTGCCACCGCGCACATAGTAGTGGCGGTCGTTTGACAGGCGCAGGCGGGTTGTGCCTGTGGCGTCACGTGCAAACAGGGCAGAGAGGGCGCAATACCCGGGGCTCAGCGTGGTGGATGAAAAACCAGTGCCATCCCAGTGGTGAAGCTGATTGTCATCACAGGCCTCAAAGGGACCATCCGGGTCATTGCGATCAACGTAATTCCCCACCGCCATCACCGGGCCGTTGTCCGTCCAGGTGGCCGAAAAAGAGGTTGACCAGGCGTCGCCCCCATCGAACCCCAGCAGATCGTTGACGGGCGTAAGTCCGCAGGCCCCGTCCCCGCGCAGCAGCTGGTTCTCGCCCACCCGAAGCACCATCACGTCGAGGTGGCCATCTCCGTCGGCATCCAGCGGCCAGGCGCCGGTTGTGCCGGTCAGTTCGGGCAGTGGCGCATCCTGAAAGCGCAGACCGCCGGTATTGCGCATCAGACGGGCAGGGTTCTCGCCACCCGCAGCGAGCAGGTCCGGCAGGTCGTCTCCGTTGCAGTCAAAAACCGCGACACCCCCACCGACGAAATGCTCCCAGCCGCCGTCATAAATATGCGCCGGCAGCTGATCGGAGACGTCTTCAAACAGCACATCCGCCGAGGCGACCTGCGCGCTGCAGACAAGGGCCAGCCACCTCATGTGCGGCCCTCTGCCATTGTGTCCGCGACTTCGGAAAGCGCGAGCGCGGCCGCGCCATGCGCCCACATCAGATCTCCCCAGGCGTGGGTTTCGACCTGTTGCGGAGAATCCTCGGGGCGGTTGAGCGCCAGACGGTGCATTTCGCCCATCACATCGTCCGCATACAGGTAATCGTACTGCATCCGCTCTCCGGCCAGGATGATGAGCGAAGGGTCAAAGAGGTTCACAACATTCGCAAGTCCGAGTGCGAGAAAACGCCCGGCACGACGGAAAATGATGCGCGCGGCCTCGTTGCCTGCCTTGGCCTGTTCGTAGAGCTGCTGGAGCATCACATCCGCGCCCATGGTGGCATCTGTGACGGTATCGAGCGCCGTGGAGGCTTCGCGTACGAGTGCGTAGTCGGCGACATAGGCCTCAAGGCACCCGCGCTGGCCACACTGACAAAGGGCACCGTCCAGCTGCACTTTGGTGTGGCCCAGCTCCATCCCCAGAGATCCGGCACCGCGGTACAGACGGTGGTTCAGCACAAGCCCCATACCAACGCCCTGTTCGATCGTCACAACAGCAAAATCCGCCATCGCGCGACCTTTGCCGAACCACAGTTCGGCCAGGGTCACCAGATTGGCGTCGTTGTCGACGGCCACGGGCACACCGAACATATCCTCGGCAAGGGCGCGGAGTGGACGGTCGGTTTCGGTCAACAGCGGCGACCATACCATCCGGCCGGTGCTGTATTCGATCATGCCGGGCATCCCCAGCCCGATGCACGAAATGTCGGCCCGCTGCAGATCGGTCTGTTTCAGCAGGGCGTCCAATACGCGCCCGGTCTCTTCGAGAACCTGATCAAGCGTGCGGCGCCTCTGATCTGTTTCCAGGCTGAACTGGGCCAGCGGCTCGCCTGCTGCATCCACCAGCAGCGCCGTGTGGCGCGTGCGCGAAAGCTTGATTCCGACAACATAGCCCGCCTGAGGCACGACGGAGAGCGCGACAGGGGGGCGACCGCGCGTTGTGGCCCGGCTGCTGTCGGGGTTTTCCTGTAACAGGCCCAGGTCCAGCAATTCGCCAGCGACGGTGGTCACAGACGCCGGGCTGACGCGAAGCTGTTTGGCGACATCAATGCGTGGTATCTGCCCTGCAGAGCGGACGCATTCGAAAACACGGTGGCGCAGACTGCTGGAAGGCGCCTCTGATTCGGGGCGGATCGGGCCACAGCCGGCAGGAAATCCGGTTTCCGCACCGCGCGTCAGTTCCACATTCATTTATTCAGTTCCTCAAAAATTAATCCGGAATATTACCGCATTCTATAGGAATCACATCAGTCTGAGCCAGTTTCGCACAAGAAATTTGCGCGAAATGAACAAATTTATTTTGACAGCTGAATTAAAACAGTCAATCTTTATTGCCATGCCAAAACAAAGAAACGGCATCAACAGACACTGAGATGTCCCTTGGGAGGATAGAATGAAGAAAATTGCAATTATGGGAGTCGTCCTGTCGGCCGCACTGTCAACGACCGCGCTGGCAGACGGCCACTCGATGACAGTGGGCGTCAGCTGGTCGAACTTCCAGGAAGAGCGCTGGAAAACCGACGAAGCGGCGATCAAAGCGGCTCTGGAAGCTGCAGGCGCGGCTTATGTTTCCGCTGATGCGCAGAGCTCCTCTGCAAAACAGCTGTCCGACGTTGAGAGCCTGATTGCTCAGGGCGTTGACGCTCTGATCATTCTCGCGCAGGACGCCGCAGCAATCGGCCCGGCTGTTCAGGCCGCCGCAGACGAAGGCATTCCGGTAGTTGGCTATGACCGCCTGATCGAAGATCCGCGCGCCTTTTACCTGACGTTTGACAACGTCGAGGTGGGTCGCATGCAGGCCCGTGCCGTGCTTGAGGCGCTGCCCGAAGGCAATTACGTCATGATCAAAGGCTCGCCCACTGATCCGAACGCAGACTTCCTGCGCGGTGGTCAGCAGGAAATCCTCCAGGGCGCCATTGACGCCGGCAAGATCAACATCGTTGCCGAAGCCTATACAGACGGCTGGCTGCCCGCGAACGCACAGCGCAACATGGAGCAGATCCTGACAGCAAATGACAACAATGTTGATGCTGTTGTGGCGTCCAACGACGGTACTGCTGGCGGTGTTGTTGCTGCCCTGACCGCACAGGGCATGGAAGGCATCCCGGTTTCTGGTCAGGACGGCGATCATGCCGCTCTGAACCGTGTGGCCAAGGGCACTCAGACCGTATCGGTCTGGAAAGACGCGCGTGATCTGGGCAAAGCCGCCGCAGAAATCGCGGTATCCCTCGCAGAAGGCACCGAAATGTCCGCTGTGGACGGCGCCCAGGAATGGACGTCCCCCGGTGGCACCAAAATGACAGCACGTTTCCTGGCACCCGTGCCGGTAACCGCTGCGAACCTGTCCGCTGTCGTTGATGCGGGCTGGATCACACAGGAAGCACTCTGCCAGGGCGTCTCCGGCGGCCCGGCTCCCTGTAACTAATTCTCCCTGAAAACCGGCGGGCCCCACTCCGGGGCCCGTCCACCCTGCGATGCCCCGCCGGTCCGGCGCGGGCAAACCCCTTGTTTTACCCCTCCCGGAGCGCGCCATGACGGATGTATCCGCACCACAGGTAAAGAAACGCACAGGCTTTCAGGCGCTGGAGGTCGATACGCGGCTTCTGGGCATGATCGGCGCGTTTCTGGTCATTTGTATCTGCTTTAATATACTGACTGAAGGGCGCTTTCTGACGCCCCGGAATATTTTCAACCTGACTATTCAGACGGTCAGCGTCGCGATCATGGCAACGGGTATGGTCTTTGTGATTGTCACCCGCCACATTGATCTGGCGGTCGGCGCACTGCTGGCGACCTGTTCGGCGTTTATGGCGATGCTGCAGACCCGCTATCTGCCGGACGCATTCGGTCTTGGGCTCGGGCACCCGCTCACCCCATGGATCACGATTGCCGCAGGCCTGATTGTCGGCTCCGTTGTTGGCGCGTTTCAGGGCTGGCTCGTGGGCTATCTTGCGATCCCTGCCTTTATCGTCACGCTGGGTGGGTTGCTCGTATGGCGCAACGTTGCGTGGTATCAGACAAGCGGACAGACGATTGGTCCGCTGGACCCGACCTTCATGAAGCTGGGTGGGATCAACGGCACCCTCGGAGAAACATGGAGCTGGATATTCGGCATTGTTGCGGTCGTCTGGGCGCTCTGGGCGCTCTGGTCCGCACGTCGTGCCAAGATTGCACATGACTTTCCGGTAAAACCTGCCTGGGCGGAAGCAACCATCGCGGCTGTTATTGCGGCCGGTATCATGGGCTTTATCGCCATACTGAATGCATATCAGATCCCCGAACGCCGCCTGGAACGCATGTTTGAGGCGCGCGGCGAGACAATGCCGGAGGGCTTTTCCGCAGCCTATGGTCTGCCGTTGTCTGTTTTGCTCCTGATCGCTGTGGCGGTGGCCATGACACTCATCGCACAACGCACCCGGCTGGGGCGCTACATCTTTGCAACGGGCGGCAATCCGGATGCCGCAGAGCTGTCCGGCATCAACACGCGGATGCTGACGGTCAAAATCTTTGCGCTGATGGGCTTTCTCTGCGCGCTGTCAGCGGTCGTTGCCTCGGCCCGCCTGACAAACCACTCCAACGATATCGGTACGCTGGATGAGCTGCGCGTTATCGCAGCCGCCGTGATCGGCGGCACGGCTCTCGCGGGCGGCATCGGTACCATCTATGGAGCGATCCTTGGGGCGCTGATCATGCAGTCGCTGCAGTCGGGTATGGCCATGGTGGGGGTTGATGCCCCCCTTCAGAACATCGTCGTGGGCACAGTTCTTGTGGCCGCCGTCCTGATCGACACGATTTACCGTAAAAAGACCGGAGGCCGCTGATGGCACCTTTATGTGAAATGCGCGATATCTCGATCTCTTTCGGCGGAGTGCGCGCTGTGGATGGCGTTTCAATTCACGTCAACCCCGGCGAGGTGGTCGGACTTCTGGGCCACAACGGGGCTGGAAAATCCACGCTGATCAAAATCCTGTCGGGCGCCTACAAGGCCGACAGCGGCGAGATTTTCGTGGAAGGTGAACAGGCCCATATCGCCAGTCCCCGTGACGCACGCCGTTACAATATTGAAACGATTTACCAGACGCTCGCGCTGGCGGATAACCTTGATGCCGCGTCGAACCTCTTTCTGGGGCGGGAGCTGACAAACTGGATGGGCTTTGTCGATGACGACAAAATGGAAGCCGAAACACGCAGGATCATGGCGCGGCTGAACCCGAACTTCCGCAAGCTGAAGGAGCCTGTTTCAGCGCTTTCCGGCGGCCAGCGGCAGTCTGTTGCAATTGCCAGAGCGGTTTACTTCAATGCGAAAATCCTGATCATGGACGAGCCAACAGCAGCACTCGGGGTCCATGAAACACAGATGGTGGCAGAACTCATCCAGGAGCTGAAAAAGCAGGGACTGGGCATCTTCCTGATCAGCCATGACACGCGCGAGATGCTTGAACTGTGTGACCGCGTTTCCGTCATGAAAAACGGAAAACTCATCGGTACAGAGCGTGTCGAGGATGTGACTGAAGACGATATTCTGAGCATGATCATCATGGGCAAGAAACCCGACAAGGCGGCCTGATCCATGTATCTGGGACTGGACCTTGGCACCTCCGGACTGAAGGGCGTTCTGACGGATAACGATCAGAACGTGGCCGGAGAGGCCACCGCACCCCTGACGGTACAGCGTCCGCACGATGGCTGGTCAGAGCAAAGGCCTGCCGACTGGCTGGCGGCAACGGAAAGCGTGATCGCCTCGCTGGGGCAGGATCATGATCTGTCCGCAGTCCGTGGCATCGGTATCAGCGGCCAGATGCATGGCGCGACGCTTCTGGATCAGGCGGGTGACGTACTGCGACCCTGCATGCTCTGGAACGATACGCGCAGCCATGCACAGGCCGCTGCCATGGATGCAGATCCCGACTGGCGGGACATTTCCGGCAATATCGTGTTTCCCGGTTTTACAGCACCCAAAGTTGCATGGGTGTTTGCAAATGAGCCTGAAGTGTTTGCAAAGTGTGCCAGGGTGTTGCTTCCTAAAGATTATCTTCGGTTCTGGCTTACAGGTGAGGCGGTATCTGAGATGTCGGACGCCGCTGGTACCAGCTGGCTCGATACCGGTGCGCGTGACTGGTCGGATAAACTGCTTGCCGCGTCGGGTCTCTCACGAAAACATATGCCACGCCTTGTCGAAGGGTCTGAGCCCACGGGAACCCTGCGCGCCGATCTGGCACAGCGCTGGGGCATGCGCCCGGATGTGATCCTGGCAGGTGGTGCAGGTGACAACGCGGCCGCGGCGGTGGGGATGGGCGTGGTCCGCCCCGGGCAGGCCTTTGTGTCGCTCGGCACATCCGGTGTGCTTTTTGCGGCAAGCAGTGCCTATCAGCCTGATGCGCCTGCCGCGGTCCACACGTTCTGCCATGCGCTGCCGGACCTGTGGCACCAGATGGGTGTCATACTTGCCTGTACAGATTCGCTGAACTGGTATGCTTCGCTGGTGGGGTCTGACGCCGCGACACTGACGGAAAGCCTCGGGATGCTGCAGGCGCCGTCGCAGACGCTGTTCCTGCCGTATCTGGGCGGCGAAAGAACGCCGCATAATGACGCCGCAGCACGCGGGGCATTCTTGGGCCTCGGACATGCGACGGACAAAGAGGCCGGTACCCGCGCCGTTCTGGAAGGCGTCAGTTTTGCGTTTGCAGACTGCCTTGACGCCCTGCAATCCACAGGAACGCGTATCGACAGCCTGGTGGCCGTCGGAGGTGGCAGCCGGTCCGGGTACTGGCTGCAGGCACTGGCCACAGCGCTGAACATGCCCGTCGACGTGCCCGAAGCGGGCGATTTTGGCGGAGCTTTCGGTGCCGCGCGTCTGGCGCAGATGGCCGTGACCGGGGGCGGTGCCGAACTGGCTGCGCCGCCACGCATCGCACAAACCGTAGTGCCGGATACAGCTCTTCTGGACGCGTTTTCTGCGGGCCATGCCCGCTATCGCGCCGCATATCATGCCCTTAAGGAGGCCCTATGACAGATTTTTTCGCCGGAACAGAACCGCTCCGCTATGCACCGGACGCGCCGGCTGATCAGCTGGTCTTCCGCCACTACAATCCCGATGAGGTGGTTGCCGGCAAAACGATGTCGGAACACCTGCGGTTTGCCATCGCCTGGTGGCACAGTTTTGCCTGGCCTGGCGGCGATCCGTTCGGCGGCCAGACCTTTGACCGTCCGTGGTTTGGCGAAACCATGGATCTGGCCCGCCTGAAAGCAGATGTCGCCTTTGAGATGTTTGCCCTGCTTGGGCAGCCCTATTACTGCTTTCATGATGCAGACATCCGGCCCGAGGGTTCAGATTTTTCTGAAAACACACGAAACCTTAATGAGATAGCAGACTATCTTGAAGAAAAAATGGCTGCTGGCGGTCCGCGTCTTCTGTGGGGTACGGCCAATCTTTTCTCGCACAGGCGCTTCATGGCCGGTGCGGCAACCAACCCTGATCCCGAAGTTTTCGCCTGGTCTGCGGCAACAATTAAATCCTGTATGGACGTAACGCATCGCCTCGGGGGCGAGAACTACGTGCTCTGGGGCGGGCGTGAAGGCTATGAGACACTGCTCAATACGGACCTTGCGCAGGAGCGGCAGCAGGCGGGTCGCATGCTGCAGATGGTTGTCGACTACAAACACAAGATCGGTTTTTCGGGCGAGATCCTGATCGAACCCAAACCGCAGGAGCCGACAAAGCACCAGTATGATTATGACGTTGCTACAGTTTACGGGTTTCTCAAGGATTTCGGTCTCGAGAACGAAGTGAAAATGAACCTTGAGCAGGGACACGCCATTCTGGCCGGGCACAGCTTTGAGCATGAGCTTGCGATGGCCGCATCGCTTGGCATCCTTGGCTCCATCGACATGAACCGCAACGACTATCAGTCTGGCTGGGATACAGATCAGTTTCCGAACTCGGTGCCGGAAGTCGCGCTGGCATATTATGAAATCCTGAAGGCGGGTGGCTTTACGACCGGTGGAACAAACTTTGACGCCAAGCTGCGCCGCCAGAGCCTTGATCCGGTTGACCTTATCGCGTCGCACGCCGGCGCAATGGACGTATGTGCGCGCGGTCTCAAAGCGGCAGCTGCAATGCTGGAAGATGGCGGGCTTGAAGAGGCTCGGTCGGCACGTTATGCGGGGTGGCAGAGTGATCAGGCGCAAAGCTGGCTGACGTCAGAGAGCCTGGAAAGCATCTCCGCAACGGTTGTGGAGCAGGGTATCAACCCGCAGCCCAGATCCGGGCGGCAGGAGATCCTTGAAAACTACGTAAACAGATTTGTCTGAAGGCAAGGGCGGATGGTACTGATACTGGCGGATGTTGGGGGCACGAATGTGCGTTTTGCGACAGCGCAGAACGGCATGATCGACCCTGCCGGTGTCCGCCGGTATCGCAACGACAACTACGCCAGTTTCGATGCCGCACTGGAGGATTATGTCGCCTCTGAGAACATCGCCAACGTCGAGGCCCTGACCGTCGCGGTGGCAGGACCGGTAAATGGCACGAAAGCGCGGCTGACAAACCGGGGCTGGGATTTTGACACCCACGCATTGGCTGAAAAACATACGAATGCCGCTGCCTTTTTGCTGAATGATCTCAGTGCACTGGGATACGCTCTTGACAGTTTGGGTGAAGAAGGTGCCGAGGTTGTTCTGCAGGCGCCTGCCAACGATCAGGACCAGCGTCTGGTTGTTGGTGCAGGCACCGGTTTTAACGTGAGCCCGGTGCTCAGAGCCGGTGACCAGACCATCTGCCTCAGAGCAGAGGCTGGCCTGTGCAGCCTGCCGTCGCGCGTTCAGAAGATCATGGAAGACTACATCGGCGGGCCCGCCGGATGGGTGCGGTGTGCCGAAGATGCGGTACGTGGCCCGGGCCTCGCTGAACTGCATGCAGCAGCCACTGGCACGCCAAAAAAAGATGCCAGCGAAGTGATGGCCGCGGCCTCATCCGGTGACAGTGCCGCCCTGGCGTCAACGATGGTCTATGCCCGGATGCTGGGTGCTTTCGTGCAGGACCTGCGGCTGCTTTATATGTCGGGCGGCGGGATTTATCTGGCCGGTTCAGTGGTTCGCGGGCTGTTGAGCAGCCCCGCCAGAGACACATTTATCGAAACGCTTCACGAACAGCCCACAGTCAAGCAGACGATGCAGCCTGTTCGGGTTTCGGTGATCACACAGGATGAAGCAGCGCTTTTGGGGTGTCTGGCCTACGCCCGCTCAGTGGTCTGACGCGGCCACCAGACGACACCAGCCGCCGGGATCGTCTCTCCGTTGAATACCACCGGCTCCGGCCCGTAATTAAACGCAAATCTGTGGTGCTGCGTATCCCGCAGCCGCAAGCCTTCGGGCAGGGGGGTGACTTCGATGCCGGCCTCACCAGCGAGCCGCGTTACGATCTCTGACCACAAAGCATCGTCGGGCCATGCACCGAGGTAGTGTGTCTGCCCATCTGACATCAACATGGGCGCGCCCGTCGCATCAGCCAGACTGACGTTTGCACTGCCTTCCAGTGTTTCGACCCAGCGCAAAACTGCACCGCCGGGTGCCACGGGGCGTCTGATGCCTGGTGGCAGGCTTTCGACCCGTGTGGCCGTTACATCAAAGCCCGGTATAGCAGGGCCCATTGGTTGCGGGATGCACAGCTCGTCGGTGACCGCGTTCGTCCGGGGGCCGAGCAGCACGGTCTGCCCCTTAATTGCAGCCATCAGGGGGGCGGGCACAGACGCCATGCCGGGGATCAGCACGAGCGCATAGCCCGCCAGCGAAGTCGTGTCCGAGGGCAGGATATCCACCGACAGTCCCTGCCGCCGCAACGCCCGGTAGGTATCAAGCACCAGACGGAAATAGCTGAAATCAGCGCCCTGCGGCAGTGTGCTCCAGGCCCATTCCGACGGATAATCGAACACCAGTGCCACGGGCGCCTGGGCGATATCCGTGTCGGGCATTTCGGCCAGTTCGCACGCGACCGTTTCGGCCTCGTGCTGCCCGGGCGCGGGTGCGTTGTCCGGGCGGCGCAGACCGGCGTGCATCTGTTCCTGCGCAAAAGGTGCCTGACGCCAGCGGAAATAGCTCACGACCTCCGCGCCATGCGCAAAGGCCTCCCATGACCACAGGCGCACCATGCCAGGCAGTGGTGCAGGGTTATAAGGTGCCCAGTTGACCGGTCCGGGCTGCTGTTCCATCACCCACCAGCGATTATCGTTCCCGACAGCCCGGTAAAGATCATGGTGAAAGGCCTGCATATCCGGATCGCCCTGCCGCAGATACCGTGCCTTGTGTTCGGGCGTGCCCTCCAGCCGGTCAGACAGAAACCCGATGGGGTAGCTGTCCCAACTCGCAATATCGATGGATGATCCGACCTCAAAATGATCGAAATCGAGCACACGGCCCATATAATTGTGCACCAGTGGTGCGTCGGTGCGCGGACGCAGTGCTGCGACCTGCGCCTCGTGCCAGCGCACCACCTGATCAGAGCTGAATCGGCGGAACGCGAGTTCATGGCTGGGGTTCGGCTGGGTTACCATCAGGTTGGGCAGGCCGATCTGCTCAAAACTGCTGTACTCCATCGACCAGAACACATTGCCCCAGGCCGTATTCAGCGCATCAATCGTACCATAACGGTTGGCCAGCCAGGTCTGGAATGCCTCATGCGCGGTATCGGACCACGACAGGATGGTGTCGTGGCAGCCGTATTCATTGTCGATCTGCCAGGCGTGAATGCGGGGGTCACGGCCATATCTGTCGCCAAGAATGCGACAGATTTCTGCCGCCGCCTCGCGGTACCCGCTGTGACTGAAGCAATAGTGCCGCCGCGAGCCGAAACCGCGCACGTGCCCCTGCGCGTCCCGCGCAAACATGTCCGGAAATCTTTCGGTCATCCAGACCGGCGGTGTACAGGTCGGGGTGCCGAGAATGACTTTCAGGCCTGCGTCGCTCAGCACTGCTATGGCATCATCCAGCCAGTCAAAGTCATACTGGCCGGGCACGGGTTCGATACGGCTCCACGCAAATTCGCCGATCCGTACCCATGAGATGCCAGTTGCGACCATGTCGGCGGCATCCTGTTCCCACATCGGGCGGGGCCAGTGTTCGGGATAGTAGCAGACGCCAAGGCTGCGTTTCATAGCAACAGAACCCCTGGTTCGGGCAGGCCCCGGGCCACACCGGTGATTTCAAATGTCTGACCGTGGGCATGGTCACCCGACAGCGCCTGCCGGGCAATACCCTGGGTCGCGGATGTCGCAAAGAGTGTCGTGAGGTCATTGCCCCCAAAGGCCGGACAGGTGATGTGATCGGCTGGCAGATCGACCGCACGGACGAAGGCGCCATCGCGATACGCCGCGACCCGTCCGGCGCCCCATTGTGCCACCCAGAGCGTTCCGTCAGCGGCCGTCACGGCACCGTCCGGTGCCAGCCCGTCTTCTGAAAGGTCAATGTGGACGCGGGCGTTTCCGGCCGGCCAGCCACTGCGATCCAGCGGTATTTGCATGATCTGGGACGTCTTTGTATCGGTATAGAAGGCATGGCCACGATCCGGTGCAAAACAGATCGCGTTTGAAATAGTGATGCCGGCGACGACGCGGCGCAGCTGGCCCTGATGAAAGCGGTAGATTGATCCGGCGCCGGGCTCGGCATTGCGACCCATTGTTCCGATCCAGAATCCGCCCCAGGGGTCGGCACGGCCATCGTTGGAGCGTGTGACGCTGTTGCCTGCCTCGAGGGGGCAGAGCTTTTGCCGGCTGCCGTTATCAAGGTCAAAGGACCACAGGCCCGAAGCGGAGGCGATCAGCAGCTGTGTCTGGCTGATCCAGCCCGCGGCAGAAACCTCTTCATCGAAGGCCCAGCTCTTTTCTGCGCCGTTTTCACGCGTCAGAAGCTTTCGGTCGAGAATATCGAACCAGAACAGCTGCCTGCGCAGCGGGTGCCAGAGCGCGCCTTCTCCCAGACGGCAGTGCCGCTCGTCAAAGACGCGCACATTCATGAGGTGGCTGCGCGCCAGGCATTGACGATTGCGGTCGCACGCTCTGCCACTTCTGCTGCGGTAAGGCCTGGTTTGTAAATTGCAGACCCCATGCCGAAACCGTCCGCGCTTGCGGCAATCCAGTCAGAGAAATTGTCCGGCCCTGCGCCGCCCACAGCATAGACCCGGGTGCCCGGTGGCAGAATGGCCCGCATTGCCTGAAGACCCGACGGGCCGGCCATGGAGCCGGGGAAAAGTTTCAGCCCGTCAGCTCCGGCATCGAGCGCCGCAAAGGCTTCAGTGGGGGTGAACACACCTGGCCAGCTCTGCATGCCGCGTGCCCTGGTCGCGCGGATGACTTCCGGTTTGCAGTCAGGCGAGACAATCAGTTTGCCGCCTGCGTCAGCCACATCTGCTACGTCCTGTGTGCTGAGAACAGTTCCCGCGCCGATCAGGGCTGTATCGCCGAACTGACGCGCCAGAGCGGCGATGCTGTCCAGAGGATCAGGTGAGTTGAGCGGCACTTCGATCTGAGTGATCCCCGCGTCGATCAGGGCGGCACAGATGGCCGGAGCTTCGGCAGGTGTTACGCCGCGCAGGATCGCGATAATGGGCAGGGTCATGTTGTCTCTTTCAGCAGTCTGCGGGCCGCTGTCAGTCCGGCCAGGGTTGCACGTTCTGTATCGACCATCAGGCAGCTGACCCCCTGAGGTGCCAGCGCATCCCGATAGGCGCAGGCCTGAGTGCCGGTCCCGAGAATGGCCATGTTCTGACCCAGCCAGTAGGGTCGGGCGGCTGCCAGTTCTGCGCCGATAAGCAGACCGGAGAGAGCAGCGCGGGCCGTTGAAGGATCGGTTCCGGTGAGCAGCTGTCCCGCGCGCAGGCCAAAGAGCCTGCCGGCCAGTTTTTCCGGTCGTGCCAGGGTGTCGCCCACAGCAGCCTCAAAAGCGTCACTGTCCCAGCCTTCGCCGGATACGGAATGACGCAGGACCGAGGCTCCGCTCACAAGCGCAAAAAGTTCGCCTGTCATAAAGGTCTGAAAACTGACGACTTCGCCTGCGCTCAGGTGCACCCATTTGGTATGTGTGCCGGGCAGGCAAAGCACGCCGTCCCAGCCCGGATTGAGTTGCAGAAAGCCTGCAATCTGGGTCTCCTCGCCGCGCATGACGTCCGGTGGGGTGGTCTGCGACAGGCCGCTGACAATATGGACGGACAGATCACCGGACGCCGGGGCGCGTGTCAGTGCGCTTTCTGCGGGGGCGCATGGCACCTGACGATAGGGCGCTTCTACCCAGCCCTGCCGCGATCCGACCATGCCGCAGGCGATGACCGGCACCGGACCATGTGAAAGCCAGGGCGAGACCAGCGCTTTCAGCGCCGGCTCAAACGCGTCCTGCGACAGACTGCCCATTCCCTCATCGGAACACGCACGGTCCAGAACCCGCGTGCCCCGCATGGCCCAGGCCCGCAGGTTGGTGGTGCCCCAGTCAACGGCAATCCAGTCTGGTGTCACGGTGTCGTTCATGCGCTGCTTATCCGGTGGTTACCACGCCGCCGTCAACAACCATACACTGGCCGGTCATCATCCGGCTTGCCTCTGAGGCAAGAAAAAGCGTGGCGTCGACGATATCCTGCGGCACGAGGTGAGTCTTCAGGCACTGTCGTTCAAGATGTGCCGCCAGACCTTCCGGCGTGGCCCATTTGTCGAGCTGTTTCTGCGTCAGCACCCAGCCAGGCGCCAGGGCGTTTACACGCACGCCGTCCGGACCGAGTTCACGGGCAAGGCTGCGGGTCATGGCCGTTATGCCACCGTTTGCCGCGGTATAGGCCGGGTAACCTGCGTTACCCATCATATAGCTGATGGAACTGAAGTTGATGATCGATCCGGCCCCGCGGGCAATCATCCCCGGTGCAACCGCCTGGGCGGCAAAGAGATAGGCCTTGAGGTTCACCGCAAGCAGGCTGTCCCATTCCCCGGGTGTCAGCTCCAGCCAGTTGTGACGTTTGTCATTGGCGGCATTGGATACCAGCACCTGAACAGGGCCGTGGGCCGCGGCGGCCTCGGCAATGGTACCGCGCAGCCTGTCCGTATCGGTAATGTCCCCCTGAAAAAACAGCGGCGCACGTCCGTGTTTTTCGGCCATCTGTTCTACGAACGCGCTGGCATCCGAGCGGCCGATAAAAGCCACCTGCGCGCCCTGCGCCATAAAGCCGTCCGTCAGGTCTGCGCCGATGCCGGACCCACCGCCCGTAATATAGACGGATGCGCCTTTCAGATCGTGAAATGTTGCAGTCTGGGACATTGGAGAGCCTTGTTGTAAGAGGGCGCGAAAAGCGTCGGCCGGTCAGAGCCGCCGCCCTTCAAGCACCCACATGGTTTCAGGGAAATGCCAGGGCAGGGTCAGCCCGTTGTGCATCAGCGCCGTCCCGGTCAGGGTGACAGCACCGTCTTTCAGTCGCAGCTTGCCGCGTGACAGCGCCGGGGCAGAGGCACGGTTAACGAGGCTGACCTCGTAGCGTGCCTGCGGGTCCAGTCGGGTCATCCGCAACGGGCGCGGCGCGATCTGCGGCGATGTGCCGGACTTGCCGGCAAACACGACAAACCTGCTGCCATCACGGGCCTGTTGTTGTTCGGCGATCACCGACGCGTCCGAGGCGTCCAGCCGCAGGATATCTGCATCATACATCCAGTCGCGGTTGTCTTTCCACCATCCGGTAACCTCGCGCAGCACACTGGCCTCGTGGTCGGTCAGTTCGCGCGGGTCCATCTCGAACCCCATATGACGCTGGGCGGCGACCCACGCGCGGAATTCAATATCCAGGGTGCGCCCGGAGGTATGACAGTGGCGCGGCCCCACATGGCTGCCGGTGACAACGGAGGGCAGATAGAGTGCTGCGTTGTGCTGCATGATCAGCCGCTCCAGCGCATCATTACTGTCTGACAGCCAGACACGCTGTGTCCGGCTCAGGATGCCGAAATCAATCCGGCCACCGCCGGACGCGCAGCTTTCGATCTCCACATGCGGAAAATCAGCACGCAGCCGGTCGATCAGCGCATAGGAGCCGCGTGTCTGAGCGGCATCCGGCATCGGCAGAACACGGTTGTGGTCCCACTTGATATAGTCGATCGGATGCGCAGCCAGCAGGGCGCCGATGCGGTCATAGAGAAAATCGCGCACCTCTTGCAGCGCCATGTTCAGCGCCTTCTGCTGCCGGCCAAGGATCTGGTCTTCAGACCCCAGCGCCCAGTCCGGATGGGCGCGGTGAATGTTGCTGTTGGGATTGATCATCTCCGGCTCAAACCAGATACCGAATGTCATACCCTCGGCGTGGACGTGATCAATCAGTGGCCCCAGACCGTCCGGGTATTTGCGCGGATCGACCTCCCAGTCTGACAGGCTGGAGGTGTCATCGTCCCGCTGACCGAACCAGCCGTCATCCAGCACGAACCGTTCCGCGCCAAGGCTGGCGGCGCGAGTCGCAATATCCTTGAGCTTGGGCAGGTCATGGTCAAAATAGACCGCTTCCCAGCAGTTATAATGCACCGGACGCGGGCGACCGCTGTCGGTCCAGGTCACGATTCGGTCGCGCAGATGGCGCTGGAAGGAAACAGCACAGCCGTTCAGACCGTCCGAGGAATAGACCGCATACAGCGGTGCCGTGCGGAATTCAGTGGCCGGCGCCGTTTCCATACGGGCGGCGTGACCAAACTGGATCTGACGGCGTCCGTCTGGCAGCTCTTCGGCGATCATGCGGTGCCCGCCAGACCAGCCATAGTGAAAGGCAAAGGTCTCGCCGGTAGCATTGGTGGCCCCGCGTGCGGGCACCATCAGACCGGGAAAGTGTTCGTGCCCCGTCCGCCCGGTGCGGTTCTCGCGGTAGCGGATACCGGGTGACCACGCGGTCCGGTTCATCTGAAACTCGCCGCACCAGCGCCCGGCGAAATCGATCATATCGTCCGAATGCTGGGGCGCCGGCAATACGGGGGCCGCGAGCCAGTGCAGGTGCAATGGCCTGTCAGCGTGCAGCCGGGCGCTCATTTCGATTACATGGGTTTCCGGGTCCAGCGAAAACCGCGCCTCATACGTCAGCCGGTTTGCGGTATCCTCGCAGACCACGGTCAGCGCCTGCGGCGCCTCGTTGACCTCTTTCAGTCTGAACTTGGGCAGCAGCGGTGTGCCGTCCTGGTCGCGCACCACCAGACCCGGCTGGCCGGGAAAGCTGCGTGATGCTTCGGGACAGATCGACAGATCCGGGTTCTCGTCCAGCATGCCGCCCGTGACATCCAGCGTGGCGGTCTGCACCAGCTGGGTCAGGTCCTCGGATGCGGGCAGGGGCGCGCCCCAGTAAATCACCTGTGGGCACAGCCCACCTGTAGAGGCGAGCGCCAGCGTCTGGCGCTCGTCATCCAGCCGCCAGCTTTGTGTCACTTTACGGCCCCCAGGGTCAGACCTGCAATAAAGTGCCGCTGCATCAGGAAGAACATCAGCACCGGTGGCAGGGCAGCCACGATCGAGCCCGCGCTCATCAGATGATAGGCGGCGCGGAACTGGGCGTTAAACGAGGTGATACCGGCAGTTACTGGCTGGCTTTCCGGCCCCTGCGTCAGCACCACGGCCCAGAAATAGTCGTTCCAGATAAAGGTAAAGATCAGCACGCTGAGCGCGGCGATCGCAGGTTTCATCAGCGGGATCACCACATACCAGAAGATTTTCCATTCTGCGATGCCCTCGACGCGCGCCGCCTCGATCAGCTCGTACGGCAGAGCGCGGATGAAATTGCGCATAAACAGCGTGCAGAAGCCGGTCTGGAACGCGACGTGAAAGAGCACGAGGCCGGTCTTGGTATTGTAGAGCCCCATGTCCAGCGTCAGATCCCGCACCGGTACCATCAGGATTTGAAAGGGCACAAAGTTGCCCGCCACGAACATAAAGAAAATCCAGATGTTGGATTTGAATTTGTAGACGCCCAGAGCGAACCCCGCGAGGCAGGAAAGCGCCACGGCACCGATCACGGTAGGTACCGTGATAAAGACCGAGTTCAGCATGTAACGCGGCATGTCCGAGTTGAAGAAAACCTGCCCGTAGTTGGCAAAAAGCTCGAAAGACGACGGCATTCCCCAGTAATTGCCCTGGGTGAAATCAGATGCCGGTTTGATTGAGAAGATCGCCACGGCGATAAGCGGCAAAAGCCACATGATCAGTGCAAGAGGCAGCAGTGACTGATAGGTCAGCTGCCAGGAACGGGGTGTTTTTTCGATCGGTGTCGGAAACATATCAGAGCGCCTCCCGGACGGATTTTGACAGACCACGTCGTATTGTGTCGTAGCTGATGGCAATGCGGTGCTGTGCTTCGTCTTCCTCAAGAGTGGGAAGGTCGAGCTGCACCCAGGACCGGTGGAAGTAAGGAGCCTTTTTTGCGGCACCTGCGTCGATCAGCATGGCAGCGGTGTCCGTGTCAGGGCATTTCACCGCAACATGTTCTGTATTCACGCTGCGTTTCTCTTCGTGGCCAAAGCAGGCAAACATCTTGCCGCCTACTTTCCAGGCGTCGAGTTCGCCGGGCCCGGACAGGACCGCCCCGGGGTGCTCTGCACAGAGATCATCGAACTCCGGACGGGTCATCGGCGCTTCTCCTCGGACCACATGGACCACAGGAAATATGCGATAAAGACCAGCATAATCAGGAACAGCACAACCGCAATCGCGGCGCCATAGCCCATGCGGAACCCGTATTCCGACAGCGCTTTCTCAAACATATAGAACGACAGCACGCGCGTCTGACCGAAAGGACCACCGTTGGTCATGATCGAGATAAGGTCAAAGGAACGGAGTGCGCCGATAATTGTCACGACAAAGGCAATAAACGTCGCAGGCTTGAGCTGCGGGATGATGATGTACCACAGCATCTTCCAGCCCTTGGCATTGTCCAGCCGTCCTGCTTCGATCTGCTCGGGGTCCACAGCGTTCAGACCGGTCAGATAGAGGATCATGCAATATGCCGTCTGGGGCCAGAGCCCTGCAGCGATGATGCCATAGGTGGCCATCGTGGGATCACCCAGAACGTTGACCGGACCCAGACCGACAAGGCCCAGGACACCGTTCAGCAGCCCCTCGTTCGGCAGGTAAAACCACGAGAACACCAGGCCGACAACGACCTGAGACAGAACAAAGGGAAAGAAGAACAGGGACTTGTAGATGCGGATGCCCGTCACGGTCTGGTTCAGGAAGAGCGCGATAAAGAGCCCGCCCGGAATCGCCAGCAGGTAAAACAGCAACCATTTCAGGTTGTTCCAGAGCGAGACCTCAAAGGCGCTGTCATCCATCAGTTCGACATAATTGGCCATGCCGACGTATTGTGCCTCTCCCAGCCCGTCCCAGTCGTAAAAAGAGATCGCGATCGACTGGTAGATCGGCCAGATCACATAGAACGCAAAGAACAGGATCGCAGGGGCGAGAAAGAGCCAGGGTGTCACCGCAATCTCATTGCGCTTGTACCAGCTGCGCTGTGGTGCGGCGACCTGTTGTGCCGGTGTATCGGTCATGGCGGGTTCTCCTCCCAGAGTGGATACGGGACAGGCGGCAAAGCGGGCAGGGCGGGCCCGCGCTGGCGGCTGCGCCGGTCAGCGGTGGGCCCGGGCACCGAAGCGCCCGGGCCGGAACCGGGTTACTTGTAAACCCGCTCCTGTACCTTATCGAGGCGTGCCAGGATGTCGTCCAGGTTATCCGGGAAGACCATGAATTCCTGCAGACCCTGCATGGCTTCAGCAGCCATTTCGGCCGGGAAGTCGCGGTCAAAGAACTGGGCTACACCACCGGGGCTGTTCTGGGACAGCATGGTGAAGCCTTCGTTCAGGAACTTGTCATCATCCACGGCGGACTGCGCGTTTACGGGCAGCTGGCCCAGGTTCGCGCCGTTGTTGATCTCTGTCTGCACGTTGGCAGACACAACAAACCGCAGGAACTCGCGCGCGGCTTCCTTGTTGGAGGCGTTTGCCGGGATGTGGAACGTGTCGGTCGGCGCGTCTTCTGCCAGTTCAACGTTCGGGTTGATTGCCGGGAACTGGTAGAAGTCCAGCTTGCTGTCATCCAGACCTGCCTCGCGCAGCGGTGCGACGGCAAAGTTGCCCTTGAGGATCGCTGCTGCCTCACCGTTCACGATGAAGGGGAGCGATTCCTGCCAGGAGTAGTTCTGGTGGTTGTCAACAAAAGCACCCATGTCGATGAGCTGACGCCAGTTGGCGAAGGTCTCTTTGACGCGGTCGTCTGTCCATTTCACGTTGCCCTGGGCCAGTTCCATGTGGAAATCAAAGCCGTGGGTCCGCATGTTGAGATAGTCAAACCAGCCGCCTGCGGTCCACAGGAACTTGGTGCCGATGGTGTAGCACTTGCGGCCCGAATCAACGATCGCCTGGCAGTTGGACTTCATCTCGTCAAAGTTGGACGGCTCGTTCAGGCCCAGCTCTTCGTAGATATCTTTGCGGTAATAGATGCCCCACTGGTAGTACGTGTACGGCACACCCCACTGCTTGCCGTCGATGGTCATCGCGCCTTTGGTCGATGCCAGGTTCTCGGCGATCTCAGGCTCGGCCCAGAGGTCAGATACGTCTTCAAAGAGGCCGGCGGACACATAGGGTGTCATGCGGTTTGCTGCATACCAGGTTGCAACGTCCGGGCTGTCTGCCGTCAGGAAGTTCCTGATCTGAGTTTTATAGGCTTCGCGGTCGATCACGGTGGTCGAAATCTCGAGGCCGGGATGCTCTGCGCCGAAGTCCGCGATCATCTTCTCCATAGTCGCACGCGGTGCGGGGTTGGATGTATCGAGGAAAATCTTCAGCTCGCCTGTCAGCTCTGCGGATGCAGCGCCGGCAAGCATGGTGGTTCCTGCCAATGCCATAAGCATAGACTTTGTGGTGAAACGCATGGTGTCCTCCCTAAGGTACGTTTGCGGTTTTGGTCCCCCCTGGTTTCCGCATAATGTGTTCCATTATTTGAAACCAAGTTTTATATATTGAAAACTACACTGCACTCTGCCTACACTGTCAACACTCTTCTTGGAATTGACCGGGAAAGAGCATGGCCCCGGGGAGGTCGCGGCGCAGGGGCGCTGCGGGCGGGGCCCGAGGAGGGAGATGCCTGGTATGTCGGGGGACGGCACCGTAGGCAAAGCGCTGGATGTACTGGACCAGGTGGCCGCATATGGCCGCCCCGTACGATTTGCGACTCTGCTGGCTGAAAGCCGTTTTCCCAAGGCGACTCTGTATCGGTTTTTGCAGACGCTGACCTCACAGGGGATGCTGGAATACGATTCGCACAATCAGACCTATGCGCTGGGCGTACGTCTTGTGCGTCTCGCCCATGCCGCCTGGACCCAGAGCAGCCTGGCACCCATCGCCCGTCCGCTGCTGGACCAGCTCAGCGCCGAAGTGGGGCAGACCGTGCACCTGGCACAGATGGATCATGCGCAGGTCCTTTACGTGGACAAGCGCAACGCGGCCCAGCCTGTCGAGATGTATTCAGACGCGGGCAAGGTTGGCCCCGCTTACTGCACTGGTGTGGGCAAGGCGATGCTCGCGTTTCTGCCGGAGGCTGATCTGGAACCTGTGCTGCGACAGCAGTCTTTCCATCGGTTTACCGACCGGACACTGACCAGCAGCGAAACGCTTTGCGCCGAACTGCGCCGGATCCGGGCCCGTGGCTATGCCTTTGACGATGAAGAGCACGAGCCCGGCATCATCTGTATTGCCTACCCGATTCTGACCGATCAGGGCCGCGTGCTGGGCGCGCTGTCCGTGACCGGCTCGACACGTACGACCTCGCTGAACCGGCTGGAGGCGCTCGCGCCCCGGCTTGCCACTGTGGCCCGGTCCATTGCGCGCGATGCGCAGGCCTGGCGGTTCCCGGATTCATTTTTGCAAAATACAGGGACGTAAACCATGACAGGTGTCACGCTTCAGAAAGCCATCAAACGCTATGGTGATGTGCAGGTTATCCACGGGATTGATCTGCAGATTGAGGACGGCGAGTTCTGCGTCTTTGTGGGCCCTTCGGGCTGTGGTAAATCCACGCTTCTGCGGATGATCGCCGGACTGGAGGAAACCACCGAAGGTCAGATGCATATCGGCACGCGTGATGTCACGCATATGGACCCGTCCGAGCGGGGCGTGGCCATGGTCTTTCAGACCTACGCGCTCTATCCGCATATGACAGTCAAGGAAAACATGGGCTTCGGCCTTAAGATGAACGGTGTGCCAAAGGCCGAGATCGACGCCAAGGTCAAAGCGGCCTCTGACGTTCTGAAGCTGGACAGCTATCTGGACCGCAAACCTGCAGCCCTGTCCGGTGGCCAGCGTCAGCGGGTCGCAATTGGCCGTGCAATTGTGCGTGGCCCCGAAGTGTTCCTCTTCGACGAGCCGCTGTCCAACCTTGATGCCGAACTGCGCGTCGAGATGCGGGTCGAGATTGCCCGCCTGCACAAAGAGATCGGCGCCACAATGATCTATGTGACCCACGACCAGGTCGAGGCGATGACCCTGGCGGACAAGATTGTTGTGCTGCGCCTGGGCAAAATCGAACAGGTCGGCGCACCGCTTGAGCTGTATCGAAACCCTGACAACAAGTTTGTTGCGGGCTTTATAGGTTCGCCTGCGATGAATTTCCTTCAGGGAACTGTGGTCGAGGGCGGTGTCGAAGTGCCGGGCCTTGGCCGTACAGTCGCCGTGGAGGCGACGCTGCCCGCGGCTGGCACGGCTGTGACGCTGGGTATCAGGCCAGAGCATCTGGAAGTTCAGATCGGGCAGGGCGCGCTCAAGGCGGAGCTGTCCGAGGCGCTGGGTGGCGTATCCTACCTGCACCTTGATACGCCGAACGGTGAACGGATCATTGTGGAGGAGCGCGGTGATGAACGTGCCAGCGAAGGGGACACAGTTGACGTCACCTTTGAAGCGCGCCGTGCCATGGTGTTTGACGCCAGCACCGAAGCGCGTATCCGCTGATCCGTATACAGGGAAAATGTTTTAGGTTTAAAATATTTTCCCTTGAAGCATTTTGCGACTCATCCTAACGTTCTGTGGGACGGGCACAGGCAGACTGTGCACAGCAGAGGGATGAGCGATGCTGAACTCTTTGTCAGAGCACAAGGCGCCGCGGTTTCGCGGCGCAATCTGCGCGATCCCGGAAAATTGTCGTAAAAATGTAAGCATCGGGTGCAATATTGAATTCTGGCGGCCGGTTCTGGTTGGTTTACGTATGCTCTTCCTCGCGGCCAACCCGCCGAACTGGCATGGTATCAGGTCAGATCCGGCGTTCTGTAAAGGGTGCGTCGCATGATGCAGCCATCCGGTCACCAGGATACTTTCGCGCGGGACAACCTGCCGTCGTCGGAACAGTGGCCGGATCTGCTGCTGGATGGATTTGACTATCCGGATCGCCTGAATGCTGCATCTGAACTGACAGATACCATGGTTCAGCGGGGTTTTGGCGACCACACAGCGCTGATCGGAAACGGACGCCGCCGTACCTACAAAGAGCTTTCCGACTGGACCAACCGGCTGGCGCATGCGCTTGTGTCGGACCTCGGTGTAAGGCCCGGAAACAGGGTGCTGATCCGCTCGGCCAACAACCCTGCAATGGTCGCGTGCTGGCTGGCTGCGACCAAGGCGGGCGCTGTTGTGGTCAACACGATGCCGATGCTGCGGGCGGGGGAGCTCTCCGCCATCGTGGACAAGGCAGAGGTCAGCCATGCGCTCTGCGATACGCGGCTGATGGACGAGCTGACTGCCTGTGCCAAGACAAGCCGGTATCTGAAATCCGTTGTCGGGTTTGACGGTACCTCAAACCACGATGCTGAACTTGATCGCCTCGCTCTGGAAAAGCCGGTCCGGTTTGAGGCCGCTGATACAGCGCAGGATGATGTGGCGCTGCTGGGTTTTACCAGCGGAACGACCGGATCGCCCAAGGCAACAATGCATTTCCACCGCGATCTTCTGATCATTGCCGATGGCTACGCGCGCGAGGTGCTTGGGGTCACGCCCGATGATATCTTTGTCGGCTCGCCGCCGCTGGCCTTTACCTTTGGGCTGGGCGGGCTGGCCATCTTTCCGCTGCGCTTCGGTGCGGCAGCGACGCTGCTCGAAACGGCATCGCCGCCGAATATGATCGAAATCATCGAAAAATACCGTGCGACGGTCTGTTTTACTGCGCCCACCGCCTATCGTGCGATGCTGGCCGCGATGGAAGAGGGCGCTGATCTGTCGAGCCTGCGGGCCGCGGTTTCCGCCGGCGAGACACTGCCCGCACCGGTCTACGAAGATTGGAAGTCAAAAACCGGCAAGCCGATGCTGGACGGAATCGGTGCGACCGAACTGCTGCATATTTTCATATCGAACCGGTTTGACGATCACCGTGCGGCCTGTACCGGTAAACCTGTAACGGGTTACGAGGCGCGCGTTGTGGATGCGCGGGGCGCGGAGGTTCCGCGTGGCACAGTCGGGCGGCTGGCTGTGCGCGGACCCACCGGGTGCCGGTACCTGGCCGATGACCGCCAGGCGGCTTATGTCACGGATGGCTGGAATATTACCGGAGACAGCTTTTACATGGACGCCGAGGGGTATCTGCATTTTGCCGCCCGCAATGATGATATGATCCTCTCGGCCGGCTATAATATCGCAGGCCCGGAAGTAGAGGCCGCTCTTCTGTCACACCCGGCTGTACAGGAATGCGCCGTAGTCGGGCAGCCCGATGAGGCACGAGGCAGCATCGTTCAGGCTCATGTCGTGCTGAACGAAGGAGAGGTCGGAGATTATAATATGATCAGTAATTTACAGGATCATGTTAAAGCGATTATTGCGCCGTACAAATACCCGAGGGACGTGCGTTTCACCAATTCATTGCCAAAGACGGCCACTGGAAAAATCCAGCGATTTGCCCTGCGGTCAGGATCATGACAGACAACCCTGCGTCCGGCGCAAAAATGGATTTCTCCCGGGACATGTCGTACGGCGATTATCTGCGTCTGGAGGCGGTTCTGACTGCACAGCATCCCCGGTCCGATGCGCATGACGAAATGCTGTTTATTGTACAGCACCAGACGTCCGAGTTGTGGATGCGTCTGGCCGTCCACGAACTGCAGGCTGCACGGGAGTCCATTGCCGGCGGCGAACTGCGCCCGGCGTTCAAGATGCTCACGCGGGTCGCCCGTATTTTCGAGCAGCTCAATAACGCCTGGGACGTTCTGCGCACAATGACGCCCAGTGAATACACCGCCTTTCGCCCTGCTCTCGGTAACTCCTCAGGTTTTCAGTCTCATCAGTACCGGCTGATAGAGTTTCTTCTGGGTAACCGGAACCGCAGACTGATGCAGCTTCACGAGCCCAATCCCACCGCCTGGCAGACGCTGGGTGCCGAACTTGATCGTCCCAGCCTCTACCAGGTGTCGCTTTCATTTCTGGCGTCGCGTCTGGAAGACACCGATTACGCTGGCCCGCCAGGCGATGGGCCATGGACTGCGCGCGATGAGGTGCAGCAACAGTGGAAGACGGTCTACGGGGATCCCGCGACGTACTGGGAAGTTTACGAACTTGCCGAAAAGCTGGTTGATCTTGAAGATTACTTCCGTCGCTGGCGTTTCAACCATGTGACAACCGTTGAGCGGGTTATTGGATTTAAGCGGGGTACAGGTGGCACGTCAGGTGTCGGCTACCTGCGAAAGATGCTCGAAGTAGAGCTGTTCCCCGAGCTCTGGCACGTAAGAGGTGTGTTGTAGGTGTCTGATGTAAATAGAAAAAGCCTTTTCCATATTCCTGATGGTGTTATCTACCTCGACGGTAACTCGCTGGGGCCGCTGCCCAGGGCAGTACCGGATGCAATGGCGTCCGTACTGGCGGAGGAATGGGGCAATCTGCTGATCAAAGGGTGGAACGCAGCCGGCTGGATGGAGCAGCCGTCGCGGGTGGGCGATATCGTCGGACGGTTGATCGGTGCCCCCGCACGCTCGGTCGTGATGGGGGATACGCTGTCCATCAAAGTCTACCAGGCCGTTGCTGCGGCCCTCAAAATGCGACCCGGACGAAAGGTTATTCTCTCTGACACCGGTAATTTCCCGACAGATCTCTATATGGTTGAAGGTCTGATCCGCACATTGGACCAGGGGTATGAACTGCAGACCGTCGCACCCGACGACGTAGAATCTGCGATCACCGAAAACGTTGCAGCAGTCATGCTGACCCAGGTCGACTACAGAACAGGTCGCATGCATGACATGAACAGCCTGACGGCGCAGGCCCATGCCAAAGGTGCGGTGATGATCTGGGACCTGGCGCATTCGGCTGGTGCCATCCCGGTTGATCTGTCGGCGAGCAATGCCGAACTGGCGGTTGGCTGTACCTACAAATACCTCAACGGCGGACCCGGCGCGCCTGCGTTTATCTACGTGCGTCCGGATCTTGCCGATACAATAGATCCGGCTCTCAGCGGCTGGCTGGGTCACAGTGAACCCTTTGAATTCAAGCTGAATTATAAACCCGGAGAAGGAATTGAACGGATGCGGGTTGGCACGCCGCCCGTTTTGCAAATGGCCGCTCTGGAGTTTGCAATGAAGGCCTGGGAAGGTGTCGACATGCAGGAAGTGCGTGACGCCTCGGTTGCGCTTCAGGAGCAGTTTATTGCCGGTGTAGAAGGTGCCGTTCCGTCGCTCGAGCTTGTCAGCCCGCGCGACCCGGCCCGCAGGGGCAGCCAGGTCTCCTTCCGGTTTGAGCATGGCTATGCTGCGATGCAGGCTCTGATCCACAACGACATTATCGGAGACTTCAGGGCGCCGGATATCATGCGGTTTGGTTTCACGCCGCTCTATCTTGATGCAGGCGATATTGAAATTGCGGTGGAACGGATCGCCCGGGTCATGCAGGATCGGCTGTGGGACAACCCGAAATTCAAAACGCGCAACAGGGTCACCTGACGCAGTATTCATGGTGCATAAGCATCGACAACAAAAGGACCGGAACGGGTCTGTATAATGGGAGACATGGGATGAAACTGAAATCACTGATACTGGCCGCCGGGCTGGCCGCTGCAGGCAGTTTTGCACTGGCCGACGGCCATGCAGGCAAAGTCAAAGTCGGCATGATAACCACGCTGTCCGGTGGCGGTGCAGGTCTGGGCATTGATGTCCGCGACGGGTTTATGCTGGCGGCGAAGATGGCCGGCAATGACAACCTTGAGGTCGTGATCGAAGATGACCAGCGCAAACCGGAAATTGCGGTGCAGCTTGCCGACAAGATGATTCAGTCGGAAAAAGTCGACGTTATGACCGGTATTATCTGGTCGAACCTGGCGATGGCGGTCGTGCCGGCGGCGACGGCCCAGGGCAAATTCTATCTCTCGCCCAATGCAGGCCCGTCGGCTCTGGCCGGCAAGGGTTGCCACCCGCTTTATTTCAACGTTGCCTGGCAGAACGACAATCTGCACGAGGCTGCAGGGGCTTATGCCAATGATGCAGGCTATAAAAACACCTTTATCCTTGCGCCGAATTACCCCGCCGGGCAGGACGCGCTGACCGGATATAAACGCATGTACGGCGGCGAACTGGCCGGTGAGATCTACACCAAGCTGGGCCAGACGGATTATGCCGCCGAGATCGCCCAGATCCGGGCATCCGGTGCGGATTCGGTGTTCTTCTTCCTGCCCGGTGGCATGGGGATTTCCTTCCTCAAGCAATATGCAGGCTCCGGTGTCGACCTGCCGGTTGTCGGCCCCGCGTTCAGCTTTGATCAGGGCATCCTGCAGGCCGTGGGCGAGGCAGCGCTGGGTGTGAAAAACACCAGCCAGTGGAACAAGGACATCGATAATGCGGCCAACAAGGCCTTCGTCGAGGCCTTCCAGGCAGAATACGGGCGGCTGCCGTCGCTGTATGCCAGCCAGGGGTATGACACCGCCAACCTGCTGCTGAGCGCCATGGCCAAAGCCGATGTCAGCGACGCAGACGCCTTCCGCGCGGCGCTGGCTGCAGCTGAATTCGACTCCGTGCGCGGCGATTTTGCCTTCGGGCCGAACCAGCATCCGGTGCAGGACTTCTATGTCCGCGAGGTGATCAAAGAGGGTGACGTCTTCACCAACAAAATCATCGGTGCCAGCCTGACAGATCACGGTGACGCCTACGCCGCTGACTGCAGCTACTGATCTGACCGCCGCCCGCGGCACCCCGCGGGCGGCTTTTCCCACCATGCATTGACACACCCGCGTCCGCGGGACGGAGAACGCAACCCTCATGTCGACCATTCTGCTCATCGAACAGGTGCTCAACGGGCTGCAGTCCGGTGTGATGCTGTTTCTGATGGCCGCCGGGCTCACGCTGATTTTCGGGGTCATGGGCCTGATCAATCTGGCGCATGGGTCGCTCTATATGGTCGGAGCCTTTGCGGCCGCGGCTGTAGCGGGGGCTACGGGGTCCTTCGTGCTGGCACTCATCGCCAGCCTGGTGGCAGCGGCTGCGGCCGGGGCCGTGGTTGAACTGACGGTGATCCGCCGGCTCTATGACCGTGACCACCTCGATCAGGTGCTGGCCACTTTTGCGCTTATTCTGATCTTCTCAGAGGGGACACGCTGGATTTTCGGATCCTTCCCGCTTTTTCTGGACATTCCTGATGCGCTCGCGGGCCCGGTGATGCTGCCGGGCGGCATTCAGTATCCGCTGTACCGGCTGGTGATCATCGGCGTCGGCCTGGTCGTTGCCATTGGTCTTTTCCAGCTCATCGCCCGTACGCGCATCGGCATCCGCATCCGCGCGGGCGAAAGTGACCGCGAGATGATCGCAGCCCTCGGTGTGGACATCTCGAAACTCTATACGATCGTTTTCGCCCTTGGCGCGGCGCTGGCGGGCCTTGCCGGTGCGCTGGTCGGGGCGATCCAGTCGGTACAGGTCGGTATGGGCGAGCCTGTGCTGATCCTTGCGTTTGTTGTCATTGTGATCGGCGGCATTGGTTCTATCAAAGGTGCACTTGTGGGGGCATTGCTGGTCGGACTGACTGATACTCTCGGCGGGGTGCTGCTGCCGGGTTTCTTTGCAACCTTCATGGAACCGTCCGCGGCCACTGCGGTTGGTTCATCTCTGGCTTCCATGTCCATCTACATCCTTATGGCGGGGGTGCTGCTGTTCCGGCCCACCGGTCTCTACGGGGGTCGCTGAGATGTCGCGCACCGGCCTGATCAATCTGGCATTGTTCGCGATGCTGCCGCTGACGGCAGGCGCTGCACTGATGCTGGACGAGCCGTTTATCATAACGCTCGCAACCAAGGTGGCGATCCTGGCGCTCGCGGGTGTCGGACTGAACATCGCGCTTGGCCTCGGAGGGCTTGTCAGTCTCGGGCACGCGGCGTTTTTCGGGATCGGCGGATACGCAATGGGTATTCTGGCCTCGCACGCACAGAGTTTCGTGCCCCTGATGGAAACGCCGTTTCTGATTGAGGGCACCAGATCCATGCCGGTAATCTGGCTTGTGGCGGTGATTGCAGGCGCGCTGGCGGCGCTGGCAATCGGGGCGCTTTCTTTGCGCACGACGGGGGTTTACTTCATCATGATCACCCTCGCATTCGGCCAGATGCTCTATTATTTCGCGATCAGCTGGCCCGCGTACGGGGGAGAAGACGGGCTGTCGATCTATGTGCGCAATGGTTTTCCCGGCCTGAACACGCTGGACCCCATACAGTTTTTCGGCATCGCCTTTGTCATCCTGGCGCTGGCGCTCTGGGGAGCAGGGCGACTGGCGGCATCGCCATTCGGTCTGGCCCTGTCGGCAGCGCGTCAGAATGAAGCCCGGGTCGAAACTGTCGGTTTGTCACCGTACCGGCTGCGGCTGCTGGCTTTTGTGATCTCGGGCGCGGTCACGGCGCTCGCAGGTGCTCTTTTTGCCGACCTCAACCGGTTTGTCAGCCCGACAATGCTCAGCTGGCAGATGTCCGGAGAGATCATGATCTTTATCATTCTGGGGGGTGTTGGCCGCCTCTATGGCCCTGTTGCCGGTGCGGCACTGTTCATTCTGCTTGAACACGTGCTGGGCGGACTCAGCGATTTCTGGCACGTATATCTGGGGCTTCTGCTGCTGCTTGTGGTGCTCTTTGCCCGGGGCGGTATCATCGGCGCGCTGGCAGGGCGGGAGGTCGCTCATGACTGAACCGTTGCTCCGGACCAAAGGGCTGAACAAGGCGTTTGGCGCGCTGCAGGCAACCGACAATGTCTCGCTCACTCTGCAACCGGGCGAAATTCACGCGCTGATCGGGCCTAACGGCGCGGGTAAATCGACGCTGATCAAACAGATCGCCGGTGGGCTTGCGCCGGACACCGGCCAGATTTTCTTTGATGGACAGGACATAACGGGCCTCTCCACAGTCGCCCGTGCGCGCGCCGGTCTTGGGCGCACTTTCCAGATTTCTGCCCTGGCGATGGAATACACGGTTCTGCAGAACGCGATGCTGGGTGCGCTGGGGCAGGCGGGGACAGTCTGGCGGTTTTTCCGACCCGTAATGCAGGATGCGGCCCTGCGCGGCGCCGCGCAGAATGCTCTGGAGCGGGTGGGACTTGCCGGGCTTGCGACAAGGCGGACGGCAGAACTGAGCCACGGTCAGAGACGCCTGCTGGAAGTCGCGGTGGCTCTGACCCTGAAACCGAGGGCGTTTCTGATGGACGAACCGATGGCGGGTCTGGGCACAGACGGATCTCAGGCGCTGACTGCGTTTCTTGATCAGTTGCGCACAGAGGCGCCGATCCTGCTCGTCGAACATGATATGGACGCGGTGTTCGCGCTGGCAGACCGTATCTCGGTACTGGTTTACGGCCGGATCATTGCCACCGGAACCGCTGCTGAAATCCGCGCCGATGCGCAGGTGCGCGAAGCCTATCTGGGCCAGGAGGAAGGCGCATGAGCTTTCTGAAACTGGATGGTATAACAGCCTCTTACGGACCGGCGCAGGCGCTTTTCGGTGTCGACCTGTCCCTTGCCGAAGGTGAGGTCTGTGCCCTGATGGGCCGCAATGGTATGGGCAAATCGACAACGGTCAGGGTAATCTGCCGGCTTCTCGCCCACAGTGGCGGCAGCGTCACATTCAACAACCGTGATATCGGTGCCCTTCCGCCGCACAAAGCCGCGCGTCTTGGCATCGGGCTGGTGCCCGAAGGGCGGCGCTGTTTCCCGAACCTGACCGTTAGCGAAAACCTGATCGCGGCCGCGCGTCCGGGGGATTGGGATCTTGCGCGGGTGGCGCAGCTTTTCCCCCGGCTGGAAGAGCGTCGCGATCAGATGGCTGTTTCGCTGTCTGGTGGAGAGCAACAGATGCTGGCCATTGGCCGCGCGCTGATGACCAATCCGCGGCTGCTCATCCTCGACGAGGCGACAGAGGGCCTGGCCCCGGTCGTCCGCCAGGAGATCTGGGCTGCTGTCGGACGCCTGAAATCCGAAACCGGAATGGGCATTCTGCTGGTGGACAAATCCATTTCCGAGCTGCGCCTTGTGGCAGACAGGGCCGTTATACTGGAACGCGGTGCCTCTGTATGGTCCGGGGTTATGGCCGATGTGAACCATGCACTGGCTGATCAGTACCTGGGCGTATAACTGCGCCACACACCCGAAAGGAGCCCTCTATGGCGCATCAGATCATTCATCCCAAGGGCTGGAAACCCGCAAAAGGCTACGCCAACGGCATGCTCTGCGCGGATGGTACACTTTATGTCGGCGGGCAGATTGGCTGGACGGCCGAGCAGGTGTTCGAGGCGCATGATTTTATCGGCCAGATGCGCCAGGCGCTGAAAAACATCCGCGATGTGGTGGAAGCCGCCGGCGGCGCGCCCGAACATATCACCCGGCTGACGTGGTATGTCACGGACAAGCAGGAATACCTTGCGGCACAGGCCGATGTCGGAGCGGCGTACCGGGAGGTCATGGGGCGGCATTTCCCCGCGATGACAATGGTGGTCGTTGCGGGGCTTGTCGAAGACGACGCCCGCGTGGAGATAGAAGCCACCGCTGTGATCCGCTGAGGTCAGGCCCGGGCACGCAGCGATTGCGTGATGCAGAACACTGCGGCTGCCAGACTGACAATGGTCGGGCCGGTGGGGGTGTCGAGCGCAAAGGATACAAGCAAACCGCCCAGGGCCGCGCCTGCGCCGATGAGCATGGCGACACATGCCATAGCCTCGGGTGTGCGGGTCAGGGGGCGCGCAGCAGCTGCCGGAATGATCAGCAGGGCCGCGATCAGCAGCGCGCCGACGACTTTAATCGCGACGGCAACCGTCACGGCCAGCGCGAGGGTCAGAACGAGCTGTTCGCGGCGCGGGTTTACCCCGGCGGCCTGCGCCAGATCAGGGCTGAGAGTGGCAGACAACAGCGGCGACCAGCGCCAGGCCATAAGGGCAGTAACGATCGCCGCGCCAGCCCATATCAGTCCCAGGTCGCCGCGTGATACCGCCAGAATATCCCCGACAAGATACCCCATCAGGTCAACGCGCAGACCCGGCACCAGCGAGACTGCAACCAGACCGAGCGCGAGGGCTGCATGGGCAAAAACGCCCAGCAGCGCATCGCTGCTGACACCGCGACCGGTCAGCGCGGTCAGGGCCAGCGCCATTGCCAGTGCAACCGCCAGAACACCGCCGGTGACCGGCAGCTCGAGCGCCAGCGCCAGCGCCACGCCAAGGATCGCGGCGTGGCTGGTCGCATCGCCGAAATAGGCCATGCGACGCCAGACGACGAAACACCCCAGCGGGGCAGCGGCCAGCGCCACGCCCAGACCCGCCAGGGCCGCGCGCACCATAAAATCATCCAGCATTATTCGGCAGCCTCATGGCGGGCAGGGTGGGCGTGTCCGTCATCATGGTCATGATCACAATCCGGCCCGTGGCTGTGGCTGTGTTCATGCCGGTAGAGGGCCAGCGCGCCCTGGGTACCCGTGCCGAACAGCGCCCGGTATTCCGGCGCACTTGCGACGATTTCCGGTGTGCCCTCGCAGCAAATATGCCCGTTTACGCACAGAACCCTGTCAGAGGCCGCCATGACGACATGCAGATCATGACTGACCATCAGGACGGCACAGCCGGTCTGTTGGCGTACGGCTTCGATCTGCTGATAGAAGGCCGCCGCACCAGGCTGATCGAGCCCCTGCGTGGGTTCATCAAGAACCAGCAGTTCGGGGGCATCCAGCAGCGCACGCGCGAGCAGAACCCGCTGGAACTGGCCCCCGGAGAGATCGCGCATCTGCCGCGCGCCCAGATCCGGCACGCCCGCTTCTTCCAGCACTCTGGCCGCCCGGTCTGCCGGAATCCGCCGGGGCAGGCCAAGAAACCTGGTCACTGTCAGCGGCAGTGTTGCGTCGATGGCCAGCGATTGTGGAACATAGCCGATCTTCAGCCTGCCGGAGCGGATGACCCGGCCACTGGCAGGTTGGACAGCACCGATACAGGCGCGGATCAGGCTGGACTTGCCCGACCCGTTCGGACCAACGATCGTCACGATCTCGCCGGGCGCAATGCTGAGATTAACATCGCGCAGCACGGTCTGCCCGCCATACGCGAGGCACAGGCCGGTTGTTTCGATCAGCGCATTCATGGAGCCGGAACCTCCTGGCAGTCGGGGCAGAGACCCTGCGCTTCGACCACGGTGCGTTCAATGTGAAATCCTGTGGCGCGGGCCGCTTCGCCAAGCCGCCCGGAAGCCAGTGCCGTGTTTGCCTCGGCGACGGTATTGCACCCGCGGCAGATCAGAAAGGCAGGTGCATGATCCCCGCCGCTGTGGGTGCAGGCGACGTAAGCGTTCAGTGCTTCTATTTTATGTGCCAGCCCTGCGCTCACCAGAAAATCCAGCGCGCGATAGGCGACAGGTGGCTGCGACCCCAGCCCGTCCTCAGCCAGGCGCGCGAGCAGGTCATAGGCGCCGATGGCGCGGTGTTCGTCCAGCAGGATTTCCAGCGCCCGGCGCCGCACTGGCGTAAAGTTCAGGCTCAGCTCTCTGCAGCGCGCATCGGCCCGCGCCAGCATGTCAGACATGCAGGCGTCGTGGTTCTGACAGGAAAAACCTCTGGCTGGCATCAGAGCTCCGGAAGATTTATGATTGATATGTTATAACATCCCTGATACCCGACCGCTGTTGGTTTCACAAGGGGGCACTATGAAACGTTTAACTGGTCTGACACTCTCCGGTATCCTGTTTGCCGGGGCAGGCGTTGCGGATGCACCACGCGTGGTTACGGACATCGCGCCGGTCCACAGCCTGGTCGCCCAGGTCATGGAAGGGGCTGGTACGCCCGACCTGCTGGTGCCGCCGGGGGTGTCGCCCCATGCCTATGCCATGCGACCGTCCGAGGCACGGGCGCTGTCGCGTGCGGATGTTGTATTCTGGATCGGGCCGTCTCTGACCCCCTGGCTCGAAGCGCCGGTCGAAACGCTGTCCGGATCGGCCCGCCATGAGGCGCTGACAGAGGTGCCCGGCGTGGTGCTGCTGCCGTTCCGCGAGGGTGACAATTTCGAAGGCCATGACCACAGCGACGACCATGCCGCAGAGGGGCATGATGATCATGGGCATGACGACCATGACGATGACCATGCTGATGCCGCGCATGACGAACACGATCACACCGAGGCGCATTCGGACAAGGACCACGACGCGCATCACGACGATGAAAAAGAGCACGACGAGCACGATCACGCAGAGGATCACACCGAAGCCCACAACGATCACGGCGACACCCACGCAGGTCACGACGATCACGCGCACCACGGCACCACCGACCCACACCTCTGGCTGGACCCGGTGAACGCACTGGCCTGGTTGCAGCATATCAGTGCAGTTCTTTCCGCACAGGACCCTGAAAACGCGTCACTTTATGCGGCCAACGCTGAAAAATCAGCGGCGGCTCTGCTGGTGCAGCAACAGGCAATTACCGCGCAGCTGGCTCCTTATGCTGACATTCCTTTCGTGGTTTTCCACGATGCATATCACTATTTCGAGGCGCGGTTCGGTGTGTCTGCGGTGGCGGCGATCACGCTCGCGGATGCCGGTGCCGCCAGTGCGGGCCGTCTGGCCGAGGTGCGCGCATCTGTCCGGCGGACGGGCGCGGCCTGTGCACTCAACGATCCGGCCTCCGGCGAGGGGCTGATTGATGCAGTTTCGTCCGAAGATGGCCTGCGGATTATGACGGCTGATCCGGTCGGTGCAGGTCTGAACCCTGGTACGGGTTTCTATACCGTACTGCTGCAGCAGATCGCCGATGCGCTGAGTGACTGCCTCGGGGGGGCATGACCCGGATACGGGCCAGAACGGGTGACCACTCAATGTGCCCAAAGGCCTGCATTTTTGATTTCGTGACGAAGTGGGACTAGCATGATGCAGCATGATCCACTTCGAAGAGCGAAACCATGTCTGATCCATACTCTGATCTTGGAGCGCAAGATACCGCGCTTCAGGAACGGATTGCAGCAGCGATGGAAGCCCGCTGCCTTGAGCCTGCACAGGTCGCAATTCGTAAAGCCTACCTGAGTGACCTGAAACTCCCCGGCAATGCACGCGCGCTGGAACTGGGATCCGGTACAGGTCATGTCACGAAGGACCTGCTGGATCTCGCAGGCGCAGAAACTGCACATGGTCTGGAACCTTCGCCGGTTATGGTGGCACGGGCGCAGGAAACCTTTGGAGATGACGCGAGGCTGACGTTTGGCATCGGAGACGCCAGGCGCACAGGATTTGAAGACGCCTCATTCGACCTTGTTTTAATGCATACCCTGCTGTGCCATGTGCCCGGCCCCGAAGATGTCGTGCAGGAAGCCTTCCGCATTCTCAAGCCAGGTGGTGTGCTGGCAATCTGTGACGGCGATTACAACACCGCGACGGCGCAGATTGCGGACTTTGATCCACTGGAGCAGCTCATCAGGTTTATGATCAGTCAGAACGTCACAAATCTTTGGATCATGCGACAGATTTCCGGCATGCTTGCCAGCGCAGGCTTCGAGGCCGGAGCGCGCAGAGGTCATGGATACGTTGCCGAGGGCGAAGCGACCTATTTCCTGACAGTCATTGATCGGGGTGCAGATCGCATGGTCGAAGAGCGTTTGCTGTTCCCCGAAACAGCAGAAGCATTGAAAGCTGAGGCAAGACGTCGGGTTTCCGCAAAAACCTTCTTTGGTTTCATGACTTACGTGAGCCAGATCGCGACCAGGCCATTGAACCATTAAGCACTGTCCAGGACCCGACCTCCGTTCGCGACGGACCATTGCGCAGCCTGAGCTCAAGGCGACAACCACAAGGAAAACCCCGCCTCATCACTGAAGCGGGGTTTCGCGTTTTAAAAGCCCCTGCGGTCAGACGGCGATTTTGCCGCCGCCCTGTTTCGTGACCACAACAACCGACGGCCGGGGTGGCATCGCCGGGTCAAAGTCGGGCCAGCGGGTCGCCGGGTCCTCAAAGGTTGAATCGCGCTCGAACCCTTTGAAATCCTTGGTGCCATCTGTGCCCGGGTGCTGTACGGCCAGGAACAGCGTCTCGCCGCTGTCATGGAAGTACGGACCACAAAGCTCACCGCCGATAGGGCAGCGGAAGAAGAGCTTCGAGGTGCCGCGCAACTCGCCGCTGGTCTCCAGCGCATAGAGCCCGTCGGACTTGCCCGTCTTGCCCCAGCCGGAGCCCTGGTCGGTCGAGATCCACAGCCGGCCCTCGGCATCGATGGCGGCGTTGTCGGGCGAGCCGAACCAGCCGTTTTCCGAGGTTTCCGGGTTCCACTGGGCGCCCACTTCGGCAATCGCCGGATCACCGCATTTCACCAGGATCGACCAGGTGCCTGTGGTCGCTGCGTGATCCCCACCTTCCTCTTTGATCTCGATGATATGGCCAAACGAGCTTTCCGCCCGCGGGTTGGCGGCGTTGACCTGATCGGGCTTGCGCCGCGTGTTGTTGGTCAGCATCAGATAGGCCGTGCCATCGGGGCCGGGCTGCGCGTCTTCGGGGCGGTCCATCGGGGTGGCCCCGAGCAGATCCGCGGCGAGGCGCGTGTCGATCATCACATCCGCCTGGCTGTCAAACCCGTTCTCCGCTGTCAGCGGGCCCTCACCATGCACCAGCGGCATCCATTCGACCGTGCCGTCGGCGTCAAAGCGCGCCACATAGAGCGTGCCGTCCGATAGCAGCGAACTGCCAAAGCCCGCGTCGTCCGTCACGGTGCCGTTGGAGACATATTTGTACTGGTAGTCAAAACGGTTGTCGTCGCCCGAATAGACCACCAGCTTGCCGCTCGACGAAATGGTCGTCTCTGCGCCCTCATGGCGGAACCGTCCCAGCGCGGTGTGTTTGATCGGTGCGGCATCAGGGTTGCGCGGGTCCACCTCGACGATCCAGCCCCAGCGGTTGGGCTCATTGGGCTCTTTGTCGATGTTCCAGCGGTCGTGGTACTGACCCCAGGCATACCAGCGGCCCGGCACGCCATAGCGCTTCATGCTGGCGGCTTCCGGCTGTTCCGAGATATCCGGCTTGCCATCTGCATCTACCTTGTCGGTCCAGAAATAGCCGTGGAAGTTCTCTTCGGCCATCAGGTAGGTGCCCCAGGGCGTCATGCCACCCGCACAGTTGTTCACCGTGCCGATCACGGTCATGCCCTCGGGGTCGGCGTTCGTCTGCATCCGGGCATGGCCGGCGGCGGGGCCGCTTATGGTCATCTCGGTGCTGTGCGGGGTGATGCGGCGGTTGTACCGGCTGTCGCGCACCAGCGCCCATTTGCCATCGTCTCCCTGCGCGATCTCCACGACGCTGCCCCCGTGGGCGGCCATCTCGATGTCGACCAGCTCTTTGGTCATCCCTTCAAAACCGGCGCGGTCCTGGCGGCCAAGGCCGGGGAACATCACTTCCTCGTTGGTGTATTCGTGGTTTACACAGAGCAGGCCGCGCGTGCCTTCGTCGTTCAGGGCGGTAAAGCCCACATAGTCATTGTTATACCCAAACTGCTTCAGCTGTGCCTCGGCGGTCTGGTTCATCACGTCGAACTCGGGTGCGTCCGCCGTGATCGGATCGCCCCAGCGCAGCAGGATGTCGGCGTTGTAGCCTTCCGCGATATGGTGCTCTTCGTCGTTCCCCCAGGTCAGCTCCTCAAAGTTGTAACGGCCACCCGCGGCGGCAGAGGCCTGCTTTGGCGCGATCATTGCAGAGGTCCCGAACAGTGCGGTTGTGGCGCTGACGCCAAGGATGCCTTTCATCACGTCGCGGCGGCCGTAACGGGCGTTAATCACGTCCCCGATGGTGCGGCCCAGGTTGGGGTTTGTCGGAATGTCGTCAAAGGCCTCAAACGCTTCTGCTTTGTTGCCGTGTGCCGGGTCATCGATAATCTTTTTGCGGTCCATTTCTGGCTCCCTTGCTGGAAATGTATGGCGATCCCGCAGCCGGCGAATCCCGGGCTGCGCAGGTCTGTAGCTTCACTGCACGCTTCTGATGACGTCTGTATGACATCTGCCCCCATACAACTTTGTCGGGAACTGCAGGCGTTTGCAAGTCTTTCAGGCGAGTGCGTCGACCAGTTCCGGGATGTGTTTGCGGAACGGGAAAAAGCCGCGGGTGGCATGTGGCCATGCCCGCTGATCGTAGTCTCTCGTGATCTGAGCGATCCGTGGAGCATCAGGCCGCGAAGCCAGTGTGGCCAGACAGTCTGCCACCGGTCCGACCGGCGCGCGTGGTGTGATGATCTGCTCCAGGTTCTCTGCAGCAGCCCAGTTCTCAAGGGCCTGTGCGTCTGTAACTGGTGTCGGAGCGCTCCCGATCCGGCCGGCCCAGCGTTCTGCGGCGTCTTTTGCCGCAGCGGTCCGAAACCCTGCGACATGTGGCGCCGGATGCAGGGGGCTGAACCCCGTCTGAGGGGCCAGTACCGCGGCAGCGATCAGGTCAGTATTTTCAAGCGCAAAACCGGGGCTCAGGTCGTCTTCGTGCAGCAGAAATCCGCTCCGCAGGCCCGGCCGCGGCGTGTCTGGCGGGGGCAGGATGCCCGCCGCCGGCGGGGCAGGGGCCTCGATGGCCCGTGCCTCGCCCGCCAGCTGCCATCGGGGGTGAAAACGGCCTTCTGTGAATTTTGATATATTGCTGGTCCGGGCGAGGTATGTCTTGCCCGGGGTCTGTATGCCCGCAACCCAGCGCCAGCTCAGCGTATTTGACGCCGGATCTCCGTCCAGCAGGTGACGCAAAAAGAAATCGGCCCCAAGTTCCCAGGGCAGTTCCAGCGTGAAAATCCAGATCGAGGCAAACCACATCCGTGCGTGGTTATGCAGATATCCTGTTTCCCTCAGTTCGCGGGCCCAGAAATCGAAACATCTGATCTCTGTGGCACCACTGCATGCAGCCTCCCAGCGGTCGCGCAGTCCGCTCTGGGTCTGCACGTCGTCATGGCGACGGCGCAGATCAGTTCGGTACTGATCCCAGACTGACGGACGCAACTGCAGCCAGCCCTTCCAGTACGTACGCCAGAAGACCTCCTGAATGAACTTTTCGGCCGTGGCCAGGCTGTGCCGGCCCAGAACCGTGCGAATGACTTCCTCTTCGGTGATGAGCCGGCATCGCAGCCATGGAGACAAAGTGGACACTGACGTATGAGCACCAGGTCCATGGTCGTAATTGCGTCGTGCGGCATAGTCGCGCCCGGCCTTCGGCGCAAAGGCTGCGAGGCGTTCCAGTGCTGCGGTCCGGTCGGGTGGAAAAAGGGTCAGGGCTGTCATGGCTCCCTACCTGGCGCCCGCCGTCCGCAGTTCAACGCAGAGTGGCAAGTTTCGTGGTGGCCCCCTTGCAGCCCCCCGACGGCGATACTAATGTTTCATCAACGGTCAGTCGGGTATGGTCCCCTCTGACAACAGCAGACAGGCATCCCACATGAAAGATCCCATTGAAACCTATATGAACCTTGTTCCCATGGTGGTCGAACAGACCAGCCGGGGCGAGCGCGCCTATGACATTTTCTCGCGTCTGCTCAAAGAGCGGATCATCTTCCTCAACGGCCCCGTGCACGACGGCATGTCGTCGCTTATTGTGGCCCAGTTGCTGCACCTGGAGGCCGAAAACCCCTCCAAGGAAATCTCCATGTATATCAACAGCCCGGGCGGCGTTGTGACATCCGGTCTGTCGATTTACGACACCATGCAGTACATCAAACCCAAGGTGTCGACGCTGGTGATCGGCCAGGCGGCCTCCATGGGTTCGCTGCTGCTGACAGCCGGCGAAAACGGCATGCGTTTCTCGCTGCCGAACTCGCGCGTCATGGTTCACCAGCCCTCGGGCGGCTATCAGGGACAGGCCACAGATATCATGATCCACGCGGCCGAGACCCAGAAGCTCAAGGACCGGCTGAATGAAATCTATGTGAAACACACAGGCCAGACACTGAAAAAGGTCGAGGCCGCGCTTGAGCGCGATAACTTCATGTCGCCTGAGGAAGCAAAGGATTTCGGACTGATCGACGAGATTGTCGAAAGCCGCGGCAAGGCAGATGACGACAGCTGAGCAAAGCCGGCGGGTGCACACTGAGTTTACCAATTAGCGATTGTGGACCTGTCAGCGCTGGCTTAAGCTGGCATAAAGGGTCCGGTACTGCCTGCGTCACAGGCATACCGGACGACACCCAGGACCTGAAAGGGTTGACATGGCTACAAATTCGAGCGGCGACAGTAAGAATACGCTCTATTGCAGTTTCTGCGGCAAGAGCCAGCACGAGGTGCGCAAACTGATCGCCGGACCAACGGTATTCATCTGCGACGAATGCGTCGAGCTCTGTATGGATATCATCCGTGAAGAGACCAAGGCCTCCGGGCTCAAGGCAACCGACGGCGTCCCGACGCCCAAGGACATCTGCGAGGTCCTTGATGATTATGTGATTGGCCAGGCGATGGCCAAGCGCGTGCTCTCGGTTGCGGTGCACAACCACTACAAACGGCTCAATCACGCCCAGAAGGGCGGCGATATCGAGCTGGCGAAGTCCAATATTCTGCTGATCGGTCCAACGGGCTGCGGCAAAACGCTTCTGGCGCAGACGCTGGCGCGCATTCTCGATGTGCCGTTCACGATGGCAGACGCGACAACGCTCACCGAAGCCGGCTATGTGGGCGAAGATGTCGAGAACATCATTCTCAAACTGCTGCAGGCATCTGAATATAACGTGGAGCGTGCGCAGCGCGGCATCGTCTACATTGACGAGGTCGACAAGATCACGCGCAAGTCCGAGAACCCCTCGATCACCCGCGACGTATCCGGAGAGGGCGTGCAGCAGGCGCTGCTCAAGCTGATGGAAGGTACCGTTGCCTCGGTTCCGCCTCAGGGCGGGCGCAAACATCCGCAGCAGGAATTCCTGCAGGTGGACACCACCAACATCCTGTTTATCTGCGGGGGCGCATTCGCCGGTCTGGACAAAATCATCGCCGCACGCGGCAAGGGCTCGGCCATGGGCTTTGGTGCCGACGTCCGCGACAATGACGAACGCGGTGTAGGAGAAATCTTTACAGATCTTGAGCCAGAGGATCTGCTGAAATTCGGTCTGATCCCTGAATTCGTCGGTCGCCTTCCGGTTCTGGCAACGCTGGAGGATCTGGATGAGGACGCGCTGGTCACAATCCTGACCCAGCCGAAAAACGCTCTGGTCAAACAGTACCAGCGTCTGTTCGAGCTTGAGGATACACAGCTCAGCTTCACGGACGATGCGCTGATGGCCATCGCCAAACGCGCCATCGAACGCAAGACCGGTGCGCGGGGCCTGCGGTCTATCCTCGAGGACATTCTGCTCGACACGATGTTTGAACTTCCGGGCCTCGACTCGGTGACCGAAGTGGTTGTGAACGAAGAAGCGGTGAATTCCGACGCGGCACCTCTCATGATCCATGCCGATGCCGAAAAGGCTCCCGCCAGCGCGGGCTGATCTTTCGGGCAAAAGCTGAAAAGAAATCGCAAAAGGCAGGTCTGTGACCTGCCTTTTGCGATTCCGTCTGGCGTGATACCGCAGTATGAAACCGCTGTGACTTTGCAGGCAGCGCGCATGCATAACGCCGGTATTTCCCGGCGATGAACGTAAATACCAAAGTGGGGGCATGATGGGCATCACACGCATTCATTCGGGCGGAGAATTTGAACAGAAGATTGGCTATTGCAGGGCCGTCGTCGCGGGCGGATGGGTCCATGTGGCCGGCTGTGTCGGTCAGGGTGACAACGTTACCGACCAGTGCCGCTCAGCTCTCGGTGTTATCGGAAACGCGCTCTCAGAGGCCGGTTGCAGCTTTGCCGATGTGGTCCGTGTGACCTACATGCTGCCTGACCGGGCCGAGTTCGAACCCTGCTGGCCGATCCTGCGCGACGCTTTTGCCGACAATCCTCCGGTCACAACGATGATCGAATGTGGCCTGATCGATTCGAAATACCGCATCGAAATCGAAGTTACAGCCCTGCTGCCGGGCGCAGGCTGATACGGGCAGAAAGCCGCAGGTCTGGCCGTCTATGCCGCTGGACCTTTGCGGCCTGATCAGCCATATGTGAGACAACAGTGCGAGCGGAGATTATACCCATGGGCATTCTGAACACATTGCTGCGCGCCGTGACCTGGTGGAACGGCCAGACGCTGAACACGCAGCTCTGGACTTCGCGCCACGGCATCAAGGTCGGCGAGGACAGCCAGGGCAATGTTTTTTATGAAAACAGGGACAAGTCGCGCCGCTGGGTGATCTACAATGGCGAAGCCGAGGCAAGCCGGGTCGATCCGGACTGGCACGGCTGGCTGCATCACACCTGGGATGAGCCGCCTACGGATGCCCCTCTGACGCACAAGGTCTGGGAAAAACCCCACCAGGAAAATCTGACCGGCACGGCGCTCGCCTACGCCCCTGCAGGGTCAATCCGCCGGGGCGATCCTGCCCCGCGCCGGGACTATGAGGCCTGGACGCCGGAGTAAGCACCAATGTCTGAGAATACGACCGAAGTCCTGACGGGGGCTGCCGTCCTCGCCGCTGCAGTTGCCTTTGTGGTCTATGCAGGCCAGGTGTCCGGATTTTCCGGCGGGGCACAGACCTATCCGCTGGAGGCCAGTTTCCGGAGCCTCGAAGGCGTGAGCGTAGGAACGGACGTACGCCTTGCGGGCGTGCGCGTGGGTTCTGTGACAGAGGTTGTTCTGAACCCCGAGACCTATCGCGCAGACACAACGGTGTCTGTCCAGCGCGGTATCGAAATTCCTGATGACAGCGCCATCGTGATATCGTCCGAGGGTCTTCTTGGCGGTAACTTCGTTGAGATTGTTCCCGGCGGTTCACCATTCTTCTATGCAGAGGGCGATTCAATCGAAGACACGCAGGGCGCAGTCAGTCTGATCAGCCTGTTGCTGAAGTTTGTGAGCGGCCAGGCGGAATGATACGGGCGGCAGCTCTGGCACTCCTGCTCGGTGCGGCGCCGGTGCCGGCTCAGCAGGCCGCGACAGATGCGCCTGGGGTTGTGCTGCGTGGCCTCGACAAGATCAATGGTCTCGTTTTTGATATCGAACTTCCTGTGGGTCAGACCGCCAGCTTTGGTGATCTGCGGATTTCACTGACCTCCTGCAGATATCCGGTCGGCAACCCTGCGGGCGATGCATTTGCAGCTTTGGAAATTCGCGATGTCCTGCGGGACGAAGAGGTCTTTGAAGGCTGGATGATTGCCTCGACCCCGGCTCTGTCGGCGATGGATCACGCGCGCTATGACATCTGGGTCATGCGGTGCGCCACATCATAAAGACTACGTACGGGTGGCGCCAGAAAGTCCGCATCCGCATTTCTGGCTTCAAAAAGTTTTGACCGGTACTGCGCCCGCGAAATCTCCACAGCACCGAGAGAGGCCAGATGTGCTGTGAGAAACTGCGTGTCAAAGAGCTGAAAACCACCATCCTTCAGGCGGTCCACCAGGCAGGCCAGTGCGATTTTCGACGCATTGGTTCGCCGTGAAAACATACTTTCCCCGAAAAAGGCGGCCCCGAGGACTACGCCATAGACGCCGCCCACCAGTTCACCTGCGTCGCGCACCTCGAGCGAATGTGCCTGACCCCGTGACCGAAGCGCCAGATACAGCCCGCGGATAGTATCATTGATCCAGGTGTCCGGCCGGTCCGCACAGGCATCGACCACACCGGCAAAGTCCTCGTTGATGGTCACCGTGAAGGCACTGCGGCGCATTGCCCGTCGCAGCGACCGGGACACGTGAAACCCGTCCAGCGGCAGGATCCCGCGCCGCCGCGGGTCGACCCAGAAAACCTCGTGGTCGTGCCGGTGCTCGGCCATCGGGAAAATCCCCGAAGCGTAACCCTGCATCAGTACTTCCGGTGTCAGCTGCATTGCAGCCCCGCGTCAGCCGTCGCCGAGATTGGTTTCGAGCCAATGCTCCAGCCAGTGGATATTGTAGCCACCGGACAACACCGCTTCCTCTTCGAGCAGAGCGTGGAACAGCGGCACTGTTGTATCGACGCCATCTACAATCAGTTCACCCAGCGCGCGTTTCAGCCGTGCCAGTGCCTCCGTCCGGTCGCGGCCATGCACGATCAGCTTGCCAATCAGACTGTCGTAATAGGGCGGGATCGAATAGCCATCATAGAGCGCGGAATCCATCCGAACGCCCAGACCGCCCGGCGCATGATACTGCGTGATCCTGCCCGGGCAGGGCGAGAAGTTGGGCAACTTTTCCGCGTTGATGCGGACTTCAATGGCATGGCCGTTGATTGTCAGATCCTCCTGCACAAAGGACATATCCATGCCGGAGGCAACACGGATTTGCTCGCGCACGAGATCCACACCAAAGATGGCCTCGGTCACCGGGTGTTCCACCTGCAAGCGCGTGTTCATTTCGATGAAGTAGAACTCGCCGTTCTCATAGAGAAACTCGATGGTGCCGGCGCCGATATAATTGATGCGCGCCACCGCTTCGGCACAGGTCTTGCCGATGGCGGCACGTTCTTCGGGCGATATCGCGGGGCCGGGGGCCTCTTCAAAAACCTTCTGGTGACGGCGCTGCAGCGAGCAGTCCCGCTCGCCCAGGTGCACCGCGCGGCCCTTGCCGTCGCCAAAGACCTGAATTTCGATGTGCCGTGGCGTGGTCAGGTATTTCTCGATGTAGACTTCATCGTTGCCAAAGTTGGATTTTCCTTCGGCGCGCGCCGTCATAAAGGCTTTTTCCATTTCGGCGGCATTCTTTGCGACTTTCATGCCGCGTCCGCCACCTCCAGCCGTTGCCTTGATGATGACCGGGTAACCGATCTCTTCACCGATACGCTGTGCATCTTCCAGCGTCGCAACACCCCCGTCAGACCCGGGCACACAGGGAACGCCCAGTTTCTTCATCGTGTCCTTGGCAGTGATCTTGTCGCCCATGATGCGGATGTGTTCCGCAGTAGGGCCGATGAATGTCAGGTCGTGATCCTCGACCACCTGAACAAACTGTGCGTTCTCGGACAGGAATCCATAGCCCGGATGGATCGCCTCTGCGCCGGTGATCTCGCAGGCGGAAATGATCGCAGGGATCGAAAGATAGCTCTGCGTGCCGGCCGGGGGGCCGATACAGACGGATTCGTCCGCCATCCGGACGTGCATTGCATCGCTGTCTGCGGTCGAGTGTACGGCAACTGTGGCCACACCCATCTCGCGTGCGGCGCGCACAACGCGCAGCGCGATCTCGCCGCGGTTGGCAATCAGGATTTTACTGAACATGGCGCGCCCTCCTATTCGAGGATGACAAGGGGGGTGCCGAATTCCACAGCCGCGCCGTCCTCGACCACGATCCGTCTGATCGTGCCGGACCGCGGTGCCGGGATGTGGTTCATGGTCTTCATCGCTTCGACGATCAGCAGCGTATCGCCTTCGGCGACTTTTGCGCCGACGCTGATAAATGGTGCTGCACCGGGTTCGGCCTGCATATAGACAGTGCCAACCATTGGCGACGTGACCGCGCCCGGCAGGTCGGCCGGGTCACTGGTTTCGGTTGCTGATGCCGGGGCGGCGGGCGCTGCCGGTGTCGCGGGTGCCGGCGCGGCGGCGGGGGCTGCTGCAACGGTCTGCACCGCAACCTGCTGAGTGTGACGGCTGACACGCACATTGAGGCTGTCATCCTCGCCATAGTCGCGTTTGACCTGCAGTTCCGTCAGGTCGTTTTCCCGCAGCAATTCCGCCAGGGCCTGGATAAAGGCCACATCAGCGTCATGGTTCTTTTTTGTCATGTAAGTCCTCAACCAATCGACGGGCCTTGTCTGTCCCGGCCCTGTTCTGCCAGCCCGTTATAGGACAAGGGTTACGCCATGGAAACCCGCCTCTTGCACGGCGTGGCGCCCGGCTTATCCTGCGCCCCGGGGAGGCAACACATGAATCTTGCTGAATGGCTGGCGCAAACAGCGCGTCTTGATCCGGACCGTCCGGCGCTCTTTCTGGGGCGTGACTGCGTCGCGACCTATGGCGTGTTCTTTGATCAGGCCCTCGCCGTCGCCGGCTGGCTGCGAGACCGTGGTGTCAAACCCGGTGACCGGGTCGCGGTTTTCATGCCCAACAGCCCCGCGTATCTCGTTCTCTTCTACGGCGCCTGGTGTGCCGGCGCTGCTGTCGTGCCGATCAATGCGCGCCTGCATGCCCGTGAGGCGGCGTTTATCATCGACGATTCCGGTGCAGAGGTGATCTTCACATCCGAAAATCTCGGGCGAACACTTGCGCAGGCGGGTGTCGAGGACGGTGTCGTCATCGCCGGGGGGCAGGACCATCGCGCTGCTCTGACACATGCGCCGCTGGAGCGTGTAACGGACAGGGCACCTGATGATCTGGCCTGGCTGTTCTATACGTCGGGAACGACCGGCAGGCCCAAGGGTGTGATGATCACCTTTCGTATGCTGATGTCGATGGCCCTGTGTTATCCGCTGGATGCGGACCCGGTACTGCCGGAGGATGCGACGCTTTACGCGGCGCCCATGAGTCACGGAGCGGGCATTTACAATATCATGCACATACGTGTCGGCGCACGGCATGTCTGCCCGCCCTCCGGCGGTTTTGACCCTGCGGAAATATTTGATCTCTGCGAGCACTTTGGCAGCGTGCAGATGTTTGCAGCCCCCACAATGGTGCAGCGCATGACGCGTGAAGCGCGCGCAGGTGGCGTGACGGCCACCGGCTTGCGCTCCGTCGTTTATGCCGGCGGGCCGATGTACAATGCGGATATCATCGAGGCGGTTGACACCTTCGGTCCGGTATTCATCCAGATATATGGGCAGGGTGAGTGCCCGATGGGCATCACCGCCCTCTCACGAGCGGATGTTTCGGACCGCACCCGCCCGGGCTGGGAGGCCCGTCTGCAGTCTGTCGGCCGTGCACAGTCCGCGGTCGAGGTAAAAATAGCGGATCCCGACGGCCATGAGGTTGCATGTGGCGAGCATGGAGAGATCCTGGTGCGCGGTGACACTGTTATGCCGGGGTACTGGAACAATCCTGCGGCGACGGCAGGGGTGTTCCGCGACGGCTGGCTGATGACAGGTGACATGGGATTCATGGATGCCGCTGGCTATGTAACCCTGCAGGACCGGTCAAAGGATATGATCATTACTGGTGGGTCAAATGTGTATCCGCGTGAAGTCGAGGAGGTTCTGCAGAGCCACCCTGATGTTTCAGAGGTGTCTGTTGTTGGCCGGCCCCATGAGGAGTGGGGTGAGGAGATCGTCGCATTTGTCGTCGGTGATGTGGCCGCTAATGTGCTGGACCAGCATTGCCTGCAAAGCATCGCCCGGTTCAAAAGGCCCAGGGAATACATCTTTGTCGATGCCCTGCCAAAGAATAATTACGGCAAAGTGCTCAAGACGGACCTGCGGGCCAGTCTGGTGCGGGGCCGGGGCACCGGCAGCTGATCCACAGGACGACAGAGCGCAGCAAGATCACAGAATCTGCATGGAGCGACGTGTTTCCGTCGCAAATGGAGCACCTCCGCGTCTGAATTTGTATACAAAATGTATACAAGGAGGGCCGATGTCCGGGAATCAGAAAGAAATCTGCCTCGAAGACCTGAAGCTTCGGATACTGCGTATGGATCTGGAGCCAGGCGCGATGTTGGATGAAGCCTCTCTGGCGTCTCACTATGGTCTTTCGCGCACGCCTCTGCGGGAAATCCTCCAACGGCTCGCAGGCGCGGGTTTTATTTCCACGCGTGAGAACAGGGGTGCCAAAGTTGCGTCAATGGACGTCGCGACAATGCGTGTGTTTTTTCAGACGGCCCCGATGGTTTATGCCAACATCAGTCGTCTGGCCGCCGAAAATCATTCGTCCAGGCAGCTGGGCGATTTGCAAACAGCTCAGCTGGAGTTTGCAAAGAGCACAGAACGCGGCGACGCACCCGCAGCTGCGCTGGCCAACCACCGCTTTCATGCAATCATCGGAGAGATGGCACACAACCCGTACCTTGTGGCTGCACTGAACCGTTTGCTGATCGATCACACCCGTCTGAGTCAGACATTTTACCGTCCTGCAGATCCACACGAAGAGCAGCTCGTGGTGCGCGCATCAGAGCAGCATGACGCCCTCATCAGCGCGATTGAGGCCCGGGAGGGCGCACTGGCGACAGATCTGACCTTGCAGCACTGGGACCTGTCCCGGGACCGTATCGAACGCTTCGTCCGGCCGGATCCGCTTCCGGTCGATGTCATTTCTATGAAGGAGCACCGGGGTGCAGTTTGAGGGAATATACACACCTGTAGTAACACCTTACAATGCAGATTACTCACTTAATTTAAATGAGTTGGAGCGTGTTGTTGATCTTTTGGCTGAAGCTGGTGTTCACGGTCTGATCGTTGCCGGTACAACCGGTGAATACTATGCGCAATCGATGGAAGAACGTCTCGAACTGATCGGCACGATACAGAGCATGATTGCAGGCCGGGTGCCGCTCATCGTTGGAACGGGGGCCATGCGCACCGAGGACAGCGTAATTTACGCCACAGCAGCCAGAGACCACGGTGCAGATGCTGTTCTGGTTGCGACCCCGCCGTATGCATACCCGAACGATCGCGAAATCGCACTTCACTGCCTCGCGGTGGACCGGGCCGCCGATCTGCCGGTCATGCTCTACAACTACCCCGGGCGGATGAGTGTGAACATGGGGCCTGAATGTCTTGACCGTCTGGGCCGCAGTCCGAATTTCTGCGCCATCAAGGAAAGTTCAGGCGAGCCGGACAGGCTGCATATGCTTGCCCGCGATTATCCGCATATCGGGCTGAGTTGTGGAATGGACGACCAGGCGCTGGAATTTTTTGCCTGGGGCGCGCGCAGCTGGGTATGCGCAGGATCCAACTTCGCCCCCGAGGCTCATATCGCGCTCTACCGGGCTTGCGTGGTTGAGGGCGACTTCACGAAAGGGCGCGCCATAATGTCGGCCATGATGCCGCTGATGCGCGTCCTGGAACAGGGCGGTACATTTATCCAGTGCATCAAACACGGGCTGAGCATGCGCGGTATTGATGCAGGACCGCCGCGCAAACCACTGCAGCCACTGAACAAAGACGAAAAACGCACCCTCGAAGAGGTGATCCGTACAATGAACACGGCCATTGCCGCCATTGAAGGAGGCCATCCATGACAGATCTGCTGACCCGCGCGGAATATGCCGCAATTGCCGGAGAGATCGATCTGCCGGCGACACCTTATATCGACGGTAAATTCCGGCGGGGTTCCGGGCCGCTGATGCCAACGGTCAACCCGGCCACCGGTGAAGTCCTGAAAGAGATATCCACGGCCGGAGCGGATGATGTGGATTTTGCCGTTCTCAAAGCCCGTGAAGCATTTGATCAGGGCCACTGGTCGCGGATGCATCCTGCAGAACGCAAGGATATCCTGATCCGCCTGTGCAAACTCATCTCCCGCCGCCGCAGGGAACTGGCGGTGATGGAGAGTATTGATTCCGGGAAGCCGATCCGGGACTGCGAGCTCATCGATATCCCGGAAACGATCCACTGCATCAGATGGCATGCCGAAGCGATCGACAAAATCTACGACCAGACTGGCCCCGCAGGAGAGAATGCGATCTCTCTGATTGTACGCGAACCGGCAGGCGTCGTTGCGGCTGTTCTGCCGTGGAACTTTCCGCTGATGATGATGGCATGGAAAATCGGGCCGGCGCTGGCTGCGGGCTGTTCTGTCATCGTCAAACCCGCTGAGCAGACAAGCCTGACGGCACTGCGCGTCGCCGAGCTGGCGCATATGGCGGGTGTACCGCGCGGCGTGCTGCAGGTTCTGCCCGGGGACGGCCCGTCGGTGGGGGCGGCTCTGGGTCTGCACCAGGGTGTTGATATGGTCAGTTTTACCGGCTCAACCGAAACCGGCAGGCGGTTTCTGCGGTATGCCGCTGACAGCAACATGAAAAAGGTGGTTCTGGAGTGCGGCGGCAAAAACCCTGCGGTTGTGTTGTCAGATGCAGAAAACCTGGACCATGTGGCAGAACACGTGGTCAACGGCGCGTTCTGGAATGCGGGCCAGAACTGCTCAGCGGTGTCGCGGCTGATTGTGCACAGGGACGTTAAGGGCCCGCTGATGGAGCGTATTCACGCAAGGTTGCGCGACTGGAAGACCGGCGACCCTCTGGACCCGGCAAACCACATTGGTGCTCTGGTGGATGCGGAGCATTGCGGCAAAGTTCGCAGTTATCTGCAAGAAAAAGGTAACGGCCCTTATGTGTCACCGGTCGTGATGGATGCCGGGCCCGCCGACGCGGTCATGCGGGAAGAAATTTTCGGCCCCGTCCTGGCCGTGACGGCAGTGGCAACGAATGATGAGGCCATCGCGCTGGCCAACGACACAGACTATGGCCTGACGGCAAGTGTTTTCACCGCCAGCACGCGCAGGGCATTGCGCGCCGCACGCGACATCCGCGCGGGGACCGTCACGGTCAACTGCTATGGGGAAGGCGACATCTCAACGCCCTTTGGCGGGTACAAACAGTCTGGTTTCGGTGGTCGGGACAACGGGATCCATGCGCATGATCAGTACACCGAGCTCAAGACGATCTGGGTTGACCTGACGGATCCCGCAGACGGAGACAACATAGGATGAAGCGGATCGGATTCATCGGCACAGGCCATATTGCAGCCCCCATGGCCCGTTTTCTGGCGGGGAAGGGTCACCCGGTCACCGTATCGGCGCGCAATGCTGATGTCGCGGCAGGCCTGGCCGCGTCACACGGTGTGGCTGTTGCGGACAACCAGGACGTGGTTGATGCAAGCGATGTCGTTTTTCTGTGTGTGCGCCCACCGCTTGCGCAGGAAGTGCTGCAACGGCTGAGCTTCCGGAGCACGCACCAGATCGTCTCTGTCATGGCTGGTGTGCCGGTAACCATGTTGAAAGCCCTGTGTGCGCCCGCTGCCGAAATAACTGTCACCATTCCCCTCGGGTATCTGGAGCAGGGCGGCTGCCCGCTGCCCGGTTTTCCGGACGGCAGGGTCCTGCGGGACCTTTTTGAGCCCGAGAATCCGGTACATGACGTCGCCACCGAAGATGCCCTGAATATGCATTTTGCAGTCTGTGCGATGGTGCCCGGAATTCTCGACATAATCGCCACTGGTAGTCAGTGGCTGGGCCAGAGAACCGGTGATGCCGCCGCTGCCGAAACCTACGCAACACAGCTGGTGTCCGGATACCTCGCCTGCATGGCACGCGGTGCGGGGCGGCTGGCAGCGGAACGCGACAGCCTCGCAACCGAGGGCACCATCAGCCTGCAGATGACCCGCGCGTTGCGCGAGGGCGGCGCGCATGACGCACTGACGGGCGCCATGAATGCAATCGGCGTGCAGCTGGGGGAAAAGCGATGAGCGTGGATGCGGTTGGCACCGTCCGCCGAGGCCGTGGCGCGCGTCGCAGAGTACGCGAGACCCGGGATGTGTCTATGCTGCCGCCGCTGCACAGACGTATGCCGCTGACCGAGCCGATGAGCGGCGAGCAGATTGCGCGCATTGACGCGGCTTCGATGGATATCCTGGAAAATATCGGTGTGGTTTTTCGCGACGAAGTTGCGCTGGAAGACTGGCGGCGCGCGGGTGCGGATGTGCGTGGCGACCGGGTACATCCCGACCGTGGACTTGTGCGGGAGCTGGTTGCGACGATCCCGGAGACTTTCACCTATCACGCACGCAACCCGGCGAAAAACCTCGCCTTTGGCAGAGATCACGCCATCTTTGTGCCCATGACCGGGGCGCCGTATCTGCGCGACCTGGATGATGTCCGCCGGAACCCGACCCTTGATGACCTGGCGAACTTTCACAAACTCAGCCATATGCTGCCGGCGATGCATTCCTCGGCGCACCACATCGTCGAGCCCTGTGATCATCCGATCAGCCAGCGGCACCTGCGCATCACCTATTCCTCGATGAAGTATTCTGACAAGACGTTCATGGGCATGACCACCAGCCCCAGGAATGCCGAAGACGTGCTGGAAATGTGCGCAATATTGTTTGGCGATGAGTTTCTGGAAACCCACCCGGTGGTCACCGGGAACTGCAACGGCAACTCGCCGCTGGTGTGGGACGAAACCATGCTCGGTGCGATGCGGGCCTTTTCCCGCCGCAATCAGCCTGTGCTGTGCTCTCCCTTTGTTCTGGGCGGCGCGAACACGCCTGCCTCTGTGGCGCCCACGGTGGCGCAGCTCAACGCCGAGGCGCTGAGCGCGCTGGCCTATACACAGATCATTCGCAGGGGCGCTCCGGCAATCTACGGGCATTACCTGTCGACCGTTTCCATGAAGTCAGGCGCGCCGATGGCCGGCACACCGGAAATCTCTCTGATGAATCTGATGATCGGGCAGATGGCCCGGTTTTATGGTGTGCCGTGGCGGTCCTCGACAACACTGGGCGGTGCAAAGACCTTTGACGCACAGGCAGGCTATGAAAGTGCTGTGACACTGATGGCGCTGCAGATGGCCGGAACCAATTACATGTGGCATGCAGCGGGCTGGAATGAAGCCGGTATGCACTGCTCAATGGCCAAATTCGTCGTCGACGCCGAACAATGCGCCATGGCGTACCGCATGGCGGAAGGCATCCGCTGGGATGATTTTGAGGAAGGGCTTGCCGCCGTGGCCGACATCGGGCCGGGTGGACATTACCTGGGGCACCCGCACACGCTTGAGAACTTCCAGCGCGCGTTTTTCATGCCGGAGCTGTTCGATAACAATTCCATCGAGCAATGGCAGGCCGAAGGCAGTGTCGAGGCGAACGAACGTGCGCTCCGGCGCTGCCGCGATATGCTCAGTGAGTATCAGGAGCCGAAACTGGATGCGGCAACCGACGAGGCGCTGCTGGACTACATCGCCCGCCGCGAGCGGGATATCCCGGCAGCAGACGCGCTGAACCAGGATCACTGACTGTGGCCGGTTCTGTCAGCCGGTTGCCGCGTGATCCGGGGCCCGCAGGGTGGAATGCACTGTTGCCGGATGCCGCGGTACCAGTGCATCAGGAAGGGGCACTGAACGCTGACTGGCTTGTGATTGGCGCGGGGTTCGCAGGTCTTGCAGCTGCTTACAGACTGGCGCAGCTCTGTCCGGGCGACAGGGTCGTTGTGCTCGAGGCCAGCCGGGTCGGCGAAGGGCCGGCGGGGCGGAATTCAGGTTTTATGATCGATCTGCCGCACGATCTCGCGTCGGACAATTATGGTGGTGCGCTTGAGGCAGATCTGGCTCAGACAGCGGATAACCGCAGAGGGATCGCGCTGGCCGCTGAAATGGCCCGGGTCTATGGTCTTTCGGCAGAAGCCTTTGTTCAGTCAGGTAAAATCAACGGGGCAGCAGGGCCCCGTGGTGACAGGCACAACGCGGAATTTGCAGAACACCTGCAGGCAATGGGCGAGCCCTTTGAGATGCTTGATGCGGCTGCGATGAAGGACCTGACGGGAACTGGTTACTATACCGGTGGATTATTCACGCCGGGTGCCGCGATGATCCAGCCTGCGCTTTTTGTGCGCTCGGTCGCCGGCGGGCTGGTTTCAAACCGCGTTCTGGTTTTTGAAGACAGCCCGGTGACCGGTCTGACCCGTAAAAACGATGACTGGATAGCCACCACGCCCTGTGGAACCGTTGCCGCACCGCAGGTCATCCTGGCGGTCAACGGGCACCTGCAGAGTTTCGGATATATGCCCCGGCGGCTGATACATGTTTTTACCTATGCCTCTATGACCCGGGCGCTGACGGACGAGGAATGCGCGCGCCTCGGCGGTGCCGCCGTCTGGGGGCTGACGCCGGCTGACCCACTGGGCACGACGGTCCGGCGGATTTCAGGGACAGGTGGCGACCGTATCGTGATCCGGAACCGCTTTACGTTTGATCCGTCGATGGAGGTGCCTGACGCCCGCCTGACCCGGGTTGGGAAAGATCATGACCGTGCTTTTGCCGACCGGTTTCCGATGCTGGGAAGTATCCCCATGGAGTACCGTTGGGGCGGCAGGCTGTGCCTCAGCCTGAACAATGTACAGGTTGTCGGCGAGCTGGAGCCGGGTCTGTGGTCGGCCTGTTGCCAGAACGGCCTTGGTACTGCCCGGGGAACGCTGGCCGGTATGCTGGCCGCAGAGGCCGCCAACGGTGTGACTTCCGCCGCGCTGGAGCGCATGCGCCAGGCGGAAGCTCCGAAGAAGCTGCCGCCCGGGCTGATTGCCCGCGCCGGAGCCGCGGCGCGATTACGGTGGGGAGAATGGCGGGCAGGGGCCGAGCTGTAACGGGTCAGTTTTCAGGTTGGAGAACCTGGCAGGTTGACCCATTGGCCCCGAGGACCAGAACATCCTCGATCTCCCCTTCACCGGCTGTGCCGGTGCCGCTCCACGGCTGTTCCTGACCCAGGCCCTGTTGCCGATCAGAGACGATCACCCGGGCCCACATGCATTCGGGCATGCCGCTTGTACCGATCGGAAAACGGATCGGGGGCATGTCATAGGTCACAAACCCGTCGCGGATGCTGACGCGGTGGTTCCGCACGGCCCATTCTCCGGGGCCGACAGCCGGTGAATCTTCCCAGTCGCCGTCCCGGTTGGCGTCAACAAGGATGTTGAAATAGACCTCGTGCTGTCCGATGCTGTTAATCTGGATGCGAAAATTCAGCTCCGCCGGTAGTCTTTCCGGCGTTGACTGTGCCGCGACCAGCCAGTCCCAGGTCACCCCGTCATCGTAATCGGTTGTGATGTTCGGAACATCTGTTCCAGGTGGCCGGCCCTGTGGGTTCACGGGATCAGGGTCAGTGGCATCGGTGTAGCCGTCCTCGGCGCTGACGAATTCGCCGATCCAGTAACGGCACAGAACCTGTGCGCGGGGGCCATCGCTGCTGCGCCGTGTCGGAAACGCCCCGGTATCGGCCCCCGGAGCAGTGTATCCGGTGGGTGTAAGGTCCGGCGCGTCCCCGAAATCCTCGCCGTCGATGCCGACGCAATTGCCTGTGGAAAACGGGTCCTGGGTGATCAGGACACAGGCGGAAAGACCGGCGAAACAGGATAAAAAGGTGAAATAAATCAATCGGTAAGAGGCAAACATAGCTGTACTCCTCAATGATCAGATGGTCACTGAGTGTGCGCCTGATGCCCGGTCCGGTCAAATTGCGACAAAAAACCCGGCCCGGGTTGTGCCCCGTGGAGCTCTGAAAAGAGACCTCAGATCGCGAGGTATTCTTCGCGCAGTTCTTTGTTTTCCAGCACTTCGGCCGCGCTGCCATCAAAGACGATGCCGCCGGTGTCCATGATCACAGCGCGATCTGCCAGCTGCAGAGCGCGCACCGCATTCTGTTCAACCAGTATCGTGGTGATCCCCTGATCCTTGATGATCCGCAGCGTCTTTTCGATCTCGTCCACAATGACTGGCGCCAGACCTTCGTAGGGTTCATCCAGCAGCAGCACTTTAATGTCCCGGCACAATGCGCGGGCAATGGCGAGCATCTGCTGTTCGCCGCCCGACAGGGTGACACCCTCCTGGTTGCGGCGCTCACGCAGGCGCGGGAAAAGGTCATAGACACGGTCCAGTGACCAGCCGACGGGCGGAGCGATCTGCGCCAGCTTGAGGTTTTCCTCGACCGTCAGACCCGCGATGATCCGGCGGTCCTCTGGCACGAGGCCCAGACCGGCCTGGCTGGCCTGATAACTGCTCATCTTGTGCAGCGGCTGGTGGTCCAGCCAGATCTCACCATGTCGGACCTCCGGATCTGCAAGACGCGCAATGGCCCGCAGGGTGGATGTCTTGCCGGCGCCGTTCCGCCCCAGCAGGGCAAGGATCTCGCCTTCGTGCACGTTAAAGCTGATGCCCTGAACGATATAGCTTTCGCCGTAATAGGCATGCATGTCCCAGACCGACAGAAAAGCTGGTGCTGTCGCCGCATGGTTGGCGTTTTTGGAGAAGTCGGGTTTGACGTTCATCTGAAATACTCCTTACGCCGCTGTCTGGGTTTCGCCCAGATAGGCTTCGCGCACCTTGGGGTGACCTTTGATGTTGTCGGGGGTGTCCTCGACCAGGGGAGTGCCCTGAGCAAGTACGGTGATGCGCTCTGCCAGGCTGAACACCACATGCATGTCATGTTCGATGATCGCGATAGTGATGTCACGCTCTTCGCTGATCTGTTTGAGCAGGTCGATGGTGTTGTTGGTGTCCGCGCGGGCCATACCCGCGGTTGGTTCATCCAGCAGCAGCAGGCGCGGTTCCTGGCTGAGACACATGCCGATCTCAAGGCGACGCTTGTCGCCACGGGACATCGAACTTGCGGTCATGTGGCGCTTGTCGGCCATGTTCATGTCCTCAAGCATATGTTCAGCGCGTTCCAGAATATCCTTCTGGCTGGAGACAGATGAAATCCCGTTCAGCTCAAACGCGCCATCACGTTTGGCAAAGCAGGGGATCATCATGTTTTCCAGCACCGACAGATCACCGAAGATCTCGGGTGTCTGAAACACGCGGCTGATGCCCATCTGGTTGATCTCGTAAGGCTTGCGCCCCAGTACCGACTGGCCGTCAAAGCTGACCGAGCCTGTGTCCGGGATCAGTTTGCCCACCAGGCAGTTCAGCAGAGTGGACTTACCAGCGCCGTTCGGACCGATGATGGCATGCACCGAGTTTTCGGCAACCGAAAGGTTCACGTCGCCCAGAGCCTGCAGACCGCCAAAGCGTTTGCCGACGTTTTTGACTTCAAGAATACCCATAACGTCGTCTCCTTATTCTGCAGGTGTGGTTTTGCCGTCGGCTGCGTCGTCAGACGCTTTCTTGCCGCGGAAAAGACCAGCGATTTTCTGACCACCCTGCACCAGGCCACCTGGCAGGAAGATCACGACCATCATGAACATCAGACCCAGCGTCAGGTGCCAGCCTTTGCCGATGAAGGGGTAGACGATCGTGATAAAGAAATCTTCCATTCCGTCAGGCATGAAGGCGAACCACTGCTCCAGGATCGATTTGTTGATCTTGGAGACGATGTTTTCCATGTACTTGATGAAACCCGCACCCAGAACCGGACCGATGAGCGTGCCGGCACCGCCGAGAATGGTCATCAGCACGACCTCACCCGACGCGGTCCAGAACATACGTTCTGCACCTACCTGCGTGTCCATTGCCACAAGCAGACCACCCGCCAGACCAGCATACATGCCAGAAATCACAAAGGCCGCCAGTGTGTAGGGTTTCGAGTTCAGCCCGGTGTAGTTCAGGCGTTGCTGGTTGGATTTGACCGCCCGCAGCATCATGCCAAAGGGTGAGCGGAAAATGCGGATCGACAGGTAAAAGGCCAGGAGCATCACTATTGCCGCGATGTAGTAGCCCGCGTTGAAGGTAAAGACCCAGTTGCCCACGACCATTTCATAGCTGGTGCCCATTTCGAGGCCGAAAAGATTGGCGCGTGGTGTCTGACCGGATTGCAGTGCGCCATCAAGGATACGCGGGTCGTCCACTTTCGGCTGAAGGCCGGTTTCGCCGCCTGTGATCGGTGTAAGAACCGAGTATGCCAGCGAGTAGGACATCTGCGCGAAGGCCAGCGTCAGGATTGAGAAGTAGATGCCCGAGCGGCGCAGCGAGATCCAGCCGACCAGCAGCGAGAAGAGACCTGCCACGATCACCGAGATCATGATTGCCGGGATGACGTTCATTGTCAGCAGCTTCATCATCCAGATTGCCGCATAGGAACCCACACCCAGGAAGGCCGCATGACCAAAGCTGAGGTAACCCGTAAGGCCGAAAAGGATGTTGAACCCGATGGCAAAAATCCCGAAGATCACCAGCCGCTGCATCAGGTCAGGATAGCCTGCGTTGAACTGTGCCATCGCCGAACCTTCGGGGAAGGGGTTCAGGATGAAGGGGGCGAAGATTGCCAGAACGGCAACAATGATCAGAAGGGTTGTGTCTTTTTTTGTCAGTCCGAACATGTCTTATTCCTCCATCACGCCTTTGCGGCCCATGAGACCACGCGGACGGGTAAGCAAGATAATGATGGCGACCAGATAGATGATGATCTGGTTGATACCGGGCAGCACCTCGAGCACTGCGCCCATCGAGGCGAAGCTTTCCAGGATACCCAGCAGGAAGCCGGCGAGAACAGCGCCCGAAAGCGAGCCCATACCGCCCACAACGACCACCACAAAGCTCAGCACCAGAAAGTCCATGCCCATGTGATAGTTCGGAGAGTTGATCGGCGCGTACATGACGCCTGCAAGGCCCGCGACAGCGGCGGCGATGCCGAACATGATGGTAAAGCGCTTGTCGATGTTGATGCCCAGCAGGCCGACGGTTTCGCGGTCTGCCATACCGGCACGCACGACCATTCCGAAGGTGGTGAACTGCAGGAAGGCAAAGACGGCGCCGATGATGATGGCCGAGAAGGCAAAATAGACGAGACGCCAGTAGGGATAGATGATCGTGTTGGGATCAAAGCCCAGCATAGCGCCGAAATCGAACGAGCCGGTAAAGGCTGCCGGTGCAGGGGTGGGGATCGGGTTCGCACCGTAGAAGTATTTGATGATTTCCTGCAGGACGATTGCAAGGCCGAACGTCACGAGGATCTGATCCGCATGGGGGCGCTTGTAAAAGTGCTTGATCAGTCCGCGTTCCATGGCAAAACCGATGGCGACCATCACCGGGATCGAGAACAGGATCGAGAGCGGGACCGCCCAGTCGATGATCACATCGCCTGTTGCCTGTCCGAAGATATCATAGATGTAGGGCACCTCGACCTTGAGCGGGTTGCCCAGAAAGTCTGTTTTGGTGTCGTCAATGATCGTGTGGCTGAGTGTCAGGATACGGCTCAGTGTCACGGCACAGAATGCACCGATCATAAAGAGCGCCCCGTGTGCGAAGTTGACGACCCCGAGGGTGCCGAAAATCAGTGTCAGGCCGAGAGCGATCAGCGCATAGGCTGATCCTTTGTCGAGGCCGTTCAGAACTTGCAGGATGATTGCGTCCATGGTCCCACCTTCAGGATGCGTGTTCAGGCACATCGGTGCCCGGGTGGTGCCGGGCGGCGTGTACCGCCCGGCGTCGTTTTCGTGTGTGCCGCTTACGCGCCCGGGTTACATGTCCCGAGGTTGCCGCCCGCGAACTGCGGGTGGTCAGGCTCGTATGTCACCTGAGCGACCGGCGTGACTTCTACGATTTCGAGAAGGTCGAACTCGGATGTCGGGTTCTCTTTACCCTTCACAACCAGCACGTCCTTGAAGCACTGGTGGTCGTCGCCGCGATAGAGCGTCTTACCGTTGCCCATACCGTCGAACTCGAAGTCTTCGAGTGCTTCCACAACCGCACAGGGGTTGAACGAACCGGCACGTTCCACCGCATCAGCGTAAAGCAGCGCCTGAACATAGCATGTGTGCGCAGCCTGGCTCGGCGGGAAGCCGTACTTGGTGCCAAAGGATTTGACGAATGCCTGTGAGCCCTCGTCCTGCAGCGACCAGTGCCAGTTTGTCGAACCGAAGATGCCCTTAACGTTGGCACCCGCACCCTTCGCCATCAGGCGGGAGTAGAGCGGAACGATGATCTGGAAGTCTTTGCCGTTGACCTGTTTGTCACGCAGACCGAACTGAACCGCGTTGGTCAGCGAGTTCACCATGTTGCCGCCGTAGTGGTTCAGTACCAGTGTATCGGCGCCGGACTGCAGAACAGGTGCGATGTACGAGGAGAAGTCAGTCTGCGTCAGCGGCGTTTTCACTGCTGCGACTGTTTCCCAGCCCATGGCTTCGGTCGAGGATTTCACCGCTTCTTCTGTGGTGTAGCCCCAGTTGTAGTCCGCTGTCAGGTGATACGCCTTACGGTCTGTGCCGTAGTTCGCCGCCAGAACGGGCGCGAGTGCTGCGCCGGACATGTAGGAGTTGAAGAAGTGGCGGAAACCGTTGGCTTTGCGGTCTTTGCCTGTTGTGTCGTTGGAGTGCGTCAGGCCGGCCATAAAGATGACGCCGGCTTCCTGGCAGAGCGCCTGCACGGCAACAGCCACACCAGAGGACGAACCACCCGTGATCATCACGGCACCGTCTTTTTCGATCATGGAGCGGGCAGAAGCGCGCGCCGCGTCAGATTTCGTCTGTGTGTCGCCGGTGACATATTCGACTTTCTTGCCGAGGATGCCGTTACCTTTGAGCGCTTTGGACGAGAAAGTATTCATCATGCCGCCGTCGCCGCCACCGTTCAGGTGCTCGACCGCCAGCTCGTAGGCGCGCAGCTCGTCTGCGCCCTCGTCGGCATAGGGACCGGACTGCGGCACGTTAAAGCCGAGTGTCACGGTGTCGCCAGTAGGTGCGTTGGTAAAGCCGGCGTGGCCGTCCGCACGCAGATACGTCGGCAGCGTCAGACCGGCAGCACCGGCCACAGCGCCGGTCTTGATCAGACCACGACGTGTGAGTTTCGAATTGGACATGAATATCCTCCCAGTTGATAAGATCAGGCCTCCGGCGGACTCCTCCGACGGGGACATGAAGCACAGATGTGCAAACATCTTATCGCTTGGGAAGTGAAAATTGCGCAACAAGTCCCTTGAAATGAACAATTATTTTGTAAATAAATCTACAATATCGACATGTATTCTGTAAATTGTGTGATGTCGCAACGCAGAAACCCGTTGATAAAGCGCGAAAACAGGGGAGGGATCATCATGCCACGCGAGGGTCTGACCGGCAGCAGGATCCGGGAGCGGCGATCGGTTGCCGGAATGCGCCAGGCTGATCTGGCGCGCAGCCTTGGGATCTCGGCCTCTTATCTCAATCTGATCGAGCATAACCGCCGCAGAATCGGCGGCAAGCTGCTTCTGGATATCGCACGGACACTGGGTGTCGAGCCGACCATGCTCACCGAAGGCGCCGAAGCAGCACTGATCGCGACGCTGCGCGAGGCTGCGACCGGCGCCAGCCTCGCACCGGGCGAAATTGAGCGTGCGGACGAACTTGCAGGACGGTTTCCGGGATGGGCCGAGGTTCTCGCGGCGAGCCATCGCCGCATTGCAACTCTGGAAAGGACGGTCGAGACCCTGAATGACCGCCTGACGCATGATCCGCAGCTTGCAGCCTCGGTGCACGAGCTTTTGTCCACGGCAGCGGCCATCCGGTCAACGGCATCTATTCTGGCCGACGAAAAGGACCTCGAGGATCAGTGGCGTGACCGGTTCCACGCAAACCTCAACGAAGACAGCCGCCGGCTGGCGGACAGTTCCAGATCGCTGGTGGAATATTTCGAGGCCGGTCAGGGTTCCGATGATGCGGCCTCCAGCCCGCAGGACGAGGTAGATGCCTTTCTGTCAGAGAACGCCTGGTATTTTGAGGGCCTTGAGGCCGGCGCGGATGATCCGGAAAGTGTCGTCGCGGCAGCGCCGGCACTGCGCAGTCAGGCAGCACGCGAACTGGCGCGCGTCGTACTGCGTCGCATGATCGAAGATGCCACGCAGGTCTCGATCCCGGTCCTCGAGGGCGCTCTGGAAGAGGTTGGTCCCGATCCGGTAGCACTGGCCGGGATGCTGAAAGTGCCGGTCGCGCTGGTCATGCGGCGGATGGCGAGCCTGCAGGAGCTTCAGGCCGGACTTGTGGTCTGTGACCGCGCCGGCAGCATTCTTTTCCGTAAACCGGTCAATCAGTTTGTGATCCCAAGGTTTGCACCCGCCTGCGTGCTCTGGCCTTTATTTCAGGCACTGGGTCAGCCCGGACAGGTCATCCGCACGCCGATCGTTCAGCTGGGGCGCGGCCGCGCAGGATTTGACTGTTTTGCCGTCTCCGAGATCACCGGCGTGCCCGAATACAACCGGCCACCGCTGCTGCAGGCCAGTATGCTCGTTCTGCCGTCGGTGGCCCCCGAAGAGCAGGCGGTTTCCGAAGTCGGCAGCACATGCCGGGTCTGTCCCCGCGACCGGTGTCCGGGCAGGCGCGAACCCTCCATCCTTCGGGACGGGCTCTGAACGGGATCCTCCGGCACCGCAAAGCGCCGGGCGCAGACATATGCAAAACCACAGCCGGACGGCGGTTTGCGATATGTCCTGCGGCTGCCGAAAAACCGGCCCGCAGCAGCGCACCTGCTTTGACTTGATCCGGGGAATCCGACAATATCCGGTGCAGGCGTGCGGCAAGACGGTTCGGGAGAGACCGCCGGCACGTTCCCTGGGAGGAGGGGCCAATGAGTCACCACGTTCTGTTGGTCGAAGATGAGACAAACATCATCGAGGCCATCCGTTTTCTGCTGAGCCGTGAAGGCTGGCAGGTGGACACACATTCGAACGGAACAGATGCCGCGGAAGTTATCCGCAACATGAAACCCGACATCGTCATTCTTGATGTGATGCTGCCCGGCAAAAGCGGTTTTGACATTCTTGAAGAACTGCGTGCACACGAACAGACGGCTGATCTGCCGGTGCTGATGCTGACCGCGCGTGGTCAGAGCCGCGACCGCGAGATGGCCGAAAAGGCCGGTGTCAGCCGGTTCATGACCAAGCCGTTTTCCAACACCGAAGTGCTGAACGCGGTGCGCGATATGCTCTACGTGCACCGGCAGCAGAGCTGATCCGGTGGCACCGCGCGGCCAGCCACCTGTATTCCTTGAACGCGGAAGTTACCGGCAGCGGCGGGTGACGGATGCGGTGCGGTTGCTGGCTGTGCTGGGCGCTGTGCTCTGGATGATACCTTTGCTCTGGCCCACGGGAGAGGTTGCCGAAGGGACAGGCATGCCGATGTCCCGTGCGCTCAGCTATGTGTTCGGCGTCTGGCTGCTTCTGATTTGTATCGCGGCGGCCCTGGTTGCACGCATGCGGCGAATGCCTGAAAAGAAGCAGGACGCCGACAGGGACGACGCGCCGTGACATCACTGAATGTTCTCATAGCCGTGTGCCTTGCCTATGTGGCGTTTCTGTTCGGTGTGGCTTTTGCTGCAGAGCGCGCAGGGGTGCGTGGCCGGACCGACTGGCTTTTGCGTTCGCCGCTTGTCTATACGCTGTCTTTGTCGATTTACTGCACAGCCTGGACGTTTTACGGCGCGGTTGGCAACGCGGCACGCTCCGGACTGGAATACGTTACAATTTACCTCGGTCCCAGCCTGGTGATCATCGGCTGGTGGTGGATCCTGCGGCGTCTTGTACGGATCGGACGCAGCCAGAAAGTCACCTCGGTCGCGGATCTCATTTCCTCGCGTTATGGCAAGTCAAACACCCTGGCGATTGTCGTGACCGTTATGGCCGTGATCGGCGTCACCCCCTACATCGCCCTGCAGCTTCAGTCTGTCGCCCTGTCGCTGTCAATTTTCTCCTCTGCTGAGACGGGTGGGGTCATGGATCCCGACGCCTCAACCGCAGGCGGGTTCTGGATTGCCGTGGGCCTTGCGCTCTTCACCGTTCTTTTCGGCACACGCAATCTGAACGCCAACGAACGCCACCACGGGGTGGTGATTGCGGTCGCAGTCGAGGCGGTTGTCAAACTGGTAGCGCTGCTGGCGGTCGGTGTTTTTGTTGTCTGGGGCGTTGCGGGCGGGCTGTCGGCAACGCTGGAGCGCATTGATGCATCGGCGCTGGGCACATGGCAGACCGACGGCAGCCGCTGGGCCACGCTGACGCTGCTGTCGGCCACGGCGTTTCTGTGCCTGCCGCGGATGTTCCAGGTTATGGTCGTGGAAAACGATGACGAGCGCCACCTGCAGGTCGCGAGCTGGGCATTTCCGCTCTACCTGATGTTGATGAGCCTGTTTGTCGTGCCGATCGCGGTGATCGGCCTGGAGGTGTTGCCCGCCGGTTCCAACCCGGATTTCTTTGTTCTGAGCCTGCCACTGAGCGAAGGCCGGGAGGGGCTGGCTATGCTGAGTTTTCTGGGGGGCTTTTCGTCGGCAACATCCATGGTGATCGTTGCCACACTGGCCCTTTCCACGATGGTTTCAAACCACGTGGTGATGCCGGTATTTCTGTACCTGCGGCAGGGCGGCGCGACCCAGTCCGGCGATGTGCGTAACGTTGTTATCCTGTCGCGGCGCCTGTCAATTCTGGGCATTATTGCACTGGGCTATGTGTATTTCGAAGCCTCCGGCGGGTCTGGCGCGCTGGCGGCGATCGGGCTGATTTCCTTTGCCGGCGTGGCCCAGTTCCTGCCTGCGATGCTGGGAGGGCTCTTCTGGCGCGGGGCCACGCGCGTGGGGGCACTGGCCGGTCTGGCCATCGGCTTTACGGTCTGGATGTTCACCATGCTTCTGCCCAGCTTCGGGCCGGGTGCTGTGCTGTCGGCGGATACTTTTGAATATGGTCTGATGGGTATTTCCTGGCTGCGTCCGCAGGCGCTGTTCGGTATCGCCGGTATGGATCCGATGGTGCACGCAGTTTTCTGGAGTCTCTCGCTCAATGTGCTCGGATTTGCAGTCTTTTCCCTGGTCAGTTTTCCGCTGCCGCTGGAACGGCTGCAGGGCGCACAGTTTGTCAATGTTTTCGATCATTCCGGTCAGGCGCGCGGCTGGCATGCCTCCTTTGCCGAAAGCGAAGACCTGATGATCATGGCGCAGAGAATCCTCGGATCAGAAGAAGCGCGGCGCTTGTTTGAGGGTGAAGCGCGGGGGCAGGGCATGCCCGGTCATCTGCCCGAACCGACCCCGGATTTTCTGCAGAAACTGGAGCGGGAACTGGCAGGTTCAGTCGGGGCGGCAACTGCCCATGCCATGATCGGCCAGATTGTCGGGGGCTCGGCTGTTTCGGTGCAGGATCTGATGGCCGTGGCTGACGAATCTGCTCAGATGCTGGAGTATTCCAGTCAGCTTGAGGCCAAGTCTCTGGAACTGAGTGATACCGCTGCTGAGCTCAGACGAACAAATGACAAGCTGACACAGATCTCGCTGCAGAAAGATGCGTTTCTGAGCCAGATCAGCCATGAGCTGCGTACCCCCATGACATCAATAAGGGCGTTTTCGGAAATTCTGCGGGACACTGATGGTCTGGGACCAATGGAGAAAATCAAATACGCCAGCATCATCCACACCGAAGCAATCCGGCTGACGCGGCTGCTCGACGATCTGCTGGATCTTTCGGTGCTTGAAAACGGACAGGTCACGCTCAACCGCCAGAGCGGCAGCCTGGCTGACCTTCTGGATCAGGCGATCGCGACAGCACAGGCAAGCGAAGCGCGGCGGATCACGATCCGCAGACGGCGGCTCGAAGAGACAATCAGCCTGGATACCGATCTTGACCGGCTGGCGCAGGTCTTCATCAATCTGATCACCAATGCTCAGAAATACTGTGCGTCTCCCACGCCGGAACTGCGCATCGAAGCTGCACGTCAGGGAGAGACAGTATACATTGATTTTCTCGACAACGGCGACGGCATTCCGGATGATGCGCGCGAGGTCATGTTCGAGAAGTTCAGCAGAATTGGGGCGCAGGACAGCAACGGCGCGGGCCTGGGGCTGGCGATCTGCCGTGAAATTATGGTGCGCCTGGGGGGGGATGTGACCTATCTCGACAACACCGGCGGCACGGCATTCCGTGTCATTCTGCCCCAGAAACTGGCGCTCGCCGCCCAGTAAGCTCTGCTGTTAACGTACCGGATACGCTGATTTTTAAAGGCTATGGTAACCATTGGTCTCTAGTCTGCGGACCAAAGGTTTCGGGAACACTGCGTTTTCCGGAGCCGCAGAACAAGGGCGACAGATGTCAGTTTTGCAGCGCAAAGCGCAGGCAGGAAAACAGGAACATCAGGCGCGGTCTGTGACCGTGCCCAAAGCCGTGCGCCTGAGCATGGCAAAGGTTGCAGACAGTCTTTTCGATATGGCACTTGCCGTGATCGCTGTGACGCAGGACAGGTTCGAAGGCGACAGCCTGCAGGAGCTGGTCGAAGAAGACACCATGCTGATACTGCTGGATGGCCCGGATGGTTCGACGGCGGGTATCTCGATCGGGATGGGGCTGGTACAGGCGCTTATCCAGCAACAGACCACAGGCCGCGTCCAGAAGCTGTCGGAAGATGTCAGCCGCAGCCCCACGTCAACAGATGCCGCGCTCTGCGCACCACTGATCGACAGGTTTTTTGCCCGCTGCCACGAAACGGTTGAAATGCCTGCCGACAAGCGAATGATCCGCCCGTACCGGTTTGGCGCGCGCGCTGAAAACCGCCGTCTGTTCGACCTCGCGCTTGAAGGGGGCGAATACTCAGTTCTGCGGCTGACAATCGACATTGCGGGTGGTGTCGGGCAGGCACCTGTTGTCATTTTGATACCCACGCCGGAAACGGCGGTGGAGCCTGCACCTCAGAGCGAAACTGATCCGGCAGAGCCCAGGGCACCGGTGACGCTTGAAAATTCGGTGATGGAACTGCAGGCCGACCTGACCGCTGTTCTGACCCGCGTCCGTCTGCCGCTGTCGCGGATCAGCGCGCTGGCCGAGGGAGACACGCTCAAAATTCCTGTGGACTCCTTCGACAAAGTGTCTCTGGTAACGGGACAGGGCAAAGTGATCGCCTCTGGTGCGATGGGTCAGATTGACGGATTCCGTGCACTGCAGCTGGAACAGCGGATGCCCGGACAAGACAACAGATCAAAGTCCGGATCAGAGGGAATGGCGATGAGCGCTGCCATGGGGCTTCAAGGTTCTTCGGCCGGTGCCGCCGTCCCGGGCATGCCATCTGTGGACGATACCGGACTTCCGGATCTCCCCGATCTGCCCGATATCGAACTGTCGCCCGAAACAGATTTTTCCGAAGCGCTCCCGGGAGAATTGCCGGACCTGCCGGACCTGCCAGATCTTCCTGACACAGCATCTGACGGTCTGCCGGACCTGCCCGAACTGGACGGTGATGGCCTGCCTGAGTTACCGGACCTTGATGACCTGCCGGACCTTGGCGATCTGCCAGATCTCGGAGACCTGCCGAAACTGAACACTGCCTGACCGAACGATTGCAGTTTACCCGGCGAGCGTTACCAGTGTCTGGCGCAACCCGGACAGGTCGTACCCACCGCGTCCGGCCGCCTCAATAATATCGTCTGCTGCCATCGCACCCGCCGACCCGAGCGCCCAGGCGATTGTTGACCTGGTGCCGGACGCGCAATAGGCCACAACCGGCCCGTCGCAGTCACAGATCAGGTCATGATTGCGGGCGATCACGTCAGGGGTCATTGTATGGTGTGTGAGCGGCTGTTCGGCAAAGGCAATACCGGCTGCTTCGGCTGCGGCACGCAGGTCCGCGGCCCGATAGCCGGGCGGCACTTCTTCATCCGGACGATTGCACAGAACAAGCCTGATGCCTGCATCCTTCAGAGCGGGAATGTCTTCGCAGGTCAGTTGCGGAGCCGCGAAAAATGTCGGGGTAATCTGCCTGATATCCATAAATCAAGGATTAGGTCAGGCCGCCCGCAGTGTCCAGCCGTCTGCGTGCAGGAACAGCGATAAGCATGCCGGCAATCATGGCCACCAGAAAGATTACGCCGCCTGAACCACCGTAGCTCAGTGAGGCCATGGCGGGGCCGGGGCACAGACCCGCCAGGCCCCAGCCCATCCCGAACAGTATCGCGCCGGTTGCGAGGTTTCTGTCCGGCCGGTGTTGGAGAGGGGCCGGAAACGATCCGCCGTACCTTGGTGTCCTGCCCTGTGTCAGCCTCCAGGCGATGGCCATCGGCAACAGCGCCCCGCCCATGACGAACATCAGTGTCGGATCCCAGGTACCTGTAACATCCAGAAATCCCTGAACTTTACGGGTGTCTGTCATGCCCGACAGGTAAAGTCCGATCCCGAAAAGTGCGCCGCAGACCGCAGCCGTCAGTATGCGCATCATCACAGGCCTCCCAGAAAGCGCAGCACGGCCACGGTTACCATGCCGGCTGCGATAAACGTTACGGTTGCGACGATCCCGCGGATGCTAAGGCGTGAGATCCCGCAGACACCGTGGCCTGAAGTGCAGCCATTTCCGAGGCGTGTACCGAGCCCGACCAGCAGACCCGCGGCCACGATCAGAAAGATGTTACCGGTCAGTCCGGTCGCGGCCGGGGTGGGATCAAGCGCCCTTATGATGGCTGGCACGGTGACAAGTGCTGAAATGAAAGCAATCCGCTCGACCCGGTCGTGACGGGCCGTTCCGTCGGCAAGCCCCCCGAGAATACCGCTTGCGCCCATGATCTTCCCGTTGCCCAGCAGATACAGTGCCGCAGCACATCCGATCAGCAGCCCGCCGGCGGCGCCGGCAATCCAGTCAGTCATTTTGTTGTCCTGTCAAATCTTGTTCAGTGGCACCTTGAGCATCACATCGCCGTGCTCATCGGGCTCCGGCATCTGACCAGCCCGCATATTTACCTGCAGGGACGGGAGAATGAGCCTGGGCATGCCAAGTGTCGCATCGCGCGCTTCGCGCATCTCGACAAAGCTGCTTTCGTCACGCCCGTCGCCGACATGCACATTGGCGGCCTTCTGTGCGCCGACTGTGGTCTCCCATGCGAATTCCTCGCGACCGGGGGCCTTGTAGTCGTGCCCCACAAAAATGCGCGTTTCATCCGGTAAAGAAAGAATTTTCTGGATCGATCTGTACAGGTCATGCGCCGATCCACCCGGGAAATCGCAGCGGGCCGTACCGAAATCCGGCATGAACAGCGTGTCGCCGACAAAGGCGGCGTCTCCGATCACATAGGTCATGCAGGCCGGCGTATGGCCCGGTGTGTGCAGCACGTCCACACGCATCTGGCCAATATGGAATGAAGACCCTTCCTCAAAAAGGGCATCGAACTGGCTGCCGTCGCGCTGAAACTCGGTTCCTTCGTTAAAGACTTTGCCAAAAGTGTCCTGGACCGTCGTGATCTGAGCGCCGATACCAATTTTCCCGCCCAGATGTTCCTGAAGATAGGGAGCCGCAGAAAGGTGATCGGCGTGCACATGCGTTTCGAGGATCCATTTCACCTGGAGCCCGGTTTTGCGCACATGGGCGATCACACGGTCGGCTGATGCTGTGTCAGTCCGACCCGCTGCCTGATCGAAATCCAGTACCGAGTCGACGATCGCGCAGGCCGTCCCGTCAGGGTCCTGAACCACATAACTGACTGTATTGGTGGCCGTATCGAAAAATGCTGTGACGTCTGGTGACATGCGCGCGCTCCTCTGATCCTGCGCCAGCATATGTCTGACATTGCCGGCAGCGCAAGCGCCGTATCAGCCGAGGAATATGCCGATGATCACGAGCACCAGCCCGATGACCGACAGAAAGAGGGCGCCGAGGTTCAGTGGGAGCGCCTTGCGCAGAACGGCGCGCATTTCTTCATCCGGCAGACGGGCGCGCCGTGCTCTGGCGACATAGACGATGCACCACACAAGCCCGACCAGCCCGAGCAGCGAAACGCCGGCACCGGTCCAGATGATGATGTCGAAAACGGTTGTCTGCTCGCTGGAATCCATGCGCAGGGGCTACTGAATCGCGCTTGTTTTGGCAAGGCTGCATCGTGCGTGTGTTCGCCGTGCTGAACGTGCTTGCAGCAGGAAGGGTGGGGCGGTAGGCAGTCACCTGATCAGTTTATTGCACCAGGAGCACAGCATGAGCGATACCGCAACCGACCCTTCCACCACCGAATCCCAGGCTGATGCTTCATACCGGGCGTCTTCCGGTGAACTGAGGCAGTTTGTTGAACGGATTGAGCGGCTGGACGCCGAAAAGAAAGATATCGCAGAGCAGCAGAAAGAGGTGATGGCCGAAGCAAAGGCACGTGGGTATGACACCAAGGTGCTGCGGAAAGTCATTGCGCTGCGCAAACGTGACGCCGATGACATCGCCGAAGAGGAAGCGGTGCTTGAGATGTACAAGGAAGCACTGGGCATGTCATGAACGGGGCGCACCGGGCAGTTGTGTTTGACCTCGATGGCACGCTGATCGACAGCGCGCCGGATCTCCATGCGGCGGTAAACGTCGCACTGGAGACCCTCGGGCGGCCGCATATCTCGCTGAAGCAGGTGATTGGTTTCATCGGGAACGGCGTCAGCAAACTGGTCGAACGTGCTCTCATGGCGACGGGCGGCGCATCGCCGGAAATGCACACCGAGGCTCTCGCCCTTTTCATGGAAAGCTACAGCGCGAACATGACCCGGCTGACGGTTCCCTATCCTGGCGTAGTCGCCTGTCTGTCCGGATTGCGCGACCGGGACATTCCCATGGGTCTTTGTACAAACAAGCCGCAGGAGCCGGCTCAGCTGATCTGTGATGCCCTCGGCCTCAGCTCTTTTTTCGGCGTCGTTCTGGGGGCCGGCAGAGATATGGCACACAAACCAGATCCGGCCCCTTTGCTGACCTGCATTGAGGCGCTGGGGGCCGCGCCGGATACCACCGTTTACGTGGGCGATGGTGCGGTTGATCACGAAACGGCCCGCCGTGCGTCTGTGCCTTTCCGGTTTTTCACGGGCGGATATCTGAACAGCCCGCTGCCACCCATCGCAGAAGATCACCGGTTCGACGACTGGAGTGATCACGGCCTCTGGCAGTGACGCAAATCTGAATTTATTGCCTGAAAAGACGTCCCGGTGCGTCATGCAGCCGCGCGGCCGGTGCCGACTTTGCCATATGCCAGGCCAGCACCTGATTGCTGCTGAGCACCGGCAATCCGAGCCTGTCTTCGAGATCGTGGATGATATCGAGAGTGCGCAGGTTGGTGCAGGACAGGAAAACTGCGTCACACGGCGCGCGCGACGCAACTTCAAGTGCCGCTGCGTGGATCGACCCCGGGTCAATCCTGGCCACCCGCTCTTCTTCTTCCTCGCCAAAGGACAGTGTCGCAGGAACTGTCAGGCCGCCCCGTTCAAAAGCTTCACGGATCGGAGTGGCGACCGGAGCAATATATGGCGAAACAATCGATACAGACTGCGCTGCGACGGCCTTGCAGGCAGCCAGTGCCGCCGTCAGCGGGTTGGTTACCGTGCGGACACGGGCGTGTTCGTGAACCAGCTGTGCGACGGTCTCTGGCCCGATCAGCGTTGCACCCGATGTGCAGCAGTATCCGATTACGTCAAATTCCGCGGCGCCCGGCAGCAGGTTTGCCGCGTCCGGCAGCGCCTGCCGCATCGCGCAGAGTGTTTCGGGTGTAACGTCCGCACCGCTGGGAATGCGGGTGACGAAAAGTGAGGTCTCCGGGGTTCTGAAAAGCCTGCGAAAGTCCTGTTCGATGGTTTCATCCGTCTTCAGCACGATCAGACCGAGTGTAGCAGCCGTTTCGGCAGGCACGCTGAGCTGATAGGGAAAACACTCCATCTTTCAGTCCAGCACCGGTAATTCTGCAGCAGCCCGCCGGTTCAGCAGTTCCGGACCACCGGCCCGCAATACGATGTTCTCTTCGTGTACCATAATGCGCCCCGGACTGATCTCGGCACCCGGTTCAATCGTCAGGACCATACCTTCGCGCAGCTCGGTCTCGTCGTCCGGAATGAAAGACGGCCATTCGGTCAGCGTAACACCCAGACCATGCCCCAGTCTGCCACCGCAGGGCGATACACCGGCATGCTCGAGGCCGCCGGCCAGCATCCGGTGGGCGTCGGCGGCTGTCATGCCGGGTCTCAGATCCTGTAAGACAGTTTCCGTTGCCGCATAGAGCGCATCATACGTGCGGCGTACGTCGTCCCCGGCCTCGCCAATGGCGTAATTCCGGTCAAAATCGCAGAAATAGCCCCCTTTCACGGCACCGGTATCAAGCATCAGCAGGTCGCCGCGGGACAGAGGCCGGGTCGGGGCAGGCGAGATAACATCGCGGTAACCACCGCGCCCCGCACCGCCTGCCACATAGCTGACCCAGTCGGCACCTGCCGCGAGCAGTGCAATCTGAAAGTCGCGGAATACCTGATCCAGTGGCACCCCCGTGCCCGCGATGTCGCCGATCTGTGCAAAGGCCATATCGGCGACCCGGCAGGTCGCGCGAATGCGTTCTATCTCGCCGTCGGATTTGATTTCGCGTACCCGGCGCACAACGTCCGTGGCGTCGACAACCCGCCGGGGTGTGAGCTGGGCAATCACATGCTGGAAGTCCGCCAAAGGCATACGCACGTGCGTTTCGGCCCCCATCGGAACGCCCAGACGACCGTCTTCGGGGATGACAGACCGCAAGGTGTCAGCGAGCAGTGATACCCCGTCATCGCCAGGCGCCGGCGCGTCCCAGGTGCGGATATCACGCAGCCAGGACTTTGACATCAGATCGAGGCCAATCGAGGGGATCACGGCAATCGCGGATGTGAAAGCAGGTACAATGACAAACCACGGGCGGGCAGGGCTCTCCCAGAAGCGCGTCAGGAAACCGGTCACATAAAAAATGTCCGCGGGACCCGTCAGCAGTAACGCATCCATGTCCGCCGCGCGCAGCCCCGCCTGAAGGTTCTCGACCCTGATGCGGTATTCGCTGTCAGGAAAGAGCGCGCCGCGATCAGGCATCTTCGGGGCCTTCGCTCATGACTGTAAGAACTGTCGTCCCTGGGCCGCATTCCGGCAGACCGGCCAGCAGAGCTGCGAGACCTGCTGCACCAGACGGAGTGGTTGCCAGCCCCATGTCGCTGAGTTTCGCCACCGCGTCACCGGCTTCCGCCTCGCTGATCGTCACAAACAGGTCGGCGTCGCGTGCCAGCCCCTCCAGCGCGACAAGCGACGGTGTCTTGCAGTCCAGCCGCCCCATGGCAGATACCGGCCCGTCCGCGTTGACCAGTGTACCTGCGCGTATACTCTCTGTCAGCGCAGGCGCGGCTTCGGGTTCGACAACGATAATCACCGGCGCATCCCCCCAGATATTCCGGAAATGAGCGGACAGTGATGCCGCAAGGCCACCGACGCCTGCCTGCAGCAGAATGACATCGGGCGCCCTGGTCATTTCATCAGTGATTTCCGCCGCCATCTGCAGATAGCCCTGCATGACGGCACCGGGCCATTCGGTGTACCCGGCCCAGGAACTGTCTGACAGCAGCTGCCAGCCGTTGGCATCGGCGGCATCGGCCGCGGCCTGCATACTTTGTTCATAGGTCTGTCCGGCGCGGACAACGCGCGCACCGGTCGCAGTCAGCCGCTGCGCAAAAGCTTCCGGCACGGTCTCTGCAAGGTAGATCACAGCCTGTGCGCCGAAAATGCGGGCCCCGGCAGCGACCGACAGCCCATGGTTCCCCGCACTCGCAGTAACATACACCCGGTCTGTCAGAGCACTTTGCCAGTCCCCGCGGCGCTTGCGCCGGGCATCTCCGGCAATAGCAAAGGCAGCGCCCAGTGCCTTGAAACTGCCCAGGCCCATTCTTCCGCGTTCGTCTTTTATGAAAACGGTGCTGACACCTGCGGCTTTCGCCACATCCGGGGCCTCCCTGAGCGGGGTCACTGCGTGTTTGGGACACAGCGCCAGAAGTTCTGCTACGGCGTCATGGCCGGTTGAGGGAAACACCCTTGGTTCTGCCGGCCCCACGGGCAACCCCGCGCCGCGATACGGATTGGAAAGCGACCTGACCAATGCTACCCCCCCCAAATTGTCCTTTCCGCGCCCGTGTCTGGATGCGCGGCTCCCGGGACACCTTCACCGCAGAACAGGCAAAAAGCCACCGTTTTTGCAAAAATCGCTCGGGACCCGGGCCGCGTATTGGTTTCTGCCAGATGTGGTCTAGATATCAGCCTCACTGCAGGGAGGCAGACAACTGTCCGAGTTTCACCACAGACCCAGAGGCATCGCCGTGCCCGGTACGCGGCTGGCGCGTATGTCCCGTCTGGGCGGCATGGCACTGGGTGTTGCCGGCAGCGTTGCGGTTAATGGCGGCCGCGAATGGCTCAGCGGCAGCAGACCCGATATAGACAGGCTGCTTCTGACCCCTGCCAATCTGGCACGGGTAACGCGGCAACTGGCACACATGCGCGGCGCAGCAATGAAAATGGGCCAGCTGCTGTCGATGGAGGGGGGCGATTTTCTGCCGCCCGAACTGGCTGACATTCTCGGGCGGCTGCGAAATGACGCACATTTTATGCCGCCAAAGCAGCTTAAAACGGTTCTGTCCCGCAACTGGGGCCCTGATTTTACGAGAAAATTCCGGCGTTTCGATGTGCGCCCTGTCGCTGCGGCCTCAATCGGGCAGGTGCATCGGGCAACGACGGTCGACGGGCGCGAGGTCGCGGTAAAGGTGCAGTATCCCGGGGTGCGGCGCAGCATCGACAGTGATGTTGCAAATGTTGCGTTGCTGATGCGGATGTCCGGGCTGGTACCTTCAGAGCTGGACCTTGATCCGCTGCTGTCTGAGGCATGCCGGCAGCTGCATGAGGAGGCAGACTACGAACGCGAGGGGCGCATGCTGGCGCGCTTTGGCGCATTGCTGTCCGGGGATCCGGATCTTCGTGTGCCGGCCCTCTGCAAAGATCTGACAACTGATGAAATTCTTGGAATGAGCTTTGCACCCGGAGTGCCGGTGGACCAGCTTGCGGATGCACCCCAGGATGTGCGCGACCACGTTGTGTCCGTGCTTATCGGTCTGATGATGCGCGAGATTTTCGAGTTCGGGCTGATGCAGACGGATCCGAATTTCGCCAACTATGCCTGGGACGCGGATAACGGAAAGGTGATTTTACTGGATTTCGGGGCCACGCGGGCTTTCGCGCCGGAACTGACAGACCAGTACCGGAAGTTGCTGGAAGCAGGGCTGGAGGGCGATCGTGCGCGTGCCATGCAGCAGCTTGAGGCGATCGGCTTTCTGGCATCCGAGCCGCAGGCGCACCATGCAGAGGCGATCTGGGGCATGTTCGATATGGCGATGGCGCCGATGCGCAGAGGGGGTATCTTTGATTTTGCCACCAGCGATCTGGCGCAGCGATTGCGCGAAGCTGGCATGGAATTTGCCGCACGGGGGGATTACTGGGTCGTGCCTCCGGCGGATGCGCTTTTTCTGCAGCGCAAGATCGGAGGTATGTTCCTGCTGGCAACGCGCCTGAAAGCGCGCGTAAATCTGGATGATGTTCTGAGTATGGTCTGAGGTCACTGCCGGTCGCGTCAGAATGCCGCTGCGCTGATCCCGTCCGTGACCTGCTGCGTATGTCTCTGAAAGGAGACCGGAATGCAGCAGAAAAGACAAAGTAAAGCAAAGACCTTTCTGATCCTCGACGACGATGTCACGTTCCGTGAACGGCTCGAAAAAGCAATGATCAGACGCGGGTTTGACACGCTCTGTGCGGGCAGCGTGGCTGAAGCGACCGGCATAATCTTGGCGGGGCGGATTGACTATGCTGTGATAGATCTGCGGCTTGAGGACGGTAACGGTCTTGAGATTGTAACGCTGCTGCGCAAGTGCTGGCCGTCCGCCCGCGCCGTGGTGCTCACCGGCTATGGCAACACGCCCACTGTTGTGGCGGCCATCAAGGCCGGTGCCGTTGATTATCTGGCAAAACCGGAGGGTGCCGATGAGATCGTCGCCGCGCTGAAAGCACCGCGTAATGCCCAGCCCGCCCCACCCGAGGCGCCCATCACGCCGGAAGAAGCGCGGATCGCTCATATTGAGACTGTATTCGACTCCGCCGGTCGCAATGTCTCGCAGGCGGCGCGGCTGCTCAATATGCACCGACGCACGCTGCAGCGCATTCTCAAGCGCCATCAGAACGGAGAAGACGCGACCTCGTGAACGACACCGCAGAGCCATCCGATGCTCCGGCGCCACCCTGGCGGCGGCTGCTGGACCTGGTCACCGGGTTGCGCCACGCACCGCCGGGGGCGGGCCGGATCATCCCGGCGGTGGTGTTTGGTGCGCTCTGCCACGCTCTGTTTGCTGTCGCAGTCGGCGCAATGATCCTTGTGATGTACTCTGGCATGACACTGGGGCAGGGCGGGTTTTCGGGTGTGACGGCAGGTCTGGTGAACCTTGTGCTCATCGTGCAGTTCCCACTGGCGCATTCCGCGCTTCTGACGCGGCGCGGGCGTAAACTGACAGCCGCGCTCTGGCCAGGTCCACGTGGCGCGGATATGAGCACAACGACCTTTGCCGTGGTCGCTTCCGCTCAGCTGTCGCTGCTGTTTGTATGCTGGTCCCCGAGCGGTATCGTTTGGTGGCGCGCGGAAGGCCCGGCACTCTGGACCGTGACATGCCTTTATGCACTGTCCTGGGGGCTTCTGATTCGCGCCAGCTATGATGCCGGCGCCGAAGTGCAGTCCGGTGCTCTCGGCTGGATGTCGGTGGTGCAGAACCGCAGGCCTGTCTATCCGGACATGCCCGTTACGGGGCTGTTCCGTATCATCCGGCAACCGATCTACCTTTCATTCGCGCTGACGCTCTGGACAGTGCCGGTCTGGACGCCGGATCAGCTGGGGCTGGCTGTACTGCTGACGCTCTATTGTGTGTTCGCTCCACGGCTCAAGGAAAAGCGGTTCAGCGCGCGCTATGGCGCAGGTTTTGACGCCTATCGTGCGCAGGTTCCCTATATGCTGCCATGGCGCCGTTCCGGCACGCAAATCACGCGCGGTTCAGAAGGCATCAGCCGGTAAGCGTCACGACGTCTCCGAAGGCGGGCGGCGACGCGGGCACCCCCGGAACCGCCCAGATTACAGGGACACCGGGTCGCGCACCCATCGGACCGTCAAGGTCCGTGAGGATGACGATTGCCGACGGATCCAGTGCTTCGGCTTTGAGCAGTACATCCACAAAGGATGTCCCGCCGCCGCGCCGCAGAACAAGTCCGGCTGCTGGCACAACCGGGCTGCCCGGACCAGGACGTATGTGGTCATAAACATCCTGATCAAAGGCCAGCAGATGTATCTCAGCGGCGCTCCTGCGGGTGATGCCGCTCAGTTCAGCGCAAAACCGTCCGAGCAGGGCATCCGATACTGACCCTGAACTGTCCAGACCGACGGCGATCCGGGGTCTGTGCATGTCGCGGACATATCCGGGCTGGAACAGAGGCGCAGGCCCACCCGCCGCGCGCGCCAGCGCCTCTGCAGCAATCCATCTTCGCGCGGGGCGGCGCCATGAAGCTGTCTGTCCCGGCGCGATTGCCCGGGCGACAAGACCCCGCAGAATGACCTCCCAAGGGGTTCGGTCTTCGGCAAACTCGGCAATGCGCGCAACGATCGGCCCGATGCCGCGACCTGCGCCCCGCGCGGTGCCCACCGCGCGTATCAGGTGCCCCTGCCAGGCATCCGGGGTTTGTTCGGTTTCGCCGGCTCCTGCGGACGGTACCAGATCGGCCTGAAAACGATGATCTTCTGTGTAATTCCGGCGCCGCGCGCGGCCCTGGGCATCCTGCGCGCTCAGAAGCGTATAGAGCCGGTCTGTGTCCCAGTCCGCAATCAGCGGCGCATCGTCGGCGATGTCATGTCCGGCCACCCTGGTCAGCAGGCCGCGCAGCGTCACCGCCGGACGCGGTATCGCATGGCCGGCTTCGAGCAGGATTTCATTGGTGACTGCATCCGCGGCCAGAGCGAAAAGCTCCGGATCAAAACTGTCGCCTGCGCGCCTCGCCATATCGGCGGCGCGGGCGCTGTGCCGCAGTGCTGCATGCAGGATGTGGTGCCCGGCCAGACCAATCTGTTCGCGCAGAGCGAGCGTGCTGAAATCTTCACCAATGGCAATCCGGTGGCCTGTGGTTGTAGTGACGGATGTGCCGTCCGGGGCATCGGTGATGTCACACCACAGTGCCAGAAGCGCCAGAGCAGGGTCGGCGCCGGCCAGATGTGCTATGGCCTGCCCGGCGCGCAGTGATCTCTGTGCCAAGGCTCAGTCCAGTCCGGCGGACTGACGATCCGCGGCATATCGTGCATAGGCATCGGAGCCGGCAAAGGCGTCGGCAGTATCCTCGCGCAGCGCCCGCGCCATCAGCATCTCGAACCCGAAGCTGCAGAGTTCTGACAACGGCAAAGCGGTAAACCCCTGACCAGGTCGCAGCGCATCAAGGTGTCTGATTGCTTCCATAGCGTCGATTGCCGGGGACATGCGGGCTTCTGAGGCGGCACCGACCAGCCCAAAGACAACCGCATTCAGCCCGTGCAGCGTTGTCGGATAATGGCCGGGCCGGTCTTTGTCAGCGGCCGAGAGCAGCGCGTCGATGTGAACTGTTGCTGCGATGTCATCGGCGACAACGGCAAATTCTGCTGCCACGGCCTCGCCCAGGGTGCCTGCGATCAGTGGCTGCTGATCGGCGCGGTCTGGCACGGCGGCCATGATGCGGCTCACACGTTCCCACGCGCGGGGCGTACAGGCGATCATCTGGCCGCGCTGCAGGCTGTCAGACGTGGTGTCGAGCAGATCAGGTCTGCCGCGCAGAAAGGCGGTCACAGCCGGTTCGAGCCCCCGCGGAGCTGCAAAATTTTCCAGCCAGTCGCCGGTTTCCGGCTGGAGCAGGAGGTGGATCAGACGGTCCGACAACGCGGTGCCCATTTCATACGCGACAGCGCCATCCCCGATCATATTCCCGGCAGCTGCAACAAAAACCGTGTCCGGCAGACGGTGCCGTCCGACACGGCGCTCCTGTAAAAGACCATAAACCGTGGGCTGCAGCATCGGCGGCGCCGCCGTCAGTTCGTCCAGAAACAGGATGGCGGGTTTCTCAGGATCGTCAGGCAGATCTTCGGGCCGGTACCACACGGTTTTGCCAGCTTCATGATCGTAGTAGGGCAGGCCCCGCAGGTCCTGAGGCTCGATGGTGGTCAGGCGCAGATCAAAAAGCTGAGCGCCTGTCTCATTTGCCAGTTGCCGCACAATATCCGTTTTGCCTACCCCTGGTCTGCCATGGAGCATCCACGAGCTGGTCAGTGCCCCGTCGCGCTGCGCCTGCCACCCTTTCCGGAGCAGGTCGAGAGCCCGCCCGGGCGTAACAGGCGTTGTATTGACAGACATTCCCTAAGCCTCCTGCAGTTCGCGGGTGCTGGGCTTTTCGCCCATAAGCGCCGCCATGCGCGCGTGGGCCGGTACAGAGGCCGTATCCAGCACTGTTTCGTGCAGGTTGCGGTTCTCTCGCAGGGAGACCAGATGCAGGCTGCGCTCGGTCAGTGTCTCATCAAACAGCCCGTCACGCAGCATTGCTAGGTCTGCGACATCCAGTGGCAGTACTTCAGGCGCCGGGCCGCCGCGTTGCACGGATACGAGTGTCAGAGGCGGAACACGTGCGATTTCCGATTGCTCTACCACCAGATGCAGGTTTCCCTGCACGATCCTGTGACGCGCGGCGATCCGGGTCAGCATCCTGAGGCCGTTGAACCGCAGCGCATCCAGCTGTCGCGCCATGTCGTCGTCGCTGATCAGCTGTGCGCGTGCGTCGGGCCGGACGGTGAACACTTTTGTTTCAACAACGGCGATGACAATCAGCATCGGAATGGGCGCCTGGGAGATCGGCAGCGCGAGATGGGGCCAGATCAGCATAGCAAACACAAAAGGCGCCAGTGCCATCAGGTACCGCAGGATCTGAACTTCGAATATCAGCCGCAGGATCACCGCCGGACGCGCGCCGCCCCGGGGCAGAATGGTGATGCGTCCCAGCATCCGCTTTGGAACGGACACTGTTTCCAGAGCAGACCTGTTCAGAACGGTGGTGGGGCTCACTATCAGCATGTGTCAGACGTAGGGCGGTATACCAGAGCGGTCGAGCCTGCGGCACATTTTTCCTGTCACCTTCCCGTGGGTGCATTATGTCCCGCACTATGCAGGCGGGCAGACACATATATGCGGTTCTCTGGACCGCGCTTTTCGCAGTGGTGGCGGTTCTGGCCGTATGGAAACTGGAAAGTCACCGGGTGGGCGTGAACGTGTCGTCTGTCGCCACGCCGGGTGGGCCGGCAACGGTCTATACGGCGCAGGACACGCAGGCTCCGGGGCCGCTGGTGCTTGTGGCGCATGGGTTTGCCGGCTCCACGCAGATGATGCAGACAATCTCGCTGGATCTCGCGCGCGCGGGTTTTACCGTGGCCGCCTTTGACTTTGCTGGACACGGGCGCAGCGTGGAACTGCTGTCTCCGGACATCGGCAACATCGCTGGCACTACCCGGCAGCTGGTAGATCAGGCAGAGACTGTGCTGCGGGCCGTTCGGGAACAGACCGGAACGACCGGACCGGTCGGGCTCGTCGGGCATTCCATGGCAACCGACATCATCATCCGGCTGGCCCGTCGTGTGCCGGATGCGGCCGGGATTGTGGCTGTTTCCATGTATTCCGAAGCTGTCAGCCCGACCTTTCCGGAACGGTTGCTCATGATTTCCGGAGCCTGGGAGGCGCGTCTGCGAGAGGCCGCGCTCAACAATATGTCGATGGTGGCACCGGATGCATCCGAGGGGGAAACGCGGGGGACAGATGGCGTTCTGCGCCGGGCCGTCGCCGTTCCGGGTACTGAACATGTTGCGGTCCTGTTCAGCACCGTAACCCTTCGGGAGACGCGTAACTGGCTGGGCGCTGCGCTGTCCCATGAACCGCGGGGCCGGGTCGTGCACACCGGTCTTTGGGTTCTGGTTCTGCTGGTGTCTCTGGTTGCCGCCCTCCGGGGGGTGTCGCGGGGCCTTGGCCATACGGCTCAGGAACCGGACCCACCCGGTACGGTCCGGTACCTCTTGATACTGCTTTCAGGCGCGGTTGCTGGCACCGTTGCCGGGTTTCTGACAGATGGCAGTCTGCTGGGGATGGCCGGATTTGGCGGCCTGTTCGCCTTCATGGCGGTATGGGGTCTCGTAACGCTTGCGCTGCTCTACCGTTCCGGCATGCGTATGACCGCGCCCCCTGTGCCCGGCCTGCTGCTTCTGCTGGTGTGGGGACTTGCCGTTTTCGCCCCAGCCATGGATCGCTATGCTGCTTCCTTTGTGCCTGCCGGGCCGCGTGTTGTGCTCATGGCGCTGCTCATGCCGGCGGCAGTGGCGTTCATGCTGGCGGACCGCATTCTGCACGCCGGGGCCGCGCCCTGGCAACGTATGGTCGGGCGCATTATGCCTGTCGCCGCCCTGGCCCTTCTGATGATCGCCGGTGGTGGCGGTATCGCCCTGCTGTTTACCGTACTGCCCGTTCTTGTCCTGTTCTTTATCGTCTACGGCACGATGGGGACCTGGATCTCCCGCAGGAGTGGACCTGAGGCGGCGGGCGTCGCGCTGGGGGCCTGTCTGGCATGGGCGATAGCGGCCAGCACGCCGCTTTTCGCGGGCTGACCCTGCTTCAGACGGTGATGCGTCTGCACGTCTGACGCACATTAAGGCGGATGGCACAGTCAATCCTGATGGTCCGGACCGTATGGCCAGCAATGATCGCGGCCAGCTGCTGGCCCGCAAGGTGGCCGATTTCGCGCGCAGGCAGACGGACAGTTGTCAGGGCCGGTGTCATTTCCTCCGAACCTCTGAAATCGCCGATGCCGATGATGGAGAGGTCCTCCGGGACGCGCAGACCCAGCTCCAGCGAACGGTACAGCGCGCCCGCTGCCAGAACGTCATTGCCGCACAGCAACGCCGTAGGCCGCACCGCTCCCCGGAGCAGACCAGTAACCGCATCTTTTGCATCGCGCAGACTGTAAAGAGCTTCGGCCAGCATATCGCCACCCGGCTGAATACCGGCTGCCTGAAGGGTCCGCATCGCGCCGATATAGCGCCCACGTGCCCGGTCATTCTCCTGGCGGGGCGGGAACAGCAGCGCGATGTCGCGGTGACCGTGATCGAGCAGACACTGTGCGGCCAGCTGGCCGGCCAGGGCATTGTCCGAACCTACGCAGGACAGGCGCGAGGCGGGATCGTGGTTCCACATGGAAATGGCCGGTGTGCCGTTGCTTTCCAGCAACTGGTAGGTTTCTTCTGAATGATCCTGACCGATCAGAGCGACACCATCCACGCGGTGCTCCAGAAATTTCCGCACCACGGCATATTCCTTTTCCAGATCATAACCGTGGCTCGCCACAAGGATCAGAAACCCCTGTTCCTCGACCGACTGAGAAAAGGAATGGATCAGTTCGGCAAAGATCGTGTGGTCAATTGTCGGCACGACCAGGCCGATCGTTCCGCTGCGGATACCGTGCATCGTCTGTGCGGCGCGGTTGCGGATATACCCGAGTTCACGGACCGCGCGATCAATCTTTTTGCGAGTCGCGGGTTTGACCTGGTCGGGGTGATTGAAACTGCGTGAAACCGTGGAAATCGATACGCCGGATCGCCTGGCAACTGCGAATATATCAACTTTTTTCGGTTTATCTTCAGGCATATGAGGGGTGTTTTTCAGCGCTTTATGAAAACATTTGCAAAACTATTTTCATTGCTTACGGTTTTGAGTCAAGAGCGGGCATCCGCGGGGGGCGCAGTGGAATTCATCTTTTACTTCGGGGACGTTTTCACGCCTGTGAATTTTGGCCTGCTGTTGCTCGGCACCATCGGCGGGCTGATCCTGGGGGCAACACCCGGGCTGTCACCGACAATGGCCGTGGCACTTCTTATCCCGTTTACGTTTCAGCTGGAAGCGGCGCAGGGTCTGATCCTTCTGGGCGCGGCCTATACCTCGACAGTCGCCGGAGGCGCGGTTTCCGCAATCCTGCTGAAAATTCCCGGCGCTCCGGCCAATATCGCCACGACCCTTGACGGCCACGCCATGGCGCAGAAAGGGGAAGGTGCCCGCGCTTTGCAGCTGTCCTTTCTGGCCTCTGCTGTGGGTGGTATTTTCGGGGTGCTCCTCCTGATTTTTCTGACACCGGTGCTTGCGCGCTGGGCGCTGGCCTTCGGGCCAAGCCACCTCTTCTGGCTGGCCATTCTGGGCGTCACCGTGATCGGCTCGCTTGATTCGCGGTCGGTGGTCAAAGGGCTGCTGTCGGGCTGCATCGGTCTGTGGCTCGCGACGATCGGGTTCGATGATATCATGGGCGCTCAGAGGTTCATCTTTCACCCCTCGCTGGGGGGCGGGATCAACATCATCGCGGCCCTGATCGGGCTGTTTGCCATTCCGCAGGTGATCACGATGTTTGCGCGTGGGCGCCGGCAGGACGGTGCCGAAGTCATGAGGGTGCAGAAGCACCCCATTGGCGCGGCAGTCTCGGAGCTTCTGCGCAACCGCCGGGCTGTGGGGATCGGTACCATGACCGGTTCTGTCATCGGCCTGATCCCGGGCGTCGGCGGACAGATCGCCGGGCTTGTCGCCTATGACCAGTCCAGAAAGTTCAGCCCGGACAGGGAAAAGTTCGGCTCAGGCCACCCTGAGGGCCTGATTGCGGCCGAATCCGCGAACAACGCGATGGTCGGCCCGTCCCTTGTGCCGCTGCTGACCCTGTCCATTCCGGGCTCGCCTACTGCGGCTGTTTTACTGGGCGGACTGCTGATCCACGGCATTTTTCCGGGCACGGACCTTTTTGACAACCACCCTGATGTGGCCTGGACATTCATCAACTCGATGCTGATTGGTCAGGTGCTGATGTGCATCTTTGGTCTTTATGTAGCCGGTCTGGCCGCCAGAGTGGCACAGGTGCCGCAAAGCGTCATGGCCGCGGTGGTTCTGGGACTGGCCGTCTTTGGCAGCTATTCGGTTCAGTCCAGTATGGGGGACGTCTATGTCATGGCCGGACTGGGCGTGATGATGTATTTCCTCGAACGTTTCGGTTTCTCGGCGGCACCCCTGGTTCTGGGCCTCATTCTGGGCCCGATCGCCGAAGCGAACTTTATCCAGGGCAGCATGATCGCAAATGCGACTGATGGTGTGATGCCATATTTCTTCGGCGGATCGCTGAATATCTTCCTGATCGCCGTGGTTATTGCCTCGGTCTTTTATTCGGCGTGGATGGAACTGCGCAGCCGCCGCTACACCTCGAAAGAGGAGATCATGGCATGAGCGAAATGAGCCTGCCGCGTGTTCAGCACATTATCGGCTCGGGTATTGTGGCCGCTGTCGGGATCTGGGTGACATATGTCAGCTACACGCAGCAACCGTCCGAGGCATTTCTGTTTCCAAGGCTGATTTCGACGGTTTTTGTCGTGCTCGCCCTCTGGACGTTCTTCAAAGCCTGTCTGGGCCGGACGAGGGTAGGCAACGGGATCAGCGCGCGCCAGCTGACCAACCTGCTGCCGGGACTGGTCATTGCGCTGGTCTATATCTTCTGGGCGGCCAGAGGGCTGGGGTTCTACACTGCCACGGCAATCGCCTTTTTCATTCTGCTGAGCCTCTACGATCCCGCCCCGCACGGGCTGGTGAAGTCGTGGGTAAAGCGTGTCATCATCACGGCCTGTTTCATGGCCGTTATGTACGGTCTCTTTGCGGTGTTGCTCAAGGTATACACCCCGCGGGAGATCCTTTTCTGAACCGCGCAAAGCGGCAGAATTCTGATGGGAGGAAGAAACATGAAGAAACTACTGGCAGGGGCTGCAATCGCCCTCGCGGGTCTCTCGACCACAGCGGTCGCGGATGGCCACGCCAATTACCCGGAGCGGCCGATCATGATGATGGTCAGCTATGGCGCCGGGGGCGCTACGGACTTTCAGGCCCGTATCGTCACCATGACGGCAGGAAACGAGGATGCTCTTGGTATGCCCATTGCGATCCTCAACAAACCCGGTGCGGGGGGGCGTGTCGGCTGGAACTGGCTGGCGTCCCAGGCGGACGCGGATGGCTACACACTGGGTGCCTACAACATCCCGCATTTCATCGCGCAGTCGATCAAGGGGGGCGTCGAATATTCGGCTGACAGTTTTGAGCCGATAGCCAACTGGGGGGCGGATCCCGCCGTTCTGGTTGTGGGTGCCGACAGTGAATTCAACACTCTCCAGGATGTGGTTGATTTTGCCTCTGCCAATCCGGGGAAGCTGACAACTTCGGGTGCCGGGCTGTTTGTGGGACACCATATTGCGGCGCTGCAGATGGAAAAGGCGGGCGGCTTTTCGATGGCATATATTCCGACGAAAGGCGGTGGCGCAGCGGCAATGAAAGCCGTGATTGCCGGCGAAGTAATGGCCGGCATCAACAACCTCAGCGACGCATTCCGTGCGCGTGAAGCGGGCAATGTGAAAATTCTGGCCGTTGCCGACCTTGAACGCAACGCGTTCCTGCCGGATGTACCGACGATGAAAGAAAGCGGACTGGACGTCGATAATTCCTCGGTAAACTTCCGCGGGATCATGGTGCCCAAAGGCACGCCCCAGGGTGTGATCGACAAACTGGCGGAAACCGTACCGGCGATGTTCGAAAACACGCGGGTTGCGGGCAAAATGAAAGCGGGCGGCTCGCCCATGCATATCATGACACGCGACGAGGTGCTTGAGATGTGGGCGGCACGCGAAGTAACGCTCCGGGAACTACTCGCCGGCCTCTGATCCGGCAATGCCCCATCCCGGTGTCCGGGGTGGGGTCTGCACAACAGGAATGATACAATGAACGCTCCGGATGACCTTGCCGAAACGGACCTTGTGGTGGCGCGCGCGCGCGCAGCACAGAAGGATTACGAGGCGAACGGTTCTCAGCAAAGGTATGACAGAGCCGCACTCGCCGCCGCGTGGGCAATCATGGAGCCAGAACGCAACAGACGTCTGGCGGAGCTGTCTGTTGAGACAACCGGGCTTGGGAATGTGCCCGACAAGATTATGAAAAATCACAGGAAAACACTCGGGCTGATGCGGGATATCGCGGGTCAGAAAACCTGGGGCGTGATCAGCGAAGATGACGCGACCGGGATAACCCGGATTGCGCGGGCCATGGGTGTGATCGGGGCTGTGGTCCCCTCGACCAACCCGGCGGCGACGCCGGCCAATAATATCATCAACGCGCTGAAGTGCGGGAATTCGATTGTCCTGTCGCCGTCCCCCAAAGGGGTGCCGGCCTGCGTTGCGCTGCTGGACTGTGTGCACCGCGAGTTCCAGAAAATCGGCGAGGACTGCAACCTTGTTCAGATGATACCGGGTCAGGGCAGCAAAGAGAAAACCCAGCGCCTTCTGGAAACGGCGGATCTGATCGTGGTGACGGGATCACAGAATAACGTAAAACGCGCTTATACGTCCGGGACACCGGCGCTGGCGGTCGGGGCCGGCAACGTGACAGTCATCGTGGATGAGACCTGCGATCTCGACGCTGCTGCGGAAAAAATCCGCGCCTCCAAGACCTTCGACAATGCGACGTCCTGCTCGTCAGAGAACGCGCTGATTGTGGTCGATGCGGTTTATGATGATTTTGTCGCTGCGATGGCCCGCGCAGGCGGGGCCGTCGTGCACAATGAGGCGCGGGTTGTCGACGCTCTGTGGCCCGGCGGCCATCTGAACCGGGATGTGATCGCACAGGACGCAGACCGGATGCTTGCCGCTCTGGGCATAACAGACGACGTGCCCGCAGGAACGGAATATATCGCCGTCGAAACCACTGGCATAGGTCCGCAGCATCCCCTTTCGGGGGAAAAACTGTCCCGCGTCGCCGCGCTTTACCGTGCGGCGCATTTTGAGGATGCGGTGGCGCTGGCTGGCCGCATTCTTGCATACCAGGGGGCGGGACATTCGGTCGGACTGCACACCAGCGTGCATGACCGCGCGATTGTTCTGGGACGTGCCGTGCCCACCTGCCGTGTCATCGTCAATCAGGCGCATTGCTTTGCCACGGGCGGGGCATTCAACAACGGCATGCCGTTCTCACTGTCGATGGGGTGCGGGTCGTGGGGTGGAAACTCCATTGATGACAATCTGCACTGGCGGCACTTTATGCAGACGACAAAGATCGTGCGTGAGATCCCGGCCGATGAACCGGACCTCGAAGACATTTTCGGCGATTACTGGGATGCAGCGGGCAGATGAAAGCTGACCGCCATACACCTCCTGGCGGTACTGTGCGCGACTGGCTGGATCACCGCGCGTCGGGTGACAGGACAGCATTTGTTTTCACTGATGATAACGCGCCGCTCAGCTGGCCGGACCTTGTCGCAGCCGCCCGCCACATTGCGCTGGCGCTGACAGCTGCCGGGACACGGCGCGGCGAGAGTGTCGCGATCCTTCACCCCAACGGACGTGCGGGTGTTCTGGCGTTCTTTGGCGCCGTTTACGGCGGCTTTCGCGCCACCATGATCAACCTCGCAGCCGGAAACGACGCAATCGCATACGCGCTGGAGCATTGTGAGGCGCGGGTCGCGCTTGTCCACGACAGCGTTGCCGGGGTATTTGAGGCGACACGCCCCGCGCATATGACGCGTTTTCAGGTTCCGGAAACGTCACCTGATGCCGAACTGCACGCGGTGTCGCCCGGTGATCATGCGCTTCTGATGTATACCTCTGGTACGACGGGCCGGCCAAAGGGGGTGGTGCACACCCAGTCGAGCCTGCTGGCAGGGGGGTGGACCGCAACGGTTGCACATGATCTTTCACCTGCCGATCGCGGTTTCTGCGTTCTGCCGATCTGCCACATCAACGGGTTGTGCGTCTCCTTGATGGGTGCGCTTGTGTCCGGCGGGTCGGTTGCCATGTGCCCGAAGTTCTCCGCCAGCCGGTTCTGGGAGCAGGTGGCCGAGACAGGGGCAACCTGGTTTTCGGTGGTCCCCACGATCATTTCCCATCTGCTGCACAGCGAAACCCTTCCGGACGATGGCACCCGTACCCGGCTGAGGTTTGCGCGCTCGGCTTCCTCGGCGCTTGCACCGGATGTGCAGACTGCTTTCGAAGAGCGCTTCGGTGTCCCGGTCATTGAAACCATGGGGCTGACAGAAACGGCGGCCCAGATCCTGTCCAATCCCTTGCCCCCGGCCGAGCGCCGTATCGGATCGCCTGGCATTGCCTGGGGCAACGACGTGTCGGTTCTGACCCCGCAGATGGCTGAATGCGCACCCGGAGAGGAGGGCGAGATCGTTGTCCGCGGCCCCAGTGTCATGCTGGAGTATCTCAAGAACCCCGAGGCAACCTCGCAGACGTTCTACGGTGACTGGCTGCGTACGGGCGATCTGGGACGCAGGGATGCAGACGGTTATCTGTTTGTGACCGGTCGTCTGAAAGAGCTGATTATCAAGGGCGGTGAAAACATCGCGCCCCGCGAGATCGACGAAGCGCTTTATTCACATGGCGATGTTATAGAGGCGGCTGCTTTCGCGCGTCCCTGCAAGACTTACGGAGAACGCGTCGAGGCAGCAGTGCGCGTGCGGGACGGCTCCGGGCTGTCTGATGGCGAGCTGATCAGGATCTGCATCGAAAAACTGGGCAGGTTCAAGGCACCTGAGCGCATCCATTTTCTGTCCGAACTGCCCAAAGGACCCTCGGGCAAGATACAGCGTCTCAGGCTTGCTGATCTGATCTGACAGATCAGGCAGAGCCGGGCATGTCGTTGTTTTTCGACCGGCGTGACACCCCGAGGCCGATCGGCTTGCGCTGGTTTCCGGGCAGGCGCGGATCCGGCCCCCAGATCGCCTGATAGGTGTCGACCGCCATGCCGCGCCTTTGCAGAAACACCGATACCAGCAGAAGCGCTGCCCACCAGAGCACGAGGCTCAGCCACATCCAGTTTGGCGCATTAGCCTGCCATAACCCGGTCAGGATGGCCGCAACAGCAAAGGCAAGTGCCACGTAACCTGCTGATTTATGTATGTATTCAAAGATGAGACGGCGCGGTGTCATATCGAAATGATCGCCCCGCAGCGTGCCGTCCGGTGAAGGGTCAGTCGGGCCGCCCTTGGTGCCGCGCAGGATGCCGCCGGTGATCTGAACCAAAGCCAGAGCCAGGGCCGCCCAGCCGATCAGTGAATGCGGTCCGGGTCGGAACGTGATCGTGCCTGCGTTCAGGATAAGCCACAGGCCGACGATCATCAGCGCACATGCGGTATACTGGCAGATACGGTGCGTGTTCCACCAGACGTGGTTGTCCAGCGCACGGGGCCAGTCCTGACCGGGCAGAACCTTGAAATAGCGGGCAACAAAGATGCCAAAAGGGACCAGAACACCCCATGCCAGCACCATGGACCGTGCATGCCAGCTCAGATAGCCACCCACGTCATGGGCCACGGCAGGGTCCACAGGTGCAAGCAGCCACTCCAGCATCAGCCCTTGACCGCTCCTGCGGTCATACCCGTGATGATCTGACGCGAGGCCACAAAGGTAAAGATGATCGGCGGGATGGCCAGCAGCATGCCGGTCGCCATGATCACGCCCCAGTCGATGTCAAACTCGGTCATGGAGTTCACGATTGTCACGGGTACAGTCCGGGAATTCCGGTCGGCCAGCGCATTGGCCAGCAGAAACTCGTTCCAGGCGACGCGGAAGGTAAAGATCGCCGCAGCAGCAAGGCCCGGTTTGATCAGCGGCAGGACGACCAGAAAGAACACACCAAAGGGACCCGCGCCATCCATGCGGGCGGCTTCCTCCAGCTGGATCGGGACCTGAACGATAAAGCTCTGGAGGATCCAGATGACAAAGGGCAGGTTCATCGCGACATAGACCAAGATAATACCCGCCCGTGTCCCGTCGATCTGGAACTGGAACGTCCAGATTCCGAAGACAGGCACCAGCAGCACGGCAGGTGGCACCATGCGCATGCCAAGTGTGGCAAGCGATACCGTGTCCCGCCCCATAAAGCGGAACCGCACAAGTGCATAGGCGGCCATACAGCCGATCACCAGTGTCAGAACGGTTGAGACCAGCGCGATGATCAGCGAGTTGACCAGCGCCCGCCCGAAGGTCTTGTCGCAGTAGTCGATGTGCGGCGCCTCGTACCACAGAAAGTCGCAGAGCGCGGTTTCATAATTGCGCAGTGTGGGCATAAAGAGCAGCGACGAGGTATCCGACATGATGTCGACGTTGAGCTTGAGCGATGTCATCAGCATCATCGCAATCGGCCCGACGGACATCACCACCAGGGCGACCAGCAAGGCATAAAACGCCGGGTTCTGACGGTCATAGGTCTTGTCTGCCATTACAGATCCTCCTCGGCGGCGGCGCGCAGACGCGCGGCGCGCACCTCCATCGCCTTGTTGTAGAAGAACATGCCAAAGGTCAGGACCATCAGCAGAATGAGCAGGAAGTTCGACATGGCCGCCGCCTCGCCCAGTTCGCGGAACTCTGAGGCGGTGCGCGAGATGCGCAGCGACAGGATTTCGGTCGACAGACCCGGCCCGCCGTTGGTCAGTACCAGGATCACCTCCAGCACCTTGAAGGCGTCAATGAGGCGCAGCAGCAGTGTCACGATCAGCACAGGCAGCATCAGCGGCAGTTTGATGTAGATGACCTGCTGCCAGCCGGTGGCGCCATCAATGCGTGAGGCCTCCATCGCAGACTGGGGCAGGGACTGGAGCGCGGCCAGCGACAGGATAAAAATAAACGGGGTCCACTGCCAGACGTCGGCGATCACCACCGAGGCAAAGGCCCAGTTGCCGTCCGACAGCCATGGGACTGGGTCCAGGCCCATTGATTTCAGGGTGCGGTTAAAGATGCCGACGGTCGGGTGGTACATGTAGCGCCACATCAGACCCACAACGATGGGCGCGATCATCATCGGCAGAATAAAGAGAGTGCGCAGCAACGACATGCCGCGGATGTTCCGGTCAAGCAGCAGGGCAAGACCAACGCCAAGAAACATCTCGAGGGTCACAACGACGGCCGCGAATTTGATGGTGACCCAGAAACTTTCCAGAAAGGCAGCATCGCCCAGCAGGTTAATGTAGTTCCGAAGACCTACAAACTCGGCCTCTCCGATGCGCTGGCTGGGGTTCCAGTCCAGAAAACTGGCATAGACCATGTAGCCGATGGGGTAGAGCAGGGCGATGCCCATGATGATCGCGGCAGGGGCCAGAAAGAGATATGGCGTGAGCCTGTTGACGTTTGCGGTCTGCATGTCACGGGTCCATCGGTGCAGGGTGGGGGTGCCGGGCCGCAGATTTTACGGCCCGGCGGGGCTCCTGGGAGGGAGAGCTTACTGCCAGGTGTAGTACCCGGCCTCATCCATGATGGCGCGGGCACGTTCGGCCACACCGTTCAGCGCTTCCTGCGGTTCCAGACCCTCGGTCAGCACCTGGCTCATAGTTGTCCCGATGTCGGCATTGATCTTGCCCCATGTGGGGATGATCGGACGCCAGTCGGGGTCAGCGTACTTCAGCGCTTCGCCAAAGGTCGCGGAGTATGGGTATTTGGCGTTCAGCTCTGCGTTCTCATAGGTAGAGAAGCGCGAGGGGTTACCACCCGCCATCGCCACCATCAGATCACCCTTTTTCGAGGTCAGCCACTGCATCAGCAGGAAAGCGGCCTCTTTGTTCTGGGCGTTTTTCGGGATGGCGATGCCGAAACCACCGGTCTGGCTGCCGCGGCGGACACCTTCGGGGTGCAGCGCGTAACCGACCTTGCCGGCAACCTTGGATTTGCTCGGGTCCTCAAACCCCGCAGCAAAGGCAATGCTGTCCATGAACATCGCGGCCTGACCCTGGCTGAAGGCAGCGGCGGCTTCGGCGGGACCGAATGTCTGGCTGCCTTCGGGGCCACAGTCCACGATGGTTTTCAGAGCGTTTGCAGCTGCAACACCGGCTTCATTGTTGATGATCGGCTCCCAGCTGTCGTCGAATACCCGGCCGCCCAGCGGGGCAAGGTGCAGCAGGAATGCGTGGCTCGCCTGGTGGCCGGATGCCGCGCGGGAGGCCATGCCGCCCATGCCTGGCTCAACTTCCGGGATTTTGCAGGCCGCGTCCAGCAGGTCATCGTAGCTTTCCGGCACGCCGATGCCGTGCTTTTCAAAGATGTCCTTGCGGTAAGCGAGAACGGATGTCTCGGAGCCGAAAGGAATGCCGTAGGCCGAGCCCAGCTGCCCTGGCAGATAACCTTTCTGACCACCGGCGACGCCGATGTTCTCAACGTAACCCGAGATCAGGTCGGCCTGGTCATAGTTGGGATCCGCCAGAGCGGGGTTCATGAAGTATTTGGCCAGGTTTTCCAGCTGATCCGCATAGATGTAGTCCGCCTTGGAGAAGACCACATAGGCGATCATGTCATAGTCGCCTTCGCTCTTGGTCAGCTCCAGCGTCTGGCGCTCGCGCATCTTGAGATACTGCAGCTGGTCAACTTCGACCTCGATGCCGGTCTCTTTGGTGAACTCCGGGATCACCTTCATCATGGCGTTATAGTGGGGGTGTGCGGGCACGTTGATCACAAGCGTGGTGCCCGCGTAGGGCGCATAAGGCCCGCCATGCCCGTCAGCCAGCGCCATGCCGGCCATTGAAACGGAAACGGCTGTCCCCGTCAGGATTGATTTGAGTGATAGCATTCGTCAGTCCTCCCTGATGCTGTTCTTTTGATGTGTCAGAGCCTGAGCCCCGACGTCTTGTCGAAAATCATGAGTTCGTCCGTGAGGACGCCAAAAGTCTGGGTCCCGCCTGATCTGACTGGGGCGGCACTCTGGGTCTCGACCAGCACGTCCGTCCCGCCGCAACGTGTGACAAGAACAGACTGTGCGCCGAGGTATTCTGAAACCACGACGCGCAGCTCTATCGGAGCGCCAAGAGTGACATCCGTTGAAAAGCTCGACGGGCGCAGTCCCAGCGTAATATTGCGGTCCGGCGCATTTTTCGCTCGTGCACTGATCTCGGCATCCAGCGGCAGGTGAAACCCGTCGCCGCGAACCCACACAGCGCCCTGTTCTTCGACCAGTTCGCCGTCCAGGAAATTCATTGTGGGGGAGCCGATAAAGCCTGCCACAAACCGGTTTCGCGGCGATTTAAACAGTTCCTCGGGCGATCCCTGCTGCTGGATCAGCCCGTCGCTCATCACGACAATCCGGTCGCCCAGCGTCATTGCCTCGACCTGGTCATGGGTCACATAGACCATGTTTTTGTCGATCGTATCGCGCATCTCGGCCAGTTCGGCGCGCATTTTACCGCGCAGTTTGGCGTCCAGATTGGAAAGCGGTTCGTCAAAGAGAAAAGTACCGGCATCCCGGACCAGTGCGCGGCCCATCGCAACGCGCTGACGCTGGCCGCCTGACAGTTCGGCCGGCTTGCGGTCAAGCAGATGCGCGATGTTCAGCATTTCAGCGACACGCTGAACTTTTTCGTCAATCTCACCCTTCGGAACCCGCGCCAGCCGCAGGGCAAAGGACATGTTTCTGGCAATGTTCATATGCGGATAAAGCGCATAGTCCTGAAACACCATGGCCAGGTCCCGTTCCTTGGGGTCCAGCCGGCTTATCGGCCGCTCATCAAAGTAAATCTCGCCGCCCGAAAGCGTCTCAAGGCCCGCGAGCATGCGCAGCGTTGTGGATTTGCCGCATCCCGACGGACCGACGAGAACTGTAAATTCGCCGTCATCCAGTTCCAGATCAAACGGTGGCAGGACCTCGGTTGCGCCATAGCTTTTGGCGACCTGATCGAACACAATTCTGGGCACGTCGTTCTCCCCCCGGTGCGCATCACCGGCGCCAGGATGTTCAGGCCCGCCGGTCTCTGCAGAGTGCATGCCGGTGGCAAATTCGGGAAGGACAAAAACTGAAAACTACGTTAACGTTAACGTAAACGATACCTCAGGTATCTGATTGTACTCGCAAAAATGAAGCAGACAGGTGCCGTTATGAAAGGAGAGCCGATGCCGCGCCGCAAAGGGCCCACGAAAATAGAGGACGTCGCACGACGGGCCGGGGTCAGTGTGATGAGCGTCTCCCGCGCTATCCGCGGCGTTGAGGGCGTGTCTGAAAAGACCCGTGCCGATATCCTCAAAGTCGCCCGGCAGATGAAATATATGCCCAACAGTGCCGCGCGTTCACTGGTGGTTTCAAACTCTAATCTGATCGGGATATCATTGCCCACATTTGCCGGAGAGGTTTTCGCCGAGATCCTGAACGGGATGCGGCAGACATTCGACAGCGCCGGTTATTCCAGTGTGATCGATACAACCGAGTACGACCCGGAGGCCGAACTGGCCTGGGTTCGCAGGTTACTGTCCTGGCAACCCGCCGCCATCATCCTGACGGGCGTTGATCACCATCCTGAGACGCGGGAACTTCTGCGGGCCTCCCCCATTCCGGTACTGGAGATCTGGGATCATACGGATGATCCGATCGATATCTGCGTCGGGATTGATCATTTCAGAGCAGGTCGCATGATCGGAGACCACGCAGCGGAACTTGGATACCGGCGGCCTGCTTTTGTCAGCACGCCGCTGGGGCACGACAAACGCGCCGATGCCCGCCTCGAGGGCATACGCAGTGTATACCGTCCTGATGCGGGGTACAGGGTCGCAGCAGCGCGGCCACCGCTTGGGAATGCTTTTGTAACCGGTTTTGACGGGACAGCGACCCTGCTGGATCAGGACCAGCCGGATCTCATCTGCTATCTCAATGATCATATGGCCTTCGGGGGGCTGATGTGCTGTCAGGCGCGGGGATTGCGGGTGCCGGACGACATCGGCATCGTCGGGTTCAACGGGCTTGATCTTGCCAGTGTTCTGCCGATGAAGCTGACGACAATCCGTACGCTCAGACGTCTGATGGGCATTACCGGGGCACGTAATCTGCTGGCGCGCATAAATGGTGTGCCGACCGAACGCAGCAAGGTTCTGCCGCTGCAGTTTGAACCTGGCCAGACCACACGGAAACAGTAGTGTTCCGGCACTTTCGGGCGCAGAAAACCCTTAGACTTTTAAATGATAACCCGGTTTTAAGCGGCGGGCCGGTACCAGAAAGCAGGTATCGAGGACGCCGTTTTGAGTAACGCAGACCGCGAAAAGAGCCAGGAACGCGCGGCAGCATTGCTCAATGCTGTGGCGTTTCCTGCTTTTCTGGCAGATGCCGCGCTCAAAATACGCGAGGCCAACGCGGAAGCGGCCGAGGTTCTGGGGCTGCCATCGAGAAGCAACCTCCGGGGGGCCGACCTGAGATCGCTGTGCTGTCCGACCGCAGGATGCCCGTCGGAAACAGATCTGGCCGGTGTCTGGGATGGTACCTGCGGAGACTGCATTGCCCTTCTGGTGGGGCCGCCCGCGCAGCCTCCGGTGCCTTTTCGTGTGCGTGCCTACCGTGATGCGGATGAAGAAGGTCATCTCTTCCTGTTTCAGGCCCGAACAGAAGCCAGTAGCGAGACGGCAGCAGCACGGGTTATCGAACCCAAAGACGTCGTTGAGCCGGACGCCGACAGCCTGGCCGAAGGCGAATGGCGATGGCGAACTGCTGTGCACAGCGCAAATCAGGGTATCTGGGACCACGATTTCGAAAACGACCGGCACTACGTTTCGTCCGGCTGGCGTCAGCTGCGCGGCATGGGGCAGGACGCGCCCATTCCCACAAATAATGACACCTGGCTGGAGACGATACATCCTCAGGACCGGGACCATATTATCGAGGAATGGCGCAAGCTCGAAGCTGGTGAGACAGAGGTCATCAACTACAAATTCCGACAGCGGCACAGCGCCGGCCACTGGGTCTGGATCTTCAGCAATGGCATGGTTGTCCGGCGTGATGCTCAGGGCCTGCCTGCGCGGATTATCGGAACAGATACCGACATCTCGGACATCAAAGCGGGAGAAGCAGAGAGCCAGCATATGGCGCAACGGCTTGAAATCGCTATGGACGCTGCCGGAATGGGCCGCTGGGAATATGATGTCGGAGCAAAGTATGCATTCTGGGACGACCGTCTGCTGGAACTTTTCGGGTTGCCCAAAGGGCAGAACATCGTAGACGCGGATGCCTGGGCGTCGACCATCCACCCGGAAGACCGCGAGGCGGTCGACAGCCTGTCTCAGCAGTGTCTGCGCGAAGAGAGAGACATCGCCACAGATTACCGGCTTCTCCTCAAAGATGGTGCGGTACGCCATATCAGAACCCGCGGAAAATATGTCAAATCACCCGAGCGCGGGGCGCGGTATTATGGTGTCAATTTCGACGTTACAGCTGACTACGTGCGCGCACAGCAGCTCGAAGCCGCCAGAGCTGAACTGGAGTACGAAAGCCGGCACGACGCGTTGACCGGCATGGCGAACCGCCGGTATCTGGACGATTTTTTCAAGGCACTCATTGAGCAGACAAGCGCTGGCGGGGCGAGGATTGCAGTCCTGCATTTTGACATTGATCATTTCAAACAGATCAATGACACCCTCGGCCATGACGCGGGGGATGCCACGCTGCGTCATGCGGCACAACTGTTGCAACGACTGTTGCCGGAGAATGCGCTGGTCGCACGCGTTGGTGGGGACGAATTCGTCGCGCTGGTGCCCGACGCGCCCGACGATGATCAGCTCAGCCAGACGGCCGACAGGATCATCGCGGAAATGGCAAAGCCTTATATTTACCAGTCACAGCAGTGCAACATCGGGACGAGTATCGGCATCGCAGTGTCTGAGACCGGCCAGTCTCTTGGCCATTCATTGTTTATTGATGCTGACATTGCGCTTTATCAGGCCAAAAAAGCGGGCAGGGGCCGCCGGAGGTTCTTTGACACGGCCATGCGTGAGGAAGCAAAAAGACGTAAGAATTCCTTTGACGCGTTGCTGGCCGGATTTGATCAGGGTGAGATCACCTGTCACTACCAGCCCCAGTTTGATGCAAGGACACTGGAGGTAACCGGCCTTGAAGCGCTTGTTCGATGGGAAAGTTCTGAATTCGGCCTGCTGATGCCGGACGAGTTCCTTGGAATGGCGGAAGACATGGGGCTTGTGTCTCAGTTCGATGAGCTGGTTCTCAACAAAGCGCTTGAGGATATCGCTCAGTGGGAGGCTGCGGGGACCCTCGTGCCAAAGGTGTCGGTGAATGTGTCCGCTCACAGACTGAACGATCCGTCTCTCGGGGATCGCATCAGCAAACTTGATGTCCCGCGTGGACGGTTGTCTTTTGAGTTGCTGGAATCTGCCTTTCTCGACTCCAAAAACGATGTGATCGAGCAGAACCTGCGTCTGATAGAGCAGATGGGAATTGATATCGAAATCGATGATTTCGGGAGTGGTCACGCATCGATTGTCAGTCTGCTGCAGATCGCGCCCAGAAAACTGAAAATCGACCGCTTGCTGGTCCAGCCTATTGTGGATTCTGATCGCCAGCGGGCTCTTGTCGAAACCATCATCCAGATCGGGCGAATGCTGGAGATAGAAGTGGTGGCCGAGGGCGTTGAAACAGACAGGCATGTGTCGATCCTTCAGCGCCTCGGCTGCGGGTATCTTCAGGGATACGCGCTGGCCTATCCGATGAGCGCGCAGAAAACAGGGGCTTTTCTGCTGGAGAGACAGGACCCCGACGCACAGGCCGTTCGGGCATGACACCCTGAAATATAGCGAAATCTGTGAGTTATGCGCCGGATCCGACGGGAGGCGCAGGAAAAATACTTTGGCCTTGCCGGGTCCTGACCTTCAGCGCTTTCCAGCGCCACCCTTGTCAACCTGACAGGTCTGGCGAAAAATCGGGCTACTTTTTTGCTCAACCAGACTTTGCTCAGGTCCCCTTTTCGGGAAGCCGGTTCAACGCTCTCCGAACGCGCTTTCCAGAGACCTGTAAACCGGCTTGGCAAGGTAGGCCATCATGCTGCGCTGGTCAGTCACAACTTCCGCAACACCTGCCATGCCAACCCGTACAGGCCTTTGCAGGTTTCCCTTGCCGATTGTCAGGCTGTCCAGTGACACAATTCCCCTGAAATAGGTGGATCCGTCAGTCGGGTCAGTCACGATATTGGGGGAAAGACTTGTGATGCGGCCGGTTATTTCACCGTAACGCCGTGCATCGAATGTTGTCAGCTTGAGGGATACTCTGTCGTCCACCTGGATGTGCCCGATGTCTGCCTCGCCAATCCTCAGCTCAGCCACAAGATTTTCATTTGACCCAACGAGTTCAAACAGCGTGCTGCCTGCTTCTATCACTTCTCCGGTTTTCGGGAAATCCACAGCCTGGATGACACCTGCGACTGGTGCCCTGATAGACAACTCTTCTCTCTGGCTTTCCAGCGTAGCCAGTTGTGTTGCCAGCTGGTCCTGCTCCTGCTGCAGCGCAAAAAGCTCCGTGAGTGTCTGTTCACGCAGTGCAAGATCCCGTTCAAGCGGCTTGTCCCTCGATTCCGCGTAGTTTGCCTTGTTCGTGGCCAGTTCGATGCCGGCTTCGATCAGCCTTCCGCGCAATTCGTCGAGGGACTGCTGTTCTGCTTCCAGCCGGATCCTTGTGATGCTGCCAGACTCAAAAAGCGTTGCAAGTCTGTCGACTGATGCTTCTTTTTCTTTCACACGACCGGCCATCAGCCTCTGTGCCTCTTCCAGCTCTGTGATTATCTCTCGCAGGCTTTGTGCCCGCCCGCGCGCAATTTCCTTCTGAAGATCGTGAAGCCATACACGTGACCTTGCGTAGTCTCTCACGTCGGCAGGCGCAGTCCCGTCCCGGTCAGAAGATGCATCGGGTTCATCCAGATATGACAGTATGCTTTCCAGCGTCGTAATCCGTGAGGTCAGCGCCTGTTTCTGCTGTGTCACAAAGCGAATGTTCCGGTCCAGTTCGGGAGACTGCAGGCTCGCCAGAACCTGACCGGCTGCGACCGTCTGACCTTCTCGGACATGCACTGTCCGGACAATCCCTTCGTTGATGCTCTCAACCTGATGCGCGCGGCCCAGGGTCGTAATTTCCCCTGGTGCGCGTGCGAGTTCCGGTACAGTCGTCACGATTGACAGAACAACAGCTCCCGCAAGAAAAGCACTCAGCGTGAACACGACCATGGACGAGACCATCGGTGCCCTGTTTTTTTCGCGGAAGGACTTGCGGGCGAAAATCCCGCTTTTTGGCTGTTTGTCAGAACGGGCGGACATTTCAGTTTTCCCTGTTTGCTGCGATGAGTGCGTTGATTTTTCTGCGACCTGCCGTTCCGGTATCGTTGGCTACAATCCGCCCTCCGGACATATAGATGCATCTGTCTGCCATGTTGACGTATTCTGGTTCATTGGACGCGACGATCACCGTATGACTTCCCCGGAGGGTGTTCAGGTAGGACGAGAGCGCCTGTTTGCGCAGGTAATCAAGACCTGCGCCGGGGTCGTTCAGCAGATAGACTCTGGCTGGTCTTATAAATGTTCTGACGAGAGCGAGACCGCGCGATGTGGATGTCGGAAGAGACTGTCGGTATTTTTCAGTCAAACGGGTGTTCAGGCCATCAGTCAGTGTTTCAAGTTCTTCCTCAAGCCCCATGGCGGCGATGACACGACGAATGTCTTCTTCATGCACGGTCGGCGCTGACAGTCTGAAATTCTGCAGAAGGGTGCCGTGGAATACGTCTGGTTTCTTCTGGGCATAGCTGAAAGCCTGACGCAGGTCGTCCACGGGGATCTGGCGGATATCCATTCCGTCCAACTGCACTGAGCCGACGAGCGGCGTGTGCAGCCCCATGGTCAGTTCAAGCAGCGTCGTCTTGCCGCTGCTGCTGTTGCCCGAGACTGAAACGAATTCACCCGCAGCGATATCAAGAGAGACCTGCGAAATGGCGGGATCAGTCGCTTCCGGAAAGCGGTGCGTTACACCACTGAGGGCGACGCTGCCCTCGAACCTTTTCTGGTGAGACGAAGCCGCGCCACGAACGGTTTCCTGAGGCATTGCAAGGACACGGTCGATCTGCTCACGGCTGCGCAGGAATCCGGCAAGCTGAGGCGCGTTGGCGTACAGTGACTGCAGAGGTGTCAGCACTTTCCAGACCAGCGCCATGACTGCGATCAGCGCACCAAAAGTGATGCTGCCATTCATTGCGGATACTGTTCCCAGAACAACAGCGCCAACGCCTGCAATCATCATAACGCTCTGCCCGAATGTCTGACACAGCATCTGAAACCGCCGCGCTACCCTTGATGCCGATGCAGCCTCTTCGGCAACGGCCGCGTTTTTCTGCTTCCAGAAATCGCCCAGTCCGAGGCGGTAGATGTTGCGTTGCATACGTACGGTTTCAAACAGGATTTTCTGTTGCTTTGCCTTAACGCGGGCCGCCTGCATGTTCAGGCTTTGCTGTACGGGCATGGTCACCCATATTGCGATCGCAAAAATAACCACGAGACCCACCACAAGAAATCCGACTGGCGGGGCGAGATAGAATATCAGGCCAAGGAAAATAAGGGTGAACGGGAGATCAAGAAGGGTCACCATGCTTTGCCCGGAGAAGAAATCGCGGATCCCCTCGAACTGCTTGAAACGCGAAATCTGCTGATCGACCTCGGAACTCTTGATCTGATCCGGTGGCAGAGACAGCAGCTTGCGAAAAAGGGCAAGGCCGAGCCTGTGTTCTACTGTTTTGCCCATAAAGGAAACCGCATGGGACCGTGCCAGACGGAAGCCCGCATCTGCAAAAAGCACCAGACCCGCAGCTACCGCGAGGGAAATCACCAGCGATACGGAATCTGAGGGAATGACCCTGTCGTAGATCATCATAATCAGCAGCGGTGTTACGAGCCCCATCAGGTTTGTCATGAAAGATGCAAGCACAAGACCGGGTATCAGACCCCGGAAGCCTGACGTGATTGTCCGGAAATCATCAAAACTGAGTTGTTCGTCAGACGGTGCGAACCGTTCGATCCGGACAATTGTGCCCGGTTTCCTTTTAATCTCTTCCCAGACAGGTGTTTCCTGACCCGGGCGGATCGTCAGGAGCCCCTTGTTGCCTGCGTCAAGCACACCGGAGATATCACCGTTTTTATCGATGAAAAGAGCGGGGCAATCGTCTTTTTTTATTTCCTTCAGACTGCACTGCGCCGTTGAGACCGGGACATCCAGGTTATGCAGTGTCGCCAGAAGTTCAGTTGCCGATATGCTGGCGGCGAGGTGCGGCGCGGCTTCCGTCAGATTGCGCTCACTGCTGTGCCACCCGGCTTCCATCATCAGGCGTTGCAGCAGGCCGAGGCCCGGATGAACGACAGTTTCCATTATGCGCTCCACTTCATTTCGGCCGCGGCAGAGGCGGCATCTGCCTCTGCGTCTTCGTCCCACAGGCTGAACTCCTGTTCTTTCCGGCCGGCAAGCAGGACAGTCTGCTGTGCCAGAGCGGTGAGCTGCTCGTGCTCTGATGCAAGAACAAGGGTTGTCTGCCCCCTGAGTGCTTCAAGGCAGGTAGCAACCCGTGCAACTGCTCCATCGTCCATTGCCGATGTCGCATCGTTGATAAGCAGGATTGCCGGCTGCAGGGTCAGTGCGCGTACAAGCGCAATCGTCTGCATAAGAGCCATGCTGGACACTATCTCACCGGTCTGACCAAGTGCAGTACTGTACCCCATAGGCATTCGGTGGACGGTCTTTTCAAGCCCGAGTTGTTTCGAATACTCGAGGCTTCTTGCGATTGCGTCGCCTTCGCCAAAACAGGAGATGTTTTCAAGCAGCGTGCCGGAGAACACGACAGGGTTCTGGTCGAGGTAGGCGATCCCACCAGGTCCGCGTGCTTCCCTGAAGCTGCGCACCGGCTGGCCGTCGATCAGAATACGCCCTTCCTCCGGAGTTTCTTCTCCGAGGATCATGCGCATGAAAGCATCCCGTGCCGCGCCTTCGTCACCCACGATACTAAGTATACCTCCTGCGCTCAGGTCAAACGTAATATCCGAGAAGGCCCGTTTCTGGTCGCTCCCCGGAAAGGCGGTGACATGGTCAAAATCCAGATGGCCCACCAGGGGGGGGCTCTCTGTGGCCTCCGTGCTGCGCTGTGGCAGGTTGCCGATTTCCTCAATCCGGCTCAGAGCGGATTCGACACTCTCGGACTGAGCCCAGTGGCTGAGCATCTTGAGCAGCGGCTGCACAGTGCGTCCGTTCAACAGCATGCAGGCCGCAAGTTCCGCAATTCCGATCTGCCCCTGAATCACCAGAAATGCACCAAAAAGGCCCATAGCGGCGACGCTTGCCTGGGAAAACAAAGCTCCAAAGGACTGTGAAAGGCCTGAAAGACGGATCAGTCGTTCGCTGATGTCGACGGACTGGTTCTGAAGGACTTCGTAGCGCCGCAGGAGCTGGGGTTCCATCGTGTCGGCTTTGACCGTCAGAATCTGTGAAAGGCATTCGATCAGAAATGAATACCTGCGCCCGTCCAGGGTTTTACGCTTTCCGAATACGGGTGCCTGCGCGCGCTGAAGGACTGCCTTGAACAGGTACAGCATGGCGATGCCCGCCAGTGGTACCAGAACGAGCCAGCCGCCGATCAGCGCAATCATCAGGACGAAAATTGCCGAAAACGGCAGATCAATCGCTGACAGTCTGCCCTGGCCGCAATAATAGTCGCGGAGTTGTGCAAGGGCATTAAGCCGTTCAAAATGGTCACCGGTTGAAGTCTGATCGTAAGCGGAAGGCTCCGCGTCCAGTGATCGTTTGATGAACCGGTCGCCCAGGTCCAATTCAAACTTTTCTCCTTCGTGCCCGAGGAGGACGAGGCGCGCCCACTTGAGCGCAAAATCGAGAACGGCGACGACACACAGCCCCATGAAGAGAAGGGTCAGTGTTTCGTATGCCTCGAAAGGAATGACCCGGTCAAACACCTGAAGAACCACAAGCGGTAAGGCCAGTGCCAGCAGATTAATGCACAGAGATGACACAATAACGCTTACGCCAAACCTGGGCGGGCGCACCATTTTTTCTTTGGTCCTGGCCTCAGTCCCCACGTTCTCTGACTCCATGCTGCAACACGCCTCAGCATAGTCAGACGAGGGTAATCAAAGGTTTCACATGCCGAGTAAAATGCATATTTTTTTAATTAAAACAGAAGCTTAATTTTTTGTTTATTAAGTGTTTTCTTAAGTGGATTCCGGTATCCCTCGCTCCTGTTATTTGGTGTGCATGGAGCTTGTATTGTGGCAGACGACGATGAAAACCGCCTGGACGACAGCATATTTCTTGAACAGCACGATACCGCTTCGGACAAGGAGAAAGTGGTCGTCCAGTCGTTGAAAGGCAACGATGCGGGGCAGGAAGACCAGTCTCGCAGCGCGCTGCACTACGGTGAGCAGGAGCAGGCCGAAGCCAGCGCCAGAGCCGCGGACACGTCGTATTCACCGTCTGATACCGGTCAGCCGGCAGGCGCGTTCTCAGCCGGAAACCTTCCGGGCAACGAAGATGTCTCAGCGTCCGGCGGAAACGAAGACGGGGCCGGAGCCGCACCCTCTGGTGCTCCGGGGGATGACGCCGGTGTTGTTGCCGATCTCAGCGACTTCGCGCAGGAAGCAGGTGGCATTGACCGCCTTTCGGTGTCCGATGTGCGCTTTGAGATCAGGGACTTCGGCCTCACGGTGAAATCCGACGCTGTCTTCTCAGACGAAGAGGCTGCGGATCTGAATGTGGAGGTTTCCGCGGTGGGGCCTGATGGCACGGCTCTGACGCGCTCGTTCGATGTTGATGTGCCTCAGATCAATCCCGCACCGACCGGACTTTCTGTCAGCAACCTCGGGATAGCAACCGGCGAAGACGGCGCCGTTGTTGCGGTAATAAATCTGGAGGGGACGGGTGACTACAGTGATTATACGTTCTCTGTCTCGGATGACCGCTTTGAGGTATCCGGGCGCGAAATCCGTCTGCGCGAGGGTATTGCGCTGTCCGATGATGAGACCGGATCACTTGATCTGCAGGTGACTGCGACCTCACCCTCCGGAGCTGAACTTGTGCAGGATGTGGGTTTCGAGATTATCGACACGCCTGCTTTCAGTGGCTCGGGCGGTTTCCGGGCGAGCTATTTCGATGTGGATCACCGGTTGAGCAGGCTGGATGATATTGACTGGAACGCGCCACCCACACACGAAGAAGTGGTTTCCGACATTAACTATACCAACAGCCGCGAGTCGTTCTGGGAAGGCGGCGACAAAGATACATTCGGTGCCCGGATCACAGGCAATGTTGAGGTCTCGGAAGGCGGCGAGTTCTCCTTTTTTCTCGGTGGCGATGACGGCGTCGTATTGCTGATTAATGGTGAAGAAGTCGTTTCGGATGACAGTCTGCACGGATACCGTACGCGCAGCGGAACGATGGAACTGGAACCCGGTACGCATCATGTCGAAGTCCGTTACTTTGAGAATTACGGGCACGCGGGTCTGAAACTCGAGTGGGAAGGGCCCGGAACTGATGGTCGCGAACTGCTCACGGCGCCAGGGTTTGACGATCTGCAAACGATCAATGGCATGCCGCTGACCATAGCTCTGGAAGTTACCGATGAAGGCCAGGATGGCTCGGTATCTGTGCACGTTATTGATGGACTGCCGGAGGGAACAGCGGTGTCTGCCGGCGACGCAGTCCTTACCGCGGGTCCGGAAGGGCAGGTGGACGTAACGGGCCTCGACCTGTCCTTGCTGACGGTTTCAACACCTGTGGAGTTTACAGGGCAGGTGAATGCACAGCTTGTAACGACAACAACCTCCGAGACCGGTATTTCCGCATCATCGTCGATGAACATCGCGTTTGACGTACAGCAGGCTGATCTGCCTCTGCCCGACAATGACATGACCACCGGCTTCCGGGCCAGTTATTTTGATGTCAATCACAGGTTGAGTCGCCTGGATCAGATCGACTGGTCCTCGGAGCCCACGCATGAGGAAGTGGTTCAGGAAATTAATTATACAAACAGCCGGGAGTCTTTCTGGGAAGGCGGCGACAAAGACACGTTCGGTGCGCGGATTACCGGTGAGATCGACGTCGACGAAGGCGGCAGCTTCAAGTTTTTCCTTGGCGGCGACGATGGTGTGGTGCTTTTCATCAACGGTGAGGAAGTGGTGACAGACGATGGCCTGCACGGGTATCGGACACGCAGCGGCGAGATCGAACTGGAACCGGGCACGCATGAGGTCGAGGTCCGGTATTTCGAAAACTACGGCCACGCAGGACTGAAACTCGAGTGGGAAGGACCAGGGATTGAGGGCCGGGAACTGGTGACCGCATCCGACGAACTCAGTGTCGATCAGAACGGAATGATTGCCGTCGAACTGGATGATCCGGGTCTGTCGGATCAGGCGCATGTTGTGATCAGTGGCCTGCCAGAAGACACAATCCTCATGAGTGGAGATATGGTGGCCGTGTCAGATGGGGGCGAGGTCGATCTCGCTGGCTGGGACCTCAGTCTTCTCGAGATTGCACCGCCACCGGGATTCGAGGGCAGAATCGAGGGCGAGGTCACTACTACAGACACGGCTTTCAACGGACAGCAGGTCACCGGTACAAGCACCTTTGCGCTGGATGTCGGCGACGTTGAGAACGGCGGCAGTCCCGCTTCCGGGTTTGCAGACGATGCATGGGTTGCCGGCGGAGATGACAGCGGCCAGACGTCGTGGGTTGAAACCGCTGACAATGAACAGGCGGCCGAGGCAAATGATGATAACGCCCTGAACGAGGAAATCGCAGACAATCCTGATGCCGGTCAGAATTACGAAATGAACGACACATACGAAAGAAATGACTGGTAGACATTTGCCCGGTGGGTGGACGGGTCCTGCTCGTCGTACTGGCAGAGACAGTGGAAGCTGCCGGTAACAGGTGGCTGGCTGCTGGTTATGACGGGTTGCAGGGTGGCCTCATGATTAGTGGTGACGGTTGCCTTCCCGTCACCACGTCGGTCATAACAAGAAAAACGGGCTAAGATTTACAGCTCAACCGTCTGACCCCCGTCATGATCCCGCCCGTGCAGCAAAGCGCGCCAGAACGAATTCTGAAAAAGCATCGACTTTCCTTGATCCCCGCAGATTTGGGGGTCTCAGAACTGAAATCGGGGCTTCCGGTTTGGTCAGCACACCAGGCAGAATTTCGCACAAGGCACCTGTGTTGAGTTCGGAGGCAACGGCCAGTCGAGATTTCAGCGCGATCCCGTGGCCGTGAATTGCCGCGTCGGTCAGGCTGTCAGAATTGGAAACCAGAAGGGTTTCGCCGGGCATGAAGTTTGTCGCGCCCGGTCTGCCAAGCTCCCATTTGCGCTGCCATGGCAGGCAGACTGCGCGGTGGCTGATCAGGTCTTCTGGTCGCACCGGGGTTCCGAAAGTATCAAGGTAGGCCGCGGAGGCGCACAATATACGCTTGTTATCGGCAACTTTGCGGGCCAGCAGACTGCTGTTATGAAGCCTGCCAACCCGGATCGCGCAGTCCTGTTGCTCTTCGACCAGATTGACGTACCGGTCAGACGCGAGAAATTCATAGGTTAGACCCGGATGTTCACGCCGCAGCACATCAAGGTGCGGCAGGACAAAGCGCGACAGAATCCATGGCGCCATGGTCACACGCAGATGCCCTTTCAGCAGGCTGCCGTGCCCGCCGATTTCGGTCTCGGCGTTCATCAGTTCGTCAAGAATGCCGATGACTCTGCCGTAGAATGCCTCGCCTTCAATGCTGAGAGTGACTTTGCGGCTGTTGCGGTGAAAAAGGCTGACACCCAGATGGCTTTCCAGTTTGGACAGCCTGTGGCTGATGGTGGCCGGCGCGGTCCCCACAGATCTGGCTGCCGCGGTGATCCCGCCGCGGTCTGCTATTTCAACAAAGGTTTTCAGATCTTCGAGAGAGTACATTCAATTTTTTCTAACGATGGTTTCGAAAATCGGGCGATGCACCTGGTGTTTTTTGAATGATAGCCAGTACGGGCATCTGAACCAAGGGAGGATTTCCAGATGAAAAAACCCGTATTCGCCGCTTTCACAGTTGCCCTGTCCCTCGGGACGGCCGCAATGGCGGAAATTGAAACATATGCTGCCTTTACGTCTGACATGCCTCCGGGAAACCTTGCGATCGGGCCGGATGGCAGGATGTTCATGTCCGTGCATGAATTCTACGGCAAAAACCTGAGGATTGTCGAAGTGAGCCCGGATGGTTCCACGGTACCGTACCCCAATGTCGCCTGGGCAAACGCACCACAGGGCGATGGACCAGGGCTGAAAGGCGTCCTTGGTCTGCGGGCCGACCGGGACGGCATACTCTGGATGCTGGACGGCCAGGGAGAAAACCATACAGGCAGGATTGTCGGGTGGAACACGAAAACCGAGGCACTTCACCGCATTTTTTATATCGGCCAGCCCGCTGCGCGCCCTTCCAGTTTCCTGAATGACCTCGCCGTCGACCGTGAACACAATGCGATATACATCACGGATACAGCGAACGCAGAAACGACGGCACTGATCGTTCTGGACCTTGAAACGGGGCGCGCGCGGCGCGTGCTCGAAGCGTCGCCCTTTACGGTGCCCGAGGCAACCGACATGGTAATCGACGGACGGGTCGTGAACCTCGGCGGCGCACCTGCGCGCATCGGGGCAAACCCGATCACCATCGACCCTACAAACACCTGGGTGTATTTTGCGCCGATGACCGCGAGTGCGATGTACCGTGTGCGCACGGCTGATCTGCTTGACGAGACACTGTCGCGTGAAGACCTGGAGGCGCGTGTGGAGCGGTACGGGGACAAGCCGATCTCTGACGGATCAACGGTTGATGCCGCAGGGAATGTCTACATCACCTCCATCACCGAGGATGCCGTTGGCGTGACGCGACCGGACGGAACGTATGAAGTTCTGTACCAGCAGGACGATATGTCTTGGCCGGACGGGTTCGCTGTGGGTACCGACGGCTATGTTTATGTCACGATCAACGAGCTGCACCGCTCGCCGGTGTTGAATGACGGTCAGGATGCGACGCTGGGCGAGTTTAAAATCATGCGGTTTCCCGCACTGGGTGATGCAGTAAGTGGGAGGTAACCGATGCTCTACAGGCTTGATTTCAATGTCGAATACGATGCGACCATGCAGCAGCAGGGTCTGCTGGGCATCTGGGCCGAAGAGGCGGATGCAGCCCTTGGGGCTAAGTCTGCCGGTGTCGTAAAGGATCTGTGGAAAATCGTCGGCGAGCGCAAGGTGCTGGCCATTGTCGAGGTTGATACCCCGGATGCGCTGGACCAGATACTGTTCGATCTGCCGATTATGCAGAAAATGGGCCACCATGTGCAGGTCAGTGTGACATCCCTGCGCCGGTACGAAGACTTTGCCGCAGACGTCCGGGACCGTATCGGACGGACGTAACCCCCGTTGCAGGCCGGTGGAAACATCGGCCGGCAGCTTTCCGGATCACCCCTGTTTTCTGCGGCCCACGCTCCAGACGTCGAGGAGTGCACAGGCCATTTCGTCGGATGTGTGTCCGTACAGAGCGGTCTGGACATGTTCCTGGCCAAACCGGCCGGCCAGCGAAATCATCTGACCGCTTTCAATTTCGCGAAACGCCATGCTGAATGGCAGCCAGCCAACACCCACTCCCTGAAGAACCAGCTCCTTGACGCCGCTGGAAAGCGCTGTTTCGCACACCGGGTTTCTGGTCAGCGAGCGTGTGGAAAAGGCTCGTTCAGAAGCCTGCAGAACCTGGCCGAAATAACTCGCTTCGGGATAGATGATCGCGGGCGTATCCGGCGATACAGTCCCGTCGTCGCGCAAAGCGTATCGCAAAGGTCCACCAACAAGCGGCAGCAGTATATCCTCGCCCCAGACTTCGCGGCGGATTGTGTCGCCAAACGGCATCGGGCGCGAAACATCGGATTCGTAGCACAGCAGCAGGTCACTGTCTCCGCGCAGAAATGTGGAAACACAATCGCTCAGGTTCCCGGGGCGCAGTCTGAACCTGACAGCCGGGTAGCGCCTGCGTGCATGCAGCACCATTTCAGAGAACGCCGAAAAAACCGGCGCATGCTGTGCGGCGACAGACATAGTGGAACTGGCTGGATCAAAGGCCGAAATACTGCCGCGCAGATCCCGCAGCCGGCTCAGCAGAGCGCGTATTTCCGGTTCGTTGGCGGAAAGGGCCGGGCTGATCTCAACCGAATTGGCCCGTCGGTTCAGGATATCCGTTCCCAGCCAGTCTTCGAACCCGCGGATCCGGCGCGAAAACGCAGGCTGTGTGATGTTCCGGCGTGCCGCGGCGCGGGTCATATTGCCCTCTTCGAGAAGAACAAGAACGTCGTCCAGCCACTGAAGATCCACGTCCATCACCTTTCAGCCATACAATCTGTATGGCCAGCCTAAGATAAAAGCACTTTTTTTCCAATCTGCTATTGGGCAGGCTTTGGCTGAATGCCCAGGGAGGATTTTCGGCGTGAGTGATGAAGGTGTGATGACAGAGACTTCCGGTGCTGTGGCACCCGGACTTACGACGGGTCTGGCCAAAGAACTGTCAATTGTTCTGGCCAAGTATCCGCGGGTGCGGCTGGGGCACCTGCCAACGCCGCTGGAACCGATGGACCGTCTGAGTGAGATCCTGGGCGGGCCTCGCATCTGGGTGAAGCGCGATGATTGTACTGGATTATCCTCTGGCGGGAACAAGACCCGCAAGCTGGAGTACCTGATGGCGGATGCTCAGAAACAAGGGGCAGACACGATTGTCACGCAGGGGGCCACACAGTCGAACCATGCGCGTCAGACCGCTGCGGCTGCTGCGAAACTGGGCATGGCATGCCATATCCTGCTCGAGGACAGAACCGGGTACAACGACCCCGGCTACAATCTGAATGGCAACGTCCTGCTGGACCGGCTGCACGGCGCGACTGTCTCAAAACGTGGTGATGGCACGGACATGAATGCAGAGATGGAGGCGCTGGCTGAAAAGCTGATGTCCGACGGCAGACGTCCGTACATCATTCCGGGCGGCGGATCGAATCCCATCGGAGCGCTTGGCTATGTGAACTGCGCGCGTGAACTGGCCGAGCAGTCCGTGGACATGGGCCTGAGAATTGACGCGCTGGTCCATGCGACCGGCAGCTCGGGCACACAGGCGGGCCTTGTTGCCGGCCTCGCCGCATTGCAGAGCGAAATTCATCTGCTGGGGATCGGTGTGCGCGCACCGCAGGAAAAGCAGGAACAGATGGTGTTCGATCTGGCACAGCGGACCGCTGACTATCTGGGTACGGGGCTGCAGATTGACCGCAGCTCAGTCCGCGCCGACTGCGGCTATGTCGGACCCGGATACGGGTTGCCCACCGAAGGTATGAAAAATGCACTCCGCCTTCTGGCGACGACCGAAGGTCTGCTGTTCGATCCTGTCTACTCGGGCAAAGGCCTCGATGGACTCATTGATCTCGTCCAGAAGGGCTATTTTGGCGATATGGAAAATATTGTCTTTTTGCATACTGGAGGCAGTGCAGCGCTCTTCGGCTACCCGGACACTTTCGATCTGCCGGGCTACACAGAATAAGAAACCAAAAAAACGACCAACAAGGAGAACCTAAATGTCACTGAGAAAAACACTGATTTCAGCAACGGCGGCGCTCGCGCTGGGCGCTGCACCGGCGCTTGCGGCAGAGGAAGTTAAGATCGGCGTGCCGTCCTGGACCGGCGCTCAGGCGATCGCGCACCTTCTGGCGGCTGTTGTGGAAATGCGCATTGGCGGCAAAGCCGAAATGGTGCCCGGCAACAATGCCACCATTTTCCAGGCCATGGATCAGGGCAAAGGCGACATCGACGTACACCCTGATGTCTGGCTGCCAAACCAGGAAAGCTTTACCAAAAAGTATGTGGACGAGGCCGGTACTGTGACCCTGTCCTCCAACCCGTACGAAGGCAACCAGGGCTTCTGCGTGTCCAAAAACTTTGCCGAGGCGCAGAACATCACGGATATTGCCGATCTGGGCCGCCCGGATGTCGCCGCGCTGATGGACAGCGATGGCAACGGCAAAGGCGAGATGTGGATCGGTGCGCCGGGCTGGGCCTCCGCAAATGTGAACGAGGTCAAGGTACGGGATTACGGCCTGCTCGACTTCATTGAGCCTGTGCGCGCAGAGGAAAGCGTAAAAACAGCCCGCGTAAAGGACTCCATCGCCAAGGATGAGGGTTATGCGTTCTATTGCTACAAGCCGCATGCGATCTGGTTCCAGTTCGACGTTGAGATGCTGAGCGAACCGACGTTTGATCCGGCCAAGTATGTGATGGTGCAGCCATCGGATGATGCGGACTGGTACGAGAAGTCTTCAGTTGCAACCAAAGACGCACTGAAGAACGTCCAGATTGCATGGTCGAACTCGCTCCCGGAACGGTCCCCTGCGATTGCGGAGTTCTTTGCCAACTTTTCGCTGACCGCGGATGATGTCTCTGGTTTCGCTTATGAAATCAGCGGCAATGGTCGTGATCCGGCAGAAGTGGCGCGCGAATGGGTTGAGGCAAACCCGGAGCGTGTCGACGCCTGGCTGGGCCTTTGATCCGCGGATCTGACTGAAAACTGGCTGGTCCGGCGCCTTGCCGGGCCCGCCTCTCTGCCGATCCGGTCTCACCCTGCATGATGGAAGAGAAGGTCAGTCATGAGCGACGACACCGTTATCAAAATCTCAAATGTCTGGAAGATTTTTGGTGCAAAGCCTGAAATCGCGCTGCAGGCGATCCGTGACCGGGGGCTGAGCAAAGCCGAGGTGCTGGCCGAATACAACTGCGTGGTTGGTGTGGCCGATGTCAGCCTGTCTGTGAACAGGGGCGAGATCTTTTGTATCATGGGGCTGTCGGGCAGTGGGAAATCGACCATGGTGCGCCATTTCAACCGCCTTCTGGAACCAACAGACGGTAAGATCGAGATCGAAGGCACCGACGTCATGGCGCTGGGGACACAGGAACTGCAGACCTTCCGGAACAACAAGATCGGTATGGTTTTTCAGAACTTTGCGCTGATGCCGCACAGATCTGTGCTCGACAACGTGGCGATGCCGCTGGAAATCCGGCAGGTCAGCAAAAACGAGCGCATGCGTCAGGCGGCAGCGATCCTCGATATCGTGGAGCTTGGTGCCTGGGGGTCGAAGTTTGCGCACGAACTTTCCGGCGGTATGCAACAGCGCGTCGGACTGGCCCGGGCTCTGGCCGCCAATCCGGATGTTCTGCTCATGGACGAGCCGTTCTCGGCGCTGGATCCGCTGATCCGGCGGCAGTTGCAGGATGAGTTTATCCGCCTCAGCAAAATCCTGAAGAAAACCACAATCTTTATCACGCATGACCTTGATGAGGCAGTGCGGATCGGGAACCGGATTGCCATCATGCGCGATGGAAAGGTCGTTCAGATCGGGACGGCCGAAGATATCGTGATGAACCCGGCCGATGACTATGTGGCGGATTTCGTCGCGGGGATATCCCGCCTCAAGGTGGTACGCGCCCATGCGGTAATGAAGCCGATCGCCGAATACGTGGCCACACATGGTCCGTTGCCGGCGGATGCGCCCCGGGTCAACGAGGGCGAAAACCTCAGCACGCTGATCAATCTGGCAATCGACAACAGCAGCGCCATTCTGGTGGAAGACGGCGGCAGGGATGTTGGTGTCATTACCCGTGCTGACCTTCTGCGCACTGTGATTGAAGGAACGGAAGTATCATGAGCACCTCAGATGTGAATCCGCATGGTGTAAACCCGCTGGAAGACACCGAGAGCGAAGCGGCTCTGGCCTATGCTGAAGAGCGGCGCGAAAACATCCGGACGTTTGTCAGAACCAGTCCGGATTATTACATCGCCAACTTCGACAGGATCGGCGAATCCTCAAGATTTACCGCGACGTTCAACCTCATGGCGGGCATTTTTGGTCCTGTCTGGTTTGGTGCGCGTGGGCTGTGGACCTGGGCATTGCCGTTTCTGATCCTTGAAACTCTGGCTCTGGTGCAGATTGCCCGTGGGCTTTTCGGGGACCTGGCAGCTGATGCTATGGCACGTATCGCCTCGATCGAAGGAACACTGGATCTCCGCCGCAGGCAGCTTGAAGCAGCGATTGAAGCCAACTCGGACAAGGTGGATGTCTATACCCGCACGGTGGAGTCGCTGGAGGCCAACATCGGCGGCATCCGCGCCGAAGCCGAAGCCATGGCCGCAGAAGGCCCCGGGATCGCCCTCACAGGTCTGGCCATCCTTGTGGTGGCCAAGGCAATTCAGGCTGTCGTCGCCAACTGGGCGCTCGAGGGGCGGTTCTCTGACTGGTTGTCCGACCGTACCATCCGCTCGGCCATGCCAGTGCGGGAGATCGTTTTCAGTGCGGTTTTCATGGCGCTGATCGTGACAGCGGCAATGATACACTACAGCTTTCCGGGGCGCTTCTCGCTGCTCAGCGAGTTCCCGACAGATCCCAATATCCGCCTGACGGGCATTCAGTGGGTCGAAGACTTCATCGCCTGGTGTGTGCGCAACAGCGAAGCCTTTTTTGACGTGCTGACCTTCGGTATCCGGGGGCTCCTGGATGCGCTGGAAGTCATTCTGGTTCAGACACCCTGGATCGTAATCGCCAGTCTGATCGTTCTGCTGACATGGCTGACGGCGGGTATCAGGACGGCGATCTATTCGGGCGCCTTTCTGTCCTACATGGGGCTTCTGGGCTTTTGGGAAGCGGCGATGACAACGCTCGCGCTGCTGGGAACAGCAGCCTGTCTGTCGATTGCCATCGGCATTCCGCTGGGCATGTTTGCGGCCCGCAGACCGAGGTTTTATTCCTTTATCCAGCCGATCATGGACTTCATGCAGACCATGCCCGCCTTTGTCTTTATGGTACCGGTAATCGCGTTTTTCGGCGTTGGCAAACCGGCAGCGGTCGTGGTGACGATGATCTTTGGCGGCACGCCTGTTGTCCGGCTGACGGTTCTCGGTCTGCGTGGTGTGCCGGAAAGTGTGCGCGAAGCGGCGATCAGTTTCGGGGCCAACAAATGGTACCTTCTGACGAAGGTTGACCTGCCGCTGGCAGCACCTTCTATCCGCGCCGGGATCAACCAGACGATCATGCTCTCACTGGCAATGGTCGTTGTGGCCTCGCTTATCGGGGCCAAGGGGCTTGGCGAGGATGTTCTGGAGGCGTTGCAGTATGCAAACGTCGGTCAGGGTATCCTCGCGGGCTTCTCAATCCTCTTCTGTGCGATGATCCTCGACCGGATTGTTCAGGGTCAGCGTAAATGATCCCACTGGTCCTGGTGCATGGTTTCATGGGCGGCAGCGCCCAGTGGCAGCACCAGATACCGGCCTTCAGTGCCGGGCGGGAAGTCTTTGCCGTTGATCTGCCGGGTTTCGGGGCGCGCAACCGGTCTCCGGCGGTGACATCTGTAAACGGGTTTGCCGAAGATGTGCTGGCAGGTCTGGATGCCGCGGGCATCGGTCAGTTTGACCTGCTGGGGCATTCGATGGGCGGAATGATCGTTCAGCAGATGATCCGCCTTGAACCCCGGCGGGTGAACCGGCTGGTCCTGTATGGAACGGGTCCGCGGGGGCGCTTGCCGGGGCGGTTCGAGACCATTGCAGAAAGCAAGGCGCGCGCGGAATCTGAGGGCATTCAGGCTAGCGCCAGGCGTATTTCAGCAACCTGGTTTGAAGACCGCGAGGCGGCGGCAGAATACCCGGCATGTGCGGAGATTGCAGAACGTACCGGTCTGCTGGCGTTTCAGGGCGGACTGACAGCCATGGATGCCTGGGATGGCGCAGACTGGCTGAAGGACATCGCAGCTCCGACGCTGATCCTGTGGGGAGATGGCGACCGGACCTATCAGTGGGCGCAGGTCGAAGAGCTCTGGCGCAAAATCCCCGATGCCAGGCTGGCCGTGGTTCCCGGCTGTGCCCACGCTGTGCATCTGGAGAAACCCGGCATTTTCAGTCAGCTGGTGCTGGATTTTCTGGGCAATGACACCTCTCAGCCCGGTCGGCGCAGCAGGTAGGTGTCCATGATCCAGCCGTGGCGGGCCCGCTCGGCCGCCCGCAGCGCGACGATCTGATCAGCTGTTTCTGAAACCGGGCCGGCCAGCGTGACCTGTTCTGGCATCCCCAGAAAGGCGCCCCACCAGATATAGCAGTCATCGGTCCGGGCCTGACGGAAACTGCACTGGCCATCGAGCATGACAAAGACAGAGGAAGACCCGACTGGCATGCCGTTTTCGCGCAGCTGCTGACCGGTTGTGATCGTCACCGCGCCGTCTATTGTGTTGAAAGGCACGGCGTGGGCGGCGGTCAGTGCCTGCAGAGCCGTGATGCCAGGCACCACACGCAGGGCCGGTACGGGGGTCAGGCGCTGTGCGATCCGCAGGGTACTGTCATAAAGGCCGGGATCACCCCAGACCATCAGGGCAACGGGTCCGTCGACTGTCGTCTCCCGCAGGGTCTGCTGCCATATTTCGGCGATTTCGTCATGCCAGCGTTCCACCCGTTCCAGATAGGGCAGGCTTTCGTCGCGCACGGGCATGTCAAAAGGCAGGACCGCCGCCCCGGAGCCGGTCGAGGCCAGCAGGCTGGCGCGCAGAGTTGCGAGATCATCCTTGCCCGGACCTTTGCGCGGCAGCAGGATCGCTGCGGCATCTCTGAGTGCGCTGCGCCCCTCTAGCGTGAGATGGACCGGAGAACCCGTACCGATGCCGACCAGCCACAGATCTTTGATCATCTCAGAACTCCGGACGCAAAAAGACCCGGCGCCCTGTGTGGGTGCCGGGTCTGATCAGCTGTTTCAGGCGGCGTTGTAGAGGCGCTGCGTGAAGAGGCCGGCAGCAGATGCGCCGCGGATCGCCTTGGCACCGGCAAGAGCTGCCAGATCGGCAACCGGCTCGATCAGAAGCACAAGGGCGTAAGCCGCCGCAAACGTGCCAACCGATGCGAATGTGTCCACAGTGACGCCCTGACCGTAAAAGACCCAGAAGGCGACCCATGCGATAACGCCGCCCTGATACATTGCCGAAAGTTTCAGGACATGCGCATAGCTGAGATCAACATAGGCGCGGTCCTCGGGGATCAGACGTCTGGACAGTGCTGTAATCGCCAGAAGCGGCACCAGCAGTGTGGTGACGTTCACGAAATACATCGGCAGATCGGTGGGCGCAAAGAACGTCCCCTGGATCAGCAGGCCGAGCGCAAGACCGATCGCTGCGGGTGCTGCGCCCATCAGCAGGAAGAGCGTGGTGCCCAGGATGAAGTGAACTTCGGAGACGCCAACAGGGAAGTGCGGAAGTACCTCAAAGAAAATGAAAACGCCGATTGTCGCCATCGCGGCACGGCCGGCAAAAGAGACGATGTTGCTGCGGCCGAGGTCCTCGACTGCCAGCCTGGCGCTGTAGGCTGCTGCACCGGCGGCTGTTGTATACGCGAGAGCCATCTTTGCGCCATCGACGATACCGGGTTCGATATGCATGGGTAGTCCTTTCTGTGTTTGCTACCCCTCCGGTAGCATGGGGCCGGTGGCCCCGGCGTTAAATCTGACCTTCGGCAGGTCTCCTGACTTGCGGGTCGTTGCGCGCCGGCCTTCCCAGTCAGACAGACCAGTGGTTTTCCATTGCGCTAACCGCTTACAGTTGCGGGGGCAGTCCGGGCCTCTCACCCGGTTCCCTATTCAGCTGCATGCCGCAGCACCGAAAGCAATTTAACCATAACAGGTGCGCTTTGCCGTACAAGACCAAAGGCGACCTCAGATGTCTCGTCCGCGAACTCAGATGCCGGCAAGCGGACCATAAAGAATAAGGGCAGGTTTCGACCCGATGTCCTGTGACAGGCTGGCGGACAGTTCCGCGACGGTGCTGCGTGTTACCTGCTGTTCCGGTGTGCCCACAGCTTCGGCCAGGATGGCCGGGGTGTCTGCTGGCAGGCCTCTGTCGGTCAAGGCCGTACACAGCGCCGGAAAGGTGCGTTTGCCCATAAAAATAACGGTACAGGCCGTAGGGTCTGCGAGTGCCGCAAGGTCCAGATCCCCGGGCAGGGCACCGCTGGCATCATGCCCGGTGACGAACTGTACGCGGCGTGCCGTCAGGCGGCGCGTCAGCGGGATACCGCAGGCGGCGGCAGCGGCAAAGGCAGAGGGAACGCCGGGAATTATCTCGTATTCGATGCCTGCATCACGCAGGGCCACGAGCTCCTCTTCCAGCCGCCCGAAGAGGCCACTGTCTCCGGACTTGAGGCGCACGATTCTGCCGCCCTCACGCGCATAGTCGACCAGCAGCCGGCTGACGTGATCCTGACGTGGTGAGGGGCGGCCCGCGCGCTTGCCGACACCCACAAGATCCGCACCCGGCCGGGCATGGGTCAGGATCGGGCCCGACGACAGGTCGTCAAACAAAACCGCATCAGCGCGTCTGAGGCGGTCCACCGCCTTGAGAGTAAGAAGCTCAGGATCGCCCGGGCCCGAGCCCACAAAGGAAACAAAGCCGGTCATGCCGCCTCCGGCGTAATCAGATGAAAGAACGTGCCGGTGACATGACCCCGGTGCGACCCCGTCTCGGGGACCGGGTTGCCATCTGCGTCGGCAACATCTGCCAGCGGCGCGTCCGGCTGCTCCAGAATCGTCGAATAATGAAACTCGTGACCGCGCAGGGGCTGGCCGGGCACGAACCCCGGCATGGCAGACTGCAGTACCGCGCGGCGGTACCCAAGGTGAAATTTCCGTTTTTCGTAGGATGTCACGAGGCCCAGCAGGCCGGCCATCCCGTGGCGGGTACCTTCCTTGTCGATCAGCGCGCTGCCAAGAGCCATGTATCCGCCGCACTCGCCATGCACGGGGCGTGTTTCAGCGTGTGTGCGCAGGCCTGTCAGAAACCGATCAGCGGATGCGATTTTGCCGGCATGCAGTTCGGGGTACCCGCCGGGCAGCCAGACAAGGTCAGCATCTGCCGCCGGTGCTTCATCCGCCAGCGGTGAAAAGGGCAGAATTTCGGCGCCAGCATCCCGCCAGCCCTGCAGCAGATGCGGGTAGGTAAAGGAGAATGCAGCGTCACGGGCAAGAGCAATGCGCTGTGCCGGCGGCGCGGGCAGGGTGCCGGTTGGCAGGGTGTTGTTGCCTGCCGCCGCCTTGCGGATCGCGTCGATATCCACGTGTTCGGTCAGAAAGCTGGCATATCCGGCGATGGCGGCTTCCAGATCGGGGTGTTCCACAGCCTGGATCAGTCCCAGGTGTCTTTCGGGTAATGCGAGATCTCCCCGGCGCGGCAGTACGCCCAGCACCCGGATGCCGGCCTTGTCCATGCCAAGGCGGGCAAGACGCTCGTGACGGGGGCTGGCAACACGGTTCAGGATCACGCCGGCAAAGGGCAGATCCGGTGCGTAGGCGCGGAAGCCGAGGGCCGTGGCGGCAGCAGATTGCGCCTGGCCGCTCACGTCGATGACCAGCACGACGGGCCAGCCCATCCGTGTCGCCGTTTCCGCGCTTGAGCCAAAACCGGTCTGGCCGCGTGTCGCGACCCCGTCATAGAGACCCATGGACCCTTCGGCGACACAGATATCCGCGCCCTGCATCTGGCCCGCGATACCGTCCAGAAGGCCGTCATGCATGGCCCAGGTGTCAATGTTGAATGACGCCCGGCCAGAGGCCGCCCGGTGAAAGGCAGGGTCGATATAGTCAGGGCCGGACTTGTAGGGCTGCACCTGCAGGCCGCTGTCGCGCAGGGCGCGTAAGAGGCCCAGCATAACAGTTGTCTTGCCGGTGCCGGATGAGGGCGCAGAGATCAGAATGCCGGGAGGTGTTTCAGTCATCGCCATGTTTCCATTCAGACCAGGGGCTTTCAGCCGTTTGCGGGCGGTAACGGCGGTCGTAGTCCGCCGAATAGAGGCAGCTTTCCTGAAAACCTTCGCCACTGACCGCCGGACCCACAAAAATGAGTGCCGTGCGGGTGACAGACGGGTCCATTTCCCGCCCGATCGTTGCGAGTGTCGCCCGGATGATCCGCTCATCAGGCCAGGTCGCCCGGAAGACGACGGCGACGGGACAGTCGGGGCCGTAATGCGGTGTCAGCTCCGCGACCACGCGCGCCAGTTTGCCGATCGACAGATGCAGCGCCAGCGTTGCGCCGGTTGCGCCGAAGCCAGAGAGCGTTTCACCGTCCGGCATCGAAGAGGCGCGTCCCTGTGTGCGTGTCAGCACGACCGATTGCGACAGGCCGGGCAGTGTCAGCTCCTGCCCGAGACTGGCGGCGGCGGCGGCAAAAGACGGGACACCCGGTGTGACTGTGAACGGAATGTTCAGCGCCTTGAGGCGGCGTATCTGCTCGCCCATGGCGGACCAGACGGACAGATCACCGGAATGCAGGCGCGCCACGTCGAGGCCTTTTTGATGCGCGGTGGCAATTTCGGAAATGATTGCATCCAGATCCATCGGTGCGGTGTTCACGATCCGGGCATCAGCCGGGCAATGACCTAGGATGGCTTCGGGTACCAGTGAGCCGGCGTAGAGACATACCGGACTGCCCGCGATCAGATCGCGCCCCCGAAGGGTCAGCAGATCGGCCGCACCGGGCCCTGCGCCAATAAAATGCACGGTCATTTGTCTGTTCCTTCTGCCAGCGCGCAGGTCGCCATACCATCCTGTGAGACGACGCGCGGGGCAAGCAGCCGCGCGCCGCTGCCCGCTGCGGCCAGGGCGGCGGCCTCTGCCACGGATCCGGTACCGCGCGCTGCGTCAGATGCCGCTGAGTGTGTTGAGGTCTGTTGCCGTGCAAGCGTATCGGGGTCAACCGGGATGATCCGCAGACCAAGGTCCGCGGCGAATCCTGCAAACGCGTCGCTGCGTGCCTTGTCGGCGGCTGTCGCCACAGCATCGGGGCGTGCGGTTGCGACACAGGCACCGAGTGCGGCGCGCAGGCTTTCCGGTGTTGCCGTGCTGCGAAAACCGAATCCTGCAACAATCACAGCCTGCCGCTCCACTGCACAATCGGGTAAGCCGCTTCCCAGCCGCGTTTTTCTCCCAGCGCCCGTACCGCCGACATTTCTATGCGGATGAGCTCGCCACCCCTGCGCGCATGCAGGTCAGCCAGCAACGCTTCGGCCTCCATCGTGACAGCATTGGCCACAACACGCGTCCCTGACGGCACTGCCTTGTCCAGAGCATCCAGCAGATCTGCAGACAGCCCGCCACCAACAAAGATGGCATCGGGAACGGGCAGATCCTCCAGCGCTCCGGGCGCTTTTCCCTGGGTGATCGTCAGCCGGTCTGCGCCGAGCGCCGCTGCATTCGCGCGGATCAGGGCAATTCTGTCGGCGCGCGGTTCGATCGTGATCGCCTCGCAGCGGGGATGCGCCAGCAACCATTCAATCGCGATCGTGCCGGACCCGCCACCGATGTCCCACAGCCTTTCGCCCGGGCAGGGCGCGAGTGCCGACAGTGTCATGGCCCGCACGGCGCGTTTCGTCATGACCCCGTCAGATTCGTAAAACGCATCATGCAGGCCGCTGGTGGCAGGAATACGCGGCCCGTCGCCCGCGACGTCGATTGCTGCACAGACAGGATGAGACCATGGCCCGCCGGTTGTCTGATCTGCCGTCATGTGCGTGATGCGTTCGGATGGCCCGCCCAGGGCTTCCAGCACGGTCAGTGCGGAGGCGCCAAAGCCCACTTCTGTAAGCCAGGCGGCCAGGTCGCTTACCGCCTCTCCGTCTCTCAACAGCACCAGCAACCGCGCCCCCGGGTGCAGAGATGTCCGCATGCGCGTGAAAGGTGCGGCGTGCAGTCCGAGACAGATTGTCCGTTCCAGCGGCCAGCCCAGTGCAGCCGCCGCCCGCGAAAATGTTGATGGGGCCGGGATTGTGCGCAGGGCGTTCCGCCCGAAATGGCGCACCAGAACAGAGCCCGCACCGTACCAGAACGGATCACCCGAAGCGAGCACGACGACATTCCGCCCGCTGAGTTCCGACAGCATCCCGAGACCATCTGCAAAGGGCACCGGCCATGCAATCTGCTTTGCCGTCAGGTCCGGCAACAGTGAAAGGTGGCGTGGCGGTCCCATGATTATTTCTGCGCTTTGCAGAGCAGCGAGGCTTGCAGGGGTCAGCCCTTCCGGTCCATCCTCTCCCAGTCCGACGATTGTTATCCAGGGGGTCTCAGTCATGACGCCGAACCTGCTGATCCTTGGCGGCACGACCGAAGCCGCGCGTCTGGCACAGGCCGTGTCGGACGCCGGCCTTCAGGCGACTGTTTCGCTGGCTGGTCGCGTCGAACGCCCCGCGCGCCAGCCTCTGCCCGTGCGCATCGGTGGTTTTGGCGGCGCAGAGGGACTGGCCCGGCATCTCAGAGAGCATCGCATCACCCATCTTGTCGATGCCACACACCCTTTTGCGGCTCAGATGAGCCACAACGCAATGGTCGCGGCGCAGAACGCTGACGTGCCGATGGTCGCGCTCACCCGGCCGGGTTGGAAGCGTGTTGCCGGAGACGACTGGCACACTGTCGACAGTATCGCAGGTGCGGTGCGTGCGCTTGATCGACCTGCCGCGCGCGTGATGCTGGCTGTCGGCCGGATGCATCTTGCCGAATTTGCGCCCAATCTGCAGCATTTCTATCTGTTGCGCCTGGTTGATCCGCCCGCACAGGACCTGCCGTTTCCCGACGCGCATGTGGTCGTTTCGCGTGGCCCGTTCACCGCAGAAAATGACCAGGCTCTGATGCAGGCCCATGGCATTGATCTGGTGGTGTCGAAAAACTCCGGTGGAACAGGTGCTTATGCCAAAATTGCTGCCGCGCGCAGTCTTGGTCTGCCGGTGATCATGATCGACCGTCCGGCCCTGCCAGAGCGGACCGAACTTTCCAGCCCGGAGCAGGTGCTTGACTGGCTGTCTCATGCAGGCACCGATCTGGGTGTGTAAACAAAGGGTGCGCCGTCGCGCCGGATCATCCTTGTGCGTGAAGATCCGACAAGCACGACAGTGCGCATATCCGCCATCTCCGGGGTCGCACCGGCCAGTGTTTCGACGCGGACAACCTCGTCCGGCGTGCTGACCGCGCGGGCAAAGATCATCAGCCGTCCGGGCTCACAGACCGCGCGCAACACATCCAGAACACGCGCAAAGCCTTCGGGGCGGGATTTGGAGCGCGGATTGTAGAACCCCATCGCAAAATCGCCCTCGGCTGCCAGACGCAGGCGTTTTTCGATCAGCGGCCAGGGTTTCAGGTTATCGCTGAGGTTGATCGCACAGAAATCATGCCCGAGCGGAGCGCCCGCGGCAGCAGCGGCGGCCAGCATTGCGGTGATCCCCGGCAGCACCTGAATGTTCAGGTTCCGCCAGGTGTCCGGCCCGCTTTCCACCGCTTCAAAAACGGCTGAGGCCATTGCAAAAACGCCCGGATCACCCGAGCTGACGACGACCACCCTCTTACCTGCTTTCGCCATTTCCAGCGCGTGGCAGGCACGATCCAGTTCGACGCGGTTATCGCTTTCATGAAGCGTCAGACCGTCGCGTGGCGGTATACGCCGCACGTAAGGGATGTAGCCTACCACATCCGTGGCCTGCGCCAGGGCTGCACTGACTTCGGGCGTTACCATGGCGTCTGCGCCAGGCCCGAGGCCAGCAATCACCACAGATCCGCTCATGGCCTGCGCCCCTGTCCGTGCACGATGATGATCGAAAAATAGGGGAGCGTTTCGCCGGTATATTCGCGCAGCGGGCATACGTTCTGGCCTGCCATGCTGGCATATTCCACCAGAACTGCGCGGTCGGTCTTGCCGGCGGCATCCAGTGCGCGGCGTACTTTGGGAAGATTGCGGCCGATTTTCATAACCACAAGCGCATCGGCCCGTGTCATGGCATCGGTCAGCGTTTCTTCATCCAGCGTACCCATCACCGTAGACAGAATGTCGTCACCCCATGTGATCGGCGCGCCGGTGGCCGTCCAGGCAGCAGACATACCGGTGATGGCCGGAACCACCTCCACAGGGATCCGGTCTTTCAGGCGGGTATAGGCGTGCATGAATGAGCCATAGAAAAAAGGGTCGCCTTCGCAGAGTACAACGACGTCTTCGCCGCCCTGCACAGTGGCTTCGAGTCGCGCGCAGCACGTGGTGTAAAAGGCAGACAATATCTCGTTGTAGCGCGGATCGCTCAGCGGAATTTCGGTTGTGACGGGGTATTCCATGGCAAAGGTTTCCACATCCTCGCGGAACATGCCTTCAACGATACTGCGGGCGCGACCGGCGCGGCCGGCCTTGCGAAACCATGCAATATGGCGCGTTGTGCGCACCAGGCGGTCAGCGCGCACGCTCATCAGTTCGGGATCACCGGGGCCAAGTCCCACACCGTAGAGTGTACCGGTCATTCTGAGCGGCTCGCGATCGCGTTGACGGCGGCGACTGTGATGGCGCTGCCGCCAAGCCGGCCGTTCACAATGATTGAGGGGACGGGCTGGGCCTGCCACAGCGCTTCTTTGCTTTCGCGCGCGCCGACAAATCCAACCGGGCAGCCGATGATGGCCGCAGGGCGCGGGCAGTCCGGGTCCTCCAGCATCTCGAGCAGATGAAAAAGTGCTGTAGGTGCATTTCCAATGGCCACGAGCGCCCCGCCGAGCCTGTCGCGCCAGAGCTCGAGCGCTGCGGCAGAGCGCGTGGTGCCCATGTCGCGTGCCATGTCCGGCACACGCGGGTCGCGCAACGTGCAGATCACATCATTGTCCGCCGGCAGGCGTTTTCGGGTCACGCCCTCGCTGACCATATAGGCGTCGCAGAAGACGGGCGCGCCGTTTTCAAGGGCGGCGCGTGCCGTAGCAACCATACCGTCAGACACCTGAACGTGCTCTTCAAGACCGACCATGCCCGCGGCGTGGATCATGCGCACCACGACCTGTTCTGCATCCTTGTCAAAGTGTTCAAGGCGGGCTTCGGCGCGGATCGTTGCAAAGCTTTCCAGATATATCGCTGCACCGTTCTTCTCGTATTCATAGGGCATTTTACTGTGCCACTTCCTTCAAAATATCGTCCTCGGACAGGCCGCGCCGGTGCGGCTCATCCCATGCTGTGCCATTCCTGACAAGATCGAAAGCGCCCATCGCGCCGGCGACGGTGATGTCCGCGGGGGCGGGATGTGCGCATCCCTTGGCACAGCCTGACACATGCAGGCTCTGCCCCGGAGCCAGAGCGGGCGCCAGCTTTCGCGCCAGAGCGCGCGTGGCTACCTGCGCCTGTGTGCAAAAGGGCGCGCCGGGACAGGCACTGACCCGCAGTGCCGGGTCACCCGGTGCGCTGATAAAGGGCGTTTGTTCAGGTATGACAGTGTTTTCAAGAGCAAAGAGCCGCCAGGGTGTCGTGCGCAACCCGGTTGGGCCGGACGTGCGCAGCAGGTCGTGCAACACGGCGGCATCGATGGCACCAAAAGCGGCGCCAAAAAGAGCGAATGTGCCTCGTTGCCCGGGCTCGGGCAACGGGCCGTCAGGGGCCGGATCGGTTCCGCGGAACTGTCCGGGCAGTTCGGAATTCGTCAGGTGTTTTTTCATGCGCCCGGCATCCGCGCCTCCGGAACGGACAAACCAGTTTGCCAGCTCCAGAAGCGCGTCCGGTGCGTCCGCTTCGGTCACGGCCACGCCCTGGCTGGCACCGTCCGCGCGCAGGACAAGCGATCCGTCGAGGCTGCGTTCCAGCCGGAAATCTGCCGGGGCCGCGCTCAGGCTGCGGGTTTCCGCGACATCAATGGCGATCCCCATCTTGGCGGGCAGCAGTGGCAGTTCCGGCAGGCGGGTCATCAGCGCTGTGTGCAACCGGTCGGTCAGATCACCCGCCTGCCAGAAGGGCGCGCAGATGATGTTCCGTCTGGCCTCAAGCTCCGGGCCGGGGTCAAGCAGCCCGGCATCAGACAGTTCAGCAATCAGACCCTGATGCCGGTCCGTCGAAACGCCTCTGATCTGGAGATTGGCGCGCGAGGTCAGATCAATGATCCCGCTCCCGAAAGACTTCGCCAGATCCGCAAGCCTGAGCCCCTGGTCCCGGGTCAGCCGGTTCAGATGCGGGCGTATCCGCACAACAAGCCCGTCGCCGGACATCATCGGCCGCCAGGCCCCGGGGCACCAGCCCTTTATCTTGGGGATTGCACTCATTCGGCGGCCTGCAGGGCGGCAAGGATCGAGTTGCGGCGGGATTTCCACAGACCCGCGGCATGCAGTGCGGCAAACCTGTCTTTCATCGCCGCCAGTGCTTCGGGGTTTGCGTCGCCGATGAACCCTGCCACATCCGGATCGCCCAGCGTAGCGTCGAAATAGAGGTCGAAAAGATGTCCCTGCACCACGTCGGCCAGTTGTGCAAAGGCCGCCATGTTTTCCAGCGTCGCGGCAATTTCAGCAGCACCCCGGAACCCGTGCCGCCGCATGCCCGCAATCCATCCGGGTTGCGTGGCACGACCGTGTACTACGCGGGCGACCTCCTCGGCCAAAGTCCGGCTGCGCGGGATTTCCATATCGGTGGCGTCCATGTGAAAAAGCCGTGCTGCACCTCCTGTGACAGCCTGGGCTGCGGCAAAACCGGCCTCGTGCGTGGCATAGTCGCTGGCCAGCAGAATATCCGTCTCTGGCAGGTCCTGAAGATGCAGAAAGGCAGAGGCTTCGGAGACACGCGTGCGCACAGCATCCGGCTCATGCGTGATGTCGGCACCGTCAATCGCCCAGGAAGACGCCGCCAGCCAGGCCTCTCCTGCAGCTTTTCGCGCAGCATCGGAATAGTCTCCGATCAGCGGGTCCATACCGACCCCGAAACTGCCAGGGGCAGGGCCGAAAACACGGGGGCCGGCGGCAGCAACATAGGGGTTCCAGTCGTCCGCCTCGTCGCGCGCGGCAAGGACCCGCACCGCCTGGGCATAAAGCGCCGTCAGCGTCTGAAACACATCCCGGAACAGGCCCGATACACGCAGGGTGACGTCGACACGCGGGCGGTCCAGCTCGGTAATCGGGACAACCTCGATACCGGAAACGCGTTCTGATGCCTCGTCCCAGACCGGCCGCACACCCATCAGGTCCAGCGCCATCGCGAATTCCTCGCCGGCGGTGCGCATTGTCGCGGACCCCCAGAGGTCGACAACCAGCGACCGGGGCCAGTTGCCCTCGTCCTGAAGATAACGGCGTACAAATTCCGCAGCCAGCTTTCGGCCCTGTGCGAAGGCGGCGCGCGTCGGGACCGACCGCTGGTCCACGGTATAAAGGTTGCGCCCGGTCGGCAGAACATCCATCCGCCCGCGCCAAGGCGAGCCGGAAGGACCGCCATCGATACGGCGCCCGTCGAGGGCGGCGATCAGGCTGTTGCGTTCGGCACTGGCGGATGCTGCGGTGTCGAAATGCGCGCCAGAGGGCGGTGTCCGTCCCCAGATATGCAGCCCGTCGCCGAACTGGCTGTCCTTGACGTCACAGACAAACCGGTCGATCCGCGTGATGGCCTCGGCTGGACAGCCTGCAGCGTCCAGTCCGAGATCGTCCTCCACACCCAGGGCGCGCGCCTCCTCCCGGATGTCGTCCTGCAGGCGGTCGCGCCGCTTCGGGTCCAGACCGTCAGCGTTGGAAAATTCATCCAGCAGGGCCTCCAGCCGGGACAGACGGGCAGGGGTCGCGGCCTGCGCCATGGGCGGCGGAATATGCCCGAGCGTGACGGCCCCGATGCGCCGTTTGGCCTGAGCGGCCTCACCCGGATCATTTACGATGAACGGGTAGATGACCGGGGTTGCGCCCGTCAGAACCTCGGGCCAGCAGTCGCCGGACAGCGCCGCCGATTTGCCCGGCAGCCATTCAAGTGTCCCATGTGCGCCGATGTGCACGATGACATCCACCTGGCTGCGCAGCCACAGGTAAAAACCTACGTAGTCATGGCAGGGAACGCGCGACAGATCGTGGTATTCATCACCACGGTTGAGCGGATTGCCGCGTTCGGGCTGCAGCCCGATGATCACATTTCCGCGCCGGAAAGCGCGCATTGTCATCGGACCGTCATGCTGGCCCCAGGCTTCTTCAAGCTCACAACGCGGCGCTGCTGGCAGCTCCGAGAGGGCGGCGGCGTATTCTGCTGCGGGCCAGCTTTCATGTGCGGTGTCGATGTCGGCCGGTGAAACGCCGCCATCCGTCAGATAGCCTGCCGTTCTGAGATCTTCCAGAATGGCATCTGCCGACGCGATGGCATCGAGGCCAACGGCATGCGCCGTGTTCCAGTCACGCCCGGGATACGTGGACAACAACAGACCAACGCGTCGTTCCCGGGGCGGTTTTGCCGCCAGCGACGTCCAGGCTTTCACGCGTTTTGCCACGGCGCGGATACGTTCCTTGTGGGCCTTGTGGACGAAGCGCGAGAATTCGAGATGCGGATCGCGCGGTTGTGGTTCCTTGAACGACGCGACACCGGCGAAAATACGACCATCCACCTCGGGCATCACTACATGCATGGCCAGATCAGCAGGCGACAGCCCGCGTTCGGCTCCGGCCCAGGCCTCCTCGCGCGAGGTGGCCAGCGCCACCTGAAAGACCGGCACCTCTGCGGCGTCGAGAGGTGAGCGGCCCTGAGCGCCCTGGCCGGAAAAAGAGGTGGCATTGACGATCGCTGCAGGTTGCAGGTGCGCGCACTGCCGCCGCAGCCATTCGGCTGCACCCGGTGCTTTCAGAGAGGGGGCAAACAGGCCCATCACCGAAAAACCTTCGGCCCCGAGCACTGTAAAGAGCCCCTCGACGGGTGCGAGATCAGCGGCGACCAGGTACGAGCGGTAAAAGACGACCAGGACCAGCGGCTTTGATGTTTCGCGGGCCAGCACCGGGCAGGTCACCCCGTGTTCCGGCGTCCAGCCACCCACAACGGGCAGGGTTTTGGCGCCACGTACGGGACCGGCATAAAGACCGGATGCCAGCGCCATCTGCGCCAGAGCAGCCTGCCAGGCGACAACCCCGCCGGTATCGCAAAGATGCTGCAGGCGGCGCAGGGTCGAAACGGGCAGGGTCGACACCGCATCCAGGCGGTCATCGGTGCGTCCGTCGGCCGGCAGAACGGCAAGCGCGATGCCTTTTTCCCGCGCCAGCGCCTCGATCTGTTGCAGACCATATGGCCAGTAGGGCACACCGCCAATCAGCCGGATCAGAATGCCTTTTGCGCCGCTGAGGGTCTGGTCCACGTAGGTATCGACGGACAGCGGGTGTTTGAGCGCTGCAATATTGGCAAGCCTCAGACCCGGCAGCCGGCCCTCGGGGCCGCCGCCGCGATGCCAGGCTTCCGCGAGGGCGCCAAGATCAGAATCCGACAGGCTGAGCACCACCAGATCTGCAGGCGACTGCCCCAGATCTGTTGGCGTCTCTGTCTCTTCCAGACCGTGGCTTTCGCGGAAGACAACATGCATGGGCTGTTACTCGGCAGCCTCACGGGCGGGCGACAGAACGGCACGGATTGCATCCATACTGATATCGTCATGCTCGCCGATCACCACCAGCCGGCCTGCGCGGGGGCGGTCGCCCCAGGGCTGGTCGTACTGGTGACGCACACGGGCTCCCACAGCCTGTACCAGCAGACGCATCGGTTTGCCGGCAACAGCGGCATAGCCCTTGACCCGCAGCACGTTCTGGCTGCGCGCCAGGTCCTCGATGCGGGCGACCAGCTCGGCAGGATCTGTGATCTCGGGGATGTCTATAACGACCGAGTCAAAATCATCGTGCTCGTGATCGTCATGGCCATCGTGATGCGAGGGGCGCGCGTCCATGTCGTCTTCTGCCGCGGCCTCCAGCCCGAGGATGATGCGCGGGTCCACTTCACCTTCTGCGACCTCGACCACCGGTATGGCGCGCGGGCTTTCGGCCTCGATCACGGCGCGGGCCTTTGCGACACCTTCCGGACCGGCGAGATCGGGCTTGGTCAGCAGGATAATGTCAGCGCAGGAAATCTGGTCCTCGAAAACCTCAGACAGCGGCGTTTCGTGGTCAATGCTCTCATCCGCCAGACGCTGGGCATCCACAGCGGCGACATCTGTCGCAAACCGGCCGGCGGCTACCGCTTCGGCATCGGCAAGCGCGATCACCCCATCCACGGTGATCTTTGAACGGATATCCGGCCAGTCAAACGCCTTGAGCAGAGGTTTCGGCAGGGCCAGCCCGGAGGTTTCGATGATGATATGTTCGGGACGCGGCTCCAGCGCCATCAGCGCCTCGATCGTCGGAATAAAATCATCAGCAACCGTGCAGCAGATGCAGCCGTTCGCCAGTTCCATGATGTTTTCCGCCGGGCAGTCCGGGATGGCACAGCTTTTGAGGATATCGCCGTCCACGCCCACGTCGCCGAACTCGTTTACAACCACCGCCAGACGTTTGCCGCCTGGGTTTTTGATCAGGTTCGAGATCAGTGTGGTTTTGCCCGAGCCCAGAAAGCCCGTTACGACGGTCACAGGAAGTTTTGCCAGATCAGCCATTGTTGTCCTCCAGCGGCGGAATGCGCGCGATACAGTTACGTTTGAAATGTTCCGGGCGCGTGCGCCACGGGATCAGACCATCACCGGCCTCATGATAAAGGGCAGCGCCCTCCAGCAGCGTGTCCAGATGCGACGTCTCGTGCAGATTTCCGTACACATAGGTCCATTTTGCGGGCCCGCCGCGCAGCGCAACGGAACAGCCGTGATCGCAGTTCTGCAGGCATTCGGCGGCTTTGAGCACGACACCATCGGGCATCCCCCGCGCCTGCAGCTCTTCCATCAGGCGGGTGCCGGGACGTTCGCCGTCACCGGTCACCTCTGTGCCGCGTTTGCATTTGATGCAGACAAGCAGTTCGGTGGTTTCAGTCATGCGAATACCTCCCCGAAGGGCGGCATTCCACTGGCGTGGCAGCTGGGTACATCATCTCTCTCTTTCCTCCGGGACACCCCGCCCGGGCTGATTTGCGTTACGCGATGGCAGGTCTCCTGGCTTGCGGGTCGATGCGCTCCTGCGCCTTCCCGGTCCGGTCGGACCAGTGGCATGGTGCAGGCACGCTCTCCGCTTACAGTTGCGGGGGCAGCCACGGTATTTCACCGCGTTCCCTTTTGCGTTCCGGTGCAATCCGGAACAACCATCGAAGCATGCATTGTTCAGGCAGCGGGGGGGATGTCAATGGTTGACCATCGCTTTGCGGAATGCGTTTAGTGCGGCCCAGAACCCGCCACCGGAGAACCCCGATGACCGACGAGAACGAACGCCACGCGGAAAAGATGCGCAAGATCAAAGCCGCGCGTGACAAAATGATGGAGACCAAGACCGAAGAGAAGGGTCTGATCATGGTCCACACCGGTCCGGGCAAGGGCAAATCCTCCTCCGGGTTTGGCATGATCATGCGCTGCATCGCGCATGAAATTCCCTGTGCTGTAGTGCAGTTCATCAAAGGCAACTGGGACACCGGTGAAAAGACATTCCTGCGCGATCGTTTTGCTGATGAATGCCGGTTTTTCGTATCTGGCGAGGGCTTTACCTGGGAAACCCAGGACCGTGAACGCGATATCGCTGCGGCTCAGAACGGCTGGAAGATCGCCAGGGAGCAGATCCTGGATCCGGAGATCGGGTTTGTACTGCTGGATGAGATCAATATCGCGCTGCGCTATGATTATCTGGATATTGATGAGGTCGTGGCCTTTCTGCAGAATGAAAAGCCGCATATGACGCATGTCTGTCTGACAGGCCGCAACGCCAAGCCTGAGCTGATTGAGGCGGCGGACCTGGTAACCGAAATGACGCTGCTGCGGCACCCGTTCCGGGACGGGGTGAAGGCCCAGAAAGGCGTTGAGTTCTGACCTGAGATCTTTGGTGCGATGCGGCTGCACCCCGGCCTTCGTGAAAGTACGCGACACTGATGGTGTCCGAAGCGTTGCCCCAGAGCCGCAGTGCGGGGTACAGGCCGATGAACGGCAGATCATTCGGGCCTTCATGCAACGCGCCGGTAGACATGCATGCCGCCGATCCTCCTCCGTACTTCGCTTCCCGGGCTGGCACTCATCAGACAGATCGCCCGATCCGGCCTCAGCGCATCATGGCGATCCTGCCAGTGGCTGAAGGCATGCCCTCCTGCCGGCAGGTCTCGCGCGGCATGACCCCGGCGCGCGCAACCGGACAAGAGATCTGACGCGCTCCGTCGCTTGAAGCAGACCAAACGGGGACGCCGTGGATTGAGCCCGTAAGCAGTCTGCAGCGGTTTAACCCCGCCGCACAGAAGTCTGAAGAGTAACCCTTTTCAGGGTTTATGCTTTCTCTTTTCCATCCAGCCAGGCACGTATGATCTGCCGATGTCGCTCCTGACCGTAGCTGCCGAAATGGCCGCCGTGAACGGTGCGGACGGGCAGATCGAAAAGCCGGACCATTGACCGGTAATAATCGCCTGCGTCGGCGTGATAGGTATCTTCGATCAGAGGGCCATCATACACGATGTCGCCGGAAAACAGCGTGGCGGTTGCCGCCTCCCACAGTGCAATGCCACCGGGGGAATGCCCGGGTGTATGGATGACCTCAAAATGCCGGTCACCCAGATCAATGATGTCGCCATCGTCGAGCAGCCGGGTCGCCGGCGCCGGTGGCACCGTATACTCAGCAGACGTATAGGGCAGAGGGGGCAGGCCGTCGAAGATGTCGTCTGTGACATACGGATCGGCGAGTGTTGCCGCGTTGTTCGGATCAGCCAGGATACCGGCCTCAAGTCTGTGCACGCAGCGGTCTGCGAATTCATGATGACAACCGATATGGTCAAAATGGGTGTGGCTGGCCACTGCCGTCAGGCTGCGTTCTGTCACCAGCGGGACCCACTTGCGCAGTGACACCACGCCCATGCCACTGTCGACCAGCATGTCCCTGTCCCGCCCTCTGACATGCCACATGTTGCAGCGGTAAAAGGCCTGAATAAACGGCTCGTCGATCAGCGTGATGTCGTCCGCCCGACGTTCTGTACGATACCAGTCCTGTGGTCTGACGCGTTCCATGCTTTACTCCTCGACCGGGAACATAATGACGGCGGCCAGATCTGCCGACAAACTGAGTGTGTCGCCCTGAGACACTTTTGTGTCCGGTGGCAGGTGAGCTGTCAGTATGCGACCCGGGGCCGCTTCAGGTTCAAGGTGCACGCGGATATGGGTGCCGAAAAACGCCACATCGCGCAGGATCGAGGGACCAGTTGAAAGAGGGCCGTCTGTGGTGCTCAGGGCCTCGGGCCGGACACAGACGACAACACGTGATCCTTCGGGGCCATCCGCAGGAATATCTCCGAAAGGCGTCAGGGCCTGACCACCCGAAAGCCGCGCGGGAATATGGTTCATCTCGCCCATGAAATCCGCGGAAAACAGCGAGGCAGGCGCGCGGTATATCCGCGCCGGGGTGCCTTCATCCTCGATACGGCCGGCATTCATCACAACGATCCGGTCAGCGATTGCCATCGCCTCTTCCTGATCGTGTGTCACATGTACAAAGGTTGTGCCTACCTGTCGCTGGATGTCCTTGAGTTCGTCCTGCATTGCCCGGCGCAGCTTGAGATCAAGCGCGCCAAGCGGCTCATCAAGCAGCAGTACGTCCGGTCTGACCGCCAGTGCGCGTGCCAGGGCCACCCGTTGCCGCTGGCCGCCTGACAGTTCGTGCGGCCGTGCGGTCTGCGCATCGCCCAGACCGACCAGCTCCAGCATCTCGCCTGCACGTCTGTGTCGTTCTTTCCGTTTCCGGCCAGCCATACGCAGTCCGAAACCCACATTGTCGCGCAAGGACATATGGGGAAAGAGCGCGTAATCCTGAAACATTGTTGTGGTTGGACGCTGTGCGGGAGGCACACGTGTCATATCCCGGCCACCGATTATGACATCTCCGCGGGTTGGTGCGATAAACCCACCCAGCACAGAAAGCAGCGTCGTTTTCCCGCAGCCAGAGGGACCCAGCAGGGTCACATACTCGCCCGCATCAATGTTGAGGCTGACGTCAGACAAGGCCTGAAAGTCACCAAACCAGTGGCTCAGCGCATTAATGGATACAGTCGCGGTCATGGCCGTCGCTTTCGGAATACCAGAATTTCAAGGATCAGTACGGCCGTGACCGAGACGAGAAACACAATACTGCCGATCGCGTTCAGTCGCGGCGAGAGACCGGAACGCAGCATTGACCAGATCTCGACCGGCAGCGTCACATCAAAGCGGGTGAGCAGGAAGGAAATAATAAACTCGTCCCAGCTGAGCGTGACAGAGAGAAAGAAAGCCGCCGCAATCGCGGGCGCGAGCATCGGGACGGTAACAAGTGTGATGACACGAAATTCATCCGCGCCAAGGTCACGCGCCGCCCGTTCGGCGTTTTGCTGCTGGGCACCCATGGATGCATAGATAATCGCGAAACACAGAGGCAGATTGATGACCACATGACCGACCCCTGCTGTCATCAATGAAAGGCCGAGCCCGGCGCGCTGGATCACGATCAGCAGCCCCAGACCCACGATCAGGTAACTTACGGTAAGTGGTGCAATCAGCAGGCCGCGCAGAAATGCCGATCCCGGCAGAACATGCCGCGCAAGGCCATAGGCGGCAAAAAATCCAAGAACACAGGCAACCGCCGAAGACCCGGCTGCAACCATGAGCGAATGGGCGAGCGCCTGCATGACGTCGTCGTCGCCAAGGATATCGGCGTACCAGCGCAGAGAGGGCCCCTGAAACGGTGGAACAGGCAGGTTGCTCTCCTGGAAAGAGAACAGCACCAGCGCGGCGACAGGCAGATAGATAAAGACGAATGCGGCACCGAGATAAAGCCAGGGAACCAGACGCATCACAACCTGTCCAGTTTCAGCCAGCGTGCGGACAGCAGATAAACCACCGTTACAATCGCCATCAGAACGATGGCCAGTGCGGAGGCCAGCGGGAAATCCGCGCGGCGCCCGAGCTGGACCATGATCACCTGTGGTACAGTCAGTTCGGTATTGCCTCCGAGGATCTGCGGCGTGACATAGTCGCCGATGCACAGCACGAACGTCAGAAAGGCACCGGTTACGATGCCCGGCAGGGTAAGCGGCAAAATGACGTGTCGAAACGTCTGAAAGGCGGATGCACCCAGGTCCATCGCCGCCCGGCGGTAATTGGGCGAGAGCTGTATGAGATTGGCGTAGATGGTCAGCGTCAGCAACATGACAAAGAAGTGCACAAAGCCGGTGACCGTCGCGAAGCGCGTGTTGGCCAGAGTGACGGGTTCGGAAATCAGCCCGAGAGTCATCAGTGTCTGGTTTACAACACCCTCACGGGCCAGCACTAGCAACCAGGCGTATGACCGCACGACATAAGATGTCCAGAAGGGCAGGATCGCGAGCAGCAGGGCCAGTCGCTGCCACCGCGCGGGCACCCGGAAAGCAATGATCCACGCCAGAGGATAGGCCAGCACTACGGAGACGACGGTCACCGTTACAGTGATCTCAAGCGAGACCATGATCGCGCGCCACAGATAGGCCTTTTCAGCCAGCTCGGCATAGTTGGCCAGAGACAGGCCCCAGACAAGCGTCCGCCCTTCGAGCGTGGCAAGGCTCATTGCCCCCATCACCGCAAACGGCAGCACGAAAAATGCAAGTGTCCAGAGCAGGGCCGGGGCAACAAAACCCCAGCCGCGCCGTTGTTCAGCTGACCGGCTCACTGCTGGAGGGTGTCGAGCCACAGATCCTGCATTTCAATGTCGAGATCAGTGTCAGGTGCCGGATAAAGCTGGGTCCGGGCCAGATAGTCCTGCTGCTGGTCCCAGCGCAGCACAGCTTTCTGGTCGTCTGAGAGATAGTCGCCGGCCCTGGCATTCGCAGGCATTCCCCAGAAGCACGAGGACGTGGCCAGACGGGCCTGACCTTCGGGCCCGGTGATGTATTTCACGAATTCCAGCGCCATGTCCTTGTTTTCGCTGCCCTCCAGAACGCCGATGGACTGCGCCCAGCGGACGGCGCCCTGTTCCGGGATCGTCCATGTCAGTTCGGGCTGCTCTTCGGCCAGCACGGCCGTCAGCCATTCACCGCCACCCACGACAATATCGACCTCGCCGGTGGCCAGTGCCGTCTGGGCAGCGACAACGCCGGCAACAGAAGCCGCGCGGGCGCGCATTTCGCCCAGCGTGCCACCGATCGCTTCGAGCGATTCACCGTCAATACCGGCCGTCTCGATGCCGTTCGCGATCGCGGCCAGACCCATCACAGGCAGGTAATAATCATATATGCTGATCCGGCCGTCGTACTTCTCAGACCACACGCTGGCCAGATCCTGCATGTCTGCAGGGTCGACTTTGTCTGCGTTGTAAGAGATTGTGTTGTATCCGAATTTTTCCGTTACGGCATAGGTCACGCCGTCAACGATGTTGTTTTCCGCCATCACAACCTCGGGGAAAAAGTCGCCGGTCGGCAGCTCGCCGGCGGGCAGAGGAGCCAGCAGCCCGGCGTCCACGGCGCGGAACACGTCAATACCGTCGATGACCAGCACGTCCCAGTCGCCCGGGCGGGATTGTTCCAGCAGGGCAAGCGCCGCGCCCGTGCCCTCGTATTCGCGCAGATTGACCTTGACGCCGAACGCCTCCTCAAAGGGTTCGATCAGGCCGGGATCCGTGTGATCGCACCATACCAGCGCGTTGATCTCGCCCTCGGCAAAGGCCGCACCTGCCGTCAGGTTCAGCATGGTTGTCCCCATCAGGGCAATGGTCATTCGGCTCATAGTCTGTCTCCCATATTGGTGTTGGTGCTGCGCTTTGCGTACAGCTTTGGAAAAAAGTTGAAGCTATTCATTATTTCAGTCAACACTTGTCGTGAAATAAGCCGGCACACGGAGATATCAAATGTCCGGACTGCGCGAAAAACAGAAGGCGGACCGGCAGGAACGAATCCTGGGCGCTGCTGTGCGCCTGTTCCGGGCCAGCGGATACCGGTCGGTGCGAATCGAAGACATAGCCCGTGACGCGGGCGTGTCTGTCGGGACGGTTTACAATTACTATCAGAACAAGGGCGATATCCTGATCGCGGTGGTCGCTATGGAAGTCGAGGAAGTGCTGGAGGCGGGCAAGGCGATTGTTGGCGATCCGCCAGCCGGCGCGGGCGAGGCCTTGCTGGCGCTGATATTCAGCTACTACGATCATTCGCTTGAATACCTTTCCAAGGAAATGTGGCGCACGGCCATGGCGCTGTCGATTGACGCGCCCGGAACACGCAACGGGCAGCTCTACAGCGATCTGGATGACCGTCTGGCTGCTCAGGTTACCGATCTTGTATGCGCACTGCAGGCACGCGGAGAGGTGAGCGTGCATCACAACGCACCGGCCCTTGGCGCGGTGCTTTTCAACAACCTCAATCAGAATTTCATTGATTTTGTAAAGGACGACGGCATGTCGCTGGCCGCGCTGCGCGCGCGGGTTGCCGCACAGACCCGTCCTCTGGCGGCTCTGATCTCATCAGGCTGAACTGAGCTGAAACAAAAGGAAGCCGGGTCATATGCGAACCGGCCGGATATCGCGCAACTCCAGAGGGTCCGCGTCAGCAGGCACATATATCTCGTGAAACCACAGCGGTCTGTCCCCGGTCGCGAAACCGCGTATCCCGCAGCACAGGCCACGCGCCGCTGATGGCAGGCCCAGCCGCAGACAGACCGTGTCAGGAATGGCCGTGCAGACAATTCTGCTGGTGATGTACTTCGTGCCGGTCCCGAATTCCCGGCGCACAACAGCATGCAGGTGTACGCCCTCAAAGGCGTCGGGATTTCGGTCAGCAAGCGACCCGAATACGGCAGCGCCAAGGTAAAACCGGCTGAACACACGAAATCTGCCGGCCACATCGATTTCGCGTTCGATACGCACGTAGCCACTGGTGTCCTGCAAAAAGCGGTGCCATGGGCCATCGGTGCCCTCACGGTCGAGGCCTGTGACGCGGCTGTAGGCCGGATAGACCGCGTTCTGGTCCGGATCGACAAACCGGAACTGCCAGAGATCGGAAATTTCGCTGGTTTTGCCGGCAATCAGCGTGCCGCGACCTGCGCGCCTGTCGATCACGCCCAGCTCTGACAGGCTTCGCAGCGCTTTCTGCACGGTTCCCAGGCTGAAAGGCAGGGCACCGGCCAGTTCCGCTTCGTTGGGCAGACGGTCACCGGGTGACAGCGTGCCGTCTTCGGTGAGATCCAGAATGGCCTCTGTCAAAAGGCGATGCTTGGCTTCGCCGGGAGTGGTTGCAAGCCTTTCGCCCAGGCGAATTCTGATGCTCTCCAGAGTCCCGCTCATATCTGAAAAATCCACGCTTGGGCAAAGTTACTATATAGTAACTATACAAAACTGCCTTTTACTATGTAAGAATTATCAGCGGGGGCTGATGCAGCCCGCCGACCGGACATTTCGGGGGGATTTCGGCCATGAAGGTCTGTGAGCAGTTCACTGATGGCTGCAGGCGCCGGCGCGGCCGCGGTAAAGCGCCTGAGCCTGCCAGTCCTGCAACCGGCAGAACACGCACCCTGGTCACCCGTGGCTCGCCGCGCATCGGTGGATGTCGCGGACAGTCCGGGAGCAGACTGGATGGGTCTTCACGGCTTTTCGGCGGCACTGCCCGAAATCACCTAGCGCGGCGAGGAATGACTTCGGTTCTGGCTATCAGGCCGTTCGCGCAACCGGATCCGGCCACCTGTGCAATATGGAAAACCGACGGATCCTCCGGAGCCGATACCGCCTGACAGAACGCTGAAGACGCAGAAAGGAAAGATCATGTCTGACACGATGCCCACGATGACGCCACCTGAGACGCATAACGGCGCACTGCGCAATCCGATTGCACCCGAACTGCTGGGCACAGCCGTTCTGGACAAATCCGGAGCATTTGAGGCGGGCAGTCATCAGAGTTTTACACTGACCTATACCGCCGGGCGGTTCGGAATAGACGACAGCGGAAGTCTGCGTATCTGTTTCCGGTTTGCCACGGACCAGACCAATCCGCAGTTTGATGACCCCTCGGGCGCGGGTTACACCGTAGTCACTGCGTCCAACAATGCCGTGCTTCAGGCCCGGTTTGATCCCAAGGGCAACATCCGGCCCTGGGACAGAACCCTTCAGATCAAGATCGTCCGTGGTTTCATGAAAGAGGGGGACACCATCACCGTGCGGTTCGGCGTGACGGATCACGGCGGGCCCGGCATGCGGCTGCAGACCTTTTGCGAAAGCCGGTTCGAGTTCCGTGTTCTGGTGGACCCGATTGCCACCTACAACTTTCAGACGCTTCGCGAGCAGCCTGCAATTTCCGTCGTGCCGGGCCCGCCGGAAACGTGGGTGGCGGTTGTGCCGTCAACCATTGTGCCGGGAGAGCCCTTCACACTTAAGATCAAGGCAGAGGACCGCTGGGGCAATCCGACGGATCAGACATCCGCAAGGGTCGAGGCCACAGCAGATCAGCCGTTGCGCGGGTTGCCGGAGATGATTGATGTCCGGCCCGGTCCTTTTGCGACAGAGGTTTCCGGGTTGGTGGCAGAGACCGAAGGACCGCTGGCGATTTCTCTGAGAACTACTGACGGTGTCGCACTGACGACGACAAACCCGTCTGTAGTCGTGGCGGCACCGGAACGGCGCAGCTACTGGGGTGACCTGCATGGCCAGTCCGATGAAACACTCGGCACCAACAGTGCGGCTGCGTATTTCGCCTTTGGCCGGGACCGCGCCTTTCTGGATGCCTGCGCACATCAGGGCAACGATTTTCAGATGACGGATACCTTCTGGCGGGATCTGAACAGGGTCACCGCGCATTTCGATGAGCCGGGGCGCTTTGTGACTCTGCCGGGCTATGAGTGGTCGGGCAACACCGCGCTGGGCGGGGATCGCAATGTGCTCTTTCCCGTCGAGGGCAGGACGATGCGCCGCTCGTCGCATGCGCTGATCGAAGACCAGAGTGACGCAGGAACCGATTGCCACACTGCAGCAGAACTGTTCGAAGCCTTTGCGGCGCATGAGGAGTGGGACGTGATCTGTTTTGCCCATTGCGGCGGCAGATATGCGGATATCACCCAGGCGCATGACGGCCGTTTTGAAAAGTCGGTCGAGGTACATTCAGCATGGGGAACCTTTGAATGGATCGTCCAGGATGCATTCCGCAGCGGTTACCGGGTTGGCATCATCGGTAATTCCGACGGACACAAAGGGCGCCCTGGCGCAAGCTATCCCGGCGCCGGCTGGTTTGGTGCAGTCGGCGGTCTGACCTGTTTTCTGATGCCGGAGCTGACGCGCGAAGCACTTATCGGGTGTATCAACCGCCGGCACCACTATGCCACCAGCGGCGGGCCGAACGGCCGGATCCGGATAGAGCTGTCTGCGACCTTTGACGCGGAGGCGACGCTTTGTATCGACGATCCGGCACTGGTGTCCGATCCCCGGACAACCCCGTGTGACCGCGCGACGATGGGCGACATCATCCATCTTCCCGGCGGTGATGTGCACCTGAACCTGAACGTTACTGCCGGTGCCCCGATCCGCCGGATCGACGTGTTCAACGGTCTGGACCATCTGGAATGCATCCTGCCATTTGCCGGTGAAACGCCGGGCAATCGCATCGGTGTGCTGTGGGAAGGAGCAGAATACCGCGGGCGGTTCCGGGCGGTGCCCTGGGACGGGTCAGCGCATTTCGAAAACGCAAAGCCTGTATCGATTGTGCCGGTAAATTTTTTCAACCGGGACAAAACACTGGATCAGACGGATGCTCATACGCTGTCATGGCAATCGGTGACTACAGGGAACCACGCGGGCTTCGTCGCGACACTGGAGGAAGGACCATCTGCACGCATCCGCATAGAGACACCCCTGATCAGCGAAACGCTTGATTTGGCGGACATCGGCTTTGAGGACAGGGTGCTTGATGCGTCTGATATCCTGCCGCGGGGCATCCGGCTTTTCCGTCTGCCGGATGAAAACACCCACAGGACCGTCCGGCTGCAGCGTCGCCTGACACCCCGCGCGGGACAGGATAACCCCTTCTACGTGCGGGTCACGCTGGAAGACGGCACGCAGGCCTGGACAAGCCCGGTCTATGTTCTGCGCAGTATGGACGGCTGATCGGGATCAGGCGGGAAGGGGCCGGGAGGCCGCGCTGGCCTGTTCCGCGTCCCGTCGGGTTTCCATTTCGCGGATATGACAGCCGAGCAACACCAGAGCAGGCCACATCAGATAGGCTTCGATTTCGATGTTCTCGCCAAACGACAGCAGCAGAAAGGTCATCAGGATGCCCAGTGGCAGGCGACCCTGTGATGACCGTACTGTGTCGACGGTAACCATCAGAAAATGCACCACAAAGGGAATAAAGAAGGCGAAAAAGCCCACCACGCCTTTAACAAAAAGCAGCGCATACCAGGTGTGGTGACTGCCGATCGGCATGTATTCAACAAGATGCGGTCCGGGCTGGACGGTACCATGGCCGAACCAGACCGCATCGTTCTGCCAGCGTTCCCAGGCAATCCGCTGGAGCGTCTCGCGCACCCGCGTGCTGTCGGCGCGGGCGCTGCGAAACCCCTGAATACCGGCGCGGCCGGCGTCGATGGCAAAAGAACCCCATATGGCCAGGCTGGCCATCAGACCGGATACCATCATCCAGGCCCAGGTCCGGGCGATCAGAGGCAGCAGGCGGGGGCCCATCGTACAGGCCACCAGACCGACCAGCCCCATGCGGGACTTTGATGCAAGGATCATCAGCACGCCGGCGCCAAGTCCGGCGATCATCCATCCTCTGTGCCGTTCCTCGAGCGCAAAGAGCACCATCAGGATACCGAGAATCGCCGCAAAGGGTGACCAGGGTGCATAGAATTGCCAGCGCACCGTCCAGCTGGCCGGATCGAGCGTGTAGAGATAAACGCTGAAGTATTCCGGACCGGGACCGCCAACCGCCCTGAGTGGTGACGTGAAAATGCGTTCCGGCAAACCGATGAACGGGGCAACCAGCAACAGGGGGGCAATGATCAGCGTCGCCAGTCCCAGAATACACTGTGCACGGATCAGCACCTCGCGCCGGATCGGAAGCACGGCGCCTGCCAGCGGGAACAATGCGAGCAACGCCCAGCCCTTGGCCCAGCCCACCGATGATTTTATGGTCTTTTTCAGACCGAGGCCCCAGTCGATATGGCCGGTCCACAGCGCAAAAAGCATCACCGCCATGCCCGCGAACCACAGCCAGATCAGCCAGGGCACCGGGCCGGTCGCCCGCAGGTCGGACCGAATTGCCGGCCCCAGAAACAGCGAGAGGAAAGCCAGCGCACCGAGACACCAGGCCAGAACAGGGCCAACCACGTAGAGGCTGCCAAAGGCATAAAACCCCCATGTCCAGATCAGCGTTGTCCAGACGATCTTTTCGGCGGGATTTTCGGGCGCTGCTTTCATGCCCCGTTCTGCCCGCCGGGCTTACTGATCAGCCGTGAGATCAGCGGCTGGCGCAGCCACGCAAGGAGCAGGCCCATAAACAGCATAAGGGTCGCTGCGACGCCGGCCGCAAGCGAGAGTTTTCGCTTGGGTGACGAGGGGGCGGCCGGCAGGGATGGGTCCTCAAGGACCTGGATCAGCGGATAGGATGCGTAAACATCGGTTTTGGTGGATTCCGACCGTGCAATCGCCGAGGCAAAGACCGCTTCGGCAACAGAGAAATCTCGCTGGCGGTCTTCGAGCTCTGCAGCAACCGGCGCCAGATCGTGCAGGCGGCTGCTTTCGGCTTCTGTACGTTCCGTCAGATCGGTGACCTTTTGCGATATCCCTGCAAACCCGGCATTCGCGCGCACCAGCTCGCTCAGAAGGGTCGCTCTTTCGCCCGCGGGAGCACGGTCGAGGCCGTCCAGCAGTTCCGGGGCAAGCCCGGTCACAACAGAGGCACGCTGACGTGCGGCCAGCTGTGCACCGCGATAGGCTTCTTCAGCGCTGATATAGGTAGGGTGTTTCACGCCGTATCCGGTGCTCGCCTGCGCCAGAACGGCACCATGCGCAGCGACGTCATCCAGCAGCGACAGATACTGGCGGTCCGCAAAAAGCTTCAGGGTGATCGCAGCCGTTTTCGGCGGCAGGCCAAGCGCAGTTTCGAGCGCAGCAACGCGTTGCGACTGTTCGGCAGCCTGAGCCCTGAGCTGGCGAAGCTGTTCCTTCATCCGGTCGTTTGCGGCTACCTGGTCGGCGTATTGCGCGGCTGTGAGCAGACCACTCTGTTTCTGCAGTTGTGTAATGGCGGCACGGATTTCGCTGACGGACCTTGTGTATTCCTCAATGGCACCCTGACCACCGGTTTCGCGCGATTTGATTTCGTCGGCGCGCAGCGCGTCGATTTCGGTAAAGAGTGCGCGGATCAGGGCGTCGCCATATTGCTGCGCCTCTTCTGGCGAGGCGCCTTTGAGCTCAATGTGAATGAGACTTGTCTGATCGACGAGGGTCACTCTGGGTTTGCCCAGCACCGCAGGTGAAATCTCCAGTTCATCGGCCGCAGCTGCGAGGATACGATCCGCGCCGATAAGGCGTTTGTAGGTTTCTGTCGGGCTGATGGATCCGTTGGAAAACGCCGAACTGGCATATGATGAGGCCTGACCGATGTTGCTCAGGTTAACAGAGGCTGATGCGCCCGAGCCGGGCAGAATCAGCGAGGCATGCGAGCTGTACTGCAGTGGTGCGGTTGTCAGATATCCGACTATGGGCGCCCAGAGACAGCTGGCGCCCAGCAGAAACACCGCAAAGTAGCGGGGCAGGCGGCCGGCATCGGAAAGGCGTCCGCCGCATATCAGCCTGCGCCATCCAAGGCTCGCCAGTGGCCGGCGATAAATGCTCAGCCATCCGGCAGGCTGTGTGTTGTGATGTTCAGCGACGGTGGGGGTAACAGATCCAAACATAGAATACCTCTTAATCTGAGGTCGTTCTACATCGGGGTGGCAGCCAGCGTCCGCTGCGACCAGGGATAGGTCAGGGGGCAATTAGTTCGTGGACTATCCGGAAGGATAGGGCCTGTCAGAAGAGACCCGCTTCGCGTGCGGTAAGTGCCGCCTGTGTCCGGTTGCTGGCGCCGACCTTGCGATAGAGCGTTTTCACGTGCAGCTTGATTGTCGGTTCCGAAAGATCAAGATCGCGCGCTATCTCTTTGTTTGATTTGCCTTCTGTCAGGCCTTTGAGAACCTGCATCTCGCGCTGAGTGAGTTTCTTGGCGAGCGGGTGATCACTCTCTTTGTCCGCGGCGGCCATGAAACCCGCAGGCAGATACTGCTCTCCCATCGCCATAAATCGGATCGCATTGACCAGTGATTTCGCCGGCAGTGTTTTGGGCACGAAACCAGCAGCGCCGGCTGCCAGCGCGCGTTCGGCAACGTCACGACCAGCCTCGCCAGTCAGCAGCGCGACACGCGATGCTCCTTCCATGTCGATGGCCGTTTTCAGACCCTCAAGGCCGTTCATACCGGGCATGTTCAGGTCCAGAAGGACAAGATCGAAGGGCGGCTGGTTTTCTATATGATCTTTTGCCGCGTGAAAGTCCGGAGCGGTTACAACCTCAATACCGCCCGCCGCTTCAACAAAGGCGACAATCGTGTCGAGTACCAGCTCGTGGTCGTCGGCGATCAATACTCTCACTGTTCGTCTCCCGCGGCGAATCATATCTCTGGGGTAAAGCTATACCCTTCCTGAATTAATCAAATAATACGGGCAATTGGACAGTGTTTTCTACCCATTCGGGTAGGAAGGTTTCCACCTGGCATGAATTCCGCTGCTTTCAGACAGCCCGATGGCTCCGGCTGCGTCGTTCACTGTCCGGACGCCCGTCTGTTGCAGATCTGTCTCTTTAAGCATCCTGGAGGCAAGACGAAAACATTCCCCGGAGCGAACCCATGCACTATCAACCCGCCCAGTCACTGATGCCCGGCGCTCTGCCGGCCGCCGCCAGAACCCTGCCTGTCACAACGGTTATGGGCATACCGCTTGTCAGCGCAGAACCCCACGACGTGGCCCGCCACCTGCTGTGCGGCAGTCGCGCAACGGTTGCTTTTGCGAACGCACATTGTGTCAACGTCCGGGCGCGCGACCGGGCATATGCAGCAGCGCTCAGGCGCACGGATTACATCCTGCCGGATGGCATCGGCGTAGAGTTGGCGGCCCGGATGCAGGGCCGGAACCTCACTGCCAACCTGAACGGCACGGATTTTGTACCGCTCCTGCTGCAGCATGCCGCAAGGCTTGGCCTGTCCGTTTTTCTGATCGGCGGCAAACCGGGCACAGCCGCTGCTGCAGCGGCGCGTCTGAGTTTTGACATTCCGGGCCTGCGCATCGCGGGATCGCGCGATGGTTATGGGGGTGCAGTCCCGGCAGGTCCGGCTGTGCGAGACATTAATGAAAGCGGCGCCGATATTGTACTCGTGGCAATGGGTGTGCCGCGCCAGGAACTCTGGGTTGACCAGAACCGCCACCTGCTGAATGCCTCGCTTGTTCTGAGCGTCGGGGCGCTCCTTGATTTTCTCGCAGGCAATGTCAGGCGTGCGCCTGCGGTTGTCCGCAGGGCGCGCATGGAATGGGTCTGGCGGCTGGCGCTCGAGCCGAAGCGCCTTGCCCAGAGGTATCTGATCGGAAATCTGACCTTTATGACGCGCGCCGCACACTATGCCATTGCCCGCGCCGACCGGGAGCAGGCGGCGCAACGCGGACTTGATGCGATGTTGACCGGAACAGCTCTCGTGGCGCTTGCATTGCCGATGATGGTGGTGGCCATGCTTATCCGTCTGGACAGCAAAGGGCCCGCATTGTTCCGCCAGACCCGCATTGGACGCGACGGTAAACCCTTTGAGATGCTGAAGTTCCGTTCCATGCAAACAGACGCCGAAGCGCGTCGCGCAGATCTGCTGCAGACCTCTGATCGGGAAGGTGTCTGCTTTAAATCCCGCAATGATCCACGGGTGACACGTATCGGGCGTTTCCTGCGCCGTACGTCGCTGGATGAACTGCCGCAGCTGATCAACGTGCTGCGCGGTGACATGTCCCTTGTCGGACCGCGTCCGGCTCTGCCCGAGGAGGTTGCGGCCTATCCCGGTCACGCCAGGGGCAGACTGAAGACGCGCCCGGGTATCACCGGCATCTGGCAGGTTTCAGGCCGCGCAAGCATCGGTTTTGACAAAATGATCGATATGGATCTGGCCTATGTCCGGTCGCGTTCCATCCTGCTCGACCTGATGCTGATCGCCCTGACGTTCCGGGCAGTGGTCTCTGGCCGCGGCGCTTACTGAGTTTCTGATTTACCCTGAGGAGAATAACCATGACACACGTAACCAAAGCAGTTTTCCCTGTCGCAGGTCTTGGGACCCGCTTTCTGCCCGCGACCAAATCCGTTCCCAAGGAGATGTTGCCCCTGATTGACCGGCCGCTGATCCACTATGCGGTCGAGGAAGCCCGGGCCGCGGGTATCGAAGAATTCATCTTCATCACTTCAGCGGGCAAAGCTGCTCTGGAGAATTACTTCGTGGACATGCCGGAGCTTGAGGAAACGCTGGCCAGGGCGGGCAAGACATCTGCGCTGCATGCATTGCAGTCGACACAGATCGCAGGTGGCACTGTCCGCTTCGTACGTCAGGAAAACCCGCGCGGTCTGGGTCATGCGGTCTCGCTGGCGCGAGACCTGATCGGTGACGAACCCTTTGCGGTCATTCTGCCGGATGATGTCATCCGCGCAGATACGCCGGCGCTGGACCAGATGATCCGCGCTTTTGGCCAGTTCCCGGCCCACATGGTCGCCACCGAAACCGTCCCTGCCGAAAAGCTCAGTTCCTATGGCGTTGCCGATATCGCGCAGACTTTTGGCAGAATTCAGAACCTGCGCGGTCTGGTCGAGAAACCGCGCGCCGGAGAAGCGCCGTCCCGTTCCGGTATTGTCGGCCGCTACATCCTGCAGCCGTCGATTTTCGACCATCTGTGCGGTCTGGCGCCCGGCTCCGGTGGAGAGATCCAGCTGACTGATGCAATTGCAGCCGACCTTGCGAACGCGGGCGTGAACGGTTTTGCCTTTGAGGGGCAGCGCTTTGACTGCGGATCGGTACGTGGCTTTCTTGAAGCGACAATGGCGTTTGCACAGGATCGCCCTGAGTTGTCGGACGTCTTTGCAGGTGACAGCAGCAGCTGCATCCGGGCGGCCTGATACGTGGGAACCTATCCGAAAGGGTAGCATGCTATACGCATGCCTGATTGTCGCGGCGGACCGCATTTGTGCATAAGGTCCCTGCGATCTGTATGGAGGAAATGATGCGCATCCTACCTGGAATTCTTGCCGGTCTGGTACTGGCGCTGGCGGCACCGGCCTCTGCTGAGCAGCTGGCCGACCCTCAAAGCGATGTCGTTCTGACAGTAAGTGGTGACATCGGCCTTCTCAATGACGACGGTACGGCCCGCTTCGACCTTCAGATGCTCGCTGAAATGCCAGCCGTTTCCTATACAACCAGCACAATCTGGACAGAGGGCGAAAAGACATTTGTCGGTGTGCCGCTTGCAGACCTGCTGGATGTCGTGGATGCCAGCGATGGCACGGTCCTGGCCACCGCAATAAACGACTATACCGTAGAGATCCCGGTCGCATCAGTAACGGCGACCGCACCGATTGTGGCCTATCAGATGGACGGCAGGGAAATGTCACGGCGTCAGAAAGGTCCGCTCTGGATTGTCTACCCCTATGACAGCGACCCGGAATTCCGAACCGAAGTGATTTATTCGCGCAGTATCTGGCAACTCGACAGGCTGGAGGTCGTGCAATAGCGTGAAGCCACGGAACGCTGTGACGGGATGTGTCAGTGAAGCAGTCTGAACCGGAATACCTTCGGCAAAGCCGGTGGGCCATATGGCTCATCGGCTTTGGGTTTTTTGTGATTCTGACGGCAACCGTTCTGCTGGGGCGGCAGGTCGTGGAGGATCTCGAACAACAGCGATCGGCCAGTTCGGACAATGTGCAGTGGACCCTGACGCAGGTCGAGGTAGAGTATCTGTCCTTTCTCAATGCACTGGAACACCACGGCCACGACGGTCCGGATGAAGCTGCTGACCAGGAGGAATTTGACCTCTCGGAGATCCGCCGTCAGTTCGATGTTTTTTACAGCCGCGTAGACACGCTGGAACATTCGCGGCTGTTCAGTGCCCTGCGGGAAACGCCGGAGTTCGCCAAGCCGCTTGCGGCGCTGTCGTCACTTCTGGACGCAACGGTCCCTGCAATTGATGGTGACGATGCCGCTCTGGAGCGCAGCATCGGGGATATATGGCTGGATGCCAGCACGTTGCGCGATGATGTCAGGCGGCTGTCTGTTTCCGGTCTCGATTTTTTCGCGCGTCAGTCTGATGCGCGCAGGGCCGACACCGCCGCGACGCTGGCAAGACTTGCTGCGTTCTCGGCAGCATTGCTGCTGGCGCTGGCTGGTGTCAGCGTCTACCTCTTTTTCACCAACCGGATGATCCGCCGCAGCAGCGCACGCCTTGCACAGGCAAACGCGCGGATGAACACGGTTCTGTCGACCTCGCTGGATGGCGTGATCGTGTCGGATGCCGAAGGGAAGGTAATCCAGTTCAACCCGGCCGCAGAAGCGATTTTCGGCTACACAGAAGCCGACGTCAGGGGGCGTTCAGTCGGTGAACTTGTTGTGCCACCCCATTTGCGTGACGCTCATGACGAGGGCATGGAGCGCATGCAGCGGGGCGGGGACCGTCATGTGGTCGGCAAGGGCAGGGTGCAGCTGGAAGCGATGCGGGCCGATGGCGCGGTGTTTCCTGTCGAACTGGCGCTGCAGTCGGCCACGGACGAAAGCGGCGAAATCGTCATCGGGTTTCTGCGCGATATCTCGAGGCGGGTTGCAAACGAGCAGGAGCTGATTTCAGCGCGGGACAGAGCCCTGGCAGGACAGAAGGCCAAGGATGATTTTCTGACGGTGATGAGCCATGAAATCCGGACACCTCTGAACGGGATCATCGGAAACCTGTCGCTGCTGGGTGATACGCGCCTTTCTGCGGATCAGAAGCAGTTCATCCGGAACATGGAGATATCAGGCGAGGTTCTGCTCAGTCACGTAAATTCAGTGCTCGACATTGCCCGCTATGAGGCCGGGAAAATGACAGTCACGCGAGAGCCTGTTGATCTGGGCGCGCTTGTCCAGGAGATTGTCGACAGCCAGAGCGGCAGCGCGGCAGAGCGCGGTAATGTGATCGAGTGGCAGTGGCTGGGAACGCCTGTGCCCTGGGTGCGCACCGATGGTCCGAAGATACGCCGGATTCTGCTGAACCTTGTAGGAAATGCGATCAAATTCACCAAAGATGGCCGTGTCTCTGTCGAGGTCGAGATTGACGGCGAGGACGATCAGACCGGTGCGCCGTTTTATGAGTTCCGTGTGATCGATACCGGCGTCGGCATCGCACAAGAAGACGCCGGAAAAGTGTTCGAGGATTTTCACACAACGGATCCCTCTCTGGGCCGTGTGGCAGATGGTACCGGTCTTGGGCTGGGCATTGCCCGGCGTCTGGCACGTGCTCTGGGCGGCACTGTCGGTGTGGAGAGTGAGCCGGGCGAGGGCAGTGTCTTCTGGGTACGTTTGCCGCTTCCGGCCTCTGATCCCGGGCTGGCCAGCGCTTCGGAGCAAAGCGCAGCCGGCGCGCAGAAAGCTCTTGATCTGCTGGTGGTCGAAGACAACGAGATCAACCTTCTGGTGATCCGTAAGATGCTGGAAAAAGAGGGCCACCGGGTTACCACGGCCACCGATGGCAGATCAGGTGTCGATGCCGCCGGTACCCGGCGTTTTGATGCGATCCTGATGGACATCAGCATGCCGGTGATGGACGGTCTGACGGCAACCCGTCACATCCGCAGCGGCGGGGGGCCGTCCGCGGATGTGCCGATCATTGCGGTATCGGCGAATGTGCTGGCAGACGCCGTGGAAAAATTCCACCAGGCAGGCATGACATCCTTTGTGGGCAAGCCGATCACGGTGCCTGCGTTGCGTGACGCGTTGCAGTCAGTGACCGGAGCGTTCAGTGGTACAGACAGTGCCGGTCCGGTGCCGACCAGCCTCGACGACATGCGCGAAGACCTCGGAGATGCAGCATTTGAGCGTCTGCTGAAACGGTTCTGCGAAGAGATGGATGCTCTGGCAGTGCAGCTCAGGACGGCGGCATGGCAGCATGGTGATCAGAGCGCGCTGAAGATGGAATGCCACCGCATCGCCGGAAGTGCAGCACTGTTTGGCCTGTCCGAACTGCGAACGGTACTGATTGACGTGGAAAACGCGATTGAGGCTGCGGAGAACGATCGCCTCGAAGTGCTGGCGCACCGGACAAAAAGGCTGTGGGCAACCTCCCGCAGGAGATTGCCCCTGGCCGTCTGAAGGTTACTGCGCCAGCAGCAGACCGGTACCGACAACGCCCAGCACGCGGCCGATTTCGGCAATACCGGTTACCGTGCTGTCGTAGCAGGCGATGGAATCGCCCGGCAGAACATAGGGATCAAAATCATCCCGGTCGCCCCGGCGCAGCAGATCCTCGATATCGCGCTCGATCACAACAGAAACGCCGGTGATCGGGTTGCGCGAAAACAGGACCGCGCTGCGGTTTGCGTTGGTCGTTTTTGACCCGCCGACGCAGTTGCTGTCGACCACGGCCTGCATGAAACGCGTGCCATAAGGGGTCTGGCGCACTTCGCGACCAATGGCCGAAACGGCATTGCCTGTTGCCGGCTGGGTCAGGTTCGACAGGAACAGCGACACACCCGGAGGGCTGATCGGACCCGGACGCATCAGTTCGTCCTGAAAACAGTGGCGGCTTTTGACGACGATTTCATCACCCGAGAGCATCATGATGTCAGTGGGATCTGTACCGTCAAAAATGCCACGCAGGTCCATGCGGTAAACCCGTCCGGCCCGGTGCAGCTCAACCGATGACAGATCGGCATCCGGGCGCACACCACCGGCGGCGCGCAGTGCTGCTGCAAGGTTGCGGCCTTCTGTCGATGCGCCGAGCGCATTCTGGCGACCCGTGTCCAGCGCATCACCAGCGATGCCGCCGACTTCAACCGCGTGTGGTTCGAACACGGCTCCCTTGACCCCGACCACAACGGAGGCAAAATCGGTAATGCGCACGGTCAGGCGCGGCGGGTTTTTGTAGAACTGTGCGGAAACGAGCGCATTGCTCAGCATGCGTTCCACCTCGACGGCCGTACGTCCCTGTGCGGGGACAGCGCCCAGATAAGGCAGCTTGAGCGTCCCGTCGCGGGACACGACAAATGTTCCGCTCAGCGCGTCATCGCCATCAATCGTGACCTGAACCATATCATTGCGCGACAGCTTTTCACCCAGCAACCCGTTCAGCGACGGGCCACCCCATTTTGCTGCGATGGCTTCGCGGCTGCCACCGGCTTCGGGCAGGCAGCTGCTTTCATTCAGCATGCTGGATTGCAGGAACCCCATGGAATTCCGCGCAACTGCCGGTTCGCGGTACTGCGACTGGTATCCTTTGCCGGTCTCAACCGCTTCAATGTTCTGCGGTGTTTTCATGCTGGTGCACGCGGTAAGCGCCGCCAGAGAAGCTGCACCGAGAACAGTATTTTTCAGAAATCTTTTCATCTTTAACACACTCCGTTTTTCTGCCCCTGACCTACGCCAGACCGGCTCATTGCATAAGACTGGCAAGGGGATGGCCGAAGCATCCAAACGGATAGGTCATACCCCCGATGGCCTGCCACGCTGTCCGCCCGGGCGGGGGACCTGCGTTCTCAGCCTGTTTAGAACGGCAGCATGTAACCAGTTCGGATCGGATGAGTGATGACACGTTTTTTTGCAGGGAACAGATTTGCGCAGCAGCTGCTGTCCTATGCGGCATCAGAAGCGGCGGGTAAGATCACCCGCCTGCTGGTGGTCGTTGTCATTGCGCGCACCATGGACCCGGCGGCCATCGGGGTGGCCGCTGCCGCGCTCGCTGCCGGTGACCTGCTCAAGGCACTTACAGAGAACGGCGCAGGCCAGCGGATTATCGCATCGCCGGAGAACGAGCTGGAACAGCGCTGCAACACAGCGCGCTGGATTTTCCGCTGGTGGTGCGGGGGGCTTTTCCTGCTGCAGATCTCTGTTGCCGGTCTTTGTGCTCTGATGGGCCAGCCGACGCTGGCGGCGCTTCTGGCGCTGCTTGCGGCAGAGTATCTTTTTATGCCTGCCGGGCTCGTGCAGGCAGCGCTGGCAATGCGCGAAGGCAGGCTTCACCAGACGGCTGCGATTGCCGGGGCCCAGGTGGCGGGCGCAAATATCGCTACTGTCATTCTGGCGCTTTTCTGGCCATCTCCGCTGGCGCTCGTACTGCCGCGTGTGATTGCTGCCCCGATCTGGCTGGTCCTGATGCGGCGGCTGCGCCCCTGGCGCGCGGATGAGAAATACGGGTTCGCACCGCTGCGTGATTTCATGACCTATGGCTGGGCCGTGCTGGGGACCGAAGTCGTCAGGGTGCTGCGCATGCAGGCGGACAAGCTGATCGTCGGCGCCATGCTGGGGGCGGAAAGCCTCGGGATATATTTCATGGCGTTCAACGCCGGGCTGGGACTGGCCACTTCCTTTACACAGGCCTTCTCGGTGGTGCTGTTCCCCTATCTTTGTGCCGCCGGTGACCGGCTTGCCGCACTGCGCGGGGGGCTGGGGCTGTCGCTGGTCGTGCTGACCCCCGTGGTCGCGCTTCAGGCCGCGCTGGCGCCGTTTTACGTGCCTGTGCTGCTGGGGGATGGCTGGCAGGATATTGCACCGGTTGTCTCCATCCTTTGTTTTGCCGCCCTGCCGTCAGTGATCTGGTCAGCTGTTGCAGGCTGGCTGCGCGCCAGTGAGCGCCCGGCGGAAGAATTTGCTGTGAGCGTCCTGATTGCTGTCGCACTGATGCTGAACACTGCCGTGCTCACGCCGCTTGGGCTGACCGCGGTTGCCACCGGGTATCTGGTGACGTCGGCGGTCATCATGCTTGGCGCTGCTTTTTACTATGTCCCAACGGGTTTTCGTACCCACCAGAGGAGGAGCTGATATGCCCCTGTTTTCAGTTATTGTCCCTTTCCTGAATGAAGCCGAAGTGATCGCACCGACGCTTGAAAGCATCCGCACTCAGACCTGTGCAGACTGGGAAGCAATCTTTGTCGACGACGGGTCACAGGACGGCACAGCACAGATGGTCGCTGCGGCAGCTGCTGCGGACAGCCGGATCCGCCTGATCCGCCACCCGGGCAGGGGGCCTAGCGCCGCGCGCAATGCTGCGGCGGTTGTGGCGACCGGCACGTATCTGTCCTTCTGTGATGCAGACGACATCTGGGCGCCTGAACGTCTTGCTGAACTCGCTGCTGCTTTTGCACAATCGGATGCGGACGGGCTCTATGGACAGATCGGCTTTTTCAGGCAGACACCTGCGGACAGCCGTACGGTTTCCACAGTGCATGATGCACCACTTACAGTGCCTGTCCTGCTGGCCGAAAACCCGGTCTGCACCATGTCCAATCTGACAGTCGGGCGGCACGCATTTCTGGCTGCAGGCGGGCTGGACACCGGTGTTGTGCACAACGAGGACCTTGAGTTCCTCGTGCGGTTCGTGGGCAAAGGGGCCTGCATCCGTTCGGTTGACAGCCTTCAGGTCTGGTACCGTGCCAGCCCCACCGGCCTTTCCTCTGACCTGCCGGCGATGCGCGCCGGACGCGAAAACGCCCTCAGGACAGCCCGTCGCTTCGGCTATGCCCCGGACCCGTCCGCAGAAGCTGCTTACCTGCGGTATCTCGCCCGCCGCGCATTGCGGATCGACAGTGGTGCCTTCGATCCGGCGCGTTTTACGCTGCAGGGACTGCGATGCAGCGCCCGGGGTTTTCTGTTCCCCTTGTGCCGTGGCGGCATGACCGCGCTCGCGGCATTCGCGGCGCCGGTTCTGCCACGCAGAACCCGCCATTTCCTGTTTTCCAACTGACCGAGGACACAGCCATGCCAACAGCTTCGATTGTCGTACCCGCCTTTAACTCTGAAACCACGCTTGCCGGGACCCTTCAGTCACTGCTCGCGCAGTCGTTCCGGGATTTTGAGATACTCGTTGTCAACGACGGCTCTACGGACGGCACGCTGCGCGTTGCAGAGGCATTTGCATCTGATCCCCGGCTGCGGATCATCACCCAGGCCAACCGGGGCCTCGCCGGCGCGCGGAACTCCGGTATTGACGCGGCCCGGGGACGGTATGTGGGGTTCTGTGATGCAGACGATATCTGGATGCCCGAGAAACTGGCTGCCCATGTCGATCACCTGAACGCATCGCCTGACGTCGGTCTGAGTTTTTCGGGGTCTGTGCTGATTGACGACGCATCCCGCCCGACCGGGATGAGACAACGCCCGCGGCTGCGCAATATTTCGGCACGCACTATTCTGTGCCGCAACCCGGTCGGCAACGGATCGTCCGCTGTCATGCGTCGCGCAGCGCTTGACGACATCGCGTGGCGGCCGGCAGTCGAGCGCCGGCGCGACTGGTATTTTGACGAAACGTTCCGCCAGTCAGAGGATATCGAATGCTGGCTCCGGCTGGTGCTGACAACAGACTGGCAGGTCGAGGGGATTCCGGGGTTTCTGACAGGCTACCGGGTAAACCCGAACGGCCTTTCTGCAGCGACCGAGCGCCAGCTGGCATCGTGGGAGCGGATGATCTCGAAACTGCGGCCCTGTAACCCCGGATTTTTCACGCGCTGGGAAGGCGTCGCGCGCGCGTATCAGCTGCGCTATCTGGCGCGCCGGGCGATCAGTGCGCTGGATACCCGGCAGGCCTGGCCGCTGGTCTGCAGGGCAATGGCAAGTTCCGCGCGCCCGCTGCTCGAGGAACCCGTCCGGTCCTCTGTGACCATAAGTGCCGCTGCCATGCTGCACGTCCTTGGCCCCGGGCCCCTGCGTCAGGCTGCGCGCCTGATTGCATTCCGCGCCCGCTGAATAGGAGAAAAAAGATGAAACCTCTGAAAATCGTACACCTTGTTGATGACTGCACGCCCGGCGGTGTGATGCGGATGCTTGATAATCTGCTGGCACTCCCCGACTTTGCCGGCAGGTTAAGTCAGACCGTAAAGCCCGTCAGTAAAAATGCGCTGGGCGCAGACAGACACGACGCTGATGTCGTGGTGTCTCACCTGTCGTTGCGCTGGCGTGGCCTGCCGGCGCTGATGACCCTGCGGGCGCTCAATCCGACGGTGCGCCTTGTTCATATCGAGCACAGTTATACACCGGCGTTCTCGGCCCTGAATGTTCCGAACAAGCGACGTTTTCATACGATGCTGCGCGTTTCCTATGCGCTTTTTGACCGGGTCGTAGCCGTCAGCAACGAACAGGCCAAATGGATGCAGGCACGTAACCTTGTGCAACCCGAGGCGCTGTCCGTGATCCATCCACAGGTCGATATGACCGGACTTGCGGATATTGCCCCGGTTCAAACCGCCCGTCCGGTTATCGGGGCTTTTGGCCGGCTGGAGCCGCAGAAGGGTTTTGACATGCTGATCGAGGCGTTCCGGATGTGTCCGCAATCAGACGCACAACTGTTGTTTTTCGGGGAAGGGGACGAGCGCGGACGGCTTGAAACTCTTGCCGGGCCGGATCCGAGGATCACGTTCTGCGGACATACAGATGATGTACGCGCGGCCTATGCCGCCGTGAGCATGGTCGCGATGCCTTCGCGCTGGGAGGCCTTCGGCCTGGTCGCTCAGGAAGCCAGGGCCGCAGGCCGGCCGGTACTCGTGGCCGATGTCGACGGGCTGCGCGATCAGGCGGGAAACGGCATCCGGGTTCAGTCCGGGCGGTCCGCTGAAGCCTGGGCCGCAGGCCTGCAGAAAATGATGACCGAGCCGCCGGTCTGTGAAACCGGTGGTATGGCTCGCGGCCTGTCGGAACCGTCACTTTATGCCGCCAGGTGGCTGCGCGTATTCACCGGCAGTTCCTTGGTGGAACAGCCGCTTGCAGACACCACATTGATGCAAGCGGTCTGAGATCACGGGTGACGGCGCACCGTCACCCGTGCCTGTGGATTCATGCGGCTTTCGCCACGGGTCCGGACAGCCGGATGCTCTGGCCCTTTTCGTCCGCGACGCTGCCCGCAATGATCCGGGCTGTGGCCGCCGAAAGAGTCCAGCCCAGATGGCCATGCCCGGTGTTATAGAAAACGCCCGGCGCTTTGCCGCGGCCGACGCGTGGCAACATGGACGGCATCATCGGACGCAGCCCGGCCCAGGGTGTGACATTCTCGGTCGAGACGCCGGGGAAGTGACGTTCGCACCATTCGGTCAGGGGCCGGATACGGTCTGCGCGGATGTCCCGGTTAGCGCCGTTGAATTCGGCCGTTCCCGCGATGCGGAAACGATTTGCGCCAAAGCGGCTGGCGACGATCTTGGCACGGTCATCCAGCAGGCTGATCCAGGGAGCAGCTGCCTGGCTTTCTGCATCATCCAGCGACACAGTGACGGAATAGCCTTTGACCGGATAGATGTTGACGCGGTCCCCCAGCTGGCGGGCGAACTCGCGGCTCTGAATACCCGCGCTGACGACGACAGCATCAAACACGTCGGTGACGCCACCAGCTGTAACACGCACGGCGCCATCACGCGCTGCGAGGCGCTCCACGTCGGCTCCGAACCGGAGCTCGGCGCCGCGGCGGGCGCAGGCCCGCGACAGACCCATGGTGAATTTGTGAATGTCACCCGAGCTGTCGGATTCTGTCACAAAACCGCCGATGATGTCGCCCTGCAGGGCGGGTTCGATTGCGCGCACCTCGTCGACGGAAACCTCGCGTCGGTCCAGCCCGCCTTCGCGCAGCAGTTCGTTTACGCGCCGGGCATGCGCCAGGTCTTTCTGACGGTCGTAAAAGTGCAGAATGCCGCGACGCTCCAGATCAAAATCGATGCCTTCGCGGTCGGCCATCTCGAAGAGAACCGCGCGCGCAGCAATGGCGAGCCTGACGGTTTCTATGGTGTTGGCTCTGTAGTTGGGGATGTTGGACAGAAACTCTGCCATCCAGCGCATTTTGTGCAGGGTGGGGGCCGGGTTGACCAGCAGTGGCGCATCGGCCTGCAGCATCCAGCGGATACCCTTCAGCACGGTCCCCCACTGCGTCCAGACCTCGGCATTGGAGGCCGACAGCTGACCGCCATTGGCAAAGCTTGTTTCCATAGCCGCATAGCGGTTGCGGTCGAACACTGTGACATCAAAACCCCGGTTCAGCAGTTCATAGGCGGTGGTAAGGCCGGTGACACCGGCTCCGATAACGGCAACTCTGGACATGTTTGCTTTCCTCGCACGTGCGGCCTCGGCCGCGTGCCCCCTCCGTGCGTGGAACCTGAGAGTTTCACCCGGTGTCCCGGGCTTTCTCCTACGGTGGACCCCGACAGGGGCCGCTTTCCGGAGTGTTTCAGCCATACCGGTCCTGGGACCTGAGAGTTTCCGGGGCGGTTGCTCCTTCGGCGACGGTGACCCGTCTTCTCCCGGTATAGCCTTGCTGAATCGCGGCTTAGTAGAGGACTGTGATTCGATCAACCGAAATCTCGGCAGCCCTGAAAAGGTGGTGTCCCGGCGCCGTAAGAGCACACCGATTGTCTCGCGACGTTCTGAGTTGTTGGTTTCGGGTAACTTTTGTGGCTAGTCTGTTCAAAACGAGCAACCAACCGGTATGAACAGGGCGATCTGAACACTTTGGAACAAGACAAACGCCCCTCATCTGCTGCAGCGCCCGACCCGCGTCCGGAACTGAGCGCTTCTGATCTGCAGGCGCAGCTTGCGGCGATGTCAGAGATCATGCAGGTGATGAGCACGTCACGCCATGATGAAACCCCGATATTTGATGCAATTCTGGAAAACGCCCGGACACTGTGCAATGCGCGCATGGGCGGGCTGATCCTGGCCACGGCACAGGACGAACACCAGACGCTGGCCGCGCACAAAGGCCTGTTGCCCAGGGCCGTCGAGATGTTTGAGACTGGCCAGCTGAAAATGGATCCGAACCTGTCATACGCCGCCAGGTGCGTTATCAACAACGAACTGATTGCCCATGCGGATATGGGCGAGAGCCGGCTCTACCGGGAAGGCAGCCCGGTTGTCCGGTCGATGGTGGATGAAAACAATATCCGCAGCGTTCTGTTTGCCCCGCTGACCCGGGACGGATCAGCCATCGGACTGATCACGCTTTTCCGTGACGAGGTCGATCCCTTTACAGAAAATGAGATTGCGCTTGTCCGGGCGTTTGGCGCTCAGGCCGTCATTGCGCTCGACAATGCGCTTCAGTTCAGGGACATGCAGGCGCGGCTCGAACGCGAGGCCGCGACGCGTGAAATTCTCGCCGTTATCAGCCAGAGCCGCGATGATGCAGAGCCGGTGTTCCGCGCCGTCCTGCAGCAGGCCGAGCGGCTTTGCGGCGCTGACGGCAGTGGGCTTCAGCTGGTCAACGATGCCGGGACGCATTTGTACATCGCAGCAAGCAGCGCGCACAAAGATTACGGCTCGTTCCCGCCAGGTACCGCGTTTGATTTGTCAGAGCCTCTGGGTATGTGCGTGGCGGTGCGCGAAGCGCGGGTGGTTCAGGTTGAGAACCTCGCGGACACAGACCTTTACAGACAGGGCCATGAAGGACGGCGCAAACTGGTGGACGTTGAGGGCGTTCAGACGCAACTCAGTGTACCGCTGCTGAAAAGTGGCGTGGCGTTTGGTAACATCACCCTGTCACGGCGCAGGCTCAGCGCATTCAGTGCCGATGAAATTGCTCTTGTCGAAACATTTGCCGCCCAGGCTGTGATTGCAATCGAAAACGTGCGCCAGTTCCGAGAGGTTCAGACCCGTCTGGAACGCGAAAAGGCCTCGGCGGAAATCCTCGATGTTATCAGTCAGAGCCGGGATGACGAAACGCCCGTTTTTGACGCAATCGTCCGGAACGCTGAACGGCTGTGTAAGGCACCGATGACGATGTTTCTGCTGCTGGAGGACAACGACACAAAATGGCGTCTGGTGGCCAGTGCGGGAGAAGCAACCCGGTCGATGACCGTGGGTGATACCTGGGAGGCAAACGACAGTCAGACCACTTTTCAGAGCATCCTTCAGCGGCGGGTGATCCAGCAGGATGACCTCAAAGAGACCGAATACTATCGGTCCGGTCACCCCATTGCGCGGCAGCTGGTAGACGAAGAGGGATTGCGGACACGGGTCTGTGTCCCGCTGATCTCCGAAGGAAAAGGACTGGGCGTTCTGGTGCTGTGCCGTCGTGAGGTGGCGCGCTTTTCCCCGGATGAGACGGACCTGGTTTCAACTTTTGCTGAACAGGCCGTCGTTGCTGTTCAGAACGCGCGTCAGTTCAGGGCGACGCAGGATGCGCTCGCCCGTCAGACAGCCACATCGGATATTCTCGGTGTGATTGGCGGGTCGCAGTCGGATACCCGGCCGGTTTTCGAGGCAATCGTCCGGACCGCTTCAGAGATGAGCAAGGCAGTGTACTGCATGCTGCTGCGGGTTGATTCCGGCGTTTCAGAATTCTGCGCCAGTGCGGGGTATTCTCCGGCTGCGCTGGACGAACACGATGTGCGTGAGCCGATTGCGCTGAATGAGAACACAATCGCCGGTCGTGTTGCCAGCAGCGGTGAGATTTACCTGCTCGAGGACGCGTCATCGCCTGACTATCATGACCACGCTCTGGCCAGCCAGATGGGGCTCGAAAAAGCAATGGGGATACCGATCCGCGTCGGCGGCAGGGTATGGGGCGTGATCTCGCTGGGCTGGCATCGCGGGTATACGCCGCCCGCCGAAGACGTGCAGCTGGTCGAAACCTTTGCGGATCAGGCCAGCATTGCCATTGAGAATGCACGGCTCTTTGATGAAACACAGGATGCTCTGGCCCGCCAGACTGCAACATCGGATATTCTGCGTGTTATCAACAGCTCAGGAAACGATCTTCAGCCAGTATTCGATCTTGTTACACGCAGGTCAGCGGAACTCTGCGGGGCAGCGTTCTGTATTGTCTGGCGCTACGACGGACAGCTGAACCATTTCTGTTCCAGCCACGGTTTCAGTGATGAACGGATTGAGGCTTACAGGGCCAACTGGCCGGCCCCTCTGATCGAAGACAACATCACCACAAAGGTGATCCGTTCCGGTGAGATTGTTCATCTCGAAGACGCTCAGGACCCTTCGTACTATGACCACGCAATCGCGCGGGAAGTCGGGTTCAGACATCTTGTGGGCATACCGATGCGCGTTGGTGAGGACATCTGGGGCACGGTCGTACTGGCGTTTCCGGACGGAAAAACGCCCTCGCAGGCTGACATTGATCTGGTTGATACATTTGCGCGGCAGGCCGGTATCGCGATCCGGAACACGCACCTTTTCAAAGATACCGAAGAGGCCCTGCAGCAGCAGACCGCGACCGCAGATGTGCTCAAGGCGATCAGCGAGGATGCTTTCGACCTGCCGTCGGTTCTGCAGCGACTGATCGAGGCCGCGGCAAGGTTGTGCGATGCCTCAATATGTATTCTGTTCAACCGCGTAGGCGACGAGCTTCATCTGGGCGCAAATACCGGATGCTCGGCGGAGATGATCGCATTTCATTCTGAAAACCCGCACAGGCTTGATCGCACGAATGTCGCCGGGCGCGCGGTCATCGAAAAGCGGACAATCCACATTCCCGACATCACGCAGGACGCGGATTTCGCGACACCGGAATCAACTGAGCTGGGGGGCTGGCGATCGATCATTGCGGTGCCACTGATCCGTGACGGGCAGGTCATTGCAGTGCTTGATCTGGCCCGTCCCGAACCCACGCCGTTTACGCCCAGACAGATCGAACTGGTGGAAACCTTTGCGGATCAGGCGGTCATCGCCCTGAACAACGCGCGCCTGTTCGAAGAAGTGGAGGCACGCACCGCAGAAGTCACCGAAGCGCTCGAATATCAGACAGCCACATCCGAAGTTCTGGATGTCATTTCCCGCTCTCCGAACGAACTGGACCCGGTTCTGGAACAGATCCTGAGCGTGGCCTCCCGTATCTGTGCGCCGGAATATGCGTTCTTTGCCATGCGCGACCCGCTGGACGGCCTTTACCGTGTTGCGGCGTCAAACAATGTTTCGCCCGCGTTCCTTCAGTACCTGAGCGACCATCCGATTGCGCCGGGGGAAGGCTCCTGCATCGGCCGGACGGCGCTGCACGGAAAAACGGTCTGTATCTCTGACACGCGAAACGACCCGTCCTACACCTGGAAAGAGGCCGCTGATATTGGCGAATATCTTACCACGCTTGGTGTGCCGCTTGTGCACAAGGGCATTACGGTCGGTGTTATTGCCATGGCCCACAGTGAAGCGGGGGCGTTCACGAAAAAGCAGATCGGGCTGCTGGAAACCTTTGCCGCCCAGGCTGTGATTGCGATCAGTAATGCCCGGCTCTTTGATGAGGTACAGCAACGCACAGCCGAGGTGGAGGACGCACTCGTGCGCGAACAGGCCAGCGCAGAAATCCTGCAGGTCATCAACGAGGCAACCTCCGATCTGCAGCCGGTTTTTGACCTGATCGTGCGCAAATCGGCCGAGCTGTGCGGCGCCAGGTTCTGTGTGTTTGACCGCGTTGAAGGCGGTGTTTTTCACTTCACGGCCCAGCATGGCTTTCCGCCTGAAGCCGAGACTGATCTCAAGGCGGATTACCCGGTCACGGACGGCACCGGGCATATGTCGTACAAAGTCAGCCAGTCAGGCCGGACTGAGCATTTTGAAGATGCCTGGAACGGAGAGTACTTTTCGCCGGAACTGGCCCGCAGTGTCGGGTTCCGCAGGGTTCTGGGCGTTCCGGTCAAGGCGGAAGGCCGCGTCTGGGGCGTGATCATTCTTGCATGGCCCGACACCACGCCACCGGCGTCGGAATATGTCGAGGTGGTTCAGACATTTGCCAGCCAGGCGAGCATCGCGATCGAGAACGCCCGGCTTCTGCGCGAAACCCAGGATGCGCTCGCACGGCAGACTGCAAGCGCGGATGTCCTGCGGGTGATCAGCGAGTCGCCTTCTGACACCAGACCCGTGTTCGAGGCGATTGTGAAACAGGCAGCCGCACTGATCTCGTGTGATCTTGCCATCTCGCTGCTGCTGGAGGGGGATGAGTTCTGGCAGGTTGCTGTGGCAACACCTGACGGTCTGGAAAAAGAAATCAGCGAGATGAGGACAAAGCTTGACCCAGAGGCAAACCTGCCCTCGCGCGTGCTGGCCGGAAAGAAAATCATTCATCTTCCCGACTGGGATGCGGTTGATCTGCCGGCGCGCGACGCCGCGATCCGGGACAGGCACGGGTTCAGATCGTCGCTGATGCTGCCCCTGATGCGGGGTGATGTGTGCCTCGGCGGGCTTGGTCTGATCCGCAAAACCAAACGGGCCTTTACCGACGACGAGACCGCAATTGCGAAATCGTTCTGCGATCAGGCGGTGATTGCTATTGAAAATGTTCGTCTGTTTCATGAAACGCAGACAGCGCTGGCGCGCCAGACGGCCAGTGCGGATATTCTGCGTGTTATCAGCCAGTCGCCGACTGATACCACGCCGGTGTTTGAGGCCATCGCGCGGGCAGGGTGTCAGTTGCTCGGGTGTGACGGATCAGTTGTTATGCTGCGTGACGGCGACACGCTGACCCCAACTGCCGGCGTTCAGAACGGCGGGGTGCTTGATACGCTGGTGCGGCGGAAAATTCCGATTGATCCTGGCCGGAATTACCCCTCACGCGTGGCCGCAACAGGGCAGATGGTGCATATCCCGGACCACCGGGAGGCGGAACTGTTGCCGCATGAGGTCGACACCTTTGAAAAGTTCGGTCTGAAATCAGTTCTTTACCTCCCACTGCTGCGCGAGAATGAAAGCGTCGGGGTCCTGATCTTTACCCGAACAGAAACCGTGCGCAGTTTCTCGGAGGACGAGATTGAACTGGGCCATTCGTTCTGTGATCAGGCCGTTATTGCCATCGAAAACGTCCGTCTTTTCAATGAAACTCAGTCCGCGCTTGCCCGGCAAACAGCCAGTACAGATATCCTGCGTGTGATCAGCAGCGTTCAGACGGATGTTGCGCCGGTTATGAACGCAATCTGCGAGGCTGCGACATCCCTGCTGTCCAGCGATCTTGCCTTTGTCATGATAAGCGACGGCAAAACCTATTCACCTGTGGCGGGCGCGACGCCCGACGGCAAACTGGAAGACCTCGGGCCGCAGAACCTGCCGGTTGATCCTGCGGCGAACTTTCCGTCGCGCGCGATCAGCGAACGCAGAATTCTGCACCTGCCGGACTGGACGAACATTGAACTGCCGCCGCATGAACAGAGAATCCACGACCGGTACGGCGTTCATTCGGCGCTCTACGTCCCACTGGAATACAAGGGGGATTTCCAGGGTCTGCTGGTGTTTGCCCGGGCGGAAAAGAAGGCCTATTCCGGGGACGACATTGATCTTGCATCTTCGTTCGGCAATCAGGCGGTCATCGCGATTGAGAACACCCGCCTGTTCCGCGAGGCCGAGGAAGCGCGGGCTGCGGCCGAAAAGGCAAACGAGGCCAAGAGCGCATTCCTTGCCACGATGAGCCACGAGATACGCACGCCCATGAACGCGGTGATCGGCATGAGCGGGCTGCTGATGGACACCAGTCTGGATGCCGAGCAGCATGATTACGCCCGTACGATACGCGACAGCGGGGATGCGCTTCTGGGGATTATCAACGAAATACTCGACTTCTCCAAAATCGAAGCCGGCCAGATGGACATTGAGGATCATCCTTTTGACCTTCGGGAGTGCATCGAATCTGCACTGGACCTGGTTGCCGGCCGTGCAGCGGAGAAGCAGCTCGATGTTGCCTATATTCTGGATGACAATGTCCCGGCGGCCATCAGCGCGGACCTGACCCGGTTGCGACAGATCCTGCTGAATCTTCTGTCGAATGCCGTGAAATTTACGGAAGAGGGCGAGGTTGTCCTGTCGGTCAGCGCCACGCGCAGCAGCGGCAAATCGGTGTCGCTGGAATTTGCAGTCCGGGACACCGGCATCGGTCTGACGGAAGCCGGAATGGGACGGCTCTTCCAGTCTTTCAGTCAGGCCGACAGTTCCACCACACGCAAATACGGTGGAACCGGACTGGGTCTGGCGATCTCAAAGCGTCTGGCCGAACTGATGGGCGGCACCATGTGGGCCACCAGCGAGGGCGCGGGCAAGGGCTCTTGTTTCTGCTTTTCCATCGATGCGCGAAAGAGCGATCTGCCGGAAGCGCGCTCCCGCAGCCTGGCGGGAGAGCAGTCCGAGCTTTTGGGCAAGCGCCTGCTGGTGGTGGATGACAATGCAACGAACCTGAAAATCCTGTCTCTGCAGACACAGAAATGGGGTACCCGGACCGAAGCGTTCTCCTTACCGGGCGAGGCGCTCGATGCTGTGGTGCGGAACGATGCATTTGATCTGGCCATTCTTGATATGCACATGCCGGACATGGACGGTGTGGCCCTGGCGCATGAAATCCGCAGGCATCGCCCGGATCTGCCACTTGTGCTCTTCAGTTCGCTTGGCATCCGCGATGCAGAGGCGGAGGACGACCTGTTCGCAGCCTATCTTGCGAAACCCCTGCGCCAGTCGCATCTCTTTGACACGCTGGTCACACTTTTTGCGCCTGCGGGCGTTCCGAAAATCGAACCAAAACGCAGCGACAAGCCCAAAACCGATCCTGGAATGGCCATGCGTCACCCGCTGCGGATTCTGCTGGCAGAGGATAATCTGGTAAATCAGAAACTTGCGATCCGTCTGCTGGAACAGATGGGATACCGGGCGGATCTGGCCAGCAACGGCAAAGAGGCGCTCGAGAGCGTCGCACGCCAGACCTATGACGTTGTCCTGATGGATGTGCAGATGCCCGAAATGGACGGGCTGGAAGCGTCCCGCAGAATTACGTCGGAGTACGACGCTGACGCGCGCCCGCGGATTGTTGCGATGACAGCCAATGCCATGGAAGGGGACCGTGAAATGTGCCTTGCTGCAGGCATGGATGATTACATCGCCAAGCCCATCCGCGTTGACCGGCTGATCGAGGCACTGCTGAATGTGCCGCCTTATGTCAGGGAGAAAACATGACAGAAACTCTTGTAGACCCCGACGCCATTGCCGAACTGGCGGATACGATGGGCGCCGATTTCGCGTCCGAGCTTGTTGAAACCTTTCTGGGAGATGCGCCCGATATGATCGCAGCGCTCAAAGAGGCGCTGTCAGCCGGTGATGCAGATGGCTACCGGCGTGCGGCGCATTCCATCAAATCGAACGCACAGACGTTTGGCGCCGGCGCGCTGGCCGATCAGGCACGCGAAATGGAGCTGACAGGGCTGTCTGCCGGCGCGCCCGCGATACCGGAGCTCGAAGACATCTGGCATCGGACAGCCGCCGTGCTGAAGGGCCTTCCGGATGGGTGATGAAAAGGGTCATCTGCTGATTGTTGACGACAACAAAGTCAACCGTTTGCTGATGTCGCGCAGCGTCGAGCTTCTTGGCCACCGGGCGTCGGTTGCCGAAAACGGCGCTGTGGCGATGCAGATGCTCGGGCAGGGGGCGTTCGACATGATCCTGCTTGATATCGAAATGCCTGAGATGGACGGTTTTGAGGTGCTGGAGGCGCTGAAAGGCGATGCGGAACTGCGCGATCTGCCGGTTATTGTCACATCGTCTGTCGAAGGCCTCGACAATATTGTCCGCTGCATCGAACTGGGCGCGGATGATTACATTCCCAAGCCTGTGAACAAGACGCTGCTCAATGCGCGGGTAAGCTCGGGACTGGAGAAGAAGCGTCTTTACGACGAGCAGAAACGTCTTCTCAAACGGTTTGCGACGGACGAGGTGGCTCAGGACCTGCGCGAACAGGGATTTGCCATCGGCGGGCGGCGGATTTCGGCAACGGTCCTGTTCTGTGACATCCGGGATTTCACCGCCATTTCCGAAAACATGTCGCCTGAAGACACGATTGAGCTGCTCAACACCTACTATACGCTGATGTTCGAGGCGGTCACCTCACAGGGCGGCATCGTAAGTCTGATGGTCGGAGACGGTCTGATGGCGCTTTTCGGTGCGCCGCAACCTCTCGAAAACTCAGCGCAGAGCGCCGTTTCTGCAGCTCAGGAGATGCTTGGCATGATCGAGGTTCTCAATGCCGAACCCGTATCGCTGGATCAGCCCGAACTCCGGGTTGGTTTCGGTATTGCGACAGGTGAGGTTGTCGCCGGGTATGCAGGGACAGATGCGCGCGCGACCTATACCTGTATAGGCAGGACAGTGAACCTCGCAGCACGTCTTGAGGCGCATACCAAGCTCGCAGGGCACAGCATTCTTCTGGACCCTGAAACGCACCGTCACCTTGACAGTCCGGAAAGTTGTTCGCCGGTTGAGGCCGTACGGTTCAAAGGGTTCACAGATGCTCTGGACGTCTTTGGCCTGTAAAAGACTGCGCGCAGCAGCAGGTGAAGTGTACCCCGGGTCTGAAGCGGGCCGGGCACTGGCCTGCGCAGAATAAACGCGCCGTTGCCACGGTGGTTCTGGCTGATGGTTTTGTGCATTCAGGGAATGGTGCCCCCACACGGACTCGAACCGCGGACCTACTGATTACAAATCAGTTGCTCTACCAGCTGAGCTATAGGGGCACTGGGCGGTCGTTTAGTCAGTTTGTGGCGCTGGTGCAAGAGGGGAAATACGAGAAATTTCGCCATTGCGATAAGGTTTGAACCCGCCGCATGCACACGATAGCCTGCGCTCACTGAAATTGCCTTTTCCCGGGATACTGATGCAGCTGGTTTTCCACACAGGCGCGCACTTCACGCAGGAAGATCGCGTGATGAAATGTCTGCTGCGCAACAAAGACAGCCTGGTGCCGAACGGAACAGCCGTGCCCGGACCGGGACGGTACCGCAAGCTCATGCGCGGGATGCTGTCTGCGATGGAGACAGCCCCTGCAGCACCTGATGCGCGTGAGTTGTTGCTGGATGCCATTCTTGAGGGGGAAACAGCAGACCGGGTGCTTTTGTCCCATCCTCATATATTTGGCGTGCCCCGGGCAGCACTGCGCAAAGGAGTTCTTTACCCTAAAGCGCCCGCGCGGATGGCCGGCCTTGCAGAAGTCTTTGCACAGGATGATCTTGAGTTCTTTATGGCTCTGCGCAACCCGGCAACTTTTCTGCCTGCTGCTTTTCGCGAATCCCCGCGCGAGGAAATGGCCGACTTTACGGATGGTTTTGATCCGCGCGTGATCCGGTGGTCAGATACGCTGTTGCGTATGCGGGAGGCAGCGCCGGATGTTGCCCTGACGGTCTGGTGCAATGAAGATGCGCCGATCGTCTGGAGCCAGGTCATCCGCGAGATTGCGGGACTGGATCACGGCGTGTCCGTGACCGGGGCATATGACCTGCTGGAAGATATTATGGAGCCGGACGGGCAGGTGCAGTTTCGCGAGTACGTCAGAACGCGACCGGGGCTCACCGAGATCCAGCTTCGCCGCGTGATGGTTGTTTTTCTTGACAAATTTGCCCGCGACGACGCCATCGAAGAAGTCATCGATATGCCCGGCTGGAACGCGGAGCTGATCGCTGACATGACCGCCGCCTATGAAGAGGACGTCTTTGAGATTGGCAGAATCCCGGGCGTCACGCTGATCGCGCCCTGAAGTCTGTGATTATGCTGACCCCATGGTAACGGCCTGACCTGTCAGCGCCGACTGCTGAGCAGCCATACCCATCCGTACGGCCATCAGCCCGTCGGCAAAGGACACGTCGGGAGCCGCGCGCGCGCCCTGCACCAGTTCAAGGAATCCGCGGTGCTGGTAGAAGGTCGATCCGTTGTGGTCGCCGGCTTCCAGCAGTTCGGGGTCCACAGGGATTTCGCGGACCTCCGGGCGCTTCGGGTGTCTCGGACTCAGCTCCAGAAGCGGTGTTGGCGCCGGGCCAAGATCGGCAGGCCAGAAGCGACCCGGCCCGGGAACAAAGGCCTCGATGCGGCCAGCGGGGCCGACGGCAGAAATTTCTTCCTGGTAGCGTGCCCCTTCGGCGAACATGCACAGTTCGAGCATCGCGCGGGCGCCATTGGCAAAATCAACGATGACATATCCGTTGTCGATAATGTCGGGTGTCTGTCCGTCATAGCTCTCGTCCAGATGGTTGACCGACTGATCCGCGCTGGCCATCACACGGACCGGCTCTGACCCGATGGCAAGTCGCATCAGATCAAAGAAGTGGCAGCACTTTTCGACGAATGTGCCGCCGGTTTTGGCATTGAAACGGTTCCAGTCACCGACCTTTTCCAGAAACGGAAAGCGGTGTTCCCGGATGCTCAGCATCCGGATGCCGCCTGTAACCTCCGGCGCTGTCAGCAGCAGGGCCGAGATCGGCGGCATATAGCGGTACTCCATTGCCACCCAGACCGGCGCGGGATAGGCCGCAATGACCTGCTGCAGCGGTTCGATGTCAGCGGGGTCTGTCAGCAGAGGCTTTTCGACGAGCAGGGGCAGGGGGCGGATGCGCGCGATCTCGGATATCTGGCCGGCATGGCAATGGTTCGGGCTGGCAATAACCAGACAGTCCAGCGCATTGACGGCGAGAAGCTCTGCGACTGAACTGGCAAACTGCACATCCGGCACTAGCGCCGCAGCCTCGCGGCGCATGCCGGCGTCGGGCTCGAAAATGGCGTGGACCTGCGTATCCGGCAGCAGCGCGATGTTGCGGATGTGCTCCTGGCCCATCATGCCGCAGCCAATGATACCGTAACGTGTTGGAGTGCTCATGAGGTCATTTTCCTATTTCAGACGCTGCACATAGTTGGCCCGTGCCGGATCAAACCATGTGCGTGAAAATTCGATGGCCCCGGGCCGGTCTGCCCAGGAATAGCGTTCGATGTATCCGCAGGGCGCGCCTTTGCGCCCGAATCTCTCTGGTGTCCAGTCCGGAAGCGCACCGATGCTGACCCGGTCTTCGGCCCGTGTCACCCAGAAGCCCAGACGCTGCAGATAGGTCTGGTAAAGCGAATCGGACAGCATATCGCGGCTCAGTTCTCCCATGCCCGCATCCAGCCAGATCTCTTCGACAGCAATTGCTGTATCATTGAGGAAACGCTCGCGGCGGATGCGCGTGGCCCGGTCTGACGTACCGAACTCCGGCAGGTCTGCCGGTTTCACAAGAGTCTTCACATCAAGAACGTCAGCGCGCGGGAGCCCGCCACCCGACAGCAGCTCCAGTCGGAACATCGCATATGTCCCGCCGGGTCCGCCTTTGCGCTGTATATAATTTCCCGAGCCCTGCACGCGCCGCAGCAGACCTTTCTGCTCCATTACACGCAGAGCCTTGCGCAGCGTACCAACGGATGTGCGCAGCTCAGCAGCCATCCTGCGTTCCGGTGGCAGGCGTTCACCGTCCATCAGCCGACCGGTGTCAATATCGCGGATCAGCAGCTCAGCAAGCTGCACGTATTTGGGCAGGGGCCCCGGATTTTCTGGTGCAGATGACATGTCAGCCCGCGGGGAAACCGAAAATTGATACACGATTGATCTACCACGAAACGGATGCTATGCAAGAACAAACCGAAGATCTTTTCACAGGGAACAACAATGACGATTGTGCCGGTCACATCTGCCGATCTGGACGCCGCTGAGGTGTCCTGGTTCTCGGCGCTCTGTTCTGACGATTACCAGTTTCTGGGCGTGCCGGACGGCGACCTGCGGTCAAGCTGGGCGCATTGCTCGGACATCGTAAAAACAGCTGAAGCGCAGGGGTTCCGCAATATTCTGTGCCCGTCCTCTTATCAGGTAGGGCAGGACACGCTGAGCTTTGTGGCGGGCTGCGCGCCGATCACTGAAAAGATCAACCTGCTGGCGGCCGTGCGCTGCGGTGAGATGCAGCCCATTATGCTGGCACGCACCATCGCGACGCTTGATCATATGCTCGAAGGGCGGCTGACCATTAACATCATCAGCTCGGATTTTCCGGGCCAGAAAGAACCCAGCCCCTATCGGTATCAGCGCTCGCGCGAGGTGGTCGAAATCCTCAAACAGGCCTGGAGCCGGGACGAGATCAACCACGCCGGCGAGGTGTACAACTTCTCGGGTCTGACAACCGATCCGGTGCGCCCGTATCAGACCGGCGGTCCGCTGCTGTACTTTGGTGGCTACTCTCCGGATGCGCTCGATCTGTGCGCTGAGCATTGCGACGTTTATCTGATGTGGCCGGAACCCAAAGACCAGCTGGCTGAGCGGATGAAGGCCGTGCACGCGCGTGCGGTGGAAAAGGGCCGGACGCTGGACTATGGCCTGCGGGTACACATGATCGTGCGCGACACCGAGGCAGAAGCCAAGGAATACGCGGAGTATATCGTCTCGAAACTGGACGACGAATACGGCCGGAAAATCCGCGAACGCGCGCTGGATGCAACATCGCTGGGCGTTTCTCATCAATCCGCCAACCGTGATATCGCCGACGAGTTCGGGTACATTGAACCGCATCTGTGGACGGGCGTCGGGCGCGCCCGCTCGGGCTGTGGTGCGGCGATGGTGGGTTCGGCCGATCAGGTGCTGAGCCAGATCGAAGAGTATCAGAAAATGGGCATGCGCGCGTTTATCTTCTCGGGCTATCCGCATATTGACGAAGCCGAGCACTTTGGCCGTCTGGTTATGCCACAGCTGAAAACCTGTTCGCTGCCAGAGGCTTATGGCAGGGTGCCTGCCAGTGCTCCGAACACACCTCTGGCCGCAGGAGAGCGCCGATGAAAATGCCCCGTGTGACCCTCTCTGAAAGCCTTGAGGTCAGCCGTATCGTATATGGTATGTGGCGTCTTGCCGATGACAGCAACACGTCACCCGAACATGTGCGGGCGAAAATTGATGCCTGCCTTGAACAGGGCATTACCACGATGGACCAGGCTGACATTTACGGCGGTTATGCTGCCGAAGAAGTGCTTGGTGCCTGCCTGCGGCAGAGTCCCGGCCTGCGCGATCAGCTCGAGATCGTCACCAAGTGTGATATCGTGGCACCCATCGGAAAATACAGTGACCGGCGGGTAAAGTATTACGATACGTCCGCGGCTCATATCACTGCCTCTGTTGAGGCGTCGTTGAACTATATGGGGATTGATCACATTGATCTCCTGCTGATCCATCGCCCCGATCCGATGATGGACGCAGCCGAGACCGGCGCTGCGCTCGATGCGCTGATCGCGGGCGGCAAGATCCGGAATGCAGGCGTGTCCAATTTCCGCCCCTGGGACTGGGATCTGCTGCAGTCGGCGATGACAAACAAACTGGTGACCAACCAGATAGAACTGAGCCTTGCCGCACGCGACAGCTATACCAACGGCGATCTGGCCCATCTTCAGATGCACGGCATTGCGCCCATGGCCTGGTCCCCGCTGGGCGGCGGAAGTCTGATGACTGAAACCAGCGATGTTGCGACGCGCATGGATGCCATCGCTGCTGACCAGGGCGTTGATCGTGCGGCGGTTGCCGTGGCCTGGCTGCTGGCGCATCCGGCGGGCATTCTGCCGGTGATGGGCACAAACACGCTTTCACGCATTGCGACGTTCGGCGATGCGCTCCGGGTCAGTATGGACCGCCAGACCTGGTTTGAGCTTTACGAGGCGGCAAACGGATACGAGGTGCCATGATGGCTGACGGATCGCTCCAGATGACTCAGATGCAGCAGTTTGTGCCTGACGCTGCAAACGCCCGGGACCTGCGCGATGCTTTTGGCCGTTTTGCCACAGGTGTGACCGTAATCACCGCGATGACGGATGACGGCCCGATCGGCATGACCGTCAACTCTTTCTCCAGCGTATCGCTCGACCCGGCGCTGGTTTTGTGGTGCCCTGCCAAATCATCGGGGCGTTATGATCATTTTATCAACGCAAAGCATTTTGCGGTTCACGTGATGGGTGCCGACCAGGCGCATATCGCGATGGGTTTTGCAAAATCGGGCGCTGCGTTTGACGGGCTGGATGTTGCGGTCAATGCATATGGCGTGCCGCTGCTGGGAGGCTGTCTGGCGCGCTTTGAGTGCGAAACACAGGATATTCACGACGCCGGCGACCATTCGATTGTTGTCGCACGGGTAAGGGCTGCCGCGTTCCGGGAGGGGGATGCGCTGATTTTTTGCCAGGGGGGCTTCGGACAGTTTGACAAAGACGTCTGAAGACGCGCCAATGGTACCGCGGGGAAAACCCGCAATCTGATCCGGGGAAAACCCGGGCAACAGGGAGGAGGCGCCTCATGGGTGCACTGCTGGCGGTTATGACACCGCTCCGGCTGGTCAACGAGGCCGTTCTGGCGGTTGGCCGGGTTATAGGCGTCGTCGCTGTGGCCGCTATGGTGGTCGCAATCCTGATACAGGTATTTTATCGCTACGCCCTTAACAACGCCCTGCCATGGCCGGACGAGGCCGCGCGTTTCTGCATGCTCTGGATGACGGGACTTATGGCTCCCACGGCGTTTCGCCGGGGGGGCTTTGTGTCGATTGATACGCTGGTGCGTCTGCTGCCCAAAGCGGTCGGCGCGCTTTTGTCCCTGCTTCTGCTTTTCATGAGTCTGCTGGTGCTGATCGTCGCAGTGCGCATCGGATGGTCTGAAGTAACGGGTTTTGCCGGGCGGTTTGCGACTGCCTCGCTCTACTTGCCTACAGACATGAGTTTCGAGAACTGGTTCAGGGTCCCGCGCAGCTGGATGATGGCCTCATTGCTGGTCGGCGTCGTTCTGCTGATATCGGTGAACGTCGAGCTGATCCTGCGCGCGCTTGTGCGCATGATGGGGGGCGAAGATCATCTGCCGCCTGTGTCCCTCGAAGAACAGGTGGGGGCTGAATAATGCTGGTCTGGTTCCTTCCGCTTTTCCTCGTCTTCCTGATGATCGGCCTGCCGGTGTTCTTTGGGTTGCTGGCTGCGCCCGGACTGCTTCTCTGGCTGGACCCGGAATTCAGTACCAAGGACATCACACTGCTCTACCGCAATGTTTACAACGGGATGGACAGCTTTCCGCTGATGGCGATCCCGTTCTTTATGCTGGCGGGCGAGCTGATGAACCGCGGTGGCATCACCATGCGTCTGGTGGAGTTCAGCCAGGCGATGATGGGGCATTTCCGGGGTGGCCTGGCGCACGTGAATATTCTCAGCTCCATGCTTTTTGCCGGTCTGTCCGGTTCGGCTGTGGCGGACACGTCAGCGCTCGGATCCATGCTGATCCCGGCCATGGAAAAGCAGGGCTATACACGTAAATTCGCCGCCGCAATCACGGCGGCCAGTTCCGTGATCGGGCCGATCATTCCGCCGTCGGGCATCATGATCATCTACGCCTATGTCATGGGCGAAAGCGTTGCAGCACTCTTTCTCGCGGGCATCGTGCCGGGTATCCTCGTCGGACTTGGTCTGATGCTGATGGTCAAACTTCAGGCGGATAAATACGACTTCCCCGTCGCCACCAAAAAACACAGCTGGGGCGAGCGGGGGCAGGCGAGCCTCAAGGCCTTTTTCCCGCTGCTGACACCTGTCATCATTCTTGGTGGTATCCTCGCGGGTGTTTTTACGCCAACGGAGGCGGCGGCCGTTGCCGTTGCCTATGCGCTCTTTATCGGCCTGTTTGTCATGCGCACGCTGAAGCTCAGTGATCTGCCCGATGTGCTGGGCCGCTCTGGCCTGACATCGGCTGTTGTGCTGTTGCTGGTTGGTGCTGCGATGGCGTTCAAAACGGTTGTCAGCCTCAGCCATGCGCCCGAGGCGATGGCCGAGTTTGTCCTGTCGCTGACGTCCAACCCGCTGATCCTGTTGCTGCTGATCAACCTGTTGCTGTTTGTGGTGGGGATGTTTCTAGATGCGGGCCCGGCGATCATCATTCTCGGCCCCATTCTTGGCCCGATCTTTGTCGAGCTGGGTGTGGATCCGATCCACTTTGCCATCATCATGAGCGTGAACCTCACGGTGGGTCTTGCAACACCGCCTATGGGGCTGGTGCTTTTTGTTGCCTCATCAGTTTCCGGTGAACGTGTTGAGGCGATCTCGAGGGCAATTCTGCCGTTCCTGGCTGTTGAAGTCGTGGTGATCTTCCTGATCACCTATTTCGAGCCGATTTCCATGACGATCCCGCGTCTGACGGGTTTCGCGAACTGAGTATAAACAAGATCCAATGGGAGGATACTATATGATCAGAACAACCCTGAAATCGCTGACGGTAGCGGCCATGCTGGCCGGGTCGGCGATGTCGGCAGCCGCAGCGGATTTCTCGATCCGTGCGACGGCCAACTCCAACGAGAACGACGAAGACTATGACGGTCTTGTTGTATTCAAAAACTACGTCGAGGCAGCCTCCAACGGCGCCATCGAAGTGGAGCTTTTTATCGGCACACAGCTGTGCGGCAACGGCGCTGAATGTCTGCAGGGCGTGGCAGACGGCACGATCGACGTCTATGTGTCCACGTCGGGCGGCGCATCCGGCATTTTCCCTTATGTTCAGGTGCTTGACCTGCCGTATCTGATGGCGGATGACCGGATCGCCGAGCATGTCCTTTCGGGCGATTTCACCCGCAAGATGCGTGAGATGGCTCTTGAAGATTCCGGTGACAGCATCCGTCTGATGACGATCGGTAACACAGGCGGCTGGCGCAACTTTGCCAATACCAAACGCCGTGTTGCAGAGCCGGCGGACATGGAAGGCCTGAAAATCCGGACGGTGGTTGCGGACCTGCCGCAGGAACTGGTCAAAGCGCTGGGCGCTGCCCCGACGCCGATCCCGTGGCCCGAGCTCTTCACGTCCTTCCAGACCGGTGTGGTTGAGGGGTCCAAGAACGGTATCACCGACATCATGGGGATGAAATTCCCCGATGCGGGCCTGAAATATGTCACGCTGGACGGACATGCTTACATGGGTGCGCTGTGGTGGATGAACAACGAGAAATTCAACTCGATGCCTGAAGACATGCGCCGCGTCGTGGTCGATGGTTTTTATGCGCTCCAGCAGGCAACCTTTGCATCGCCCAAGCGCAAGTCCATCGCTGCGTATGAGCAGTTCGTGGCCGAGGGTGGTGATCTTTATGTTCCGACACCCGAACAGAAAGCAGCCTTCAAAGAGGGCGCTGCACCGGTGTTTGACTGGTTCAAAGCCAACGTTGGCCGCGGAGAGGAAATCTTTGACGCGCTGACAGCCGCCGTTGCAGAGGCTGAGGCCGATGTGAACGCTGCGCGCGACGCCGACCTGAACTGATACCGGCTGGGGCGGTCATGTGACCGCCCCGCCATTTACCGGAACGGGTACATCCAGACCTTGTAATCTGCGACGAGAATATGCGCCTTCTCAATCTCTTCCGCCGTCATCTTTTTCACAACTTCCTCAAGACTGATCGCCGCGTCGGGGTCACCGCCAATGGCGCTGAGCGTGTACCACATATATGCGCGCACCAGGTCGGGGGCGGGCATGCCGCGCCCGACCTCATAATACCAGCCGATGCCCGACTGCGCACCGGGATGGCCTTTCATGGCCGACCGCAGATACCATTCAAAGGCGCGCTGATCGTCCCGCGGAACACCAAGACCCATGGCATACATCACGCCGATAAGCTCCTCGGCATCGGCATTGCCCGACCGGGCCGCGGGCCAGAGCGCGTCATAAGCCTCTTCAAAGAGACCTTCCTCCATCATGTCCCGCGCGGCCTCGATCTCGGCAAAAGCCGGCGTGGACATCAGGGCAAGGGCAAAAAATACGGCGCGCATGGTCTGGTTCTCTCCTGCTTTGCAACGCTTGCGATGGCGGGTGATCTGCCGCCGCCGCTGACGCAGGCGGATTTCATTCAGTTTGATCCCGCCCAGGCCGCTCTGGGCCATTCGCTGTTCTACGATACGGTGCTTTCCGGCAACCGCAATATCTCCTGTGCGCATTGCCATCACCCCGACCTCGGCACCGGCGACGGGCTGTCTCTGGGCATCGGCGAAGGCGGGCAGGGGCTGGGGCCGGAACGGACACCGGGCACGGGTGCTGACCGCGTGCGCAAACGAATCCCGCGCAACGCGCCGGGCCTCTGGAACCTGGGCGCACGGGATCTGACAGTGATGTTTCACGATGGGCGTCTGAGCATATCGGACATATACGGCAACGGTTTCAACTCACCGGCCGAGGAATGGCTGCCCACAGGGTTCAATTCATTGCTGGCAGCCCAGGCTGTTTTCCCGCTGGTAGCACAGTTTGAGATGGCCGGAAATCCGGGCGAAAATGAGGTGATCGGTGCGGTGCATGACCGGATGGACAACGCCTGGCCCATTCTGGCAAAGCGCGTGCGGACAACCGGTGACTATGGACCGCGGTTCGTCGCAGCCTTTGATCACATCACTGCACCCGAAGAGGTGACAATCGTCGAGATTGCCAACGCGCTTGCTGCCTTTATGGCCGTGGAATGGACGAGCTTTGACAGTCCTTTCGATCAGTATCTTGCCGGTGACAGTTCTGCGCTGACGCCCGACCAGCAGGCCGGAATGGCGCTCTTTTATGGCGATGCTGGGTGCAGCACTTGCCATGCGGGGGCGCTGATGTCGGATCAGGAATTCCATGCCCTCGGACTGCCGGCTTTCGGTCCGGGCCGGACCCGCGTTTTTGACCCCTATGCGCGGGATGTGGGGCGGATGAGCGAGAGCAATCGTCTGGAGGATGCCTATGCGTTCCGGACACCGATGCTGCGCAATGTGGCGCTGACCGCACCCTATGGGCACAATGGTGCATGGCCCACGCTGGAGGCGGCGGTGCGCCACCATCTGACTCCGCAGGCCGCGCGCGAAACATGGACACGGGCGGACGCGGCCCTGCCAGAGATCCCCTGGCTCGCGGCCGTCGATTTTGTCATACAGAACGACCGGCTGGAGATGGCGCGTCAGGCCGCAGTAGTGCCGGGCGACACCCGTGTTCTGGAGGCGCGCCAGATTTCTCAGATCGTTGCGTTTCTGGAAAGCCTGACGGGCAGCACCGTCGACACGCCACCCTTTGGCGTGCCGGCATGGTTTCAACCCTGATCAGCGACGCAGCGCCTCGGCGACGGCATGATATGACGCCTTGGGGGTGCGTTCGAGCGTATCAAAATCCACATGCACCATGCCAAAGCGTTTCTCGTAACCCAGCGACCATTCGTAGTTGTCCATAAGCGACCAGAAGGTATAGCCGGCCAGGGGTACGTCCTTGTCGATCGCGCGCAGCGCAGCCGCAAGATGGCTGTCGAGATAGGCCATGCGTTCGTCGTCAGGGCGGTCCGGTGTATCGGCGTTCGCCATACCGTTTTCCGTAATGTAAACGGGCAGATCGCCGGTATAATTCTGGTGTAACCAGGTCAGGATATATTCCAGCCCATCAGGTTCGATCTCCCAGCCCATCTGGGTTTTTGGCAGCGGCCCAGGCACTTCCTGCAGGGAGGGCCAGGCGCCGCTGTCGGGAGCAATTCTCTTGCAGGTGTAATAATTTACCCCGAACCAGTCGAGTGGCTGACCGATGAGGTCAAAGTCATTCTGCCAGCCCTTCGGCATGTAGGGTTCGATCCCTTCCATGACCTCTGCAGGGTATTCGCCTCTGAAAAGCCCTCCCACAAAGAAACGGTTGTAAGTCGCTTCATAGGTGGCCGCCGCGCGCTGCGCCTCTTCGCTGTCGTCGACGGGCATCACATGTTCAAAATTGCATACCGCACCGATGTTGCTGATCCCCAGTGCACGCATGGCCTGAACCGACCTGCCGTGGGCCGTCAGAACGTGATGCATGGCGTGTGCCGCCGCGCTGATATCGCGCATGCCCGGTGCCTGCAGTCCCAGAAAATGCGACAGCCAGGCCACGCACCAGGGCTCATTGATCGGCGCGACGCTGAACACCCGGTCGCCGATGCGCTCCATGATCACAGTGGCGAAATCGGCAAGCCAGTGGCTGATGTCCGGATTGCGCCAGCCGCCCAGATCCGCCAGCGCCGCTGGCAGCTCCCAGTGGTAAAGCGTGGCCATGGGCTTCAGATCCCGTGCCAGCATGCCGTCGACCAGACGGTCGTAGAAATCCAGCCCTTCGGCGTTCACAGCCCCGCGCCCTTCGGGCATCACACGCGCCCAGCTGGTGGAAAACCGATAGGCATCCAGACCCATGGCCTGCATCAGATCGAGGTCTTCTTTCCAGCGGTGATAATGGTCGCAGGCGGTCTGCCCATGCTCTGCGCGCACCACATTCCCGGGAGTAGCTGCGAAAGTGTCCCAGTGTGTCCGGCCGGCACCGCCAAAGGCATGTCCTTCGATCTGATAGCTTGATGTTGCAGCTGCAAACCGGAAGTCGGCCGGGAAATCGGAACGGCTGAATTTCATGATACACATCCTTCGGGGCAGGGGCCGGTGGACTGGCCAAGGATCAGTTCGGCTTCCCACAGATCGTGACACAGGGGGCCGTCGGGTGCTCTGATCCGGTCAATCAGCATCTGCGCGCATCTGCGGCCGGCATCCCGCACAGAAGAGCGGACCGCCGTAAATTCCGGCCGGTCACCCCCGTTGCTGAGATAAGAGATGTCGTCGTCGAAACAGGCTACAGAGATATCCCGTCCCAGCACATGGCCCCGCGCGCTCACAGCCCGCCGGATTCCCAGCGCAGGCACGATCGAGGATGCAACAAAAGCCGTCGGGGGCTCGTCGAGATCAAGCATTATGCTGGCCGATGTGTGACCATTCTGCTCGCTCATTTCAACCGAATGCATCAGCGCGGGATCCGGTTCGATCCCTGCTTTTTCCAGTGCACGCAGATACCCCGCACGACGCCGCTGTGCAAAATCCATTTTTTCCTGCCCGTTGATGAACCCGATCCGCCGGTGCCCGAGATCCAGCAGATGACCGGTCAGAACCTCAAGCGCGCGGGTGTTGTTGACGTCCATCCAGGCATAGGGCGTGTCGATATCGGATGCGCGCCCGTGCACCAGAAACGGCACACTGAGTTGCGCCAGATGTGTGATCCGGGGATCATCGCACACGGGCGACTGAACGATCAGCCCGTCGACGCTGCCCGTTTCGGCAAGCCTGCGATAGGTGTCGAACTCTTCATCATCACGGACGACAGACAGGGTCATGTTATAGCCGTTGAGTGAATAGACCTCTCCGGCACCGGCAATGAAATCCGCAAATACGATGTTCACGATCTCGTTCTGTTTGGAAAACGGAATAATGTGGCCGATCGACATTGAGCGTCCGGTGGCCAGATGCAGTGCCCGGGCGTTGGGGCGGTAATTGTACCGCTCGGCGGCTTCGGTCACGCGCCGTCGTGTTGCCTCATTGACCTCCGGGTACCCGTTCAGCGCCCGGCTTACCGTGGTGGGAGACAGGTCGAGCCGCTCTGAAAGTTCCTTGAGATTCATCCGCGCTGGTCCGCTTGTCGACGCAATTTCCGACCGACCCTAGGCAGAGAGCCGGTCCAGGTCAAAGAAGAATCCGAATTATGTTAGCGCCCAAACTGGTCTGCGATTCAAAACCTCCTGATTTTTCATCCCTGAGTTGACAGACTCGTCAGCTTGCTTCACCTTTTCGCTATTCAAAGCGCTTTGGAGTGATTCTTGGCGCCTAAATAATGAGCACTAAGGCGCCGCCAGAAGGCGCTGCAACGGGAGAAAATCATGACGGCACGCTTTTACGCCGGCGCAGCAGCGCTGGCTCTCTTCGCAGGAATGGCGCATGCGGACGGGCATCAGCCTTTCGCCGTGGGCGAGGGTGGCTTCAGCTGGGACAGCTTCAACGAATTCGCCGAAAAATATGACCTGTCCGGACAGACCGTGGAAATCACCGGGGCATGGACCGGAAACGAAAAAGAGAAAGTCGATGCCGTCTTCTCGTATTTCGAAACGGCGACCGGCGCGACTGTCAACTATTCAGGCTCGGACAGCTTTGAGCAGGACATTGTGATTTCCACGCGCTCAGGCTCTGCGCCGAACCTGGCAGCCTTTCCGCAGCCCGGTCTGGCAGCAGATCTGGCCAGCCAGGGTCTGCTGAGCCCGCTGCCCGAAGGATCGGCCGAGTGGATCGCTGACAACTACGCTGCGGGCCAGTCGTGGGTCGATCTGGGCACCTACGCAGATGCGGATGGCAACGATCAGACCTATGGCCTGTTCTACCGTGTCGATGTGAAATCGCTCGTCTGGTATTCGCCCATCGCTTTTGACGAAGCCGGTTATGACATTCCGGAAACCATGGAAGAGCTCAAGGAGCTGACGGACCTGATCGTTGAGGATGGCGGTACGCCCTGGTGTATCGGTCTGGGTTCCGGTGCGGCGACCGGCTGGCCGGCAACTGACTGGGTTGAGGAAATGATGCTGCGCACGCAGCCACCAGCGGTCTATGACCAGTGGGTTTCCAACGAAATGAAGTTTGACGATCCGGCAATCATCGCTGCAATGGAAGAATTTGGTTACTTTGCGCTGAATGACGACTATGTCGATGGTGGCGCCTCTGCGGTTGCCAACACAGACTTCCGTGACAGCCCTGCAGGCCTCTTTGCTATCCCGCCGAGCTGCTACATGCACCGCCAGGCGTCCTTCATCCCTGCCTTCTTCCCTGAAGGCACCGAAGTGGGCGAAGACGTGGATTTCTTCTACTTCCCGGCCTACGAAGGCAAAGATCTGGGCAAACCGGTTCTGGGTGCGGGTGCACTCTTCGCGATCACAAACCCATCCGAGGCCACCAATGCGATGGTCGAGTTCCTGAAGCTGCCCGTCAGCCATGAACTCTGGATGGCGCAGGGCGGTTTCCTGACGCCGCACAAGGGTGTGAACCCCGAGACCTATGCCAGCGACAGCCTGCGCGCACAGGGTGAAATCCTGCTGAATGCGACCACGTTCCGCTTTGACGCATCAGACCTGATGCCGGGCGAGATTGGTGCGGGCGCATTCTGGACCGGTATGGTGGATTACACCACAGGTGCCAGCGCCGAGGACGTCGCCAAAGGTATTCAGGAACGCTGGGACGCAATCCAGTAAACCTGTCAAAGACCACGAGCTCCGGCGTGTTCTGCGCCGGAGCCCATTCAACAGGGTACATTACGTCTTGGGAGGGATGCTATGTCGCCGCTGGTTCAGGGCCTGCTGACAATCTTCATCGGTGTCGGCGGCTGCGTCGGATACTTCTTTCTGTCCAACCTCATTCTCGACAAGGTGATCTTTCCGGCACGCGCCGAAAACCCGGGCCTGAATATCAACCGTGCCAATCTGGTACGGCCCTGGCTGTTCCTGTTTCCCGCGATGGCGGCTCTGGGGCTTTACCTCGTTTACCCGGTTGTGGGCTCGTTCTGGCGGTCCCTGTACAACAGGTCGGGCGATGAGTTCATCGGTTTTGGCAACTACGCCACGATGTTCTCAGACGATGGCTTCCAGGTGGCCCTGTTCAACAACTTTCTCTGGGTCCTCATCGTGCCGGCCTCGGCAACCTTTCTGGGCCTTCTTGTTGCCCAGCTCACCGACAGGCTGAAATGGGGCAACATTGCCAAATCCCTGATCTTCATGCCGATGGCGATCTCCTTTGTCGGCGCCTCGCTGATCTGGAAGTTCGTCTATGCGAATAATGCGGACATTGGTCTGATCAACGCGCTGCGCGACTTTTTCGGCGCTGAAGAGCCGCTCGATGTGCTTCAGGTTCGCTTCTGGAACAACTTCTTCCTGATGTTCATTCTGATCTGGATCCAGACGGGTTTCGCGATGGTGATCCTGTCGGCTGCACTGCGCGGCATTCCCGAAGAGACAGTCGAGGCCGCGATTATCGACGGGGCCAATCCGTTCCAGGTTTTCTTCAAGATCAAGGTGCCGCAGATCATGGGAACGATTGTGGTTGTCTGGACGACGATCACCATTCTCGTGCTCAAGGTTTTCGACATCGTCTACACCATGACAGGGGGCAACTTCGGGACTGAAATCCTGCCCAGCTACATGATGTCCTATATGTTCCGCGACGACGGTCGTGCCACCGCCGTGGCCTTTGTCATCATGATTATCGTTCTGCCGGTGATGATCTGGAATATCCGCCAGGCCCGCGCTGAGATGCGCTGAGAGGAAAACTGACATGGACAATATTGCAGGAACAAAATCTTCTCTGACCTGGGCGGTGCAGATCTCGGTCGTTCTGCTTGTGGTGCTCTGGCTCATTCCAACGGTCGGGCTGCTGGTCTCGTCTTTCCGGGATCGCGATCAGATTTCGGCGTCCGGCTGGTGGCTGTCGCCCTTTGCGGTTGAGCAGAATTTCCAGGCCAGTATCCCGGCTGAAGAAGCGCGTAAAGACGGCGAATTCTTTGTCATCGAAGGCAACATTTTCGCCGGTGGCGAGGGCGAGGTTATCCGCTTTGGCGGCGCGCGCTCGGCACCGACCGCCTATGCACCCGGAGAGACCGCTGACCTGCGCCGGGACCGGACGCTGGTGGTGCAGGCAAATGGTGATTTCGTCTACAAAAACCCGCAGGAAATCAAACGCGACCCGAACATCTATTATTCGAGCTCAACACCGCCGGAATTCTCGCTGGGCAATTACAGGACCATCCTGTTTTCGAATGGCATGGACGTGGCGTTTATCAACACCTTCACCGTGACGATCCCGGCGACGATCATTCCCATTCTCATCGCTGCCTTTGCCGCATATGCGCTGGCGTGGATGGACTTCAAAGGCCGTGGCTTTCTGATCGCCATGGTCGTCGGGCTGCTGGTGGTGCCCTTGCAGCTGGCGCTGGTGCCGTTGCTGCAGCTGCACAACAAGGTCGGCATCGGGCAGAGCTTTCTGGGTATCTGGCTGGCGCACACCGGCTTCGGACTGCCGCTCGCGATTTACCTGCTGCGTAACTATATGGTCGGACTGCCGCGGGACATTATCGAGAGCGCAAAAGTTGATGGCGCGACGGATTTCCAGGTATTCACCAAAATCGTTCTGCCGCTCAGTTTCCCCGCACTGGCGTCCTTTGCCATTTTCCAGTTCCTCTGGGTCTGGAATGACCTGCTGGTTGCCAAAGTTTTCCTGCCGTCGAACTCTGAATCCTGGGTGATGACCGTGAAAATCGCGGACGACCTTCTGGGGTCGCGGGGGGGTGACTGGGGCATCCTTGCCGGTGCGGCCTTTATCTCGATCGCGGTCCCGCTGGCCGTGTTCTTTACGATGCAACGCTATCTGGTGCGCGGTCTGCTGGCCGGCTCCGTCAAGTAATGAAAGCCCCCTCTCATGAGTAAGATGGACACTGTGGCCATGCCTGTAAACGCGCTCTCTGATGATACCGACTGGTGGCGTGGTGCGGCGATATACCAGATCTATCCGCGCAGCTTTCAGGACAGCAACGGCGATGGCATCGGCGATCTGTCGGGCATTATTCACCGGCTGCCCTATGTTGCCGAGCTGGGCGTGGACGCGATCTGGATATCGCCTTTCTTCCGCTCGCCGATGCTGGATTTCGGATATGATGTTTCGGACTATCGCGACGTGGATCCGATGTTCGGCACGCTGGGTGATTTCGACGCGCTGATCGAGCGCGCGCACCAGCTGGGCGTTCGCGTGATCATCGATCTGGTGCTCAGCCACACAAGTGCACAACACCCCTGGTTCCGCGAAAGCCGGACATCGCGGGACAACGCCAGATCGGACTGGTACGTCTGGGCCGACCCCAAACCCGATGGATCGCCCCCGAACAACTGGTTGTCGATCTTCGGCGGGTCCGCCTGGGAATGGGACGGCGAACGGATGCAGTACTATCTGCACAATTTCCTGTCTGAACAGCCTGACCTGAACTTTCACAACCCGGATGTGCAGGACGAACTGCTGGACATCACCCGCTTCTGGCTGGAGCGCGGTGTCGATGGGTTCCGTCTTGATACAGTGAACTTTTATGTTCACGACAAGCAACTGCGGGACAATCCTCCGCTGCCGGAGGAAGAGCGCAATGACAATACGGCGCCGTCTGTAAATCCGTATAACTTCCAGGATCACCTCTACGACAAATCGCAGCCTGAAAACCTGGAGTTCCTGCGACGGTTCCGCGCGCTGCTGGATGAATATCCGGGTTCGACAGCCGTGGGCGAAGTTGGCGAAAGCCAGCGGGGCATGGAAGTGCAGGCGGCCTATACTGCCGGCGATGACCTGCTGCACATGTGCTATGACTTTGCTTTTCTGGCGAACGCCTATCCTACAGGCGGACATGTCGGAGACATTCTTGAACGGTTTAACCGCATAGTCACCGAGGGCTGGGCATGCTGGGCCTATTCCAACCACGATGTGGTCCGGCACGCGAGCCGCTGGAATATGGACGAGCCGCGCCTGCGCCTTTACGCGGGCCTTCTGATGAGCCTCAAGGGCTCTGTCTGCCTCTATCAGGGCGAAGAGCTGGGTCTGACCGAAGCCTATGTGGCCTACGAGGACCTGCAGGACCCTTATGGCAAGCGGTTCTGGCCGAAATTCAAAGGGCGGGACGGTGCGCGTACACCATTCCCCTGGACGCGGGACAACCGGAACGGCGGGTTCTCTGACGAGAAACCCTGGTTGCCGGTTGCCATGGAACACGTCCAGCGTGCGGCACAGGAACAGGCCACGGACGCGGGCTCGATGCTGCAGTTTTATAAAAACATGCTGGCGTTCCGCAAGGCGCACGAGCCTGTTCTGAAAGGCGACATCGAACTGATCGCTGCAGATGACAATCAGATCAGTTTCCTGAGACACCACAATGGTGCGCGGGTCTTCTGTCACTTCAATCTCTCCGGGGAGGATCAGCGCGTTGCGCTGCCGGATGGGCAGTGGGACATTGACCGCGGGGCGCCGTTTTCATTCACAGAGACAGCGGATGGCATCAGTCTGCCACCGCACCAGGCGCTGTTTGCAATCGCGTCGGACGCGCAGGCCTGAAACGGGAGGGACAGCAATGGCAAATCTTAAACTGACGGATGTAGGCAAAGCCTACGGAGGCACCGTCGAAGTTCTTAAAAACATCAACCTGGACATTCAGACCGGTGAACTGATTGTGTTCGTCGGCCCGTCGGGTTGCGGCAAATCCACCCTGCTGAGGATGATTGCAGGTCTGGAAAAAATCACTGCCGGCGAGTTGCAGATTGACGGTGACCGGATGAACGATGTCCCACCGGCGCAACGCGGTATTGCGATGGTCTTTCAGTCCTACGCTCTTTATCCGCACATGACGGTGCGGGACAACATGGCCTTTGCACTGAAACTTGCCAAGAAATCACCGCAGGAGATCGACGAGGCCGTGAACCGGGCAGCCAAGGTCCTGCAGCTTGATGAGTATCTCGACCGCCTGCCCAAGGCGCTGTCGGGCGGACAGCGCCAGCGGGTTGCCATCGGGCGCTCCATTGTCCGGGACCCCAAGGTTTACCTCTTCGATGAACCTCTCTCGAACCTTGATGCATCCCTGCGTGTCGCAACCCGGATCGAGATCGCGCAGCTGAAAGAGAGCATGCCGAACTCAACGATGATCTACGTCACGCACGACCAGGTCGAGGCGATGACACTGGCGAGCCGTATTGTCGTGCTTGCCAACAAAGGCATTGCGCAGGTGGGGACACCGCTGGAGCTGTACGAGAAACCAGAAAACGAATTCGTTGCACAGTTCATCGGGTCACCGGCGATGAACCTGCTGTCGGGCGAGATTGTCGAGGCCGGAGCTACCACACGGGTCTGTCTGGATGCCGGTCAGGGTACAATTGCAGCAGCCATTCCGACACGCGAAAGCGACAAGGGCATGAAGGTCAATGTTGGCATTCGTCCCGAAGACATGGTGCCTACTGACGACGAAAATTATGCTTTCGCCGGAAAGGTGGAAATTGTCGAAGCGCTGGGTGAGGTGACCCAGCTCTACTTTGCGAAGAGTGGTGCTGAGCAGTCCTCGGTTATCGGCAAGCTTCCGGGGATCCACGCAGATGTGCGCGGGAAAGTCCTCCATATGACCGCAGTCCCTGAAAAGGTTCACCTTTTTTCCAACGGACACTCTCTTCTGTACCGTGACTGATGTGTAGCAGGGGAGGGAGGCGCGGGCCTTTTTTCCCCTGAAACGGGTGCGTCGGACGCTTCATAACGAATATTTAGCGCTTATAGGTAAAATTGCGTGCAAGGCGGATTTACAGGTCGGGTCCGCTGGTCTTAACCTTTGTTAACGATCTGGTGTGTGGAAGGACGCGTCTTGGGCGAAACGTACGGTGTGTTACTGGTGCTGCTGTGTTTGCTGCAGATCAAACACATGCTGGGCGATTATTTTCTGCAGACACGGATGATGCTGGACGGCCGTGACCAGTACGCCCATTTCGGACGGTTCCTGCATGCCGGTATTCATGCGGCAGGTTCTCTGATCGCGTTTATCGTCATTGGTGCGCCGCTCGGTTTTGTAATCCCGCTTGTTCTCGCAGAGTGGGTTGTCCACTTTCACATCGACTGGTGGAAGGGACGACATACGTCGGATCAGAACCTGACGCCTGCTGATGCAGGATACTGGCGCGCCTCCGGTGTCGATCAGGCCCTCCATCAGCTCACATACATCGCGATGATCTGGGTCTGGCTGATGATGATTGCCGCCTGAGACGGTTGATCGGCGCCGGATATTTACTCGGAATTCCACCCTAAGTAGCAGACTTTTCAGCAGATTGCTTTTTCCCGGCAGTTGGTTAACGTTGGGGCATAGTTAAAGTGTCCGGGCTTTTCTGCCTGTCGGGGGAACATCTGTTGAAGAAACTAAACCGGTTTTTGTGTGCCTGTTTTCTGGCGCTGCCGGCCGCAGGTTCTGCGTCGGCTGAAACCCTGCGCGACGCTGTTCGCTTTGCCGTGACAACCAATCCGTCGGTGCGCGCGACTGAGGCCGAGATGAAAACGGCGGCTTTTGAACTGATGCAGTTGCGTGGGGAATATCTCCCGACACTCACGCTCAGCGGCGAAACGGGCTACCAGCGCGTCGACGACGAAAATTCGTTGTCAGAAGCGGACAACCGCGAGACCAAACCGCGGCACCAGCTGGGCGTACGGGCCGAAATCGTGTTGTTCGACGGGTACCGCCGGTCAAATCTCGTCTATGCTAACGCAGCCCGTGTCGATGGCAGTATCTTCCGGTTGCTGGATGCTTCCGAAACGATGGCGCTGAACGCGACAGAAGCCTATATCGACGTCGCCCGCCACAGGAAACTGCTTGAGGTTGCGCGCCGAAATGTCAGTAAACACGAGGAAATCGGGCGTCAGGTGACCGGCCTCGTTGAGGGCGGCCGCCTGCCGTTCAGTGATCAGCTGACAATCGAAGACAGGATCCGGTCCGCACGTCTGGCCCAGCTCGAAGTGGAACGGGCGCTGCGCGATGCCGGCGCCCGGTATGAGCGTGTCGTTGGTCGCCAGCCGTCGGGGTCCATGCAGGTATCGGCTGCTCCAGCTCCTCAGTCTCTCGAAGTGCTCACGCAGAACGCTCTGAACAACAGTTACAGACTGCTCTTTGCGCGCTCTCAGATCGACCAGACGAAGTCAGAAACCGAAGCTGTTCTGGCCGACAGATATCCGCGCTTTACGCTGGGTGCAGGAGTTGTGCGTGACATCAACCGCAACGGTGTTCGTGGCAACCGGACGGATGAGAATATCGGCATTGGCATGCGCTGGACGATTTATCAGGGCGGACGCAAGGCTGAACGCAACGCGCTTGCCGCAATGAACAGCCGTGCGATTGCCGCACAGGAAGTTGCGGTGCGCGAGATACGCGAACTGGCGGCACGGACCTGGAACACCTATGTCACGGACCGTCAGAGGGCCTCTCAGTTGTCGGACCAGCTCCGCATCAACAGGTCGATAGTCGAAGTCTATGGCGATGAATTCGAGGCGGCCAAGCGCACACTGCTGGATCTGCTCGAGGTCGAGCGGGCGCGGTTCACAGTCGAATTTGAAAGCGTCGGGGCCCAGTCGGGGCTGGTATTCAGCACCTATCGCGCGCTGGCAGCGCAAAGTCAGCTGGCGTCGTTCTTTGGATTGCCCAGAAGCGAGCTCGCCCTTGAACCGGCGTTCCGTGACCGGGCCAGGGTCAGTCCTGAGAATGTCTTCAACGTCAACATCGAGCCGCTGAAGTGACGCCCGAAGACGGCACCGCCCCCAAGGCTGTGCCAGCGGGGAAAACGCCGGTGACAGACCGGTTGCGTCTTGTCGCCTGGCTGGCCGCGCATTTCGGAAGCACCTTTACCGAAGCAGCCGTTGCAGCCCGTCTGCCTGAAGGAGCTGATCCGGACGACCCGGAAATGCTCGCACGCGCGCTCGAGGCCGTTGGCCTGCGCAGCAGGCTCATCACACGCGACATCGCCCGCATTGATCCGGTGACGTTGCCCTGCGTCGTGTTTCGCAGATCGGGCGATCCGCTCGTTGTCACAGGTTTCAGCGACAAACGGCTGGTCACCACCGTTGACCCGGTGGCGGGGGGGCTCGAGACCGAACAGAAGATTTCGGCTCTGAAGCGCAGCCTGCGCCCTGGTGTTCTGCTTGTGACACGTGCTGATGACGCGGCAACGGGGCGGTTGTCACCGGAAGCGGCGGCGGTCACACCCCCGCGCGGACACTGGTTCTGGGCGCCCGTGCGCGCCAGCTGGTCCGGATGGTTGCAGGTGCTGCTTGCTGCATTTCTTCTCAACCTGCTGACACTTGCGTTGCCGCTTTTTGTGATGAACGTCTACGACAAGGTGATCCCGAACCTTGCCTATGTCACACTCTGGACGCTGGCAGTCGGAGTATCGGTTGCGCTGGCGCTTGATCTGGTCATGCGCACAGTCAGGGCCAATGTGCTGGAAACCATCAGCCGTCGGGTGGATCTCAAAGTGGCTTCGGGCCTTTTCAGGCAGGCAATGCAGGCCCGCCTGCTGGAGCGTCCCGGCGGGGCCGCGGGCATCGTCAGCACGATCCGTGATTTCGAGGTGGTGCGGGAATTTTTTGCCTCTGCGACCTTTGTTGCCGTAATTGACCTGGCCTTCATCGGCATTTTTGTGGCGGCTCTCTACTTTATCGTCGGGCCTGTTGCGCTTGTTCCGCTCTGTGCTGTGCCAGTGGTGCTGGTACTTGCTCTGCTGGCGCAGCTGCCGCTGGGCCGGGCTGCATCCCGTGCCCAGCAGATGGCAACCAAACGCCATGTGGTGCTGGTTGAATCGCTCAGCGGGATTGAGACCATCAAAAGCCTGAATGCCGAACCTCTGATGCAGCGCGAATGGGAGGCTGCGGTCACGGCGTCCTCACGCGTGAACGGGCGTACGAGGTTCTGGTCGAATGCAGCGGCGAACGGGACAATGCTTGTGCAGCAGTCCGTCAGCGTTCTGATTATTGTATGGGGTGTTTTTCTGGTAGCGGAAGGGCGGATTTCCATCGGGGGTCTGATCGCTGCCAACATTCTGGCGGGACGGGTTCTCGCTCCACTGGGGACAATCGCACAGACGATCTTCCGCGCTCAGTATGCGTTCAGAGCACTCGGGGCGCTCAACCGTTTTATGGCACTGGAAGTGGAAGAAAGCGGACCAGTCCGGTCAGATGCCATTGTCACACGCGGTGCCCTGGCGATCCGGGATGTGAATTTCACCTATCCCGGCGCGCAGCGACCGGCACTGGCCGGGCTGAGTTTTGACATGGCGCCGGGCGAGAGCATTGCGCTTCTGGGGCGTGTCGGGTCCGGCAAAACCACAACGGGCAAGGTGCTTTCCGGGTTGATCCGTCCGTCATCGGGGACCGTGCTGGTGGATGGTATCGCGCTGGATCAGTATGACACTGCAGAGCTGCGTCGTGGTGTCGGTTATCTGCCCCAGATGCCCGAGCTCTTTACCGGAACGCTGCGCGAAAACCTTGTGATCGGCGCGCCCGATGCGACTGACGAAGAGATAAACCGCGCGCTTTACTATGCGGCGATGGATGAATTTGTGGCGGGTCTGCCCGAAGGTCTGGACCTGTTTATCGGCGAACAGGGAGCGCGGCTGTCCGGAGGTCAACGCCAGGGGATAGCGCTTGCCCGTCTGCTGTTGCGCCGGCCACGGGTTCTGTTTCTTGACGAGCCGACGAACGCGATGGATCACCGGATGCAGCAACAGATCGTTGAGCGGCTGCAGGAACTGAACCGGAGCGGTATGGGGCTGTTGATTTCCACCCACAGGCAGTCACTGGCAGCCGTGGCAGGTCGCCTGATCGTGATGGACGAGGGCCGCGCGGTGCTGGATGGCGCGCCGGGCGACGTCATGGACAAACTGCGCAGTATGGGCGCGGCCAGAACAGCGGGAGACAGCAGTGTTCGGTAACCGGGACGAAGATCTGTTCGTCAACGAGATACGCTCTGCCGACAGAGCAGGACGTGATCGCGGACCTTTGCGTCTGCTGCTGGTTGTTGCCTCCGGTATCGCGCTTTTTGTTGCCTGGGCCGCGACGCACAGGATCGAGGAAACCGCCCGCGCGACGGGTCGTGTGATACCGTCACAGCAGGTGCAGGTCGTACAGAGCTCCGAGGGCGGGATCGTTCGGGATATTTCTGTGCGTGAAGGTGATCTGGTCGAGGCGGGTGATGTCCTGATGCAGATTGATGATATCCGCTTTGATGCCGAAAGGGGGCAGCTGCTGGAGCGGGAGGCGGCCATTCTGGCCGAAGCTGCACGGCTTGAGGCAGAGGCCTCTATGGAGAGGACGCTTGAGTTTTCCGCAGAACTCGCCGCGCGGGCACCTCTGGCGATAACGGCCGAGGCACAGCTTTTTGACAGCCGGCGAGAGCAACTTACACGCGAGCTGGAAGTGCTGAACTCGCAGCTCACGCAGCGCCGCAGCGAACTGGACGAGGTACGTGCGATCCGTATGCGGACCCGTGCCGTCATAGCGCCGCTGACAGAAGAAATCTCGCTGACCCGGGACATGTTTGACCGTGGTCTGGTGCCGCAGATTGAACTGTTGCGCCTGCAGTCCCGCTTTGCTGAACTGAGCGGTGATATCGCTGTGAGCGAGGCCAGCGAGCCGCGTCTGCAGGCGGCCATTGGAGAGGCTGAGAACCAGATTAACGCAGCACGCTCAGCCTATATTCTGACCGCACGCCAGCGACTGGCGCGGCTTCAGCTGGAACTCGCTGTTGTGCAGGAAACGCTGCGCAGTGCCAATGACCGTGTTACGCGCGCGCAGTTACGGGCGCCGGTGCGTGGTACGATCAACAGGGTCAACACGACCACGATCGGAGCCGTTGTGCAGCCCGGTGCTGCGCTTGTCGAGATCGTGCCGGCGGATGACAGCCTTCTGATCGAAGCTGACCTTGGTCCGCGTGATATCGCCTTTGTGCGCACCGGCGAGCCAGCCTCGGTCAAGATTTCCGCATATGACTATCTGGTTTATGGCGCTCTGGACGGCGAGGTGGTGAGGATCGGGGCAGATACCATCACGACACAGGAGGGTATGGAGTTTTTCCGCGTCATTGTCAGAACGGACAAATCCTGGCTGGGTACCGACGACAACCCTTTGCCTATCACGCCGGGTATGATCGCTTCGGTTGACATACAGACAGGTGAAAAGACGGTTCTTTCCTATCTGGCCAGGCCCATTCTGCGTGCCCGGTCCGAGGCGCTGCGCGAGCGCTGATCTCTCACTTTCTTGTTGAGGCGTAGACGCCGTCCCAGTCAGCCGGCGGTGGATCTGACCGCAGTTCCGAAATCCTGGTTGCGTAGAGTGACAGGTATTCATCCAATTCCAGCCCGGCGTTCGCGCAAAGGTCCCGCAAATCGTGCAGCACGGTTTCAGCGTCTTCCCAGTCTCTGGCCCGATAGGCTGACAGCATATCGGCATTGCGCGCGACCATTGCCTGGAACGCCTGCGTCGACCGCATGCCGTCGTGACCAAACAGCCCGTAAATTGTCTCGGGGACTTCTTTGCCCACTACGCGGATACGGTCCAGCTCCATCAGCGCCATATCGGCCGATACATGTGCGGCTGTCGCCTGTCCGAGAATGATCGCACAGCCATAATACCGCGACTGGCCCTCCAGCCGCGAGGCAACGTTCACCGGATCGCCCAGGGCAGTATAGTCAAAACGGGTATCGCTGCCCATATTTCCGACCACACACTGGCCTGTGTTGATCCCGATACCGACCTGCAGACGGTGCACTCTGTGTCCGTCACGTCCTTTGGTCCGCGTGCCGGATTTCATGCGCTTTGTGTTGAAGTCTTCGACATCGGCAATCATCCGCAGCGCAGCATAGCAGGCGGCATGGGGATGCTGTTCATGATCCAGAGGCGCATTCCAGAAAGCCATTACCGCGTCGCCCATGAATTTGTCGATGGTCCCTTTGTTGTCCATGATCGCCTCTGACAGGATTGTCAGGAACCGGTTCATCAGAACTGTCAGCGCCTGTGGGTCGTCGCGGTACTCTTCGGCGATCGCTGTGAAGCCGCGTACGTCGCTGAAAAGCAGGGTAAGTTGCCGGGATTCTCCGCCCAGCGTCAGCTGCCCCTGGTTGCGGCTCAGCTGATCGACAAGGTCCGGTGAGACATACTGGCCAAAGGCGTTGCGGATTTCGCGCCGCTGACGTTCTTCGCGCAGGTAGTTGACCGTCGAAATCAGCATAATTGCTGTTGCGGTTGCCAGAACCGGGAACGTCGGGTCCACCAGCACCCTGAACTCGTAGAACATGTAATAGGACCAGCCGACATAGCCTGACAGCAGCACGACTGATGACGAGATCAGCAGACGTGCAGACAGACTTGGTGCAAAGATGATCACCAGCGTACAGAGCACAAATGTCAGCACCAGTTCGACCGCGATCGCGTAGTTGGGTCTGTTCAGCAGGGTCTTGGCCATGATGTTTTCAAGAACCTGTGCATGAATTTCTACTCCGGCCATGGGTACGCCGAGAGGCGTTGCGCGGAAATCCTCGAGGCCGATGGCAGATGTCCCCACAAGGACCAGATGTCCTGCAAGGCGACCCGGCGGCATCCGGCCTTCGAGCAGATCAGCCGCCCGGACATAGCGCGACTGTGACGAAGGAGTGAGGTACGGCCAGACTGTGCCATCCCGGGCGGTAGGCACAAGCTGGCGGGCCAGAACCACACCCTCGATACCGGCGTCATTGGTCCGGATCGCATAGGTGCCGCCCCCCGTCGCAACACGCAGCAGTTCCGGCGTGAGACCCAGCCGTATCTTGTTCTGAACCAGCATCACCAGCGGCACCCGGCGGTACACACCGTCTGCGTCAGGACGGGTGGCAAACATGCCCCTGCCTGCGGCATTGGCTTCGAGCTCCGGCAGATTTTGCAGAATGTCAGGAAAACTCAGCAGAAAGGGTTTAGGGTCCTGGCCGATCAGAGCAGGGGGCAGGTCTACCATTTCGCGTTTTTCGCTGCGGTTCCCGGCCAGTGAGCGCACGGTTGCCTGTCCGACAATAACCCGTGACCGCGCAAAGGCCTGCGCCAGAAGTGTATCGTTTTCAGGCATGCGGCTGAGCTGATCCGCGAGCTCTTTCGGCATGCCCGGATTGTCGCGCGCGATCTGCGGAGGCGACAGCCGGTCCGGCTCGGCAAACACGATATCAAATCCGATTGCGACTGCGCCGTCCGCCGTCGCCCGTTCCACCATTTCGGCAACCAGCGTCCGGGGCCATGGCCACTGGCCGATCTCTTCGATGCTGCTGTCATCCACATCAAGAACGGCTACGGGCAGCGGGGTAAGCTCCCGTGGCTTGGACTGGTGATAGAAATCAAATGCGGCATTGCGTAGCGTTTCGAGCGGCAATGGATCCCCGATCCGAATCGCAAGACCGCAAATAAGTCCGAAAAAGGCAATTACCCTGATCCAGCCCAGCCACTTTGAAAACCATTCTCTCATGTCCGGACGCTTCCTGACCGCATTTTTCTGAATGAAATCAGCGCTCAGGCCGAAATCGTCGTGGGCTGCGCCCGATTGTGACGAATTTCATGCACGGATCAACCCCGTCGGATTCGTGTAATTGTTTCTAAAGTGTTACTAAAAGACTAAAAAGCTTGCCCTTAATGCGCTTTGTGGCAGCATTCAGGCAATTAACTGGTGGGAATGTGTCGTGGTTCACATACGAACCACCCGGGTGTTGTTAAAAAGTTATTTAAATTGTTCTAGCGGGGATTACCGATGTGTCGTTACGCGTCACTGGCATAAGTCAGCCTGAGGCTGCCGTTACTGCTCTGAGCGCAGACAGCAGCGGGCGCCTGGTTGCTGAAAACAGTACACAGCTGTTTTCCGGAAACTATTCCCGTGCAGGCAACGACCTTTATATTTCCGCCGATGGTGCGCCGGATCTCTATGTGCCGGGTTACTTCAGCAACGGCACTCCGGCGGATATCTTTGACAGTGCCGGCGCGGTCATTCGCGGCGATACTGTTGCGCAGCTTGCCGGTCCTGCTGCACCGGCTCAATACGCTCAGACAGGCGGTTCCCAGGCACCCGGCGCCAGCCCGATTGGCCAGGTAGAGACGCTTGCAGGTGAAACCACCGTTCAGCGTCTGGACGGATCGGTCGAAGTGTTGCAGGTGGGGTCCAAAATCTACCAGCAGGATGTTGTCCAGACATCGGACGGCGGCGCCGTTTCGATCACCTTTGTGGACGGTACGATTTTCACCCTTGCCTCGGCATCGCGGATGGTCATTGACGAGCTGATCTATGATCCGCAGTCGAATGAGAACTCCGGTGGCTTCAGCCTTTTGCAGGGCAGTTTTGTATTTATTGCAGGTCAGGTCGCAAAAACAGGGGACATGGAAGTCAGCACGCCGTCCTCAACCATGGGGATCCGCGGCACAACAGTGCTGGTCGAGGTGACCGCAGATGGTGGGGTCGTCACCAGCGCGGTAACGCTGACGCGCGACCCGGATGGCAGCGTCGGACGTGTCGAGCTGCGCGATACCGAAGGAAACCTGGTTGCAACACTGACCGATACGAACACCAAATGGCTGGTGTCTTCTGCGGGTGGCGAAACCCGCGAGGTTGTTCGCACACTGCAGGATGATGTTGATGACAATCTGCTGATTGCCGAGGCTTTTGCCGCGTTCCGCTCGGCTGTATCGCGCGTGGACAGCGGAGATACGTTTGTGACCCTCAGCGATCCGGGGGGCGCGGCACTCGACAGCATTTCCGGTACGGGCGATGGCAACAGTTTTGGCGTGGATGCAATCGATGAGCCCGACGCCATCGAACAGCTGCCTGATGTCGAGGCGGACGATGCGGATGATTTCGAACCCTTCGATGATGGTGAACTGCAGCCCGATCTGAGCGAGGAGCCGCCGGTTTTTACGTTCACGGGCTTTGAGGATGCATCCGAAGATGATGCCATTACCGGTGTGATCGACGTCGAGGGTGGTGTTGGTGAACTTACATATGCGCTGGGCACGCCTCCGGGCAGCGGGAGCGTCACTGTCGGCTCCGACGGATCGTTTGATTTTGTACCGGCTCCGGATTTCAACGGAACAGAAACGTTCACGTTCAGCGTTTCGGACGAAACGGGTGCGACCACCGAGGCGATTGTTATTGTCACGGTCCTGCCGGTCAATGACGATCCGGTTGCAGCTGACGCGGCGGCGACAGTTCCTGAAGACGGCATTCTGATCGGAACAGCGCCGGCCAGTGATGTTGACGGTGACGTTCTGGTCTTCTCTGTCGTCAGTGGCCCGTCAGACGGAGAGATCGCCCTTTTGTCGGATGGGACTTATTCCTATACGCCTGATACGGATTTCGCGGGCACCGACAGCTTTGAATTCCGTGTGACCGATCCCGCAGGCGCGACGTCGCAGGGCACGGTCACGTTCTCGGTCACTGGAACCGCGGATGCGCCATTCGTGGTCACAGAAGACTCCGATGTGAGCGGAGCGCTGACGGTGACGGAAACCGCAGCAACCGTCAGCGGCACACTGGTGGCGGACGATCCGGATGAAGGTGATACGCTGACCTGGACGGGTGCGGCAACAGCGACGCCCGGATCTTTCAGCGTTGAGCCGGACGGCACATGGACCTTCACACTGGACCCGGCAGGCGCGCGCAGCATCGCGGCCGGCGCCACAGATGAAGTGGTTTTCACCGCGCTTGTCACTGACGCATCCGGCGAGACCGCCGAGCAGCAGGTGACGATCACGCTGACCGGGATCAACGACGCGCCGGAAGTCAGCGACGAAGACAGCGCGCTGACCGGCGCGATAGAAGAGGCGGCTGAGGCTGCGACGATCTCGGGCACGCTGGTTGCCACAGACGTTGATGGGCCTGCGACCCTGACCTGGACAATAGCGGCCACCGCGGCCGTCTACGGTACATTCGCTGTCACGCCCGATGGCGTCTGGTCCTATACCATAGACAATGAACTGGCCGATCCGCTGCGCGCCGGCGAGACAGTGACTGAAACACTGACTGTGACGGTCTCTGACGAATTCGGGGCCAGCGACAGCGAAACGGTCTCGGTGACGGTCACCGGGACGAACGATGTGCCCATCGTCAGCCGCGTCAGTGTCTTTGAGACCACCGAAGAGACTGCTGTCTCGGGTGCGCTGACGGCAACCGATATCGATGGTGCCGGAACGTTCAGTTTTGCCGCCGGTACAGATGCGCCTGACAATGGATCCGTGAGCATTGCGGCGGACGGGACATTTACCTACACGCCCGACGAGGGGTTCGTGGGTGTCGACCGTTTCACCTACGTCGTGACCGACGAAGACGGCGGTGAGACCACCGGGGTTGCCGAGGTTGAGGTCGAAAAGTCAGATGTCGAGATTGACGGGCTCAGTATCTCGATCGGATTGAGCACTGAGGCAGTCGCGGACACAGCAGCCGGGGCAATCGAGATTGATATCGAAGGTGAAATCTCGCCTGCACAGATCAATCTGTCCGTCCTGCTCGACAGTTCCGGCAGTATCCCGGTGCCTCTGTGGAACAGCCTTCTGGCCTCGGTAGATGAGGCAATGAGCAGTCTGGCCGCGCTGTTCGCGGGAACGTCCACCAGTATTGAGGTTCAGTTCACGAGTTTTGGCACCTTTACGGCATCATCGCCCGTCCTCAGTCTGACGGATCCGGGACTGTCCGATGCGATCCTGAGCCTACCTTATACCGGTACCGGTACGAACTGGCAGGTTGCCTTCAGGGAGGCCGCTGACTTCCTGCTAGAGGAACCGGCAGGCGAGACAAACTATCTGTTGTTCGTGACAGACGGCCGCCCCACAAGCGGCGGCTGGGAGACCGCGCTGGCTGAACTGACCGATCCGGCGGACGGCCGCGATCCGGTGGACGTCAGCGCCTTTGGTTTCGGCGATGTCGATATCACCCAACTGCAGGGCGTCGATCCGGATGCTGTGCTTTTTGACGGTCCCTCGGACCTTACCACCGCGATCGAGGCGTCATCGCTGTTCACACCCGAACTTGTCGGCCTTTCTGTTCAGCTGGAATCCGATGGTGTCAGCTTTGGCGTGGTGGCGGATGAAACCAGTCCTGCTCTCCTGACGGAGGACATCGATTACGAACTGCCACTGGCCGCGATTGAGAACATTGCCGACATGTTGGGCGAGGACAACCGCATCACAATTACTGCGCAGTTCGACACAGATGGTGACGAGAGCACGGCCGAGATCGAACTGTCATCCTTTGACGCTTTCGGGCGGGCAGATACCGCACAGTCACTGACCGGGCTGGACGGGGACGATCTGCTTTTTGGCAGTAACGAAGATGACACTGTGAATGCGGGCGCGGGCAACGATGTGATCCTTACCTTTGACGGCGACGATACGATCAACGCAGGTGCAGGGGATGATACCGTTCTGGCGGGGGCAGGGGATGACCGGATTATCGCGACCGAAATGCCTGCCGGTAACGATGTGGTGCGCGGCGGTGCTGGCCGCGACGTTTTCGAAGCCGACGTGGCAGATATCACAGCGCTTCTGGCCGCAACCGAACTCTCCGGGATAGAAGCGATCGACATGGACAACGGGCGCTCAGATACGCTCGCGCTGAGCCTGACCGACATTGTGTCTCTGTCCGACACTGCCGATACAGAACTGGAAGCGCTGCTCGATGCGGCACTGCCCGAAAGTGTGACAATCTATGGCAACAGCGGCGACCGTGTGGATGTCAGCACGGGTTCAGGCGAAAGCCTGCTCGCGGCTTCGGCTGGCCCGGTGACTGACGCCGGGGGTAATCAGTTCACGATCTACGAATACGTCGATTCGGGCGGCGAGGTGCTGGCCACTCTGGCGGTGGAGTCAGAGGTTGCGGTGGCGTCGGACGGCGCAACCGTCTGACACTGCAGAACCCTCGCTCCGGTCATGTCTGAAACCCTGCGGAAAGTCGCGCAGATTGTGTCCCGTGCGGGCTTTTCATCCTCTGTCTATGATGGTTATCTGTGCGCCTGATTACCCCCTGAGATCCCGAGGAAAAGATGTCTGAACAGACGAATGCGCACAGCAATGCTGACTGGTGGAAAGGCTGCACAATCTACCAGGTTTATCCCCGCAGTTTTCAGGACAGCAACGAAGACGGTATCGGAGATCTTGGCGGTATAGTCGAGCGGATGGACTATATCGCGGCCCTTGGCGTGGATGCGATCTGGATTTCGCCGTTCTTTACCTCGCCGATGAAAGACTTCGGCTACGACGTCAGTGATTACTGTGATGTCGATCCGATGTTCGGAACTCTGGCGGACTTTGATGCGCTGGTCGAAGCCGCGCATTCAAAGGGCCTTAAGGTGATGATTGATCTGGTGCTGTCGCACACATCAGATCAGCACCCATGGTTCACCGAGAGTCGCGCCGGCCGCGATGGTCCGCGCAGCGACTGGTATGTCTGGGCAGATCCAAAGCCTGACGGGACAGCGCCCAACAACTGGCTGTCAATTTTCGGAGGACCTGCCTGGCAGTGGGATGCACAGCGCGAGCAGTATTATCTGCATAACTTTCTTACCTCCCAGCCGGATCTGAATTTTCACAGCGTCGATGTGCAGAATGCGCTGCTGGGCGTGACGCGGTTCTGGCTGGACCGCGGCGTTGACGGTTTCCGGCTCGACACGGTCAATTTTTACTATGCGGACGACCAGTTGCGGAACAACCCGGCGCTGCCGCTCGAAGAGCGCTCGGCGGTTCTGGCGCCATCGGTGAACCCGTACAATCATCAGGACCACGTCTATTCAAAAAACCGGCCTGAAAACCTTGAGTTTCTGTCGCGTTTCCGTGCGTTGCTGGACGAGTACTCGGCCATCACCTCGCTGGGAGAGATTGGCGATGCACTGCACGGACTTGAACTGCTGGGTCAGTATACGTCCGGCGAAAAGGCACTGCACATGTGCTATGCTTTTGAGTTTCTGGCGCGTGAGAAGCTGACGGCATCACGGGTCGCTCAGGTTTTTGACGAGCTGGGCCGAGCGGCGCGGGACGGCTGGGCGGCCTGGGCCTTTTCCAACCATGACGTCATGCGGCATGGCAGCCGCTGGGAGCTGACGCCGGCGGCACTCCGGCTGCATGCAACGCTGCTGATGTGCCTGCCGGGCACCGCCTGCCTGTACCAGGGAGAAGAGCTTGGTCTTCCCGAGGCGGATGTCCCATTTGAGGATCTTCAGGATCCCTACGGGATTGAATTCTGGCCTGAGTTCAAGGGGCGGGACGGATGCAGAACCCCGATGGTCTGGGCGGCAGAAGAGCAGAACGCAGGGTTTACGCCTGCGATTCCCTGGCTGCCCGTGTCGCACAGCCATCTCGAGAATGCGGCGGATATTCAGGAACGTACGCCGGGCTCTCTGCTGCACCATTACCGCCATGCTCTGGCGTTCCGGAAGAGACATCCGGCACTGCGCCACGGGACCCATGACGGCGTTTTCGCCTATGGCGATGTACTTCATTTTACCCGTGTGGCTGACAGCGAAACGCTTTTCTGCGCGTTCAACATGTCAGATACGCCGTCGATGCACGCGCTGCCGCCTGGTGAGTGGGAAACCATTGCTCAGGAACTGGGCGGTGGCAGTCCGGGGCCGGAAAACCGGCTGCACCTGGGCCCGTGGCAGGTCTGCATTGCGCGGCGCACGGGCTGAAAAGCCGCCTGCGGCAAATTTCCCCCCTGAGACTGTTTGCAGTCCGGTGCCCCGCTCCGTTACACATGACCGTAACAGGGTGCGGTTCTGCCGGCCGCGCTGCTCACTCAGCTGCCTGGGGGCGGAATATGCGATGTAAGACGATGGCCCTCCGTGGCCTGGTCAGTGTTTTTTGTGCGGTAACGATTTGCATTTTCCTGGCCACAGGAGTGGCACGGGCCTTCGACGTCCAGATCAGGGGTAACATTGATGATGCCCTGCGTGCGCAGCTCGAAGGCGGTTCGCTGCTGGTTGAGCAGGCTGCCGGAGAGCAGGCTGTTTCCCCCCAGGAGATCGTCTCCACTGCTCAGGCGGATTATCAGCGCCTGCTCGCGGTGCTCTATGATGCGGGTTATTTCGGTGCGGCAATCGATATAGCACTGGACGGGCGTGAGGCTGCCGCAATTCCCCCGGTAAATCCGCCTGCTGCCGTCAGACAGGCGGTGATCACGATTACGCCAGGCCGGGTTTTCCGGTTCGGCCGCGCAAATATTGCTCCGCTGGCACCGGACACGGATCTGCCCGAAGGATTTGCCAGCGGAGAAATCGCCGGTCTCGGTGTTCTCAAGTCGGCGGTCGGTGCAGGCGTGGATGGATGGCGTAACGCAGGCTACGCCCGTGCTGCCCTGGAAAGTCAGTCTCTGACAGCCCGCCATTCACAACAGGAAATCAACGCCGATCTGGTGCTGGATCCGGGCCGGAAGTTCCGCTTCGGTCCGCTGGACATCAAAGGTGAAAGCACCGTCCGGCGCGAGCGCATTCTGGAGATCGCAGGCCTGCCTGAGGGAGAGGTCTTTTCTCCCGAAGAGCTGCGAAAGTCCGGTGACCGGCTGCGGCGCACCGGCGCCTTCAGTTCGGTTGCCATGGTGGAAGCCGAAGGCCCGGTTGCGGGCGATGAGCTGCCTGTTACAGCGCGTGTTGCAGATGCAAAACCGCGTCGTTTCGGGTTCGGCGCCGAGCTGGCGACAGTCGAGGGCATTACCCTGAGCGCATTCTGGCTGCACCGGAACCTGTTTGGCGGAGCAGAACGCCTGCGGGTCGAGGGTGAAATAAAAGGTATCGGTGGCGAAACAGGTGGTACTGACTACAGGATTGAGACGCGGTTTGACCGGCCGGCGACCTTTAACGAGGACACCGGGTTTTATGCGCTCACAGAGATCGAGCAGCTTGATCAGGTCAGTTTCTTTTCAAGACAGCTGACGCTCGAGGCAGGCATCGAGCGTACTGCATCTGACCAGCGCAGCTACCGTCTCGGACTCGGTCTGCGCCGCGCAACAACGCGCGATGACTTTGGCGAGGCGGACTACACGCTTTTTCTGGTGCCGGCTGGTGCGACATTTGACTATCGAGACCGGCCACTGGATGCCCGCCGGGGATTTTATGCAGATGTGGAACTGACACCCTTTCTCGCGCTCTCTGGTGCTGACAACGGGCTGCTGACGACGGCTGATCTGCGCGGCTACCGCACATTCGGCAGTGACCGGAACACAACTCTGGCCCTGCGGGTGCAGCTGGGGTCTGTCGCGGGTCCCGCGCTGAACGTAGCGCCTGCGGATTTCCTGTTTTATTCCGGCGGCGGCGGCACGGTGCGTGGTCATGACTTCCAGTCACTCGGCGTTGATCTGGGCGGCGGACGGGAAGTCGGGGGGCGATCATTTCTGGGCTTCACCGCAGAGCTTCGGTTCCGCAGCAGTGGCAATCTGGGGTACGTGGGCTTTTTCGACGCCGGATACATCGGTGCGGAATCCTTTCCCGACGGCTCGGGGGAATGGCAGACGGGGGCAGGTGTCGGCCTGCGCTATGCCACCGGAATCGGCCCCATCCGCGTTGACCTGGGAACGGCAACATCAGGCAGTGACGATGCTGCAGCCTTTCAGCTCTATATCGGCATAGGACAATCGTTTTGAAACGACTCTCACATCTCCTGATCTGCCTGCTGGTATGTCTTTTTCCGGTCACGTCCATCGCTCAGGATAACGGGGACGAGGACGGGGGCGGCTTTCTGACCCGCACGATAGAGGGTGCTCTGTCCGGTGCGGGCCGCGATGTGCAGATCAGAGGTTTTCGCGGTGCGCTGAGTTCCGAGGCCTCCTTTGACAGTATGACGATTGCGGATGATTCCGGCGTCTGGCTGACACTTGAGGACGTGACACTGAACTGGAGCCGGGCTGCACTGCTGCGCGGCCGGCTGCAGGTTGACCGGCTCAGTGCGGCGTCACTGGAGCTGCCGCGTCTGCCAGAGGCCGGGGAGACCGAGGAACTGCCGGCGGCGGAGGCCACGGGATTTGCGCTGCCGGAACTGCCTGTCAGCATAAACATCGAGGCCTTTGAGGTGGAGCGCATCGTGCTCGGAGCGCCGCTTCTGGGTGAGGAGACTGTACTTCAGGTGCAGGCCTCAGCGCGTCTGGATGACGACGGGTTGCAGCTTGATCTGACGGCGGACAGGCTCGACGGTGCTGCCGGGCGGTTCGGTCTGCGCGCTGGATTTGCCCGCGAGACGGAGATTGTGCTGCTTGACCTGGACCTGAGCGAAGAAGCCGGCGGGATAGCGTCACACCTGCTCAGTCTGCCTGGTGACCCTTCTGTTGATCTGACCGTCGCCGGCGAGGGGCCTCTTGATGACTTTACCACTGACATCCGGCTTGCGACTGATGACGCGCCGAGGATGGAAGGACAGGTCCGGCTGACCGCTCTGGCACCGGCCACCGAAGGTGCGGCACCTGACAGGCGGATTGTGGCAGACATTGGCGGCGACATTACCGCTGTGCTGGCGCCGGAGTACCGGGACTTCTTTGGCACGGATGTTGGTCTGACAGCCGACACTCTGATCGAAGCTGCCGGAGCGATTTCTGTGGACAGCTTTGCTCTGCGCGCCGAGGCCGCGCAACTGCAGGGCAGGGTGCGGATAAACGAGGACGGATGGCCTGCCTTTATCGACGTTGACGGTCAGATTGGCCGGGGCGGTGCGCCGGTTGTTCTGCCTGGAACGGATGCGGGTACGACCATCAGCGCAGTAACGCTGTCGGTGGATTTCGACGCAGGCAATGGTGACGCGCTGAAAGGGGCCTTTGATATCCGCGATCTGGTACAGAAGGATGTCCGGATCGACCGGACCCTGCTGTCGCTGGATGGCACGCTCGAAGGCACGCCGGGCAGCATCGGTCAGCTGCTGACGGATCTCGACCTGGCGGCGACGGGTATTGAACTGAACGACCCCGACGTCGCCCGCGCACTTGGTGACAGCATTACCGGCCGCGCGGAAATCAACTATATCGAAGACCAGCCAATCCGGATCAGCGATCTCAACCTCGGGGGTGAAGACTACGCGCTGGATGGTGATATCATTATCCGCGGGCTGGGCGATGGCTTTCCGACGCGGCTCGACCTCACGGTCCAGGCCGAAGACCTGACACGGTTTGCACCACTGGCAGGTCAGGATCTTTCCGGTGCCGCCGATCTGACTGTCGCAGGCATGATAACGCCGCTGGCCGGTACCTTTGATCTGCGGATTGCCGGCAATACACAGGACATCGGCGTTGGTATATCCCAGGCAGACAGCGTCATGGCCGGACAGACAGAGCTGTCCCTGCGGGCGTTGCGTGATCAGTCCGGGACGTTTGTCGAGAACCTTCTGCTCAGGAATGCGGCTCTGGATGTGGCGGCAGACGCTTCGCTGCAAAGCGGTAACAGCAGTGTCCGCGGGCGGGCGGCGCTGTCGGATGTGGCCCTGGTTCTTCCGCAGTACGAGGGACCTGTCATCATCGTTGCTGATGCCACTCAGGATGCCAGGGGCTGGTCAGTGGATGGCGGCATCGATGCTCCCTATGATGGCAGGGTGACGGTGAACGGCCTTGTGACAGGGCCCGACGCGGACATGACCGTAACGGTCAGGCTGCCGGAGATCAGTGCGCTGGTCCCGCAGGTGTCCGGACCGCTGGACGCAGCGGCACGGATCTGGCAGGCGGAGAGCGGTTACCGAGTGGATGCGACCGCCGGAGGCCCGTTCGGTGCAGATGTGGTGGTCAAAGGTCTCGCGACCGGGCCTGACGCGGCTGTGGATTTTGTGCTGGACCTGCCGGATATCGGCGTTCTGGTGCCCGAGATCCGGGGACCTCTGAACCTGACCGGGCGTGCCGCACGCGCAGGAGAGGACTGGCGTGTGGATACGGACGTGCGCGGGCCATCTGGCACTCAGGCAAATGTCGCCGGGACTGTCGCGCAGGACGGGAACCTTGATCTGGCGGTGGCCGGTGCGTTGCCGCTGGGCCTCGCGCAGCCGTTTCTTGCGCCGCGCAGCCTCCTGGGTGAGGCGCAGTTTGATCTGGCTCTCAGGGGCGCACCGGGCCTTTCTGCCGTCAGTGGCCGCATCACGACCAGTGATGCCACCTTTACTGCGCCAAATCTGCGTCTGGGGCTGACCGGGCTGGACACAACCGTGGCGTTTAACAACGGAACCGCACAGATTGATTTGGGCGGAGATGTCGTCTCTGGTGGACGCATCGAGGCGTCGGGCAGTCTGGGGCTTGGTGGATCACTGCCCGCCGATCTGGAAATTCTGCTGCGCAACACGGTACTGACCGACCCGCGCCTTTACACGACCACACTGAACGGTGCGATCGGAATTGACGGTCCGCTCAGTGGCGGTGCCCGAATTACCGGGCAGATCAATATCGGCGAGACGACGATATCAGTGCCTTCCACCGGACTGACCAGCATTGGTGATATTCCGCCGATAGCACATGTTGGCGCACCGCGTGAGGTCAACGTCACGCGGCAGCGCGCTGACGTTGTTCCCCAAACCCAGAGCGACGGACAGTCCGCAGGGTCGGGTGGTGCGGTTTACGGGCTGGGCATTCAGGTGAATGCACCGGGACGGATTTTTGTACGGGGTCGCGGGCTTGATGCGGAACTGGGCGGCGGTCTTGAAATCACCGGCAATACTGCGCGGATTATCTCGGCGGGTGAGTTCAACCTGATCCGTGGCAGGCTGGATATTCTGGCCAAACGTTTTGATCTGACCGAAGGTACCGTGCAGTTTCTGGGCGGCCTGACACCCTACATTCGCTTTGTAACGACATCGACCACGCGTGACGGCACGGCCAGCATTGTGCTTGAGGGTGCAGCTGATGATCTGGAAGTGTCTTTTGTGTCTGACCCCGCCGCACCCGAAGACGAAGTGCTGGCCCAGCTCCTTTTCGGACGCAGCCTCAGCCAGCTGTCCGCTTTTCAGGCGCTGCAGCTGGCAAATGCTGTGGCAACCGTGGCCGGTCGCAGCGGTATTGGTCTGATTGGGCAGCTGCGTCAGGGCTTTGGCCTTGATGACTTTGATATCACCACCAACGACGACGGCGAAACAGAGGTGCGCGCCGGGAAATACATCTCGGACAACGTCTATACGGATGTCACAAGTTCGGGGGGAGACTCTGAGATTTCGCTCAATATTGACCTGACAGACTCCTTTACCGCGCGTGGATCGGTTGATGGAAACGGCAATACCGGTGTCGGCATCTTTTTTGAGCGCGATTACTGACCCGCTGGCCGGTGGTCTGAAAAGTGTCCGAAACGGCCGCGGTCAAAAAGCAGTCCCGGGGCATCGGGGTTGTGCAGACAGACACGCGTCACCAGCCCCAGAACAAGGGAATGATCGCCCGCGGGGTGCACCGCATGCGTTTCGCAATGAAACTCTGCCAGACATCCGCGCAGTTCCGGCGTTCCGCGCGCACCCGGCGCCCAGTCTGATGCGCTGAAACCATCGCCCTGACCGGCAAAGTGTTTTGCGACGTGCAGCTGCTCTGCGTTCAGCACGTGGATGCAGAACCGCTTTGCTGTGACAAAAGCGTCATGGCGGCGCGAGGACCTGGCAGGGCACCACAGGACCAGCGCGGGATCCAGAGAGACCGAAGAGAACGAGTTGGCCGTCATGCCAAGTGGTCCGTCTTCAAGTTCGGTGGTTATGATCGTGACCCCGGTGCCGTAACAGCCAAAAGCGCGGCGCAGATCGGCGCTGCGTTCGGGGGCAGGTACAAAACTGTCCGGCGCGCCACTCACAGGGCGCGATCCTGAACAGCCGGGCAGAGGGTTCTGGTCATCATCTGGGTGAGCTCCGGTCGGGGTACCCGAGAGGTAACCCCCGCGCGGATGCCGGCAAGGCGCGATATGGGAAAAACATCCCTGCCGGAAAATCAGACGCGCGGCGCCGGGGCCCCGCGCGTCCTTTACTGAAGTGCTGTTGTCAGCGGTTCATGCGGTTTTCGATCAGATCGTCGACGACAGAGGGATCTGCAAGCGTGGACGTATCTCCCAGCGCTCCATAATCGTTTTCGGCAATCTTGCGCAGGATGCGGCGCATGATTTTACCCGACCGTGTCTTGGGCAGACCGGGCGCCCACTGGATCAGATCCGGGCTGGCGATCGGGCCGATTTCCTGACGGACCCAGGTGCGCAGCTCTTTGCGCAGTTCCTCGGTCGGTTCCTCGCCGCCCATCAGGGTCACATAACAGTAAATGCCCTGGCCCTTGATGTCATGCGGGTAACCGACCACGGCTGCTTCGGCGACCCTGGTATGCGCGACCAGTGCGCTTTCCACCTCGGCGGTGCCCATCCGGTGACCCGAGACGTTGATCACATCATCCACACGACCGGTGATCCAGTAGTCGCCATCTGCATCCCGCTTGCAGCCGTCACCGGTAAAGTAATAACCCTCGTAATCTGCGAAATAGGTTTTTTCGAACCGCTCGTGATCACCCCAGACCGTGCGCATCTGACCGGGCCAGCTGTCGGTGATGCACAGAACGCCTTCGACATCGTTGCCCTCGATAACTTCACCGGAGGCCGGTTCGAGAACCACAGGCCGGATGCCAAAGAATGGTTTCATCGCCGAGCCGGGCTTCATGGCATGTGCGCCGGGCAGCGGTGTCATCAGATGCCCGCCCGTTTCTGTCTGCCACCAGGTATCCACAATCGGACAGTTACCCTTGCCGACCACATCATTGTACCAGGTCCAGGCTTCGGGGTTGATGGGTTCTCCGACGGTGCCCAGTAGTCTGAGGGAACTCAGGTCACATTTTTCAACGAATTCTTTGCCCTGACCCATCAGCGCACGAATGGCTGTCGGTGCGGTGTAGAACTGGTTTACCTTATGTTTTTCGCAGACCTGCCAGAACCGCGAGGCGTCCGGCCAGGTTGGCACACCCTCGAACATCAGCGTTGTGGCACCGTTGGCGAGCGGGCCATAGACGATATAGCTGTGCCCGGTGACCCAGCCAACATCGGCCGTGCACCAGTAGATATCGCCATCATGGTAATCGAAGGTGATTTCATGGGTCATGGCCGCATAAACGAGGTAGCCACCGGTCGTGTGAACAACACCCTTGGGCTGACCGGTAGAGCCGGACGTATAGAGGATAAAGAGCGGATCCTCAGCCCCCATTTCCTCGGGCGGGCAGTCGGCAGAGGCATCGGCCGCCATTGCATAGTAGTCAACGTCCCGGCCGTCGATCCAGGTGGTCTGGCCGCCAGTGCGTTTCACCACGAGGCATTTCACTTTGTCAGAACAGTGCAGCAGCGCCTGATCGGCGTTGGACTTGAGCGGTGTGTTCCGACCGCCGCGTGGCGCCTCGTCGGCTGTGATAACCACTTTTGCTTCGCAGCCGTTCACGCGGGCAGCCAGGGCATCCGGAGAGAACCCGGCAAAAACAATGGAATGGATTGCACCGATCCGCGCGCAGGCCAGCATGGCATAGGCCGCTTCGGGGATCATGGGCATATAGATGATGACCCGGTCGCCCTTTGTGACGCCAAGATCTTTCAGAACATTGGCCATTTTGCAGACAGACGCGTGCAACTCGGTATAGGTAATTTGCCGTGCGTCTTCTTCGGGGCTGTCAGGCTCCCAGATGATCGCGGTCTGATCGCCGCGTGTCTCAAGGTGCCGGTCGATGCAGTTTGCGGCGACATTCAGCGTGCCATCGGCAAACCAGTTGATCGAGACATTGCCAAGGGAAAAATCAACATCCCGCACCTGGCTGAACGGTTTCATCCAGTCGATACGGTTCGCCTCCCTGCGCCAGAACCCATCCGGATCGCTGATGGATGCGGCATACATCTCCTCATACGCTGCGCCGTTGACGTGGGCGTTTGCAGCCATCTCGGCAGAAGGTGGAAAGGTTTTTTGCGCGGAACCGGTGTCGGCCATGAAGGTGTCCCCCCTGAAGTTTCATTCGTTGCACTGCGGTTGCCTGTTACGCAGAACAGACCTCTCCGCCGGTCAGTGCTGAGCGGATCATACCGGTATTTGAAAAGAAGTGAATAACCCTCCGGAATATAAGGGTTTAATTGTAAATTACTTGATTGTGCGCCTGCGGCATCTGTAAACGAATTGCCGGTGATGCCAAAAACTCCCGTCTTTCCCACGTATTGCCTGTCAATCCGGAGCAGGTGCGGAGGCTGGCATCCTGCGCTGTTCTGCTCTGCAGCATTCCCGGAATTCGGGCAGTTGCTGCCGGAACTGCACGCGGCGGGTGCTCCGGATGCGACAATCACTTTTCAGGGCTTGGCACCAGGCGTCTGCGGCACTAGTTTTGCGTCAAGCGCGCCCCGGATGAGGCGTGCAAACAGGGAGAAACACATGAACAGATATCTCTGCGCCGCAGCTGTCGGCGCTATCAGCTTTGCATTTGTAACCGAAGCCGCTGCAACCGAATGGAACGTTTCCGTCTGGGGTAAACGCCGCGCATTCACTGAGCATGTCGAAAAGCTCGCTGAACTGGTGTCCGAAAAGACCGGCGGCGAGTTCACAATGAACGTCAGCTATGGCGGTCTGAGCAAGAACCGTGAAAACCTTGACGGTATTTCTATCGGTGCTTTTGAGATGGCACAGTTCTGCGCGGGCTATCACCGTGACAAGAACCGTGTGATCACTGTTCTCGAACTGCCGTTCCTTGGCGTTGAGAACCTGGAGCAGGAAGTGGCAGTTTCCAAGGCCGTCTATGCGCACCCGGCCGCGACCGAAGAGATGGCGCAGTGGAACGCAAAACTGCTGATGACCTCACCGATGCCGCAGTACAACCTGGTTGGCACGGGCGAGCCCCGCGATGAGCTGGCCGATTTCGAAGGCATGCGTGTTCGCGCGACCGGTGGTCTGGGCGAGGCGTTCAAAGCGGTTGGTGGTGTTCCCACATCGGTAACAGCAACCGAAGCCTATCAGGCGATGGAAGGCGGGGTGGTCGACACAGTAGCCTTCGCCCAGCACGCGCATCTGAGCTTTGGCACGATCAACCAGGCGGACTGGTGGACGGCGAACCTCAACCCCGGCACCGTGAACTGCCCGGTTGTTGTGAACATCGACGCCTACGAGTCGCTGTCGGACGCTCATCGCGAAGCGCTGGACAGCTCGGTTGATGAAGCCATCGCGCACTATCTGGCCAACTACGCCGAACTGCTGGAGCGCTGGGATTCCGTGCTCGAGGAGAAGGGCGTTCAGAAGGTCGAGATTGACCCTGCGGTGATTGCGGAGTTCCGCACGATTGCAGCCGAGCCGGCCAAAAATGCGTGGATCGCAGATATGGAAGCCCAGGGCCTGCCGGGCCAGGAGCTTTACGACCTGGTCGTAAACGCACTTGCTGAAGCCAAAGGCGGCAGCTGATCCTTCCGGGCCGTCCCTCAGGGGGCGGCCCTTTTCAGGAAAACTAACCGGGGGGAAGGGCAATGGCAGGATCTGCTGCAGTGCTCGAAGACTCCAGCCTGCTGAGCCGGCTGGACCGCGCACTACTGCCGCTTGAGCGCTTCTGTGCGCTGCTGAGCGGACTGGCAATCTTTTCGCTGATGTTTCTGGCGGCCTGGTCGGTGACCGGGCGCAAGTTCTTTGCATCCCCGATGGCCGGTTACGTGGACTACATCGAGGCGATGATGCCGATCATTGCGATCATGGGCATTTCCTATGTCCAGCGTGACGGCACGCACGTGCGCATGGACATGCTGGTCAGCGCGCTCAGGGGCCGGGTCCTGTGGTTTTTCGAACTGCTCTCGGTGCTGTTGATCCTGGTGCTGATCGTGGCCCTGACATGGGGCGCCTGGGATCACTTTGACCGCTCCTTTGACTGCGCGCGTCCGCTCTGCAGCCGGGACAGCTCGATCGATATCGGCATCCCGATCTGGCCCTCGAAACTGGTGGTGCCGATCGCGTTTGCCGTGCTGGTGCTGCGGCTGCTCCTGCAGGCCTGGGGTTATGGACGTGCGTTTGTGCTGGGTCTTGAAAACCCGGTTGCCGTACCTCTGAACCTGTCCGTTGCAGAGCAGGCCCGGCTTGAGGCCGAAGCGCTGGAGGGCTCGGACTGATGGAACCCATTGAAATCGGACTGTGGGTCAGCGGTGGCCTGCTGGTGATGGTCGTGCTCGGCATGCGCGTGGCCTTTGCTGCAGGTCTTGCGGGTTTTGTGGGCCTCGTCTGGCTGCGCTGGAACGGGTTTGACTATGACCCCGAGCGGTTCGGCAAGGCACTGGAGATCAGCGTCAAAATCGCGGGTCTGACGCCGCACTCCAAAGTGTCCGCGCAGGTGCTCAGCCTGATCCCGGTCTTTATCATGATCGGCTATCTGGCCTATCATGCGAAACTCACGACGGCTCTGTTCACAGCTGCCAAGCGCTGGATCGCCTGGGTGCCTGGCGGGCTGGCCGTTTCGACGGTCTTTGCAACTGCAGGTTTTGCCGCTGTTTCGGGCGCGTCGGTCGCGACTGCAGCCGTCTTTGCGCGGATCGCCATCCCCGAGATGCTCAAGATCGGCTACAACAAACAGTTTGCAGCCGGCGTGGTTGCTGCAGGCGGGACTCTTGCATCCCTGATCCCGCCGTCAGCCATTCTGGTCATCTATGCGATCATTGTGGAACAGGACGTGGGCAAACTGCTGCTGGCGGGTTTCCTGCCGGGAATGTTTTCGGCCGTGGTATATGCCGTGCTGATCATCGGTATTGCGGTTGTTTTCAAAAACGTCGGTCCACCGGTGGGCGGCTTTACCTGGCGGGAAAAATTTGAATCCCTGCCACCCGCGCTTCCCATTCTGGCCGTGGTCGTGATCATCATCTTCTTTGTCTACAACCCGTTTGGCGATGCCTGGGGTACACCGACCGAGGGTGGGGCCATCGGTGCTTTCATCATCTTTCTGATGGCGCTGTACCGCGGCATGCGCTGGAAGCAGCTTAAAGTGGCACTGCTGGATACGGCCAAACTCACTGTGATGATTTTCTCGATCATCTGGGGCGTGCTGGTCTATGTCCGGTTTCTGGGTTTTGCCGAACTGCCAGAGGCTTTTTCCGACTGGATCACCGGCCTGGAGATGTCACCGATGCTGATCCTGATCTGTATCCTGCTGGCCTATGCGGTGCTGGGGATGTTCATGGATGCGATCGGTATGCTGCTGCTGACCCTGCCGGTGGTCTATCCGGCAGTCATGGCGCTGAATGGCGGCGAATTTGTCAGCGCTGCTGACAGTGCGTTTGGTATGTCAGGACCCATGTGCGCGATCTGGTTCGGTATCCTTGTGGTCAAGATGGCCGAATTCTGTCTGATCACGCCGCCCATTGGCCTGAACTGTTTCGTGGTCGCCGGCGTGCGCGACGATCTGACTGTCCAGGATGTCTTCAAGGGTGTGACACCGTTTTTTGTCGCGGACGGGGTCACCATTGCACTGCTGGTCGCCTTCCCGGGTATCGTATTGTTTCTGCCGTCCCTGGCGGGCTGACAACGCGCACTGCGGATGTGCTGCCATCCCGTTGCTGCGGGATGGGCAGGCATGCGGACAAAAGAAGGCTCGGGTGGGCTCCTTTGTTTGCGGACACTTCCCCTGATAGCCTGATCGTGGCTAGGGTGGGGAACCGGGTTTCGCCTGAAGTATTGCTGTTCAGCACAGGACGGCCGGCTCGGCACAGGCGTTGGCTGAGACAACAACCCTCCGGTGACGCACAGATCATTCGCATATTCAGGCAGAGAGGCTGAAGACATGAAAACTGACGATCGTGCTCTTATGCCGGATTACCTGCGGCTGGTCGCCCTCTTCGGGATTGTCATCGTGAATGTACAGTTCATCGCTTTTTCCGCCCTGCATGATTTCGCGAAGCCTGCAGGAGAGACCGTTGGCGATATGATTGTCGTCTGGCTGGTCAACGGGCTGGCACTGCTCAAAACCTACGGCCTGTTCTCTTTCATGTTCGGGGTAGGCCTCGGGTTTCTGATGCGGTCCGCCGAAAGGCGAGACCTGCCATTCGGCAGGATTTACCGCAACCGTATGATCGGCCTGGCGCTGTTGGGGTTCCTGCATGGCTGCCTGTTCTATCCGGGAGACATCCTCGTCATCTACGCTGCAGCCGGCGCTGTCTTATTCCTGTTTCGCAACTGGAGCGTTTCCAGGCTGGTCCGGGCCGGTGCGGTCCTGCTGGTTCTTCAGCCGGTCATTGGCCTGCCTTTGCTGCTGATGCCGACGGATACACCAGCCGAGGTTTTCCGGTTCGAAGAAGCGGCCCTGGCGCAGGGTGGTTTTCTGGATGCCGTTGCCTTCAGAACCATAGGATTTGCGTTTACGATGCCGCTGTTTCTGCTGATACAGGGGATCTCGGCACTGGGCTGGTTCTGTCTGGGCCTGGCTTCGGTCAGGTCGGGCATGATTGACAATGCACAGCACCCGCTCTGGCTGCGTGCGCGGCGGGTGTGTCTGCTGCCTGGCGTTATTCTGAGCCTGACCGGTGCTGCGATCTGGCAATGGGGCACTGCCGGGTGGGGGGCTGCTGTGACTGTTGCAGTCGCGCCGGTTGCGACGCTGGGCTATCTGGGTCTGATCGCCGCGGTGGCCCGCCCGCCCGGGCCGGTAATGTCCAGGGTCCTGGCCGCCGGCGGATCAAGTCTGAGCATTTACCTGGGGCAGTCAATTATCCTGACGGCTGTATTTTCAGCCTACGGTCTGGGGTTATGGAATGAGGTAAGCCGGATGACGGCTACGGGCATTGCGATCCTCGTCACGATCCTTCTGATCGTGGCGCTGACCGTCTGGCGAAGCTGGTTCAGGCTGGGCCCGTTCGAGTGGCTGTTAAGGCGGATTACCTACGCCGGTACCGGCGCAGGATGACCTGACCACCCGCAGGAACCCGGTGTTTTTCAGGATCGCACCCCCGGTTGCAAGGATCCCGGGGTGGTTCGATCTGCCAGCCTTACGCATTGGATGCGCGACAGCAACAGCCTCACAGGCCCGCCACTGAGTCCAGAGCTTCGATCTCGTCAGCGCTGAGGTGGCGCACTTTTTCCCAGGCATGCGATTTGCCCGGGTTCAGCAGGCCCGCCGGATCAAGCCTTTTCTTCCAGGCAAGGTGGCCGAAATCCGGCTGCATGTGATTGCCCTCAATCGCGCAGACATGCGCGTCATAGACGGTGAAGTCATCGGCTTCGTACGTCGCGTTGATCTCTTCCAGACGTTCTGGGGTGCTGTACCAGATAATCGGCAGATCAGCACAGATCACACTACCTTCCCATCGTGTGAATTCGTGGTGTGGCCAGACGTCCTCGCCCTGGCGGTCGCGCATTGACGCGACCCGCGCTGCATCGCCGGGATCCGGTACGCCGATCTGTTGATACGTTGCAGAACGATCCGCTTTCAGCACCTGAAGTGTGGTGTGATTATATGCGAATTCAAACACATGAGGCAGTTTAAGTTCCGTACGTTCTGCCTCGTCCATTGCCAGATGAACTTTCCCGCCCTGCGCGGCCATCAGAGCCCGGAACGCCGGCAGGTGTTCGCGCGGGACAAGGCTGACCAGAAGATGCCGGCCCCGGGGCACATGCCCTTCAAGCCGGGGAAAGTAATCAACGATGCGCGCGTCGACCACGGAACACAGTTTGCGACCGATGGCGTGATCATCAGCGCTCGCAAGCGCGTGGCCGGCTGCGTAACATGCGGCATAGCTGTCAAACCCTGCCATGCAGCCGATCCAGTCGCGCGTCGGCACGGTGCGCAGGGTGATCTCTGTTATTGCACCATTGATCCCCCAGGCGTGGTGGATGCGCAGCACGTCGTTGCCGTCGAATACATATTCCTGCGGGGAGTCTTCGACCGACAGCGCCCGGATGCGGATGATGTTTCCGTTCTCGCGCAGTGGACCATTAGAAACCGAGCCGATACCAGCGCTGCCACCGGCGACAAAACCTCCGATTGTGGCGATATCCTGCGTCGAGGGAAACATGGCCAGTTCATATCCCTCCGGCTTCAGCGCGGCATTGATATCGGCCATCAGCGCACCGGCCTCCACGCGCACGTATCCCGCACCGATTTCCAGCACGCGGTTCATGCCGGTTGTCTGGATGATCAAACCGCCCTGCAGAGGAACGGCCTGACCGTAATTGCCGGTGCCGCCACCACGCATGACAACCGGAACGCCATGCCGGCTTGCGACCGACAGGCACTGCGCCAGCTCCTTCGGGCTCGCCGGCATTGCAACAAGATCGCCAAAACTGCGTCGCAGTTGTGCGTTCAGCAAAGGTGAGTACCAGAAAAAGTCCCGGCTGCGCTTTCTGATCGTTACCGGATCATCGGAAACCTCTACCGGAGAAAGCTCAGCCGCGATGCGCGGCCAGTCAGCTGTCGAAGTCATTCTGTGCCTCCTTCATCAGATCAGTCAGCGGAACGGGCAGGGCGGCTCCTGCCAGCAGTTCGGAAAGGTCGGTCGCCCTCACCGCGATCAGGCCGGCGGGTGACAGCTCATCCACCATTGATGCCGGCAGGCCCATGGCACGCCGCGCGTGGGTTGTGATCATGCTCAGATGCCGGCCAAAGGGTGGATCAAGGTGGCCTGCGAGCGCTGCAAGGGCCAGTGAATGGACCGGATCATGCCGGCCCACGGGGCAGAAGGCGTCCCGAACATTGTCTGTGCCGATAATTGTGGGCACGCCTGCAGCGGAAAGCTCGTGCAGCAGGGTCAGACCCCGCGCCACCGGCGCCCCGTTGCGCCGTCCCTGCAGATAGAGGTTGGTCGAGGGCAGGGCGGCTACCGCCACGCCTGCGCGGGCCAGTTTCTCGCATATCCTTATGACGTCAGCGGCATCGCGGGTCGCGAGACTGCAGGCATGCCCGCACAGCACCGGCCCTTGAAATCCGGTTTCAAGGGCGGTGTCGGCAATCATCTCGAGCCCGTCAAGCGACGGGTCCAGCCCTTCATCCACGTGAAAATCGAGCGGCACGCCGAACCGCTCAGCGGCCCTGAACAGTTCCCGCAGGCCTGCGCGGCGGTTTTCATGGTCCAGAAGGAAGCCGCCGAGTGCGCCACGATCCCGTGCAACGCGCCGTGCAACAGCATTTGCGGCACCGGGCTCTGCCATTTCCGTGATGCCTGTCAGAGCGGCGGGTTGCAGAATGGTGCCTTGTGCCCGTGCCCTGTCCGTAAGCCCTCTGAGAATTTCCCAGGCCAGCGGAGCTTCGGGCCGTTCCGTCCCCGTGGCCCAGTCGATGTGGCTGCGGATCGCGCCGCATCCCGCCCGGGTGAGTTCTGCGAGTCCGCGGGTCATGCGTGCCTCCAGATCTTCCGCGGTCCAGTTTTGTTTGTCCCGTCTCTGCGCCTCCAGGGCCGCGGCCAGATCGCCACCGACGTGTCCCAGGCGATGGATGCTGTGGCACTTGTCCAGATGCACGTGCGCTTCGGTAAGCTGAGGCAGCACAATGTAACGAACAGCATCCTTGCTTTGGCCTGGTTCGAGGCGTAGCGGCTGATCCGGCCCGATGATCAGTGTGCCGGAGCGTATATCGCCGTTGTCAGCGCCACCAAATCTGTCAGGATCGGCAAGCAGGCTCAGCGGCACAGCAACGCCGGGCAGGCGACAGGATCTGTACTCAGACACGAGGCCGCTCCCTGCGGACCGGTCGCAAAGATGCCTGTGTCCTGTCACAGGCCCGGGCGGGATCGACAATTTTTTCAGATGTACTCATGGCATGCCTCCGTTGCCCCTGCGGTGCAGAAGAAAAGAACGGCCCTGAAGTTCTGTGCCAGAGATGATGAAAGCGTGCCAGAAGGGTGCCGCCCGGGCAAGCTGTTTCGCACCCCCTGTGGGTGGTTGCAGCTGCATGAAGAAACAGCGCCGAAAACTGCGGTGACTGAAACGCTGCAGAACACGCCAGCACGGTGTCGGGCCTCAGAACCCAATTCCACTGTTGCACTCCGGGGCGCGTAAATGGTGTGATCAGGCATGTTTCTGCCCGTTGATTCCAGCGCTTCTCACACTGATCTGCCACGTCACTGCACGTTTTCTGAAAGTGACTGGCGTATTCTGGCCGGGTTCTGGCACCCGATCGCCTTTTGTCATGAAATCGCAGACCGTCCGGTTCCTGCCCGGTTGCTGGATGTGGATCTCGTTGTCTGGCGCACAGCCGGCGGCATCTCTGTGGCGCGTGATCTCTGTCCCCATCGTGGCACGCGGCTGAGTGCTGGCAGGATAGACGCAGACCAGCTGATCTGCCCGATGCACGGGCTGCATTTTGACCCACAGGGCGCCTGTTCGAAAATTCCCTCCAACCCGGATCAGCAGGCGCGGGTATCGCCCCGACTGCGTCTGCAGTCCCTTCGGGTCTGTGAAAAATATGGCATCGTCTGGACCTGTCTGGCGGACAACCCGGCCTGGCCCTTACCGGACTGGCCAGGTCTGCGTGATCCGGCCCTGAAGAGGGTTTTTGTGCCGCCAAACACATGGGCCGCTGCTGCCAGCCGGCATGTCGAGAATTTCAATGACGTCGCCCATTTCCCCTGGGTGCACAAAGAAACATTCGGCGGCAGTGAAGAGGACAGGTTTCCGTCTTATGATGTTGAAGAGACCCCATATGGGCTGATGTTCCAACTGGGCTATGATGAAGGTGGCAACAGGTTTCCTGATGATGTGCCGGGCGACAGCCGGCATGTGGTCTATACCTACCAGCTGACCTGGCCTTTCTCGACGATCATCATCATCCAGCCCAACGACAGCACCTATGTGCAGTATTTTGCGGATACCGTCTGTCCCGTTTCTGCGCATGAGACACGTATTTTCCAGGTGGCGACGGACACAACCGGCGCGCCGGACGAAGATTTCCTCATTGCGGAAAGTCTGATGATCAATGACGAGGACAAAGCGCTGGTCGAGGCACAACGCCCCGAAGATCTGCCGCTGAACGTGCGGGACGAGGTACACATACCGGCTGACGCAATGTCGGTAGCCTACCGGCGCGGACTGGTCAGGCACTTTGGTCTGGGAAGAAACGTGGTCAGCTGACGCGCCGGCCTGCGACCCATGTCTGGCGGATTTCCGCAGGAGTTGCGCGCATAATGATTTTTTGCAGCAGATCTTCAGGCGGCCCGAAATCATCGTCCAGCTGAACCAGAACTGCATCCATCTGCAGACCGGGCTCAAAAGCGCCGACCGGCAGATCGAGCACTTCGGCGCCTCCTTTTGTTGCAAGAAAGAATGCGTCGCGGAAATCAGTACGGGCTCCTGCTACACCGCGCAGGTTACCGGCCGTGCCGGGGTCAACGCCATCTTCCAGCATACGCGAGGCGGTAACAGCAGCCCGTGCGTTGTCCAGCAGAAATGCGCTGGGACCGCCCGAAATGTCCGTACCCAGCCCGACATGCAAAGCCTTTTCCAGTGCGCGCCGCAGGGGAAAGACAGCATTCCCGAAATAGGCGTTGGACAGCGGGCAATGAGCAATCCCGGCGCCGCGCTCGCGGATCAGATCCATATCGGCGTCCGTGATGTGTCCGGCATGTGCCAGAACAGAGCGCCGCGTCAGCAGGCCGAAATCATCCAGAGCCATCGTGTCGGTTTTGCCGGTCCGCTCCAGTACATGCGCGTGTTCCCAGTCACTTTCCGAGCAGTGGGTCTGAACAGCGACGCCGGTGCGTGCGGCGAGGTCACCCAGGCCCTGCAGTGCTTCGTCGCTGCAGGCGGGGATGAAACGCGGGGTGATGACCGGTTCGACGAGCGTATTGCCGGGCAGGGCGCGGACCGCATCGATAAAACTGGCCGTATCCTCAATGGCGGCAGTGGCGTCCCGGTCACGGTAATAGTCAGGGCAGCCCTCGGCCAGATCCATCGCCACGCGGCCCACCAGTGCCCGCTGGCCCAGACGCAGGCAGGTTTCGGCAAGGTTCAGACTGGCAGGACCGTGGATCGTGGCAAAATAGACCGCCGTCGTGGTGCCATTGGCGAGCAGCCGCCGCACCAGGCGGTCATGCACGTCACGCGCATAGGCCAGATCGGCAAAGCGTGCCTCCAGCGGGAAAGTGTAGCGAAAGAGCCAGTCCTCCAGCGGCACATCAAGTGCTGTGCCCAGCTGCGGGAACTGCGGCGCATGGATATGCAGATCGACAAAGCCCGGCAACAGGACCCCCTGATCGCGCAGGTCGAGCGTGTCGGGCGCGCTGCCCCCTGCGGCGATGTCAGTGATCTCGCCGGTGTCTGAAACGGAAACGAGCGCATCGTCGATGCGCTCGATCCGGCCCCGTTCAGGGCTGTGTATCAGATGGGCACGGATGGCCTGCATCAGTTGGGCAGACGTGTCTCGACGCCTTTGACCAGCCAGTCGATGCCCAGCAGATCCTGGTCTGCAATCGTCACGCCGGCGGCCAGACGTTCCGTCCCGTCCTGATCCACAACCGGACCTGTCAGCGGGTGGAACGTACCCGCCTTCATCGCGTCTGAAGCCTCCATGATTTTCGCCATTGTGGCTTCAGAGATCTTGTCCGACCAGCTCTTGACGTCAACGGTTCCGTCGGACATGCCGCCCCAGAAGGCTTCGCCCTCAAAGGTGCCGTCCAGTGTCGCCTGAACGCTTCTGACAAAGAACGACGACCAGTCGGCAATCTGCGAGGCCAGAAGCCATTCAGGTGCATAGGCCTTCATGTCCGAGGATGTGTTGATCACAAAAACCCCTTCTTCCTCGGCAACGGTCACAACAGATGGTGTGTCCTGATAGAGCGAGTAAATCACATCCGCCTGCTGCGCCATGAGGGCACGGGCGCTGTCCTGGGCCTTGGGCGGATCAAACCACGAGTTCAGCCAGACCACCTTGATCGTGACATCCGGGTTCACCTCCTGCAGACCAAGGGCAAAGCCGTTGATCATGCCGATCACTTCGGGGATCGCATAGGCGGCGACGATGCCCACGACATTGCTCTCGGTAACGTCGGCGGCAGCCATACCCACCAGATAGCTGCTCTCATAGTTGCGGCTCTGGAAGTTGCTGAAATTCGGCGCGAGCTTGAAACCTGATGCATGCAGGAAGGTCATTTCCGGGCGCTGCTGCGCCAGCTTGATGCCGTCGTTCATATAACCGAAGGACCCCAGCATGATCATTTCGGCCCCCTGGGCGGCCATCTGGTTCATGATGCGTGCGGCATCCGGACCTTCGGGCACGTTTTCCACAAAGATCGTTTCGACCTTGTCGCCAAAGGCTTCCTCAATCGCGAGGCGGCCGGCGTTCAGTTCCGCCGACCAGCCGACATCGGCAATCGGTGACGGATAGACAAAGCCGATCTTCAGCTTGTCTTCGGCCAGTGCGGGCAGGGCGGTCAGCCCGACCAGCGCTGTTGCCAGCAACGTTTTTGCAAGTTTCATTTCAGGTACTCCCCATTGGTGTCGTTACAGTCTGAAAGTCGCCCCAAGGCTTGCCGGGCTGTTGAGGCGGATGAAAAGCGTGTTGCGCGAGATCAGTGCGAGCATGAAGATTGTCACCAGATAGGGCAAAGCCGACATGAGCTGACTGGGCACATTTACCCCCAGCGCCTGGATCGACAGCTCCAGCAGTGAGATGGAGCCGAAAAGATAGGCACCAAATGCAACACGCGGCACCATCCAGGTGCCGAAAACCGTCAGAGCGACCACGATCCAGCCGCGTCCGGCAATCATGCCCTCGGCCCAGAGCGGTGTGTAGGCTGTGGACATATAGGCCCCGCCGATACCGGCCATCGCGCCGCCGAACGCCACACAGCCGGCACGGATCCACAGAACAGGCAGTCCCAGCGCGTGGGCGTTTTCCGGGCTTTCCCCAACGGCGCGGATCGTCAGGCCCAGCCGTGTCCGGTTCAGCATGTACCATGTGGCGAAGACCAGCACGATTGACAGGTAAACCATCACATCCAGCTGAAAGAACATCGGGCCAATGACGGGTATCTGCGCCAGCGGTCCCAGCGGCAGATCGGGGACGCCCGGCAGTGTCATACTCTCAAACTTTTTGCCGATGGCTGATGAAAGCCCGAGGCCCAGAATGCCGATAGCAAGCCCCGAGGCGGTCTGGTTGGCGCGGAACACCAGAGTGAGAACGGCAAAGACCGCAGACAGGAGTGCGCCCAGCACGGCGGCGGCAAGAAAGCCGACCGTATAGGAGCCCGAGACCGTGGCGGCCACGAAACCCATCGCTGCACCGGTTGCCATCATACCCTCGATGCCAAGGTTCAGCATGCCGGACTTTTCGGCGACCAGCTCGCCCATGGCCGCAAAGATCAGCGCGGTTGCCGCAGCGAGAGTGCCGCTGACCATAAAAATCAGAACGTCCATCAGACCGGCGCCTCCCGGACAAGACGCAGCCGCATGGTGAGCAGCAGTGAGCAGGCGAGATATGAGATCAGCAGGATGCCCTGCAGAATACCCGTGACAGCATCCGGTACGCCCACACTGAGCAGCGCGAAATCACCGCCGACGTAGACCAGCGCCATAATGGCCGAGGCAAACAGAATGCCGATGGGATTCAGACCGCCGAGCACCGCCACGATGATCCCCGCATAGCCATATCCCGGAGAGATATTCCGCTGCAGCTGTCCCAGCGGCCCCGCCACTTCGCCGACACCGGCCAGCCCGGCTGCGCCGCCCGAGACAAGCAGGGCAATCCAGATGGCCCGTTTTGAGGAAAACCCGGCATAAAAGGCGGCGCCCGGCGCCAGACCTCCTACAGAAAGCTTATAGCTGGCAAAGCTGTAGCGCACGAAAATGACTGCGACGGCAGTTGCCACAAGCCCGAGATACAGTGAGGCATTCGCGCGTGTACCATCAATGATCGTCGGGAAGAGGGCGCTTTGTCCAAAGCTGATGGACTGTGGAAAGTTGAAACCCATCGGGTCCTTCATCGGGCCTGTCACCAGATAATACAGCAACTGCAGCGCAACACTGGTGAGCATGAATGTCACCAGGATTTCGTTTGCGTTGAACTGCGTCCGCAGAAAGGCCGCGATGCCGGCCCAGGCCATGCCGGCGAGCATGCCGGCAACGATCATCGCAGGCAGCAGCAGAGGCGAGCCTGTTCCGTCAAACCAGATTGCCAGCGCAGAGGCGGCGATCGCCCCGAGGATCAGCTGACCCTCGGCACCGATGTTCCAGACCTGGGCGCGGAAGCCGATCGCCAGCCCCTGGGCAATCAGCAGCAGGGGGGCCATTTTCAGCAGTACCTCACCGATGCCATAGGTCGTCAGCAGCGGTTCGACAAAGACCGCATGCAGCCCTCTGAGTGGCGAGACACCATAGATCGCAAAAAGCACTGCCCCGCCGATCAGGGTCATCACCAGCGCGAGGGCCGCGACCTGTATCGGTGCGATGATCGAGTTCGTTTCCCGTGGCTCCAGCGCCAGTCTAGCCATGGGTCGCCTCCAGTTCGTCGAAATCGCCCGCCATTGCCAGTCCGATATGGTCGATGTCCGTCTGGCCTGCCGCGACAGCCGGTGACAGGCGCCCCCGGAACATCACCTGAATACGGTCACAGATTTCCATCAGCTCCTCGAGCTCTTCGGACACGATCAGAACCGCCACACCCTGGGCGCGCAGATCAAGCAGGCGTTGCCGGATCGCCGCCGCAGCGCCGACATCGACGCCCCAGGTCGGTTGCTCGGCAATCAGGACCTGCGGCGACAGCGCCATCTCGCGGCTGACAATGAATTTCTGCAGGTTGCCACCTGACAGGGACTGGGCGGCGGCATCAGGCCCGCTGCAGCGCACGTCCATCTTTTCGATGGTTTCGGCGGCTCGTGCGCGGCGTTTGCGCAGGTTCAGGAACCCGGAAGACAACAGCCCCGAATGGAATGTGGTCAGTCCGACGTTTTCCGCCAGCGAGTGGCCAGGGACAGCACCGCGTCCCAGCCGTTCTTCCGGGATGAAATGCAGGCCCTTCCTGCGGCGCGCTTCGGGCCCGGTGGCTCCGATGGCCTCGCCCTGCAGAATAACAGTATCAGGTGGCGTCGGAATTTCACCTGCCAGCACGCGCATCAGCGCTCCCTGACCGTTGCCCGACACGCCCGCTATTCCCAGGATCTCGCCGCTGCGCAGCGACAGTTCAAGACCGGACAGGCGTGGCGCATACGGATCTTCCGGCACATGATCCAGGCCCTCCACACGCAGGATTTCCCGGCTGGCGGTCGCAGGTGCGCGCGTTCCGAACTCGGCAATCTCCTGACCGATCATCATCTGGGTCAGGCTTTTTGATGTCTCTTCGGCGGGGTTCACAACCCCGACGACCCGACCGCCGCGCATGATTGTTGCCGTGTCACAGAGCGCGCGGATTTCGTCGAGTTTGTGAGAGATAAAGACCACCGCAATTCCCTCGGCTGCGAGGGTTTTCAGCGTTTCAAAAAGTTTTGCGATCCCTTGTGGCGGCAGCACGGACGTTGGCTCATCAAGGATGATCAGCTTTGGCTCCTGCAGAATACAGCGCAGTATCTCAATGCGCTGGCGTTCACCGACGGTGAGCGCATGCACGCGCGCGTCCGGTTCGACCTCCAGTCCGAAACGTTCAGATGCGCTGCGGATACGCGCGGTCAGCTCGGCTTTTGAACCTTCGACCGCGAGCGAGATATTTTCTGTCACTGTCAGCGTCTCAAAAAGAGAAAAGTGCTGAAAAACCATGCCGATACCCAGACGGCGGGCTTCTGCAGGCGAGGCGATGTCAACTGTTTCGCCCTGCCAAGAAACGGTTCCCGCGTCAGGTTTCACGACGCCGTAGATCACCTTCATCAGTGTGGATTTTCCCGCGCCGTTCTCGCCAAGCACAGCGTGAATCTGACCGGTTTCAACCTGAAAATCCACCGCGTCGTTGGCGACGGTGCGCCCATAGATTTTGGTCACGCCTGAAATGTTCAGGATCGGGTCAGCCATTTGTTCCGCTGGTCCCTTCGTGCCTGTAATGGATGCCGGGCATGGCGACAAAACCGGGCAGGCCGCGTATCGCGTAAAGCCAGTTTCTGATCGCCGGATAGGCGTCATGTTCAAGACCTGCATCCGGGCTCAGCGCCACGTAGGGAAAGCAGGCGACATCCGCGATTGTGGGGGTCTCTCCGGCAATCCAGAGCCCACCTTCGAGGACACGGTCAGTCAGGTGACGTTCCAGGATGCGCAGGTCTTTTACCGCAGCGGCACAGGCGGCTTGCCCGTCCACGGGCCAGTCCAGCATCGAGTGCAGCCGCGCGAGGCCTGCGCTTTGTGTCAGACGCCCTGAAAACCCCAGCCATTGCTGCACGACACCCAGCAGGGCCGGGTCTCCGGCAGGAAACCATGTGCCAGAGGTGTCAAAACTGGTTGCCATCCAGGTCAGCATGGCCTGGGTTTCGGTCAGGACCAGATCACCGGCCGTGAGCACAGGCAGCGTGCCTGCGGGGTTGAGCGACAGCATCTGCGGGGAGCGGTGTTCCATCCCGGGATAGAAATCGACAGCGACAGTTTCATATTCCACGCCAAGCAGCGCGGCCATCAGTCGGATTTTGTAGCAGTTTCCGGAAAGAACGTAGTTGTAGAGCGTGAAAGTCATGCGGCGGTCGTCAGCGCTCCATAGGTGGCGCCCTTACGCTTGAGCCAGCGGCGGTAGACCACCGACGTCAGATCACAGCGCGTGGGTATTTCCATTCTGGGGTCCAGCGGCAGCAGCGTGGGTTTCTGGTTTTCAAGGATCGAGCGGTCCTGCAGAAAAATCTCCTGCTGAAACTGTACAAGGTCCGCATAGGGGGACACATCGTCATAGAGCGCCATCCAGGGCCATGCGATGCACATATCCTCCGCCACCGGCTGTACAAAAATCGCAATCACGTCCCAGGCTTCGGGTTTTGGCGGGCAGGTTTTGTACAGCACAGCGGTCGTTGGGGCCGGGACCCGGTATTCATAGCGCGTTTCGATCGCCTCGGTTGCGCTTTTGGCAGCCTGAGGCTGGTGAAAGCCGATCTGCGTGGCCCAGACCTCGTCTGCATCCTCACGGATTTCCACCTTGTAGGGCGCAACCTGCGTATGTGGCTCTTCACCAAGGATACCGGTGTGCACAAAAGGAAAATGAGCGATGTCGAGAAAGTTCTCCACAGCGCGCAGCGGAGAACAGCGCACCTGAACCGCCCCACATGGCACGAATGTTCTGTCCGTTTCGTCAGCTTCGGCAATGTCAAAGAGCGGGCGGGGGGCAGAGCCGGTCGTTGTCCAGACATGCCCGTACCGCACCTGCACGGGCAGCATCCGGCCATCCCGGGCTGTGACCACAGGATTTTCAAAAGATCCGGATACCTCAAGGGGTTCACCCAGCAACCGGGTGGTGAAACCGTGACCGGGTATCATCCGGGCGGCATCGGCAACAGGGTACCAGTCGTTGGTTGCGTATTCTCTGCTCATGCTGGGCCTGCCTCGGCGGACTCACGCGCCGTTTCGCACCAGCGGGACAGGGCTTTGCGCCCGGCCAGAGATGTGCCGGCAGCGACAAGGAGATGGGCCAGTGTCTCTGCATCCCCGAGCGGCGCGCAGTGGACCAGAAGAGCCGTGCTGCCTGCTGTAAGGTGTCCGCTCGCGGCCCGTTCAGGCAGTTGCCCGGCAAACGGTGTATTTTCGATCGCGTGCCGGACCTTTTCCGGGGGGCAGGCAAATGACAGACTGCGAAGCGGCTCCCATTCACCATCTTCTGCCGGGGCTTTTGCCGTATCTGTTGCGCTGACCCAGATCACGCCCGCGTTTTCGGTTATGCTGAAGACTGTCGCGCTGATGGTTTCAGGAGGCTCCAGTTCGGGATGTGCCGGGATATAGGCGCAGCCACCGTCCTTACGGAAGTGCCAGCCGTGATACAGGCATGCCAGATGACCGTCCCGCACGAACCCGTGACTCAGCCGCATGCCCCGGTGCGGGCACCGGTTATTCCAGGCATGCAGTCCGCCATTTTCATCACGCCATACCGCGATGTCATACCCCTGCACCTCAGCGCGCATCACCCGTTTTGCCGCAAGATCACGTGACAGCCCGACAGCAACAGAAGTCATTTTACGTCCCCACCTCGTTCTTTGTGGTTAGGTCAAAAACAGCGATCCGGAAAACAAAAAACAGCACCCGGAAACATCCTAGCAGGCAGTTTGCGGAATTGCATAGTATTTGAGCAGGTGCATACCTTCACAGCATAACGAATGTATCAGGCTTCTCGTCAAAGGTGTGGCGCGCGCGCGTGATCGTGTCCACGAGAACGTCCCCGGGTCCGAGACTGCAGGCAATCTCCATCGCTTCGATCAGAGGTTCCGGCCCCGCGAGCGCCATGCGTATCGTCTGATCATCCTCGCGGCGGACCCATCCTGCGAGGTTCAGCAACTGACCCCGGTGGTGGATCCAGGGCAGCGCGCTCTCGGCACTCAGCTGCCCTGTCAGCGTCAGAATGGCGCCGCATGTCATTTTTTCCAGAACTGCACATGCTGGTCTGCGATCTCGCTTTCGAGCTCCGCAAATGGTCCGCGAACGGCGACAGGCCTCTGACCGGACGCAAAAATCACGCGGCATTCCAGATCCTGTGTCGGATTTTCGGGGTCATCACCGGTCAGTTCACCAAGGCGTTTTTCAGTCATACCAAAGACAACTGTGCCAATTTCGGCCCAGTAAACCGTACCGGAGCACATCGAACAGGGTTCCACCGAGGTATAGAGTGTTGCATCGCGCAGGGTCGGGACATCGAACCGGCGTGCAGCGTCACGCGCCAGATTGGTTTCGGCATGTCCCGGCCCCCGGTCAACAGAAAACGAGTTTTTTCCTTCGGCCAAGATCTCGCCCCCGGCGGAAACCAGTATGGCGCCGAAGGGGTGATTACCTTCGGAAACGGCCTCATCTGCCAGCTCTATCGTGCGTCTGAGAAACTGCAGGTCCTGTTCTTTGCTCACGGCTGGTCCTCCATGGCTCAGCGGTTCCTCTTCAGTCTGCCTTTGCTGCTCCGGACAGTTCCGCGCCGCACTGGCAAGAGGGTAGCAACACAGCATGGACATGAAAACCCGTTGATGCCCGGACGACCGCGGGCCCCAACAAAAGACAGGCGGGAGGGTGCGACGGGTCAACAGACAGACGTCAGGGGGCGTGGTGAGCACGACCGCTGAACCCGGTCCGGTGTCCGCCCCCGGGCCCGAGGGCGCGCCAGACCTGCACGGGCCTCGTCACGAATGCGGCAGACTGTGCCGACCCGGTAACGTCAGACAACCGCCCCCCCCTAGGCGGCTGCACGATCACTTTATGTGATAACCCCGTCGCAGAGACCTTCCACAATTGCCCGGGCTGAAATGGCCGGAACCATTGTGCGCATGGCGCGGACCTGATTAGAAATACACAAAACCCATGGCGGTCTCAGAAAAGGCAGACACTGATGATAACTGACAATCCTACCCTGATGTCCGACATCCGCGCGCGTTTTGCACATGTTGAAAGCTGCCCCGTTGCCGGCCCGCGCGTGTTTTTCGAGAACGCAGGGGGCGCACTGACACTGAACAGCGTCGTGGATACCTCAAACCAGTTTGCGGCAATCCCGGACAATCAGGGACGCGACAATGAAATGGCTCATGAGCTGGTGCGCGTGATTGATCAGGCCAAAGAGGACATGCGCGTATTCTTCAACGCGCCGGAGGGGGATATCTTTGCCGGCGAAAGCGGAACGGAACTGCTCTTCCGGCTGATCATGAATGCCATCCTCGAAACAGAAGAGGGTGGCGTTGTGCTGGGGTCCACCCTGGAGCATCCGGCGACACGCAGTGCCTGTACGCGCTGGGCCAAAGTTGCAGGAAAGCCCTATATTCAGGTCGCGCACGACGATGCCACAGGCTGCGTTACGGCCGGGGATTACATCCCTTACCTGCGTCCGGATATCCGGGTAGCCACGATCCTGCACACTTCACCGGTAACGGGCATGGGCGTTGATGTCGCCGCTGTATCCAGAGCCATCCGCGATGTCGCACCCGACGCCATCATCATCGTTGATGGCATTCAGCACGCCAGCCACGGGCTGATCGACATCAAAGGATACGATATCGATGGCTATGTCATTTCGCCCTACAAGGTGTTTTCACGCCATGGATACGGGATCGCCTGGACCTCGCCACGGTTGAACGCGCTGCCGCACGACAGTCTTATCGGCGGGCCGGAAGGAAACTGGGAACTGGGTACGCGGGATACCGGTGCCTATGCGACGATGTCCGATGTGGTGGAATATTTCGACTGGCTGGGAGCACAGGTCAGCGATGCGCAGGACCGCCGCGCCCGGATCGAGGCAGCAGGCGCGGCTATTCACGGTCATGAACAGGCGCTGACGCATGCAATGATCCACGGCACCGGCAATCTGGCGGGGCTGGCGGATCTGCCGGGTGTGGGCATCATCGGCGGCGCGGACAACCCCGCGCGCGAGGGTCTGGTTACGATCACGCTGGAAGGAATGGAGGCGCCTGATCTGGTCACGGCCCTGCGGACACGGGGCATCCGTACGCATACCCGCAAAGCGGATCACTATTCCGGTAATATTCTCGACCCTCTCGGGCTGCCGTCGGCGGTACGTGTATCAATGTGCCATTACAACACGATCACTGAGGTTTCGGCCTTCCTTGAGGCCATGCGCGAGATCGTCGATGGTCTGGCCTCTCCGGACCCGTGATCGCAGCGGTACTCTGAGGACCGGAACCAGGGAGCCGCAGTTTCCTGGAGGGGGTTTTACGGCGCATCTGGTGTTGCGGGCTGTTTCGCCGCGTCCGCGCTCTGATAGCAGCAAAGGGACGATGCATGCAGGCGCAGAAACTGAGACAGCCGGGTGTTCCTGTGTGCCGGCGTGTGATCAGCATCAGCATGTAAGACAGACATCTTTCTGCCTGAAGCTGATCATGGTATCGGAGCGACCAGATTCCATGACCTGATTTCCATAAACCCGGATAACAATACCTGGAAACTGAAAGTACCACAGAAAACGGAGCGGAAAGCCGGACGTTCAATGGCTGATAAAGACAGAAAACTGAGCGTTCGCAATGCGTCGCGCCTGTCGGTCGCGCCGATGATGGACTGGACCGACCGTCACTGCCGTATGCTGCACCGTCAGCTGAGCGCTGAGGTGTTGCTGTATACCGAAATGGTGACCTCTGCAGCGCTGGTGCGGGGCGGGGCGACCCATCTGCTGACGCATTCAAACCAGGAGCACCCCGTGGCGCTTCAGCTTGGCGGCTCTGACCCTTCAGAGCTGGCAGAGGCTGCGCGGATGGGGGCAGAAGCCGGGTATGATGAGATCAATCTGAATGTCGGCTGCCCGTCGGACCGCGTTCAGTCCGGCTGCTTTGGCGCAGTACTGATGGAGCAACCGGCGCTGGTAGCCAGCTGTGTGACCGCCATGCGCCGTGTGGTCGATATTGATGTGACGGTTAAATGCCGTATCGGTGTGGATGATCAGGACCCTGAGGAGGTGCTGCCGGAATTCCTCGCACGCATTGTGGGTGCGGGTTGCGAACGTGTGGCAATACACGCCCGCAAGGCCTGGCTGCAGGGGCTGAGCCCGAAAGAAAACCGGGACATCCCGCCGCTGGACTATGACCTGGTGCACCGGATGAAAGGGCTGTTCCCCAATCTGCATATCTCCATCAACGGAGGGATCACCACTCTGGAGCAGGCACAGACTTTCTTCGACGGCGGGCTCGACGGCGTAATGATCGGTCGCGAGGCCTATCACAACCCCATGGCGGTTCTTGCGCAGGCTGATCCTGTCATTTTCGGACGCGGCCACGGGCGCACAGCCGAAGACGCGGTTGCGGCGATGCTGCCCTATATCGACGCGCATACAGAAGACGGCGGAAAGCTGGGGCAGATAACGCGGCACATGCTGGGGCTGTTCAATGGTCGGCCCGGTGCGCGCGCCTGGCGGCGCATGTTGTCTGAGGGCGCACATCGCCCCGGAGCCGGCCGGGAGCTTGTCGAAGAAGCGCTGGCACAGATCCGGCCGGACGCCTCTCTGGCCTCAATCGCCTGAAAACCGAACGGACCTTCCGAAGATGCCTGATCCTCTACTGCTGGTGCAGATGACCTTACTGCTTGCCATTATCGGTGCTTTTGCGGGCGTGCTGGCAGGCCTGCTCGGCGTGGGTGGCGGCATCGTGCTGGTGCCGGCATATCTTTATGCATTTACTACACTGGGGTACGGCGGTGACATGCTGATGCAGGTCTGCGTCGCCACATCGCTGGCCACGATCATCGTGACATCGATGCGCTCCGTACTCAGCCACAACAGGACAGGTGCAGTAATCTGGCCCATTCTGCGTGGCTGGGCTCCGGGCATTATGGCGGGGGCTGTCGTCGGCGTGCTTGTCGTCGCACAGCTGCGCAGCACAACGCTCCAGCTGCTTTTTGGACTGCTGGCCATGACAGTGGGACTCTACATGGCGCTGGGGCGAAGTGAATGGCGGCTGGGCACCGAAATGCCGACAGGGATCAGGCGCATCGCGGCGTCGCCTGTGGTCGGGTTTCTGTCTGTGCTGATGGGCGTTGGCGGCGGCAGCTTTGGTGTCCCGCTCATGACCCTTTATGGCACGCCGATACACCGCGCCGTCGCAACTGCTGCAGGGTTCGGCCTGCTGATTGCCGCACCGGCTGTTGCAGGGTTCCTGCTGACGCCGGTGGATGCCGCTGCGCGACCGCCGGGCACGATCGGATCGGTCAACCTCGCGGCTTTCCTGCTCACAATTGCGATGACGCTGATTACGGCGCCGTTTGGCGCACGCCTCGCGCATCGGCTTGATCCTGCGCGGCTGCGGCGGGTGTTCGCGGTGTTTCTGCTGCTCGTTGCCGCAAATATGGTGCGCAGGGCACTGGGCGGGTGAACGGGTTTGATGACAAAGGCTGGTGTGTTTTTCCGCCCGAGCCGGCGGTGCTCGACTGGGTTCGCTATGCCGCGGCAGACGCAGCGCGCGCCCTGGCGGACCCCGCTCAGGCCCCCCAGTATCAGTGCGGAGGTACATGGTTTGTCGGACTCGACGCGCTGGGCAATGACGCTCAGGGGCGCGTGAGGGGGTCCGGCCCGCTGACCGGCCGGGCTGTGGATTTCCTGACGTCCGGGACCGGCTTCTGGCCTGCGCTGCACCGCGCGCAGGTATCCGTGACTTTTCCGGGGTACCCCTTGCCGCGTGAAGGCGAGACAGAGGCCGGGTTCCGGTACCGGAAAAACCGGGATGCGGCCCACGTGGACGGGCTGATCGGTCGCGGCACGCCCAGACGCCGGTTTGTCGAGGAACCACATGCGTTTGTTCTGGGTATTCCGCTCAACCACGCGGATGCGGGTGCAGCACCTCTCGTGGTCTGGGAGGGCAGCCATCACATGATGCAGACAGCCTTTGCCGGCGCATTTTCCGGACAGGCACCGGAAAAACTCGCGGCGCTTGATGTAACAGAGGTTTATCAGGATACGCGGCGGCGGGCGTTTGACAGCTGCCGCCGCACAGTGATTACTGCGCCGCCCGGAAGTGCCATTGTGCTGCACCGGTTGCTCCTGCATGGCGTGGCCCCCTGGGCAGAGGGCGCACAGGCCGAAGACGACCGGCGCATGATCGCATACTTTCGCCCGGAAATTTCCGGCGGACCTGCGGCCTGGGTTGCACCGGGCGCATGACAGCCTGCTGCCGGGCCCGCACCCCCTTGGCAAGGGCGCGGACCTCGCCTATACGCGCAGCCTGAACACCGCATGAGGGCCCGGATATGACTGGCAGCGCAAATCTCAACATCATGATCAAAGCCGCCCGCAAAGCAGGCCGCTCGCTGGTCAAGGATTTCCGCGAGGTTGAGAACCTGCAGGTCTCCATGAAGGGGGCAGGTGACTTTGTTTCCCGTGCGGATCTCAACGCGGAAAAGATCATCAAAGAAGACCTGATGGGCGCGCGTCCGACCTATGGCTGGGTGGGTGAGGAATCCAGAGAGGAAGAGGGCCAGGACCCGACACGCCGTTGGATTGTCGACCCGCTGGATGGCACCACCAACTATCTGCACGGCCTGCCGCACTGGGCAGTGTCCATTGCGCTGGAGCACAAGGGACAGGTCGTGGCAGGCGTCGTGTTCGATCCGGCCAAGGACGAAATGTTCTGGGCGGAAAAAGGGGCAGGGGCCTGGATGAACGACAGCCGCCTGCGCGTGTCCGGACGCTCGCGCATGATCGAAAGCGTTTTCGCAACCGGTCTGCCCTTTGGCGGGCGCGGCGATCTGCCGGATACGCTGCGCGAACTGGGCCGTGTGCTGCCAGGCTGCGCCGGCGTGCGCCGCTGGGGTGCTGCAGCGCTTGATCTGGCCTACGTTGCGGCCGGTCGCTATGACGGCTACTGGGAACGTCGGCTCAATGCCTGGGATATCGCCGCGGGCACGATCATTGTGCGCGAAGCGGGTGGTCTGATCGAACCTATTGATCCGTCGGGAAATATCATTGCCGATGGTACCGTCATCTGCGCCAATGAAGCGTTGTTTTCGCCGCTGGCCAGACTGATCCGCGACTGATCGCGGTCAGGTGTCCGACGGGTGGTTTAAGCCGTCATGCCAGACCATAGGTTCATAATCGGTCGGGTCCTGCCCGTCGATGCAGCCGATGTTCACACCAATTTCTGACGGGTCCGACCGGCGGCGGTGATGTGTGTAAATCCCGCAGGTGGCGCAGAAATAATGCTCTGCGGTCTTTGTCCCGAACTGATAGCAGCGCAAGTGCTCTGCACCTGAAAGAATGTCCAGAGAGCTGTACGCGCAGCTGACATTACCCGCCTGCCGGCGTCGGCAGAATGAACATGTGCAGCGCGCCGGTGACATGCCACGCCCCTGCAGACGGGCGGACAGGACAACGGCGCCACAGTGACAGCGTGCGGTGATGCGCGCGCCGGTCATTTTCGCCCCACTTTCGGAATGCGGCTCTGTACGATCGGATAGCGCGCTTCGGGATGCGGTGGCTGTCCATGGGTGCGTTCCCAGAATGCCAGACCGCCCCTGGAAAGCCATGCCGGAACCGCTAGCAGCAGACCAGCTGCAAATCCGCCCGCATGCGCCCAGTATGCCACGCCTCCCGCTTGTGCATCCGAGCCGATCCCCCCCAGGAACTGCATGCCGAACCACACCGCCAGCATGATCCAGGCCGGAATCGGAAAAATGCGGAAAAACACAATGAGGATCAGCAGAATATCAACTCTGGCCCTGGGGAAGAGCAGCAGATAGCCGCCCATGACACCCGCGATTGCACCGGATGCGCCAACCATGGGCACGCCCGAGCCAGGCTCGATCACCACCTGCGCCAGTGCGGCCAGAACACCCGAGGCCAGATAAAAGCCCAGATACGGGATATGGCCCAGTGTATCTTCAATGTTGTCACCGAATATCCACAGAAACAGCATGTTGCCCGCGAGGTGCATGATACCACCGTGCAGGAACATCGAACTGATCAGCGTGTAGTAGCCATCGCCCCCGACAATGCGCGCCGGGATCATCGCCCAGTCAAACCACAAAGCATTCATGACACGTGCGTTTTCCATATCCCCCCAGTAGCTGAGGAAAATAAGGATATTCAGGGCCATCAGCCCCCAGGTGACCCAGGGTGTGCGGCCGGACGGATTGTGATCGCGGATCGGAAACATGGACCCACGCTGTGCGATTGTGCAGCGGGGGTCAAGGACCGCCATGTCGCAAGGAGGCGGTCCTGTCTTTTCAGGAAACCTCTCCCAGCAGGGCGGCGTTTCCGCCTGATGCGGTTGTGTCCACACAGACATGACGTTCAGCCCGCACACGCGCCTCATCGGGCCGGCCGGGGATCATAGGGATGATGGGCCCGTCGCGTTCTGACAATGCGGTTTCAATGGCGCGCCCGGTCTCAGCATCGCCCCACCACAGCACGCCGCCCCATGCAGGGCCGCCGGTCAACGCAGCGGGATCAATCCGGCCGGTTGCCTCAACCGCGACGCCACCCAGCGCCCGGACAGCGCGTGCCTGAGAAGCGGCGGCTGTCTGGCCGGGCCCCATGCACAGCAGAGGTGGCCGCGGCATAGTGCTCAGACGGTTGGATTCGCCCGTTGGCCCGGGCAGTGACTGTGTGCTGAGCACCGTCCGCAGCGACGCCGGCGCCTCAGGCAGGCTGTCCATGGCGCCCTCCCACGGTTCGGCGCTGTTTTCGCGGTCTGGTGCACCAAAGCGCGGCAGATAGTTTGGTCCTCCCGCTTTCGGACCTGTACCGGACAGACCCTCACCGCCAAAGGGCTGACTGCCCACAATGGCGCCGATCTGGTTTCGGTTGATATAGACGTTTCCGGCCTCAATCCGTTCAGAGACATGCTGCACGCGGTCATCGATCCGGGTGTGCAGGCCAAAGGTCAGCCCGTAGCCGGTGGCATTGATGTCATTGATCACCTGATCCAGTTCGTGCGACCGAAAGGTCGCCAGGTGCAGGACAGGGCCGAATATCTCGCGTTCCAGGTCCTGAATGCCGTTGATACGGATCAGGGTCGGCGCCACGAAGGTACCGTCATCCGGCGCAGCAAGTTCTTCGATCACGCGTCCTTCACTGCGGGCCGCCGCAACGTGATCGGCAATACCCCTGCGGGCCTTTTCATCGATTACCGGGCCCAGATCGGTGGACAGCAGCCACGGATCGCCCGCCCGCAGCGCCTGCATCGCGCCCCTCAGCATCGCCGTGAAATGTTCCGCAATGTCCTCCTGTACGTACAGACAGCGCAGTGCGGAACAGCGCTGGCCGGCCGACTGGAACGCGCTTTCGATAATCGACTGTACGGCCTGTTCCGGCAGGGCAGTGCTGTCCACGATCATTGCATTCAGCCCGCCGGTTTCAGCGATAAGGGGCGTGCCGGGCGCGCAGTGTTGCGCCATATTTCTGCGGATGCGCTGTGCGGTCGCGGTTGAGCCGGTAAATGCCACACCATTCACCCTGGCATCCGAGGTCAGCATCGCGCCCACATCGCCGCTCCCGGGCAGCAGCTGCAGAGCGGTTGCCGGCACACCGGCCTGATGCAGCAGCGATACTGCAAGATGTGCAATCAGAGGTGTCTGTTCGGCGGGTTTCGCCAGCACGGCATTTCCGGCGGCAAGGGCTGCGGTGATCTGCCCGCAGAAAATCGCCAGTGGAAAGTTCCACGGAGAGATACAGGTGAATATGCCTGCTGCAGGTGTATCAGTCGCCTGCGCTGCGTAATACCGCAGAAAATCAACAGCTTCACGCAGCTCTGCTACGCAGTCCGGCAGTGTTTTTCCCGCCTCGCGTGCAAGCAGCGCAAAGATCCGGCCATGGTTCTCTTCGAGCAGATGGCTGGCGCGGACCAGCACGGCGCGCCGTGTTTCCAGCGGCGCGTTCCACGGAACCGCCGCGTCAAATGCCACGCTCACATCCGCTTTGCTGGCGTTCCGTACGGTCCCGGGGCTGTCGGAATGCTTTGCGGGGTTTTCGACAGCGACGGGCGCATCAGGGACCGCAGTACCAGCCAGAAGCGGCTCCGCCTGATGCGTTTCCCGCCGCCATGGTTCCCGCTGAGAATTGATCGCATCCAGGGTCTGAGTATGCGCGAGGTCAAATCCGCGGGCGTTCTCGCGCACTGGCTGAAACAGGTTGGGCCCTGCAGGAATAATGCGCGCCTCCGGCGTCAGCAGCGCGTCAAACGGGTCGGCGGCAACGGTCTCGGGCGCCACGTCTTCGTCAACGATCTGATTGACAAAGCTGGAATTCGCGCCGTTTTCCAGCAGTCTGCGCACGAGATAGGCCAGAAGATCGCGGTGTGCGCCGACCGGCGCATAAATCCGGCACCTTGTGCCGTTCTGCGCCATGACAAGCCTGTGCAGGGTTTCTCCCATCCCGTGAAGTCGTTGGAATTCATAGGATTCCGGATCACCCGCCATATGCAGAATCGCTGCGACTGTATGGGCGTTATGTGTGGCAAACTGGGGATAGATGCGGTCCGTCATGCGCAGCAGCCTGCGCGCGTTGCTGATGTAGGACACGTCAGTTGCGGCTTTGCGGGTAAATACCGGGAAGCCATCCACACCCTCGACCTGCGCGCGTTTGATCTCGGTGTCCCAGTAGGCGCCTTTCACAAGACGCACCATGAGGCGGCGATCATGACGTTCGGCCATGGAGTAGAGCGCGTCGATGACGGTGCCCGCCCGGGGACCATAGGCCTGTACAACAACGCCAAACCCGTCCCAGCCGGCAAGGGCAGGCTCAGACATAACCCGTTCGATGACGTCGAGTGACAGCGCCAGTCTGTCGGCTTCCTCGGCATCGACGTTCAGACCCATACCAGCCGATTTTGCCAGCAGTGCCAGTGCGCGCAGGCGCGGAACAAGGTCGGTCATGACAGCCTCTTCCTGCGCCAGTTCGTATCGTGGATGCAGGGCAGACAGCTTGACCGAAATGCCGGGGTTGCGCCGGATATCGCTGTGGGTGCAGGCCGTCGCGATGGCCGAGATCGCGCGTGAATAGCTGAGGTGATAGCGCTTGGCATCGGCCTCTGTGCGGGCGGCTTCGCCGAGCATGTCATAGGAATAGGTGAATCCGCTTTTCTCCATACCTTCAGCACGTTGCATTGCTGCGTTAATGTCCTCTCCCAGTACGAACTGACGACCCATTTCCTTCATCGCGCGGCTGACGGCGGTCCGGATGACCGGCTCTCCGAGGCGGCGGATCGCTGCGCGCAGGTGCCTGACGGGCCCCGGATGTTCGTCATCGAGCACACGGCCTGTCAGCATCAGCGCCCAGGTCGACGCATTCACCAGGCTCGACGTGGAATGCCCCAGATGGCGCCCCCAGTCGGAGGGGGCGATTTTGTCTTCGATCAGCGCGTCGATGGTGTCGGCATCGGGTACACGCAACAGGGCTTCCGCCAGACACATCAGCGCAACGCCTTCGTCGGTGGACAGCCCGTATTCGGCCAGAAAAACCTCCATCAGCCCCGGCGCCGTGCTGCTGCGGATGTCGCGCACCAGTGCCGCAGCCTGAGCGCAGATTTCCTGTCGCGCGTCAGCGGGCAGATCAGCTGTCGTTATCAGATCTCTGAGGACCTCGTCCTGACCGGCATAGGTTCCGGCGTCGATCAGATGGCGGAGTGATGTGGGCGTATCGCGGGGCATGGCGGTTCTCCAGAGCATGCATTTTCTCTAGCATACCCTGTTTCCGACAGACATAATGACCGAAAATGCCAGTTCTGGAAGGAAAGAATGTGAAACCAGCAGGAAAAAACGAGAAATTCGAGAAGGTGACGCTGGACCGGTTTGACCGGTCGATTCTCTCCGTTCTGGCCGAAGACGGTCGGATCAGCATTACGGACCTTGCCCGTCGGATCGGGTTGTCCAAATCACCGACACAGGCGCGGTTGCGCCGGCTGGAAGAAGCCGGGGTCATTATCGGCTATCGCGCGCTGCTTGATCCGATTCAGCTGGGGCTTGACCACGTGGCTTTTGTCGAGGTGCGGCTGAGCGATACGCGGGAGGCAGCCCTGTCTGCGTTCAATCAGGCGGTGGCGCGCGTGCCGGAGATCGAACAGGCGCATATGATCGCGGGAAACTTTGACTACCTGCTCAAAGTGCGCACGCGGGACATGTCGGCATACAGGCGCTTTCTGGGGGATACGATTTCCGGTCTGCCGCATGTTTCGAACACCTCCACATATGTGGCGATGGAAGCGGTCAAGGAAACGATGCTGTCTGACACCACTTGACCAATCGGGCCTGTGCGCCAGGATTCCCTTTATGAAAACACTCGCAATGATATTGTGCCTGATGGCAGGTGGCGCGCTGGCGTCCTGTCCGGCGCCACAGGATGTCACCGCAGAGCTTGAGAGCCTGTTTGAAGAGGCACGCAATGCCTCAAACGATGCAGAAGGGCAGGCTGCGGCGGCGCGCATGTGGCAGGTCTGGCTGCGCGCGCCCGATGAGACCGCACAGGAAGTACTGGACCGTGGTATGCGGTTCCGGTCCGGTTTTGATTTCGTTGCGGCGATAAAGGAATTCGACAGGCTGGCCGAATACTGCCCGCTCTACGCCGAAGGCTACAACCAGCGCGCCTTTGTGCATTTCCTGCGCGAGGATTATGAAAAAGCGCTGACGGATCTCGATCTGGCGCTCGGTATCTCTCCGGATCATGTGGGTGCGCGCTCCGGCAAAGCTCTGACCTTGATGAACATGGGCCGTATCGACGAGGCGCGCGCCGAACTGTTGCTGGCGCTGGAAAACAACCCCTGGCTTTCTGAACGGTTTCTGCTGAACGAAGGCGCGCCGCTTGCGGTGCCGGGAAAGGATATCTGACCGTTTACACCGCCGTTGCTGCCGCTATGGTGCGGCACAGGCCCGCGTGGTGGAATGGTAGACACAGGGGACTTAAAATCCCCAGGCAGAAATGCCGTGCCGGTTCGAGCCCGGCCGCGGGTACCAGGCGCCTGGAAACATTCGCAGATAACAGGCCGTGATCAGGGCGCAGATGGGTCTTGATTGCGCATGTCAGAATTTCACAAGGCGCTGCCCGGCCAACAAGAGAGCGGTGCCGCAATCAGTCCCGCACTCCCGAGAAACGCGTGCTCCAGTCTTCTGCCTGCTCGTCAGTGATCTTGGCAAACAACACGTCAGGCACGTCAAATCCGTGACCGGGCTCCAGCTCCCGCAGAAAGCTGTTCAGATCGTCCGGCCATGAGGTGTCGGTTGCGTTCAGAGCGGTCAGTATTTTTTCGGACGCCGTGGGCAGAAACGGCGATGAAAGCACAGCAAAAAGCCGCGCCAGGTTCAGGCCGAGCCTTGTCTGCGCAGCCGCCTGACCGGGGTCGGTTTTGAACAGGGTCCAGGGGGCGACAGACTGCAGATATTCATTCCCGCGCGCCCAGATGGCCCGCAGCTCAGCTGCAGATTTGCGCACTTCCATCTGCTCCATTGCCGTCTCGTAACGTGCCAGCATGTCGGTCAGGTCACTGATCAGCGCTGCCTCATCGGCTCCGTAATCGCCGCCCTGCGGTACGGCCTCGCCAAATCTGGAGCGGCAGAATTTGGTGATACGGCTGACAAAATTGCCCAGGACATCCGCCAGATCCTTGTTCACGGACTGCTGAAAATTCTCCCAGGTGAACTCTGAATCGCTGCTTTCGGGCGCATGGCTCAGCAGCCACCAGCGCCAGTAATCTGCCGGCAGAATTTCCAGCGCCTGGTCCATGAAGATGCCGCGCCCCTGCGACGTCGAGAACTGGCCGCCATCATAGTTGAGATAGTTGAACGATTTGAGGTGATCGACCATCTTCCAGGGCTCTCCCGACCCGATCAGGGTCGCGGGAAAACTGAGCGTGTGAAAAGGCACGTTGTCCTTGCCCATAAACTGGGTGTAGCGCACATCGTCCGCGCCCTTGTCTGTGCGCCACCAGCGCTCCCAGTCTGCATCCGGTCGCCCGTTTGCCTCGGCCCATTCTGCAGCACAGGCAATGTATTCGATGGGTGCGTCGAACCAGACATAGAAAACCTTGCCCTCCATACCTGGCCAGTCTTCCTTGCCCCGCCGGACGGGAATACCCCAGTTCAGATCGCGGGTGATGCCGCGGTCGCGCAGGCCGTCACCGTCGTGCAGCCACTTTTTGGCAATCGATGTGGTCAGAACGGGCCAGTCAGACTTGCTGTCGATCCACGCATCGAGCTGGTCTTTCATCTGGGACTGGCGCAGATAAAGATGCTTGGTTTCGCGCACTTCCAGATCGGTCGAGCCGGACACAGCAGAGCGCGGCTCGATCAGGTCGGTCGGGTCCAGCTGCTTGGTACAGTTTTCGCACTGATCGCCACGCGCCTTGTCGTATCCGCAGTTGGGGCAGGTGCCTTCGATATAGCGATCCGGCAGAAAGCGGCCATCAGCATTTGAGTAGACCTGTTTTTCGCTCACTTCGCGGATATGCCCGGCATCGGCCAGACGGCCCGCGAAATGCTGGGTCAGCGCATGGTTCTGCGGGCTTGATGATCGGCCGAAATGGTCAAAGGACAGGCCAAAGCCATCGGCAATTCCGGATTGCACCTCATGCATTTCAGCGCAGTATTCCGCCACCGGTTTGCCCGCCTTTGCCGCTGCCAGTTCGGCCGGTGTGCCGTGCTCGTCGGTTGCACACAGAAACATCACCTCGTGGCCGCGCGCACGCAGATAGCGGGCATAGAGATCTGCCGGCAGCTGGCTTCCGACAAGGTTTCCCAAGTGCTTGATCCCGTTGATGTAGGGAATGGCGGAGGTGATCAGGTGGCGTGCCATGGTGCTGTTCCGTACTTCTGAGCGTTGCGCATCCTCTACCCCAGCTTTCTGCCGAGGACCACGCTATTTGTGATCTTCCTGCGGATCGGCGGGATCACGGATGCCATTGCGGAACCGGCGGGTCAGCCGCCCGATCGTAAATGACGTGCGGGGCGCATAGGTGTAGCGCGTTCTCTCTGACGGGGCCGGGCGGGCGCGCATCCGGGCCAGACCAAAGACAACCAGCGCCACGTGGCCTGCTGCAATCATGACAAAGAGGGCCGCAGGCCCGTAGGCGTCGATGAAAAGTGAGGCAAGATAAGGGGCAGCAATCGCCCCCATCGCGTACCAGAACATCAGCGCGGCAGAGAGTTCGACGCGTTCGCTGTCGTGTGCGAAATCATGAGCGTGTGCTGCCGCTACGGAATAGATCGGGAAAGTCGTCAAACCGAAAAGGCCTGCAGTCAGCATGATCCCCGTGGTCCCGAGGCCTGCGGACAAGATACTGATGGCCGAACTGACAATTGCGGCGGCCGACAGCCACACAAGAACGTAACGGCGGTCATATTTGTCGGCCAGCCAGCCCATCGGATATTGCGCCAGCGCGCCACCCAGCACAAAGGCCGACAGAAACCAGGCGATCTGCGCGGTGCTCAGGCCGACCTCTTCGCCGTAAAGTGGTCCGACCATCCGGAACGATGCGCTGGACAGGGCAGCGACCAGAACAGCCGCTGCTGCCAGTGGTGAGCGGTGATAGGCCAGCCCGGGGCGCAGGCGCGGTGACGAGGGTGTTTCAGGCTGTGGTACACGGGTCAGTGTCAGGGGCAGCAGGGCAGCGCAGCAAACGATGGCCAGCAGATTGTAGGATACATAGGACGCCGGCTCGAGCACGCTGATGACCATCTGCGCGGCCAGCGATCCGGTCATGTCCACGACCCGGTAAACAGCCATGGTCCGGCCGCGGGTCTGGTTGGTCACCTTGGCCTGCAGCCACGCTTCGATCACCGTGTAACATCCGGCGACACATATCCCCGAGGCGACACGCATCACAGCCCATGCAACCGGATCGACCACAACCATATGGCTCATCAGGCCGATGGCCCCCGCCGCAGTAAAAGCGGCAAAAGCGCGCGAGTGTCCGACGCTGCCCATCAGTCGCGGTGCCCACCAGCAGCCGATGAAAAAACCGAGGAAATGCGCAGAGCCCAAAAGGCCGATTTCCTGGCGTGTGAAGTCAAGCGCGATGCCTGAAAGCGCATCAAGCGGGCCGACGCCACCGGATGAAAGCTGCAGCAGGATGACAGAGAGAAACAGGGCGGCAAAAGAAATCAGCAGGCGCATAATGGGGCCAGCATCTGCCTGTCGTGCAACTATTCCTTGTGGTTATTCGACAAAGGAGAGTCGTTTTTATGCGCGGGCACGGATTTCCGCGTGAATGTCGATGCGGACCCCGTCGGCCACGAAATCGGCATAGCCGCTGGCGCCCCAGGTGTTTCGGCTGAGCGCGCCGGTCAGATCCACGTAAAGCTCGGAAAGATCATCAGGGGCTGACCCGGCAGGGCGGCTCAGCTTTGCATCCAGGCTGAGGGGAGCGGTCACACCGCGCAGCGTCAGATCGCCTTCGATCCGGGCGCCTTCAGATATTCTGCCCTGAGCGCCGAGGCGGATCCGGGTGGAGCGGAACGAAACAACCGGATGGGTCTTTGCATCCAGAACCGACGCGCTCAGCAGCGCCTGGGTGACGGGGCCAAAACCGGTGCGCGCTTCGCGTATATCTGCAGTGACCTCGGCAGACGAGCGCGCGAGATTGCCCGGATCCACGCGGATATCGGCCGTGCTGACGGGCACCCGGCCTGTCTGCGCACTGCCGTTGACCAGAAAGGTGAACGTCACGGTCGATTTGTCCTTGAGCAGCCGGTAAGGCTGTGGCGCGCTGTGCGCTGCGGTAGCCAGGGTCGCAAATGCGCCGGCAATCGTTGTTCGCCGTGTCAGTATGAGCATGGGTTTTTCCCGCCTTTCCGTGATCAGATGGTAGTACGGGTATGTCCGCGTCCAGAGGTGTCACGCCGTTTTGATGCGCAGCACCCGGTCCTGGCGGTCCCTCGTGATCTGCCAGCTGCACCAGGGCGCGGTGCGTGCGCGCAGCCGCTCAAGCAGCCAGCCGTCCGGACCGGCGGTATGATCCGGCGCAAGATGCCAGCGGGTCTCGACCCCTGCAGCGCCGCCTTTGCCGGGGGTCAGCAGCAGCCCGACAGGGGCGTGCTGGCCTTCTGTGGCACCGGTTTCTGCAGCCAGATGCATGCGGCGCACCTGGGTCAGTCCGGGCAGACCCGGCAGATCCGCGACGGCCAGTGCCACGGCACCGGAGCGCAGGATTTCCTCCATCGTCCACAACACATCCTCGGCGCGGCGTGGCCGGACAAAGATCAGCCTGGCCGGATCAGTCCAGTCACGCAGGCCGTCTGCGTTCAGCTGGTCCTGCGCCCAGGCGGGGCTGACCCAGATGACAGGTCCGGTGGTGCGGGCGGCCAGCCAGACGGCCATGGTGCGGCGCGCCGTGCCACAGGCTTCGTGCACACGTGCCTTTGCAAGCTGCAGGTCAGGCGCATCCTCAAACAGGGGCAGAGAGGCGGTTGGACGGGCCGGGCGGCGGGAGAGGAGGGGGTGAGCTACAGGCATGTGTCAAATATACATGTTCCTGCTTTGTTCTCAATACCTGCCTGTTACCCGCGACGGAGCCCCGGAGCGCCGGGAAAACAAAACCGGGTTGCCCGCAGTATTCTGCGCATTACAGTCGCGGCAACGCAGATAAGGAACGCCACGATGAAGATGAATGAACTGGGCCGCACCGGTATTTCTGTTTCCGAGTTTTGTCTCGGTTCCATGACCTGGGGCTCACAGAATACCGCCGAGCAGGGCCACGACCAGATCGACAGGGCACTCGACGCCGGGATCAACTTCATCGACACCGCCGAGATGTACCCGGTCAATCCGATCCGCGCGGAAACCATTGGCCGCACCGAGCGCATCATAGGACTGTGGTTCGAGAAAACAGAGCGCCGCGAAGACGTGATTCTGGCGACAAAGCATTCCGGCGAAGGTATGGCCGCCGTCCGCGACGGCGCGCCTATTTCCTCGAAGACCATCCCGGAAACCATCGAGGGTTCGCTGCGGCGGCTGAAGACCGATTATATCGATCTCTACCAGTTCCACTGGCCCAACCGCGGCAGCTATATGTTCCGCAAGAACTGGACATATGACCCCTCGGGCCAGGTGCTGCTGGACACGGTTGGCCATATGGAAGATGCACTGGAAGCGCTTGAAAAAGAAGTAAAACGCGGCACAATCCGTGCATTCGGTCTTAGCAACGAGAGCGCCTGGGGAACAACCCGCTGGATCGACGTCGCCGAACGCAACGGCTGGCCGCGCGTGGCATCGGTTCAGAACGAATATTCACTTCTGTGCAGGCTGTACGACACCGACATGGCCGAAATGAGCATCCAGGAGGACGTATCCCTGCTTTCCTTCTCGCCGCTGGCAGCGGGCCTGCTGACCGGTAAATACCAGGACGGGCAGGTGCCCGAAGGGTCCCGCATGTCGCTTAACCCTGATCTGGGTGGTCGGCGCACAGACCGGGCCTTTGAGGCGGTCGCAGCCTATCAGGCGGTGGCAGACAAACACGGGCTCGACCTGACACAGATGTCGCTGGCCTGGTGCCGCACGCGCCCGTTCATGGGGTCAATCATTTTTGGTGCCACAACCATGGAACAGCTGGATGTCTGTCTGGGGGCCGCGGACATGGACCTGAGCGCTGAGGTGCTGGATGATATCGATGCGGCACATCGCCGGCACCCGATGCCTTACTGAGGCGTGCGGTACCGGGAGCGGAACCGGCTGGCGCTTTGCCCGGCATAGGCCGAGAAGGCGCGGGCAAAGGCTGCCTGCGATGAAAAACCGGTTGTAACCGCAATATCCTGAACGGCCATATCCGTATCACTGATCAGCCGCTCTGCCTCCCCCAGCCGCAGCGACAGGTAATGGGCCTGTGGGGTTGTCTGCAGGTCTCTCTGAAACCGCATCTGCAGGGCCCGGGGGCTCAGCCCGGCCTCGCGGGCAATCCGGGCCAGGCTCAGCGGATCTTCGATATTTGCCTCCATCATGGCATGAACTCTTGCCGTCAGTGCCGACACGCCAGCAGGCAGCCCTTTGCGCTGCTGCGGGCGGGCGGGTTGCGGCGGGGGCTCGTAGATAAAACTCCCGGCAATGCGTGCGGCCAGAGCCGGACCATGTTGTGCGCCGATAACGTGCAGCATCATCTCAATGGCTGGTGCTGCACCTCCGCTGGTGACGCATTTCCCATCCGCCACAAAGCGGGCATTTTCGGCATGAACCCCGGGAAACGTGCTGGCAAACCGGTCCAGATCCTCCCAGTGCGTGGTGGCCCGGTGCCCGTCCAGCACACCGGCGCGGGCCAGTATCCATGGCCCGCCGTCGATCCCGGCGATACGCTTGGCCCGGGCCGACAGCCGCCGCACAGCAGCACCCAGCGCGGGGGTTGCCTGCGCCTCGAGCCCGAACCCTGCCACAACAATCAGAAAGTCGACATGATCCACCGATGCCAGAGGCCTTGCGGGGATCGTCAGCCCGCTGGTGAGCGTTACCGCCTCCGGCCCCGGCGTCAGAAACTGCCAGCGATAGAGCCTGCGTCTGGCCTGGCGGTTGGCTGCACGCAGCGGATCAGCCGCTGCGGCCAGTGACAGCGTATTGCAATCGGCCAGAACGAGGATGCCGACCTGCGCTATTTCTGCGGATTTCATCAATCAGACTTCGTATTTTGCAAAGTGCTCTAACTCCTTTTGCGGCATCGTCAGCGCCGGAACAAGGGAGTTTTTCAGATGCCGCTGACCATGAACAAAGATGTGTTTATCACCTGTGCCGTGACCGGGTCGGGCGGCACGCAGGACCGCAGCCCGCATGTGCCCCGCTCGCCAGAAGCCATCGCAGACAGCGCCATTGCAGCGGCCAGGGCGGGTGCGGCCATTGTGCACTGCCACGTGCGGGATCCGGAAACGGGCGCGCCCAGCCGGCGCCTGGACTATTACCGCGAGGTCACCGACCGGGTGCGCAGCGCGGATGTCGATGTAGTCCTTAACCTGACTGCAGGCATGGGGGGCGATATCGTGTTCGGTGATCCGGAACACCCGCTGCCGCTGCAGGATACGGGCACAGATATGATCGGTGCCAGCGCACGCGTGGCGCATGTGGCCGAATGTCTGCCCGAGATCTGCACACTGGACTGTGGCACAATGAACTTTGCCGAGGCCGACTACGTCATGACCAACACCCCCGGCATGCTGACAGCCATGGGGCGGATGATGACCGACCTGGGCGTCAAGCCCGAGATCGAGGCCTTTGACACCGGTCATCTGTGGTATGCAAAACAACTGGTGGCCGACGGTGTGCTGGAGGCGCCTGCGCTTGTCCAGCTGTGCATGGGCGTGCCATGGGGCGCGCCGGATGATCTGAACACCTTTATGGCGATGGTCAACAATGTGCCCGATGACTGGACCTTCTCGGCCTTCGGGCTGGGCCGGAACCAGATGGCTTATGTGGCCGCTGCAGTGCTGGCGGGCGGCAATGTGCGCGTTGGCCTGGAGGACAACCTCTGGCTCGAAAAGGGCGTTCTGGCTGAGAACTGGCAGCTGGTGGAACGCGCGGGCACGATCATCGAAAACATGGGCGCGCGGGTGATCGGTGCCGCCGAGGTGCGCGAAAAACTGGGGCTGGTCAAACGGGCGCCCCGCTCATGACCCTGCGCCGGGCGGGGGCGATCCTGGGCCTTGCGCTGCTGACTGCCTGTACACCCGAACCGCAGACCTATCGGGATACCGGCGCGCCTCTGGGCGCCACAACACGGTTCGAGGCAGATCGTTTTGCCGGAGACTGGCAGGTGGTTGCAGGCTTTGGCCCGACGATGCCTGGAACGGTGCAGATTGTCCCGGACGACGGTGGCAACATACTGCAGATCACATCATACGGCCGGGCGACGCCGGGCGGTGCCTACCGCCAAGGCGTGCCCGGAGAACTGATCCCGGTGAGCGGTCGCGGTGAAACACTGGTGGTGATGTGGGTGGACGAAGGATTCCGCACAGCAGCAATCGGCACGCCGTCCGGCCGGTTCGGCGTGATCCTCAACAGAGACACCGATCTGCCGGCTGACCGGGGCGCGGCCGCGCGCGAAATACTTGATTTTTACGGCTGGGATATCAGCCGGTTACAAAGGACAGGCCAATGACGAATACAGCGGCAATCATCGGTGGCGGTGTGATCGGCGGCGGATGGGCTGCGCGGTTTCTGCTGAACGGGTGGAATGTCCGTATTTCCGACCTGGACCCGCAGGCTGAGCGCAAGATCAGCGAAGTGCTGAACAATGCGCGGCGGTCTCTGCCGGGTCTCAGCGATGCAGCCCTGCCACCAGAGGGAAAAATTACGTTCTGTGGCAGCATCGAAGAGGCGGTCAGTGGCGCCGGCTGGGTCCAGGAGAGCGTTCCGGAGCGGCTTGAGATCAAACAGGAGGTCTATGCGCGTATCCAGGCTCTGACAGGCAATGATGTGATCATCGGCTCGTCGACTTCGGGGTTCAGGCCGTCGGAACTGACCAGGGGTGCCGCGCACCCGGGCGCGATTATGGTCTGTCATCCGTTCAATCCGGTTTATCTGCTGCCGCTGGTGGAACTGGTGACTTCGGAGGCCGCGAGCGCGACGCAGATCGCTGACGCACGGGCGGTTCTGACCGGTCTGGGGATGTATCCGCTGCATCTGCGCAAGGAAATCGACGCCCATGTGGCGGACCGCTTTCTCGAAGCCGTCTGGCGCGAGGCGCTGTGGCTGGTGCGCGACGGGATCGCAACGACCGAAGAGATCGACAACGCCATCCGCTATGGGTTTGGCATCCGCTGGGCGCAGATGGGCCTGTTCGAGACCTACCGCGTGGCGGGCGGCGAGGCGGGCATGCGGCATTTCATGGCGCAGTTCGGGCCGGCGCTGAAGTGGCCCTGGACAAAGCTGATGGATGTGCCGGAGTTTACTGATGAACTGGTCGATCTGATTGCCGGTCAGTCCGATGAACAGTCGGGCCACCACAGCATCCGCGATCTTGAGCGGATCCGCGACAACAACCTTGTGTGCATGATGCGGGCGCTCAAAAGCCAGAACCAGGGCGCGGGTGCTTTGCTCAACGAGCACGAGGCTCAGATGCGCGCGGGAACCGTTCTGGCAGCGCTTGCGGACGATATTGAGGACGCATCGCAGCCGGTTGTGACCATTCACCGGGCCGTGCCGCTCGACTGGACAGACTACAACGGCCACATGAACGAGGCACGGTATCTTGATGCTTTCGGGCTTGCCACCGACCGGTTCATGGAACTCATAGGTTGCGACGCGGCCTACATCGCGTCCGGCGGCAGCTATTTCACCGCCGAAACCCATATCCGTCACCTTGATGAGGTTCATGCGGGCACCGTCATTACCGTCAGAACCCGTGTGCTGGCTGGCGGGGGCAAAAAAATGCACCTGTGGCACGAAATGTACGATGGTGACAGGGTGCTTGCTACGGGCGAACACTTCCTGTTGCACGTGGACCTGGCAACACGGCGGTCCGCGCCTGCAGGGCCGGATGTGGACGCGGCGCTGCGGCGGTTTGCGGATGCCCAGGCCGGTCTGCCACTTCCCGAAGGGGCGGGTGCCGCCATCCGGGCGCCGCGGTGAAACACGTTCTGATCACGGCCGGGGCTTCTGGTATCGGGCGCGCGATGGGCGAGGCTTTTGATGCGGCAGGATATGCTGTTGCCGTAACGGACGCAGACGCCGCGGCGCTGTCGTCCTGTCCGGACCACTGGGCCTGTTACGAGGCCGATGTGACAGATGAGGCGGCCATGCGTGATGTGATTGCTCCCATGGGTGCGCTTGATGTGCTCTGTGCAAATGCCGGTATCGCGGGGCCGACCAGTCTGGTTGAAGAAACAGATTTAAGCGACTGGAAAAAATGTGTTTCTGTCAATCTTGAGGGCGCTTTCCTCGCCTGTAAATATGCCGTGCCGGCGATGAAAGCCGCGGGCCGCGGCTCTGTCATTCTGACGTCTTCGACTGCGGGTCTTTATGGCTACCCCAACCGCGCACCCTATGCCGCAGCCAAATGGGGGATCATCGGTCTGATGAAAACCCTTGCGATGGAGCTGGGACCATCTGGCATCCGTGCAAATGCGATCTGTCCCGGTGCAGTAGAGGGTCCGCGCATGGAAGGTGTCCTGAAACGCGAAGCCCTCGCAAAAGGCATGACACGCGACCAGGTCTATCAGGGGTACGCAGGCGGTACATCGCTGCGCCGTTTCGTCGAGGCCCGTGACATCGCCGATATGGCGGTTTTTCTGGGATCCGATGCGGCCCGCAGCGTGTCGGGACAGGTCATCGCCGTGGATGGTCATACTGAAAACCCTGACCCCAGGCTCTGACAGATACTGGCAACTGCCGCGGATTTCCGTCATGACCGCTTCATGAGCACGGATTTTACGAGCCTCTGGGTAATTGCGGCCATTGCTGCTGCAGGTTTTCAGACCCTGCGTTTCATGTTGCAGAAGGTCCTGTCGACTGCTGTGCTCAGCCCCGCAGGTGCCACTTTTGCACGCTTTTTCTATTCGGCACCGGTGATCATCCTGCTGACCGGACTTTACCTTGCGACGACCGGTCAGGCCCTGCCACAGCAATCCGTCACGTTCTGGATCTTTGTTTTTGCAGGTGGACTCTCTCAGATTATCGCGACCATCTTCGTCGTCACTCTGTTCAAGTCCCGCAGCTTTGCCGTCGGTGTGACGCTGATGAAGACCGAAGTGATCCTGTCTGTGATCATCGGGCTGATCCTGCTGGGCGAGGGGGTCAGCGCCGCGGCATTCGCCGCCATTGCACTGGGCCTTGTGGGGGTCCTTCTGCTGTCGACGCCGCCTCAGGTGGCGGGCCTGGGCATGTCTGAAATGCTCAACCGCGGCGTGGCGCTGGGGCTCGGTTCAGGTATCCTTTTTGCGGTTTCGGCAGTGTCGTACCGGGGCGCATCGCTGGAGCTTGACGTGGCGGATCCTTTTGTACGGGCTGCTGTGACACTGGCCGTGGTGACCGGCTCGCAGATGATTGGCATGGCGGCGTGGCTGTGGCTGCGCGATCGTCCGCAACTGGGCGCGGTATGGGGCGCAAGACGCGTTGCGGTCTGGATCGGCGTGATGTCGATGGGCGGCTCTTTCGGATGGTTCCTGGCCTTTACCCTGCAGACCGCCGCCTATGTTAAAGCCGTCGGACAGGTGGAGCTGATCTTCAGTCTGCTGGCTTCTGTGCTGTTTTTCGGCGAGCGCAGTACCCTGCGCGAGCTTTCAGGGATGGCCGTTCTTGTGACGTCTATCCTGGCTCTGGTTCTGGTGATCTGACCCGTCAGTCAGACAGAGGCCTGCCTTTCAGGCGCAGAAACAGGCTCTCTTCATCGTTGTTTTTGAAGAACGGCACCGAGGCAGGTGGTGTCCGGTCCCTGACACGCGCTTCAATCTCGGCCAGGACCACTTCGGTGATGAACGGCATGTCAAACCGCCGGGCATCGGCCAGCGGAACCCACTGCAGATGCGACAGCTCGTCCGAAGCAGCGGAAAAGTCATCCGGATCGCCCGCGACCGCCCCAGCATCTGCCAGAAAAAACCGCGCGTCAAACCTGCGCGGGCGCCCCGGCGGTGTCAGCGCGCGAAAGACAAACTGCAGCGCAGACGCATCAGGCAGATGTCCGGTACTGTGAAATGTCTGCCAGTCTGCCGGTGGCTGACCGGACCATGTACCCCGGCGGCCCAGAACCAGTCCGGTTTCTTCCCAGAGCTCACGTATTGCTGCAACCGCCAGCGCGTGCCGGATATCGTTTTTGCTGTCTTCGAGTAACCGTTCGAAACACCCCGACGGAAGCGGCGCTGCAAGCGGTACTTCTGCATCCGCCCTGTCAACGGCACCGCCCGGAAAGACAAACTTATTGGGCATAAACGCCGCCTGAGCCCCGCGCTGCCCCATCAGAATCCGCGGATCTGTGTCCCTGTCGCGCAACAGAATAACAGTTGCCGCGTCGCGCACAGCGGATTTGTCAGCTGTCCGGTGTTCCGTCATCGGAATAGCCCCCGTTCGGGGCACTCCTGTGTCAGGCGGTTTTGCCAAATCCGCCCAGACCCCGTGCCCACTGGTAGCCTACAATGGCTCCCTTCAGTCTTGGCAGAAGATAGAGCGAGAGTGCCACACAGCCAACGGCAAAAACGGTGAAGAGCACCAGCGGATCAGGGCGCCACCAGACAAACACAAAATGCAGAAGGGGGGCCATAAGATGCCCCACAAACAGAATGGTCAGGTAGGCAGGGCCGTCGTCGGCGCGGTGGTGATGCAGTTCTTCGCGGCAGACCGGGCAGCTGTCATTCACCTTGAGATAGGATTTCAGCAGCGGGCCATTTCCACAGTGCGGACACCTGCGCTTCCAGCCTCGCAGGATGGACGTCTTTGTACTGCGCGCCGGTTGGGTGCCCGCGCTGGTCTGCGGGGCACGTGTAAGTCCATCGTGCTGAGAAACTGACTCATTCATGCTCTTGTCCTGCTCTGATGACGTTATGTGCGCCTTTCCGGGCGCGATGAAAAGGTGGCGACCGGTCGCTGCGGCGGGATGTCGCGAGGAGAAAAACAGATATTCTGCGACGGAAAGTCCGGACAGCCCCGTTGAATGCCATGTCCGACCCGCTGAAGGGCGGCAAAAAACATGATTGAGGAGAAGATCTGTGAAACATACTGCATTCATCGCTGTCGTTCTGACCGGGGCCATTTCCCTGACAACCGGCGTGGCCATGGCGCGCGACGATGTGGGCCGTGCGCCCGTTTCCTTTGAGTTGCTGGATACAGACGGCGACGGCGCCATTTCGCGCGCAGAAGCGGATGCGCCGCGCCTTGAGCGGATTACAGGCGCTGATACAGACGGTGATGGCTTTCTGACAGCAGAGGAGATTTCTCAGCAGGGAGCTGAGCGCATGAAAGACCGGTCCGCGCGCATGATCGAGCGGCTGGACACGGATGGGGACGGGCGCCTGTCGATGGAGGAGCTGTCCACATCGAAACGCGCTGACAAACGGTTTGACCGTGCAGATGCCAATGACGACGGGACTATCTCGAAAGAAGAGTTCGAGGAGGCGCGGGCCCGGTTTGCCGGCAAACGTCACGGTGGCGGACGCGACAGGAACTGAAGCGAAACGGGTCCGGGGCAGGGTGCGGCTTGAATGCCGCGCCCGGGCCTTTTAACCCTGTCGGGAATGGATATGCCGCGGGACACCCTCTCTGAAGTGTCGGATGATGCCTTGCTGCTGCTGTTTGCACAGGGCGACAGTGATGCGTCGCGGGTGCTGACGGCGCGTCTGTTGCCGCGGGTCTATCATCAGGCGCGGCGGATGCTGGGGGATCAGAGCGAGGCCGAGGATGTTGCGCAGGACGCGATGATGCGGCTCTGGCGCATGGCACCTGACTGGGAACAGGGCGGTGCAAAGGTGACAACCTGGCTCTACCGGGTGACTGCGAACCTCTGCACAGACCGGCTCCGGAAAAGGCGCAGCACAGGCCTCGATGACGTCGAAGAGCCTGCAGATCCCGCGCCGGGCGCAGAACAGAGGCTGCAGACACGTGCGCGGGCGGATGCCCTGCAGCAGGCGCTGGACAGTTTGCCGGAACGGCAGCGGCAGGCGGTCGTTCTGCGGCACATCGAAGGGCTGAGCAATCCTGAGATTGCGGAAATCATGGAAATCAGCACCGAAGCGGTTGAAAGCCTGACCGCCCGTGGCAAAAGGGCTCTGGCGGCTGTATTCGCCGGACGCAGGGACGAACTGGGGATAGCTGAAGATGACTGACCAGGACAGATCAACGAACAGACTGGATGCACTGTTGCAGGAAGCCGCACGGTCGCAGGACGATGTGCCCGCGGCTCTGACGTCGCGTGTGCTTGCGGATGCAGCCCGGGTGCAGTCGGAGCGGCCCGTCGCGCCAGGGCCTGTCCGGCGCCGCAGATCGTTCAGCTGGCTGCCCGGTGGCTGGCCGGGGCTGGGCGGGCTGGTTGCCGCGACCTGTGCGGGTTTCTGGATCGGTGTCAGCCCGCCAGACCTGCTGCCGGACACAGGGGCTGTGTTGCTGGGATACGACGTATCAGAAACGGCAGGTTTTGCCGGTGGCGCAGATGGTTTTGGCTGGGATGCAGAAGAGGGCTGAGGGATGACCGATACAGACAAGCACGCACCCGAAAAGCGACCGGACCGACGCCTGAAGCTGGCACTGTTTGCCTCTCTGGCACTGAACCTTGCCATCGCTGGTTTGGTTGCCGGTACATTGCTGCGCAGTGGTCCGGATCGTCCGGGCGGACCTGGTGCGGACAGCTATGCGCGCCCCTATATGGCCGCCCTGCCGCGCGAACAGCGCCGCGAGATGTTCCGCGGTATCCGTTCTGCAAACAGGCAGGCGATACCGGACCGTGGCGCGCGGCGGGCTCTTTACCGGGATGTGTTGTCGGCTCTGCGTACCGAACCCTTTGATGCAGTGGCACTTGAGACGGCCGCGCGCCGTCAGGCCGAGGCCGGGGTGCGGTTTCTGGAGGCCACTCAGACGGCCTGGGTGCAGGTTGTTGCGGGAATGTCTGCGCAGGAACGCGCAGCCTATGCGCAGCGCGTAGAGGAGGCGCTGTCGCGCGGTGGCCGTAAGAAGCAGTAGTGCCCGGTTCAGGCGGCGGGACGGGCCAGGTTGATCTGGTTGCGACCCTGTACCTTGGCTTCGTAGAGGGCTTTGTCGGCGGCATCCAGCAGGTGGTTGGCATCCTTGTCAGATGCGGGCATCCGTTTGCCCTGCATGCCGCCGATGGTCACACCGATCGAGACCGTCACGGTGATCGGGTCTGACGATCCGGGCACGGCAAATCCGGTGCCACCGATCTTCCGGCACAGTCTGCGGGCCGCCGCCCGCGCCTCGCTCAGTGGCGTTGCGGGCATTACGATCAGGAACTCTTCGCCGCCGATCCGGGCGACCAGATCAACACCGCGCAGGTTTTCGCGCAGCCGTCTTGCGGCCTCGACAAGCACAGCGTCGCCCGAGGCATGCCCATAAAGGTCATTGATCCGTTTGAAGTGGTCGAGATCGGCAACCATAACTGCAAAACTGCGTCCGGTTGCGGCAGAATGCTCCGCCACGCGCGCCAGATGCGGCATCGCGTAGCGACGGTTGTGCAGGCCTGTCAGAGGGTCCGAAACAGCCGCCTTCAGGCCGGTCCGAACGGTCGCACGCAACTGGTCGGCAACGCGTTTGCGACGCATCATCGCCTTGACCCGCAGAGACATTTCCTTGCGGTCAAACCCGTCTGTCATCAGATCATCGGCACCAAGGTCCAGCGCATAGGCACCGAGGCCGGGATCGGGACGCGACTGCAGTACCAGAACGCCCGCGTGACGGGTGATGGCGGTGGCACGGATCGCGGCAAGCAGACGCAGTACCTCTCCGCTGTGGCTGTCTTCCTCTTCCAGAACCAGGATGAACACATCCGGCACTTTTCCCGGTGTCAGGTCACGCAGTGCGGTCTCCGGCGCGGAATAGGTGAGTTTCGTGCGCAGCGATGGGGTGAGAAGTTCAATCAGCGCACCTGTATGAGCGCTGTCCGTGCCCACGACAATCGCCTGACCCGGTGGGCCGAAGTCGGCAACATCCTCTGCAAATCCCAGGGCGCGCGATGTGTCATCCCGCATCTGCCATTCAGCGGCCGTGTTATGCGCACGGATGAGACTGCGGACACGTGCCAGCAGCAGGGTGTCGTCGATCGGTTTCAGCATCACATCCTGGACGCCCGCTTCGAGCGCACGCAGGCGTGTGTCGGCATGCGGGCGGCAGCCGATCACCATCATGGGAATCGCGCGGGTCTGCGGGTTCTGCTGCAGCTTGCGGCACAGCTGCGCTGAATCGCAGTCGGGAAGAGCCATGGCAGAGATGATCAGATCAGGATTATGCCGCAGCGCCGCCACACAGGCTTCATCTGCTGTAGAAGCCTGAATGACCTCGTAAAATGCAGAGGCCAGCTTAACTTTCAGGACGATGCGGTTCGTTGAGATTGCATCAACAATGAGGATTTTGCCCTGCACGCGCTTTGCCATCCTTGTACTGGTAAATTCTGTGTTTAGACATTGCCGTCATATTGGTTAACAAAGGGTTTCCAATATTCTTAAAAGGATCGCGATCCATGGGTTATACGCGGGAATCTGCCGAGACGCTGGCCCTGCAGGTTCTGTCATGGCTGGCAGGAAATGATGACCTGCTGCCGGTTTTTCTGGGGGCGACAGGAGCCTCTGAAACGGACCTGAAATCAGGTGCTTCCGACGCGGCATTTCTGGGCTCGGTGCTCGATTTTGTCATGATGGACGATGCCTGGGTCGTTGAGGCCTGCGACGCTGCGGGTCTGGCCTATACCAGTCTGATGCAGGCCCGTATGGCACTTCCCGGTGGTGAGCAGGTGAACTGGACATGAGCGCGGTGCGTGGTGTGGTTTTTGACAAGGACGGGACACTCTTTGACTTTGCCCGTACGTGGGAAGCCTGGGCACTGGCGTTTCTGGACAGGATCTCTGACACGCCCGGACAGATGCGTGCGCTGGGTAACCGGATCGGCTTTGACACTGACGCTGCACGCTTTGAGCGTAACAGCATCGTGATTGCGGGAACGCCGGCCGAGGTTGCGGCGGCGCTTGCGCCGGGCCTGCCGGAGATGACCCAGAACCGCATGCTTGCCATCCTGAATGAAGAGGCCGCACGGGCGCCACAGGCTGAGGTTCTGCCGCTGGTGCCGTTTCTGAGCGGACTGCGCGGTCTTGGCCTGCGGCTGGGCGTGGCAACCAATGACGCCGAAGCGCCGGCGCGTGCGCATCTGTCAGCTGCGGGTGCTCTGGAGATGTTTGACTTTATTGCCGGGTCAGACAGTGGTTTCGGTGGCAAACCTGCGGCGGGCCAGCTGCTCGCGTTCTGCGAGGCGGTGGCGCTGAATCCGTCAGAGGTGATCATGGTCGGTGACAGCACCCATGATCTCTTTGCCGGGCAGGCGGCTGGGATGCGAACCGTGGGCGTTCTGACAGGTTTCGCAACAGCACAGACACTGCGTCCGCATGCAACGGTGGTGCTGGACGACATCAGTCATCTGCCCCGCTGGATTGCTGAACAGCCCTGAAACAGACGCACTGTCTGCCGAAAACGACTTTTCTGGTCGCGATTGGAACGGCTGTCGCGGGGGACCTCTGGCCTTCTTGTCTGCAGGACCAGACACAAAGAGGGGGTTCGTTGTGGCAGACGCTCCGGCAAAAAGACGCGGCAGAACAGGCGGGCGCGCAGGTGCGGCGCATCGCAGAGGCACGGCGGTCATCGAACAGATGCCCTGGAGTCCGCCCGTCATTACCGACAGACCGGTGGAACCTCTGAGCCCGGAGGGCGTAACAGCCATCCATGACGGCGCCATGCGGATACTCGAGGAAATAGGCGTCGAATTCCTCAACCCGGAGGCCGTGGAGATCCTGCGCAGGGCCGGGGCAGATGTGAACGGCGAAAACGTGCGGATGGGGCGCGAATTCGTGATGGAATGGATCGGCCATGCGCCGTCGCAGTTCACGCTGACGCCGCGCAACCCGGACCGGAAAATCACGATCGGCGGAAACAACCTGGTCTTTGGCAACGTGTCATCGCCACCCAACTACTGGGATATGGCCCTTGGCACCAAGGTGCCCGGCACACGTGAGATGTGCGCAAACCTGCTGAAACTGACGCAGTACTTCAACTGTATCCACTTTGCCGGTGGATATCCGGTCGAGCCGGTGGATATTCATGCCAGTGTCCGGCACCTCGATGTACTCTTTGACAAGCTCACGATCACGGACAAGGTCATGCACGCCTACAGTCTGGGCAAAGAGCGCGTCGAAGATGTGATGGAAATGGTGCGCATCGCCGGTGGTCTGACACATGAGGAATTTAATGCAAGTCCCCGGATGTACACGAATATTAACTCCACATCCCCGCTGAAACACGACTATCCGATGCTTGATGGCTGGATGCGTCTGGCGCGGCGTGGGCAGGGCCTTGTGGTAACACCCTTTACGCTGGCAGGTGCGATGGCACCGGTGACGATGGCCGGCGCTGTGGCGCAGTCACTTGCAGAAGGTCTGTGTGCAATTGTGCTGGCGCAGATTATCCGCCCGGGCTGCCCCTGTGCGATCGGGACGTTTACCTCAAATGTCGATATGAAATCAGGGGCACCGGCGTTCGGAACGCCCGAATACATGCGTGCGACCCAGATGACAGGGCAACTGGCGCGCTTTTACGGTCTTCCGATGCGGTCCTCGGGTGTCTGCGCCGCCAATGTCCCCGACGGTCAGGCGATGTGGGAGACATCAAACAGCCTCTGGGCTGCGGTACAGTCGGGCACCAATATGGTCTACCACGCGGCTGGTTGGCTCGAAGGCGGGCTGATAGCCAGCCCGGAAAAATTCATTATGGACTGTGAGATACTTCAGCAGATCCAGCGGTATATGGATCCGGCAATCACCGCGACCGGACCTGACGAGATTGCCCTGGACGCCATCAGATCGGTTGGCAACGCAGGGCACTTTTTTGGGATACAGCACACCCAGGACCGCTATACCACTGCGTTTTATCAACCGTTCCTAAGCGACTGGAAAAACTACGAGGGCTGGGAAGCAGCGGGAGCTGTCTGGACGCCGGAACGCGCCCACGTGATGTTCCGCGAAATCGTCGCCGGCTTTGAGGAACCGCCCATGGACATCGCAGTCCGGGACGAACTGCGGGACTTTGTGGATCGCCGCAAAGCCGAAGGGGGCGCGCCAACCGACTTCTGAAGTGATTTCGTTACAATTGCCGGTGTTTGGTGAATGTTAACGGGTTTCGCGCATGGTAGGCCAAGTATGAGAGTAAGAGGTCTCCATGCATGGGCTTGTGAACCGCGCGATCCAGCGCTTTGTGACGGACTGCTATGGCGAAGCACAGTGGCTGGCCGCAGTTGAGCGGGCAGACATAGGTCTGACCGAATTCGAAGCCATGCTCACCTACGAAGATGAGCTTACCGAGCAGGTGCTCGCCGCTGTCAGCGACGTTCTCGACAGGCCCTACGAGGAATTACTCGAAGATATCGGAACCTATCTGGTCTCGCATCCAAACGTTGAGGCGCTGCGCCGCCTGTTGCGGTTTTCCGGGGTCGATTTTACGGATTTTCTGCATTCCCTCGATGACCTTCCGGACCGCGCGCGGCTCGCGGTATCCGATCTGGAGCTGCCGCGGATCGAGCTGAAACAGCACGGCGCCGGCTTTTACAGGCTGAGCGTCCAGAGCCGCGTACCCGGCGCCGGGCATCTTTTCACAGGCGTCCTGCGCGCCATGGCTGACGATTATGGCGCACTCGTTTTTCTGGAGCATCAGGGAAATACCAACGGTTCAGAAGTCGTCGCTGTTTCGCTGCTCGAAACCGAGTTTGCCGAGGGCCGCGGTTTCGACCTGGGGGCGCGGGCGGGATGAGCGAAGCTGACACCTTTGGTCGGATGCTGGACGTTCTGTGTCCGATGCATCTGATCCTTGATCAGGACGGCATCATTATCAACGCCGGACCGACCACACAGAAACTGTTTCCCGAAGCGCCACTGGCTGGTCAGGTCTTTCTGGATGTGTTTGAAATCCGTCGTCCGCGCCAGATCACCGAATTCCACGATCTGGCAGACATGGCGGGCAACCGCCTGCATGTGATGTACCGGACGGATCCGCCGCGCGAACTCAAGGGCATACTGGTACCCGGACCCTCGAAAGGTCAGGTTACACTGAACCTGTCTTTTGGAATCTCAGTCGTTGAGGCGGTTCAGGAGTATGAGCTGACGGCGCGGGATTTCGCCGTAACTGATCTTACGGTGGAAATGCTCTATCTCGTCGAGGCCAAGTCAGCAGCAATGGAAGCCTCACGGCAGCTGAACAAGCGCCTGCAGAGCGCACGCGAAGAAGCAGAAGAGCAGGCTGTCACAGATGTGCTGACCGGTCTGAAGAACCGCCGTGCCATGGATATCGACCTCGCCAGAGCTCTTGCGGTGCGCGAAGACGTTGCGCTGATGCATATTGATCTGGACTATTTCAAAGATGTGAATGACACGCTGGGCCATGCGGCGGGAGATCACGTACTGCAGGAAGTCGCGCGCGTGATGCGCGAGGAAACCCGTAGCACCGACACGATAGCGCGAGTAGGCGGAGACGAGTTTGTCGTCCTGATGCGCAGCGTCAGGGATGAGCTCGTTCCGGTACACGTGGCTGGACGGATCATTGAGAAACTGATGGTGCCCATCATGTTTGAGGGCCAGCCCTGCCGGGTGTCGGCCAGTATCGGTACAGTTTTGTCTTCGGAATACGCAAGACCAAGTGCAGACCAGATGCTCCGGGACGCTGACGAAGCCCTGTACCACTCCAAACACGAGGGTCGGGGGCGCCATACCCTGTATTCTGAGCTCTCGGCCCTTTCCGCCGTTGAGGCAGAAAGTGGCACAGGCTGATTTCAGACAGGATGAATTCTGTTCACACAGGACTGAAGTCTTCGGAAAGGCAATGCACGGCTTTGTTCAGACAAGGGTTGATTAAGCACTCCTGTACGCGATCAGGCGACGGGCAAGGCACCCGTTTTTCGCATACGTGTAAGCAACCGGCGTCTTGAATGCGTTTCCGGGATCATTCCAAATTCCGCGCGGACCTGTCGGGCTGTCAGCCCTGGAACAGACAATAACAGACACGAAAAATGGAAAGCGGGCAGGATGCCCTGCAACGTTTCCCGTTCTGAGATCTTATGGCTCTGGTCTGTGCAATCGCCGCAGGATGTGGTTCAGCGCCACAGGACGGAATTATTCTGCAGTACAGGACAAGACCGAGCATACGTGTCGGATTACAGGCCATACATATTTTGCGGAGAGAAAAGTGGCAGCCCGTAGGGGAATCGAACCCCTCTTTCCAGGTTGAAAACCTGGCGTCCTAACCGATAGACGAACGGGCCACTCTTTGTGAGCGGTTGATTAGGCAATCCGACGCGGCGGCGCAAGCGGAAATTTCATCCCCGGTAAAGAAACTTTGCCGCAGGCAGAGCTTCAGGCGCGGGCGGCGTCATCAAGGCGCAGCTGCACTGTCTGACGGCCCCGCCAGGTGTTTATATCGAGTTTTCCCGCAAGGTGAAAACGCGCCCCTCCATGAGATTCCAGTGCAGGTCCCAGCGGGCCGTCATATGCCCCGAAGGCAATTGCATCCATGACCGGACCGGTGCCGTCACTGAAGCTTATTTTCAGGTGCGTTTCACCGACACGTCGTGCAAACCTGATTGCCATATCTGCAAATGCAAAGCGTGGTGCCGGTGCGCCGGCGCCATAGGGCCCTGCGGCCTCAAGCTGTTCGGTGAGTTCCAGCGATGCGGCGCCGGGCATCAGCACACCGTCCAGTCGCAGATCGGTCGGTCCGGCGAGGTGCGCGCCCTGCTTTTCAAGCAGTTCGCAGAGCCGCTCCATGGCGGCCTCAAGCCTGTCCTCGGCAACCGTCAGCCCTGCAGCCATTTTGTGCCCGCCGCCCTTTACCAGCAGCCCTTCGGCTGCAAGGCGCTGAATGGGCTGACCCAGATCGATACCGGACACGGACCGTCCGGAGCCTTTGCCGATCCCGTCTTCAAGGCCGATGACGATGCTGGGACGGTTGGAGAATTCTCTGAGGCGGGAGGCGACAATACCCACCACACCCGGATGCCAGCCGGGACCGGCGGCCCAGACCAGACCGCGGTCGAGACCACGTTCTTCGGCCTGGTCAAGTGCGGCAGCCCTTACAGACGCCTCGATATCGCGGCGTTCAGCATTCAGCCCGTCCAGCCTTTCAGCAAGCGCTGCCGCTTCATGCGGATCCTCGGTTGCCAGCAGCCGCGCGCCCAGATCGGCCGCGCCGATCCGTCCGCCCGCGTTGACGCGTGGTCCCAGCAGATACCCAAGGTGATATGCGCCTGGTTTCGTGTCCATACGCGCGACATCTGCAAGGGCCGCCAGTCCCGGTCGTTCGCGCCGTGCCATAACGCGCAGCCCCTGACGGACAAAGGCGCGGTTCACGCCGGTCAGCGGCGCCACATCTGCCACCGTGGCCAGTGCCACCAGATCCAGCATCGACATCAGGTCCGGGCCGGGTGAGCCGCGTTCCCGCAGCTGCCGGCCCAGTTCGACCAGCATCAGAAACACGACCGCCGCCGCGCAAAGGTGTGCCAGATCGCCGGTCTCGTCCTGCCTGTTCGGGTTCACCACAGCCAGCGCATCGGGCAGGGTCTCGGCGCCGAGGTGGTGGTCGAGGATGATCACATCCGCTGCGGTTGCCGCAGCCACAGGGCCATGCGAGAGTGTGCCACAGTCAACACAGACAATCAGGTCATGGTCCGCAGCCAGCTGGGACATCGCGGCATCATTCGGCCCGTATCCTTCGTCGATGCGGTCAGGGACGTAGAGCGTCGCGCCAAGCCCCATCGCCCGCAGCCAGGTCACCAGCAGTGCAGCTGAGCTGCCACCGTCCACGTCGTAATCTGCAAAGACTGCGATCTTTTCGCGCCTGTCCACGGCGCTGAGAAACCGCGTTGCAGCTTTCTCCATGTCGCGGAGGCTGCGGGGGTCGGGAAGCAGGTCGCGCAGGGCAGGCGACAGAAACTGCTCTGCGGTCTCGCCTGTGACCCCGCGGCGCGCCAGCACCTGGCACAACGGGTCGGGCAGGCCGGTCTGCTGGCCAAGTGCCTCTGCTGCACGCGCGTGTTCAGGCGCGGGCCCGACCCACCGCCTGCCGGTCAGCGAAGTTTCCACATTCAGAAAGCTCACAGGCCCCCCTGGTCCCCGTGGCAGAACGGCTTTGCGACACGTCGTGTCAGACAGGCGTACGGTAGTTGATACGCCGTACGGATCCGGTTTTGGACCGCATGATCAGTGTTTCTGTGGTAAACCAGCCGGGTTCGCGTTTCACCCCGGGAAGGATGTTGCCGCCCGTCACACCGGTTGCAGCAAAAATGACGTCCTCGGTCACCATTTCGTCGCGCGTGTAGATCCGGTCGAGGTCGGTCACACCGGCTTTGGCCGCGCGCCCCTTTTCGTCGTCATTGCGAAAGAGCAGGCGCGCATACATCTGACCGCCCATGCATTTCAGCGCGGCCGCAGCCAGAACGCCTTCTGGCGCGCCACCGGCCCCCATATACATATCAATGCCCGTGGAAGGGTCCGCACAGTGCATCACACCGGCCACGTCACCGTCGGTGATCAGGCGGATCGAAGCGCCGGTTGCCCGCACCTCTGCGATCATGTCTTCGTGGCGTGGGCGCTCCAGAATGCAGACGGTAATATCCGACGCCGAACAGCCGCGGGCTGTGGCCAGCGCCTGAACCCGTTCGCCGGGGCTCATGTCGAGGGTGACCACGTCGGTCTCATAGCCCGGTCCGATCGCCAGCTTGTCCATATAAACATCCGGCGCGTGCAGCATCGAGCCGCGCGGTCCCATAGCAATCACGGTCAGCGCGTTTGGCATGTCCTTTGCCGTCAGCGTTGTGCCTTCGAGCGGGTCGAGCGCGATGTCGACACCCGGTCCGTTGCCGGTGCCAACCTCTTCACCGATATAGAGCATCGGTGCCTCATCGCGTTCACCTTCGCCGATGACAACCACCCCGGCGATGTCCAGCATATTGAGCTGCTCACGCATGGCGTTGACGGCGGCCTGGTCTGCGGCTTTTTCGTCTCCCTGACCCACAAGGCGGGCTGATGCGAGTGCTGCGGCCTCGGAAACACGGGCGAGACCAAGGGAAAGCATCCGGTCCTGAAATTCGGCATGGGCGGGCATGAGGTCTTCCTTTGATCTGTTATCAGCCTGAAATCTGTTTAGCGGGCAGTGAGGTCCGGTACAACTGCAGCTCAGACCGCTTCAATGCGCAGAGCCACTGGTGCACTGGCCACAACGCCGGTGCCTGACATCGCTTCCAGCGCCTGTCGGAGCGCATCTGCGCTGGTTTTGTGGGTCACAATAAGAACCGGTGCCGAGGCATCTTCGTGCCCGTACTGGCGCATCCGGTCGATCGACACACCGGCCTCGCCCAGCACGGCGGCGACGCGGGCGAGTGCGCCGGGTTTGTCCTGAAGCGACATGCGCAGATAATACGGTGCCGGCAGTTCCGAGCTGGCAGGCACGGCCTGTGCCAGGCGCTTCGCCGGAATCCCGAAAACGGGGCCAGTGAGGCCGCGCGCCACATCACAGACATCCGCCATAACGGCACTTGCCGTCGGCCCTTCGCCGGCACCCGGACCACGCAGCACGATCTGGCCCACGGCGTCGCCTTCGAGCACGACCATATTGGTGCCACCGTCGAGCTGACCCAGCGGCGAGGTATCGGGCACAAGGCAGGGCTGCATGCGCTGCTCCAGACCACGCCCGGTTTTCTGTGCAACGCCCAGCAGCTTGATTTTATAGCCCATGTCGGCGGCGGCATGGATGTCGTCGATGCTGACCCGCTCGATCCCTTCAAGCGCTATGCCGTCAAAGTTCACCTGGGTGCCAAAGGCGAGAGACGCAAGGATTGCCAGCTTGTGCGCCGCATCGATCCCGCCGACATCGAGCTGGGGGTCCGCCTCGAGATAGCCCAGGCCATCGGCTTCGGCAAAAACCTCTTCATAGCTCAGACCGGCCGATTCCATGCGTGTCAGGATGTAGTTGCACGATCCGTTCATGACGCCCATCACACGTGTCACGTCATTGCCCGCCAGACCTTCGGTCAGGGATTTTATAACCGGAATGCCTCCAGCGACAGCGGCTTCATATCGCAGGGCACGGCCCGCAGCCTCTGCGCGTTCGGCCAGGGCCTGCCCGTGTATTGCAAGCAGGGCTTTGTTTGCCGTGACTACGTCTTTGCCTGCGTCCAGTGCCGCTTCGACGGCCTCTTTTGCCTTGCCCTCATGTCCGCCGATCAGTTCGACAAAAACGTCGATGTCGTCCCGCACGGCCAGTGCTGCGGCGTCCTGTTCCCAGGCATAGTCTTTCAGAGACACGCCCCGGTCCTTATCGGGATCACGCGCCGAGACAGCCGATATCGATATCTCGCGCCCTGTGCGCGCCGCCAGCAGTGCGCTGTGCTGGCGGATGATTCGCACCACACCGACCCCCACTGTACCCAGACCGGCGATTCCAAGACGAAGGGGCTGAGACATTAACAAGATCCTCTGGTGATAACGGCAGGTTGCTTTCGAAACGCGATTTAGCCGGTTCGGTCAGCCCGCGCAACGGGCTTGCGACCGGGCTCACTCTGCTGCCGCCAGTCTCGCCCGTTCTGCATCCGTCAGAACCGGTTTCCGAAGCTGTGCCGCCCGTGCGCGCAGTCCGTTTGCCCGGGCTTCCAGCTGGTCCGCGGTTTCGTCTTCCTGGACGGCGTTTTCGACTGTCTCACGTGCCAGCGGGGTGAGCGGTGCCAGGGCGGGATAATCGGCCGCCGCCGCTTCGGGGCTCGCCGCACCGGGCACATCGGGCAGTTCTGCGCAGGCAGCAAGCATCGCCATTGCAGAAAATATAGCCAGCCGTCGCATGAATTTCTCCAGATTACCCCCCAGTCTTGCCTCACCAGCAGGTCAGGCGCAAGAAAGCTTTCTTATGAACGACCGTTCAGTTAACGTTTCGGCATGCCAAGAACGACCGGGTCACATTCCGACATTACAGGACCGCGCATACAGGCGGCGGCGACAAAGCTTTTTGCCAGGGAGGGATACGCAGCCGTCTCTATGCGGCGCATTGCCTCCGAGGTCGGAGTGCAGGCCGGTGCGCTGTACAACTATACACCCGACAAGCAGAGCCTGCTGTTCGGTCTGATGCATGATCACATGCTGGCGTTGCTGGCGGCGGTGCCACGGGACACGGGACCGGACCCTGTCGCGCGTCTGGAACGTTTTGTGGCGTTTCACATCAGGTTCCACCACGACAGGCCGGATGCGGTTTTCATCGCCTATATGGAGCTGCGCAACCTGTCAGAGCAGAACTTCGCGGTGATCGAAGGGCTGCGACGTCAGTACGAGGATCTGCTGGAGGACATCCTGCGGGATGGTATTGCACAGGGCCATGTTGAAACTGCAGATACAAAAATCACCACGCTCGCGGTGATTGCGATGCTTACCGGTGTCAGTACATGGTTTCGCGAAAGCGGGCGGCTGTCACTTGAGGACATTACCGCCCGCTACTGGGAGCTCGTCTCGGGCGCGGTGGGCGCGCGGGTCAGTGCGCCGGTCTGATAAACGTGCCGTTGTTCAGGTCCCGCATGGCCTGCATCAGTTCGGCCTGAGTGTTCATCACAATCGGTCCGTGCCAGGCCACCGGCTCGTCGATCGGCGCGCCCGAAATCAGCAGAAAGCGCACGCCCTCCGGGCCGGCCTGCAGCGTTACCTCATCCCCGGTTCCGAAACGGATCAGAGTCCGGTCTCCGGAAAGATCGCGGATGTTGACCTCTTCGCCGGCAACTTCCTTTTCCAGCAGCACGCCCGACGGTGCGCTTGCATCGGCAAAGGCGGCCGATCCTTCGAACACATAGGCGAAAGCCCGTCTGTAAGTGTCTATTTTAAAGGTTTTTTTCACGCCCGCCGGCACCGTGATGTCGAGGTACTGAGGATCCGCCGCAATGCCGTCAACCGGACCAGTCTGACCCCAGAATGAGCCGGTGATGACTTTCACGCGGGTGCCGTCATCGTCCGTGATCACCGGAATGTCCGCGGCAGTCACATCCTGATAGCGCGGTGCGGTCATCTTCTGATCCGATGGCAGGTTGCCCCAGAGCTGGAACCCGTGCATCTGGCCACGCGCGTTTCCGGCCGGCATCTCCTGGTGGAGGATGCCCGACCCTGCCGTCATCCACTGTACATCACCGGCCCCGAGTGTGCCGGTATTGCCCAGCGAGTCGCCGTGTTCCACGGTGCCTTCGAGTACATACGTGATGGTCTCAATCCCGCGGTGGGGATGCCATGGAAAACCTTTTTCAAAGTCTTCAGGACGATCGTTGCGGAAATCATCGAAGAGCAGAAAGGGGTCCAGTTCGGTGGGGTCCTGAAATCCGAATGCGCGGTGAAGTCTGACGCCGGCGCCTTCCATAGTCGGGACGGCCTGGCGGGTTTCGAGTGTGGGTCTGAGGGACATACGTCATCTCCGTTCTGTTTGACCCAAAGATAACCGCCCGCTGAGATGGCGCAATCTGCCTGCGCGAACCAAGGCTGTGCGCGAATGCGGATACCATCAAAAAGTGTGATGCATTACATTTTAATAATTCGCTTTTGTGATGTCACTTGCGCGCTTATGTCTGTGTCTTAGGAACCCGAAACGTGAGGAAACCGACGATGACACTTACTGAAAACACCTTTCAGCGCGACCGTAGTGCCGGTCGTGCATTCATCCTTGTGCTGTCCGGCGTGCTGCTGGGGCTGTTGATATCTGCACAGGTGTCTCCCGGACCGCAGATGGTGCCGGATGTGACTGACCTTGCTGTAGCGCCCGAAGACTGGCACGGCAACGTGCGCCGCTCAGGGCTGTGACCCGCCGTTGTCCCACCACTGTGCTGGTTTACGGCGCTTCCCGCGACCGCGATCCAGCCAGAGGGCAACGCGCCGCCATGGCGAGAGCGCCAGTTTCAGCCACAACCGGTGGTGCCAGCGGCTGAAATCGCGGTTAAACGGACAGACCCGCATGCAGATTGCACAGTCGCTCGACAGTTTCGCCCAGAACCCAAAGCATTTCTCTGCGTCTGATGTCCATTTGCGCACCCCGCTGATGGCAGACACATTTGCGCCGCCGGTTTCCGGCGCACCAAATGGCAGGGCTCTGACAGGGCATGCGTCGGCACATTTTGTGCATATGTCACAAAAGGCGCTGACACCCTTTGGTCTGGCGGTGTCATGCGCCAGCGGCAGAGACGTGAAAATCTTGGAAAACCGGAGCCTTGGGCCGAATTCCGGCGTGATAACCATCTGATTGCGCGCGTATTCACCCAGGCCCGCCCTGAGCGCATAGGGGATCACCAGTGCGGTATCGTTCATGGACGGCACTGCATCATAGCCAAGATTGCGGATATAAGCGGCCAGCTGCATCACAACCGCTGCTTCATGACTGTATTCGCGCCCCGTGGCCGCCCCGCCGAGCGCCGAAGGGTAGGTGTCCACAAGGTCGCGGTCCATCTGATGGCCCAGCACGATCACAGACGTCATGCCCTCGGGCAGTTCGTTGGGCGCATCGGAAAGATCGCGGGTGTCCACGCGGCTGGCATAGTGCCACCTGGGATCAAGTGAGGTGATGCCACAGAGATCCGCTTTAAAGAACGATGCCACCTTTTTGATCTCGCGCGACATTTCTGACCTGTCGGTGACACTCACCTGTGTTGGTGCGACGGGCGTATCCGCGCTGATCGGCGCCTGGAATCCCTCGCGGCGACCCTGATCGGCAAAGCGGTCTGTCATGATGTCGGAAATCAGCCAGGAGGCATTGCGCAGGGCGAAGTCGCGCTGGCCGAAACCGTCGCCGCGCCGCGGGGTTGCCTCCATGCGGTAGGAGGCAAAGAACGCGTCTGTCCGGTCTGTCCTCACAGACGGGTCCCAGAAGGCGCGGGTAAAGATATCGTTGCGCTGATGAAACCGGGCAAAATCGTCTGTGACGTCGATACCGGCATCTGCGTCACCGGGCCGGGAATGCTGAGAAGAGGTCATGCCGGGAATCCTGACTGCAGGGGTGCCGCCGGTCAATCATAAAGGTCGCAAACGGGCGCGACGACGCATCATCCCCGCATAGGGTCACGGAAAAGGTCAGGGAGCGCGGCAATGAAAGTTGGATTTATCGGTCTGGGAAATGTGGGCGGAAAACTGTCCGGTTCGCTGGTGCGAAACGGGGTAGCTCTTGTGGTGCACGACCTTGACGCGGATCTTGTTGCCGCAAAAGTCGTCGCGGGCGCCACAGCCGGTGGCTCACCCGCGGAAATGATGCAGATCTGCGATGCGGTGATTACCTGTCTGCCCAGCCCGGCAGCCTCTGCCGCCGTGGTTGAGGAGATGCTGCCGCATATGGGACCCGGCAAGATCTGGATGGAGATGTCTACCACAGACGCGGATGAGGTGCGGCGCCTGGGCGCGGCTGCGATTGCGACGGGCGCCGCAGCAGTGGATTGTCCGGTGTCCGGGGGATGTCACCGCGCAGATACCGGCAATATTTCGATCTATGCCGGTTGTGACAGGCCTGTTTTTGAACAGATTTTGCCATTGCTGACGCTGATGGGGCGGCGGGTGCTGCATACGGGCGATCTCGGGTCGGCCAGTGTGTTGAAAGTGATGACGAATTACCTCGCTACAGCCAACCTGCTGACGCTGTGCGAAGCGCTGACCGTGATGAAGGGCGCGGGCATGGACCTTGCGACCACCTTTGAGGCGATCAGCATCTCTTCGGGCACGTCATTTGTGCACGAGACCGAAAGCCAGCTGATCCTGTCGGGGTCGCGGGATGTGAATTTCACCATGGATCTGGTGCTCAAGGACATCGGCCTGTTTCAGAAGCTGGCGGACGATGCGGGCATTCCGCTTGAGCTGTCTCCCATGATCATTGACATGATAAAAGACGGACAGGCGCGGTACGGCAACCGCGCCCAGTCGGACCGGATGATCGAGCGCCTCGAAGAAGCGACAGGGCTGGACATCCGGGCCCCCGGTTTTCCGCAGGAACTGGTTGATGACGAGCCGGAAGAGCGCGGGTACGAGGTTATTCCCGCGCGGTGATCCTCAGGCCAGCGTACCCTCTGACGTCAGCAGTGTTTTGCCGCCCAGATAGGGAGCAAGCGCTGCGGGCAGCTGCACAGAGCCGTCTTCCTGCTGGCCGTTTTCCAGCACGGCGATCAGGCAACGACCAACAGCCAGACCTGAGCCGTTCAGCGTGTGAACAAAGGCAGGTTTGCCGCCATCGGCGGGCCGGAACCGCGCATTCATGCGACGGGCCTGGAAATCGCCGGTGGTCGAGACAGACGAAATCTCGCGATAGGCGTTCTGACCGGGCAGCCAGGCTTCGATGTCATAGGTCCGGCGCGCGCCGAAGCCCATGTCGCCTGTGCACAGGATGACCGTCCGGTACGCGAGACCAAGGCGCTCGAGGATATCCTCGGCGCAGCGCAGCATGCGTTTCTGCTCTGCGTCGGAGTGGTCAGGATGTGTCACCGAGACCATCTCGACCTTTTCAAACTGGTGCTGACGCAGCATGCCGGCGGTGTCGCGCCCGGCGCTGCCGGCCTCGGACCGGAAACACAGGGTATGCGCCGTCATCCGCTGTGGCAGATCGCTTTCCTCAAGAATGTCGCCAGCCGCGGTAAAGGTCAGCGGAATCTCGGACGTAGACACCAGCCACCAGCCATTCGTGGTCTGATAACTGTCTTCGGCAAATTTGGGCAGCTTGTCCGTGCCATACATGGCCTCGTCCCGCACCAGCACGGGGCTGTTTATTTCGGTCAGGCCGTTTTCGTCCACATGGGTGTCGATCATGAACTGGGCCAGTGCACGGTGAATGCGTGCCACGGCGCCTCTCAGCATGACAAAGCGCGCACCAGAGGTTTTGGCCGCGGTTTCAAAATCCATTGAGGCCGCAACCCCGCCAATTTCATAGTGTTCTTTCGGCGCAAAGCTGAACGCGGGTTTCTCGCCCCAGCGGTTGACCTCGACGTTGTCGTTCTCGTCCGCGCCGTCCGGCACATCGCCGGCGGGGATGTTCGCGATCCACGACAGCCTGTCACTGAGCTGTGCATCCAGCTCCTTGGCCTCGGCCTGCATGGCACTGACTTCGGCCTTTTTCTCGGAGACCAGAGCGCGCAGCCGCTCAAATTCGGCCTCGTCGCCACTGGCTTTGGCAGCACCGACCAGTCTGGATGCCTTGTTCTGTTCGGCCTGCGCGTTTTCGGCTGCTGCAATCTTGGCGCGCCGTGCCTCGTCAATCGCCAGAATCTCCGAGGACTGGGGCGCATCTCCACGGCGGGCAAGGGCTGCGTCAAAGGCGTCGGGGGCCTGACGGATCGCGCGGATATCATGCATGGAATCGTCCTCGGGTCTGAATCGTTTCGCGCTCAGCTTATGCCGTATCTTTTACCGGATCGTAACCACGAGTTTTCAAGGCACTCTTCAGCGCTGCGCGGCCCTGTCCCTGGCGCGTTGCTCTGCGGCGGAAAGTTCCGCGCGGACCCAGTCGTTCACCGGAACAGCCAGCGCGTTACCGTCCGGACCCGACCGGGCCACCAGTACAGCAGCCAGCTGCCACGTGCCGTCCTGCTGCACCAGCAGCGCACCGCCCGAGTTGCCGCTGATCACCTCGCAGTCCGAAAGGATCATGGCGCCGTCCCGGGAGGTGCGGGCAGGGCAGTCAAACCGGCCATGCAGCTGGCGCTTTGCAAGGCGGTGATAGGCCAGCAGGGCAACTGTGTCTCCAAGAACGCTACCGGTCGCCAGCGGCATAGGTGTTGCGACCTCGGGGGGCACCGGTTTTTCCAGCTGCAGGACGCCGATGTCAAACTCCAGGGCTGCGCTGCCACTGGCCGACAGATATGGCGGGTAAACACGCATGGCCGCTGCATCGCGAAAAGCGATCTGAGTCGTCCCGTTCCAGCCGATCAGAAATACGCGGGGATTCTGACCGGCTTTTCGGCCGCCGGTGCAGTGGGCGGCCGTCAGAACCAGGTCCGGCGCGATCAGCGTGCCGGAACAGCTTGGGATACCCGCCGGCCCTTCGACATTCACGACGCCCACGGCCTGCCACTGCCGCAGATCCTGACCGGGCAGCGGCGGAAGCGGGCCGGTGCCGGCAACGGCCGCCGCAGCCAGCGTCAGGGCTGCAAACGCGCCCACGGCCCTCTGCCAGATAGGTGTTTTCTGTTGTCTCATGACACCGGTATCCTGCCCGCAATGACCCGCGTGGCCAAGAGGGCAGTCGCAGGGCACAAATACATTGTGACAGCGGCCACACGCCGCCTTGCAAACCTGCGTCCCAGACCATAGGTTCCGCCAGAATTTCGCGCACGCCCGACGGGCTGCCAGCGACCCTATTGCAAAGGACCCGACCGCCATGGAAGCATTCGCCCAGTTTGTCCCCCTGATCCTGATTTTCGCGATCATGTATTTCCTTCTGATCCGCCCCCAGCAGAAGAAGGTGAAAGAGCATCAGGCGATGGTTGCAGCCCTGCGTCGCGGTGACCAGGTCGTCACCCAGGGCGGGATTGTCGGCAAGGTCGCAAAGGTCAAGGAAGACGGCGAGCTGGAGATTGAGATTGCGGATGGCGTCAAAGTCCGCGTCATCCAGCACACCATCGCCTCTGTCGTGTCGAAAACCGAACCGGCGAAGTAACCGCGCCCCACAACCGCTGAAAAGGCGCCTTCATGCTTCAGATTGATCTCTGGAAACGCATCCTGATCCTGCTGACCTGCCTCGGCGGTCTGTGGATGGCGATGCCGAACCTGTTTTATACGTCCGTAGAGCAGCACAATGATGCCGCTCAGGCGATTGAGCTTGGGGCTGATACGCCGGAAAACCAGGCGCAGCTGGCTCAGTGGCCCGAATGGATGCCATCGGGTCTTGTCAATCTGGGGCTTGACCTGCGGGGCGGTGCGCATCTGCTTGCCGAAGTAAAGGTCCGGGATGTCTATGAGGCGCGCATGCAGGCCTACTGGCCCGAGATACGCGACGCGCTCCGCCCTGAACGTGCCACCATCGGTACCGTACGTCTTCAGCCATCGCCTGCGGACGAGGTCCATGTCCGTATCTCGCAGCCCGAGGGCATGGCACGCGCGCTTGAGGTCGTGCGCGGACTGGCAACGCCGATCCCAACACTGACCGGCGTCGGGGCAAACGACATCGAAGTCCGTGCCGAAGGGGACGTTATCATCGTTACCCTGTCGGATGCGGAAAAACTGGCCTCGGACGAGCGCACAGTTCAGCAAAGCCTTGAGATTATCCGTCGCCGGATCGACGAGGTCGGCACGCGGGAGCCGACGATCCAGCGCCAGGGCACCGACCGTATTCTGATCCAGGTGCCGGGCATCGGTTCTGCCGCAGAGCTCAAGGAAATCATCGGCACAACAGCACAGCTGACCTTTAATCCTGTGGTCAGCCGCGGCTCGGACGGCGATGCCGTGCCAGGCATCGGCAATGTGATTCTGCCGTCGATAGATGAGCCGGGGGCGTTCTATACACTTGAATCCGCTCCTGTCGTCACCGGCGAGGAACTCGTCGATGCACAGCCGGCATTCGATCAGAACGGACGCCCGGCGGTGAATTTCCGCTTTAACACAACAGGCGCGCGGAAATTCGGCGACTACACGGCGGAAAACATCGGCTCGCCTTTTGCGATTGTACTCGACAACGAGGTGATCAGCGCGCCAACGATCCAGAGCCACATTCCGGGTGGTTCGGGCATCATCACCGGACAGTTCACGGTCGAGGAATCCACAAATCTTGCGGTGCTGCTGAGGGCAGGGGCGCTGCCCGCCGGCCTCGAGTTTCTGGAAGAGCGTACCATTGGCCCGGAACTGGGACAGGACAGCATCGATGCGGGCAAAATTGCCACGATCATCGCGTTCGTTGCCGTCCTTGTTTTCATGTTCCTCAGCTACGGCCTCTTCGGGCTGTTTGCCAATGTCGCACTGATCATCAACATCGGTCTGATCTTTGGACTGCTCAGTATGATCGGCGGAACGCTGACACTGCCGGGTATTGCCGGTATCGTCCTGACGGTTGGTATGGCGGTAGATGCCAACGTGCTGATCTTTGAGCGTATCCGCGAGGAGCTGAAAACCTCCAAGGGTCCTGCGCGCGCCATTGAGCTGGGGTATGAAAAGGCCCTGTCGGCCATTCTGGACGCCAATATCACCACATTCATCACGGCGGTGATCCTGTTCGCCATGGGCTCTGGCCCTGTGCGCGGTTTTGCCATCACGCTGGGTCTGGGCATCCTGACGTCGGTCTTTACGGCAATCTTTGTCACCCGCCTGCTGGTGGTCATCTGGTTCGAGCGCAAGCGCCCGAAAACAATCGAGGTCTGATATGCGTCTGCGCCTGGTCAAACAGAATACGAACTTCGACTTTTTCAGCCGCTGGAAACTCTGGCTGGGCATTTCCGGCCTGATGATGGTGATCGCCTTTGCATCGTTCATGATCCAGGGTCTGAATTTCGGCATCGATTTCCGGGGTGGGACAACCATCCGGACAGAAAGCACGCAACCTGTTGATATCGGCGTCTATCGCGGCGCCATCGATACGCTGGAGCTTGGCGACATTTCGATCACCGAGGTGTTCGACCCCACGTTCGGTCCGGATCAGAATGTGGCCATGATCCGCATCCAGGCCCAGGAGGGGCAGGAGGCCGTCACGCCGGAAGTGATCCGGAATGTCGAGGCAGCGCTGAACACTGTCGTGTCGGATATCAGGTTTGTCTCTGTTGAATCAGTGGGCCCGAAAGTCTCGGGCGAGCTTATCCAGACCGCTGTCATCGCGGTGGTTCTCGCGATCGCGGCGGTGCTTGTCTACATCTGGCTGCGGTTTGAATGGCAGTTTGCCGTGGGGGCCGTGCTGGCCCTGGTGCACGATGTGATCCTGACCATCGGCGTTTTCTCGGAACTGCAGATCCGGTTTGATCTGGCCATCATCGCGGCTTTGCTGACAATTGTGGGATACTCGCTGAACGACACCGTGGTCGTGTTCGACCGGGTGCGCGAGAACCTGCGAAAATACAAGAAAAAGCCGTTGAACGAGGTGCTGAATATCTCGATCAACGAAACACTCAGCCGGACGTTTATGACATCTGTGACCACACTCCTGGCGCTGATCGCACTCTTTGTGCTCGGTGGGGACGTGATCCGCGGGTTTGTCTTTGCGATGATCTGGGGCGTGATCGTGGGCACCTATTCCTCGATCTTTGTGGCCTCGGCTGTCCTGCTGTACCTCGGCGTGAAACGCGACTGGTCCAAACCTGATGCAAACGCCGGAAACCAGTACGCCAACATAGATGCCTGAACTTTTCAGCAGCCTTCTCGAAATCGATGGGCTGTTGTGGCTGATTACAGGCGTAGTTGCGGCCGGCCTTGTGCGCGGATTTGCGGGCTTTGGCAGCGGCATGATCATCATGGCGACGGCATCTTCGGTTCTGCCGCCGGTATCGGCGGTGATTTTCATGATGATGGCCGAACTGATCGGCCCGCTTCCCAACCTGCGCGCTGCCTGGCGTGATGGTGAACCGCGGGACGTGGGCCGGCTGATGATCGGGGCGACACTGCTGGTCCCGCTGGGCATCTGGTGCCTCGCCAACATGTCGACCGAAATCTTTGGCTGGATCGTGTCCTTCTGTGTTCTCCTGCTGCTCGCAATGCTGATGACAGGCTGGCGTTACAAGGGCGAACTGACACCGCGCCTGACCGTGTTCACAGGCGCCCTCGGCGGTTTTATGTCCGGGTTCGCGGGTATTCCGGGCCCACCGGTCATCATGCTCTACATGTCCAGCCGCCTGCCCATTGCGGTGATCCGTGCGAACTTCCTGCTGTATCTGCTCGCCATCGACGTGGTGATGATTGTGGTGTTCTGGGGCAGTGGGCTCTTCGTCTGGGAAATCGCCGTGCTGGGTCTGCTGGCCGGAATTCCGAATCTTGTGGCCAATTATGCCGGCGCGCTGCTGTTTGATCCGGGGGCCGAGAGAATTTTCCGCATTGTGGCCTATATTGTGATCGCGGCCTCGGCAATCGCAGGTCTGCCTCTCTGGAACTGAACAGGAAACCGCTATGCGCCTGAACGAGATTACCTTTACCGACGCCAGACCCGTAGAAGGCTATGGCCCCGGATTTTTCCGGATCGGCGGCGATGTCTGCACCGGTCCGGTACTGACCGGCCCGACCGGGACCATGGCCTGGGGTGGGTTTGCAGACGCCGGTACGCTGCTGGCGCTTGCCGGGCAGGTGGACGTGCTTTTCGTGGGAACAGGCGCGGATATTGCGCACCTGCCGGAAGACATGCAGCAACAGCTGGAAGAGGCCGGGCTGGGCGTCGAGGTGATGGCGTCACCTGCCGCGGCGCGCACTTATAACATCCTGCTCAGCGAAGGCCGGCGGATTGCGCTGGCCATGCTGCCGGTCTGACAATCGCCAGAAACAGACTTTTGTGCTCAGCGGCAATAGGTTAACGCTTGTGCAATGACATTAGCGATCCGTGATCTCAGCGTTGCCCGTGGCGGACTGCCCGTTCTGGTGGGCCTGTCCCTGCAGCTAAAGCCTGGCGCGGCGCTGGTGCTGCGCGGTCCGAACGGCTCTGGCAAGACGACGCTGTTGCGCACGGTTGCAGGCCTGCAGCCGGCCTTGTCCGGCGAGATCGAGGCAGACACCGACAGTATCGCCTATGCAGGGCATTCTGACGGTTTGAAATCCATGCTGACTGTCACGGAAAACCTGCAGTTCTGGGCGGCTGTTTTTGGACAGAAGGATATCTCTGCGGCCCTGAAGGGCTTCGCGCTCGAAGACCTCTCGGACCGTCTGGCAGGGACGCTCTCTGCGGGACAGAAGCGCAGGCTCGGTCTTGCGCGGCTGCTGGTGACCGGCCGGCCGGTCTGGGTGCTCGATGAACCGACGGTCTCCCTGGACGCGTCTTCAGTGGCGCTTTTTGCCGATGCGGTGCGGGCGCATATGACGCGCGGCGGCTCGGCTCTTATCGCCACGCATATTGATCTGGGGCTTGATGCGGATGTGCTCGATATTTCACCCTGGCGGGCGACAGCAGACGCCCGCGCCGGTGCCAGCGACGAGGCGTTTCTGTGAACGCGCTGCTCCGGCGGGATCTCGCACTGGCACTGCGGGCCGGCGGCGGCTTCGGGCTTGGGCTTGCGTTTTTCCTGATTGTAACGGTGCTGGTGCCCTTCGGCGTCGGCCCGCAGTCTGACCTGCTGGCACGGATCGCACCGGGTATCCTGTGGCTTGGCGCCCTGCTTGCCTGCCTTCTGTCGCTTGATCGCCTGCTGGCGCTCGACTGGGAGGACGGCACGCTCGATCTGCTGGCGACATCGCCGCTGCCACTTGAGGCCGCACTCAGCATCAAGGCACTCGCGCACTGGATTACCACCGGTCTGCCGCTTGTCATCGCTGCGCCTGTTTTCGGGGTGCTGCTGAGCCTGCCCGGGCAGGGGTATCTGTGGCTTGTGCTGTCACTGGCGCTCGGCACGCCGGCGCTGTCGGTTATCGGAACCTTTGGCGCAGCACTGACGGTCGGGATCAAACGCGGTGGCCTGCTGCTGTCCCTGCTGGTGTTGCCGCTCTACGTTCCGACGCTGATCTTTGGCGCAGAGGCTGCGCGTCGCGGGGCAGAGGGCCTTGATCCGACGACGCCCCTGCTCATGCTGGCCGGTATCACCGCCGGGGTCATCGCACTGATGCCTTTTGCTTCGGCCGCCGCTTTGCGGATAAACCTGCGGTGATCGTGACGTTTTGTCCATTGAGCGCGCGCCCCGGGGGGCATAGATAAGAGCCATGTCTGTGACTGATGAGAAACCAGCGATCAAACGCCCGTCGGGCTTCTGGAGCTATGCCAACCCGGTCAAGTTTCTGGGCTTCAGCGAGCGTATTCTGCCTGCGCTCTGGGTTTTGTCCGCGATATCGCTGGTGACCGGCCTCGTCTGGGGGTTTTTCTTCACGCCGGATGACTTCCGGCAGGGCTCCACCGTCAAGATCATCTATCTGCATGTGCCGTCCGCGCTGATGGCGATCAACGCCTGGTTTATGATGCTCGTCGCTTCGCTGATCTGGATCATCCGGCGCCATCACGTGAGCGCCCTGGCGGCAAAGGCCGCGGCACCCGTCGGGGTCGTGATGACCCTTATCGCGCTGGCGACAGGGGCAATCTGGGGGCAGCCCATGTGGGGGACCTGGTGGGCCTGGGATCCGCGTCTGACGTCCTTTCTGATCCTGTTCCTGTTCTATCTGGGCTACATTGCACTCTGGGAAGCCATCGAGGATCCCGACACTGCGGCGGATCTGACATCGGTACTTTGCCTTGTGGGTACGGTTTTTGCGGTGCTTTCGCGCTATGCGGTCAATTTCTGGAACCAGGGTCTGCACCAGGGCGCGTCGCTGAGCCTGGACAAGGAAGAAAACGTCGCGGACGTCTTCTATTTCCCGCTGCTGGTCTGCATTGCAGGTTTCGTTCTGCTGTTTTTTGCACTGGTTCTCTATCGCACCGGAACAGAAATCAGACTGCGCCGCACGCGGGCCCTGCTGGCCCGACAGAGGGCGCGATGATGCCTGATCTTGGAAAATACGCCGACGCGGTTCTGTCGGCCTATGGCGCATCGCTGGTGCTTCTTGCACTGCTCGTTGTGCTGACGCTCCGCAAAGGCCGCCGCGCACGTGCCGCACTGGAGGCGGTCGAGCGAAAGGAAAAAAAGGATGGCTAAGGTCTCGCCCCTGATGATTGCGCCGCCACTGATTTTCGCCGGTTTCGTCGCACTGGCCGGGATCGGCATGTTCACGACCGACTCGTCAGAGCTCCGCTCGGCCCTGATCGGCAAGCCCGCACCACCCATTACGGAAACGCAGCTGGGAGATTTCCAGGCAGTAACGCCTGACATGATGGCCACGGGCGAAGTCACACTGGTGAACTTCTGGGCCAGCTGGTGCCCGCCGTGCCATGCAGAGCATCCGCGTCTGCTCGAAATGGCAGCTGAGGGCATGCCGATTATCGGCGTCAATTTCCGCGATCAGGAAGAACCTGCCTCCGGATATCTGACAGAAGATGGCAACCCGTTCCGCGCAGTGGCTTTTGACCCCGACGCCCGGACCGCAATTGACTGGGGCGTGACCGCACCACCGGAGACATTCATTCTGGATGCAGAAGGTACTGTGCTGTTCCGGTTTGCAGGGCCGCTGATCGGCAGCGATTACGAACAGCGTTTTCTGCCTGCGCTGAACAAAGCACTCGGACAATAAAAAAAGCGCTCCCGCGGGAGCGCTTTTTCCTGTTGAAAGGGTCTGGCTCAGGCCTGCTTGCGGCGCCGCATCCAGGCAAATGCACCCAGTCCGCCCAGCAGAAGTGGCAGGCCGGCAGGAACCGGAACTGCGGAAACCTCAATCTGGCCAACCGCGCCGGAGCGCGAGAATACGACCTGCAGGGTGTCACCTGTGGCACCACCGAAATCAAGCAGTGTGAATTCGTTGTCGGTTGAGCTGTTGCCTGTGTCAGATTCGTTTAGGCCTGTCAGGGTAAAGCTCGATACAATGTCACCGCCGGAAAACAGGGTGGCCATGGTGCCGATTTCTGAGTCCAGCAGGAACAGTTCACCAAGGGATACGTCGTTGAGGAACGCAAACGTCAGTGTGCCGCCGCTGCCGTTGTCATCCGGTCCACCGGTCGCATTCTCCTGTACAATCAGGGCATTGCCGAAATCGCGTACATCGCCTGCATCTTCGGCATTTGTGAAGTTGGACGTCAGGTCAGGGTCGTTGCCCGTGCTGGTTGTTCCGTCTGCGGTATCGAATACGACAGCCAGAGCCTCGCCGCCGATCGCAGAGATGTCTGCAACGATACCCGGCGCCAGAACTGTATCCGAACCAAGGACCTCGCCTTCGCCGAAACCGCCAAAATCCACTGTCGCCGCGTGGCTCATACCCGCCGCGCTGATTGCAACCGCTGCAACTGCGGCCATCCCGATTGTTTTCATGTTTCGTACTCCCACTGTACCATGTCAAAAAATACCAGTTATGCTGCGGTGATTACCCTTTCTTAATGTTTAGTCCAATCACGAAATTGCCATATTCTATCTATGGTAGTGTAGTGCCGCAGGGTAAATTGATTTTGCATCCCTGGCTTGAACGGGTGCCGGAGAATTGTGCAGAATTCGTCCTGCAGAAGCGCCCGACGAAAAAAAACCGATGCCGCAGGGGCACCGGGTTTTGTCTGATTTATGAAAGGCCTGGCTCAGGCTGCGCTGGCCAGATTGCGCAGCACATAATGCAGCACGCCACCGTGTTCGATGTATTCGATCTCGATGGCGGTATCGATCCGGCACTTCAGCGCAATTTCCTTTGTGCTGCCGTCAGCCATCGTGATGGTGCAGGCCACTTCCTGAAGCGGTTCGATGGTGTCCAGACCAGCGATCGAAACCTTCTCCTCGCCCGTCAGACCCAGTGACTTGCGGGTATCCCCGCCTGTGAATTCAAACGGGATCACACCCATGCCAACCAGGTTGGAGCGGTGAATGCGCTCAAAGCTCTCTGCGATGACAGCCTTGACACCGAGCAGCGCAGTACCCTTGGCCGCCCAGTCACGGCTGGAGCCGGCGCCATACTGCTCACCCCCAAAGATAACCAGCGGAGTGCCGGCGTCCTGATAGGCCATTGCCGCGTCATAGATCGACGTCTGATCGCCATCGGGGCCTTTGGTATAACCACCCTCGACACCGTCGAGCATCTCGTTCTTGATACGGATGTTGGCGAAGGTGCCGCGCATCATTACTTCGTGATTGCCGCGACGCGAGCCATAGGAGTTGAATTCACGCTGTGGCACCTGGCGTTCGATCAGGTACCGGCCGGCGGGTGTCGTGTCTTTAAAGGAACCGGCAGGCGAGATGTGGTCAGTTGTGATCATGTCACCCAGGATCGCCAGAACGCTCGCATTCTCGATATTCGAGATCGTGCCCGGCTCTTTGCCCATTCCCTGGAAGTACGGCGGGTTCTGGACGTATGTCGAGGACACCGGCCAGTCGTAGACTTTGCTGTCTGTTGTGCTGACGCCCTGCCATTTGTCGTCGCCTTTGAAGACGTCGGCGTATTTTGTCAGGAAGGCCTCGCGCGTTACGGTCTGCTCGACCAGCTCGGCGACCTCCTGGCTTGTCGGCCAGATGTCTTTGAGGAAGACATCGTTGCCATCCTGATCCTGGCCCAGCGGCTCTGTGGTCAGGTCGATGTCCAGCGTGCCCGCCAGGGCGTAGGCGACCACCAGTGGCGGCGACGCGAGGTAATTGGCGCGTACATCCGGGCTGATCCGGCCTTCGAAGTTACGGTTACCCGACAACACCGATGTTGCCACCAGATCGCCTTCGGCAATCGCGTCAGACAGCTCTTTCTGGATCGGGCCGGAGTTGCCGATGCAGGTGGTGCAGCCATAACCGACCAGGTTGAAGCCGATGCTGTCGAGGTCCTTCTGCAGATCTGCGGCCTCAAGATAGGCGGAAACCACCTGTGAACCTGGTGCGAGCGAGGTTTTGACCCATGGCTTGCGGTTCAGGCCCAGGGCAGCCGCCTTGCGCGCCACAAGGCCCGCGCCAATCATCACATAGGGGTTCGAGGTGTTCGTGCACGACGTGATCGACGCGATCACGACCTTGCCTGATTCCATTTTGTAGTCTTCGCCTGAGACGGCAACTTCCTTGCCCATCGGACGCTTGAACGTCTCCTCCATCTCGCGCTTGAATGCGGCTTTGGCATTGTCGAGCGCCACATAGTCCTGCGGGCGTTTGGGGCCGGAAATGGCAGGCACGATGGTGCCCATATCCAGATGCAGGGTGTCTGTGTAAACCGGTGCATAGTCAGCGCCGCGCCAGAAACCGTTTTCCTTTGCGTAGGCCTCGACAAGCGCCACGCGGTCTTCATCACGGCCGGTATTGCGCAGGTAGCGCAGCGTTTCGGCATCAATCGGGAAGAAGCCACAGGTCGCGCCGTATTCCGGTGCCATATTGGCAATCGTGGCGCGGTCTGCCAGCGGCAGACGGTCGAGACCCTCGCCGTAGAACTCGACGAATTTGCCGACCACGCCCTTGGCGCGCAGCATTTCCACAACCTTGAGCACGAGGTCTGTGCCGGTTGTGCCTTCCATCATAGTGCCTGTCAGCTCGAAGCCGATGACTTCGGGGATCAGCATAGAGATCGGCTGACCTAGCATCGCGGCTTCAGCTTCGATACCGCCAACGCCCCAGCCCAGAACGGCCGCGCCATTGACCATGGTGGTGTGGCTGTCGGTACCGACCAGTGTATCGGGGTAGGCAACCTCTTTGCCGTTCTGATCTGTGTCGGTCCACACGGTCTGCGAGAGATATTCCAGGTTAACCTGGTGGCAGATGCCGGTACCGGGAGGCACGACGCGGAAGTTGTTGAACGCTTTCTGCCCCCACTTGAGGAACGTGTACCGCTCCATGTTGCGTTCGTATTCGCGGTCCACATTCATCTGGAACGCGCGGGGGTTACCGAACTCGTCGATCATCACAGAGTGGTCAATGACCAGATCAACGGGGTTCAGCGGATTGATTTTTTCGGCGTCGCCGCCAAGGCTGATGATCGCGTCGCGCATCGCGGCCAGATCAACAACCGCCGGTACGCCGGTGAAATCCTGCAGCAGGACGCGGGCAGGGCGATAGGCGATCTCGCGCGGGTTTTTGCCGCCTTTGGCACCCCATTCGGCAAAGGCCCGGATATCATCGGTCGTAACAGTCTTGCCATCCTCGAACCGGAGCATGTTCTCAAGGACAACCTTGAGCGCGGCCGGCAGATCCGAGAAATCCCCCAGTCCGGCAGCGCTGGCTGCGGGAATGGAGTAGTAGTCAACGCTCTGTGCGCCGACAGTGAGCGTTTTGCGTGTGGCTGAGCTGTCGTGACCAACGGTAATGGGCATGAAATGGGTCCTCTGGCTTGAATGAAGTCATCACTGGATTGGCTGCTGAATGCCTGATGCGCGCTGTCAGTTCAACTCAATTCAGCGCCTCTGCGTCAAAATGTATACCATTGTGTACCGAAAACTGAAAGAATTCCTTCACCACTTTCAAGAAACCTTGATTGGCGTTTCATCGCTTGTCTCAATATGTGTTGTCTGCGGGGCGGAACCGGAGCATCGGGGAATCGGATGAAACGACTATTTCAGGCATTTGTCACATATTTGGTTCTGGCAGCCCCGCTCCAGGCGGAAGACAGCCCTGTTGTTGTCGAGCTCTACACATCGCAGGGCTGCTCGTCCTGTCCGCCGGCTGACGAGATTTTCCACCAGTTGTCCGACCGGGACGACGTGATCGCTCTGGCGCTGCACGTCGACTACTGGGATTACATCGGCTGGAAAGACGAGTTCGCAGATCCGCGCAATGCCGAGCGGCAGCGGGCCTATGCCACGGTCGCCGGGCGGCGATCCGTCTACACGCCGGAAATGATCGTCAACGGTACAACGGATATTGTCGGTGCCAAGCCGATGCAGCTTTCCGAAGCAATTGCGATGCATCGCGCAACTCCTTCTCCTGTGGCGGTCACCGTGGAACGCGACGGTGATACCGTACGGATCGACGCGCGACCCCGGGACGGAAAAGTTGGGCGATCGGTCGTGCATATCCTGCGGTATGTTCCGCGGCGCGAAGCGCGTATCACGCGCGGTGAAAACGCGGGCCGCACGCTCGATTATGCAAACGTCACGCAGGACTGGAAGGTTCTGAGGGAATGGGACGGAGCGGCGCCGCTTCTTCTTGAGGCGGATGCACCCGGTGACCTGCCGGTTGTTGTGCTGGTGCAGGCCGGTGACATGGGGCCGATCCTCGGCGCGGGCCGCGTACGCTGACCGGGCGCCGGTTCAGGCGGCGCGCCACCGGCGGTGAACCCAGAACCACTGACCCGGATCCGCGCGGACATGTGCTGCGAGGCTGTCGTTGAGTTGCTGGGTCATCTGTTCAGGCGTCGAATGATCCACCGGTGCTTCGAGTACAGTTCTGAAACTAAGTCCGTCTTTCTGTCTTATGCCATAAAACGGAATAAGTCTGGCGTTGTACCTGAGACTGAGCTCCGCCGCTGAAAGCGCAGTTTTTGCCGGTTGTCCGAGGAAGTCGAGGGCCGGGGCGTCGTAAACATGCTGGTCAAAAAGCAGAACCAGCTGCCCGCCTTCTTTGAGGTGACGCACAAAGCCAGCCGTGCCCCGCCGGCCCTTGGGGAACACCGGGCCGCCAAAAGCCTCCATCGTCCTCACATAATGCGCGTTGAAATATGGGTTGGCCATGTTCCGGTAAAGGCCACCGATGTTATATCCGCGGGCGACGAGAGCAGCGCGCACGGCCTCGTAATTTCCATAGTGGCCTGTCACCAGAACAACGGGCTGGTTGTCCGCTCGTGCACTGGCCAGGGCATCGACACCGGGGCCTTCGAGCGTGTTGCCTGCAAGCCGTTCGGGAAAATCCCGGCTGGAATAATTTTCGATGAATGTGCGGCCTGCGTTGTTGAGGCAGCGCGCCGCGATTTCCCGGCGCTCGGCCTCAGGTTTGTCCGGCATAATCAGGGCAAGATTGCTCAGCGCGCGGGCCCGGTATCCCGCCACCGGGCCGATTACGTACTGCACGACCCAGCCCACAAAGCGCACACGGGCTGCGTAGGGCAGGATCAGCGCAAGTTGGATGAGACCAACAATCGCCAGATTGCTCAGGTAGTGTCCTGCCCGTCGGCTGAAAGGTGTCTCCTGCGTGGACATTGTGGTGTCCTGGCCCTCGTCTGACTTTGGGAGCGGTGTGGCAGCTGCCCCTCCGCGCATTTCAGACATAGGCCGGACAGAAGGTGATCACAAGGCGCGTGTCCGGCCAGCGGGCAGGGGCTGCACGCTGAACCGGTGTTGGTGCTGCTGCGTCATGCCGCTCAGATGACCGGAGCGCTCACCTTCCGGTCAGTCACCGTCCTCATCATCAACAATCAGCAGCAGTTCGCCGGATGCTTCCATCTCGCGAATGGACTGAACAATAACGGCCGTGGCCTCTTCCATATCGGATGCCTTGACCTTTTCGCGCTCCGCGACGGATTCGCGAAGCTGGTCGGCCATCCTGCCTGACATATTTTCCAGGATGAAATCGGCGGATTTCTGAAAACCGGCCGCTTCAGCGCCGGCAAGCGCGGTGATCAGCACATCCTGGTCAATGCCGCGTACAACACGCGGGATATCGCGTGCTGCGATACGCTGTGGAATATTGCCAAAGGTAAAGATGGCCCGGCGCACCTGTTCTGCGAAACCGGCATCCGTTTCGTCCAGCCCCTCCAGCACATCATCGCGCGTCGTGGAGGTCGTTGAGTTCAGGATGGCGCCCACACGTTCCACAGGTCCGCTGTCGAATGCCTTTATGGGTTCAGCATCGAGCTGCGTGGCCAGCGAAAGGCCTATCCGGTCCACGGCGTCCGGGGTAACTGCGCTGGTCAGTGACACAGCATAGGTAATGCGGCGTGCTTCGGGGCCGGGAAGTTTGCCCAGCAGTTCAGCCGCGCGCTTCACGTCGATCTTTGAGAGCATAACCGCCGCCACTTCGGTGCTTTCGTTCTGGAGAACAGGCAATAGTTTTTCGGGCCCGAGCTGGCGCAGTCTTTCCCAGGGGTCGCCGTATTCACGCACACCCGCCTCTTTGCGCAGTCGCGCCGCGGTCTGTTTGGAAATTTTCCCGTCTAGCGCATTGAGTGCACCGGCGATGCCACCGGAAAAGGACAGCCCGACACTTTCCAGCTCTTCGGAGAATTCTGAGACGACACTTGCAAGTGTGTCACGGTCAACCAGCCTCATGGAGCCCATCTGCTGCGTCAGCTCGGCCTGCAGGTCCTCGGGAAGTTCTTCGAGGGGGATATCCGCACCCTCGTTGATCAGCAGCCTGACAACAATCGCTGCTTTTGCTTTCCGGCTCATTCTCGCCGGGGATGATGTGGCCGCTCCGCCCGGAAGGGCCGGGAACTGTGCCATGGGAACCATTTCAGTCATCTTTGCCCGCCTCTGTCTGTCTCAGAAGACTATGGCGGGCAAAGGTAAATATATGACTGAGATCAGTAGTTGTAGGTCCGGCCGGTTGCGATTGCCTTGCGCAGGGATGTTTCGGCCCAGCTGCCGGTACCACCATGGGCGCGGATCAGCTTCAGCTGCGCGACCGCTTCGGGAATCCGGCCTTCTTCGACAAATCCCTGTCCCATATAGGACCGCGCAAGGATGTTCGCCGGATCAGCCTCGATGGCCTCTTCATAAAACATATTGGCCACATCAAGGTTGCCCAGCTTACGGTTTGTGAAGCCCATATATGTCAGGCGGCCAGGGTCAGCGGGGTCCATCGTGTCAAGAATGCCCTGGGCATCGAGGTAGCGCCCCGCATAGGCAAGCTGCCGCACTGTCTGGTACCGCTCGTCGCGCTCAAGGCTGCTTTCCTGAGGGTCGACACATTTCTTTTTGTCTTTATCGTAGACCTTGGATCCGGTGCAGAAAACGGTTGGCGTTTTCGGTTCGCTGTCACCACCTGCGGCGAAAACAACTGTGGGCAGGGTCAGGGCTGCTGCCAGCAAAATTCTCATATCAAATCACTCCTCGTTAACATGTAGGTAAGACTTTAGGCCGCCATTTCCACGAGTAAAGGCGCACCGCAGCGGCGCGCCTTCACAATTTCGCGTGGCAGCCTGTTCAGCTGTTGATGTTCGTGGCCACACAGGTGCCGGACGCAGCATCGTACACCGTACCTTCGGCACAGGACACGGCCTGCTTGCCATAGCTGCAACCAGCCGCAAAAGCGACTGCCGGTGCAAGGACAAGGGCCACAGCGGCGGCCAGGGTTCTGATCGTCATTGCGGTACTCCTCTCAACATGAATACTCTCGAAGGTAGCAGTCATGCTGCACCGGTCAACAAAAATTGGGTTAACGGCGGCGTTGCGCGGGGCGACTGCTCAGTCTTTGAACACTCTGGCAAAGATCGTATCGACATGTTTGGTATGATACCCGAGGTCGAACTTTTCCTCGATTTCGGCCGGGCTGAGCGCTGCGGTAACATCCGCATCCGCGAGCAGCTCCTCTTTGAAATCCGTGCGGTGTTCCCAGACTTTCAGCGCGTTGCGCTGGACATAGGTATAGGCATCCTCCCGGCTCACGCCTGCCTGTGTCAGAGCAAGAAGCACGCGCTGGCTCATCACAAGGCCCGGGAATTTGTTCATGTTGTCCAGCATATTTTCCGGGAAGATCAGCATCTTGTCGACGACCGAGGTCAGTCGCGCCAGCGCAAAGTCCAGCGTGATCGTGGCATCCGGTCCGATCATTCGCTCGACTGAGGAATGCGAGATGTCGCGCTCGTGCCAGAGGGCGACATTCTCCATCGCGGGGATCACGGCAGAGCGCACCATGCGGGCGAGGCCGGTCAGGTTTTCGGTCAGAACCGGGTTTTTCTTGTGCGGCATGGCCGAGGAGCCCTTCTGGCCCATCGAGAAGAACTCCGCGCCCTCCAGCACTTCGGTGCGCTGCATGTGGCGGATTTCCGTGGCGACGTTCTCGATGCTGCTGGCGACAACGCCCAGAACCGCGAAAAAGGCGGCATGGCGATCCCGCGGAATCACCTGGGTACTGATCGGCTCGGGCGCGAGGCCCAGTTTTTCGCAGACATGTTCCTCGACCGCCGGGTCGATGTTGGCAAAAGTGCCGACGGCACCAGAGATGGCACCGGTGGCAATCTCATCGCGCGCGGTCTGCAGACGCACCAGATTGCGGTCCATTTCTGCGTAAAAACGGGCAAAGGTCAGGCCCATGGTGGTGGGTTCGGCGTGAATGCCGTGGCTGCGCCCGATGCGGACTGTGTCCTTGTGCTCGATCGCGCGGCGTTTCAGGGCGGCGAGCAGAGCTTTCATATCATCAATCAGAATGTCAGCGGCACGGGTCAGCTGTACGTTGAAACAGGTATCAAGCACATCCGATGATGTCATGCCCTGGTGCACGAACCGCGCCTCGTCGCTGCCCACATGTTCGGCCAGATGCGTCAGAAAGGCGATCACGTCGTGTTTGGTGACGGCCTCGATCTCATCAATGCGCGCGACGTCAAATTCCACGTCCTTTGCCTTCCAGACAGCGTCCGCGTTTTCCCGCGGGATCACGCCCAGATCGGCCATTGCGTCACAGGCGTGTGCCTCGATCTCGTACCAGATCCGGAACTTTGTCTGAGGGCTCCAGATGGCGACCATATCGGGGCGGGAATAGCGGGGGATCATGGGCAGCGTCCTTCATTTGCGATTGCGTCCGGGCTGAGGCGGCTCATAAACTGGCCGGGCAGGCATCACAAGACAGGAGCTTAGAAATGCGGGCGATCGGAGCGACACTGCTGTGCTTTGCCGCAGGCAGTGCTGCACTGGCAGACGACTGGGTGCCCCTGACCGGCAGCCAGATCAGTGAGGCCCTGACGGACCGCAGGCTGCAGTACGCCAGCGCCTGGCAGGAATTCCGGTCTTCGGGCCGGACGCTTTACCATGCGGGCGCAGACAGCTGGGGATACTGGCGCGTGAAGGGCGACCAGTACTGCAGTCAGTGGCCGCCCTCCGATCTCTGGGCCTGTTACACCATGGACCGCAGCGGTGACCGGCTGCGGTTTGTGGGGCAGGGTGACGATATCACAGAGGCAGTCTATGCCGACTGAACCACGCGTTCTTGCGGATTTCCTGGGGACGTGGTCGCTGAAAAAAACGATCCGCGAGGCAAACGGCCGGACAGCCGCGTTTGAAGGCACCGCCGTCTGGACGGCGGAAAATGACGGAGCACTTTACACAGAGCGTGGCACGCTCACCCTGGCCGGAGGCGCAGCTCCTCTGAGCGCAGAACGGCGGTACCGCTGGACGCAGGCGCTGGACGTTTTTTTCGACGACGGGCGATTTTTTCACCGTGTTCCGGACCAGGGCGGGCAAGCCGCGCACTGGTGTGATCCAGACCAGTACGACGTGACCTGGGGTTTTGAAAGCTGGCCCTGTTTCAGTGCGAAATGGGTCGTTCGCGGGCCGCGCAAGGATTATGAAATGATGTGTCGCTATGCGCCGGCCTGACAGATGAGCCCTTGCACTGGTGCTGCGGGTGCGGCATTCAGGGTCAGGAATTCGCAACAGGGGACAGATTTCCATGCAAACCACAGCATCTCATTCCGTTCTGGCAGAGATTTTCGGGCCGCGCGCCGGTGCTGCGCGCCTTGTGAAACAGGCCGTGCTGGTCATGCTCGGGATCGCGCTTCTGGCGGTTGCCGCCAAGATCAAAGTGCCGATGTGGCCGTCGCCTGTACCGATCACCATGGGGACATTTGCTGTCCTGACCATCGGTGCGGCCTACGGCGCGCGCCTCGGCCTCGCGACCATTGTCGGCTATCTGCTGATCGGCGCACTGGGATATGATGTCTTTGCCGGATCGTCGGCTGAGGCGGCTGGACTGACCTATATGATGGGCGGTACAGGCGGCTATCTGCTGGGCTATGTCCTGGCGACCGTCACACTGGGCGTGCTTGCCGCACGCGGCTGGGACCGCTCGGTTATGCTGATGGCGGCTGCGATGCTGATCGGGAATGCTATGATCTATGTGCCCGGCCTGCTCTGGCTGGGTCAGCTGTACGGCTGGGACAAACCGATCCTGGCATGGGGCCTGACACCTTTCCTCATCGGTGATGCCCTCAAGCTGGTGCTGGCAGCAATGATCCTGCCCGCGGTATGGAAGCTGGTCGGCGACGCGCGCCGCTGAACGCGCTCACAACCTGGTAAACGGCGAGGCGCGCCCCTGACGGGACGCGCCTCATTCTTTTTACGGGCGGCGGCTCGCAGGTGGGCCACAGATACCGGTATCAGTCTGCCATTTCGGTAATTACGGTGGAGCTGCGTTCGAGAGTCCGGTGCACGGGGCATTTATCGGCGATCTCGAGCAGGCGTGCTTTTTGCGAGGCGTCCAGCGGGCCGGTCACGGTGATGCGGCGGTGCCAGGTATCGATTTTGTCACCGACAGAGGTGCGCGCATCCTGGGCGTGAACCTTGTCGTGGGTAACATCGACCGAGACCCGCTCGAGCGGCCAGCCCTTCTGGCGCGCATACATGCGCAGGGTCATTGTCGTACAGGCCCCGAGCCCCGCAGAGAGCAGTCCGTAGGGGGACAGTCCCTTGTTGGTGCCGCCGTATGCCAGTGGCTCGTCTGCCACCAGATGGTGCCCGTCACCGGAGGTGATGTCCGCCAGAAATCCTTCTGCATCTGCCTCAGTTACCCGCAGCACGCCTTCCGGTGCGCCGGGGGGAGGTGCCGGGCGGCGCAGATCAAGGTAACGCCCTGCCCAGGTTGCAATCAGGTCTGCCGCATACTCCGCGTCTTCGGCACGGCTGACCAGGTGATCGGCGCTGTCGAGGGTCACAAAGCTCTTGGGGTGTTTTGCGCCGAGGAAGATCTGGCTGGCATTGTCGATGCTGACGATACTGTCACGGGGCGCATGCAGGACCAGCAGCGCGGCGTTGAGGTCAGGCAGCACGTCTGTCAGCGCACTGCTGGCCACGTCTTCAAGGAACCCGCGGCCAATGCGGAAGGGGCGGCCGCCAAGCGAGACCTCGGCGGAGCCCTCTGCCTCGATTTTCGGAACGGCATCGGCGAAGTTATGCGTCACGTGGCCCGGGTCGAAAGGCGCGCCGATTGTGGTCACGGCGCGGATATTATCCAGCGCCGCGGCGGCCTTGAGCACGGCCGCACCACCCAGCGAGTGCCCGATGATCAGCGACGGCGCCATGCCACGCTCCATCAGCCAGGCGTTGGCGGCCACAAGATCCTCGACATTCGACGAAAACGACGTGTTGGCGAATTCACCCCCGGAATGTCCAAGGCCGGTGAAGTCAAACCGCAGAACAGCGATCCCGATGGCCGCCAGACGTGCAGAGATCCGTCGCGCAGCCGGAATGTCTTTGCCGCAGGTGAAGCAATGCGCAAACAGCGCTGTCGCCACATGGGGGCCATCCGGCAGGTCAAGCCGTGCGGCGAGGGCCGAGCCATCGTGGCCGGGAAAAGAAATACGTTCGGTTGGCATGAGGCAGCTCCTGTCTGGATCATCAGAGTGGGCTGTGCGCCCGCGTCTGGCAAGACTTGTGACATCATTCTCACGCGCTCGTGCTGAATTCGCTGACAGAGGGTTCAGCAAGCACAGCGTTACAGCAAAGCCTCGCGCGGGATCACACCGTTGTGTGGGGACTTGTGTCGCGGCGGTAACTGAACAGAATACAGGCAGAGAAGGTCGCACCATGTCCATCCGTGGCGCGCAGAAGGGCAGGAGACCAGAGCATGAGGATCAACGGCAAGGCGTACCGTCGCGTATGGGCGGCTGCACTGATGGCGGCGATGCTTGTCACGACAGGCGAGAGGACTGTACGCGCCGAGGGATTTTCCTCGCCTGACGTGCTGATCCTGGGCGACAGCCAGATCTCGTTTGGCGCGGGTCACGCCTTTCTGGAATTCTTTTCGGATATCATGGCCAGCTGTGCGCCGGACCGGCGTGAAAAGAAAGCCCTCAGCAAACTGGGTGCGATGCAGGTGGGCGTGATCGGGGTGCGGTCAACTTCTATCCATTCCTGGGTGGCGCGTGGCGGGGCTGCCAAGGATGCGATCTGTGAGGTCGATAAAAAGTGGAAGGTGAATGCCGGAAGTTATGGCGTTCTGAACACGACGAAAAATCAGTTTGTGCAGATGGGACAGGGGCGCAACTATCAGGTCTGCGAGCCGGGACAGTCCGCCTTTGAGGCCATGTTCGCGCCGGGCTATTACGACCCCAGCCTGCTGATCCTGACGTTTCTGGGTAACTCGGCCAAACGCTGGGCGGAAAACCCTGATCTCGCCGTGCGGGACGTCCGTGCGCTGGAACAGCATCTGCCTGCGGATCTGCCATGTGTTTTTATGACGACGGCCCCGGCACATACCAAAAAAGTCGAGAAACAACGGCTTGCGGCACAGGAAAACATAAAGCGTGCCTTTGCCGAGACAGGCAGCCGCTGCACTTTTGTCGAAGGCTCAACACCGGCTACGATCAAAGCCAACCAGAGCACCAGAGCCTTTTTCCGCCAGCACAAGGACGGGCGTGTCAAAGACCCTTACCACCCCAACAAGCGCGGCGCGCGCAACACGCTGAAGCTGGAGATGGACAACATCTGCGAGGCGATCTTCACAGCGCTCGGACCGGACCGGCCACCTTCCTGAGACTGTGCTATGTGCGCGTCGCTGTGCTGCGCCACATGATGAACAGGCCGGACAGAACGATAAGTGCAGATCCGGTGATCATGCCCGCAGACAGGCTTTCCCCGAAGAAAACCACCCCCAGCGCGATGCCAAAGAGCAGCCGCGTATAGCGGAAAGGTGTGACAGCCGAGACGTCGCCCGTGCGCATGGCTTTCATCAGCGCAGTGTAGGCCAGAACACCACAAAGAACGGCGCATCCCAGAAAGACTGCGGCCTCCGCCTCCGGTACCTCAAAACTTCTGCCCTCCCAGAAGGCAAAGGCACAACCGGCTATGACGATTGCAATAAACCCGTAAACACCGAGGATATCTGTGCTGAGCCGTGCAGGTGCTGCCCTGCTTGCCAGGTCGCGGCCGGCAAATCCGAGCATGCCGAGGACCGCAAGAACGGAGAGCGGCGAAAAGCTGTCGGCACCCGGCTGGATGATCACCAGAACACCAGTGAGCCCGAGAATGATGGCGACCCAGCGACGCCAGCCAACTGTTTCACCAAAGAACATCGCAGCGCCTGCGACAACCACAATCGGCGTGGCCTGCAGGATCACCGTGGCCGACGACAACGGTGTCAGCGCGATGGCCAGAACATAAAACAGCCGTCCGGTTATTTCGAACACCATGCGGATTCGCATGGGCTTTGAAACAACGTCCGGCGTCCACAACGCTGCACCACGCAGCCGGGCGAGAGCGGCAAATAGCAGCGCACCACCCAGTCCGAACAGCACGAGGATTTCCCAGACGGGCAGCGTTCTGGCGGCGCCCTTGAGAAGCGCGTCTTCTGCGGCGAAAGCAGCCATCGCAGTGATCATCCACAGGCTGCCGGTCAGATTTGCATGGGCGTTACTGGTCTGGGACAATGGCGCTTTCACGATTAGACCGGCAGGCGGTCGGCATTTCAGCTCTGGCATACAGCGCGTGGCCCTTGCGAACCACATCAATCTGGTGTGGTGCGGGTCTGATGGGCGAGGGACGCACCAGAAAGACCCGCCCGGAACAAAGCCCCTTCGCGTAAGCCTTTCGGTCAGAAGGCAGGTCGCAGACGATTATTCATCACGCAACAGCAAAAGAGCCGCGCAACCATCGTCGCGCGGTCCGTTTTATCTGGTGAAGCGGTGACTTACCGGGAGCGGCGGCGCATCACACCAAAGCCCGCCAGTCCGGACAAAAGAAGCAGCATGCCGGCAGGCAGAGGAATTGTTGAGATCTCAACACGCAGCGAGCCGCTGTTGTCGCGATAGGCGCTGTCGGCAAAGAACACGTTGATGGTGCTGCCGGTCCCTTCGATCAGGGCGGAATAGACGTTGTCCGGGCTGTACGCGCCGAAATCAATATCCATGCCATTGACACCTACGCCGATTTCCCGGGACCGCACGCGGTCGAGCGGGACCAGCGGGTCAGATCCGAGATTGAAGAATTCTGCATCTGCCACGTGGCGTGTCGGGTTGCTGCCGATGGAGAAAGTGCCGGACACGGTCAGACGATAGGTCTTGCCAAGCTCAAGAACGATATTGGAGTCAGTGCCTGTGCTGGTCGTCACATCGAGATTGAACGCATCGACTGTGCTCGCAGAGGCTGAAGTGGAAATAAATACTGCCGCAGCAGCGATAATGAGCGATCTGAACAAGAGGGCATCCTTTTCTTTAACCGTACACGATGTTCGTTGATCCGGATTTAACGGAGCGCGGAATTAACCATGTTCGTCTAGCGGTCCGGCGTGTCCGGAATGTGGCAGCGCTGCGGAAAGGTTGTGACGCGGGGCGGTGCCGGATGGGGCCCCGGGGCTGCCGGACGGGCAGATACCCAAAGGTGAAGAGAGCGTGCGCACCGACCCCGGAACGGGTTTCGGTGATCCGTGCGGCTGCGCCATAAAAACAAGGGAAATGGGCTGTCGGTATGACGTCGGTTTCACGTCGGTGCGCGGCGTGCGGTGGGGCAGGGGGTTGGTAAGGGTTTTTGTTTGGTTTGGAGGGATTAGCGTTCGGTAAGCGCAGGAAGCGGACTTTGCAAAGTTTTAAGAATGGCCCCTAACGGACGGTGGACGAGCCGCGCGCAAACGTCAGCTTATGGAATACCAAAAGTGTTTCTTTATGTTGGGAAGGCCGGGAAACCGGTGGTTGCGTGACAATGAATAAACCACTTAAGTTAGCCAAGCCCATGCCAGATTTGTCAAAAGATCGACTTCCCGCTGATTATGTTCTTCGCCTTACCAAAAGAGCTTTGGAACCAAACAATATCATCGCGAGGCAGTGTTTTCTGTGCGGTGCCCAACCTACAAGCGGCAAGGGCGAGCACGTTATTCCAAAGTGGCTTCAAAAGCGGTTCAATCTTTGGGACAGCAAGCTAGGACTGCTAAATGGCAGTTTGTTGCCCTATAGAAATTTGCGTGTCCCGGCTTGCGCGACGTGCAATGGCGAAGTTCTTGGCAAAACCGAAAACTATGTTAGCAAACTCTCCGCGGAAAGTATCCTGGAATGGTCCACTGATAATAGCTATGAAGTTGGACGTTGGATGGCCAAAATTCTAGTAGGAATTTTGTACAAAGAGGCAAGCCTGTTGAATGACCAACGCCAGCCTGCATTGGGAGCGATTTTCCCCCCTGATGCTATGGGTGAGATGATTATGCTCCACCTACTTTTGCAATCTTGGCGAAAGCTGGTACATTTTAGCGCGATCCATACACAACATCCATTCACACTATACGTTTATTCGTTGTCCGAAGACATACAATACGGGTCGTTCAACCTTTCAACCAACATCTTCGGAAAATCGATTTGCATGCGCTTTGGCGATCTTGGGTTTGCTTTCGTTGGCGATGGAGGGTTGCAACATGAAATGGCAGATCTTGGTCCATACAACCTAGCGCGTCAGCAACTTCATCCCATTCAGTTTGATGAGTTAGCAGCCCGCATTCACTATAAATCCTCGCTTCGCGATGCCACGCACAGATACATTAACGCTGAAGATGCGGACACATTTAGGTTCCAGCAAATGGCGGTTATTCCATACACAAAAACCAAGCTACCAGACGGATCCGATCAGGTCTTTAAACCGTGGTCCCTAAAGCAACTCGCCGGGGTATTCGAAATTTATGAAGTACCTGGATTTGAATATTTGATCGACGAGGCAGGAGAAGCAGCGTTTACACGTTTAGTAAATGAGAATGGGCAGAAAATTTCAATCAAAGCCTGAATGACACTACAAGCGACCAGCAGACACCCGGTGGCAATGTCCGGTTTGGGCTGGCTGCAGTCATTGACCCGGTTGCAGCGCGCCCCGCACCCCCTACCGCCCCATCAGCGCGTCATCAAACGGATAGGTGGTCAGGCGCTCAAAACCATCCTCTGTAATAATCACCTGATCCTCCAGTTTGATCGAAAAGTCTCCGCCTTCTTCGCCTACAAGTGCCTCAACGCAGAGGCACATGCCCGGCTCCAGCGGGTAGTCATAGGCGCCCTCGACCGCCTGATCGGGGTAGGCCACGAGCGGCCATTCATCGCAGAGGCCGACGCCGTGCATCAGGCAGCCGTATTTGAGTTTCTGGAACTGCGGGTCCAGCACATGGGTGTTTGCCGAAAGCTCGGGGATCATGACGCCGGGTTTCAGCATTTCCATGTTGGTCATGATGTGTTCGACGCCGTGCTGCATGGCGTAGATCATATCGGGGCGCGGTTTGTCCGGGCCGATCCACCAGCTGCGCGAGATGTCGGTGCAGATGCCGTAGGGGCCCACAAGGTCGGTGTCAAAGGAGATGATTTCATTGGGCTGGCAGATGCGGGGGCCGCATTCCTGGAACCAGGGGTTGGTGCGCGGGCCTGAGGCGAGCAGGCGGGTTTCGATCCATTCACCACCGCGGCGCACGTTTTCGGCGTGCAGGATGGCCCAGATGTCATCCTCGCAGGTGACGCCGTCGCCGACGTTGCCCCGCGCGAAATCCTCCATCAGGCGCACGGCGGTTTCGCAGGCGTGGCTGGAGCAGCGCATGGCGCGGATCTCGTCGGGGCCTTTGACCGAGCGGGATTTTTCGGTGACTTCTTCGCCGTCCATGACCTCGAAGCCCTGAGCCTCGAGCGCGCGCAGGCCGTGCAGCATGACTTTGTCACAGGCGAGCCGTTTCAGGCCGGGCGCGTGTTCGGCCAGCAGCACGCGGATTTCGTTGGACAGGGCGTCGGCGGCCACATCGACCTTGTCACCGCGGTCAAAGTAGAAGAGGTCGGCGCCGGAGCGCTGTTCGCGCACCAGGGGGTTGAATTTGCTTAAGAAAGGCGAGTTCTTGTAGTCCCACATCACCATGTAGCCATCGGCACAGAGCAGCACGGCACGGAAGGGGTTGTGGGTGTTCCACAGCTGCATGTTGGTGCTGTCTGTGGCGTAGCGGATGTTGAGCGGGTCGGTCATCAGCAGGCCGGCATAGCCGCGGGCAACGATGTGGTCGGTCAGGCGGCGGTGGCGGAAGGCGCGCATGCGATCGAGGTTCGGCAGCTCGAGAACCGCGGCTTCCCATTCGCGGAACGCCAGCTGCGTGGGGCCGATTTCCACGCGGTCCATATCATTGGGGCTGCCGTCGCCCAGCGTGGCGCCGCGGTTGGGGTCGATTTTGCGCGTGTCGCGGTAATGAGTGTTCATGGCGCGCTCCTTCCATCTCAGTCTGAAAGAAAAAAAATTGTGCCGTTTTGTCATAACCGACCATGAAACATGTCGTTTTTCGCAGACAATCCGAAGCCGGATTGTCAGGATGCGGGCATGCAGGTGATCCTCCAGAACGCACTTCCGCCAGAGATGTCCGCCAAAGAACGGCTGCCCGGTGTGGCACCGCTGGCGCCGACCGACTGGTTGCGGGTGGATGACGCCTATGCCGCTCAGATGGCGCAGCGACGTGCCCGGCTGGCGCATCAGAGAGAGGACGTTCTGTATAACGCGGCCAGCGCGCAGGATGCGGCCGGGGAAGTGCTGCACGCGGCGCTGGAGATCCTGCCCGGGCTCGGGTTTCGCAGGGACGGTGACATGGTGCATTGTCCGGACGGGCATTCCCTGGACCTTTGCTCTGATACGCCGCTCGCCGTTCTGGGTCAGATCGTGCAGGAAGACATCTGTATTCTTCAGAAGCAGGGCCGTGAACATGTTCTGACGGCCGCGGTGCTGTGTTTTCCGGCCGGCTGGACACTGGCGGAAAAAGCGGGCCGGCCGCTGACTGCAATCCACAGGCCGGTGCCTTCTTATGACGCGGATATCGCTGCGCGGGTTCAGCGTTTGTTCGACGGGGTCCGGGCAGGGCGGCCTCTGTGGCGCAACAACTGGTTGCGGTACGACGATGCGGAGCTGTGGCAGCCGCATTCGGAGTCTGATCCGCCACGTGCGCCGGTAAATGCTGCAACCGCGCCCTGGATACGGGCCGAACGCCAGTGCATCCTGCGTCTGCCGCAAAGTCAGGCGGTCGTCTTTTCCATCCACACCTGGGTCGTGGCGGCGCAGTCCGCTCAGAGCTGAGCGATATAACGGCGGACGGCCTCCTGCACATGCCGGAACCTGTCGCCGCCCAGGTGTTTTCCACCAAACCAGCGCGTGACGATGATCAGGTGGTTGTGTAGCCCCTCGCGCTCCAGCATCCGCAGGATGACCATACCGGCACCGCTTTCTCCGTCATCGTTCTTCAGCGGGCCATCGTCCGTCAGCAGGGCCCAGGTGTTATGCGTGGCCTTTGCGAATTTCTTTTTGCGACAGAGCGCGCGCACCAGTGCGCGGGCCTCGGTATCTGACCTGCAGGGCGCGCCGGAAACAGCATATTTTGATCCCCGGTCCCGGATGACGTTTTCGATAATAATCATGCCCCGGTGCTAGCCTGCAGGTGCCGGAAAGAGCAAGGGCAGAGGGCACCGGTGGCACGGGCGTCTTCTGTCCGGTCAGGCCCGAACAACCCACATATTCTTCACGTATCGCGGGAATTACCCTCTCGCACAACGAAAAGGTAAACGGATGTGGCTGATGTTAAAGGACTTTGTGTTTTTACCTGCAGCATCCTTTGGAAAATGAATTAATTGTGTTAAAATTCTGCTTCATAACCAATGATATGAATAAAGGGACACATAAGTGATTTACAAAAAGTTTATTTCAGTGATTGCCGTCAGCCTGGCGCTGGCCGCACCTGCTTCGGCAGCAACTTTTACGGGTGAATTCTGGGATGTAGATACAGGCTCTGCCGGCGACCCGGCGAGCAATATAATCGACAACCTCGCTGATGCACTTTCCATTGTGGAAGGGGCGGACCAGCGCGATGCAGATGCAACCTTTGTATCGACGGGCATCGACTATCCGACAGGGCCGACAGGGCCCGGATCAACATCCCAGACCCTGTCGTCCTGGCTGGGTGCCGATGCTGCTTCGCTGAGCGGACTGGGCAGCACGACCATGCTGGGTTCGATCTTCCGGTTCACCGGATCCATATTCGTGGACGCCGGTATCAATAACTTCACCGTGGGGGCGGATGACGGTTTCCGTCTGATCATTGATGGCAACGAAGTTGCGTCCTTTGGCGGGACAAAGGCGTTTACCAATCACCCCGCAGTATATGACAACCTGTCCGCCGCCGGTGTGAAAAGCTTTGAGCTGATTTTCTACGAGGATAATGCCGTCGCTGTCGGTGTGGATTTCCGCAGGGACGGCGCGGTGGTTCAGCCTGAACCTGTGCCTCTGCCGGCCTCAGCGGTTCTGCTGCTCGGTGGTCTTGCCGGAGCAGGAGCCTTTGCGCGACGCCGTCAGAAAGCTGCCTGACCTGTTGTCATGTAATCAGAGTGATAAAGGCCGCGTCTGAAAGGACGCGGCCTTTTTTCGTATCGGGACGTCGGTGCCGTCCGGCACAGGCCGGTTTTCAGACCGCCGACCAGTGATCGGAAATGACCACATGGGGTGTCCCGTCCGAGGTTTTCTGCGGTGTGCGACCCGATGCATCCACAACGGCTGTCACCTGTTGGCGCAGGGCGGAGAAATGGCCGGAGCTGACCACATCCACGGGGTCATCGAACCTGAGCACAAGGCGCCAGTAGCCGTTCGCGCGGCGATCCGCTGCTTTGACGACGCCGGAAAACCGGTGTCCCAGATACCGACCACAGAGCCGCTGGCCCGGGCTGTAGCCCTGTGCGGGTTCGGTACCTGCCATAGCGCACAGCGTATTCCAGTCACGCAGGCCCCACTGATGTGCGATGGCTTCCAGCGCCTGTGCATGTGTGACGGGAGTACCGGCGGCAGTGAGTTTCTGGCGCAGACGTTTCGCCTGAGCCTTGAGTGCATCCCGCGAGGGGAGAGAGATGTCCATTTTCTGTTCCTCTGTAAGCCGCAGAAGAATACTGGGTATCCGCATTGCCGGTATCACATGCGACCCTGAAGGATCAGAAACCGTTCATCTGTTCATGGCTTCACCCTGATATGCGGACGGCGGGCGCCATGAGCCCACAGCGCGCGTTTACGCCGGAAACGCCTTGCGGGCAAGCCCCGTTAAACCGGACCGGCCCACCGATCCGGGCGTTCACCCGTTCATGATAAAATCTGCACCCGGTCCGGGGTCGCGCGTTGGCATTGCATCTGCCGCGGTCCCGTCGATGGTCAGGCGCAGGTCGCGGTAAAAGGTATCGCTTTCAAACCACCACCGGTGTGACCTTGCTTTGCTGCGTTTGCCCGGACTGACATCGCGCAGGAACTGGGCGCCGCAGCTGACATCGATCTGATTTGTCTCAGTGGCCGCGGGCAGCCCGTCGCGGCCAGCCCGTTTGCGGAACCCGTCGGTAAAGGCAGAGATCGGCAGGACGCGGTCGTTTTCACTGTAGTAGTTGGTGAACCTTTTGCATCGGTGCCGCAGAAGCAGGCCCGCCCAGGCCCCTTTGCCGAGCCATTTGCGTGCTACATCGGCAGACGCAAAAGTGACCTCATTGACCTTCCAGGCCCCTGACCCCGGGCCGGCGGCATCGTCAAAGACAGACAGCCCGCGCAGCACGACATAGGCGCCCATCGAATGTGCGATCAGGTTGATTTTCGGACGCGGCGACGCGTTCAGCAGAGGCAGAATGCCATCGGAGAACATGAAGTGCGCCGTCTCTTTGGCTCTGTTCCGGTCGTGGTCATAGGAGAAAATGCCGCCCTCACTCGGCCAGTCCCAGGCAATGAGCGCCCCGCGATACCCCTTGTCACGCAGACCTTTGCGTATTTTTCCAAGTCGGCGCAGCATATCAGACTGTCTGGTGTTGAATCCGTGCACGTAGATCGTGATTTCGTTGGTATCCGCCTCGGCGCGGACCTGTGACAGCCAGTCCGCCTGGCTGATGGTTCCGCCGCTCCAGCGGCCTTTGCTGTCCGGGCCGCTGCTGATCCGGACATAGCGCGTCAGCGCTGCGGTGTTGTTCGTGAACTTCTGCGAGGATGCGTTATACGTGCGGCGCGTGAAAAACAGCGTCATGGTTCAGCTCCTGAAAAATCATCATCAAATAAAACCGATGATGCACCAGAGCACCCAAACATATCAACCTCAGGTCGTGTGCACAAAAAAGGCGCCCCCTGGGGGACGCCTCTGACTGAAAGGCCGGACAGTGAACAGCGCCGGCGCTGACCTGACGGATCAGCAGCTGTAGTACATGCCGAACTCGACAGGGTGCGGCGTGTGCTCGTAAGTCTCGATCTCTTCCATCTTCAGCTCGATGTAGCCTTCGATCTGGTCTTTGGTGAAAACGTCACCGGCCAGCAGGAAGTCCATATCGGCCTGCAGTTCCTCGACCGCTTCACGCAGCGAGCCGCAGACGGTGGGGATACCGGCCAGCTCTTCGGCAGGCAGATCATAGAGGTTCTTGTCCATCGCCTCGCCCGGGTCGATCTTGTTCTTGATGCCGTCAAGGCCGGCCATCAGAAGTGCGGCGAAGCACAGATATGGGTTGGACGCCGGATCCGGGAAACGGGCCTCAACGCGCTTGGCTTTCGGGCTTTCCGTCCACGGGATCCGTACACAGCCCGAGCGGTTACGGGCGGAGTAGGCACGCAGCACCGGCGCTTCAAAACCCGGGATCAGGCGTTTGTAGCTGTTTGTCGACGGGTTGGTGAAGGCGTTCAGCGCTTTGGCGTGCTTCAGGATGCCGCCGATGTAGTACAGCGCCTCATCAGACAGATCCGCGTATTTGTCACCGGAGAAGAGCGGCTTGCCGTCTTTCCAGATCGACATGTTCACGTGCATGCCCGTGCCGTTGTCGCCTGCGATGGGCTTGGGCATGAATGTCGCGGATTTGCCGTAGGCGTGGGCCACGTTGTGGATCACGTATTTGTATTTCTGCAGCTCGTCGGCCTGTTTTGTCAGGCTGTCAAAGATCAGACCCAGTTCATGCTGACAGGACGCCACCTCGTGGTGATGCTTGTCAACCTTCATACCAAGGCGTTTCATGGTCGAGAGCATTTCGGAGCGCAGGTCCTGGGATTCGTCGGTGGGGTTTACCGGGAAGTAACCGCCTTTGACGCCCGGGCGGTGGCCCATGTTGCCCATCTCATAGTCGGTGTCGGTGTTCCAGGACGCATCAACCGCATCAACTTCGTAAGATACCTTGTTGATTGAGTTAGAAAATTTAACATCATCAAACAGGAAGAATTCGGCTTCCGGGCCCATATAGGCGACATCACCGATCCCGGAAGATTTCAGATAGGCTTCGGCCTTCTGCGCGGTCGACCGCGGGTCGCGCTCATAGGCTTCGCCTGTGTCCGGCTCTACGATCGAGCAGTGCAGGCAGACTGTCTTCTCTGCATAAAACGGATCAACATAGGCGCTGTCCACGTCGGGCATCAGCTTCATGTCGGAGGCTTCGATGGATTTCCAGCCTGCGATGGAGGAGCCGTCGAACATGAACCCTTCCTCAAGGAAGTCTTCGTCGACCTGGTCTGCCATCACGGTCACGTGCTGCAGCTTGCCGCGCGGGTCGGTAAAGCGGATGTCGACGTAGGCAACGTCTTCATCTGCGATCATCTTGAGTAGTTCTTTGCTCATTCTCGGATATCCCTCTTGGTTGGAATGATACTGTGCGCAGCTCTGTCTGTCAGAGCGCGTCGGAGCCGGTTTCGCCGGTGCGGATCCGGATTGTCTGTTCGACCGGTGTCACGAAAATCTTGCCGTCGCCGATTTTTTCGGTCTTGGCGGCGGAGACGATTGCTTCGATGGCGGAATCCACCAGGTCATCGTCCAGCACGATTTCAATTTTCACCTTGGGCAGGAAATCAACGACGTATTCCGCGCCGCGATAAAGTTCGGTGTGGCCCTTCTGGCGCCCGAAGCCCTTTACCTCGATCACTGAAAGGCCCTGAACGCCGACCTCCTGCAAGGCCTCTTTCACTTCATCGAGCTTGAACGGTTTGATGACAGCTTCGATTTTCTTCATTCTGGCCTCCCATGCCGCAGTCCACGTCGGACAGACCATTTAGCTCTGGCAGGGTCCATGGATTGCCGTATCATCACCCCGGGTGCGGATAATTTTGGCGCAGTCGCGCATTATTTTTGTGCATGTTGCACATTTTTTAGACGAAACTGAATCGCCGGGACTGAAATGACTGAATTGCTGACCGCAGAACAGATGCGAAACCTCGAACAGCAGGCCATCGCAGATGGTGTTGCAAGCGGTCTGGACCTGATGGAACGCGCAGGTCAGGGCGTCGTTGATGCCATGATGTCGAAGTGGCCGGAATGGGCGGATAAACCACGACGGGCGCTGGTTCTGTGCGGGCCCGGGAACAACGGCGGGGACGGTTTTGTCATTGCGCGACTGCTGGCAGCCAGGGGCTGGGACTGTGATCTTTATCTCTTTGGCACCGCAGATCGCCTGCCTGCGGATGCCCGCACCAACCACGACCGTTGGTGCGGGCAGGGGGCGGTCAATGCATGGAGTCCTGCAGATATCACTGCTGGTCCTGCGCCGGATGTGATTATTGATGCCGTATTTGGCATTGGCCTGACCCGCGCGCTGCCGGATGACGTGGCCGCAGTGCTGGGACACAATGCGCGCGATGCCTGGGCCAAGGCCCGCCGGATAGCCGTTGACTGCCCCTCAGGGCTGAACCTTGATACCGGTGAAATACCGTCTGCACCGGATCGGGAGCAGGCGGACAGCTGCGTCAGTCCCGCGGATCTGACGGTTACTTTTCATACGCCAAGGCCGGGACATTATCTTGCGATGGGGCCGGCGATCTGTCGTGATCTGGTGGTCGCAGATATCGGACTGCGCGGCGACGGGATGGCGCGCACAATCATCGGGCAACCGCCCGACGCAGAGCGTCTGCGCCTGACGGATCAGCGACATTTCGGGGCAGACGGTCTTACAGCGCTCAGACCGTCTTTCTGGCCGGGATCATTCATCCCCAAAAACCGCGGTGGCGACCACAAGTATGATTTTGGTCACGTCATCGTCTTTGCCGGTGGCGTCGGGCGGGGCGGTGCGGGCAGGCTTGCCGCGCGGGCCGCGTTGCGGGCGGGTGCCGGGCTGGTCACGCTGGTCTGCCCGAAGGCTGCGCTGCAGGAGAATGCAATGCGCCTCGATGCCGTGATGCTGCGCAGTCTGGATGATCCGGCGATGCTCGGCGATGTGGCTGATGACCGTGTCAGTGGTTTCTGTCTGGGGCCGGGGATGGGCGTTGGCGCGCGTACACGCGATACGGTTCTGGCTGTGCTGGAACGGCAGGCCGGGGAACGTGACCGTCGCAGGCCCTGTGTGGTTCTGGATGCTGATGCGCTGACCAGTTTTGCGGATGACCCCGATACGCTGTTCCAGGCCGTGCACGCGCGTACCATCCTGACCCCGCATGAGGGTGAGTTTGCCCGGCTCTTCCCGGATCTGGCTATGGCCGCACGGCAGGGGCTTTCCAAGGCCGATGCCGCGCGCGTCGCGGCGGCGCGTGCGGGATGCGTTGTTCTGCTCAAGGGAGCCGATACGGTAATTGCCGCGCCCGAAGGTGGCGCCTGTCTGCACGCGGCCTTTTATGAGCGTGCGGTGCCCTGGCTGGCCACGGCGGGGGCGGGCGACGTGCTGGCCGGGCTGATCGCGGGGCTGGCATCGGCCCCGGTCGCGCCGGACCTGATCGTTGCCGCGGAAGTTGCCACATGGCTGCACACCGAGGCGGCACGTGCATTTGGTCCCGGTCTGATTGCAGAGGATTTGCCGGAAGCGCTGCCGGGTGTTCTGCAAAAGGTGTTGGGTTAACGCGTACTGGCAAAAAGCGCCTCTGCCGTGACCTCACCCGAGCCCATTTCCATACCGTCTGCACAGAGGATTTTCGCGCCATCACAGAAGATCCGGTAGAGTGTCATCGGCGCGAGGCCGATGTCGCGCACATATTCGCCGTCCACCAGGCTGAGTGCCGGCATCCAAGCCGAGCGCATCCCTGTAAACGCCATTGCACGCCAGTCGCGGACGCGGACCGGCTGTCCGGCTGCCAGCAGTGTGTCAGAGGTCCGCCGGGCATGCCCCAGTGATCCGGCAATAACATAGACCCCGCGGGCAATAACGCTGCTCATCTCGACGCGCCGTACCTCGGCCATGACGGCACCGGGGCTGACCAGCCGGTCTCCGGGTACAAGCGCCTGAACAGGGATTTCGCCACGCAGTGTCAGGACCCTTGCGCCGTGTACCAGGCCAGAGGCAGTGTTCTCTGCGAGGCCGCCGGTGTCGGGTATTGCGCGCGTGGATGGATGCTCCGGGTGATCCTGTACAGACATAACCTGTCCTCGTCGTTAACCATGACCACTCTGTACCCGGACTGGATAACAACTGCTTAACAGCGGGAAGATTTTTTGCTCTCGCCAGCGCGCAAAGGGTTTGCTAGGAGACAGACGCGGGCAGCGATGCCCGGTGTGCGGGCGTGGCGGAATTGGTAGACGCACCAGATTTAGGTTCTGGCGCCGCAAGGTGTGGGAGTTCGAGTCTCCCCGCCCGCACCAGACCGGCACGCAGGCGGAGCCCGCAGTGCCCGCGTTCAGCATGGATCAAAAGCGCCTCTTGCACCTGCCGCCCGACGCACTTAGAAGGGCGCAAACTGATGCGCGCGCCGGGCGGTGCGCCTTATTCTTATGGAGCACACATGCAGGTCACAGAGACGCTGAACGACGGTCTGAAACGCGGCTATGCCATCAAGGTCACCGCGGCCGAGCTGGAGGCCAAGGTCAACGAGAAACTGGCCGAGGCGCAGCCCGAGGTTGAGATGAAGGGCTTTCGCAAGGGCAAGGTGCCTATGGCGCTGCTGAAAAAGCAGTTCGGCCAGCGGGTCATGGGCGAAGCGATGCAGGAAAGCATCGACGGCGCGATGAACGAGCACTTTGAAGCTTCCGGCGACCGCCCCGCGATGCAGCCTCAGGTCAAGATGACCAATGAGGACTGGAAAGAAGGCGACGACGTCGAGGTCGAGATGTCCTACGAGGCGCTGCCCGATATTCCGGAAGTCGATTTCTCCAAAGTCAAACTGGAGAAAATGGTCGTAAAGGCCGAGGACGAGGCCGTTGCGGAAGCACTGGGCAACCTCGCCGAAACAGCTCAGGACTTCAAAGCGCGCAAGAAGGGCTCCAAAGCCAAAGACGGTGACCAGGTTGTGATCGATTTTGTCGGCAAAGTCGACGGCGAAGCCTTTGAGGGTGGCTCTGCCGAGGATTACCCGCTGACTCTGGGCTCCAACTCTTTCATTCCCGGTTTTGAGGACCAGCTTGTCGGTGTCAAAGCCGGCGAGGAGAAGGCCGTTACCGTCACATTCCCCGAGGATTATCAGGCTGAGAACCTCAAGGGCAAAGAAGCTGTCTTTGACTGCACCGTAAAAGAAGTGAAGCAGCCGGTCGCTGCTGAAATCAATGATGAGCTGGCGACGAAGTTCGGGGCTGAGGATCTTGATGCGCTCAAGGGCCAGATTTCCGAGCGTCTCGAAGCAGAATACGCCGGCGCTGCTCGTGCGGTAATGAAGCGTGGTCTGCTGGACGCCCTGGACGACATGGTCGATTTCGATCTGCCACCAGCACTGGTCGACGCCGAAGCCGGCCAGATTGCGCACCAGCTGTGGCACGAGGAAAACCCCGACGTCGAAGGCCACGATCACCCGGAGATCGAAGCAACGGACGAGCACAGAAAGCTGGCATCGCGCCGCGTGCGTCTGGGCCTGCTGCTGGCCGAGATTGGCCAGAAAGCAGAAGTGCAGGTGTCCGACGCCGAAATGACCCAGGCGATCATGGCGCAGGCGCGTCAGTATCCGGGCCAGGAGCGCCAGTTCTTTGAGTTCGTACAGCAGAACCAGCAGATGCAGCAGCAGCTGCGCGCGCCGTTGTTTGAGGACAAGGTTGTTGACCATATCTTCGAAAACGCGACCGTGACTGAAAAGGAAGTCTCCAAGGACGACCTTCAGAAAGCTGTCGAAGCGCTCGACGACGAATAAACCGGGCCAACGTTCCGACAAAACAGGCCGGCGTCATTTATGACGCCGGCCTTTTTCTTTTCCCCGCTTTTTTGTATGCGGGATCGCCTAGCGTCCACACCAGCAGGATCCGTAAACGGGGTGTGGCAATGGCAAAGAAACTTCTGGCTGAATTTATCGGTACGTTCTGGCTCGTACTGGGCGGCTGCGGCAGTGCGGTGCTGGCGGCGGGTGTCGCTGATGTGGGCATCGGCTGGCTGGGGGTCAGCCTGGCCTTTGGTCTTTCTGTGCTGACGATGGCCTATGCGGTAGGACATATTTCCGGGGGGCATTTCAATCCGGCGGTATCGCTGGGTCTGATGCTGGGTGGCCGCTTTCCGGCAAAAGACCTGCCGCTCTACTGGGCCGCACAGGTCATCGGCGCATTTGCCGGCGCTCTGGTGCTCTATATCATCGTCTCAGGTGGTGCGGGATATGAGGGGCCGGGCGGGTTTGCCTCGAACGGCTACGGTGCGGCCTCGCCCCGGGGTTATTCGATGGCCGCCGTGCTGGTGACAGAGGTCGTCCTGACAGCTCTTTTTCTGATCATCATTCTGGGCGCCACTTCAGAAGGTACGCCCGCAGGCACCGCGCCTGTGGCAATCGGGCTCGGGCTCACACTGATCCATCTGATTTCCATTCCGGTGTCCAACACCTCTGTGAATCCTGCGCGGTCAACCGGCGCGGCGCTTTTTGCAGAAGGACCGGCGATGAGCCAGTTGTGGCTCTTCTGGCTCGCGCCTCTGACCGGGGCGGTACTCGGAGCGCTGATCTGGAAACTGATGACACCCAGAAACTGATACGAACCCTTGGGGAGGGTCTGGCGGCAGCCGCCAGAGGAAAGCGCCGCGCCCGCCTGAGGACGCGGCGCTTTTTACGTTTTGCGGAGGCCGTGCCTCAGGCCGCCAGTTCGTCGGCCATCTCGTGATTGCGGTCCCGGTGGCCGGCTTCGTCGGCACGCACAGCAATGATCACATCGCGCAGCGTCGCCGTCTCGCCCAGCTTCCAGTAGTCAATCGCCAGCTGCGGGGCAGGGACATTCTCGACCGTCCCCGCGTCGACCTCGGCCAGATACTGAGTATAGCTGATCACCGCTTCTTCCTCGAGATAACCAACCACACGGTGGGCCGTGCGTGGCGCAAAGAGATACAGGAAGAAATAGAGGTTAAAGAAAATCGCCTGGCCCCCCATGATCAGGTAGCGCTCAAACCGGCTGGGCTGGGCCACCTCGATGAAGGTCATCAGGTGCATGCGTTCGTTCTCGGCCTCATCCAGCAGTTCACGTACCCAGCCTTCATCGTCGCGGATCGTGCGCAGCGCCTTGAGGTGCTGCAGCAGGCCGCCGACCATTCCCGGAACCGCTGCAACCGTTTCAAGCACAACAGCCCGGTGGCCATAGCGTTTGGCAAAAAAGCGGTCTGCGAATATCCGCATGAATTTGACCAGCCTGAGAGCGAAACGGTCTTTGAAGTCCTTCGGCTCGGTGTGCTGGAACAATGCGTCATCGTCATGGGTCGTGATGTCAGTCATGGATACCTTTCCCTTTGTCTCAGGTATCTGGTGCGTGCCCCGCCCCGGACAAGGACTTGCGTCAATTCGCGCACCCCGGGAACGGCCACCCCAACGAAAAACGCCGCCCCCGGAAGGAGCGGCGTCATATCGTTCAGCAGATCGGAAAGATCAGGCCTTGCCGGCTGTGTCTTCCTGATCGCCGGATGCAGCTTCGTCACCGGCGTCGTCGGTTGCGACACCTGCAGCTTCTGCCAGATCTTCGTCGTCGGATGCGGCCGCACCGATGTCGTCAAAGAGCTCCTGGATCTCGAAGTCCGCTGCGGCTTCTTCTTCGGCGGCCAGTTCCTGAATGGACTTGCCGGACGCCTGAAGCTCTGCCTCTTCGGGCGAACGGGCAACGTTCAGTTCGATGGTGGCGTCCACCTCAGGGTGCAGAATGATCTGAACCGAATGCAGACCCAGGTCTTTGATCGGTGCCAGAACGACCTGTTTGCGGTCAACCGAGAAACCGGCTTCTGTGGCGGCCTCTGCAGCGTCACGCGTGGTGACCGAGCCGTAGAGCGATCCGGAATCGGATGCGGACCGAATCACGATGAACTGCTGACCGTCCAGCTTTTCAGCCAGGGCCTCAGCCTCTTTCTTCGTTTCGAGGTTGCGCGCCTCAAGCTGTGCCTTTTGCTGCTCAAAAGCTTCGATGTTGGCTTTGGAAGCCGACAGCGCCTTGCCCTGGGGCAGCAGGAAGTTGCGGGCGTAGCCCGGCTTGACGTCCACAACTTCGCCCATCTGGCCAAGTTTGGCGACGCGTTCGAGAAGGATAACCTGCATGATGTTCTCCTTACTTCACAGCGTAGGGCAGCAGGGCCAGGAAACGGGCGCGTTTGATGGCACGGGCCAGCTCGCGCTGCTTCTTGGCAGAGACTGCGGTGATACGGGAAGGCACGATTTTGCCACGCTCAGAGATGTAGCGCTGCAGCAGACGTGTGTCCTTGTAGTCGATCTTCGGCGCGTTGTCGCCCGAGAAGGGGCAGACCTTGCGACGGCGGAAAAATGGTTTTGCGGCCATGGGTTATGTCCTCTTTCTCAGGTTGATCAACGGCGTTCGCGGCGGTCGCCACGGTCACGGTCATCGCGTTTCTGCATCTGGACAGACGGCAGTTCGGCGTGCTCGTCGACCTTGATGGTCAGAACGCGCATGACGTCGTCATGCAGCCGCATCAGGCGTTCCATTTCCTGAACGGCCGGTGCCGGGGCATCCGAGCGCAGGAAGGCATAATGACCCTTGCGGTTTTTGTTGATCTTGTAGGCCATCGTTTTGACGCCCCAGTACTCGTGATCCACGAGTGACCCGCCGTTGTCAGACAGGACAGCACCAAAATGTTCGATCAGCCCTTCGGCCTGCGTGTTGGAAAGATCCTGACGCGCGATCATGACATGCTCATAGAGTGGCATGCGTACTCCTCATTTATATCAGGGCGCATTTCAAAGGCAGGGCCATTACCCTTCTGCGGCCCGGCCACGAGAGACTGCGCGGTTCAGAAAATCTGCAGAAGGAAGTGCTGCATATACACGGTCTGTATGACAGCGCAAGCCCTGTCGGCACCGCCTGGAATGTATACCCGCCTGCCGGGAAATCGCCCCGCTGCGGCCCGGATCGCGTCTTATTTCGGTCTTTTTTCATCCGTTAACTGTTCGTTAACCAGGATGAGGAAGCCCGACATGACCAGTGCCACAAATGCCGCCGACTTCAAAGCCATTGCCCCGCAGCCCGCGCGGATGCTTGACGGTGGCCGGATGCTGCTGCGTGGCGCGCTTGGTGTCATTGGTGCAGCCCTCATTCTGACCGCTGTTGGTCTGTGGCTGGCACCGGGTGCCGACTGGAGCCAGGATCTGCTGCTGATCAAGCTGCTGGTCTCGGTTATCGGCGGCATGGCCGGCATCGCCTTTCTGCAGAGTGCCGTGCGCCCCAACGCCCCACGTGTTGAGATTGATACCATCCGCCACGAGGTACGCCTGGTGCGGACCCGCGGTCGTGACCGCTGGGTACTGGACCGCTGCAGCTTTCAGGATCTGACCCGCGTCGAGAACTGCGGTGCCCATGTTCAGCTCTGGGGGCGCAACGACACGCTGCTGGCAGAAGTGGCCGCATCTGACCGCGTCGCGCACCGGTCGCTGGTCACGGCGCTGCGGGTGGCCGGCAAGCTCTGAGCGGAACACCGCCGGGTGTTCGCCTGCGCGCAGGTTCTGTTGAATTCTGACTGATTGTTTTCAGGTTTGTTGATGCCATTTTTTGACGCATCAAATCCAACCCGGAGACACACAATGAAATCCTTTATTCTTGCAACCGCTCTGACCGCTGCCGCGTCCATGGCCGCTGCTGCCGAGAAATACGTGCTGGACGCCAGCCACAGCCAGGTCGTTTTCAGCTATAACCACCTGGGTTTTTCGACCACGTACGGCATGTTCTCGGGCTTTGAGGGCGAGATCATGTTTGATCAGGAAAACCCTGCAGCCTCTTTTGTCACAGTCGCCATGCCCGTCATGAGCATGTTCACCGGCTGGGAGCAGCGCGAGGGTCACTTTATGTCCGAAGACTTTTTCGGAGCCGAGGAAGGTGACATGATTAACTTTACCTCGACCGGCATCGAGGTCACCGGCGATAACACCGCCAAAATCACCGGCGATCTGACGATGAACGATGTGACGAAATCTGTTGTTCTGGACGCAAAGCTGAACCAGACGGGCGATCACCCGCAGGCAGGCAAGCCCTGGGCCGGTTTTGATGCGACCACAACGGTGCTGCGGTCCGACTTTGGTCTTGGTGCTTTCGCGCCCTTCGTCAGTGACGAAGTTGAGGTGATCATCTCCATTGAGGCGATGAAGGCCGGCTGATCCGCTACGGCACTGACACTGTAAAGCCGCGCTCCTGGTCCGGGGCGCGGCTTTTTTGATCCGGTGGGATCTGAGTATTTGCAGAAGGGTGAAGGGGCGGTGTTATGGTGCCTCTGACGCGGTCAGGGTGATGTTCACAGAGACCGAAAATCCGAGGCTTGCTTCGTCTTTCTGGGCCTCTCCGATGGCAAAATCGCGGCGGTCCAGCGCAGTTTCTGCCTGCATGCGGGCGGTGCCATCCGCAATATCCAGCGTGAAGGGGAAGCTGACCGGCACGGCCATGTCTTTGATGGTCAGCGTGCCGTCTGCCATGTATCCGTTGCCCGTGCGGATCAGATCGGCGGTATAGGTTGCCGTCGGGAAGGTTTCGGCATTGAAGAAATCCGGGCCTAGGGCCTGCGAGGTGACGGACCCCAGCGTGAGCGAGCCGATGGAAATGGTCACTTCAACCGATCCTGCGGGTCCTTCGGTGACGCTTTCGTCAAAGCTGATGGCGGCAGTCCAGTCTGAAAAGCTGCCCGTGACGTCAGAGCCAAGCTGTTTCACGCTGATGGACAGGGTACCTTCCTGAACGGCCCAGTCGGATTGCACGGCCTCAAGCGCAGCGGCCTGAACCGTCTTCCCGTGCTGGTCATAGACACCGAGTGCGGAACCTGTGACCAGGGCGCCGCCCCAGATGATCCCGGCGGCCACGACGGGCAGGGCCACGCGGTGCACGCCTTTGACGGCCCCGACATCGGGATAGCCCGGCAGCATCCGGCGCAGAGTGCTGTCGCGGTCGATGACATGGTGTTTCAGTGCGCCCGCGACATGCAGCAGGATGGAGGCTGCGAGCACCCGCTCAAAGACAATGTGCAGCCCGGCGGTTGTCGCCGCGAGGCTGTCGGATTTTGGCACCATGGGCAGGTTTTGTCCGAACGGCCACCATATCGGTGCAAACCCTGAGGTCGCCGCGTGATGGATCCAGCCCGACAGGGGCACCAGCAGCAATGAGCCGTAAAGCAGCCAGTGCACTGTTTCCGCCGCAAGGCTTTCGAGTTTGCGGTCCGGATGCAGCAGCGCCGGTTTCGGCTGGCTCAGCGCCCAGGCGATGCGGGCCAGGGCCACAAAGAACACCGTCACCCCCAGCGTTTTGTGCAGCGAAAAGAGCAATGCCTTGCGCGCCAGCTCTTCGGATGTGTCATAGGGCAGACCGTTTGCATAAATACCCAGCGGGATCAGCGTTATGATCAGCAGGGCGGTCAGCCAGTGGAAGGTTTTGGTGACGCCACCATAGTGTGTAGCAGTATTGGTCAGGGGCATTTCAGCTCTCCGGTCGGCTCATTGGTGAACATAGGGTAAGCATTGATGCTGTCACCACAATCTGCCCTCACGCACAGAGAATGCGCGCGCCGCCGTTGCCCTTGACGTGCGGGCAGGCTAATCCATGCAGTAACCGAAAATAAGGGGCGTGAGATATGAGCATCGCATTTGTTTTTCCCGGGCAGGGCGCCCAGACCATCGGCATGGGCCGTGCGCTGGCCGAAGCCTGGCCCGCGGCACAGGCTGTTTTCGATGAGGTTGATGAGGCGCTGGGGGAAAAGCTGAGTGCTTTGATCTGGGAAGGCGATATTGAGACGCTGACGCTGACAGAGAACGCGCAGCCCGCGCTGATGGCGACATCCATGGCCGCCCTGCGCGCGCTGGAGGCCGAGGGTCTGGGCATGGACCGGGTGAGCCATGTGGCGGGACACTCGCTGGGCGAATATTCCGCACTGGCAGCGGCGGGCACCTTTTCGGTGGCTGACGCCGCCCGTCTGCTGCGCACACGCGGGCTGGCCATGCAACAGGCGGTGCCGGTGGGCCAGGGCGCTATGGCAGCGGTGCTGGGCCTTGATTTCGATACGGTCACGAAGGTTGCCGCCGATGCGGCCCAGGGCCAGGTCTGTCAGGTCGCCAACCAGAATGATCCGGCGCAGAATGTTGTGTCCGGCACCAGAGAAGCGGTCGAGCGCGCCTGTGTGCTGGCAAAGGAGGCGGGGGCGAAACGCGCGCTGATGCTGCCGGTATCGGCCCCTTTCCACTGTGAACTGATGGCCCCTGCCGCCGAAAAAATGGCTGAAGCGCTCGAGACGGTCACGATGAATGCGCCCTCCGTGCCGCTGGTGGCGAACGTCACGGCCGAAGCTGTAACCGATCCGGCGGAAATCCGGCGGCTGCTGATCGAACAGGTGACAGGGCAGGTGCGCTGGAGCTCGTCGGTGGAATGGATGGCGCAGAACGGTGTGACAGAATTCTGGGAGATCGGTGCAGGCAAAGCGCTGAGCGGCATGATACGCAGGATCGCAAAAGAGGCGGGCACGCGGAATATCGGGGCACCGGATGACATCAAAGCGGCCCTTGAGGCCTGAGCGGGAGAAGAGACATGTTTGATCTGACGGGAAAAAATGCGCTGGTGACCGGTTCATCGGGCGGTATTGGTGCGGAAATCGCGCGCAGCCTGCATGCTGCCGGAGCCACGGTCGGCCTTTCGGGTACCCGCACAGAACCGCTTGAAGCGCTTGCCGCCGAACTGGGCGACCGCGCGCATGTGCTGCCCTGTAATCTCAGTGATATGGAGGCGGTGGACGCGCTGCCGAAACAGGCCGCCGGGGCGATGGGGTCCGTTGATATTCTGGTGAACAATGCCGGGATTACGCGCGACAATCTGTTCATGCGCATGTCGGATGACGAATGGCAGTCGGTGCTGAACGTGAACCTGACGGCGACCTTCCGCCTGTGCAAGGGCGTGATGCGGGGCATGATGAAGGCACGCTGGGGCAGGATTGTGAACATTTCGTCTGTCGTGGGTGCCACAGGTAACCCGGGCCAGGCGAATTATGCGGCATCCAAAGCCGGTATGGTCGGAATGTCCAAAAGCCTTGCATATGAGGTCGCAAGCCGCGGGATTACCGTGAACGCGGTGGCGCCGGGCTTTATTGAGACGGCCATGACCGACAAGCTGAACGACGATCAGAAGGCCGGAATTATGGGCCAGATCCCGGCTGGTCGCATGGGAACGCCGGCCGAGATCGCTGCCAGTGTGCTGTATCTGGCGAGCCCTGAGGCCTCGTATGTCACAGGCACGACCTTGCATGTGAACGGCGGTATGGCCATGTTGTAAGCCGTGCCGGCCCCGGTCAGCGGGGTCCGCACAATCTGTTTGCCATCCTTTCAGCTTATGCTAGAGGGAGCGCAGAACGGATTCGGCGGCTGAGCAATCAGATACGTCACCGACCCGGGGTTCTGACAATTGTCATGACGGACCGGGCAAGAGCCGCCCCTTTTGGGGCAAACGCGGCCATTTCCCGGAATATCGGGGCGGCCGCAACCAAAGGGGGTCTGAGACATGACCCGAAAGAATGAGGGATTGATATGAGCGACGTCGCAGATCGTGTAAAGAAAATCGTTGTTGAGCACCTTGGTGTTGAAGAAGACAAAGTAACCGAGAATGCGTCGTTCATCGACGATCTTGGCGCTGACAGCCTCGACACGGTCGAACTGGTGATGGCATTCGAAGAAGAATTCGGTATCGAAATCCCCGATGACGCAGCCGAAACCATCCAGACATTCGGCGATGCGGTCAAGTTTATCACTGAAGCATCCTGAGCCCGGGCCGGGCCTGCCCGGTCTGTGAGCTGAAAAGGCGCCTTTCCCCGCGGAGAGGCGCCTTTTTCATGTGCGTGGTCCGCCAGGGCTTGAAACATGTCACCGTCCTGCGCCATCATTTGCACCAGAGGGCGAAAAGCTCCGGTGATTTTGAGGCTCAGGACATGTCGCGTACGATTCCGACCATTAATACGCAACGGCTGACCCTGCGCGGTATGCGCGCGGAGGATTTCAGCCGGTTTGCAGAGATCTGGTCCATGCCGGAGGTGGTCGAATTTATCGGCGGTGCGCCCTGGCCCCGCAGCAAGGCCTGGGCGGCGTTTCTGCGCAATGCAGGGCACTGGCAGATTACCGGTTTCGGGCAATGGGCCATCCACCGGCACCGTGCGCCCGATATGTCCGGTCAGGCCGGTTTCTTTTATGCCAAACGCGATCTGGGCGAGGATTTCGACAGTTTCCCCGAAGCAGGCTGGGTGCTGACACCTGACGCACATGGTCAGGGCTATGGTATGGAGGCCGTGCGCGCGGCGCATGACTGGTTTGACAGGGTCATTACCGGTCAGCTGGTCTGTATGATTACGCCCGAAAATACTGCTTCGTTCCGGATTGCCGAGGCGATGGGATACCAGCACATGCGTGACGCGGAACTGGATGGCGACCCTGTGACACTGCTGGTGCGCAAGGGGCCGCCGCAATAGCGGGTCGCTGCAGGGCAGCGTGCGCCGGGACTTGCACAGGAGAGCCTCCTCACTGTATGGGGAGCACCAAATTGAAGGGGGCAAAATGATGCGCAGAGTAGTTATTACAGGTCTGGGCCTGGTCACACCGTTGGCGGATGGCGTCGAGGCAAGCTGGTCGCGTATTCTGGACGGCCAGTCCGGCGCCGGGCCGATCACAGGCTTTGATGCCAGCAGGCTGGTCACGCAATATGCCTGCGAGGTGCCACTGGGTGATGGTTCGGACGGCACGTTTGATGCCAGCAGGTACATGGAGCCCAAGGAACAGCGAAAGGTCGACACCTTTATTCTGTTTGGCATGGCCGCAGCACAGCAGGCTGTTGAGGACGCGGGCTGGACGCCGGAGGACAAAGAGAGCCTTGAGCGCACTGGTGTTCTGATCGGCTCGGGTATCGGTGGTCTGAACTCTATCGCGAACACAGCCGTCATGATGCATGAGAAGGGACCGCGCCGCGTCTCGCCGTTCTTTGTGCCCGGCGCACTGATCAACCTGATCTCGGGTCAGGTGTCGATCCGGTACGGTTTCAAAGGGCCGAACCATTCGGTGGTCACGGCCTGTTCGACCGGTGCACATGCCATCGGGGATGCCTCGCGTCTGATCCAGCACGGTGATGCGGATGTGATGATCGCAGGTGGTGCCGAAGCCGCGATCTGCGAGATTGGGATTGCCGGGTTCAACGCATGTAAGGCGCTGAGCACGAAACGCGGCGATGATCCGCAGAAAGCCAGCCGCCCCTATGACGCAGACCGCGACGGTTTTGTCATGGGCGAGGGCGCGGGCATTGTGGTTCTGGAAGAATACGAACACGCCAAGGCGCGCGGTGCGAAAATCTATGCCGAAGTGCTGGGATATGGCCTGTCGGGTGATGCCTATCATATCACCGCCCCCTCTGAGGACGGTGAAGGTGGCGAGCGTTCCATGCGCAATGCGTTGCGCAACGCCGGTGTTGAACCTTCTGACGTGCACTACATCAACGCTCATGGCACATCTACCATGGCCGACACCATCGAGCTGGGTGCCGTTGAGCGCCTGATGGGCGATCACGCGGGCAATGTGACCATGTCGTCGACCAAATCCGCCACTGGCCACCTGCTGGGTGCGGCGGGTGCGATCGAGGCGATTTTCTCGATCCTGGCGATCCGGGATCAGGTGGCACCGCCCACGATCAACCTGGACAATCCGGCGGTTGAGACACCGATTGATCTGGCGCCCAACGCTAAACGCGAACGCGAGATCAACGTGGCGCTGTCCAATTCCTTTGGGTTTGGTGGTACCAATGCCAGCGTTGTCTTCGGGAAAGTCGGCTGATGTGGCGACATATCGCATCTAATGCGGTGACGGCGCTGATCGTGCTGCTGTTCCTGATGGGTGGCGTGATCCTCTGGGGGCAGCGCCAGTATCAGGGTGCGGGTCCGCTGGCCGAGGCGGTCTGTGTCCAGGTGGATCGCGGGACCAACATGCGCCGCGTGAGTGAGCAGCTTGAGGATCAGGGAGCCGTGAGTTCTGCCACGCTGTTCCGGATTGGCGCGGATTATGCGGAAAAGTCGTCCCTGCTCAAGGCGGGCAGCTATCTGGTTGAACCGGGTGCATCGATGTCCCAGATCGTGGATACGGTCACGCGCGGAGGCGCCAGCACCTGCGGGACCGAGGTGGTTTACCGCGTGGGTGTGAACCGCGTGAATGTGCAGCTGCGCGAGCTGAACCCGACCTCAGGACGGTTCGAGGAACTGGCATCGTTCAATCCGGCCGAAGACGCGACACCAGAGGTCTATGTCGACCGAAAGGGGAGCGCCGGGACGCGCTTTCGGATCGCGCTGGCCGAGGGTGTCACGAGCTGGCAGGTTGTTGAAAGCCTGAAGGCGATGGATGTTCTGGAGGGCGAGGTGGCCGAACTGCCGCCTGAGGGAGCGCTTGCACCCGACAGCTATGAAGTGCGCCCGGGCGATACCCGCGGCGAGGTCGTGGCGCGGATGGCGGATGCCCAGGCTGCGCGGGTCGCAGAAGTCTGGGAAACCCGCGCCGAGGATCTGCCGGTTCAGACACCCGAAGAACTGCTTGTACTGGCCTCTATCATCGAGAAAGAAACCGGCGTGGCGGAAGAACGCGGCCAGGTGGCCAGCGTTTTCGTGAACCGGCTGAACCGGGGGATGCGTCTGCAGACTGACCCGACCGTGATTTACGGCGTGACCGAAGGGCGGGGCGTGCTCGGACGTGGACTGCGCCAGAGTGAACTGCGTGCGGCGACCCCCTGGAACACCTATGTGATCGAGGGCCTGCCACCGACGCCGATTGCCAACCCCGGGCTTGCCAGCCTGGAGGCCGCAGCGCGCCCGCTGGAGACGCCCTATATCTTCTTTGTGGCGGACGGGACGGGTGGACATGCCTTTGCCGAGACCCTGCAGGAGCACAACCGCAACGTCGCCGAGTGGCGGAAAATCGAAGCGGAACGGCGCGAGCAGTCCACCGGAAACTGATATCCGGTCACGGTTCCGGGAGCGCGGCGAAAGACCTGTAAAACATCAGGTTTCCGCTTGTCGGGCGCCGCGCCGGACGCAAAAGGTTAACGGCACCGTACGGTCAACCATTTGACTTGACGTGATTTTTCTTGACTTTGCGCACGGTCCTGCGTATAACTTGTGACATGCTGGAAGAAATGGGCAAACGACCCCGGGAGTGATCCCGACGGGTCGTTTTTTCGTTTTTCTCGTGCGGAGACCTACGCGCATGAGAGGTAGAACCTGAATGACTCTATACACCCCGGAGCACGTAGCGGCACTTTCCGAAGACCTGCTGAAGTCGGTCATCGGATCCGTAAAAGATCTGCGCAAAGAACTTGAAGACCTCAGACAGAAGGTCAGCGCAGGAGAGGCCGTACAGACAACACAAGGCAGCAAAACGGTAGCGTCAGCGACGTCGCTGCTGAGAACCTGCCAGGAAGTGGAGAACCGACTTGTCGAATGCCGAAGCAAATCCGCCGGTATCGCCCAGGGGGGCTATGCCCTCGACCTTGAAAAAGCACGGGCTGATATCGGGTGCAAGCTGGATCGGCTCCGCTGCACGGGACGTGCAGGAGAGCTTCCTGAATGAACTGAATGAGGGAGAGCTTCTGGCTCTCCCTTATCTTTTCGAGTTCTGGGCCATGCCACATCAGTTGCCGCCCGGCGGCGACTGGCGGTCCTGGGTGATCATGGGCGGGCGTGGTGCGGGTAAGACCCGCGCTGGTGCAGAGTGGGTCCGGTCACAGGTTGAGGGAGCAAGACCGCTCGACGAGGGCAGAGCGCGCCGGGTGGCCCTGGTGGGCGAAACCGTCGATCAGGTGCGCGAAGTGATGATTTTCGGCGACAGTGGGATACTTGCCTGTTCGCCGCCGGACCGCAGGCCGGTCTGGGAGGCCGGGCGCAAACGCCTGGTCTGGCCAAATGGCGCCATAGCCACGGTGCATTCGGCGTTTGACCCTGAGGGACTGCGGGGGCCGCAGTTTGATGCGGCCTGGGTCGACGAGCTGGCCAAATGGAAAAAAGCAGAGGCTACATGGGATATGCTGCAGTTTGCACTGCGGCTTGGTGACAGGCCGCAGGTCTGTGTCACCACAACACCGCGCAACGTTGGCGTGCTGAAAGAACTGCTGAAGGCGCCGTCGACCGTTGTGACGCATGCGCCGACAGAGGCCAATGCAGCCAATCTGGCGGCGTCATTCCTGGAAGAAGTCCGGACCCGCTATGCCGGGACCCGGCTGGGACGGCAGGAGCTGGACGGTGTTTTGCTTGAGGACGCCGAAGGTGCGCTCTGGACCACTGCAGGGATCGAGGCGTGCCGGGTGCGCGACGCGCAGGCGCTGGACCGTATTGTGGTGGCGGTTGATCCGTCGACTACGGGCAGCAAGTCGTCTGATGAATGCGGTATCATCGTTGCCGGTGTCACCATGCAGGGGCCGCCACAGGAATGGCGCGCCGTTGTTCTGGCCGATTGCACGGTTGCGGGCGCAAGCCCTGCCGGGTGGGCCCGTGCGGCTGTAGAAGCGATGGAGTTTTATGGGGCTGACCGCCTGGTGGCAGAAGTCAATCAGGGCGGGCAGATGGTGGAAGAGGTGCTGCGGCAGGTTGATCCGCTGGTACCCTATACAGCCGTTCATGCGACCCGGGGCAAGTCTGCCCGGGCCGAACCGGTTGCCGCGCTTTATGAACAGGGCCGGGTCCGGCACATGCCGGGTCTTGAGGTGCTCGAAGACCAGATGTGCCGCATGACGGTACAGGGATATGAGGGCCGCGGATCACCTGACAGGGTAGATGCGCTGGTCTGGGCGCTGCATGCGCTGATGATCGAACCGGTTGCAAAATGGCGCGCGCCGAGGGTGCGTACGCTCTAGTAACCAGATTTCCTGAAATTTTCTGAACAATGAGGCAACGGACCGGCGAGCCCGGTGCCGGCTGCCGTGTTGCGCGGGCTTTGTCACCGCGCGGCGTCCAATTCTGAGGAGCGACACTATGGTTTTTGACTTTCTGAAAAAGGCGGCGCCGGTGAATGTGCCGGAACAGAAGGCGAGCGCGACCGGGCCTGTCGTGTCCTGGCAGTCGTCGGGACGTGTCGCCTGGAGCCCGAGAGATGCGGTGTCGCTGACGCGGACCGGCTTTTCGGGCAATCCGGTAGGGTTCCGGTCTGTCAAGCTGATCGCCGAAGCTGCCGCGGCCCTGCCGCTGGTGCTGCAGGACAGTGAGCAGCGGTATGAGACACATCCGCTGATGACACTGGTGTCGCAGCCCAATCCGATGCAGGGCCGCGCGGAACTGCTGGAGGCGCTTTATGCGCAGCTGCTGCTGACCGGGAACGGATATGTTGAGGCCGTTGCGGGTGCAGCTGGCACACCGGTTGAGCTGCACGTGCTGCGCTCGGACCGGATGAGCGTAGTACCCGGCGCGGATGGCTGGCCTGTTGCCTATGAATACGCAGTCGGTGGTCGCAAGCACCGTTTTGATGCGTCCGGCGATCTGCAGCCTGTCTGCCACATCCGCAGTTTTCACCCGCAGGACGACCATTACGGCTTCAGCCCGATGCAGGCCGCAGCCATGGCTGTTGATGTGCATAATTCAGCGAGCCGCTGGTCCAAAGCGCTGCTGGACAATGCCGCGCGTCCGTCGGGGGCCATTGTTTATCGCGGTGCCGAAGGGCAGGGCAGTATGGCAAACGATCAGTACGAACGACTGGTGGCCGAGATGGAAAGCCATCATCAGGGCGCGCGTAACGCCGGACGCCCGATGCTGCTGGAAGGCGGGCTGGACTGGAAACCCATGGGTTTCTCGCCCTCAGACATGGAATTCCAGAAAACCAAGGAAGCCGCGGCGCGTGAGATCGCGCTGGCCTTTGGTGTGCCGCCGATGCTGCTGGGCATTCAGGGTGACGCGACCTATTCCAACTATCAGGAAGCGCACCGGGCGTTTTATCGCCTGACGGTTCTGCCGCTGGCCACACGGGTTACAGCCGCGCTGGCCAACTGGATTGCCGGATATTCCGGCGAGGCGCTGACCCTCAAACCTGATCTTGATCAGGTACCTGCCCTGGCCACAGAGCGGGATGCTCAGTGGAACCGCGTTGCCGGCGCAGACTTTCTGACACAGGCCGAAAAACGTGCCCTGCTGGGTCTGCCCGCGCTCGGGGCCGGGGAGTGACCGGCAATGGATAAATTCGAGTGCGCGCCGGGGCTGCGTCTGCAGGCCCATGAACGGGTGGCCGAGATCCAGCACGCCAATCTGACACGCCGGCTCGACCGGATCGAAGAGATGATGGAGCGGTTGGAAAAGCGTTTGTGGTTAACGGTTTACGGCATCGTCGCAATGATCCTGGGACAGGGTCTGCAGTCTTTGCTGGCCGCCGCGCCATGATGCCGACCGGTCGCAGGTCACACCAGATATTCAAGGAGAAACGCCATGGAACATGATACCGGGCTGGAGCACAAATTTGCCCGTTTCGGCGATGCCGTCGCGGTTGAGGACGACGGGATTATCAGCGGATACGCCAGTCTGTTCGGCGCCGTTGATCAGGGCAACGACGTTGTCGCGCCGGGTGCATACAAAGCATCGCTTGAGGCGCTGTCCGCCCGCGGGGCGACCGTAAAGATGCTTTGGCAGCATGATCCCGCGCAGCCCATCGGGATCTGGGACGAGGTTCGCGAGGACGCACGTGGCCTGTGGGTCAGCGGACGACTGCTGGACAGCGTCGAAAAGGGTCGCGAGGCCGCAGCGCTGATCAGGGCGGGTGCCATTGACGGGCTGTCCATCGGCTATCGCACACGCAAGGCCACAAAGAACACGGAAGGCCAGCGCCTTCTGACGGAACTGGAGCTCTGGGAAGTGTCGCTGGTGACCTTTCCGATGCTGCCCAGTGCGCGGGTCGCCGCCAAATCGGAGGATTCCGGTCTGGAGGACACCCTGCGTGACATGGCCGCCGCCTTTGCGGGTGCGCGCGCTGATCTGGCGCGCCGCTGACGCGCACCTGTTGTACCGGCCGCGCCGGACGTGCGGCCGCAACCACCACATTGAGGAAACTGCCAATGAGCAAGACCGAAGCAAAGGCGGCAGGCGGGACAGGTTTGTCCCCTGCCGAGGACGTCAGACAGGCCGTGACCGGCTTTGTCACTGATTTCAAGAACTTCCAGAACGAAATTGACATGAAACTGCAACAAACAGAAGAGCGACTCACCATGCTGGACCGTAAATCGAACCTCCCCCAACGCACACCTCTCGGAGGTGCCGTTGATGCCGGCGCACCGCATCAGAAGGCTTTCAATGATTACCTGCGCTCCGGTGACGACGACGGTCTGCGCGGCCTGGAGATGGATGTGAAATCCATGTCCACGGCGCTGAACGCTGACGGTGGTTACCTGGTGGATCCGCAGACCTCTGACGCGGTCAACTCGGTACTGCGGTCGACATCTTCGATCCGCTCTGTGGCGTCGGTTGTGAATGTCGAGGCAACATCCTACGACGTTCTTGTGGACCACACCGATCTTGGTGCGGGCTGGGCAACCGAGACTGCGGATACGACCGAGACAGGCACACCGCAGATCGACCGCATTGTCATTCCGCTGCACGAACTGAGTGCATTGCCCAAGACATCCCAGCGCCTGCTGGACGACAGCGCATTCGACATCGAAGGCTGGCTGGCTGAGCGCATCGCGGACCGTTTTGCGCGGGCAGAAGCCGCTGCATTCGTGAACGGGGATGGTGTCGATAAACCGCGTGGTTTCCTGAACCACACAAACGTCGACAATGATGTCTGGACCTGGGGTAACATCGGCTATGTGCCGACGGGTATCGACGGTGATGTCACAGCAGATTCGGTGATTGATCTGGTCTATGCGCTGGGTGCGCAGTACCGCGCCAATGCAACCTTTGTCATGAACTCCAAGACAGCGGGCCTGATCCGCAAGCTCAAGGACAATGATGGTCGTTTCCTCTGGGCCGATGGTCTCGCGGCAGGCGAACCTGCGCGTCTTATGGGGTATCCTGTACTGATCGCCGAAGACATGCCGGATGCCGCCAGCGGTGCCGATGCAATTGCCTTTGGTGACTTTGACGCAGGTTACACCATCGCCGAACGTCCCGATCTGCGCGTGTTGCGCGACCCGTTCAGCGCCAAGCCCAACGTTCTGTTCTACGCAACAAAACGCGTCGGCGGTGACGTAAGCGACTTTGCAGCGATCAAGCTGCTGAAATTCGCCACCTCCTGAACTGTGAAGTGACGATACCGGTGTCGCGGCATTTGCCGTGTCACCGGGCCGGGTGCGCTCCGGCAGGTTCCGTGTTGTCTAGCTGCTCCCCTCCGACCGAGCAACACGGACAGGTGCGCACCCGGTTTCCACGACCGGGGAGCAGGAGAACTGGAGAGTTTCGATGATGTTGATCGAAGAGACGACGGTGCCGGACGGCGCGCTGCCGGTCGAAGATTTCAAGGCGCACCTGCGTCTGGGTACAGGCTTCGGTCAGGAAACGTCGCAGGACGAGGTGCTGACCGGCTTTCTGCGCGCTGCGATCGGTGCCGTAGAGGCGCGGACCGGCAAGGTCCTGATTACGCGCAGTTTTGGCTGGTCGCTGTCTTTCTGGCGCGATCTCAATGCCCAGGGGCTGCCTCTGGCGCCTGTGTCGGCCATCAGCAGTGTGACAATCGTCGCACGCAACGGTGATGAGGTACTGGCAGCGCCCGAAGCCTACTGGCTGGAGAAAGACAGTCAGCGGCCGCGCCTGCGGTCAACGGGCGCCGCACTTCCCGGCATTCCCGCAAACGGGTCCGTCGTGATCCGGTTTGATGCAGGCTACGGTGCTGCATGGGCCGATGTGCCGCCGGATCTGCGCCAGGCGGTGATGCTGCTGGCAGCGCATTACTATGAATACCGCAACGAGACCTCGCTCAGCGACGGCTGCATGCCCTTTGGTGTGACCAGCCTGATCGAGCGGTATCGCATCATGCGGATCGGGACGGGGGGTCTGCGGTGACTACGCCGCGGCTGAACCGCCGCCTTGAGCTCGAAGAGCCGCAACGGGTGCCCGATGGTGCAGGGGGCTTTGTCACGCAGTGGCAGGTTCTCGGTACTCTGTGGGCACAGGTTACCGCAAGGACGGGCCGTGAAACAGCCCAGTCGGGTGCGCCAATCTCTGCCATGAGCTACCGGATTGTTGTGCGCGGCACGCCTTTTGGTGCGCCGGACCGTCCGCGGCCAGAACAGCGGTTTCGCGACGGCGAGCGTCTTTTTGTCATCCAGGCGGTGGCTGAGGAAGACGCTGACGGCAGATACATCACCTGCTTTGCCACAGAGGAGACTGCGGTATGAGTTATGCCATGTCGGGCGCGCTGCAGGCCGCCATATACGAAACCCTCGTCAGTGACACGGCTCTGGCGGCGCTTGTCGGGACTGATATCTACGATGCCGTTCCCACAGGCACAGTGCCTGAAACCTGGGTCGGTCTCGGCCGTGAACGGGCGCGGGATGCGTCTGATCAGACCGGGTCCGGCGCGTTCCACACGATAGAGATTTCCGTCTTCACGACGCAGCCGGGTTTTGCAGGTGCAAAGGCAGTCGCTGCAGCGGTTTCTGATGTGTTGCACGATGCAGACCTGTCGCTGACACGGGGCCGTCTGGTGTTCATGCGCTTTGAGCGCGCCCAGGCCCGGAAGATTGATGACAACGCCGGACGCGAGATCCTGCTGCGATTTCGCGCCCGCGTCACAGACGAATAACGCCACACACACAACGCACGAGGAGAGAACCCATGGGTGCTCAGAACGGTAAGGACCTGCTGATCAAGGTCGATATGGATAACACGGGCCTGTTTTCGACACTGGCCGGGCTGCGCGCCACGCGCGTGAGTTTTAATGCCGAGACAATCGATGTCACCAGCCTGGAAAGTCAGGGGGGATGGCGCGAGCTGCTGTCAGGCGCGGGTGTCCGCTCTGTCTCCATCAGCGGCTCCGGGGTTTTTCGCGACGCGGATACCGATGAGCGCGCGCGTCAGCTCTTTTTCGATGGCGAGGCGCCGGCGTTTCAGGTCGTCATTCCGGACTTTGGCATTGTTGAGGGGCCTTTTCAGGTCACATCCATTGAATATGGCGGCAGCCACAACGGCGAAGCGACATACGAGCTGTCGCTGGCCAGTGCCGGTAGCCTGACCTTCACAGCGCTCTGACCATGACAAATCCCTGGAGGGGTGATGTGGCCCTGGTCATCGATGATGAAACACATGTGATGCGCCTGACGCTGGGGGCCCTGGCAGAGCTGGAGGACGGCCTGGAGGCCGGATCGCTGCTGGAGCTTGTGCAGCGCTTTGAAAGCAACAGTTTCACCAGCCGCGACGTGCTGGCCCTGCTTGGGGCAGGTCTGCGGGGAGGGCGGTGCGATCTGTCCTCTGAGGATCTGCTGCACGCCCGGATTGAAGGAGGCCCGATGGCCGCCGCGCGGGCAGCTGCGGAACTGCTTGCGCGTGCCTTTGTGGTGCCGGGCGCATGAGCAAAGGCCTCGACTGGCCGGCACTGATACGTGCCGGGATCCGGGGGCTGGGTCTCAGGCCAGAGGAGTTCTGGCAGCTGACGCCTGCGGAGTTTCAGCTGATGCTTGGTGAACCGGGTCAGTCCGGGCCGCTTCTGAGCGGTGGTCTTCAGGCGCTTATGGACGCCTGGCCAGACGAAGAGAAAAAGGACGGAACAGATGACCGATGAACGCGGCTTTGAGGATCTGGAGGCACGCGCCGACGGGTTGAACGAAACCCTGGGGCAGACAGGCACTCTGGTGAGCGGGTTCGACGCAGAACTGCAGCGTATGAAAACCTCGTTGCAGGCCACCGGCCGCGATGTGGCCATTCTGGAGCGCAGTCTGAGCAGAGGGCTCAAGAGTGCTTTCGACGGTGTGATTTTTGACGGCATCAACCTGTCTGAAGCGCTGAACACTGTTGCGAACAGCATGATCAATGCCACCTACAATGCGGCGATCAAGCCTGTCACCAACCAGCTGGGCGGCCTTCTGGCCAGCGGAGTTGGTGGTCTGGTAGACAACATTCTGCCTTTTGCCGACGGCGCGCCTTTCAGTCAGGGCCGTGTCATGCCTTTTGCCACAGGCGGTATCGTCAGTGGTGCCACGCCCTTCGGGATGCGCGGTGGTATGGGGATCATGGGTGAGGCCGGGCCTGAGGCGATCATGCCGCTGGCGCGTGGTCCGGACGGTAAACTTGGTGTGCGCGGAGCCGGCGGCACGGGCAGCACAATCGTCATGAACATTTCCACCCCGGACGTCCAGGGGTTCCAGCGCAGCCAGGGGCAGATCGCGGCGCAGATGACGCGTGCGCTCAGCCGTGGCCAGCGCAACCGATAAATCACTAAGGGGAGCAGACCCATGCAGTTTCACGAAGTCAGATTTCCGGTCACTCTGAGCTTTGGCTCGGTCGGTGGGCCGGAACGCCGCACCGATGTGGTGACAATCAGCAACGGATTTGAAGAGCGCAATGCGCCGTGGGCTCATTCGCGTCGGCGCTACGATGCAGGCGTGGGTATGCGGTCGCTCGATGACGTGGAGACAATGATTGCATTCTTTGAGGCCCGGTTCGGACAGCTTTACGCATTTCGCTGGAAAGACTGGTCTGATTTCCGCTCCCGGAAGCCGTCTGAAGAAATCACCGCCATCGATCAGGAGATCGGGACCGGCGATGACAGCCAGACCGCCTTTTCACTGACGAAAACATACCGTTCCGGTGAACATACCTACGTGCGGCCCATCACCAAGCCGGTTGCCGGCACGGTGCGGGTTGCAGTTGCCGGCAATGAGCTGGCTGAAACGGTGGATTACACGATGGACCTCGCCACCGGTACAATCACGTTCGTAACAGCACCTGCGGCTGGGGATCCGGTTACCGCCGGTTTTGAGTTCGACGTGCCGGTCCGCTTTGACACGGACAGCATTCTGACCAGTGTGGCGAGCTTTCAGGCCGGCGAAGTGCCCAATGTGCCAATTGTCGAGGTTCGGATCTGATGAGCGGCATGGATGCAGGGCTGAAGGCCCACCTGGAAAGTGGACTGACCACAATAGCTCATGCGTGGGCCATAAAACGCAAAGACGGGATCGTGCTGGGTTTTACAGACCATGACCGTGAGCTGTCGTTCGATGGCATTTCGTTTCGCGCGGATACCGGTATGAGCGCGATGACACTGGCACAGTCCACGGGTCTTTCAGTCGACAACACGGAGGCGCTCGGTGCTCTGAGTGATCTTTCGATCCGCGAAACTGATATCGAGCAGGGCCGGTTTGACGATGCCACGGTTGAGGCCTGGCTGGTCAACTGGCAGGACGTGTCGCAGCGATGGATGCAGTTCCGGGGCTCTATCGGCGAATTTCGAAGAGCAGATGGCGGTTTTCAGGCTGAACTGCGCGGGTTGACCGAAACACTGAACCGGCCGCTGGGCCGGGTGTACCAGAAACCCTGCACGGCGGTACTGGGCGACAGTGTCTGTGGCTTTGATCTGACTGCGCCGGGGTTTTCACTTGATATACCGGTTGAAGACGTCAGCAACGCCCGCGTGTTTCGCTGGCAGAATGTGGATGCTTTTGCCGCAGGGTGGTTTGCGCGGGGCCGTTTTGAGGTACTGGACGGGCCAGCGGCCGGGCTCAAGGGCATCATTAAGCAGGACCGTACGGACGGGAGCACCCGGATCATAGAGCTCTGGGAACCGGTGCGTGCTGACATTCCGGCCGGGACCATGGTGCGGCTGATCGCGGGTTGCGACAAGCGGAGTGAAACCTGCCGCACCAAATTCCTGAACCTTGCCAATTTTCAGGGGTTTCCGGATGTGCCCGGCGAAGACTGGATGCTTGCCGTGCCGAAATCGACCGGTCCGAACACCGGCGGGAGCCTGAGATGACGTATCAAACAGATCTGATTTTGTCAGAAGCCCGTGGCTGGATCGGCACGCCCTATGTGCACCAGTCATCTGTCAAAGGGGCGGGCACGGATTGCCTTGGGCTCTTGCGCGGGGTCTGGCGTGCGCTTTATGGCGATGAGCCGGAAAAGGTTCCCGCGTATTCGCTGGACTGGTCTGAAGTACGGCGGGACGAACAGTTGTGGGCGGCTGCCCTGCGTCATCTGACACCCAAAACACTGGAGGATGAAGCACCGGGAGACGTGCTGCTCTTCCGTATGCGGACGGGTGCTGTGGCGAAACACCTCGGTATCGTCGGCCGTATCGGCGCCGAAGCCAGTTTTGTGCATGCCTATTCGCGTTTTGGGGTCATTGAAAGCGCGCTCAGTCGCCCCTGGCGGCGTCGGGTTGTTGCCCGTTTTGCATTTCCAGAGGAGGCCAGCTGATGGCTACGATTGTTCTTTCCGCTGCGGGCTCGGCCCTTGGTGCCTCACTTGGTGGCACAGTTGCGGGCATTTCGACGGCGGTCATCGGCAGGGCCGTTGGTGCCACCGTTGGTCGCGTGATCGATCAGAAGCTGATCGGTGAAGGATCAGATGCGATTGAGACAGGTCGTGTCGATCGCTTTCGTCTGTTCAGCGCCAGCGAAGGCGAACCGCTGGCACAGGTATATGGTCGGATGCGTCTCGGAGGCCAGGTCATCTGGGCATCGGACTTTTCCGAGGTTGTCAGCGTGTCGGGCGGCGGTGGCAAGGGCATCAGCGCGCCGAGCCAGCCGCAGACCCGCAGCTACAGTTACACCGTCAACCTGGCCGTCGCGATCTGCGAGGGCGAGATTACGCGTGTCGGGCGGATCTGGGCAGATGGTGAGGAGATCGCCCCTGACGACCTGAACATGCGCATTTACAAAGGCAGCACAGATCAGCTGCCTGATCCTGTCATAGAAGCGATTGAAGGCACCGGCATGGTGCCGGCCTACCGGGGCACGGCCTATGTGGTTTTTGAAAACCTGGCCCTTGAGCCGTTTGGCAACCGGGTGCCGCAGTTTTCTTTTGAGGTCTCGCGCCCTGAGCAGACCGGAGAGGCGGATGCAGGCTTTGCGCCGACTTATGGCATCCGTTCTGTGGCTCTGATGCCCGGGACAGGTGAGTATTCGCTCGCCACGACACCGGTTTATTACTCAGACGGACCGGGCAGTCGCTGGACCGCCAACGTCAACACGCCGACCGAGAAACCGGACTTCCGGGTCTCCCTTGAAGCGCTGGACGAAGAGCTTCCGAACTGCGAGGCGGCATCGCTTATCGTTTCGTGGTTCGGCAACGATCTGCGCTGTGGCAGCTGTTCTGTGCGGCCGAAAGTCGAAAAGAAGGAATATGAAGGCGAAAACATGCCCTGGGTAGTTTCCGGTCTGAACCGCGGAACGGCCGAGGCCATGGTTCTGGATGAACAGGGGCGTCCCGTTTATGGCGGAACACCCGCCGACCGCGCCGTGATGCAGGCGATTCAGGCGATGCACGCCGCGGGCAAAGCGGTCATGTTCTATCCGTTCATTCTGATGGATCAGCTGAACGACAACACGCTTCCCGATCCCTATGCGCCCGGGTCGTTCCAGCCACGGTTGCCGTGGCGCGGGCGTATCACGCTGTCAGTTGCGCCTGGCGTGGACGGATCACCCGACGGAACGGCAGACGCTGATGCGGAAGTTGACGCGTTTTTCGGCAGTGTCTCGGCGTCGGATTTCGCCGTCGCCGGTGGTGCAGTTACCTACAGCGGGCCGGATGAATGGACGCTGTCGCGATTTGTGCTGCACTATGCCGCGCTCTGCAAGGCAGCGGGTGGTGTAGAGGCCTTCTGCATCAGTTCGGAAATGCGCGGTCTTACCTGGATACGCGGTGCGGGCAACAAATTCACAGCGGTTGAACGGTTGCGCCAGCTGGCTGCTGAAGTGCGCGCGATCGTCGGGCTGGAAACGAAAATCAGCTATGCGGCAGACTGGTCTGAATACTTCGGGTACCAGCCGCAGGATGGCAGCAACGACCGTTATTTTCATCTTGACCCGCTCTGGGCCGATCCGGAAATCGATTTCATCGGTATTGATAACTACATGCCGCTGTCAGACTGGCGGGATGGCGACACGCACCTCGATCGGGACGCGGGTTCGATCTATAACCTGGATTATCTGCGCTCGAATATTGCCGGCGGGGAGGGATACGACTGGTTCTACGCCTCAGAAGAGGATCGCGCCGCGCAGGTCAGGTCACCCATCGAAGACGGAGCGCACGGAGAACCATGGGTTTTCCGGTACAAAGATCTGCGCAACTGGTGGGAAAACGAGCACTACGAGCGTACCGGCGGCGTGCGCGCTGCTGCGCCCACGGAATGGGTACCCGGATCCAAGCCATTCTGGTTTACCGAATATGGCTGCGCGTCGATCGACAAGGGCACAAACCAGCCGAACAAGTTCCTGGATCCGAAATCATCCGAAAGCAGCCTGCCCAGATATTCAACGGGCGCACGGGATGATCTGATGCAGATGCAATATCTGCGCGCCATGGTCTCCTACTGGGACGATCCGGAAAATAACCCTGAAGCATCGGTGTATTCGGGGCGCATGGTCAACATGGATCGTGCTTTTGTCTGGGCCTGGGATGCGCGTCCCTATCCTTATTTTCCGAACAATGCCGACCAGTGGAGCGATGCGGCCAATTACGCGCGCGGTCACTGGATCAACGGGCGCACATCTGCGCGGTCACTGTCTTCTGTTGTTGAGGAGGTCTGCACCCGGGCCGGTCTGGTGAACTTCGATACCAGCGGGCTCTATGGAACCGTGCGGGGGTATATGGTCAGCGAGGTGGGAGATGCACGTCAGGCATTGCAACCGCTGATGCTGCGCTATGCCTTTGATGCGGTGGAGCGGGACGGTCAGCTCGTATTCCGGATGAGAAATGGTCTGAACCCTGTCCCGCTGGACCGGGAGCAGGTCGCGCTGAGTACCGAGCTGGATGGTGCCATTGAACAGACACGGTCACCCGAAGCTGAAATGGCTGGCCGCGTCAGGCTGCGGTTTGTGCAGGCAGACGCAGGTTTCGAAGTGCTGTCGGAAGAGGCCGTTCTCGAGGACGAAAAAGCGCATACGGTCTCAACGTCGGAGATACCGATCGCACTGACCCGGACGGAAGGACGCCAGACCGCGGAACGCTGGCTGACGGAGGCACGTGTGGCGCGCGAAGCGATCAGATTTGCGCTTCCTCCCTCGTGTCTGAGTATGGGCGCGGGAGATGTGGTGTCGCTGAGAAGTGACCAGTCCGGAAACCCCGCTCTGTACCGTATTGACCGGGTAGAGCAGGGCGCCCTGCAGATTGTTGAGGCAGTGCGGATAGAGCCGGATGTCTATCAGCCTGCTGAACTGTCTGATGAGGTCACCCGGCCGCGTTCTTTTGTGCCGCCTGTCCCGGTCCTGCCGCTTTTCATGGATCTGCCCCTGATCACCGGGGACGAGGTCGCCCATGCACCCCATCTTGCTGTGACGGCACAACCCTGGCCCGGAACTGTGTCTGTTTACCGCTCGCCCGGTGACAGCGATTTCAGACTGACGGATGTCGTATCGGCACGTTCGGTCATTGGTGTCACGGAAACTGAAATGCGTGCATCGCGCCCGGGTCGTTTTGATGATGGCGCACCACTGCGGGTGAAGCTGACCAGTGGCAGTCTGAGTTCTGTTCAGGAGGCTGCACTGCTGAGTGGGGCGAACCTGGCAGCAATCGGGGACGGTACGCCGGGAAACTGGGAGGTGTTCCAGTTCGGGGAAGCAGTCCTTGTCGATCAGAACACGTGGGATCTGACCCATCGTCTGCGCGGGCAACTGGGCAGTGACGCGGTGATGCCGGATGTCTGGCCAGAGCAATCATGGTTTGTGCTGCTGAACGGGATACCGAACCAGCTTGATCTGAGCCGGAACCTCAGACGTGTATCGCAGACGTATCGTATCGGTGCCGCGCGTCGGCCTGTGGATGATCCGTCCTATGTCGAGGACGTTGCGGCGTTCGACGGCAATGGCTTGCGTCCCTATTCACCTGTCCACCTGCAGTCGTCCACGGAGCCGGACGGTACTGTCCGGTTCGGCTGGATACGGCGTACACGCCTTGATGGCGACAACTGGGATACGCCTGAGGTGCCGCTGGCCGAAGAGACAGAAAGCTATGCGGTGAAAGTCCTGAAAGACGGTGATGTACGGCGGGAGACCACCACAGCTCTGCCGGAATGGCGCTACAGCCCGCTTGATCGCAGTGAAGATGGCGTTGTGGCACCGTTTACGGTCGAAGTTGCTCAGATCTCTGCAGTCTATGGCCCCGGACCGGCCACGGCGCTTGGGATCGATTTCTGATGCGCGCCTTCTTACTGTCAGACCTCGTCAGTACGGCACGTGTTCTGCATGCCGTCCCGGAAACCGAGCGCAGACCACTGCTGAACCGGCTGATCACGCAGTCTCACTATGCCGATGTGTTTTTCAGAAAGCTGGGCTATCCACATCCACGCTGGGGTAACGGCGCGCTGGGCAGTGCCGCCAGAGGGTATCCGGCTGGCAGGCGGTGTGATCTGACGGATCCGGAGTTCTGCGACTGTCTCCTTGTCGTTCTGGAGGGTATCCGGGCTTTCAGGAACCGCCCGACCTGATGAGAGTTTCCGACAGACATTCCTGTACGGAATGAGGTCCATCACGGCTTTGCGTTTGGAATTTCCGGGGTGAGAGGTTAAATGTTCCCGGGAAAGGAACATCACCATGGCTGAACTCAAGGCAAAGATTGCTGCTGTAGATCCTGCATGGGATCAGATCTGCAACGAAGCGCGACAGGCTGCGCTGGATGAACCGCTGATGGGTGGGTTCCTGCACGCCTGTATTCTGCACCACAAGAGCATAGAAAAGGCATTGTCCTATCGTATTGCAGCCAAGCTGGCATCCAATGAGATGTCGATGGTTGTCGTACGGGAAATGGTCGAAGAGGCATATGCGTCCGACCCTGAGCTTGTGCGGGCGGCGCGTGCTGATCTGGTTGCGATTTACGAGCGTGACCCGGCCTGTCACCGGCTTTTGCAGCCGATCCTGTACTTCAAGGGCTACCAGGCGATGCAGGCGTATCGTGTCGGCCATCACCTGTGGAAGCAGGGTAAGCGCGACCTTGCCTATTTTGTGCAGATGCGGGTTTCCGAGATTTTCGGCGTCGATATCCACCCGGCTGCCCGTATCGGGCGTGGCATTATGATCGATCACGCGCATTCCATTGTGATCGGTGAAACGGCCGTGGTTGGTGACAACGTGTCGATGCTGCATTCGGTCACGCTGGGCGGGACGGGCAAAGAAGAAGAAGACCGTCATCCAAAGATCGGAGATGGAGTTCTGATTGGCGCCGGTGCGAAGGTGCTGGGTAACATCAGGGTTGGTAACTGCAGCCGTATTGCTGCAGGTTCTGTTGTGCTGGAAGAAGTACCGCCGTGCAAAACGGTGGCGGGCATTCCGGCGCGGATCGTGGGGGAGGCGGGCTGTGACCAGCCATCGGTATCCATGAACCACATGCTGGGGCCTGACGCGTGACCCTTTGAAAAGACGAAACTGACGGCCCCGGTTTCCGGGGCCTTTTTTTGTTTGCGACAAATCCCTCACGGCCCGGGACATCCATGTTAAGCTTGGACACCAACGCAGTGGGGGAGAAATTGATATGACATCATCCTGTCGTCTGGCACTGGCTCTGTCCGGCATGTTTTTGCTGGCCGGATGCGATCTGATCACAGAGACGCTGAGAAATCTGGAGCCAGAGCGCTTCAGTCTGCAACCTGTGATACTGGGGATGCAGGTGACACAGCATCGTACCCGGTCAGGTACCTGCACAGGCATCGACGAGCAGGGCGGGCTGTCCAGTTCGGAGCGTTTGTGGCGGGATGGTGGTGGCCTTGAGGCGCTGGGCGCTCTGGTAGGATACGAATCCGTGCTGGTCAAAGGCCAGGATCCGTTTCCCTGCGATACCTGGATATACAGCGCGTTTCAGGCGAAGGTGTTCTTTGACCTGAGCGGGTTGCCGGAGGGTACGGTGATCGACGACGCGGTCCTGCGCTATACCCGTCGCAATGAAGGCGGTATCGAGGGTGTGTTCCAGACCTCTCCCTGCGTCTATGTCACGACGGAAACATCGGGCCTGTCGACCACAGAGGTCGTGCGTGCCAGCGGACCGGATGCCTTTATCACGGGGCGTGCTACGCGGCCCCAGACGCAGATCGGCAGTGGCGTCACTTTCGGTCTGGAGCGCACCGGCCACGTCGTCAGCAGCAGCCTGTCCCGGACGCTGCGCAGTGGCGCGGAAAACACCTGGTTTGTCTTCTCGCCTCAGCCGGGCAGGGCCTTTACCGAACATGACGAGGAGGGCGGTGCTTCTTATTGCACCATTGGGCTGCGTGACATTGTGCTGGAAATTGACGCGCTGGTACCTGTGAGCGGCTGAGCCCAACGGAAAACGGTCCGGGAAAACCGGGCCGCTTCAGAACTGTGATCGGATGACGGGTGTTACGCCAGCATGGTCATGGGATTTTCAAGATTGTCCTTGATCGCTGTCAGCAGTTGCGCACCCAGTGCGCCGTCAATCACGCGGTGATCGACCGAGAGCGTGACAGACATGACGGTGGCAACAGCCAGTTCGCCATCTTTGCCGACGACCGGTTTTTTGACCCCGGCACCGACGGCGAGGATCGCACCGTGTGGCGGGTTGATCACCGCATCAAAGTTGTCGATGCCGAACATGCCGAGGTTTGAGATTGCAAAGCTGCCGCCCTGGTATTCGTGCGGGGCCAGTTTGCGGTCGCGGGCGCGGCCCGCGAGGTCTTTCATCTCTGCCGACAGCGCCGACAGGGATTTCATCTCGGCATCTTTGAGGACCGGGGTGAAAAGACCGCCCTCGATCGCGACGGCCACGGCCACATCAGAGGGTTTCAGTTTCAGCATCCGGTCGCCGGCCCAGACGGCATTGGCATCCGGCACGGACTGCAGCGCCAGGGCGCAGGCCTTGATGATGAAATCGTTGACCGAGAGCTTCACGCCGCGCGCTTCGAGCTGTTTGTTCAGATCGCCACGGAATTTCAGGAGGGCGTCAAGCTCAATATCCCGGCGCAGGTAGAAATGCGGTATCGACTGTTTGGCCTCTGTCAGGCGGGCTGCAATGGTCTTGCGCATGCCGTTGAGGCTGATTTCCTCGTATTCGCGTCCCTGGTACATGGCCATAACCGCGTCGGCAGCAGGGCCAGCGGCGGGCGTTGCAGCCGGTGCCGGTGCCGCAGCGGATGCTGCAGCTGCCTGAGGTGCTGCGGAGGCGCTGAGGCCTTCAACGTCCGCCTTGACGATCCGACCGTGCGGGCCGGAGCCCTTGACCGATGCGAGATCGACGCCCTTGTCTGCCGCAATGCGACGGGCCAGCGGTGAGGCAAAGATACGTTTTCCATCAGACGCCTGCGGTGCCGCCGGAGCGGGGGCGGCCTTCTCGGGGCTTCCTGCCGGAGCCGCCTCGGCGGCCGCGTCAGCTGCTGGCGCAGCTTCCGGTGCGGGTGCGGGTGTATCGCCGATATCATCCGCACTCTCACCCTCTTCGAGAAGGATGGCAATGGTCGTGTTCACTTTCACACCTTCGGTGCCTTCAGCGATCAGGATTTTGCCGATGGTGCCTTCGTCCACGGCCTCAAACTCCATCGTGGCCTTGTCTGTTTCGATCTCGGCCATGATGTCGCCAGAGGAGACGGTATCGCCCTCCTTGACGTGCCATTTGGCGAGCGTGCCCTCTTCCATGGTCGGGCTCAGGGCGGGCATGAGAATTTCTGTAGGCATGATGCGCGCTCCTTACCTGTAGGTGACTTGTTTCACGGCGGCGATGACTTCGTCTGTCGTCACCAGCGCGTGTTTTTCAAGGTTTGCGGCATAGGGCATGGGGACATCCTTGCCGGTGCAGTTGATCACCGGCGCGTCGAGATAATCAAACGCCTCCTGCATGATCACCGAGCTGATGTAGTTGCCGACGGACCCCTGTGGCCAGCCTTCCTCGACCGTGACGCAGCGGTTGGTTTTCATCACTGATTTAATGATGCTGGCCGTATCCATCGGACGCAGCGTACGCAGATCGATCACCTCGGCGCTGATACCGTCCTCTGCCAGCTTTTCCGCGGCTTCCAGAGCGTACTGCATGCCGATGCCAAAGCTCACGATGGTGACGTCGTCGCCTTCGCGCCAGATACGTGCTTTGCCGAAGGGGACGGTATAGTCGTCCATGTCGGGCACATCAAAGCTGCGTCCGTAGAGGATTTCGTTTTCGAGGAAGATCACCGGGTTCGGATCGCGGATCGCGGTTTTCATCAGACCTTTGTAGTCCGAGGCCGAGTAGGGCATTACAACGCGCAGGCCGGGCACCTGCATGTACCACGCAGCATAATCCTGGCTGTGCTGCGCACCTACGCGGGCAGCAGCACCGTTGGGGCCACGGAACACCATGGGCGCGCCCATCTGACCGCCGGACATATAAAGCGTCTTGGCTGCAGAGTTGATGATGTGGTCAATCGCCTGCATGGCGAAGTTGAATGTCATGAATTCTACGATCGGGCGCAGACCGCCAAAGGCGGCACCGGTGGCAATGCCGGCAAAGCCGTGTTCGGTGATCGGTGTGTCGATCACCCGTTTGGCGCCAAATTCGTCGAGCATGCCCTGGCTGATTTTGTAGGCGCCCTGATATTCGGCGACTTCCTCGCCCATCAGGAACACGCTGTCGTCGCGACGCATCTCTTCGGACATGCCGTCGCGCAGCGCTTCGCGCACGGTCTGTTGTTTCAGGGTTGTGCCTTCGGGCCAGTCCGGTGTGCTGTCGGTTTGCGGTGCGGCAGGGGCGGGCGCCTCGGCGGCCGCTGGCGCGGACACCTCGTTGCCCGCGTCGGCAGCCGGGGCTGCCTCCGGCGCGGGGGCCGACACATTGTCTGCGGCAGAGGCGTCTTCGCCCTCTTCCAGCAGAACCGCAATCGCAATATTCACTTTGACACCTTCGGTGCCTTCAGCGACCAGGATCTTGCCGATCACCCCTTCGTCCACGGCCTCAAACTCCATCGTGGCCTTGTCGGTTTCAATCTCGGCCATGATGTCGCCGGAGGAGACGGTGTCCCCCTCTTTGACGAGCCATTTGGCCAGAGTGCCCTCTTCCATTGTGGGGCTGAGCGCGGGCATGAGAATTTCTGTTGCCATTGGTCAGGCCTCCTGCGGTACTTCTGTGGCGTAGATATCGGTCCAGAGCTCTTCGAGCGCGGGTTCCGGAGAGGTCTTGGCGAATTCGGCGCTTTCGTTCACGACGGCCTTGATCTCTTTGTCAATCGCCTTGAGATCATCTTCGGTCGCGTGTTTGCCTGTGAGCAGAAGCGAGCGTACTGCCTCGATCGGATCACGCTCGTCGCGCATCTTCTGAACTTCTTCGCGGGTCCGGTATTTGGCCGGATCCGACATGGAGTGGCCACGGTAGCGATAGGTTTTGATCTCCAGGATATAGGGGCCTTCGCCAGAGCGGCAGTGTGCGACGGCCTTTTCGCCGGCAGCTTTGACGGCCAGGACATCCATGCCGTCAACGGCCTCTCCCGGAATGCCAAAGGATTTTCCGCGCTCGTAGATTTCTGCCGAGGACGTCGAGCGCTGTTGCGATGTGCCCATCGCATACTGGTTGTTCTCGATCACGAAGATGCAGGGCAGTTTCCAGAGTGCGGCCATATTGAAGGCCTCGTAGACCTGGCCCTGGTTGGCAGCGCCATCGCCAAAATAGGTAAAGGTCACGCGCCCGTTTTCCTGGTACTTGTCAGCAAAGGCCAGACCGGCGCCCAGTGGCACCTGGGCTGCGACGATGCCGTGGCCGCCATAGAAATGCTTCTCTTTGGAGAACATGTGCATAGAGCCGCCTTTGCCCTTGGAATAGCCGCCTTCGCGTCCCGTGAGCTCGGCCATCACGCCGTTGGGGTCCATGCCGCAGGCCAGCATGTGGCCGTGGTCACGGTAGGATGTAATTCGCTTGTCGCCTTCTTCCGCAGCAGCCTCAAGGCCTACGACAACCGCTTCCTGTCCAATGTAGAGGTGACAGAACCCACCGATCAGTCCCATGCCGTAAAGCTGGCCGGCTTTTTCCTCGAACCGCCTGATCAGCAGCATATCCTTGTAATAGGCTTTCAGCTCTTCAGCTGAAACATTGGGCTTTCTGGCCGCTTTGCGGGTTGCCATATGGCTGTCCTCCGTCCTCTTTCCCGGCTTCTCCGGGTAGATAGTTTAGCGTTAAACTATCTATTATCGGATTCGGAAAGAATTTGCGAGTGTCATTCTGACGCGGCGTCAGAACAGACGCCAGAACAGCGGAAACTGGTTATCTGATGACGATTTCGTCGGCCCGTATCCGTCCGAGCACGCGGCGCGCCTGTTCATCGAGAAGGTCCAGATCAAGGTAGTCGTCTGACAGGCGCAGCGTCAGGTTTTCCATGCGCGCGACCTCAGCCTCAAGCTCGGCAAGCTGTGACCTGAGCACCTGGGCATCTGCGCTGATCTCGGCGCGCCGGAACAGCCCGAAGTCGCCCTGCACAGCTGCAAAAGTGAAATACGTCGCAAGCCCGAGGGCCAGGGTAAAGAACACAAAGGTTCCGAAAGCGGGACGGTTCTGCCTGTTCATCTGCGCGTTGCCTGTGTCACTGCCTCTTGGTGGGCATGCACGGACTATGCCACAAAAGCAGAGTCCTGTGAATCCCCCAAAGGGTGAAAACCGCAGAAAAACAGCGTTTTGCGCGCGATTTTACGCTGTTTCGAGAGCCGCAACGCCAGGAAGCGTCTTTCCTTCCATCCACTCCAGAAACGCGCCGCCCGCGGTGGAGATATAGGTGAAATCCGCGGCGGCACCGGCCTGGTTGAGAGCCGCAACAGTGTCGCCCCCCCCGGCAACCGAGATCAGTGTACCGGCTCTGGTCTGGCGCGCTGCATCTGCCGCCGCAGCATTCGTGGCCATGTCAAAGGGCGGGATCTCAAAAGCGCCCATCGGGCCGTTCCAGATCAGCGTTTTCAGGCTCGCAAAAGCATCCGAAACCGCGCTGACGCTCGCGGGGCCGGCATCGAGGACCATCTGATCCGCATCAAGCACCGTGTCGGGGCCAAGTGCCACCACCGCGTGATCCGCGCCGGCTCTGAATTCGCGCGCGACCAGGCCGTCCACAGGCAGCAGCACGCGGCAGCCGCTCTTTTCTGCCTGTGCCATAATCGCCCTGGCTGTTTCGACGAAATCGGGTTCCTGCAGGGAGGCACCGAGCTGCGCCCCCTGAGCGGCAAGGAACGTATTCGCCATACCCCCGCCGATCACCAGCAGGTCGAGACGTCCTACAAGGTTTTCCAGAAGGGCGATCTTGGTTGATACCTTTGCCCCGCCCACAACCGCGCCCACAGGACGTTCGGGAGCAGACAAAGCCGCTTCGAGCGCGGAAAGCTCGGCCTGCATCAGGCGTCCGGCGCACGAGGGCAGCAGGTGGGCGACACCGGTTGTCGAGGCGTGTGCGCGGTGAGCTGCGGAAAAGGCGTCGTTGCAGAAGATGTCGCCAAGAGTGGCGAGAAACTTTGCCATGCCGGGATCGTTTGCTTCTTCACCGGCGGCAAAACGGGTGTTTTCCACCAGCACAACCGATCCGGTGGGCAGGGCTGCCAGCGCTTCCGGATCGGGGCGTTCAACAAAGGTGACCTCCTGACCCAGGGCTGCTTCGAGGGCGGGCAGGGTGACGCGCAGCGACATCTCGGGAACATACTGGCCTTTGGGGCGGCCAAAGTGGGCCAGCAGGACCGGCAATCCGCCAGCGCTCAGGATATCCCGGATGGTCGGCACGATCCGGTCGATCCGTGTGGTATCGGTGACTTTGCCATCCTCAACGGGGACATTGATGTCGACCCGCACGAGGACCCGTTTGCCGTTCAGATCCATATCGTCCAGCGTTTTCCAGCTCATCATCGTCTCCTGTTCTGCGGTTTCGCCCTGTTTTGCGCTTATCCGGCCAGAGGTCAATGGACCTGCTTGGCAATCGCGGCGCCACAGCTTAGGTACTGTGCCAAGCATTCAGACAAGGAGCGCCCAATGGCCGAGATCAAAGACCCTGAAAACACAATACTGATGGAACTCAAGGGCGGAACTGTCACCATCCAGCTTCTGCCTGATGTGGCACCGAAGCATGTGGAACGGATGAAGGAGCTTGCGCGGTCAGGTCAGTACGACAACGTGGCATTTCATCGTGTGATCGAAGGGTTCATGGCGCAGACCGGCGACGTACAGCACGGCGATATGGAAGACGGGTTCAACCTGCGCATGGCGGGCACCGGTGGCTCTGATATGCCGAATGTCCCCGCAGAGTTTTCCAAGATACCGCATGCTCGCGGTTCCATCGGCGCGGCGCGCTCGGCCAATCCGGACAGCGCCAACAGCCAGTTCTTTATCAACTTCAAAGACAATGATTTCCTCAACGGCCAGTACACCGTGTACGGCCAGGTGATCGAGGGCATGGAGCACGTCGATGCCATCACACGCGGCGAGCCGCCCGCGGAGCCCGACCGGATGATCTCAGTAAAGGTGGCCGCTGATGCGTAAGGTCGTCGCCGCCGCCGTGATGCTGGCAGCAGGACCTGCGCTGGCAGACGGCATTCAGATCACTGTCGCAGGCGAGGCCAACGGCACCATCGTGATCGACCTGCTGGAAGACGTCGCACCCCAGCACGTTGAGCGCATTACAACGCTGGCGGCGAACGGTGCCTATGACGGTGTGGTTTTTCACCGCGTGATTGATGGTTTTATGGCACAGACCGGTGATGTCCAGCACGGTAAACTGGGTGGTGATATGCGCCGCGCAGGCACAGGCGGCTCGGATATGCCTGATCTGCCAGCGGAGTTTTCCGAAGTACCCTATGACCGGGGCGTTGTTGGTATGGCGCGCGCGCAGAACCCGAACAGCGCCAACAGTCAATTCTTTATCATGTTCAATGAAGGCTACTTTCTGAATGGCCAGTACACTGTTGTCGGACAGGTGACAGAGGGTCTGGACGTTCTTGATGCCATCAAGCGTGGTGACGGACCCAATGGCGCCATCATTGGCCAGCCTGACGTTATGCAGACGGTCGTCGTAACAGACTGATACCGGATCACTTTGACACAGTGAACGGCAGGCCCGTTGCGGGGTCTGCCGTTTTTCATTGCCGGGGCGTGGACAGATGGTGTTGGATACATCACGGGAATGCCGGGGGTGATATGCAGAAGAACTCAGTGTCCGTCATGGGGCACGAAATGGCCTGGACCGAGACCGGCAGCGGACGACCGGTCGTGTTTCTGCACGGCAACCCCACATCATCCTACCTGTGGCGCGATGTGATGCCCGAAGTGGCACACCTGGGACGCTGCATCGCCCCGGACCTGATCGGCATGGGTGACAGTGCAAAACTGCCCGACGCTGATGCGAATACCTATACTTTTGAGACCCACAGCCGGTTTCTCGCCGGGTTCATGCGGGCGCTCAATCTGCAGCAGGATGTTGTTCTGGTGATCCACGACTGGGGCTCGGCGCTGGGGTTCGACTGGGCCTTCCATAACCAGGGGGCGGTGAGCGGTATCGCCTATATGGAAGGCATTGTCATGCCGCTGCCGCGATGGAGCGATTTTTCCAGCGCCGCAACCCCGGTGTTTCAGGCGCTTCGGTCTGACGCGGGCGAAGAGATGATCCTGGACAGGAACATTTTTATCGAGCGTATCCTGCCGGGGTCTGTCCTGCGGGAGCTGACGTCTGATGAGATGGATGAATACCGGCGGCCTTTCCTGCGGCGCTGGGACAGGTTTCCGACCCTGACATGGCCCCGGCAGATCCCCATCGAAGGGGAGCCGCCCGAGGTCGTTTCGCGCGTACAGGCGTATGCCGACTGGTTGCGCGGCAGCGATCTGCCGAAGCTTTTTGTAGATGCTGATCCTGGCGCGATTCTCATCGGCGATCAGCGCGCATTCTGCCGGTCCTGGCCGAACCAGCGCGAAGTGCAGGTGTCGGGTATCCATTTTATTCAGGAAGACAGTGGCAGGGAAATTGGCCGGGCTGTTGCATCCTGGATCAGTGACACAGGAATCTGACGGGGCGGCTCGTACCTTGCGCCGATGCGGACTGAGGCAACCCGACCGGGCAACTGCCGTGTGCGATGTTCAGATCACAGGCCCGGCAAACTCCGCCCGACAAAAAAGGGCGCCGCGAAGACCGCAGCGCCCGATTGTCTGAACGTCTGCCCGGCTCAGGAAGCGGGGTTTGGCTTGGCCGCCGGCGCGGTCTTGGCACCTGGGTTCAGCGGGTCATCCTGACGCTGCACGGAACCTTCAAAGTGCGCGCCGCTTTCGATCGCGATGGTCTTGTGGATGATGTCACCCTCCACCCGCGCGGTCGATGTCAGGCGAACCTTGAGGCCGCGGACCCGGCCAACGATACGGCCGTTGATCACCACGTCATCCGCGACAACCTCGCCCTTGATCGTAGCGCTTTCGCCGATGGTCAGCAGGTGCGCGCGGATGTCGCCCTCGACCGTGCCCTCAACCTGAATATCGCCGGTTGTTTTCATATTGCCGGTCACGTGCAGGTCCGAAGACAGAACCGAGGCAGGGGGCTTTGGCTTGGGGGCCGTCGCTTTGTACTCGGTCGGCTTGGGCGTTGCGGGCGCAGAGGATGCGGCCGGTGCCGGAGTGTCTGTCTCGCCCTGCTTGGGGCCCGGTTCGTTGATTTTGCTCTTAGAAAACATCTTTTGCAGCCTTGATATAGATCATTGGGTTTACAGCCTTACCACCGACACGCACTTCGTAGTGGAGGTGCACGCCGGTCACCCGTCCGGATGCTCCCATATCACCAATATGGTCCCCGCGCGAGACCCTTTGCCCAACTTTAACGCGTATTTTTGACAAATGCGCATAGCGTGTCTCGATCCCGAAGCTGTGGCGGATTTTCACCAGGCGACCATAGCCCGAGGCCCAGCCTGCTTCGGTGACCACACCATCGGCTGTCGCCAGCAGATCAGTGCCAAGCGGGGCGGCGAAATCCACACCCCGGTGCATACGCCGTCCCCCGGTTTTCGGGTCGCGCCGGAAGCCATAGCTGCTGGTAAAGCGGAACGCCTGCGCCACCGGCAGGGCAAAGGGCACTTTCTCGGCGGCGATCCGGTACATGTTCAGCTGGTCCATCTGGGTCAGCAGGCGGTTGGCACGGATCATATCGGCAGTGGGTTCAGAGCCGCTGCTGGAAAAGGAGAGGGGGGTCAGCGGGCCGCCCTCGCCGGAATAGCCGCGGCGCACCTCATCCATTATGCGCTCTGTCGGCAGGCCGGCCTGACGGAACATCTTGTCCAGAGGTTCGACCGAGATTGTCATGGCTTCTTCGAGCTGTCGGAAGATCTGATCGTTATCTTCCTTCATCAGGGCAATCTCGAGCGCCAGTTCGTCGGCGTGCCGCAGTGCCTCCTGCGCATCTGCCACAACCTGATCCCGCTCTGCGGCTGTTCTGGACAGCGCGTCCGCGAGGAAGTCGACCGGGGCACCGGTCGTTGCTGCGGCGACGGCGGTCTGTTGCGCATCGTCCCCTGTTTCGTCCTGCAGCGCGGCCAGAGCCCGGCGGGCCGTTTCGCGTTCGCGCATGGTCTCGCGCAGGGCAGACTGAATGACCTCGATCCCGGTTTCCAGCTCGTGCCGGCGGGTTTCCGAAGCGAGCAGCTGTGACTGCATCACGGAAATCTGGTCCAGTGCGGCGTTGAACCGTTCCTGTGCCGCGAGCGCTTCGGCAGCGCGGCTGTCGCGCTGTGCCGACAGATCATTCAGGCGCGACAGATAGGTTGTCTGGTCCCGTTTGGCCTGTTCCCGGAAATTCCCGGAACCGATGCTGTCCATCAGGATAATTGCCGTGGCGATAATCGCCCAGGCGACAAGGGCGGCCCCGCCGGCAAAAGCGACAAGCTGTGTCCCGGGGCGCAGCCGGATGAAACGGGTATCGGCGTCAGACTTCAGAAACACCCTGCGTTCAGGAAAGACCCGCTCGAGCAGTGCGTGTGTTCTGATGGCCAGCCGTGTGCGCACAAGGCAATCCTTATTCCGTTTCTGCAGCGGACCGGCCTTCTGCGGGCCAGTCACGTGTCCCCGGCAAGTGATTAACGAGCCATCGGTCTGCGGGCAAGCAGCATTAACCTCCGGGCATCAACCTGTCGTTGAATGTTGCAAAATGGGCAAAAAACTGCCGAAGAACACTGGTCTGAGCGCTCAGACCTCTTCGGTCAGCGGCCAGTAAAAGTCTGGCGGGATACCGGCCTCGGCGCGTTTTTCCTCGTTGAACGGCGGCTTGAGCGGACCGTGGAAGTATTTGCGGACGAGGGCGTGAAAACGCTCCTTCGGGTCCTCGTCATGGCGACCGCACAGAAAATGGAACCATTTGGAACCATAGGCCACATGGGCGACTTCCTCGGCATAAATCGTCTCAAGGGCGGCAACGGCGGATGCAGCATCCGCCTTACGAAAGACCTCGATCATTCCAGGCGTCACGTCCAGACCGCGCGCCTCCAGCACCATCGGGACAACAGCCAGCCGCCCCATGAAATCTGACGCTGTGTCTTCGGCAGCACGCCACATACCTGCATGTGCGGGCAGGGCGCCATAATGGCTGCCAAGTTCTTCAAGACAGTCGCACATCAGGTTGAAATGTTTGGATTCTTCGTCTGCGGCTTTGACCCAGTCATCGTAAAACCCCAAAGGCATGGGAACATGCGCAAAGCGTGCGATCACGTCCCAGTGCAGGTCCACCGCGTTCAGTTCGATATGGGCGACCGCATGCAGCAGGGCGATGCGCCCCTCCGGTGTGCCAGGCCGGCGGCGTGGCACATCCCTGGGGCTCAGCAACTCCGGCTGCTCCGGGCGTTCGGGATGCATCGGCGGGGCGGCACGGCCGATTTCCGGTGTCTCGCCTCGGTCGCGCGCGGCCTGCCATTCTGCGGCGTACTGGCGGGACAACGCGGTTTTGGCGCGTCCGTCTGCGGTGCGCAGCACGGCCTCGGCCATCTGCGCGAGCGGCATCACAGTGCGCGTACCGCGTCCAGAACGGCCTCGGCGTGACCGGGCACTTTTACCTTGTTCCAGACCTGCGCCACTGTGCCGTCGGCTGCGATCAGATAGGTTGTACGCTCGATGCCCATGTATTTCTTGCCGTACATGTTCTTTTCTTTCCACACGCCGTAGTCCTCGCAGACTGTGCCGTTTTCATCCGACAGCAGCGGGATGGTCAGATCGCGTTTGGCAGCGAATTTCTCATGGCTGGCGAGGCTGTCCTTTGAGACACCGAACACTTTTGCACCCGCTGCCTCAAAATCTTCGCGGCTTTCGGAAAAAGCGATGCTTTCCTTGGTGCAGCCCGGCGTGTCATCACGCGGATAAAAGAAAAGGACCACCGGCTGACCCCGCAGCGCAGAGAGGGTGACCTCTTCGCCACCGGTCGCGGGCAGGGTAAAGTCAGGAGCGGTCTGTGAAATCTCTGGCATAACGGTCTCTTGGGTTTTCAGGAATGGTGTCAGATGACATAGTAGGTCAGGGCTGGGATGAGCCAAGCCCCGGACCGTCAGAAACCGCTTTTTAGCACACCGCAAGGCACAGGCCAGCACAGTTTTGACCAGCGCGCCACCCTCACAGGAAATCAGGCCAGCCCGCCGGCGGGCGCGGCGTGCTTTGTTGTGGTGCGTGGTCTTTCTGGCCATCGTTACGGGCGCACTTGCGGGCGGTGTATGGTGGCTCAAGGGACGGGAGGTTGCTGCACCGGACTGGCTGCGCCTGCAGATCGCAGAGAGGCTGCAGACTGCTGTGCCGGAAGCCACGGTGTCTTTCGGTGACCTGGTGCTGGTGCTGGACGATGAATGGCGACCGCGCGCGACGGTGCGCAATGTGCGGGTGACGACGCCGGACGGTGTGGATGTCATCGGTTTTTCCGAAATGCGGGCGGGCGCATCACTGGATGCGCTGCTGCGCGGACAGCTTGAACCCACGTCACTTGATGTCAGCGGTGTCTTTCTGGCACTGCGCCGGGCGCCGGAAGGGCAGATATCGATCTCTGGTACGCAGGGGCCGGCGCAGGTGACCCGTGAAGCACCGAACCTGGCGGAGCTGGTGAGTGAACTGGATGATTTTCTGCTCCGGCCCGGGTTTGCGGGTCTGAACCGGGTCAGTCTGCAGACACTGACGCTGCGCTATGAGGACGAGCGCGCCAACCGTGCCTGGACGATAGACGGCGGCCGCCTGTCCCTGACCCGCGACGGTGACGCGCTGCAGATCCTTGTCGATCTTGCCGTACTGGGCGGTGGCGCTCAGGTGGCGACACTGGCCGCCAGTTACGCGGGTGAAATCGGCGCCAGGGCCTCCGAATTCGGTGTCACGTTCCGGGATCTGGATGCCGCCGATGTGGCCAGCCAGGGGGCAGCGTTCAACTGGCTCGGCGCGCTCCGGGCACCTATCTCCGGCGCATTGCGCGGCGGACTGGATGAAGACGGCAGCATCCGCCCGCTCAACGCCACGTTCCAGATCGGTGCGGGAGTGATTCAGCCAACGCCCGAAGCCCTGGCCATCCCGATCGACAGCGCGCGGAGCTATTTCACCTATCTGCCGGACAGCCGTACGCTGCGGTTTGACGAATTGTCTGTCGAGAGCAAATGGGGCCGCGGAACGCTCGAGGGGCAGGCTGAAATCGGCCTGCCTGTGGATGGCAGGATCGGGGACATGGTGGGCCAGGTCCGCCTCAGTGGTCTGAGCGTCAATCCGGCAGATTTCTACCCTGAACCGGTATCTGTTGCGGTCGCTGAACTGGACTTTCAGCTCAGCACCAGTCCCTTTGTGCTGCAGGTCGGGCGGCTGCAGGTCGAGGACGACGGCAATGTGGCGGTTGGCAACGGCACCATCCGGGCCGACGAGCGTGGCTGGGAAATCGCGATGGATGGCCAGATGAATGCGCTGCGTCCCGCGCGGCTGCTCGAACTCTGGCCTGAAGCGGTCAAGCCCAAGTCGCGCCGGTGGATTTCGGAAAACGTTCGGGCCGGCACCATGCGCGATATATCCGGCGCGGTGCGCCTGCGCGCTGGCGAGGTTCCCGAGACCTTCCTGAGTTTTGACTTCAGCGACGGCGAGGTGCGGTTCCTCAGAACAATGCCGCTTCTGACCGGTGCGCGGGGTCATGCGACACTGGTGCGTGACCGTTTCGTTGTGGTGGCCGACGAGGGCATCGTCACTGCGCCGCAGGGCGGGCAGGTAGATGTAACAGGCACGGCATTCATAATTCCTGACGTAAAGATCAGGGATTTTACGCCGGGTGTCGTGCGCCTGCAGGCCACGGGCGGCGTTAGGGCCGCCTTGTCACTGCTGGATCTGGAACCTCTGGAGGTGATGAAAAAAGCCGGCCGGACGCCCGGCATTGCCACCGGTACGGCGCAGGTTTCCGGGACGATTTCGGTGCCGCTGGAAAAGGGCGTTCCGCTTGAGATGGTGAATTATTATCTGACCGGTCAGATCACCGGTGTAAGGTCTGATGTTCTGGTGCCGGACCGGGTGTTGCAGGCGCCTGTGCTGGAACTGGTTGCCTCTGACGAAGAGGTCCGACTGAGCGGCAAGGGAGATCTGGACGGCGTGCCTTTTGACGTCGTATGGCGCCAGTCCATCGGCGAAGGTCCGCAACCGCCCGGGCGGATTACCGGCACAGCCGTGATCAGTCAGGAGGCTCTCGACAGCTTCCGTGTTGATCTGCCACCGGGAACCCTGCGCGGCACCGGGACAGCCGGTATCGACATCATGCTGGAGCGGGACACGCCACCGGCGCTGGTGCTTACATCTGATCTGACGGGTCTGTCGTTGTCCGTACCGCCGGTTGGCTGGAGCAAGGGGGCTTCTGTGCCGGGCGCGCTGGAGATCGCAGTCAGCCTTGGCACCACGCCGCAGGTCGAAAGCCTGAGGCTCGAGGCGCCGGGGCTGCTGGCAGAGGGTGATGTGCTGCTTCAGGAGGGCGGTGCGCTGGACCGCGTGCGCCTGTCCAGACTGCGGGTGGGCGGGTGGCTGGACGTGCCCGCGGAACTCATCAGCCGGGGTGAGGGGGTCGCCCCCGCGATCCGTGTGAACGGAGGTCGTATCGACCTGCGCCGCGCGGATTTCGGCAGCTCGGGCGGCTCCGGCCAGGCGGGTGGACCGCTGACTGTTGCGCTCGATACGCTGCAGATCAGCGACTCGATTGCGGTGCGAAACCTGCGCGGTGATTTTACCACGGGCGGGGGCGGATTGCTGGGCAACTTTACCGGGCTGGTCAACGGGCAGGCCCGCATCGCCGGTCAGGTCATTCCGGAAAATGGCCGCAGTGCGATCCGTGTTGCTGCGGATGATGCGGGCAGTGTCGTTGCGGCGGCCGGCGTGCTGAAACAGGGACGCGGCGGGCAGATGGAACTGGCGCTGCGGCCCGTGGGAACGGCCGGGGCACTGGATGGCAAGCTCCGCGTTACTGATATCAGCGTGGTCGACGCACCGGCCATTGCCGCCCTGCTGAACGCGATCAGCATTGTGGGTCTGGTGAACGAACTGGGCGGCGACGGCATCTATTTTTCAGAAGTCCTGGCCGATTTCCGGCTGACCCCTGACCGGATCACCCTGCGCGAGGCCAGTGCTGTCGGGTCGTCCATGGGCCTGTCGATGGACGGTGTTTTTTTTCCGGACAGCGGAAGTCTGCAGATGCAGGGCGTCATTTCGCCGGTTTACCTGCTCAACGCGATCGGCCGGGTGGTGTCGCGGCGGGGCGAAGGCCTCTTTGGGTTCAACTATTCGATCCGGGGAACGACGCAGAATCCGGAGGTTTTTGTGAACCCGCTCACCGCACTGGTGCCGGGCGGTATCCGTGACCTGTTCCGGGCGCCCAGACCCGAGGTGCCTCTGGCCGAGGGAGAGGAGCCGCCCCCGCCCGAACCGAGGCGACGCCCGCCACCGAATGTCAGCGGCAGCGATCGCTGACCGGTAAACGGCTCTGAAGGGCAGGCGGGTGGTTTTCCGCCGTTGATCTTCGCGGCACTTTTGGGCATGTGCATGCATCATCACCCCGGTACCGGACGTGCAGTCAACAGTTCAGGACGACAACATCCCGTGAAACTGACCGATTTCGATTTTGAGCTGCCTGATGAGCTGATCGCCACTCGGCCTGCCGTACCGCGCACATCAGCAAAACTGCTGGTGGCGGGAGACGGGCAGATTACGGACAGCGTCGTGTCCTCGCTGCCGGACTGGCTGCGGCCCGGCGACAGGCTCGTACTGAATGACACCAGGGTGATCCCTGCGCGTCTCGAGGGGCTGCGACATCGTAACAGCGCACAGGGAGATACTTCCGCCCGGATTGGCGTCACGTTGCTGGAACCGCAGCCGGACGGGTGCTGGAGCGCGCTGATCAGACCGCTCAAGAAAGTGAAACCCGGTGAAGAGATTGTCTTCAGTGATGCGCTGCGTGCCACCCTGGAGGGAACGGTCGATGGGCAGGGAATGCTGCGCTTCAACCTGTCGGGCGATGATTTCGACGCGGCCCTGAATGCGGCGGGTGCGATGCCTCTGCCGCCCTATATCGCGGCAAAACGGCCCGCGGACGCGCGGGACAATGAGGATTATCAGACGGTTTTCGCGCGCAACCGGGGCGCTGTTGCGGCTCCGACGGCGTCGCTTCATTTTGACGAAGCGCTTCTGGCAGAGATTGCAGCGCGCGGGATCAGTTTCAGCCATGTCACCCTGCACGTCGGCGCGGGGACGTTTCTGCCTGTCAAAGTCGATGATGTGACCACGCACAGAATGCATGCAGAATGGGGGCGGGTCAGTCCACAGGCGGCGGCCGAAATCGCCCGGACAAAGGCTGCCGGTGGCAGGGTGATCCCGGTGGGCACAACAGCGCTGCGCCTGATTGAAACCGCGGCACAGAACGGCAGTATCGAGGCCTGGGAGGGTGATACGGATATCTTTATCTATCCGGGCTTCACATTTCGCGTGACAGATGCGCTGATGACAAATTTCCACCTGCCCCGGTCCACGCTGATGATGCTGGTGTCTGCGCTTATGGGTCAGCAGCGGATGCGGGACATCTATGCCCATGCCATCGATCGGAAATATCGTTTCTTCTCCTACGGCGATTCCTCGCTGCTTATTCCGGACAAACCCTGAGGCTCCAATACGACCCATTGCGTCGCGCACGGGCCTGAAATAGGGCGGGAAAAACGACACAACGGACTGAGTCGTACCACCGCGACGGACTATGGAGACCGCGCATGCTACAGGTTTTATCCAGCGCCTGGGCCCTGCTTCTGGGCATGTGCCTGCTGATGGTCGGCAACGGTATGCAGGGCACGCTGCTGGGCATCCGTGGCGAGATTGAGGGCTTTTCGACATTCGAGATGTCGGTTGTCATGTCCGCTTATTTTGTCGGTTTTCTGGGCGGCTCGCGCATGGCGCCGGGCATGATCCGGCGCGTCGGTCACGTGCGCGTTTTCGCAGCCCTCGCCTCGCTGATCTCTGCCGTCATGATCATATATCCCACGCTGACCGAGGTCTGGGTCTGGACGCTGGGTCGCGTGCTGATCGGATTCTGCTTTTCAGCCGTTTACGTGACTGCGGAAAGCTGGCTGAACAATGCGGCCACCAATGCAAACCGCGGTCAGGCCCTGTCGCTTTACATGATCGTCCAGACGGCGGGCATCGTGCTCAGTCAGGCGCTGCTGCTGGCTGCGGATCCGTCAGGCTATGTGCTCTTTGTCATACCGTCAGTGCTGGTTTCCATTGCCGTTACACCGATCCTGCTGTCGATCAGTCCGACGCCCGCATTCGATACCACAAAACCAATGAGCCTGCGCGGGCTATATGGGTTTTCCCCGCTGGGGTGCGTGGGAATGTTCCTGCTGGGAGGTGTGTTCTCTGCACAGTTTGGCATGGCACCGGTTTACGGTGCCAAGGCAGGGTTGAGCGTGGCGCAGATCTCCACCTTTGTTGCGACGTTTTTTGTGGGCTCAATGGTCCTGCAGTATCCCATTGGCTGGATCTCTGACCGGATTGACCGGCGCTTTCTGATCCTCATTGTTTCTGCGATCGGCGTCGCGGGATCGCTGCTTGGCATGATGCTCGGCAGCAATTTCACACTGCTGCTGCTCTCGGCCTTTGTTGTGGGGGGCATGTCGAACCCGCTTTATTCGCTGCTGATTGCCCACACCAATGACTTTCTGGAGCATGAAGACATGGCTGCCGCTTCAGGCGGGCTGATCTTTATCAACGGGCTGGGCGCCATCGCCGGGCCACTGATCACCGGCTACATGATGGATGTTGCGGGCCCCGGAGGGTTCTATCTCTTTACGGCTGTCCTGTTTGCCGCGCTGGTGGCGTATGCCGGCTACCGGTCAACCGTCGCCAGGCCGGTCCCGGTGGACGAGACGGGTGCGTATGTTCCGGTTACGCCTGCTTCTACATCACTGGCCGTGGAATATGCCCAGGAATACGCCATCGAAGCGGAACTTGAGGCGGAAAAAGCGGAAAACGAGAGCTGATTATGTCGCAATGTCGTAATTTGTGAATAGGTCAGAGCAGTACAAAAAAGCTACACTCCCTGTGGGGATGTTGTGAACGATGGAGTTGATATGGTTGATCCTCAGGACATTCTGAAATTCTGGCTCGACGACGTGGGGCCCGATGGATGGTATAACGCGACACCCGAACTCGATGCACAGATCCGCAGGAAGTTTGGTGACGCATGGGAAGGGGCCTGCGAAGGCCGGTATTCCCTCTGGCTGACGTACCCGACCGGTGCACTGGCCTACATCATTCTGACAGACCAGTTTCCCCGCAACATGTTCCGCGATACCGCCGGGGCATTTTCCACAGACCGGATCGCACTTGCCGCGGCCAAGTCGGCGATCAACAAGGACTGGGACATGCGGATCGATGAACCGGCGCGCCAGTTCTTCTATCTGCCGCTGATGCACTCTGAAAACCTGTGTGACCAGGACCGGTGTGTGCGTCTGATGTGCGAGCGGATGCCAGAGTACGGACGCAGTAATCTCCTGCATGCGAGGGCCCACCGGGCGGTTATCCGCCAGTTCGGGCGTTTCCCGACGCGCAATGCCGCGCTGGCGCGCACTGATACCGCGCTGGAAGCAGAATATGTGGCCCGGGGCGGATACGGGAACACCGTGCGCGCACTTCAGAACGAGACTGCAGCGGCCTGACAGGCGGATTGTCAGCGCCGGCAGAGAGGGTGCGCATATGTCGCGGCCCCCTTCGTGTTGAAGCGTCTTCGGATATAGTTTAATGGTAAACTATATTTCTGACACTCAACGTGCGAGGACATCTCATGGCGGCGAAATCCTTTGATCTGATCGTGATAGGCGCAGGGCCCGGTGGCTATGTTGCGGCAATCCGCGGCGCCCAGCTGGGCATGTCTGTCGCCATCGTCGAGCGTGAGCATCTGGGCGGTATCTGTCTCAACTGGGGCTGTATTCCAACCAAGGCAATGCTGCGGTCTTCAGAGGTTTTCCATCTGATGCACCGGGCCAAAGAGTTTGGTCTGAAGGCAGACAATATCGATTACGATCTGGACGCTGTTGTGAAACGCTCGCGCAAGGTTGCGGGCCAGCTGTCCGGTGGCATCGGCCACCTGATGAAAAAGAACAAGGTGACGGTCTTTATGGGCGAGGCCACCATCCCGGCAAAGGGCAAGGTTTCGGTCAAGGGCGACAAGGGTACAGAAGAGCTGACTGCGAAAAATATCGTTGTTGCGACAGGCGCACGCGCCCGGACCCTCCCGGGTCTGGAGGCCGACGGTGATCTGGTCTGGACATACAAACACGCGCTGCAACCCAAACACATGCCGAAAAAGCTCCTGGTCATCGGCTCGGGCGCGATTGGCATCGAATTTGCGAGCTTCTACAACACGCTGGGCGCAGACACGACCGTCGTCGAGGTCATGGACCGCGTGCTGCCTGTCGAAGACGCTGAAATCTCTGCGTTCGCGAAAAAAGCGTTTGAAAAGCAGGGCATGAAGATCATGCAGAAGGCGATGGTCAAACAACTTGACCGGGCAAAGGGCAAAGTGACCGCGCACATCGAAGTGGGTGGTAAGGTCGAAAAACACGAGTTTGACACCGTCATCTCTGCTGTGGGCATCGTTGGCAACACAGAAGGCCTGGGTCTCGAAGAGCTGGGCGTCAAGATTGACCGCACGCATGTTGTCACGGATGAATTCTGCCGGACGGGTGTCGACGGGCTTTATGCTATCGGTGACATCGCTGGTGCCCCATGGCTGGCACATAAAGCGTCGCACGAAGGTGTCATGGTTGCTGACCTGATCGCAGGAAAACATGCGCATCCGGTCAAACCCGAGACGATTGCAGGCTGTACCTACTGCCATCCGCAGGTTGCAAGTGTGGGTTATACCGAGGCGAAAGCCAAGGAACTGGGATACGATATCAAGGTCGGGCGCTTTCCCTTCATCGGGAACGGCAAGGCCATTGCCCTGGGCGAACCCGAGGGCATGATCAAGACGATTTTTGATGCGAAAACCGGTGAGCTGCTTGGCGCGCATATGGTTGGCGCAGAAGTCACGGAACTTATTCAGGGGTATGTGGTCGGCCGCCAGCTGGAGACCACCGAAGAAGATCTGATGAACACAGTCTTCCCGCACCCGACGCTGTCAGAAATGATGCATGAGAGTGTGCTGGATGCCTATGACCGCGTGATCCATATGTGATCCGGCCAGAAAGGTACGGGACAAAGAAAAAGCGGAGCCGGAGCTCCGCTTTTTTTGTTCCAGCCAGCTGAAAGGGGATCAGCTTTTGCGGCGTGACCGCATCGCACCCAGGCCTGCAACGCCGCCCAGCAGCAGCAGAGCGGAGGCTGGCAGTGGCACAGCAGATACCGAAGTCACGACAATTGCGTCGATGTCAAAGCCATCGGAAGACGCGGTGCCTGCAAAAGTCGATTTCGAGATGTCGACGAAACCAAGGAACGAGTAGGTTCCCGCGAAAGACACTGTCGAAGTGGTGCCGCGTGTGCCATCGTCGATGCCGCCCTGGTTGTCAGCGGTGCCCAGGATATCAAAGTTGATACCGTCATTCGATCCAAAGATACGAACCGCTTCCTTGTGGGAAGACGATCCGCCACCATTGGTGATCTCGATCACTGTGGCAGCGCCGGTGATGACCGGGTCAAATTCCAGCACGAGCGAACCGTTCAGGCCCAGCGAGAAGAAATCGTTGTCGCCCGAGCCGATGCCGTTCTCAAAGACTTCAATGTTGCCGGTGTCGAGGCGGTCAGCGGCGCCGCTGCAGGTGATTGTGCCGGCCTGCGTCAGTTCACTGCCTGTGCCGCCACAGTCCGAATCGATGCCCACAACTGCTGCACCCGCAGTACCGCCGAGCAGCATGGATGCTGTAAGCGCGCCAAAAAAGAGGGATTTCGTTGTCATTCCGTTACTCCTTACGACCCGGCGGCTGCACAAATATTCTGTGATCGCCGGAACCAATTACCCTGATGTCAGCGCTGGCTATCAGACATTCAGCACCTTGAAAAGATTTCCGAAGATTTTAGTGAATTTTTCATCTTTGGGTGGAACGACTTGCCTGACGTGCGCTCGTCGCGGTCTCTTTCAGGGCCGGATGCCAATTGCCACTGCGGGTGGCTTCTGACATCAACCGGGGCAGGGAGAGACCGGATGCAGAAGACACCCTGGGGACTTGTTCTGGCGTTGTGGGGTGCAGGCCTCGGTGCGGCGGCCCAGTACGGCAAATTCAGTGCGACTTTTGATCAGCTGCCAGCCCATTATCCGGATGCCGGCAACGCACTTGGCCTGATCGTATCAGCCGTTGGCATCCTGGGTATTTTCTGTGGTGTTGCCGCAGGCCTGCTGGTGGCGCGTGTCCGGTACAGGCGCGCACTGCTCTGGGGTCTCTGGGTCGGCGCAGGCATCTCGGCGTTCCAGGCGTTTCTGCCGTCGTTGCCATGGATGCTGGCCAGCCGTGCGCTCGAAGGGTTGTCGCACCTGGCGCTCGTTGTTGCTGCACCAACCCTGATTGCGCAACTCTGTGCACCCGCGGACAGGGGGCTTGCGCTGACGCTGTGGGGTACCTTTTTCGGCGTGGCCTTTACCGTTCTGGCATGGGTCGGCCTGCCGCTTGTGGCTGTCGGGGGGCTGCCCGCGCTGCTGGTGGCCCACGCGCTGTATATGGCCGGGTTTGCCCTGTATCTTGGCCTGCGGCTCAGGTCGCTTGACCTCGACACAAAACCGCGGCCTTTCTCGTTGCCGGGTCTGCTGCGTGAACATCTGGTGATCTATGCGTCCCCCAGAGTGTCAGCTCCCGGCCTCGGGTGGCTTTTTTATACGTTTTGTTTTGTCTCTGTGCTGACGGTCCTGCCTCCTTACATTTCGCAGGACATCCGCGCTTTTGTCATGGGGGCGATGCCGCTGGCGAGCATCGGATCGTCGATGACAGCAGGTGTGCTTTTGTTGCGTGTGATGCCTGCCGTTGGTGTTGCAGTGGCCGGATTTGCTGGCAGTGCTCTTTGCATGGTCTGGCTCTGGGCTGATCCGGGTGGGGCTATGGCATGCATTGCTCTTGCTGCCTCGATGGGCCTGATCCAGGGCGCGAGCTTTGCAGCCGTTCCGCAGCTCAATGAGACCCCGGCCGCTCAGGCGCAGGCGAATGGGGCTATGGCTCAGATGGGCAACGTCGGAAACACCCTTGGTACGCCTGTTATGGCCATAACCACCGCCGCCGTCGGGTATTCCGGGCTGCCCCTGCTGGCGGGGGCGGCTTTTGTGGTGGGCGGAGGTGTGCACCTCTGGCTGTCCGCACGCCGCAGGCGCCGCTGACACCGCAGTCCGTTGGCGCATGCAGGTCCCCGTCCTTCAGGCCGATCGCACCACCCCCCGGACAGGAGTTTGCAGGAACTGTACAGAAAGGATTTGCATCGGGACGAATATTGTTCTCTGTATGTTCTCATTTTCTGATTGGCTATCGGAGACAATCCACCTATGTGAGGGTGGTGCACCTTGGGGGTGAAAATGGCAGAGCTGAAAAACATCGAAGTACGCGGCGCGCGTGAGCATAATCTCAAAAGCATCGACGTGGATATTCCGCGTGATCAGCTTGTTGTGATTACAGGACTTTCCGGCTCAGGAAAATCGTCGCTGGCTTTTGATACCATCTATGCCGAAGGGCAGCGCCGCTACGTGGAATCGCTGTCCGCCTATGCGCGTCAGTTCCTCGACATGATGCAGAAACCGGATGTTGATCATATTTCCGGTCTCAGCCCGGCGATCTCGATCGAGCAAAAGACGACATCCAAGAATCCACGCTCCACAGTCGGTACAGTGACCGAGATTTATGACTACATGCGCCTGCTTTTTGCGCGTGTGGGCACGCCGTTTTCGCCCGCGACCGGAAAGCCGATCGAGGCCCAGCAGGTTCAGGACATGGTCGACCGGATCATGGCCATGGAAGAGGGCACAAGGGCCTATCTGCTGGCGCCGATCATCCGCGACCGCAAAGGCGAGTACCGCAAGGAATTTCTGGAACTGCGCAAGCAGGGTTTCCAGCGCGTCAAAGTGGATGGCGCGTTTTACGAACTGGATGAGCCGCCGACGCTGGACAAAAAATTTCGCCATGACATCGACGTGGTTGTTGACCGCATCGTGATCCGCGAAGGGCTGGAAACGCGGCTGGCTGACAGCCTGCGCACGGCGCTTGATCTGGCAGACGGGATTTCGATCCTGGAGACCGCGCCGTCTGAGGGCGACCCCGAGCGCACGACCTTCAGCGAAAAATTTGCCTGCCCGGTCAGCGGTTTTACGATCCCCGAAATCGAGCCGCGCCTGTTTTCGTTCAACGCCCCCTTTGGTGCCTGTCCGGAGTGCGACGGTCTCGGCGTCGAGCTCTTTTTTGACGAACGGCTTGTGGTGCCGGATCAGAACCTCAAGATCGCGGACGGCGCCCTGGCGCCCTGGCGCAAAGGCAAAAGCCCGTATTTCCTGCAAACGATTGAGGCGCTGGCGAAACACTACGGTTTTAAACAGTCCACTAAATGGAAAGACCTGCCTGACAAGGTGAAACAGGTGTTTCTCTATGGTTCCGGCAAGGAAGAGATCGCGTTTCGCTACGACGAGGGGGGGCGCGTTTACCAGGTGACGCGGGTGTTTGAGGGCGTCATCCCGAATATGGAACGCCGGTACCGTGAGACGGACAGTAACTGGATCCGCGAAGAGTTTGAGCGTTACCAGAACAACCGCTCCTGCGGTACCTGTGGTGGCTATCGTCTGCGCGAGGAGGCTCTGGCGGTGAAGATTGCCGGCCTGCACGTCGGCGAAGTCGTTCAGATGTCTATCCGCGAGGCCTTTGACTGGTGCGAAACGGTGCCGGAGCACCTGACCCACCAGAAAAACGAAATTGCCCGCGCGATCCTCAAGGAAATCCGCGAACGTCTCGGGTTTCTGAATAACGTGGGCCTTGAGTATCTGACACTCAGCCGCAACGCCGGAACCCTGTCAGGGGGCGAAAGCCAGCGTATCCGTCTGGCGAGCCAGATCGGCTCCGGCCTCACCGGAGTGCTCTATGTTCTGGATGAACCTTCTATCGGCTTGCACCAGCGCGACAATGACCGTCTGCTGCTGACGCTGAAAAACCTGCGTGATCAGGGCAATACGGTCATCGTTGTCGAGCACGACGAAGAAGCGATCCGCGAGGCGGACTATGTTTTTGACATCGGTCCGGGTGCAGGTGTTCATGGCGGGCAGGTGGTCAGTCACGGACCGCCCGCAGTGATTGCCGCAGACGAAAAATCGATTACCGGCCAGTACCTGACCGGGACCCGCGAAATTGCTGTTCCCGCCGAGCGGCGCAAACGCAACAAAAAGAAGCTGCAGGTTGTCAAAGCCACGGGCAACAACCTGAAAAACGTCACCGTTGATTATCCGCTGGGTCAGTTCGTCTGTGTCACCGGGGTCTCGGGCGGCGGGAAGTCCACACTGACCATTGAAACCCTGTTCAAAACGGCTTCCATGCGCCTCAATGGCGCACGTCAGACGCCCGCACCCTGTGAGACCATCAAGGGGCTCGAGCATCTGGACAAGGTGATCGACATTGACCAGCGTCCCATCGGCCGAACGCCGCGCTCAAACCCGGCGACCTATACCGGGGCCTTTACCCCGATCCGTGACTGGTTCGCGGGTCTGCCTGAATCCAAAGCGCGCGGATACAAGCCGGGTCGCTTCAGTTTCAACGTCAAGGGCGGGCGGTGCGAAGCCTGTCAGGGCGATGGTGTGATCAAAATCGAGATGCACTTTCTGCCGGATGTGTATGTAGAGTGCGAGACCTGTAAAGGGCAGCGCTACAACCGCGAAACCCTGGAGATCAAATTCAAGGGTAAGAGCATCGCGGATGTGCTCGACATGACAGTTGAGGATGCGCAGGCGTTTTTTCAGGCCGTGCCGTCGATCCGCGAGAAAATGGATGCGCTGATGCGTGTGGGCCTGGGCTATATCAAGGTCGGCCAGCAGGCGACGACACTGTCAGGCGGTGAGGCGCAGCGGGTGAAGCTGTCGAAAGAGCTCAGCAAACGCTCGACCGGTCGCACGCTCTATATCCTTGATGAACCCACGACGGGACTGCATTTTGAGGATGTACGCAAGCTGCTGGAAGTCCTGCATGAACTGGTTGATCAGGGCAACTCGGTCATTGTGATCGAACACAACCTCGATGTGGTGAAGACAGCGGACTATATCATTGATATCGGCCCCGAAGGCGGCGACGGTGGTGGCACGATCGTGGCGACCGGCACACCGGAAGAAGTGGCCGGCGTTGCAGAGAGTTATACCGGCAAGTACCTTGGCCCGATGCTGCAGCCGCGCGATCAGGTGGCGGCGGAATAACGCGTACTGTCTCCGGAATGTCAGCTGCCAGGACCTGAAAGGCACAGGTCCAGCAGGCGGCCAAAGTCACTGGCGTCCAGGCTGTCAAACCCGGCACAGAGCGTTTCAAGTTCCGTTGCGCGTTCTGCGCCGATCACCGGGTCCGAGAAGAGGTGGAACTTTTCGGATATGTCTGCATCAGACAGTGGCTGATCAGTGTCGCCCCGCGGCGTGCAGGGTTCTGCTGATACGCGGTCGCCATTTGTGAGCTCAAACGTGACCTGCGCCCATCTTTTCCCCACGCTGATCCGGGTAAAGTGTTCATCATCAATAAGTTGTGTCGCGTTGCTGATCCTCAGAATTTCCGGATCAGCAAGGGTTTCACGGGTCAGTTCCGGCAGTCCGATCTGCCCGCGTACGATCATGGCTGCAACCGGGAATGCAATGGAATAGGCAAATTCGTCCGGCGTGGCAGGCTGGTGCCCCGCAAGCCGCGTTGCATTGTGGAAAGTGCGGATTTCAACGCCGGCGATGTTGCTGTGATGCAGATTATGAATCTGCATCAGGCTGGCCGCGGCATCAATGGCGGGGTGCGCCCAGCGACAACAGGGATAGGGCTTGTAGTGCGTATCTGAAACAAGCCGCCAGGCCTCGCCCAGATCATCCCAGAACTGTGGTGCGTCCTCACAGGTCAGGGCGGGCGCGCCGGTGAAGCCCTCGCGGGCCAGCCATGCGGCTGTCACGCCCGACGGGGCGCCCCAGCCGACACCGTCCCGCAGCATCGTTGGGTGATCAATACAGCGCATCATCTGGCTGCGCGGCCCGTGGTATTCGCCGATCCCGGCGGCATGCCGGATCTGTTCCGGAGACGCATCAAGCGCGCGTGCGCAGGCAACAGCGACGCCAACGGCTGTCCAGGCCCCGGAGGTGTGGTAGTCTGCACACATATGGTGCTGTGCCAGTCCGGCGCGATAGCTTACCTCGTAGGCGACTGCCAGAAGCACAGCAAAATCAGCACCCTGCATCGGTTTCCTTACATCTGCAGCAGCCAGAAGTGCCGGAAAAACCGCGGAGCCTGCATGGCCTTTACAGGGCGAGGTCCCGTCATGGGCATCGACGCTGTCGACTGTAAAGGCACCTGCCATCGCCGCACCAGCCGGGCTGAGCCGGTCGCCCTGCATAAGAACCCGTGCGCCACCGGCATCACCGGGGCCAAAGAGCGCGCGCGCGCCACGATGTGCAATCTGAGACATCTGTGTGGTGGATCCCACGGCAGCCACGCCCATCGTATCGAGGAGAGACCGCCGCAGGACGCGCAGGGCGTCGCCGGGAATATCACGGATCGTCAGCCCGGCGGCAAAATCCTGGAATGGTACACTCATGCGTCGCCCCTGCGGTGGATGGTGAGGGACACCGGGATCAGCTTTCGCGGCTCCGGGCGGCAAACCGCGGCAACATGGCCGAAAAGTCCCGGCCGCGTCCGCCTTCATCCTCCACGAACTGCCGGTAGAGTTCCAGTGCCGCGGCTCCCATGGGCGTATCGGCGTCGACAGCGGCGGCAGCCTGCTGCGACAGGCCAAGATCCTTGAGCATCAGTTCCGCAGCAAACCCGGGCGTATAGTCATTGTCAGACGGGCTCTGCGGCCCGACACCCGGGGCCGGGCAATAGGCGTTCATGCTCCAGCTGTAACCCGACGATGTGCTGACCACGTCAAACATTTTCTGACGGTCCAGACCCAGTTTGTCCGCCAGTGCAAAGGCTTCGCAGGTTGCAATCATCGTGGCCCCGAGGATCATGTTGTTGCAGATTTTCGCGGCCTGGCCCGCACCTGCCGCGCCACAGTGTACGGCCTTCTGGCCCATCACGTCGAAAAGCGGGCGCGCTTTTTCAAAGGCGTCGTCGCTGCCACCTGTCATGAACGTCAGCGTGCCCCCTGTGGCCCCGCCAATACCACCGGACACCGGTGCGTCGACAAACAGCACGGACGCCGCACTGGCCTCTGCTGCTACAGCGCGTGCGCTCTCTACGTCGACGGTTGAGCAGTCGACAAACAAGGCGCCTGGTCTGGCGTGGGGCAGGACGGTGGCGGCAACACTGCGCAGGACAGCGCCATCGGGGAGCATGGTGATGATTACATCGGCGCCCGTCACAGCCTCCTGTGCTGATCCGGCAACCTTGACGCCGTCGGCTGTTGTGCCTGCGGTGTCAAAGCCGGTGACGGCATATCCTGCGGCGGCCAGGTTGGCAGCCATAGGCGCCCCCATGTTTCCCAGTCCGATGAACCCTACGGTTGGTTGTGTCACGCGTGTTTCCTCCAGCTTCAGCGCTGCCGCCCCCAGCGGGCGCAGCATTTTGCTGATCTCGCTGACCGGAACGGACTGTCCGGCATACTGCCACTTCGGTTGGCGGTCTTTGTCAATGATGGCGGCGCGAATTCCTTCGAGAAAGTCACCATGTTCCATCGAACGGGCTGTGAACCGGTATTCCAGATCCAGCGCTCTGCCGATACTGATGGACGGTCCGCGAAGCCGGTGCAGCAGCTCAACCGTAACCGCCATCGACAGCGGGCTGTTCCGTTCCATGGTGCGCAGAGTATCCCGGGCAAACGCGCTGTCTTCGCTGCGCAGGCTGTTGAGAATATCGGTGAGGGACTCTCCTGCAAAATGGCGGTCTATGTCGTCGGCACCGGCTGCCAGCGCTGAGGCGGGCAGGGGCTTTGCAGAGGCTTCGATCACAGACACATCGCCTGTCTGTTCCAGCTGCCGGATCAGTTCGGGCCAAAGATCTTCGGGTATGTAATGGTCCGCAAAACCGGCATGCACAGCATCTGCGGCGGACATCCGGGTGCCTGTCACGCCCAGGTATTCACCCAGCCGGCCGTCTGCCAGCGCCAGCATCAGCGTGGCACCCACATCTGGGATCAGCCCGATCCCGCATTCCGGCATTGCGATGGCCGTCGTGTCGCCGGCGATACGGTGCGTCCCGTGACAGCCTATCCCGACACCGCCGCCCATCACAAAGCCCTGGAGAAACGAGACCACAGGTTTGGGCCAGGCAAAAATTGCGGCGTTCAGGCGGTATTCGTCGGCCCAGAACGCCTGGCCATAGGCAAAATCACCCGCGCGACCGGTCTGATAAAGTTCGGCAATATCCCCACCGGCACAGAAGGCGCGGTCACCTGCGGCATCAATGACGACCAGCCGGATTTCCGGATCGTCGCGCCAGGACTGCATGGCGTCAGCTATCGCGCGGCACATGTCCCAGGTCATCGCGTTCAGCGCGTCGGGTCTGTTCAGGGTAATCCGGCCTGCATGTCCGGTCCGGCGGATAAGAATATCTGTCATCCCGTTTTTCTAGGGGAGCGGTGGACTGTCAGCAACCGAATCAACCGGCGTGACTGGCAAAAATAAGCGGTGGTCCGGCCGATTGTTTCCGTTGTGGAAAACTGACGACGGGAGTCCGTTCCGGAATCGCTACTTTGAGGCGAAAATCTGGCGCAAATTTGCCACTGTTTCTTCACAATACGGGGAATTTTTGTAAACCGGGATCACGGTTAATCTGCTAAGTATATGAAAAATATATATAATGATTTTGGCGAGGGGAGTGTCCCGATATGAAAGAAATTGCGGCAAAATTATGCTCATGTTACGTATCGCCGGGTAACCAGTATGTAATGACCCCTAATCAGGTCCATACGTGATTTTAACGAGAAGGACATACCAATGATCTTCAGGCATCTGGCAGTTGGGGCGACTGCACTTACACTGATGGCAGGTTCCGCTACTGCCGCCACATTCGAAGGCTCCACAGCCGGCCTTTTCCTCGGGTTTAATTTTTTCGACGGTGATTCCGCCAGCAGGCCGACGGCGTCTGACTGTACCACTGCGGGCTGCAAATCCGTGTCCTGGGGCAATCTGGAAGAGCCGGATGCGCCCACAACGCTGACCCGCACACGGCCTGCATCGTCGGACCGCAGCGTTATGACATTCCGCGACACGGACTTTTCTGCGGATCTGGAAGGCGACAAGGTAAAGGTCGATGTTGCGTATATCGACTGGTACAACGCCGAATGGTCAAATTTTGATGATCTTTTTGAGCTGAACGCCGAGTTCGAGTTCGGGATGACAAGCCCGGCATCGCTCACCAGTTTTGACCTGTTCACTCTCGTGATCGGTACAACCGGCAACGACAGCGCATCCAACGATGATACTGCGACACTCGCAGGTTTCGAGGACTTCCGTCTCGGAACGCCGCTGAACCTGACGCGCGGCTATGTGCTGTCCGGCTTCTCATTCTCGGTGCTGGGCGACGGCGGTGTTGACGGCGACGTCTGGAGCACACAGGAAAACCGTTCGAGCACTCTGGTGATCTCGGCGCATATCGAAGCCGTGCCGCTGCCTGCAGCTGGCTGGCTGCTGATTGCCGGTGTTGGCGGACTGGCCGCGATGAAGCGCCGGCGCAAAAACGCTTCCTGAGCACGACCGACATTCTGACAAAGCAAGCGGCTCCTTCGGGAGCCGCTTTTTTTCGTTCTGAACCGGACGGGCATGCAACCGGACTCTGAAGCATTGAAAAAATCCTTGCGGGTTGCCCGGGGCGGTATCTGATGGGTGTTCCCGGTCGCAGTCCGTGCGGCAATCTGAAATGCATCAGCGATTCAAATACTGGCAGGAGTGGGACCGGCTGAAGAACCGGTGACCTGACTGGAAGCAAACCATACCGGCGCGCGCCGGGTGTTGGTACCATGCGCTTTGTCACGCCCCGCAAAGTCCAGGCCCGGGGTCAACCGGCGTCCGGAGCGCAGGACCTGACCTGCAGTGACAGACGAGGGATGCGGCATGATTTTCGCCATGCGCGCAGCCACCAACGGGCGATCCGGACACCGAGCCGTTTCTTCTGAGCGCCGGGAATGCCGGAACTCTAGCCATGCCCGAAGTGCTTGTGATCGCTGGGATCAGGCACCCAGTGACATGGTGCAGCGGAAGGGTTCTTTGTTGAAGGCGAACCCGGGAAAGTAAAAGGTGTCTGCCTGTGTGTCGCGCTGTGGTACGACGACAGATCTGTGCATTGTGCTTCTGCCCCTCGGAGTGATGGCCATGGCGCGCCGGTGCCGGGCTGCCACGCATATGCACCTGGTGAAAGACGGCATCGGAAAACAGAAAAACGCGGCCCCGTCGGAGCCGCGTTCTGTCTGTGTCTGTCAGCGCGCTGCAGTCACGCGCAGCCTGTGAGACTTACTCCATCACCGGGATGGAGAATTCGCCGCCTTCTTTGATGCCCGACGGCCAGCGGGCCGTGACGGTTTTGGTGCGCGTGTAGAATTTGAAGGCGTCCGGACCGTGCTGGTTCAGGTCGCCGAACACCGATTTCTTCCAGCCGCCGAACGTGTGGTAGGCGAGCGGCACAGGGATCGGGACATTGACGCCAACCATGCCAACGTTCACGCGGTTTGCAAAGTCACGTGCCGCATCTCCGTCACGGGTGAATATCGCGGTTCCGTTTCCATATTCATGGTCCATCGCAAGGCTGAGCGCTTCTTCATAGGATTGTGCCCGGACGGTCGTCAGAACGGGTCCAAAGATTTCCTGTTTGTAGATGTCCATGTCTTTGGTGGCATGGTCAAAGAGATGCGGCCCCACAAAGAACCCGTCCTCATAGCCCTGAAGGCTGAAATTCCGACCATCCACAACCAGCTTCGCGCCCTGATCAATCCCGGTCTCGACCAGACGTTCAATGTTGGCCTTGGCTGCTGCTGTGACGACGGGTCCGTAGTCGACGTCATTGCCGGCGGTGTAGGGGCCGACTTTCAGCTTCTCGATCCGCGGGACCAGTTTTTCGATCAGCCGGTCCGCGGTATCGTCGCCGACAGGCACCGCAACAGAGATCGCCATACAGCGTTCGCCCGCAGCACCATAACCCGCGCCCACCAGCGCGTCCGCCGCCTGATCCATATCGGCGTCCGGCATGATGATCATATGGTTTTTGGCGCCACCGAAACACTGCACGCGTTTACCGTTCGCACAGCCGGTGCCATAGATGTATTCCGCAATCGGAGTGGAGCCGACAAAACCGATCGACTGGATCACGTCGTGATGCAGGATGGCGTCCACGGCTTCCTTGTCGCCGTTCACAACCTGCAGGATGCCTTTGGGCAGACCGGCTTCTTCCATCAGTTCGGCCAGCATCAGCGGGACCGACGGGTCACGCTCAGACGGCTTGAGGATGAAGGCGTTGCCACAGGCGATGGCTGGCGCAAACATCCACATCGGAATCATGGCGGGGAAATTGAACGGCGTAATGCCTGCGGTGACACCCAGTGCCTGGCGCATCGAGTACATGTCGATACCCGGGCCCGCGCTGTCGGTATATTCACCCTTGAGCAGGTGCGGCGCGCCGATGCAGTACTCCACCACTTCCAGCCCGCGCTGCACGTCGCCCGCCGCGTCGGGCAGGGTTTTGCCGTGCTCACGGCTCAGCGCTTCGGCCAGCTTGTCCATGTCCCGGTTCAGCAGGTCCACGAATTTCATCAGCACCCGCGCACGGCGCTGCGGGTTGACTGCTGCCCATTCCGGCTGTGCCGCGGCGGCGTACTCAACCGCCTGGGCAACTTCGGCGTTCGAGGCGAGCGGCACCTTTGCCTGAACCTCGCCGGTCGCCGGGTTCATTACATCAGCAAAGCGCCCTGATGTGCCCTTTACATGTTCGCCATTCAGATAGTGCGTCAGTTCCTGCATGTCTCTCTCCCGGAATGTCTGGCCTGCTTGCAGCGCAGGCGGTTCAGGTCGGACCATAGTCTTGCAAAAAACTGCTATAAAGAGGAAAGCTGTCAGGATCATTTTGCATTTTTGCAAAGGTAGAGAAATGCAGACCAACTGGGATGACCTGCGCCTGTTTCTGGCAGTGGCCCGTGAGCACAGTCTTTCGGGGGCTGGCAAGGTCTTGCGGCTTGATCCTGCGACGGTCGGGCGACGGATGCAGCGGCTGGAACGGGCGCTGCAGGCAACGCTCTTTGCAAAATCCCAGATGGGCTATGCTCTGACCGAGGCAGGCAGTGCTTTGCTGGTTCGTGCCGAGGCCGCAGAGCAGGCCATGCGCGTGGCAGAGGCTGGTCTGCCGGTCGAGGGAGAACGGCTGCGCGGGCAGATCCGTATCGGCGCACCTGATGGCTGTGCCAATTATCTGCTGCCGCAGGTCTGCACCGCGATTTCCGACCAGAACCCCGATCTCGATATCCAGATCGTTGCCCTGCCGCGGGTGTTCAATCTCTCGCGTCGTGAAGCGGATATGGCAATTGCCGTCAGCGCGCCGGAGGCCGGCCGTCTGGTTGTCAAGAAAGTGACCGATTATCGTCTGCACCTCGCCGCCAGTGCGGATTATCTCGCGCAGCATCCCCCGATCAGAACGCCGGAAGATCTGCGGGGCCATCGTCTTGTCGGATATATTCAGGATATGATCTTTGACCGGGAACTCGACTATCTGGACAGCATCGGACTGACGCGCGTGCCGCTGGCGTCAAATTCGGTCTCGGTGCAGGTCAACTGGCTGCGACAGGGCGGGGGAATCGGCATCGCGCATGATTTTTCCCTGCCCGCGACGCCCGGACTGCAGCGGGTGCTGGCCGACCAATTCAGTCTCCGACGCGCTTTCTATCTGATCCGCCACGCCGATGACCGTCACAACGCACGGTTGAGCCGGTTCGCAGAGGCACTGAGCAGCGGATTACGCGCTGAAGTGGCGCGGCTGGAAGCCCGTGCTTGACAGAATGCGCCTTTGAGGTGACGCTGAGAGTATTCACAGATACGTTACAGCGAGGTGCGTTATGCTTGTCTCTCAGATCCTTAAAACGAAGTCGTTACAGGATGTTGTGACCGTGCCCCCCAGTATGCTGGTATCTGAAGCGGCAAAAATCCTGTCGGAAAAACGCATTGGTACGGTGATTGTCTCCCGGGATGGCAAGGCGGCAGACGGTATTCTTTCAGAACGCGATATCGTGCGGGAGATCGGTGCGCGCGGGGCGGGCTGCCTTGTGCATGCTGTTGATACGCTGATGACGTCCAAGCTGGTCACATGTCACAGCGACGACCAGGCTGACGCGATCCTCAAGAAAATGACAGACGGCCGGTTCCGGCACATGCCGGTTGTGGAAAACGGTGAACTGCGCGGGCTGATCTCGCTGGGCGATGTGGTCAAGGCGCGGCTGATGGAACTTGCCATGGAGAAAGACGCGCTCGAAGGGATGATCATGGGTCACTGAGGCCCTGCCAGAACCCGGTACAGAGAAATGACAGGCTCAGCGCTTGCCTTTCGGCACCATTAATGCTGGTTTACCGCAACGATCCGAAGACTGGAGAGCCTGATGCGCGTAGGCCTTTACCCCGGCACATTTGACCCGATCACGCTGGGCCATCTCGATATCATCAGACGGGCTTCTGTACTGCTCGACAGGCTGGTGATCGGTGTTGCGATTAACCGCGACAAGGGCCCGCTTTTCAGTCTTGAGGAACGCGTGGCGATGGTCGAGGCAGAATGCGCGCTGCTGTCCGAGCAGACCGGGATGCAGATCGTGGTCCACCCTTTTGAGAACCTGCTGATCGACTGTGCGCGCGACGTGGGCGCTCAGATGATTGTCAGGGGCCTGCGTGCGGTTGCTGATTTTGAATATGAATACCAGATGGTCGGCATGAACCGGCAGCTTGATGACGGGGTCGAAACCGTCTTTCTGATGGCCGAGGCCGAGCATCAGGCGATCGCCAGCAAGCTGGTCAAGGAAATCGCCCGGCTGGGTGGTGATGTCAGCAAATTTGTCACCCCGCCGGTGCGGGAACAGCTGCTGGCCAAGCTCGGCCAGGACTGACGCCTACCTGTTTGTGGCAGCCACGACCCGGATCATGTCCCGCAGACGGCAGGAAAAACCCCACTCGTTGTCATACCAGGCGAGAACGCGCACCAGCGTGCCGCTCTGCACGCGGGTCTGATCGGTTGCAAAAATCGCGCTGTGCGGATCCCGCGCGAAATCCTGTGACACCAGTTTACGGTCGGTAATGCCGATAATGCCACGCATCGGACCATTTGCGGCCGTTCGAACAGCGTCGTTGACCTCCTCCACTGTGACGGCACGGGACACATCCACCGACAGGTCGATGCACGACACGTTCGGGGCTGGCACCCGGATTGCCTGACCTGTGATCAGACCGTCGAGTTCGGGGATCACGAGGCCCATGGTTTCAGCGGCACCCGTTGATGTCGGGATCATCGAAAGGGCCGCCGCCCGTCCGCGGTAAAGATCGGCGTGCGGGGCATCATGCACGGGCTGCGAGGTCGTGTAGCAATGCACCGTAGTCATCATCCCACGGGTAATGCCGAAAGCGTCATGCAGGACCTTTGCGACCGGCGCGAGGCAGTTGGTGGTGCAGGAGCCGTTCGAGATCAGCCTGTCATCGCTGCTGATCCGGTCATGATTGACGCCGTACACAACCGTCGGGCCGTCTCCCCTGGCCGGTGCCGACAGCAGCACCCGGCCCGAGCCGTTCTGAAAGTGACGTTCCGCATCCGCGATGCGTGTAAAGTGGCCGCTGCATTCAAGGGCAATGTCGATATCGCCCCATGGCAGGTTGGCAGGGTCCTGATGGCCGCTGATCCGCACGGGCCCTTTACCGAACCGGATGGTATCGCCCTCCAGGGTGACGGGATGCGGAAAGCGCCCGTGTACGGAATCAAATTCGAGCAGGTGGGCCAGCGCCTCTGCGGGGGCCGGGTCGTTGATGGCGACGACGGTGATGTCGTCTGTACCGGTTTCTGCAAGCACACGCAGCAGCGTGCGGCCAATGCGCCCGAACCCGTTGATCCCGATCCTGATGGCCATAGGGCCTCCTTCGCTGCCTCCCGGTCACCCGGAACGTGCTGTCACCGCCAGAAGGCCATCCATTCAATCAGCTCAAGCAGCCTGCGTCCGAGGAAGAGCAGCGCATCACCGTCGTTCAGCATCAGATCGAGCGCACAAAGCGCGACGATAGCCGCGCCCAGAACGATAGCGATACGGTTGGTCATCACGGATCTCTCAACAGGCCGGAAGCAGCAGACCATGCTGCTGTTCCCATATCGCCCGTATGACACCCGTTGCCCGGACGGGCAAGGGTCAGCCGAGACGGCCCATGGTGGCCGCGACATCCGCCATACGCGCCGAAAACGCCCATTCATTGTCGTACCAGGCCAGCACGCGCACTGTGCGTCCGCCGACCACCTTGGTCTGTTCGGGTGCTACGATGCAGCTGTGCTCTGTGTGGTTGAAATCGACCGATACCTTTGGCTCGGGGTCATAGGCCAGCACCCGCGACATGTGGCCGTTGGCCGCCGTTTCCAGCGCGGCGTTCACCTCTTCGACAGTAACATCGCGCGGGGCCTCAAAAGTCAGATCGACAGCGGACACATTGGGCGTCGGTACGCGCATGGCCGTGCCGTCAAGCTTGCCGGCCAGGTTCGGCAGCACCTCGCCCAGGGCTTTGGCAGCGCCTGTGGACGTGGGGATGATCGCCATGGCGGCAGCACGTGCGCGGTAAAGATCGCTGTGCCGGCGGTCCAGCGTCGGCTGATCACCTGTGTAGGAGTGGATCGTTGTCATGATGCCGCGCTCGATACCGATTGCCTCGTCCATCACCTTGGCCAGCGGCGCAAGGCAGTTGGTGGTGCAGGAGCCATTGGACACAACCGCATCTGAGGCGATCATATCCCTGTGGTTCACACCGAAAACGACCGTGCGGTCCACGTTTCTGGCCGGCGCCGAGATCAGAACACGCCCCGCGCCACGGTCGATATGGGTGCGGGCCCGGTCGCCATCGTTAAACTGGCCCGTGCATTCCAGAACCACATCGACGCCTTCCCAGTCCAGCTCGTTCAGATCGTAGCTGGACATCATGCGGATCGGGCCACGTCCCAGATCCATCGTGTTGGCGCCGGTGACGATTTCACCGGGATAGCGGCCATGTACAGAATCGTATTTCAGAAGGTGCGCCGCGGTTTCCAGGGGCCCGGTGGCGTTCACAGCGACCACGCTGATGTCATTGCGACCTGAACTGACGATGTGCGAAAGGGTGCAGCGACCAATGCGTCCGAACCCGTTGATGCCCACTCTGATGGTCATGTTCCACTCTCCGCTTTGTGTACCTTCGTATTCCCTGCTGTGCGTATAGCCAGAGGGGTGCTGTCGGGGAATGATAAAAACACTCTGATTTCGGTATGTTAGCGTTAAAATGAATGTTAGCGGTAAACCTGCGGCGCAGGTTTCGGGTTCATGTGAACAAAAACGGTATTTGCAGCGTTTGTTTACCTGTGCGCATAAATGAAACGCGACCTTTCGGGGCGGTGACAGGTGAAGGAACAGGTAACATGAGTGGTCTTCTAGCGCTTCTGGACGATGTAGCGGCGATTGCAAAGGTTGCGGCGGCATCGGTGGACGATGTTGTCGGGCAGGCGGCCAAAGCCGGCTCCAAGGTCGCCGGCGTGGTGATTGATGACGCCGCCGTGACGCCGAAATATGTGACGGGCTTTGAGCCGAAACGCGAACTTCCGATCATCTGGAAAATAACCCGCGGGTCACTGTTCAACAAGATGGTCATTCTGTTGCCTGCGCTTCTGATGCTGAACGCTTTTGCCCCCTGGATCATCACGCCGCTGCTGATGCTTGGCGGCGCATATCTCTGTTTCGAAGGTGCGGAAAAAATCTTTCACTGGCTTTACCCGCACGGGGACCCGCATGTGGAGAAAGACATGTCCGTGGGTGATCCTCTGCACCTTGAGGAAACGCGGGTCAAAGGGGCGATCAAAACCGACTTCATCCTGTCCGCGGAAATCATGACCATTATCCTCGCCAATATTGAGGCGGACAGCTTCTGGTTCGAGGCTGCAACGCTTGCTTTTGCCGGTATTGCAGTGACCGTGTTTGTCTATGGCACTGTCGCGCTGATCGTCAAAATGGACGACATCGGCGTGTGGATGGCCGCCAACGGGATGACCGGTCTGGGCCGGTCGCTCGGGCGCGGACTGGTGCGGGGAATGCCGGTGTTGCTCAAGGTCCTGACCATCGTCGGAACGGCGGCGATGCTCTGGGTCGGCGGGTCGATAATAATTCACGGGCTGGATGTGATGGGGGCACCGTGGCTTTATGACGAAATCCACCACATTGCCGTCGCGGTCGCCAGCGGCATGAGCGAGGGCGCCGGTTTTGTGGAATGGGGAATTACTGCATTGCTGGATGGGATCTTTGGCCTCGTACTGGGCATGCTGCTGATCCCGGTGGTGACCCGTGTCATCGGTCCGCTGATACAGAAAATGACCGGCGCAGAGAGCGCCGGTCACTGAAATGCAGGGCTGGCGGGAGCGGGGACCGATTGCCCCCGTGCCCGAAGATCAGGTGCGCGGATCAGGCTGCCACTTGCCGTCCAGCAGGTCACGGACCTTCTGCGCTGCGGCCTCTGCCGTGATCCCGAACTCTTTGTAGAGCGTGCCGGCAGGTGCGGAAGCGCCAAAATCATGCATCCCGATAAAGCCTGATTTTTCCCGTTTGCCGCGCTCGCCAAAGAGCCAGCGGTCCCAGCCGAACCGCATACCTGCCTCGATACCGACCCGTACAGGCCCGCCTGGCAGAACGCGCTTGCGATATGCCTCGTCCTGCTCCTCGAACAGTTCCCAGCAGGGCATAGAGACAACCCGTGTACCGATGCCTTCGGCGTGCAGGATATCCCGGGCCGCCATGGCGATCTCCACCTCAGAACCGGTCGCCATCAGGATCGCCCGGCGTTTGCCTTCGGCGTCTGCCAGAACATAGGCGCCCTGTGCTGTCAGGTTCCTGTTCTTGTGTTCTGTGCGCACGGTCGGCAGACCCTGACGTGTCAGCGACAGCACCGAAGGCGTCTGCTTCTGCGTCAGTGCCAGTTCCCAGCTTTCTGCCGTTTCGATAGTGTCAGCAGGGCGGAAAACATAGGTGTTCGGCGTGGCTCGACTGATCGCCAGATGTTCAACAGGCTGGTGGGTCGGGCCATCTTCGCCAAGACCGATGCTGTCGTGCGTCATGACAAACACTGTCGGAATTTTCATGAGTGCGGCCAGACGCATCGCCGGGCGTGCATAGTCCGTGAAACACATAAATGTTCCGCCATAGGGGCGTATGCCGCCATGCAGCGCCATACCGTTCATCGCGGCGGCCATGCCGTGCTCGCGGATACCCCAGTAGACATAGCGGCCGGCCCGGCTGTCTACGTCAAAGACGCCCAGATCGCCGGTTTTGGTGTTATTCGAGCCGGTCAGGTCAGCCGATCCGCCAACTGTTTCCGGCATCACCGGGTTGATGACTTCCAGCGCTTTTTCCGAGCTCGCCCGCGTGGCCAGTTTTGGTGCGGTTTCCGACATCTGCTTTTTGAATGCCTTGATTGTTGCACTCAGCTTTTTCGGCGCATCAAGCGCGTAGGCACGGTTGAAGGTTTCACGTTTGCCGCGGGGCAGGGTGTCAAAGCGCTCTTCCCAGGCGCGGCGTTCTTCCGCGCCACGTGCGCCGATTGCTTCCCAGGCAGATTTCACATCCGCCGGCACTTCAAACGGGCCGGTTTTCCAGCCCCAGGCCGCTTTCGCTTCGGCGTTCTGGTCTGCATTGGTCAGGGCGCCGTGGCCTTTGGACGTATCCTGTGCGGCGTGGCCCAGAGCAATATGCGTTTTGCACGCGATCATGGTGGGTTGCGCGCTTTTCTTGGCAGCTGTCAGGGCCGCGTCGATTTCAACCGGGTTGTGACCATCGATTTCAATGACTTCCCAGCCCGCGGACCTGAAACGGCCAACCTGGTCTGTGCGGTCGGACAGGGTAACGGGGCCGTCGATGGTGATGTTGTTGTTGTCCCACAGCACGATCAGCTTGCTCAGCTGGTGGCGGCCGGCAAGCGTGATGGCCTCCTGGCTGACACCTTCCATCAGACATCCGTCACCGGCGATGACGTATGTGTGGTGGTCCACCACTTTCCTGCCGTAAGTGGCGCGCTGGATCTCCTCGGCCATGGCGAAACCGACCGAATTGGCGATGCCCTGTCCAAGGGGTCCGGTCGTCGTTTCGATACCGCCTGCATGGCCATATTCCGGGTGACCTGCGGTAATCGCGCCCCACTGGCGGAAGTTTTTGACCTGCTCAAGCGTCATGTCTTTGTAGCCAGTCAGGTGCAGCAGGGAATAGAGCAGCATCGACCCATGACCTGCGGACAGGATAAACCGGTCGCGATCGGGCCATTCGGGGTTGGCAGCATCAAACTTCAGGTGCTTTTCAAACAGAACAGTCGCCACGTCGGCCATACCGATGGGCATGCCCGAGTGACCGGAGTTCGCGGCGGCCACAGCGTCGAGAGCAAGGGCACGGATTGCAGTGGCTTTGGACCAGTGGTCCGGATGCGCGGCGGCGAGAGCTTTGAGATCCACGGGATCGGTGTTCCTTTTTCGGCTGGGCTGCCCGGTTGCGGGCGGCTGTCGGTGTCTGCGTCAGAGCGCTGCATAACAGTCAGCCCGCAAAGATCAAGTAGGCCGCGGGCGCGGGCAGGTGGCGTGACTTGAAGAAGCACGCGCAAGTTGCTGATACTGTTCAAAGGCGTATTTGTTGTGCAGGGCGGTTGCAGGTACGGTTAACCATGGTTTTGGCGATTCGGCCCCGTTTTTCATGGGATCAGGGCGGTTTCGGAAGGGGTACAGACAGGCATGAGTGAGATTGACGAACTGCAGCGGCGCATAATGTCGGCGATGGACAGGGTGGCGCAGGGGCTGGACGGGCTGAATGCCGCCGATCCGGCAGAGGCAGACGCGTTGCGCCAGGAGCTGGCCGACGAGAAGTCTGTCAATGCTGACCTGAAAGAGCGGATTGACGCCCTGAGCGCGCAGCATGAGAAAATCCTGCACGATGCAGAAGCAAAAATCGAAGCCAAGATGGCCGATCTTGACAGTCAGCTCCAGAAGCTCCGCAGCATCAATGCACAGCTGGTGGAAGCCTGCGATGCACTGCGCAGCGCAAATGCCGAAGGGGTGGGTGACCCGCACCTTATAAACAAGTCGATGATGACCGAACTGGAAGCAGTCCGGGCCATGCGCAGCGCCGAGATGGCCGAGGCCGGCGAGATCATTGCCGCGCTCACACCCATGCTGGAAGACGCAGCGTCTGCCGGCAGTACCGGAGGGGTTCAGTAATGCCAGAGGTCACGATCAACATCGGTGGGCGCAGTTTCGAGGTCGCCTGTCAGGCCGGTGAAGAACACTATCTGCAGACGGCGGCAAAGATGCTCGATGACGAGGCGCAGATTCTGGCCGATCAGGTCGGTCGTATGCCCGAAGCACGGATGCTTCTGATGGCGGGCCTGATGCTGGCCGACAAGACCGCGAGCGTTGAGGAACGCGTGGCCGAGGTTCAGGCAAAACTGAACGAACGCGAAGCCGAGATCACAGCTCTGCGCGAGGCAGCCGCCGAACCCGAGCGCATTGAGGTGCCGGTTGTGCCGGACGCGGTCACCGATACCCTGGCCGAACTGGCGGCGCGGGCCGAGGCGATGGCCGAAGCGGTGGAAGAGAAAAAACGCGCCTGATGCGCGGTCTTGCGGCATCGCTTGTCTTGCTGGCTGCACCGGTGGCCGCAGAACATCCCGTCATCTACACCTGCGCCGGGCCGGACCCTGTTGTTGTCATCTACAGTGACACCGGAACAGCCAGCGTCATTCTGGGCGCTTCAAGCTTTGACCTTGCACAATCGGTCACGGCGTCGGGCGCACAGTACCGCGCAGATCTGGGGGCGTTGCAGGTCGTCTGGTGGTCGAAAGGGCAGGACGGATTTCTGATCCTCAAAGACAGAGCCGGGCGAGAAGTATCACGCCTGGCCTCTGACTGCGTGGCACAGTAGCGTCCGGCGCCTCAGCCGTTGGCTTCGCGGATCTTATCGGCGGCGTCTTTGTCGAATCCCACGCCGTTTTCTTCCAGCAGCGTGTCGAGCTCGCCCGACAGCGTCATCTCAGTGATGATATCGCAGCCGCCGACAAATTCGCCTTTGACATACAGTTGCGGGATTGTCGGCCAGTCAGAGAAATCCTTGATGCCCTGACGAATGCCCTCATCAGCCAGCACATTCACGTCCGAATACTGAACACCCATATAATTCAGCACCCCGGCGACACGGCTGGAAAACCCGCACTGTGGCATTTCCTTGGTGCCTTTCATGAAAAGCACAACGTCGTTGGCAGTGATGGTTTCCTGGATCTGTGTGTTTGCGTCGGTCATGTCAGTTTTCCTTCGAATGTCGGTGCCCTTGGGGCAGATGTTTGAGGCGCGCGGATCAGTCCGGCGCCTTTGTGGTCAGGGCCAGTGCATGGAGGTCACCGTTTGAGCCATCCATTCGGCCTTTGAGCGCTGCGTAGACCGCGCGTTGCTGCTGGACCCGGTTTTTCCCGCGAAAGCTTTCGTCTACGACCATGGCGGACATGTGCACACCGTCATCGCCCTCGACGCGGATCTGCGCATCCGGAAAAGTCTGGCGCAGCAGGTCTTCAATTTCACTGGCTTGCATCGGCATGATGTTGCTCCCGTCCGGCTTTGCTCCAGATGTAGTCGGACGCAGCCCCGGGGACAAGTGTCCGCGTGGTGCAAAAGTCAGTCCGGGGATGGTGATCGCACCGGTTTTCAGGCAGACATCTGCCAGGGGCTGATCCATAGTTTGTGCGGGAGGTTCAGAATGGACATTTCAGACAACGCACCCGAGCTGGCGCTGGCCTGGCACGAGGCCGGTCGCGGCGCCGTACTGGCAACGGTTGTTGAAACCTGGGGGTCGGCGCCAAGGCGCACAGGCGCGCAGCTTGTCATCGACGGCCAGGGTCACATGGAGGGGTCGGTTTCCGGTGGCTGTGTGGAGGGCGCTGTGGTGCTCGAAGCCATTGAGGCGCTGGAAAAAGGCGAAGAGCGTCTGCTGGAATATGGTGTCAGCGACGGGGATGCCTTTGCGGTGGGCCTGGCCTGTGGCGGTACGATCCGCATACTGGTGGAACCTGTGGGGGCTGTCCTGCCGCCGGACCTGCTGCGTGACCTTGTTGCTGCGCGTGCGGAACAGCGCCCGGTCGCTTATGAGGTCGCACCCGGCACCGGCCAGCGCAGGCTGGTGCACGATGGGTATCCGCAGCGGTTCGCAATGGACCGGTCGGGGTTTGAGCCCGACGGTGGCCCGTTTGTGGCCATCCACAACCCGCCTCTGCGGCTGATCGTTGTGGGCGCGGTGCATATCGCACAGGCGCTTGTGCCGATGGCACGGCTTGCCGGGTATGACCCGGTGGTGGTGGACCCGCGTGGAGCCTTCGGGTCCGCGGCCCGGTTCCCGGACACACGTCTGGTCGCGGAATGGCCCGACGAAGCGCTGGAACAGATCGGGCTGCATGCCCGCACAGCAGTCGTGTTGCTGACCCATGATCCCAAACTGGATGACCCGGCACTGCACCTGGCTCTGGAAGGCGAGTGCTTTTATATCGGCGCGCTGGGGTCAAAACGCACCCATGCATCCCGCGTGGCGCGGCTGCAGGATGCGGGATTCTCCGCTGACCAGATCGCGCGGATCCACGGGCCGGTCGGGCTTGACATCGGTGCATCCGGCCCGCCGGAAATCGCGGTGTCGATCATGGCGCAGATGACGCAAGTACTGAGACGCGGGTCGTGATTTTCGGTCCCGTCCCGACAGATGAAGCGCTGGGTGCTATCCTTGCGCATTCCGTCGGTCTGGGCGGTCGGGCGCGTTTGCGAAAGGGCCGGGTGCTGGAGGCGGCGGATATCACGCGGCTGAACGCTGCCGGCATTACATCTGTGGTGGTGGCACGCCCGGAATCCGGCGATGTGACAGAGAACGAGGCCGCAGGGCAACTGGCCCGTGCGCTGGTACCGGATGCAGGGGCGGCCTGTCTGAGGCTGACCGAACCATTTACCGGGCGGGTCAATCTGCTGGCGCAGGGACCCGGAGTTGCTGTTCTCCGGACCGGTGACATCGAGGCTGCAAACCGCGTGCACCCGATGATAACGGTCGCCACAGTGCCACAGCACCAGCAGATACAGGACGGCGGTATGGTGGCAACCATCAAGATCATCTCCTATGCAGTACCGCGCACCGCGCTGGATGCGGCCTGTGATCTGGCGACGGGCGCAATCCGGCTTGCAGCACCGGTTGTGCAGAATGCTCTGCTGATCGTAACGGAAACGGATGGCGGTGCGGGACTGAAAGGTGTGGACGCTATCGCAGGCCGCGTCGCGGCGTTCGGGCTGCGGATGCGGGACCCGGTTGTCGTGCCGCATGATACGGACAGGCTGGCGCAGGCGCTGCGTGCGGCCCGGGCCGATCTGATCATGATACTGACCGCTTCGGCGACTTCTGATCCGATGGATACAGCCCCCGAAGCCCTGCGTGCTGCAGGTGGCGAGGTCGCGCGCTTTGGCATGCCTGTGGATCCGGGCAATCTGCTTTTCATCGGCGCGATTGGTGGTGCGCCGGTGATCGGGCTGCCCGGATGCGCCCGGGCGCCTGCTCTGAACGGCGCGGACTGGGTGCTTTCGCGGCTCATCTGCGGGATCGACGTTACCGCCGATGATATTGCCGGCATGGGGGTCGGCGGACTGCTCAAGGAGATCCCGTCGCGGCCCCAGCCGCGCGCCGGAAAACAGACCCGCTGAACCTGCGGTATACTGCCACTTTGTGCAGCGCGCTGAAAGGAATGAAATTTCCTGTTCTCAACGCAACCCTGCCGTGCTTAACTCCTGTCAGAAACCAACAAAAGTTTTCAGGGAGGAAACCATGGCACAGGTCTCAATGACCGTGAACGGGAAAGCCGCGTCCGGCGAAGTGGAAGGGCGCACGCTGCTGTCGTCTTTTCTGCGGGACACGCTGCAGCTCACGGGGACACACGTAGGATGTGATACCAGCCAGTGCGGCGCCTGTGTGGTGCACGTCAACGGTGAGGCTGTAAAGGCCTGCACCATGCTGGCCGCAGAGGCAGACGGTGCCGAAGTGGCAACGATCGAGGGTCAGGCGAATGCTGACGGATCGCTCAACGTGATCCAGCAGGCGTTTCAGGACCACCACGGCCTGCAGTGCGGGTTCTGCACGCCCGGCATGGTGATGTCGGCCGCTGCTCTGCTGAAAGAGAATCCGACCCCGTCCGAGGCAGAGGTGCGTGAATACCTCGAAGGCAATATCTGCCGCTGTACCGGGTACCACAATATCGTCAAGGCGATCATGGCTGCTTCGGGTCAGGACGTGAGTTCAATCGCCGCTGAATAAAAGCGTAACAGGGGACCGCCCGTGGCCGCGCCACGGTACGGAACACCCCCGGGGCGGAGTTTTCCGCCGCATCTCCAGGGAGGAATGATATGCCTAAAGACAGTGGCATTGGCGCCAGTTCAAAGCGCCGCGAGGACGTCCGGTTTCTGACAGGGGCCGGCAATTACACCGATGACATCAACATCCACGGCCAGGCGCATGTGTTTTTCCTGCGCTCTGATATTGCGCATGGTACGATCAACAGCGTTGATACCTCTGCCGCCGAAGCGATGCCCGGTGTCGTTAAAATCTTTACCGGTGCCGATTTCGAGGCCGTGGGCGGTATGCCCTGCGGCTGGCAGGTGACGGACAAGCATGGCGACCCCATGCAGGAACCCAAACACCCGGTTCTGGCCCACGGCAAGGTCCGGCATGTTGGCGAGCCGGTTGCAGCTGTTGTTGCAGACACGCTGGAGCAGGCGCGCGATGCAGCCGAGGCCATCGACGTCGATATCTCTGAGCTGCCGGCGGTGGTCGATATGAAGGCCGCCGTGTCCGACGGGGCGACCAAAGTACACGACGATCTGACGTCAAACCTCTGTTATGACTGGGGTTTTGTCGAGGAAAACAAAGCCGCAACCGATGAGGCATTTTCCAACGCCGCGCATGTGACCACGCTGGAGCTGGTGAACAACCGTCTGGTGGCCAACCCGATGGAGCCGCGTGTCGCAGTGGGTGACTATGCCCGCGGAACAGGGGATCACACGCTCTATACAACCTCGCAGAACCCCCATGTGATCCGCCTGCTGATGGGCGCGTTTGTGCTGGGCATCCCCGAGCACAAGCTGCGTGTTGTGGCACCCGATGTAGGCGGCGGTTTCGGCACCAAGATTTTCCACTATCAGGAAGAGGCCTTCTGCACATTTGCCGCCAAAGCCTGCGGGCGCCCGGTAAAATGGACGTCGAGCCGGTCTGAGGCGTTCATGTCTGACGCCCATGGCCGTGACCACGTGACAAAGATCGAGCTGGCGCTGGATGGTGATAACAACTTTACCGCGCTGCGCACCGAGACCTTTGCGAACATGGGGGCGTATCTCAGCACTTTTGCACCATCGGTGCCGACCTGGCTGCACGGCACGCTTATGGCTGGCAACTACAAGACCCCGCTGATCTATGTGAACGTCAAAGCGGTGTTCACAAACACGGTGCCGGTCGATGCCTATCGTGGTGCCGGGCGCCCCGAGGCGACGTTCCAGCTGGAGCGGGTCATCGACAAGGCCGCACGCGAGCTTGGCGTGGATCCGATAGCGCTGCGCCGTCAGAACTTTGTGACGGAATTCCCCTACGCCACGCCGGTGGCCGTTGAATACGACACCGGGGATTATGTCGCCACGATGGACAAGCTCGAAGAGATGGCCGACCTTTCTGGTTTCGAGGCACGTCGCAAGGCGTCTGAGGCCAGGGGCAAACTGCGCGGTCTCGGTGTGAACTGCTATATCGAGGCCTGCGGCATTGCGCCGTCGAACCTTGTGGGGCAGCTCGGTGCGCGCGCGGGGCTCTATGAATCCGCGACTGTGCGGGTGAATGCCACCGGTGGTCTGGTCGTGATGACCGGCAGCCACAGCCACGGGCAGGGGCATGAAACGGCCTTTCCGCAGGTCATCGCCGATATGATCGGGATCGACGAGAGCATGATCGAGATCGTGCATGGCGATACGGCCAACGCACCGATGGGCATGGGCACTTATGGCTCACGCTCACTGGCTGTGGGGGGCTCTGCGATGGTGCGGGCGACGGAAAAGATCATCGCCAAAGCCAAAAAGATCGCGAGCCACATCCTGGAGGCCTCTGAAGCCGACATCGAGCTGAAGGACGGTACATTCTCGGTGGCCGGTACAGACAAGTCTCTGGCCTGGGGGGATGTGACACTGGCGGCTTATGTGCCGCATAACTATCCGCTCGAGGATCTGGAGCCAGGGCTGGAGGAGACGGCGTTCTATGATCCGTCGAACTTCACCTATCCTGCCGGCGCCTATGCCTGTGAGGTAGAGGTCGATCCCGACACCGGTAAGGTCACGATCGAGGCCTTCACAGCAGTGGATGACTTTGGCAATGTGGTGAACCCGATGATCGTCACGGGGCAGGTCCACGGCGGTCTGGCCCAAGGTATCGGCCAGGCTCTGCTGGAGAACTGTGCCTATGACGAGAACGGTCAGCTGCTGAGCGCATCCTATATGGATTATGCGATGCCACGTGCTGATGATCTGCCGTTCTATCAGGTGGACCATTCCTGTCAGACCCCGTGCACGCACAACCCGCTGGGTGTGAAAGGGTGCGGTGAGGCCGGCGCAATCGGCTCGCCTCCGTCGGTGGTCAATGCGGTTGTCGATGCGCTGCAGTCCGCTGGTAAGGATGTCACGCACATCGATATGCCGCTGACGCCTGCGCGTGTCTGGGCAGCGATGCAGGGCTGAGGCGAATGGGAGGATGTGATCCGGTAAAGGCGCAAAGGGACACTGTACCGTCGCGCCCTCAGACAGTCTGCCGCTCACGCGGACCGGACCGCTCCTCCGGCGATATTTCTGGCCAGACGAAACACAGGTTTCGCTGGTCTGAGGAAAGGAAAGAAGATGTATAACTTTGATATAGAACGCCCCGGCTCTGTTGCCGATGCGGCCACGGCCATGGGTCGGGAAGAAGCGCAGGCGCTGGGGGGCGGGCAGACCCTGATCCCGACGCTGAAACAGCGTCTGGCCAGCCCGTCTGTGCTGGTATCGCTGAGCGGTATTGCAGAGATGCAGGGCGTATGCACCACCGATGACGGACGTGTCGCCATTGGCGGCGCGACAACCCATGCAACGGTCGCGCGGGATGCCGCGGCACTTTATCCCGGGCTGGCAGACCTGGCCAGCCATATCGGCGATCCTGCGGTCCGAAACCGCGGGACAATCGGTGGGTCACTGGCCAACAATGACCCCTCTGCCTGCTATCCGGCCGCTGCTCTGGCATCGGGGGCGACGATCATTACCAACAACCGCGAGATTGCAGCGGATGATTACTTTCAGGGTATGTTTACAACTGCGCTGGAAGAAGGCGAGATTATCACCGAAGTGCGTTTCCCGGTGCCGGAAGCATCAAACTATCAGAAGTTTGTGCAGCCTGCATCGCGGTTCGCGCTGGTCGGCGTCTTTGTGGCAAAGTTCGCGGAAAGCGTGCGCGTTGCTGTGACCGGCGCCTCAAACGACGGCGTATTCCGCTGGAGTGAGGCCGAGGCTGCACTTTCGGGCAACTTTTCACAAAGTGCTGTCGACGGGCTGTCTTTGCCTGGCGATAACATGATCAGCGACCTGCACGGAACCGGCGCCTACCGCGCTCATCTGGTTGGTGTCATGACAAAGCGGGCCGTGACCGCCGCAGGCTGAGATCGCCAGCAGAGCATTAAAAAATCCCGCCCCCGGTGGCGGGGTTTTTCGTTTGTGCCGATGATCTGCCGCAACGGAAGACCGCAGCCGTGCAGGGCACGAAGCGCGCTCGAAAAGATCCGGCAACAACGCGCCCGGAATATTGTTCGGTGTATTCGGCCTGTTTCGGAACAGACTTCAGATTAAAATTGATTTGCTGTTTTTTTCTCCCAACAGTTGAGATTTGCGAGCGGATGCGTCTAATGTCAGACAATTGACAGGTGCATCTGCGTGTGCACCGTAAAAACACAACAGCGGGGACATTGCCGCAACCATCAGAAAGGGGACAGCGAAACGATTTCAGAGGCCCGGAAGGGCCCGCGCAACCGCCCGAACAGAGGGCGCAGAATTCATGGGAGGAATATTATGAACCTGAGACCTGATCCGACATTTTACCCGTCGCCCAAGCTGGCGATGCAGGCGCCGGTCGAAAACTATGCCTTTACGGTGATGCTCAGCCCCGACGGCTCGCAATCCGACGGAATTGCCGTGGTTGACCTGAAACCGGACTCTGACACCTACGGGCAGATCGTGCACCAGGTGATTGTGCCCAACAAGGGTGACGAATTTCACCACTTTGGCTGGAACGCCTGCTCTTCAGCACTCTCGCCGCTTTCCGGTCATGCCTTCCTCGAGCGCCGCTATCTGATCGTGCCGGGGATCCGGTCGTCGCGTATCTATGTCATCGACGTCAAAGACCCGCTGAAAGCGCATATCCACAAGACAATTGAACCCGAAGAGCTCTTTGCAAAAACAGGCTATTCGCGCCCGCACACCATTCACTGCGGACCCGAAGGCATCTATGTGTCCTGCCTCGGTGGGGGCGGTGCGGATGGCACTGACGGACCTCCGGGTATTTTCATCATGGACTGCGAAACCTTCGAGATCATCGGTCAGTACGAAATGGACCGTGGCCCGCAGGACAAACACTATGACTTCTGGTGGAACCTGCCGCAGGACTACATGGTAAGCTCTGAATGGGGGTTGCCACCGCAGTTCGAGAATGGCGTTGTGGCCGAGGATCTGCTCTCGAACAAATACGGCCACTCCATCCACTTCTGGGATCTGCGCGCGCGCAAAAACATCCAGACCATTGACCTTGGCGACAACCACCAGATGGCGCTGGAAATCCGGCCCGCGCATGATCCGAAGAAATCCTATGGGTTCTGCGGTGTGGTCGTCGACACCACCAACCTCCAGGGATCGATTTTCACCTGGTGGCGGGATGACGATGGTAAATGGCAGGCAAAAAAGACCATCACAATCGATCCGCGCCCCGAAAAACCCGAAAATCTGCCGCCGCTGTTGCAGGGCTTTGAAGCGGTGCCGCCGCTGGTCACGGACATCGACCTCAGCCTTGATGACAAATACCTCTATGTCGCCTGCTGGGGCCTGGGCGAGATGCACCAGTATGATGTATCTGACCCGATGAACCCGGTTCTCGCCGGCAAGGTCGAGGTTGGTGGTATCGCGCGGGGCACTGCACACCCGAACGGCAAACCCTTTGCCTATGGTCCGCAGATGGTGGAAATCAGCCGGGACGGCAAACGCGTCTACTGGACCAATTCGCTGTATTCCACATGGGATGACCAGTTCTACCCGGATGACGAGGGTGGCCAGATGGTCATGGCCGATGTGGGTGAAAACGGTGGTCTGACGCTGAACAAGGATTTCTATGTCGACTTTCCTGCGGGTCTGCGGTCTCACCAGATCCGGCTCGAGGGGGGGGATTGCTCCACGGACAGCTTCTGCTACCCGTCGGTCTGAGTGTTCTCTGACATGACATCTTTGACGGCCCTCTGGGGGGCCGTCATTTTTTCGGGAGTCTATCACGGGCTCAACCCGGGGATGGGCTGGCCGCTTGCTGTCTCCGCGGCGCTGATGGAGCAGAACCCCCGTGCACTGCCGCGCGCGCTTGCAATGCTGGCGGTCGGGCATTTTGTGGCGATGATTGCCATCCTGCTGCCCTTTTCGCTGATGTTTTTCCTGGTCGAGTGGGAAACCGAAATCCGCGTCGGGGCAGGCATTATCGTTGTGGCCATGGGGGTTTATCTGCTCCTGAACCGGCGGCACCCGAAATTTCTGGCCCGGGTACATCCGGCACGGCTTGCGCTCTGGTCCTTTCTGGCGGCCATGGCGCATGGTGCCGGTCTGATGCTGGTGCCGATCTACCTGGGGATATGCGCGATCGGGCCCGACGAAACCGGTCATCTGGCAGCGCAGGCGCTGATGAGCGGCAATGTCGTCACTGCGTTTACCGTGGCCGCCGCGCATACACTGGCCATGACGGTGGCCGGCGGCGTCGTTGCCGCGGTGATCTATGTGTGGCTGGGCCTGAAGTTTCTGTCCCGGACCTGGCTGAACCTCGACGTGGTCTGGGCGCTCAGTCTGATACTGGTCGGCGCATTCGGCATCTGGTCCGCGCTTTACGGGCACTGAAAACAGCCCGCAACAAAACAAAACGCCCTGTCCATGGACAGGGCGCTGCATTCTGATTGATCAGTGGCGGTTACTTGGGCAGCGGCCCGATCAGCATGACCATCTGGCGGCCTTCCATTTTCGGGAAGTTCTCGACGCGGCCCGCGTCCTTGGTGTCTTCAGCGACACGCTCCAGCAGTTCGCGACCAAGGTTCTGGTGCGCCATCTCACGGCCCCGGAAGCGGAGCGTGACTTTTACCTTGTCGCCGTTTTCAAGGAACTTGAACACATTGCGCATCTTGACGTCATAGTCATTGGTATCCGTGTTCGGACGGAACTTGACCTCTTTGATCTCGATGATCTTCTGCTTTTTGCGCGCTTCGCTCTCACGTTTCTGCTGTTCGTATTTGAACTTGCCGAAATCCATAATTTTACAGACGGGCGGGTTGGCGTTTGGCGAGATCTCCACCAGATCCAGTCCGGCTTCATCGGCCATATCCATAGCGCGGGCGGGTGTCACCACCCCGACGTTTTCGCCCTCGGCGCCGATCAGGCGGATCTCGGGGGAACGGATCTTATCGTTTACGCGCGGGCCTGTGTCTCGTTGTGGCGGCGCGTTGTGTGGTCTGCGAGCGATGATGATAGTCCTTTGATTGTTCAAGAATATGCGAAAGCAAATTAAACCCCTGGCCGGTGCACTTCAAGCGGCAAATTGGGCCGATATGCGCCGAAACGCGCGGTTTTCCCCCTTGTGACTGGCTGGCTGATCTTTCACCTGTCAGGTCAGGAACAATCAGAGCCGGTCCGCGTTGGTCCGGCAAAGTGACGAGGGAGCAACGATATGAGAAATGTGATCTGGATTATTGTCGCAGCAGCAATCGCTGTTGGTGGCTGGTATCTTTACAGCGGACAGACACCCCAGGAGGTGGCGGACAGCGCCGCGGAGGCGGCTGGTGACGTCGCCGGGGAGGCCGCTCCGGTGGCCGAAGAGGCGGCCGAAGCCGTCAGTGACGCGGCAGAGAGCACTGCAGAGGCGGTGCAGGATGCCGCTGAGGGCGTCGCAGATGCTGCTGCCGATGCCGTCGATGCTGCAACGGATGCAGCAGGCGATGCCGTTGACGCCGCAACGGATGCGGCAGGAAATGCGGTGGATGCCGTAACCGATGCTGCAGGCGATGCAGTCGCAGCGGTTTCCGGCGCGGTCAGTGATGCAACCGACGCTGCAACTGAAACAGCATCCGACATTGCCGGGGCTGCCGGTGACGCCGCTGATGCCACCGCAGAGGCCGCAGGCGATGCGGCGGAGGGAACAGCCGCGCTGGTTGAACAGGCAGAGGACGCGGCATCGGACGCTGCCAGCGCTGCGTCAGATGCGGTAACTGATGCAACGACGACCACAACAGAAGAAGCAGTCGCAGACACACAGGAAGCTGTAGAGGAACTCGCCGACACAGCGACCGAAGGCACCGAAACACCGGCTGCCGATACTGCCAGCGACAGCAGCCTTCTGACACCTGAGGGATTCAACCTGGAGCGCGTGCAGGAGATGATCGAAAGCTCCGATCTTGCGGCTACCCAGAAAATGTTGCTGAGCAATGCTGTGAAACAGGCGCACGACAACCCGGAGCTGCTGAAAAGCACTCTGGAGCAGCTGCGCTCTGCACTGGGCATGTAAGCAGCCTGTCCATGGGGGCCGGTCCCACGGTTCCCGAAAGCGCGCCGCCTTGTCCCGCGGCGCGCTTTTTTTGTCAGGTGTGATCAGCCAACGAAGGCTTTTTCAACGACATAATGTTTGGGGTCCGAGTTGGCGCCTTCCTCAAGGCCAAAGCCTTCCAGGATTTCCTTGATGTCGTTGTTCAGACCCAGAGAGCCGCAGACCATTGCGCGGTCCGTGTCCGCCGAAATTCCATCAATACCAAGGTCAGCGAAAACAGTTCCGTCTTTAAGCAGATCCGTGATCCGCCCCATTTTCGGGCTCTCTTCGCGTGTGGTGGTCGGATAATAGGTGAGCTTGGCGAGGTTCTCTTCGCCGAGCAGCTCCAGCATCATCTCGTCCTGGCGCAGGTTTTCGATCAGCTGACGGCCATATTCCAGCTCGGCAACATCGCGGCAGGTGTGGGTCACGATAACCTGGTCGTAATCTTCATAGGTCTGCGGGTCGCGCAGCAGCGAGGCAAATGGTGCAAAGCCGGTGCCGGTCGCGAAGAACCACAGGCGTTTGCCCGGCAGCAGCGCGTCGTGCACCAGGGTGCCCACGGGTTTGGGGCGCAGGATAATTTCATCACCCGGCTGGATGTGCTGCAGTTTTGAGGTCAGCGGGCCGTCCTGCACCTTGATGGAATAGAATTCCAGTTCCTCATCCCAGGACGGGGAAGCGATGGAATACGCGCGCAGCAGCGGTTTCTGCTTTCCCGTTTCGGGATGCGGGTCGCCCATCAGGCCGATCATCACAAACTCGCCCGAGCGGAACCGCAGGGAGGCGGGCCGCGTCACGCGGAAGGAAAACAGGCGGTCGGTCCAGTGTTTTACCGATGTTACGATCTGCGCATCGGGAAGGGTCGGGACTTTTACAGCGGCGGCTTGGGTCACAGGTGTCTGCTCGGTCATGAATGTGTCAACGCAGGCTTACACCCGCGCGCTCCTTTTAGAAAGTTTTTTAAGGTCAGGGAAAGGCGGCAATCAGCCGCGCGGGGCAGGGGCGGACCCTGTGCCGCGCAAGCGCGCCTGATAATTGTGCTCCTGCCAGTTGGCACGGAAGAGCCACTGGTCCTCCGGCTGACGGGCGGCCAGCTCGTCGGAAATCTCCACTTCGTCAAAGCCTGACCGGCGGGCCATCGCGTACTGATCCGCCAGCACATGGCCCTTTGCACGCAGGCGGCCCTGATAGCCGCGCAACCGCAGCGCGCGGGCAATGGTAAAGCCACGACCATCCGCCGAGGACGGGAAATCCACGCGGATCATCTGCAGGCCGCTGCACAGCGGGATGTCCGCCGGGTCGGTGTCCGAGGGCACATCAAGCGCATCCGTGTCATTGGCAGCACCCAGTGCCACAAATCCCTCGTTCCAGTCATCCGCGGTAAACCCGCTGTCCTGAACCAGTACTGTCATGTTTTCTCTCCTTGGCGCACCGCTTTGCCGTTCACAAAATGGATGCCGCATTCGTCTTTATCTGAGTTACGCCAGCGACCGGCGCGCGGGTCCTCGCCCTGTGCCACCGGCGTCGTGCAGGGCGCACAGCCAATGGACGGATAGTTCTGCGCGACCAGCGGGTGCTGTGGCAGACGGTTTTCGGTAATATAGCGCGTGACGTCCTCGCGCGACCAGCGGGCCAGCGGGTTGACCTTGATACGGTCCGTGCCCGGCTCGACCTCAAAGAAATCCAGCTCGGCGCGCTGCCCGTTCTGAAACCGTTTGCGGCCCGTGATCCAGCCGTTGCTGCCGGCAAGGGCGTTCTGCAGCGGTTCTGTTTTGCGCAGCGAGCAGCAGGCATCCGGGTCGCGCCGGTGCAGCATGCCATCAGGATCACGGTCAGCTGCATCCGCGCTGCGCAGAACGCGCAGATTGCGCAGGCCGAGGGTTGTCGCGATTTCCTGCTGGTAGGCCAGCGTTTCGTCAAACAGCATCTCGGTGTCGATAAAGATAACCGGAATGTCCCGGTCCGCCTCTGCCGCCAGATGCAGCAGCGCCACGGATTCCGCGCCAAAGCTGGACACCAGTCTCAGGGGCGTGATCTCGGTCAGTGCCGTTCTGATCACCTCCCGTGCGTCGCGGCCTTCCAGCCGCGCGTTCAGGTCGCGCACCAGACAGGCCAGACCTTCAGAGATCTGTTCGGATGCCTGCGCGTCGCCCGAAGGTGCGTGAAGATCAAGCGGCATTGGCCTGTGTCTCCGGGTAAAGTGCTGCCTTGAACGGTGCCAGCCCCAGACGGCGGTAGGTCTCGAGGAATGTTTCCGCGGGCTCTGATCTCAGATCGAGATAGGCCAGCACCAGGCGCTCAATGGCCGGGATGATCTCTTCTGCGGAAAAACCAGGCCCGGCACGTTCGCCAATGCTTGCATCTTCCGAGCCGTCGCCGCCCAGGGTGATCTGGTAATTCTCGACACCTGCGCGGTCGAGGCCAAGAATGCCGATGTGACCTACATGGTGGTGACCGCAGGCGTTGATGCAGCCCGAGATCTTGATTTTGAGCGGACCAACATCGTGCTCCAGCTTCAGCTCGTCAAAGCGTGTCGCGATTTCCTGTGCAATCGGGATGGACCGGGCTGTGGCCAGCGCACAGTAATCCATTCCCGGGCAGGCAATGATGTCCGAGATCAGTCCGATGTTCGCAGTTCCCAGGCCAGCCGCTTTCAGGCGTGCATGGATCGCTGGCAGATCGGATTTGTGCACATGTGGCAGGATAACGTTCTGCTCGTGACTGATGCGCAGCTCGTCGTGGCCGTATTCGCGGGCCAGTTCGGCCATTTCGCGCATCTGGTCAGAGGTCGCGTCACCGGGTGTGGCGCCATGGGCTTTGAGGCTGATCGACACGATGGCATAGCCCGGCGCACGGTGATCGCTGAGATTGGTGTCCGCCCAGGAGCGGAACACCGGATCGTTGGTATAGGCGCCTTCGAAGGCGGCGAGCGACTTTTCGCGGAATTCAGGGGCAGCGAAATCGCTCTCAATTGCGGCCAGCATCTGCTGATCAACGCCTGTGAACAGCGGTCGGACCAGTGCAAAGCGCTCTTCGACCCGCGCGCGGATATCCTCCAGGCCGTTTTCGTGCACGGTGATCTTGATACGCGCCTTGTACTTGTTGTCGCGACGGCCCAGCACGTTGTAAACGCTGACAATGGATTCCAGATAGGGCAGCAGGTCTTCGCGGGGCAGGAATTCCCGCAGCACCTTGCCGATCATGGGTGTACGGCCCAGACCGCCGCCGACAATAACCTCAAATCCGGCCTCGCCGTCACGTTCGACCATGCGCAGGCCGATGTCATGCGCTTTGGTCACCGCGCGGTCCGTGGAGGACCCTGTCACAGCCACTTTGAACTTGCGCGGCAGGAACTGGAATTCCGGGTGGTCGGTGGACCACTGACGAATAAGCTCTGCCACGGGACGCGGATCTGCGATCTCGTCAGCGGATGCACCGGCAAAATGGTCTGCTGTTACGTTACGGATCGTGTTGCCCGACGTCTGGATGGCGTGCATCTGCACCTCTGCCAGCGCGTCCAGCATGTCAGGCACGTCGCGCAGTTCGGGCCAGTTGTACTGGATGTTCTGGCGCGTGGTGAAATGGCCGTACCCCTTGTCCCAGCGGTCCGCGATATCCGCCAGTTTATGCATCTGGCGGCTGTTCAGCGTGCCATAGGGGATCGCGACGCGCAGCATATAGGCGTGCAGCTGCAGATAGAGGCCGTTCATCAGACGCAGCGGCTTGAATTCATCCTCGGTCAGCGAGCCATCGATGCGGCGCTCAACCTGAGAGCGGAACTGTGCATTGCGTTCCTTGATAAAGGCCGCGTCAAAATCGGTGTAATTATACATGGGCCTGAGCCTCCTGTTTGCCGTGCGCATAGTTCGACGGGCCCGTTGCCCGGAAGTCTTCGCGGAAATGGGTGGGTCTGGGCGTGCCGCCAGAGGCATCAACGTCCGCCAGGTAAACGCCGACAACGCGGTCGGTCTGCTGGCTGGCATCAATCATGCGCAGATCAGCATCTGCTTCGTCTGTCAGCACTTCGGCCAGGGCCAGGTCCCGGGTCCAGCCGTCGGCGGTCTGATAGATCACATCGCCTTTGAGAAGATCATTGGCGGTGACAACTTTTGGGGTGAATGCGCGGGCCATGTTACAGCGCCTCCTGCGTTCTGACGGGGTGTTGAAAGGGGGTATCGACGAGACGGCGGCGTGCCGCAGCGGCCTCGCGCGGGGCGAGACCATAGAAGGTGAGGGCCGGGCCGCTCATGTCTGCAGCTTCAAGAGCGGCGGGCAGGGCGTCCAGCGTTGTCTCAAGCACGCGCTGTTCAGGACGCGAGGCGTTTTCGATGATCGTCACCGGTGTATGCCGGTCAGCACCATGCATGATCAGCCGGCCCTGAATGAACCGCGCGGATTTCTTGCCCATGTAGATCGCGGCAACCTCGCCGGGGCGTGCCAGCGTATTCCAGTCGTGATCGGCAAATCCCCTCGTGTCGTGGCCGGTCAGGAAGCGCACAGAGGAATTGCGCCCGCGTCTGGTCAGGCTCTGGCCGATCTCGGCCACGGCGGCGGAGGCAGAGGTGATCCCGGGCACGATGTCCCAGCCGATCTGATGCGCATCAACGGCATCGATCTCTTCGTCCAGACGGCCGAAAACAGTGGCATCACCGGATTTCAGGCGCACGACCTGTGCGCCGGTTTTTGCATGCTCGACAATCAGGTCGTTGATGTCGTCCTGCTTCATGGACGGACCAAAGCCTTCTTTGCCGGCGTCAATCATCACGGCCTCGCGGCGGGCAAGCTCCAGCACCGGCTGGCTGATCAGACGGTCATAGATCACCACGTCAGCCTCATCGAGCACGCGGCGGGCCTTCATGGTCAGCAGGTCCGGATCACCGGGGCCTGCGCCGACGAAATGCACATGGCCGGAACGCGCTTTGCGATCGAGGTGGTCGTTCAGCAGGCTGTTCAGCCGCGCGCGGACCCGGTCCTCGCCACCACTGATGGCGGCGGGGCCCGCGTTGAAATAATAATCGCGCCAGAAATCGCGGCGGGCGCGGCCAAAGGGCAGCGCATCGGCCATCTTGCGGAAACCCTTGCCGATACGCGCGAGCGGGCCAAGGGCGGCAGGCAGGCGTTCTTCGAGATCCGCCTTGATCGCACGCGCCAGCACGGGGGCCGCGCCCTCGGTGCCGATAGCAATCGTGACAGGGTCGCGGTCGACGATGGCGGGGGTGATGAATTCGCTGTCCTGCAGATTGTCCACAACATTGATCAGCGCGCCATCTGCGCGGGCAATCCCGACGGTGCGTGCATCTTCGACCGCATCCTCGTCAGCGGCATAAAACAGCGCAGCACAGAGCGTGTCTCCCGGCGCCATTGCGCGCGTGACAAGCCGCAGCTTGCCCTCACCGGCCCATTTCACGATCTCCGGTGCAGGATCGGGGCTGAATACAGTAATGTGACCTGTGGACTTCATCAGCAGGCGCAGTTTGGCCAGGGCCGCATCGCCGCCACCGGACAGCACAATGCGCCGGCCTTCGACGCGCAGAAAGATGGGAAAATGATCCATGTGGTCGTCTTTCTCTGATTTCTTGTGCTCAATATAGGAAATATTCCCGGTATTTTGCCATATGCTCTGGTTGAAAAGGATGTTTGTTCTGATTTATACGTAAAGGAGAACAAACGCCCGTATTCAGTGGAGATGATGGAATGGCAGTTCGGATGGATGATACAGACCGGAAAATCCTCGCAGAGCTGCAGCGCGACGCGGGCCAGTCTCTGGACGAAATCGCGGCAAAAACAGGGTCTTCCAAGACGCCGGTGTGGAACCGGATTCGGAAAATGCGCGACGCAGGCATCATCGGGCAGCAGACCTTTGTGCTGGATGCCGAGGCGCTCGGTTTTGAAGCGTGCTTCTTTGTTCTGATCCGCACATCAGAGCACGAAGCTGACTGGCAGGCGCGTTTCCTGAAGGCCCTGCGGGACAGGCCCGAAGTACAGGAAGCGCACCGTCTGGCAGGCGATATCGACTATATTCTGAAAGTAAGGGTAAAGAATGCGCGCGCCTATGATGCCTTTTATCAGGCGCTGATCTCAGAAGTTCGGGTGCACAATGTCACGGCGCTGCTGTCGATGGAGGAGATCAAATCGACAACGATGCTGCCGCTGGAAACCTGATCCGAAGGCGCGGCTGCGCCGCATTCCATTCTGGGAGGACGCGCTGATGCGCGTCAGGCCACCGGTTCAGACCGTCACCATCAGATGGTTCAGGCCGTGAAAGTGATACATGTCGGCGTAGGTCGGGGTCTCTTTCAGCTGCAGACCCGGAAACCGGCGGAACAGGTGTTGCAGGCCAATCTGCAGTTCCAGCCGCGCCAGCGGCGCGCCAACGCAGAAATGCAGCCCGCCGCCAAAAGCTGAGTGGGTCCGGGTCTGCCGGAACGGGTCGAACCGGTCCGGGTGGTCCCATCGCGCGGGGTCGCGACCGGCACTGCCCAGCATCAGTGCGACCTCGTCACCTTTCCGCAGGATGTGCCCGCCGATTTTGATGTCCTCGTAGGCGAAACGTGTGAACATGTGCAGCGGCGGATCAAAGCGCAGGACCTCCTCAACCGTAGCCGCGATCTGCTGATCTGCCAGTGCAGACGGGTCCGTTCCGGATTGCACAAGGCATTTCACCGCATTCCCAAGGGTATGCACAGTCGCCTCGTGACCGGCGTTGAGCAGCAGAATGCAGGTGCCGATCATCTCATCACGTGTCAGTCTGTCTCCATCCTCTTCGGCTGCGATCAGTTCAGTGATAAGGTCATCCCGCGGGTCATCGCGCCGCTTTTCAATATAGTCTGACAGAAAGGCGGCGAACTCTGCAGCCGCCATGTTCGCCGCGTTTTCTGTCGCGCGGCTGCGTCCGGCCTGGTACATCGCCACCATAGCATTGGACCAGCGCAGCAGATCGGCTGACTTCTCTTCGGGCACGCCCAGAAGCCGTGCGATAATCCGCACAGGCAGGGCCGTGCAATAGGCCGGGATCAGATCAAAAGCGCTGTCGCGGGGAAACCGGTCCAGCAGATCGGTGCAGATTTCATCAATGTCCGGCGCCAGTGATCTGATCCGGCGCGACGTGAACGCCCGCAGCACCAGACCGCGCAGCCGCGTATGACGCGGCGGTTCGAGGTCGAGCATCGAGTGTTGTTCAACGGCGTCAAAGGCGGCCAGATGGTCCGGCACCGGTGCGATCTGATCTGCAGGTTTTGCCCGTCCCAGTCGCCTGTCCCGCAGCAGCGCCGCCACGTTATGTGCGTCAAATACAGCCATCATGCCATAATCCTGCCAGTACCGGACCGGATCTCCGGCAAGCACCCCGGCATAGAGCGCATAAGGATCCTGGACAAAAGCGGGTTCGAGCGGTGACTGGTGCAGTGTTTCCATGGTGCTGATAAAGCCTCTGCGCACTGGTCAAGGCAAGAGACGCTTTGTAGTCTGCAGCAATGAAACGTCTCGTTCTGCACCGGATTGCCCTGATCAGCGTCTTTCTGATTGCTGTGGCTGCGCTGTCGGCGGGTGTCTGGCGCTATGGGTACCTCCAGGCGCTGGACCAGCTGGCCCGGCAGGGGCGTGCGGATCTGGCGCTGGCCAGCGACAGACTAGTTGGTCAGCTGCAGCGGTATCGTGAACTGGCCGTGCTTCTGGCGGACCACCCGGTGATGGATGCGCTGGCCCGCGGAGAAAGTCTTGACGAGGCGTCAGACCTGTTTCTGAGCGTGGCGGATAAAACGGCCGCACTTGATGTCATGTATGCGGATGTTCAGGGACGTATTCTGGCAGCAGCCCATATTACCCCTGGCGCAGACCTTAGTGCTGCACCCTATATCAGACGCGCACAACAGGGAGCGCTCGGCTGGGGCCACGGGACCGGCACGCCCCTGCCGGCGCGGTCGTATTACTACGCTGCCCCCGCTTTTGGCGCAGACGGCCGTGTCACCGGAAGCGTCGTTGTTGCCGTAAGCATTTCCTCGATCGAGGATGCCTGGCGCGGCGGTTTCCGGTCTGTGTTCTTCACCGATGCGGCCGGGGCGGTATTTGTCACCAACCGGACTGATCTGGTGGGATGGACCCGCTCAGCGGACGGGCCGGGAATGCAGCCGGACGACGGACGCGCGCTGCCCTTCAGCAGCTATCAGACCGGCGGTCATGAGGTCTGGCAGGTGGGCTGGGGCCCTTATCTGCCGGAGAATGCCCTGCACCTGACCAAAGAACTGCCCGTTATCGGACTGACCGGCGAGGTGCTGCTGGATGTCTCGCCTGCACGGCGTCTGGCGGCCCTGCAGGCCGCTGCGCTGGCGGCGCTGTGTCTTGCCTTCGGCGCGCTGCTGTTTCTGGCAACCGAACGCCGGCGCACGCTGGCGCTGGCAAATACTGCTCTGGAAGAACGTGTCGCGCGCAGAACAGCGGCTCTTTCGGATATCAACGCCGCACTCCGGGCGGAGGCATCAGAGCGCGAGGAGGCGCAGGCAGCCCTTGCCCGGGCGCAGGATGATCTTGCAAGGGCCAGCCGCCTCAGCGCGCTGGGTCAGATGAGCGCCGGCATCAGTCACGAGCTGAATCAGCCGCTGATGGCGATCCGGTCATTTGCGGAGAACGCAGTGCAGTTCATGGAGCGGGGGCAGCCGGAACGCGTTGCCGACAATCTGACCCGTATCTCAGACATGGCGCGGCGTATGGGGCGGATCATCAAAAACCTGCGGTCTTTTTCCAAACAACAGGCTGAACCCGTCACACGTGTCGACGTTGTCGCGGCCCTTGATACAGCGCTGGAGATGACCGGCCCGCGGATGCGCGACATGCAGGTCGATGTGCGTTTTGCCCGGCCTGCGGCAGCGGTCTGGGCGCAGGGCGGTGAAGTGCGTCTGGTGCAGGTGTTTGTGAACCTGCTGACGAACGCGATGGATGCCATGAAGGACATCGACACGCCCGTGCTGGAAATCGATATTGTCCAGGGCGCTCTGCTGCAGATCATCGTACGGGATTTCGGGCCCGGCATCGCAGAACCCGAAAAGGTTTTCGATCCGTTCTATTCGACCAAAGAGGTCGGCGCCTCCGAAGGTATGGGGCTTGGGCTGTCTATCTCCTATGGCATAGCGCAGAGCTTTGGCGGAGACATCCGGGTGAGCAACAGTAATCCCGGCGCGTGTTTTGTCGTCGAAATCAGGCCGTGGGAGGCACAGGAAGCTGCATGAAGCAGGTGCTGCTGGTGGACGATGATGCGGCCGTGCGCGACGCACTGGCGCAGACGCTGGAACTGGCTGATCTTGTGCCGGTCACGGCCGGATCATTCGTTGCCGCACGGGATCATATCACGCGTGAATTCGAAGGTGTGGTGCTCTCGGACCTGCGGATGCCGGGGCGTGACGGGTTTCACCTGCTGGCCTATGCGCGTGAGCAGGACCCCGAGCTGCCGGTCATTCTGCTGACCGGAGAGGGCGACATTCCGACTGCAATGAAAGCTGTGGGGCAGGGCGCTTTCGATTTCCTTGAAAAACCCTGCGCGCCGGCGGACCTGCTGGCGGTTCTTGAACGCGCCCTCAGGACACGGCAGCTTGTACTCGACAACCGCCACCTGCGTGCGCTGGTGGCCACAGGTGATCCGGCGGCGCGAATGCTGTTCGGTACATCGCAACTGGCCGAGGGACTGCGTGCGCGCGTGCGCCGTGTGGCTCTGGCCGAAACCGAAGTGCTGGTCACAGGTGCGCCGGGTGCCGGCATCTCAAAAGTGGCCGAGGTAATCCATCTGTGCTCGGCCCGTTCAAAAGCACCTTTTGTCAAACGCGCCGGTGCGGCTCTGAACGCGCAGGATCTGCCCACTGCACTGGAAGCCGCGCGCACCGGCAGTCTGTTTATTGATGAAATTACGCTGATGCCCGCTCAGGCGCAGCTGGCCCTTGTCGAGGTTCTGGATGCCGGTGTTCAGACGCGGGTAATCGCGGGTTCGAACCGCGATCTGCCCGCAAGTGTTGCCGAGGGTCAGCTGAATTCAGAGCTGTATTACCGTTTTGAGGTTTCGTCGGTCCGGATTCCGTCGCTGTCAGAACGCCCCGAGGATATCCCCGTGTTATTCCAGCATTATGTGGCCCAGGCCTGCGAGCAGGCAGGCCTGGAGGAGCCGGAAATCACGCCGCAGGTTGTGGCGGGCCTGATGGCGCGTGACTGGCCGGGGAACGCCCGGGCTCTCATGTCCGAGGCGATGCGTTTCGCGCTGGGTCTGGCAGACGAGGAAAAAGCCGATGCCTCTCTCGGGCTGGCCGAACAGATGGCGCAGGTGGAACAGAGCCTGCTGGAACAGGCCCTGCGCCGTACGGGCGGGCAGGCAAGCCGTGCCGCGCAGGCGCTGAAACTGCCGCGCAAGACTTTTTACGACAAACTGACCCGATATGGGATTCGCCCTGAGGATTACCGGATCGAATAATGTGCGAAAAACCGCACACTATGCGGATGTCGTGTGCGAATCTTCGCACGACCACATCGGCGCATTGAAACGCAGAGCCGGAGTTACGGCGGGTAGTATATTGAAATATATGCAAGAAGTTCCCGCCAGGCGCGGCGTCAACACAATGCTTGCGGCGCGGCAGGCAACATTGTTTGATAACGCCAGCGCACCGCAAATCGGTGCCGGATCAACGTCTGAAACAGACAGATTTCCTGGGAGGAAACCAATGAGAATTTTCACAGCAGCGCTCACCGCGCTGACACTTTCAGTAAGCGCTTCGGCCGTTGCGGCCGCCTGTGACGATGGTGAAGTGGTGATCAAATTCAGCCACGTGACCAACACAGACCGCCACCCCAAAGGCATCGCCGCGACGCTCCTGCAGGACCGCGTGAACGAAGAAATGAACGGCAAAGCCTGTATGGAGGTTTTCCCGAACTCCACGCTTTATAATGATGACCAGGTCCTCGAGGCCCTGCTGCAGGGCGACGTGCAGATGGCTGCGCCGTCGCTGTCGAAATTCGAGCAGTTCACCAAGGTCTTCCGCATTTTCGACCTGCCGTTCATGTTCAAGAACATCGACGCTGTCGACGCGTTCCAGAACTCGGAAACCGGCCAGGCGATGAAAGAATCCATGACGCGCCGCGGCCTCATCGGTCTGGCGTTCTGGCACAACGGCATGAAGCAGATGTCTGCCAATGTGCCGCTCAACAGCCCGTCCGACGCGGATGGCTTGAAATTCCGCGTGCAGAACTCTGACGTGCTCAAGGCACAGATGGCGGCTCTGGGTGGCTCACCCCAGCCAATGGCATTCTCCGAAGTCTATGGCGCGCTGCAGACCGGCGTTGTCGACGGCCAGGAGAACACATGGTCCAACATCTACGGCCAGAAGTTCTTTGAGGTCCAGGACGGCATCACCGAAACCAACCATGGCATCATCGACTATATGCTGGTCACCTCCACTGACTGGTTTGACAGCCTGGATGCAGATGTACGTGATCAGCTTTCGACCATCGTGGCCGAAGTCACCGCGACGCGGAACGCTGAATCCACTGCCGTAAACAACGAAGCCAAGGCCGCGATCATCGAAGCGGGCGGCGTTGTGCGCCAGCTGGACGATGCCCAGCGTGCAGAATGGGTTTCGGTCATGAAACCGGTCTGGGACCAGTTCAAGGATGACGTCGGTCAGGAAAACATCGACGCGGCTCAGGCGATCAACGCCGGTTTCTGAGACCACTGAAAAACGACCGCCCGGTCCCGCTTGTGCGGGGCCGGGTTTTTTAAAAAAGGAGGGGGCCGATGGCGCATTCATATGAGGCGGAAACGCTTCTGGGGCGGATCGTCAACGAGATAGAGGAAACGGCGATTGCGCTGATCCTCGGGCTGATGACCATTCTGACATTCATCAACGTCGTGCTGCGCTACGGCTTCAATACCGGGATCATCTGGGGGCTTGAAGCGGTGACATTCCTCTTCGCCTGGCTGGTGCTCTTCGGGGTGAGCTATTGCGTCAAGGTCACCGCGCACCTTGGTGTCGATGCGGTAATCAACCTCTTTGAACCGCCGGTCCGGCGTGTTCTGGCGCTGGTTGCCGCGGCTGTCTGCCTTGTATATGCCGGGCTGGTCTTCAAAGGCGCCTGGGACTACTGGGCGCCCTTTGCCGGATTTGACGCCACATCAGGCCGCTGGTTCCCGACCGGGTTCGAGAACAGCCGCGATCAGGCCTGGTACGAGGTCGTCGACATGCCCATGCCCGAATGGCTGCGCTGGATCGAGCCGATCTTCAACATGGGAGAGGAATACGAAAAAATCCCGCGCTTCATTCCGTATGCCATGCTGCCCTTTGGCATGGCGCTTTTGCTGTTTCGGTTCATTCAGGCGACAGTTCGTGTCTGGAACGGCACACAGACCAGCCTGATCGTCAGTCACGAGGCCGAAGACGAGGTCGAGGCCGTCAAACACATGAACGCAGGGAAATAAGCCATGGAAGTTGCAATTCTTTTCGCCATGGTCGTTGGCCTGATGCTGGTCGGTGTGCCAATCGCTGTAAGCCTCGGTATGTCGTCCATCGTTTTCCTGCTGGTGCTTTCTGACACGTCGCTTGCCTCAATTGCCCAGACGCTGTTTCAGGCGATGGCGGGTCACTACACCCTGCTGGCCATTCCGTTCTTTATCCTTGCCTCCAGCTTTATGTCCACGGGCGGCGTGGCGCGCCGGATCATCCGGTTTTCCATCGCGCTGGTCGGCCATCTGCCGGGGGGGCTCGCGATTGCAGGTGTCTTTGCCTGTATGCTTTTTGCCGCACTTTCCGGCTCGTCGCCGGCGACGGTTGTGGCCATCGGCTCCATTGTGATCGCGGGCATGCGCCAGGTGGGCTATACCAAGGACTTTGCCGCGGGCGTTATAGCAAACGCGGGTACGCTGGGCATCCTCATTCCGCCGTCCATCGTCATGGTCGTCTACGCTTCGGCCACGGATGTTTCTGTCGGACGCATGTTCCTGGCGGGTGTCATCCCGGGCCTGATGGCGGGCACGATGCTGATGGTCACCATCTACATCATCGCAAAGATGCGCGATCTGCCCCGTGGCGAATGGCGCGGCTGGGGCGAAGTCTTTGAAAGTGGCCGGGAAGCGGGCTGGGGGCTGTTCCTGATCGTGATCATTCTGGGCGGCATCTACGGGGGTATCTTCACCCCGACAGAGGCGGCAGCTGTTGCGGCTGTCTATGCATTCTTCATTGCCAGTTTCGTGTACCGCGACATGGGACCGCTGCACACCGAGGGAGATGAAAACCGCAATCTGTCGCTGATGCAGAAGCCTGTCGCCCTGGTGACCGCCTTCTTTCACCGCGACACAAAGAACACGCTCTTTGAAGCCGGTAAACTGACCGTTACGCTGATGTTCATCATCGCCAATGCGCTGATCCTCAAGCACGTGCTGACGGACGAGCAGATACCGCAGCAGATTGCGGCGGCCATGCTGGATGCGGGTTTCGGACCGGTTGTGTTTCTGATCATCGTGAACGTCATCCTTCTGATCGGCGGTCAGTTCATGGAGCCCTCAGGCCTGCTGGTGATCGTCGCACCTCTGGTGTTTCCGATTGCGATTGAACTCGGGATCGACCCCATTCACCTCGGCATCATCATGGTGGTGAACATGGAAATCGGGATGATCACGCCACCTGTTGGTCTCAACCTCTTCGTGACATCCGGCGTTGCGAACATGCCGATGTGGGCTGTGGTCAAGGCGGCGCTGCCGTTTACCGCGGTGCTCTTCGTCTTCCTGATCATGGTGACCTATATCCCGATCATCAGTACCTGGCTGCCAACAACAGTGATGGGGCCGGAGATCATCATAAAATAGGCTGGCGTATGCGGGGGCTCTGCCCCCGCGCGCGCCGCGCGTCGTTGCCGGCAATCAGACCGTCAGCTTGCGGCGAGGGCCGCGATGATGGGGGAAAAGTCGTCGGCAGACAGGCTGGCGCCACCGACCAGAGCGCCGTCAACGTCGGCTGTGCCGAAAATTTCTGCCGCATTACCGGGTTTTACTGAACCGCCATAGAGCAGACGGATTTTCTCTCCTTCCGCTCCAAAGCGTGCGACAAGGTCTGCACGAAGGGCAGCATGCACCTCGCCGATCTGTTCCAGGGTCGGGATTTTACCCGTTCCGATAGCCCAGATCGGTTCATAGGCGACAACAAGCGTGTCGCCGGTGCTGCCATCTGGAACAGAGGCCGCCAGCTGCGCACGGATCACCGGCAGGGCCTCACCGGCTTCGCGCTGAGCAAGGCTTTCCCCGATGCAGACGACCGGCACCAGCCCGGAGGCCTGTGCGGCAGCAGATCTGTCGCAGACAGAGGCATCTGTTTCGCCATAGGTCTCACGGCGTTCCGAATGGCCTGTAATGACGTAACGCGCGCCTGTTTCCGCAATCATCGCGGCCGCGATATCGCCTGTATGCGCGCCTTTTTCAGCGGCATGGCAGTTCTGTGCGCCGATGGCGACCGGGCCGTTGCCAGCGCGGTCACATGCAGCCGTCAGCAGATGGGCGGGCGGGCAGATCACGATATCACAGGCGTTATCGCTGTGCGCACTGCTCAGCGCATCGATCATATCGAGCGCTGCGGCAGAGCCGTTCATCTTCCAGTTTCCGGCGGCCATTTTGCGGCGCATATCATTCTCCTGTCTGTGAGGTTGCGGCCTTGGTACCAAGAAGCGCAGGTCTGGGCAATTGGCGGTCCGGGTTGCATGGCGCGTGGGGCTGTGGCAGGGCATGGCGCAGAGTAGGTGGGGGGTGACATGGTTCCTGCAATTGATCTGAAGAAGCTGAGTGCCGGTGATGCAGAGGCTCTGGATGCGATGCGCGAGGCCGCAACCGGGGTTGGCTTTGCCATTGTGCGGAATACGCCGCTGAGTGCTGAAACCGTCGCCTCGGTGATTGAAACCTACCGCGCGTTCTTTCATCTGCCCGCGGCCGAAAAATCACGTATCGACATGGCGCAGACAGGAGCCAACAGGGGCTGGGGCGCGCCTGGGTCCGAGCAGGTCGATCCGGACGCCAACCCAGACTACAAGCAGTTTTTTGACAGTGGGTTTGCGTTGCCCGAGGGCGACGCGCGGCGCGGACTGGCTGTCTATGCGCCGAACCGCTGGCCGGAAAATCCACCTGAATTCCAGAGTATCGTGAGCCATTACTATGCCCACGCCTGCAGTGTCGCCATGCAGGTTTTGCGCGGAGTCTCCACGTCGATCGGCGCTCGTGCGGATTATTTCGATGGCGCATTTGAGACGCCTATGGCGCTGTTACGCGGGAACTTCTATCCGACGCGGCCCGCATGGGCGACCGCGCGGGACTTCGGCATTGCAACCCACACAGACTATGGCTGTCTGACGCTTCTGGCGACTGATGGGTCCCCCGGTCTTGAGGTCCGTAGGCGTGGTGGGGGCTGGATACCTGTGAGCGCGCCGCCGGGCGAATTCATCATTAATTTTGGTGAGATGATGGAGGTCTGGACCGACGGGCGCGTTGTGGCTACGCCGCATCGCGTTGTGGGTGGCGAAAACGAGCGGATTTCTGTGCCGCTGTTCTTTAACCCGTCTTTTGAAACAAATGTCGCGCCCCCGGGGGCTTCGGAAGCCGTTCTGGCCGGTGATCACCTGATGGCGCGTTTCAACGAGACATATGTTCACCTCAAGGGGTGAAAAACTGTGATCGCTCAGCCGAACTTGATGGATTCGCCGCAGCCGCAGGCTTCGGTGACGTTGGGGTTCCGGAATTTGAAACCGGATTCCAGCAGTGAGGTCTCATAGTCGATTTCGGTTCCGAACAGGAACATCTGCGCCATCGGGGCGATCATGACCCGCGCACCATCCTGCTCCACCACCTCGTCGTTCGGGTCGGTGGCCTCGACGTATTCCATGGTATATTCCATACCGGCGCAGCCGCCTTTTTTCACGCCGATACGCAGGCCGGCATGTCCGGCAGACTCCATCAGCTTCGCGACCTGTGCGGCAGCTTTCGGCGTCAGTGTGACCGCCTGTTTGCCCGGTATTCCAAACATGACCAAACTCCTTTGGCGTCAATTTAATGGCTCAGCCGCATGCGGACAAGCAGTGCACGGTGGAAATTGCGCGCAATGCCCGCACTGCATCAGGGCAGGCCCATGCAGTTGGCGTAGTAGGTGACTGTTGCGGGCCAGTCTGAGAAAACCCCGACAACCCCCACATCCTGGGCCAGAACATCCAGCACCTGAAAATAGGCACCGTCGTTTTCAATCGCATCTGACACGGTCTGAAAATACCAGCCACCGCCGGCGTCGAGCGGGCCAGAGCGTTCGAGCGTCCATGTGATGATCTTCAGCCCGGCTGCCTGTGCGTCCTTTGCATAGGCGGACGGCACGATACGTCCGTCCTCCAGCGCCAGCAGCATCCAGAGCGGGGGAGCGATGTAGCCGACCCCGAGATCCCTGAGCGTCTGCATGGACGGTTCAAAAGTCCCCGGATCTGCAGGATCGAGCGGGCTGGCGCCTGAGAACCTTCCGTCCAGATACACAGCTTGCTTTCCGAAATCCGGTTCGTTTTCAATCCAGTATAGGACATCGTTAAGGTTAAAAGACTGGGCAAAAACGTCATCTGGGGGAATGCCCGCGTCTTTGTATTCGTCGATCAGTTTCTGTGCATAATCCTGCTGGCTGAAACCGTTGTGTGGCATATCAACTGATGGTGATTTGAGCTCTGGCGTGAACTTTGCGCCCAGTTCCCGGAAAAGCTCAATCGACTGGCGATGGGTCATCATCGTCGCATTGCCCGTATAGAGCGTCGTCCGGAATCCCGGCAGACCGCCCCGGTATGCATCCACTGTGGTCGCCGCCGGATCAGCGCTGTCCATTTCGGGGGTCAGTGTCAGGAATTCGTCCAGCGTGACCTCTGATGTGCGGCACTCGGCAGTTGCTTTCTGTGATCCGCTTGCCGGGGCAAAGGGCAGGATGCAGGTGTCCGCAAGGTCGCTGACAAGGATGTCTGTGGTCCGGTGCAGATCGTTCTGTGCGTGGCGGCACACCAGTTCATGGTCCTGGGTGAAGGTAACATCACATTCAAGGATACCTGCGCCCATGCGTGCCGCTGCTCTCGCCGATTCCACGGTGTGTTCGGGGAACATCAGCGCTGCGCCGCGGTGCCCGATGGAAAACAGGCTGCGGGCGGGGGTCTGGCCCTCGCAGGCACGCAGGCGCGATTTGAGATCTCCGTCAGGCAGCAGATCAATCAGATGTGCAGGCCGGGGGCCGTATGTTACCGCAATGTCATCGGGGAAAGCCGGTGTGCCCGAACCAACGAGCACGGTTGCGGCAATGCAGGACAGGGCACGGGAACCCCGGTTGGCAGAAAGTGCTGATCCGCGCGTTATGCGCATGACGTGCCCGGATGATCCCCGGAACCAGTCACATAAAGCCCAGTTCGAGCCGCGCCTCATCTGACATCATATCCATGCCCCATGGCGGCTCCCACACCAGTTCCACATCCACCTGTCTGACGCCGGGGATCGGTTCCACCGCATCGGCGATCCAGCCCGGCATTTCACCGGCGACGGGACAGCCGGGAGCCGTGAGAGACATCTTGATCTGAACGGCGTTCTCGCTGCTGATATCAATCGTGTAGATCAGCCCGAGCTCGTAAATATTCACCGGAATCTCCGGATCATAAACGGTGCGGCAGGCATCCACGATCTGTTCATATAGCGGATGATCCGTACTGGAGGGCGCAATCAGCGGCGCGCCTTCGAGCGGTTCAGATGCGTTCGTCATAGGTGCCTCTCAATGATCCTTAGCATTTATATAAGGATTGCGGTCCAGGCGGTAAAGAGGTGCAGGCAAAAGGATTAACGCGCCAGACGGCAGAGCAGGGCGGCCGGCGCTGCTTCTGGCTCAGAGGACTGACGTCCGGGGCCCGTTTTCGGGCACGGTGTGACGACGTTACTTAACGTAAATTACAGTTACGCGGTTTTGTTAGGATTCTGTTAACCAAGTTTTCCGAAAAGGATGTCAGAGGAAATACAATCACAACGAGAACTACGTGACTGCCGAAACGACACCGGAAAACTTCCAGTGGATCATCGAAGTAATCGACGAACTGCGGGAATTCGCTCAGGACAACAACCTCCCGGCCTTTGACGCTCAGCTTGAACTGCTCGCCGAAACAGTTCGCTCAGAAGTCCCTCACAGCCAGAAGATTCAGACCGACCTGCAGGTTCTGCAGGAAAAACTGGCTGGCTGACAGCCCCGGTCACCGGAAACCGGCTGTGCATTCGGATTTGACCAGGATCAAGGAATGCCGCCGGTGCCGGTGTTTAAATGGGGCTGGCAGAATGGGAGTATCAGATGGCTGAAGCTTTAAAGGGCAATACCCGAAAACCCGCTGCGCGTGCTGCAACAGCGCCCGATGCACCAGAAAGTGCAGACACAGCGCCGGCAAAGGCGCCGGGGCGGCGCCGTCTGAGCCGCAGGGAATACGAATCCGCCAAGGCCGGCCTGCAGGTCGAGCTGCTGAAAGTGCAGCACTGGGTGCAGGAAACCGGTCAGAAACACGTCATGCTGTTCGAAGGGCGGGACGCGGCCGGCAAGGGTGGCACGATCAAACGGTTTACAGAACACCTCAACCCCCGGGCGGCGCGTGTGGTTGCGCTGAACAAACCTACCGACGAAGAGCGTGGCCAGTGGTTTTTCCAAAGGTACATCAAGCATCTGCCAACGGCTGGAGAAATGGTGCTCTATGACCGGTCCTGGTATAACCGGGCGGGTGTCGAGCGGGTGATGGAGTTCTGCAGGCCCGAAGAATACCTGGAATTCATGCGCCAGACCCCGGAGTTCGAGCGGATGCTCGTGCGGTCCGGTGTGCGCCTGTTCAAATACTGGTTTTCGGTCACGCGGGATGAGCAGCGCGCACGGTTCCGGTCGCGGGAAACCGATCCGCTGAAGATGTGGAAGCTGTCCCCCATTGACCGCGCCAGCCTGGACCGCTGGGATGACTATACCGAGGCCAAGGAGGCGATGTTCTTTTACACGCACACGGCGGATGCCCCCTGGACAGTGATCCGTTCGGACGACAAAAAACGGGCCCGGATCAACTGTATGCGGCATTTTCTCTCGCAGCTGGACTACCCGGACAAGAACCCCGAAGTGGCATGCGCGCCGGATCCGGACATTGTCGGTGGAGCGGACACGGTTGTGCATGCCGCCGATCATATTCTGGCAAGTTCGCTGCACCCGGGAAACCGACGGATAAAAGGAGGAGCCGTTGAGCGCTGAAGATCTTTATGACGCAGAGGATACGCGACTTGGACGTGTTGCCTCTCTCCAGAGAGAAAACGGAGAATACCAGAAACTCTGCAGCGCGTTCAGGCATGTCTGCGAAGAGCTTGCGAAGGCGGAATCAGGTGCGGTTGCGCGGAACGATCTGGAGATCAGCCAGCTGCGTGTCCGGCGCGCGCAACTGCGCGCCCGGATTGCCGTGCTGCTCACCGCGACCCTGCATGAAGAGCTGGCTGCTGCGTTTTAGCGGTTCTGCGCTGGCATGTCTGGCGGTTCAGCTTTTACGTTTACGGGCAGGGCGCGGTTTGACCTGCAGCTCGATCTCGTCATAGAGCTTGCCCACGATGTCCTTGCCGGTGGCCTTTTCGATGCCCTCAAAGCCGGGTGACGAATTCACTTCCAGCACTTTTGGTCCGCTCGAGGAGCGCAGCAGATCAACACCCGCCTTGCCCAGACCAAAGGCCCGCGCTGCGCGGACCGCGGTGTCGCGTTCCTCGCGGGTGATGCGCACCACTTTCGCCGATCCGCCGCGGTGCAGATTTGACCGGAAATCGCCTTCTGCACCCGTGCGTTTCATTGCCGCCACGACCTTGCCGGCCACCACCAGACAGCGGATGTCCTCGCCGGCGGCCTCTTTGACAAAGTCCTGAACCAGAAAGTTCGCCTTGAGGCCGCGGAACGCATCAATCACCGATTCAGCCGCCTTCTTGGTTTCCGCCAGCACGACGCCTTTACCCTGGGTAGATTCCAGCAGTTTCACGATCAGCGGCGCGGTGCCCACAAGCCCCATCAGGTTCGAGGTGTCCTTGGGCGAGGCCGCAAAGGCCGTCGAGGGCATGCCGATCTTTTTCGTGGCCAGCACCTGATGCGCATGCAGTTTGTCCCGGCTGGCGGTGATGCCGGCGCTGCCGTTCACGCAATAGGTGCCGATGGCTTCGAACTGGCGGATGACGGCGGTGCCGTAGGGAGTAATAGAGGCCCCGATCCGCGGGATAACCGCGTCATATCTTGGCAGGCGCTTGCCGTCATAATGCACCTCTGGGGCCATGGTGTTGATCGCCATATAACAGCGGGTTGTATCGATCACCTCGACCGTATGGCCGCGGGCTTCACCGACTTCGACCAGACGGCGCGTGGAATAATTGTCCTCACGGCTGAGCACGGCAATGCGCAGTGCGCGTTTGGGTGCGCCGCGTTTCACGGCTGCGGTGTGGTAATCGTCGTAACTGAGTTCGGGTTGCAGGTGTTTTTCGGTGGGCGTGATCGAGATGTGATCTCCCAGCGCCTGGCGCCCCAGAAGCATACGCGACGACATCTGCTGCCGGTTTGTCAGAGTGATCTCGATCGGCCAGGTCTGGCCTGCGACACTGATTGTCGAAGCAATGACAAAGCGCTGTTCGGTCTCGCCATTGGACGAGGTCACTTCACGGCGGTCGACCAGCGGGGCCGAGCAGGTAATTGACACGTCATTGCGGCCTGCAACCGGGTGTACGTTAAACCGGACCTTCGGGGTTTTTGCGGGCCCGAACACTTCGATGTCATGTGCATGCAGTGCCGATGTGCGCGCGCCGGTGTCGATCTTTGCCTTGATCGCAGGCAGGCCAAGGTCGGGCAGAGAAATCCACTCTTCCCATCCGAATGTCAGCTTATCCATGCTGTTTTCCTCCTGTTTCCCGGGTTGGTCTCTGGCCTAACAGGCGCGGCCCGAGACCTCAACCGGATGGGGTCTGTGTCAGTCTGAACCGGTTGGCGCGTGGTATTCGCCCAGTCGCGCAAAGACTGCGTCGGCGCCCCGGCGCGCTTCGTTTTCAGACAGATCCACGGCATTCAGGCGGTCGAAAAACTGCTTTACCCCACCCGTTGTTGCAAAATCGCGCATGACAGTAAGGTATTCCAGCGGCCAGCTGTTTTCGCGGCTGATGGTGCGGTGAATGACGGACGCGCCAAGGGCGGAGCCGTTCAGAGCATAAAGAACACCCCAGCTCCAGCTCTCTGAGGCCGGCTGGTCCGGCGCCGGAGGCGGGGAGGTTCCCAGATCACGGGCCAGTGCGGCACAGCGTGCCTCTTCGGGTGCAAGGTACGCCCCGGACATCACGGTTCCTGCAGCACGCAACCCCATATCACTGTGCACGGCCAGCATCTGACCCAGCCATAAACGGTATCTGTCGGGGGAGCTGAATGCGCCTGCGTCAAACCAGACGGCTTCGGCCGAGGCGTGCGCATCTGATGTTGCGGCTTTGAGTGAAAGCCGGTTGTCCGGCGGGGCGTTCATCGGGGCGGGTGTCCTGTAGTGCGGGATGGTGTACGAAAGAATAGCCCGCATTCCCGCTGAGACCATCCGTGTCCGTCCGCATTCTGCTGGCGGGACCCGGTCCCGGCCAGAGTGGCGGATCAGTCTTCGTTGATATCGCGCGTAATGACCTTTGCACCGCTGGACTGGCTGCGAAAAGCAAGGCGCAACCCGATCCAGGCCAGCAGCGAGACACCCGCGAAGACCGCCATCAGCATTGCCGCCGAAGGGATAAACCCGAAGCCGACAAAACCTGCGGTGATGAGCGCGCCGATAGCAAAGCCCAGAAAGATAAATCCCGGCGCAAAGACCTCGATGATGGCCAGAACGATCGCAACGGCGATCCACAGCCACCAGATGCCCAGAAACGCGCTGATCATGCGCCTTTGCCTTTGAGCAGGCGGAAGGCGTCGCCAAAGGCTTCGAGCGCCTGGGCGGGCAGAACAATCGTCTGTTTGCCGTCGCCGGCACCAAGCGCATTCAGAGCTTCGACCTGTTTCAGCGCAATCTGGTACTGCGCCGCTTCGATGCCGTTTTCATTGATCGCCGTGGCGACCACCTGGGTTGCATAGGCTTCTGCGTCAGCGAGAATGCGGCGGGCCTTGGCCGTCTGTTCCGAGGCATAAAGCTCCGCGTCAGCGGAAAGTTCTACCGCGCGTTTCGAGCCCTCGGCCTCGGTGACCTGGGCGCGGCGCGCACGTTCCGCATTCAGCTGCTGGAGCATTGCATCGCGGGTGGCCTGATCAAGATTTACGTCCAGGATTTCTGCCCGGGTCACTTCGATTCCCCAGTCGTCCACGGCGTCTTCGACCAGTGATTTTATGGTGGTGATGAGATGGGCACGGTTCGCCTGCACATCATCCAGATCCATCTTGCCGATCTCGGCACGCACAATGCCGGCCACTGTCGTGGCAATCGCGGCATCGACATCGCGGATCCGGTATACCGTGCGTTCCGGTTCAGTGATGCGGTAAAATACAGACGTTTCCACCTGAACCAGCACGTTGTCTTTGGTAATTGCGTCCTGGCTTGCATTGGGCAGCTGACGCTCAAGGATCGAAATCTCGTGCGCGACACGGTCAATAAACGGCACTATCAGGTTGATACCGGGTCCAAGAACAGCCCGGAGGCGGCCGAACCGTTCGATGACATATTTTTCGGACTGCGGGACGATCTTTACACCTTTGACGACCAGCGCAATCAGCAATGCCGCCAGCAGCAGGAACACAATATTTCCTGACAGAAGTTCGATAATGACCGTTTCGATATCCATGGATACGTCCTTTTTACTGTCCCGCTAGGGATGTGGCCGTTTGTGTTGCAGAATGCAAGTAATCCGGACCGGGGAAAAACCGCACCCGGCGCACAGCGATTGCACTTTGGTGCCTGTTTGGATACCGGGCGGGGACAGTGACAGGAGAGGCGATCATGAGCGGTTTCAGTTTCACGCGGCATGCCGTGGACGGAAAGGCCCGTACCGGGGTGATCAGCACGCCGCGCGGTGACATCAGGACCCCTGCGTTCATGCCGGTGGGGACTGCTGCGACCGTCAAGGCGATGCTGCCGGGTTCTGTGCGTGCAACCGGCGCGGATGTCCTGCTGGGCAATACCTATCACCTGATGCTGCGCCCGACGGCAGAGCGGATCGACCGTCTGGGCGGGTTGCACAGGTTTATGAACTGGGACCGGCCCATTCTGACGGATTCGGGTGGGTTTCAGGTGATGAGCCTCGCTTCATTGCGCAAACTGACCGAGCGGGGCGTTACCTTCAAAAGCCATATCGACGGCTCAAAGCACGAGATCACGCCGGAACGTTCGATGGAAATCCAGCGCCTGCTTGGCTCTGACATCGTGATGTGTTTCGACGAATGCCCGGCACTGCCCGCGGACAAGGCGAGGATCGCAGAGAGCATGCAGCTGTCGATGCGGTGGGCAGCACGATCGAAAGAGGCGTTTGGCGACCGTCCGGGGCATGCGTTGTTCGGTATTCAGCAGGGGGGGCTCGAAGAGGACCTGCGCGCCGAAAGTGCTGAGGCACTGCGTGACATCGGTTTTGACGGCTATGCAGTTGGCGGGCTTGCCGTGGGAGAGGGGCAGGAGGCCATGTTTGGTTGCCTCGATTTCGCCCCGGACCAGTTGCCGGCCGACAAACCTCGCTACCTAATGGGTGTCGGAAAACCCGATGACATCGTCGGCGCGGTTGCGCGCGGCATCGACATGATGGACTGCGTGCTGCCCAGCCGTTCCGGGCGCACGGGTCAGGTGTTCACGCGCCGCGGAGTGCTGAACATCAAGAATGCGCGGCACCAGGACGATCCGCGCCCGCTGGACGAGGATTGCACCTGTCCGGCCTGCAGGCAGTACAGCCGAGCCTATCTGCATCACGTGTTTCGCAGCCAGGAAATTATTTCCTCGATGCTGCTGACCTGGCACAATCTGCATTATTATCAGAATCTGATGGCCGGAATGCGTGACGCCATCAGTGCCGGGACTTTTGAAGCATGGCAGGCGGCGTTTCATGCAGGACGCGCGCAGGGCGACATAGAACCGGTCTGAGCCGGCCGGTGTCAGGAGTTAACCGGCGGTTAACCTCAGAGGGCTTAGCGTTCTGTGCAGGCGCGGCGACTGGATCAGGTCCTGCTTCGGGAAGTGGCAGGTTACCGTCCTGAGACGGGCGTTCCAGCAGAATGCGCGATGTCGCAACAATTTGATGACCCTCGAGGCACACTGACATGCAGGACAGCGGATGAACCACTGACAGCCAATTGGCGGCTTGTACTCCGCCCGTTTGCTGTTCATTCTTGTCCGGCCAGAAAGAGTGAAGGTTGATTTCATGCGGGGACTGCCCCACCTGTAATCAGTTAAACCGGAGATGACCGGGCGTTGCTGCATCCGCGGGACCAGTGTCATCTTGCCAAAAACAAGGAAAGAGCATGCAAGAGCCTCTTAACGCTTCCTACCCTGTACTGCCGCTGCGCGACATCGTGGTTTTCCCCCACATGATTGTGCCGCTGTTTGTTGGTCGGGAGAAATCTGTCCGTGCCCTTGAGGAGGTCATGGCAGACGACAAACAGATACTTCTGTCCAGCCAGATCGACCCTGGCGTGGATGATCCGGACAGTGACGGCATCTACAAGGCAGGTGTCCTGGCCAATGTGCTGCAGCTGCTGAAACTTCCCGATGGCACCGTCAAGGTGCTGGTTGAGGGGCAGGCGCGCGTGCGCATCACAGAATACATTGAAAACGATAACTTTTTCGAGGCGCGGGCAGAATATCTGACCGAAATGCCGGGCGACGTCGCGACGACCGAGGCGCTGCTGCGCACGGTTGCTGACGAGTTCGAGCGCTATGCCAAGGTGAAAAAGAACGTCCCCGAAGAGGCGCTGGCGGCTGTCGGCGAATCCGGCGAACCCGCGCGTCTGGCTGACCTTGTGGCCGGTCATCTGGGCATTGAGGTGGACCAGAAGCAGGATCTGCTGGAGACGCTCAGCATCTCCGAGCGCCTTGAAAAGGTTTACGGCCTCATGCAGGGCGAAATGTCCGTGCTGCAGGTCGAAAAAAAGATTAAGACGCGCGTCAAAACACAGATGGAGCGCACACAGCGCGAATACTATCTGAACGAACAGATGAAGGCGATCCAGCAGGAGCTGGGTGATGGCGAGGACGGCAAGAACGAGGTTGCCGAGCTTGAAGCGCGTATCGCCGAGACGAAGCTCAGCAAAGAGGCCCGTGAAAAGGCCGATGCCGAAGTGAAAAAACTGCGCAACATGAGCCCGATGTCTGCCGAGGCAACAGTCGTGCGCAATTACCTCGACTGGATGCTGTCGATCCCGTGGGGCAAGAAATCCCGCGTGAAAAAGGACCTTGGCCGCGCCCAGCAGGTGCTGGACGACGATCACTATGGTCTTGAAAAGGTCAAGGAGCGGATCGTTGAGTATCTCGCGGTACAGCAGCGCTCGACCAGACTTAAGGGCCCGATCATGTGCCTCGTGGGACCTCCCGGTGTTGGTAAAACGTCGCTGGGCAAATCCGTTGCGCGTGCGACCGGGCGCGAGTTCATCCGCATCAGCCTTGGCGGCGTGCGGGACGAATCCGAGATCCGTGGCCACCGCCGGACGTATATCGGCTCTATGCCAGGCAAGATCATCCAGGCGCTGAAAAAGGCCAAGACGACCAATCCGCTTATCCTGCTCGACGAGATCGACAAGATGGGTCAGGATTTCCGCGGTGATCCCGCTTCGGCAATGCTGGAAGTGCTTGATCCTGAACAGAACTCCACTTTTGTGGATCACTACCTTGAGGTCGAGTATGACCTCAGCAACGTGATGTTCCTTACCACGTCCAACAGCTACAATATGCCCGGACCATTGCTCGACCGGATGGAGATCATTCCGCTGGCCGGCTACACCGAGGACGAAAAACGCGAGATCGCTCTGCAGCACCTGGTGCCCAAACAGATCAAAAATCACGGTCTGAAGGGCAAGGAGTTCAGCATTGACGAGAGTGCACTGACTGAGATGATCCGGACCTACACGCGTGAAGCGGGTGTGCGGAACCTTGAACGTGAAATCGCCAAGGTGGCGCGTAAGTCGCTGACCAAGATCATCCGGAAGGAAGCAGACAGCGTTGCGGTGACAGCAGAGAACATCGACGATTTTCTCGGCGTCAAAAAGTACCGTTACGGCCTGGCAGAGAAAGAGGATCAGATCGGTGTCGTTACCGGGCTGGCCTATACATCCGTGGGCGGTGAGCTTCTGAGCATCGAAGCACTGCGTTTGCCGGGCAAAGGCCGGATGAAGACCACCGGCAAGCTGGGCGATGTGATGAAGGAATCGATTGATGCGGCGTCCTCTTATGTGCGGTCAATCAGCCCGCAGATCGGGGTTAAGCCACCGCAGTTCGACAAGATCGACATTCACGTTCACGTACCGGACGGGGCAACACCCAAGGACGGGCCGAGCGCGGGCCTTGCCATGGTGACCTCTATTGTTTCTGTGCTGACCAAAATTCCGGTACGCAAAGACATTGCCATGACCGGCGAAGTCAGCCTGCGCGGGAACGCAATGCCCATTGGTGGTCTCAAGGAAAAACTCCTTGCGGCTCTCAGGGGCGGGATCACCACGGTTCTTATTCCCCAGGAGAATGCGAAGGACCTGCCAGACATTCCGGACAATGTAAAAGAGGGGCTCGAAATTATCCCTGTCAGCCACGTGTCCGAGGTTCTGGAACATGCGCTTGTCAGCAAACCGGAGGCCATCGAATGGGATCAGGATGCTGAAGAGGCGGCAGCTGCGGCTATTGCCAGCAAAACGGATGGCGGTGACGCAGCAACGGCGCACTGACCCTGTGAAACCGACCTGAAAATTCAGGGGCGCGGCACTTTACTGTGCCGCGCCTTTTTTCGTTCTGGCGCCGCTCTGCCGGGCTCAGACAAAGGGCGGACAGCCCGGTCACGACATCCTTAAACCGCTTGCGATTGCCGTCCCGGTTCGATATTTCGCGCCCCAAGGGTGATTAGCTCAGTGGTAGAGCGCTTCGTTCACATCGAAGATGTCAGGAGTTCAAATCTCTTATCACCCACCACTTTCCAGGCCTGAAACGCGTTTTTGCTGACGGCAATCCCATGGGCGTCAATCCGGCGCTTGAAGCCGGACGCGTACGGGCGTAACCGGGAACCACACAACGCCTGCCGGAACCTCTATGCTTGTATATCCGCCTCTCTACATTCTGCGCCACGGTCAGACCTGCTGGAATGCAGAACACCGTGTGCAGGGGCGCCTGGATTCGCCTCTGACGGAACTTGGCCGGTCTCAGGCCGCCGATCAGGGCAGAATTCTCCGGGACCGTGACCTGTCGGGATTTCATTTTCTGTCGAGCCCTCAGGGCCGCGCGTTCCAGACAGCCGCTATCGCACTTGAGGGGCTTGCCATGCGGATTGATACTGATCCGCGCCTCGCGGAAATTACTGTAGGGGAATACGAAGGGCGCAGGCGGTCTGAACTGCCAAACGGTGAAGCGGCGGCAGAGAGCGAGGAAAGCGCACTGCACCTGTACGACAGCGCCCCGGGTGGCGAAGGGTTCGCAGGGCTGCGGGAGCGTTGCGTGTCTTTTCTGGAGACACTTTCCGCGCCTTCGGTTCTGGTAACACACGGCATGACGTCCCGGATGCTGCGGCTTATCGTGCTTGGCATGGACGTGTCGGAAATCGGTGCGCTGCCCGGTGGGCAGGGGGTCGTTTACTACCTCGTGAACGGCGTGCAGCATCGCCTCACATTAGGGGCTTGAAGACCCTGCGCAGTTTGGCTAAACCGCGGTTGTCGGGTCGTTAGCTCAGTTGGTAGAGCGCTTCGTTTACACCGAAGATGTCGGGAGTTCGAGCCTCTCACGACCCACCATTATCTCTCTGTTGCGACTCAGTATTTCTGGGTATCCTGTTTGAAGGCCGGTCGGGGTGGTGACCGGATGTCGGATCAGTTCAGGTCTGACAGATCGTTTCTGCATCAATGCAGTCTGGTGGTGAAAGGGGCGCGCTTTGTTTTGCGACAATTCAGGGATGGAAAATCCTGACAGACAGAAGGCTTTGGACAATGAAGCGGATCTGCAAAATTTCCTGAACAAACTCAACGGCCTGCCGGCACACGAGCGGGGCGAGCGCGCGCTGCTGATGGCTGCGAGGCTGGTGGAGTATGGTGCGTTTGAACTGGCCGGACACGTCAACAGCGACACCGTCGGTGAAATGGTCAACCTGTCAGCGCGTCTCAGCGGACGTGGCCAGTCAGCACCCGGGAGTCCCCCCGAATCTGAAGTGGTACAGCTGTTTCCATTGAACAGATGAGTCGCATTTATGCTACTTTTACGATAGTTTTATAACCCCGCAATCTCTCTCAGGTTGACAATTGTTACAATGTGCGCGAATTTTGGCTCGAAGATGTTCGGTTTCGCAACCGTTGAGTGAACTCTGAAAGCGTTGGAGAAAAACCCCCTCAGATCTGTTTGTGATAACTGAATATCTCGTGGTGCCAGGGCAGCAGACCTCTTCGCAGGACAACGCAGCGTCCTCAGCGCATGGGTGTATACAGTGAAGGCTGACGCGATATGACGGAGCCGACGGCGACAATTCCATCAAAGGTTGTGGACCTTCAGGCGTCGCTGGGCGCGCTTGACGAATTGCCGAAACCCGAACGTGTCCAGGTCGCCATGCTTCTCGCCTCCTGCTACCTCGAATACGCGGCGTTTGAAATGGCGCTTGACCAGAGTGCGGATGAAGTTTCCGAAATTATCCACATGGCTGCGCGATTGGATCTGGCTTCCAGGCGCATCTCGGACAAGGCCGCGTTTGACAAGGCCGCACAGACCCTGCGCAAAATGTAACCAAAGCAGTAATTGAAGTGTGCCGGAAGCGCGTTATTCTCAGCAGTGACCCTGTTGAGGAGGTGGCTATGAGCTGGAACCCGGTACTTGATCCCGACTGCCCGATCGGTGATGCGGTGGACGCAATCGACACGATCATCGTCCCGCGCGCACGTGATCTCGGCGGATTTGAGGTCCGGCGCGCCCTGCCTGCGCCGAAAAGGCAGATGGTCGGCCCGTTCATTTTCTTTGATCAGATGGGTCCTGCCGAGTTTCTGACGGGCAAGGGCATTGATGTGCGGCCACACCCGCACATCGGGCTCGCAACGGTCACCTATCTTTACAGGGGCACCATCCATCACCGCGACAGTCTCGGCACTGATCAGTGGATCGAACCGGGCGCGGTAAACTGGATGGTGGCCGGCCACGGGATCACCCACTCAGAGCGCACGGATGGTGATGTTCGGAAAAAACCGCACAGTCTGTTTGGTATTCAGACCTGGGTCGCGCTGCCGGAAGAGGCAGAGGACAATCCGGCCGCGTTCGAACACGCGCCAAAAGATACGCTGCCGTTCATGACAGGCGAGGGCAAGGAAGTACGCCTGATCCTGGGAAATGCCTGGGGCGAGAAGGCACCTGTCAAAACCTTCTCTGAGATTTTTTATGCGGATGCCGTGCTGCAGCCGGACGCGCAGATACCGCTGCCGGATGAGCACGAGGACCGGGGTGTCTATGTGGTGACCGGTTCTGTAACGGTTGCCGGTGAAACCTTCGACGCCGGGCAGATGATGGTTTTCCGCCCGGGCGACAGAATTTCGCTGAAGGCCGGGGCAGGCGGCGCGCGGCTGATGTTGCTGGGTGGAGCGACGCTGAACGGTTCCCGTCATATCTGGTGGAACTTTGTTGCCTCCTCGCGCGAGCGCATCGATGCGGCCAAAGAGGCGTGGCGTGCAGGAGACTGGGCGCATGGACGGTTCCGGTTGCCGCCGGGTGATGATGCGGAATTTATTCCGCTGCCGGACTGAGGATTCCGAAAAATTCCGCTGCAGGCATGAAAAATAAAAATTCTTGCCAATGCCTGCTTGACGCGACCGGGAGGGCGCAATAGTAGAACGGAACGCTTCGCAGGAAGCGTGCAGTGGGCGGTTGTAGCTCAGTTGGTTAGAGTACCGGCCTGTCACGCCGGGGGTCGCGGGTTCGAGCCCCGTCAACCGCGCCACCGCTGCCAAAAAGGCCCCCGGAAACGGAGGCCTTTTGCTTTTTCAGGTTCGGGTTTTCCTGCCATTCAGTCCGCCCAGTCGGCGATCACCTCAAAACCCTCAGCCGAGGGGGCGCTTTCCAGATGATCGGCAAATGCACTCCAGAGTTTGGCCACGTTTTCGGCATTCGCGTCAGATGCCTCTCTGCTTTCAACGATTGAAATCACGCAGCCGCTGCCGTCAGAATTCATCGTATTTATAAACCGGATGAGGCCCGGCAATGCCATGATCTGCGGCTTCATCTGTTCCAGCAGAGCTGTGGCCGGCGCCACGGAGGCCGCCTTCATTTTGTAGTGCGTTACGCGTGCAAACATCGTCTGTCCCTTCGTTTTTTATGATTTACGTAAGGGAAGTCTAGCATGAAGCAGTCCTGTGAGGTGAAAAACCCGCTCTTGCCCGGTTCAGCGGTGTTTTGTCAGGAAATCCAGAAGCGCCTGTGCCGTTTCCCGGGGATGCTGGTCGACAAAAAAGTGTCCGCCCGGAATGGCACTATAGACCATATTGGTCAACCGGTCCGACCACGTCCCGGGAATGTCATACACGCCGGCCATGGCACCGTCTGCGCCGTAGAGCACGAGGGCAGGGCAGTCGACCTGCCGGTGCAGATCAGCCGCATCAAGGTCAAAATCCGTGTTCAGTGCGGCGCGGTAGTCTGCGCACATGCCCCGGATGGCATCCGGGTTCCGCCATGCCTTCCGGTAAGCATCCAGCGCACCGGGGTCGAAATCAGAGATTTCGGCCGCACCCCATCCCAACAGGCAGCTTTCGAAATATGCATCCGGATCATGACCGATCATGGTTTCGGGGAAAGGTGCGGGCTGCGCCAGAAAGAACCAGTGGTAATAGGCGGTGGCCACCTGGCGGGTCAGCTCATCCAGCAACAGATGTGTGGGGACGATGTCCATGACAGTCAGCGTGCTGACAACGTCCGGCGCATCAAGGGCGAGGCGGTGTGCGACCCGTCCGCCACGGTCGTGGCCGATCACATGGCAGTGTTCAATGCCAAAATGCCTCAGCAGTGCTTTCTGATCGGCGGCCATGTGGCGGAAGGAATAGGGCGCCGTACCCTCGGGCTTGCCGGTGGCACCATACCCGCGCAGGTCAGGTGCAAAGACGGTGAAATGTTCGGCAAGGGCCGGCCCCACGCTGTGCCACATGGCGTGGGTCTGTGGAAACCCGTGCAGCAAAAGCACCGCCGGACCGGACCCGCCTGTCGCGACATGCACCGGCAGACCGGCACAGTCGACCGTGTGTGTGGCAAAGCCCGGGATCACCGGTTCAGCTCAGCGCGGCGAGGATACGGGCCCAGCTCCGGGTCCCCTTGTGGAAACTTTCAAGATCATACTTTTCATTCGGAGAGTGCAGGGCATCGTCGTCCTTGCCAAAGCCGATCAGCATCGGTGTCGTGCCGAGGATGTCCTGGAAATATCCGGCAATCGGGATTGATCCGCCGCAGCCCACATAGGCTGCGGGGACCTGCCACTCGTCTGTCAGAGCCTGCCGCGCGGCCTCAAAAGCCGGATCGCTGGTTTCGGTGTGGGACGCGCCGCTCGCGCCGTGGCCGCCAAAGCTGACCTTGCAGTCCGGCGGAAGCATGTCGCGCACCATCTGACGGAAACTGTCGCGGATTGCCAGGGGATCCTGGTTTCCGACGAGGCGGAAACTGATTTTGGCATGGGCTTCTGAGGGCAGTACCGTTTTGAACCCGTCCCCGGTGTATCCCCCCCAGATACCGTTGACCTCGCAGGTGGGGCGCGACCAGATCATCTCAAGCGGGGTGCGGTCCTGTTCGCCGGCAGGTTCCGACAGGCCGACATCGCCCAGAAAGGCGGCGTGATCAAAGGCCAGTCCCTGCCATTGCGCCTCCATCTCGTCAGACAGTTCGGGCACGCCGTCGTAAAAACCGGGCACGGTGATCCGGCCGGTATCGTCATGCAGGGACGCGATGATCTTTGAGAGCACACGCACCGGGTTCATCGCCACGCCGCCGTACATCCCGGAGTGGAGATCCAGATCCGGTCCCGTAATTGTGATCTCCTCGCCCAGCAGGCCGCGCAGCATGGTGACAATTGCCGGCGTCCGGCTTTCAAAAAGGCCGGTGTCGCAGATCAGCGCCAGATCGGATTTCAGTTCATCAGCGTTTTCTTCCATGAATGGCACCAGTGACGGAGAGCCGCTTTCTTCCTCGCCCTCAAAGAAAAAGGTGATTTTGCAGGGCAGGGTCCCTTCTTCGGCGATCCAGGCCCGGCAGGCCTCGATGAAGGTCATCAGCTGCCCCTTGTCATCGGACGATCCGCGCCCCCTGATGACCTTGCCCTTCGGTGTGTCCTCCACTTTGGGATCAAAGGGGTCATTGTCCCAAAGTTCAAGCGGATCAACAGGTTGTACGTCGTAATGCCCGTAAAACAGCAGATGCGGTCCGGGGCCGTCCGCGTGACCAACGACCATCGGGTGGCCCGGTGTGGGGCGTTTTTCCGCACGGATACCCAGTCCTTCAAGTTCGGCGACCAGCCAGTCCGCCGCGGTGTCGCAATCCGCGGCAAAAGCCGGATCTGTCGAGATTGACGGTATCCGCAGCAGCGTACGCAACCGCTCCAGCGCCTCAGGCATGTCAGTATCGATGCGGGAAAGAACGGCGTCCAGTGACATCGGGGCACTCCTTGATCTGTTCGCCCGGACCGTATCAGCCTGTGCGGGCGTGTCCAGCGCGTGTGAGCCGGATTTTGCTGTCCGTGCGCTTGATCCAGATCAAGGCTGCGACATGCTGTGCGCCCTAGAGATATTGATCATCTGACGCGCGATCTATAATTGTTCTAAAGATACCAAAAGGGGCGGCGCGCTCACCCCGATCTGAGGAGGCCCGCCGGGTGGATTACAACGACCAACTGGATCAGGCGATTGACCGCCTGCATGAAGAAGGCCGCTACCGGACTTTCATCGACATCGAGCGTGCAAACGGCCAGTTTCCGCATGCGGTCCGGACCCGCCCCGACGGCACTCAGCAGAACATCACTGTGTGGTGTGGAAACGACTATCTGGGTATGGGCCAGCACCCGGTGGTGCTCGAAGCAATGCACGAAGCACTGGATGCGACGGGCGCCGGGTCGGGTGGCACGCGCAACATTTCGGGGACAACCGTTTATCACAAGCGTCTTGAGGCTGAGCTGGCGGATCTGCACGGCAAAGAATCAGCGCTGCTGTTTACCTCTGCCTATATCGCGAATGATGCGACCCTCTCGACGCTGCCCCGGCTTTTTCCGGGACTCATCATTTATTCGGATGCGCTGAATCACGCCTCGATGATCGAAGGAGTGCGGCGAAATGGTGGCGCGAAACGAATCTTCCGCCACAACGATGTCGCGCATCTGCGCGAGCTTCTGGCCGCCGATGATCCTGCGGCGCCCAAGATTATTGCGTTTGAGTCCATCTATTCAATGGATGGCGATTTTGGCCCGATCGAAGAGATTTGTGATCTGGCGGATGAATTCGGGGCGCTGACCTATATCGACGAAGTGCATGCCGTCGGTATGTATGGCCCGCGCGGCGCCGGTGTGGCCGAGCGCGACCGCCTGATGCACCGCCTCGATATCATCAACGGCACCCTCGCCAAGGCATATGGCGTTATGGGCGGGTATATCGCCGCGTCCGCGAAAATGTGTGATGCGATAAGATCTTACGCGCCAGGCTTCATCTTTACCACCTCCCTCCCGCCGGCCGTTGCCGCCGGAGCTGCAGCATCCGTTGCCTACCTGAAAAGAGCGCCGGAACTGCGCGAGGCGCACCAGTTGCAGGCGCGGATTCTTAAGATGCGACTCAAGGGGCTGGGCCTGCCGATTATCGACCACGGAAGCCATATCGTGCCGGTGATGGTCGGCGATCCTGTGCATACAAAGATGCTCAGTGACATGCTGCTGGATGATCACGGTATCTATGTGCAGCCAATCAACTTCCCGACAGTGCCGCGGGGCACAGAACGGTTGCGTTTTACGCCGTCTCCTGTACATGGGGCCCCGGAAATGGACGCGCTCGTGCGTGCAATGGACGGACTTTGGTCACATTGTGCGCTAAATCGTGCCGAACGTGCCGGGTAAGCAAGCACCTGATGTAATTGGATTTGGCTTGTGTTAACCTGACCTAAACAACAAGCCGGGTACGAATCGTGGGGACGATTCTTAATCCGGCGCAGGCGTCAGGCAGATATGGGGAAGACGGGGCAGTCGTATGATCGGGCGTAAGCACTCAAAGAGTGTTGAGGAAGTGGTCGAACGCAAAGCGTTTGATGACTTTGAGCTGCGCCTTGGCGACACCATGCGCGGCGAACGCGCAACGATGGGCAAATCCCTCCTCGACGTACAACGGGAACTCCGTATCAAGGCGGCCTATATTGCCGCAATCGAAGACTGCGATCCGGACGCCTTCGACACGCCGGGATTTATCGCCGGCTACGTCCGCAGCTATGCACGCTATCTGGGTATGAACCCGGACGAAGCGTTTGATACTTTCTGCGAAGAAAGCGGCTTCTCTGTTGCGCACGGCATGTCCGCTGCCGCTTCGGTTGTCCGCAAGACACCGCGCGCCGAAAAGGCGTCTCGTGTTTACGACGGCGACATTTTCAGCAAGCCGGGCACACCTTTTGTGCCGGCAGGTGACAGCTTCATTTCCCGCATCGAACCGGGCGCCGTCGGATCGTCGCTTGTGTTGCTTGCGCTGATTGCCGGCATCGGATTTGGCGGCTGGTCGGTGTTGCAGGAAGTGCAGCGCGTCCAGGTGGCACCGGTCGATCAGACTCCCGTTGTTCTGTCTGATCTCGATCCACTGGATGGTGTGCTGACCGCAACACCCGAAGAGGGCGGCGAAACGGCCCTTCCTGCCGGTATGGACCAACCACGTGCCGATGCGCTGGAACGTCTTTATCGCCCGCAGACACTGGATGTGCCGGTCCTGGTGGCGCGTGACGCACCGATCTCTACGATTGATCCGCGCTCCATCGGCAATTTTGCAGAGCCTCCACGTCCGGAGACGCCCCCGGACCGCGTCTTCGCTTCAATTGATACTACGATTGCAGAAAGCGTTGCGGAATTCCCTGTGCCTCAGGTGTCTCAGGAGCCCGGACCCGCGCTGCGGATGGTCGCGGTTCGCCCGTCCTGGGTGCGTGTTCAGGCAGCGGACGGAAGTGTGATCTTTGAGACGATCATGGAGCCCGGTGATACCTGGGACGCCCCCAAAAGCGAAAATCCACCTGTCCTGAGAACTGGCGAGAGCGGCGCGATATATTTTGCGCTCAACGGTGAGTACTACGGCCCCGTCGGTGACACTGGCGTCGTGACATCCAATCTGGCGCTGGACGTTGATACACTCAAGGCCGCCTACAGCGTTGCGGACCTGTCTGCAGATGAAGCGCTTGCGACAACAGTCGTGGAACTTCAGTCACCCGTCCTGCCCGTGGCAGAATAAACCAGCGGCATCGACAGACGACCATTGCGGGCCGCGCCTGCGGTGTCTATTTTGGCTGACATATACAGTTTCCCGGGGGCTCTGAATGTCACTGAACCACGTCCGCCCATGGCGTAATATCTACCGCCGTACATCCCGCCAGATCATGGTCGGCAACGTCCCGGTCGGCGGCGATGCGCCGATCAGTGTGCAGACCATGACCAATACGCTGACCACTGATGTCGCAGCAACGATTGCACAGATCAATGCCGCGACAGAGGCGGGCGCAGACATTGTGCGGGTTTCTGTTCCGGACGAGGCTTCGTCAAAGGCGCTGCACGAAATCGTGCCGGAAGTATCCGTGCCAATCGTCGCCGACATCCATTTTCACTACAAACGCGGCATTGAGGCGGCTGAAGCCGGTGCCGCCTGCCTGCGCATCAACCCGGGCAACATCGGTGACGAGAAACGCGTCAAAGAGGTGATCAAAGCAGCCCGTGACCACAATTGTTCGATCCGTATTGGCGTAAATGCCGGGAGCCTGGAAAAGCATCTGCTGGAGAAATACGGCGAACCCTGTCCGGACGCGATGGTTGAAAGCGGTCTGGATCACATCAAAATCCTGCAGGACAATGATTTTCACGAGTTCAAGATCAGCTGCAAGGCGTCTGACGTCTTTATGGCGGCAGCGGCCTATCAGCAACTGGCCGAGGCAACCGATGCACCCATTCACCTGGGGATTACTGAGGCCGGCGGGCTGGTTTCCGGCACCATCAAATCAGCGATTGGTCTCGGTAACCTGCTCTGGATGGGCATCGGTGACACGATCCGCGTGAGCCTGTCGGCTGATCCGGTGGAAGAAGTAAAGGTCGGCTATGAAATCCTGAAATCCCTGGGCCTGCGTCATCGCGGCGTCAACATCATCAGCTGCCCGAGCTGCGCGCGTCAGGGCTTTGACGTGATTAAAACGGTGGAAACGCTCGAAAAGCGACTGGAGCACATCAAAACTCCGATGAGCCTTTCAATCATCGGCTGCGTTGTGAACGGTCCGGGCGAGGCGCTGATGACCGATGTCGGCTTTACGGGCGGCGGCGCCGGATCAGGAATGGTTTATCTCGCAGGCAAACAAAGCCACAAGATGGACAATGCCTCGATGGTCGATCACATCGTAGAAGAAGTCGAGAAAAAGGCGGCCGAACTGGATGCGGCCGCCCATGCGGATGCTGCGGAATAACCGCGCTCAGCTGCGCTTGTCTTCGACGATATCCTGAAGCTGATCATAGGGCAGGTAACCGCGCAGCAGTTCGTCCTGCAGCACAAACGTGGGCGTGCCCGTGATCTGCAGTTGCTGTGCCAGTGCGCGTGTCGCGCGGATACGTTCGGTGACTTCCTCGTCGTCCATCTTTGCCTCGACCGCGGCGCTGTCGATCCCATAGGTCTCCGAGATCCGGCGAAGTGTCGCAAGGGTGATGTCGCCGTTAAAGGACATCAGCGCGTCGTGCAGTGATTTGTAAGCTTCGTCACCACTGATCATATGGGTCGCAATTGCATACCGCGAGGCAAGGACTGACTGTTCGCCGAGGATGGGGAACTCTTTGACGACAAAACGGATATTGCCGTCAGAGGCCAGCAGCTTTTCCACCTCTCCGAAGGCGCGTTTGCAGAAGCCACAGCGGTAATCCATGAACTCCACCAGAGTGATATCTCCGTCCGGGTTGCCACCGACAAAAGAAAAACCGTCGTCAAACAGCGCATCAGCGTTATCGGCAACCAGTGCCACATCCGCTTCGGCCTGTGCCTCTGCCTGACGCGCTTCCAGCGCACGCACGGCTTCCATGATAACCTCAGGGTTCTCCATCAGGTAAGCGCGCACCTGTTCGCCGAACGCTTCCCGTTCGGCGGCCGTCATTTCGCTCAGATCCAGCGCGTGGACAGGCACGGCAAGTGTGGTTGCAGCCAGCACGGCTGGCAAAAGAAGTTTCCTCAGCATCATTATCTCCGTTTCGCGGCACGTTCTGCCGCATTCAGTACATCTTCGGCGCGCTGACGCGGGCCTGAGCCGACAGGCAAAAGCCCGACGGCGCGTTTTGCGTGGATACCGGCATCTTTCATCCGCCCGGACAGGGCGTACCGCTCGGCAGTGATCAGGGCGGCCATACCCTGTTCGCCGTTGCGCGCATAGGCCACCGAAAGATCACGCAGCATGGACCCGTCCCTGAAATCAATTGATCTCGCCTTTTCAAGGGCCCGTTTCGCTCCGCGAATGTCATCCTGCACCAGCAGGGCGCGACCGTATCCGGAAAGGATCAGCGCATCATTGGGGGCAAGGTTCACCGCACGGCCATAGGCTGCGGTTGCCGCCTTGAAGTTCCGCGTTTCAAACAGGATCTGCCCGCGCTGTTCATGCAGAAACGGATCGTTCGGTCGTTGCGCGATGGCTTTATCGATGGCCGCCAGCGCCTGTCTGGTGCGGGACTGGCGATGTTCTGCTACCGCCTCCCGCAGCAGGCGCACGTCGGCATAAGGCGTGTCTTTCAGCCGGCCCAGTGTCCATTTCGGCGCCCGCGTGTATGCGCTCAGTTTCCCTTTGACCCGCTCAAACCAGTAGGCTGCTGTCGGATCATCTTCTTCCGCGTCGCCATAGGCTGCCACGAACCCCTGAACGGCACGCAGGCGGTCGCGTGACAGCGGATGGCTGCGCAGATAGGGGTCCTGACGGGTCTCTGACAGAATTTCCTGGCCACGGAAAATTTCCAGCACTTCTGACATGCCGGACGGGCGGATACCTGCAGATTTCATAAACCGGATGCCGGACTGGTCGGCGGATGCCTCTTCAGCACGGGTGTGTTTGAAGAACCTGGCCTGGGCCGAGGCCTGGGTGCCGATTGCCAGACCACTTGCGGCGGCGCCGTTGCCTGTTGCTGCGGCAACCGCCGCAAGCGCCAGTCCCAGCCCTGAAGCGGTGCGCGCGCTTGCCAGGTTGCCCATACGCCGCACGATATGTCCGTTGGCGATGTGGGCGGCCTCGTGCGCCAGAACACCCTGCAGCATAGGTGCGTTGTTCATGCGGTTGATCAGCCCGTAATGCACAAAGATTGCATCATTGCCGACCACGAAAGCATTGAGCGAGCTGGAATTGATCACCAGGATTTTGACCCGGTTCGGGTTAAGACCCGCCGCCGAAAGCACAGGGGCGGCCAGTTGTTTCAGACCATATTCAATATCGGAATCGCGCAGCAGCCCCTGAGCCTGAAGCGGTGCTGCCGCTGCCCACAACACAATCAGCGGGATTGACGCCAGACGGAATACGCGATGAAAGATCATGCACCCAATAAGGAGTGAATAGATGCGGGTTTCAAGGCGTTCTTCGGTCGATCCGTTTATTGTGATGGATGTCATGGAGGCCGCGCGTCAGGCAGAAGAGACGGGTCGCCGCATTATTCATATGGAAGTGGGCCAGCCGGGTACCGGCGCGCCGCGCGCTGCGGCAGAAGCGCTCACCGCCGCGATGAGCGAAGCTCCGCTGGGATACACGGTCGCGCTTGGGCTGCCGGCGTTGCGCGCCCGGATCGCGCGGCTTTATGGCGAGTGGTACAACGTCGACCTTGATCCCTCGCGGGTGGTGATCACACCGGGCTCATCGGGCGGCTTTCTGCTCGCCTTCACGGCGCTCTTTGACACGGGCGACAGGGTGGGGATTGGCGCGCCGGGCTATCCCAGCTACCGGCAGATTCTGCGCGCACTTGATCTTGTGCCTGTCGACATCGAAACCGCGCCGGAAAACCGGCTGCAGCCGGTGCCGGCTGATCTGACCGGGAAGGACCTGGCCGGTCTGATGGTGGCATCCCCTGCGAACCCGACGGGTACCATGCTCGACCGCCCGGCGATGGAGGCGCTTGTCGGGGCGACGGCAGAGCAGGGTGCGTCCTTTATTTCGGACGAGATTTACCATGGCATAGAATACGAGGCCAAAGCGGTCTCTGCCCTTGAGATCACAGATGAAGCCTATGTGATCAACTCGTTTTCCAAGTATTTTTCAATGACAGGCTGGCGCGTTGGCTGGATGGTTGTACCCGATGATCATGTGCGTGTGATCGAGCGCATTGCGCAGAACATGTTCATCTGTGCGCCGCATGCGAGCCAGATTGCCGCCCTTGCCGCGATGGATGCCACGTCAGAGCTGGATGCGAACCTTGACGTTTACCGTGCCAACCGCGCGCTCATGCTCGATGGTCTTCCCGCGGCTGGTTTTACAGACATCGCGCCCCCTGATGGCGCGTTCTACGTTTATGCGGATGTATCGGAGCTGACGGGCGACAGCCGTGCGTTTGCAGCTGAAATCCTTGAACACGCGGGCGTCGCTGTAACGCCCGGGCTGGACTTTGATCAGACCCGTGGCCACCAGACCCTGCGATTTTCCTATGCGCGGTCCACGGCGGATATCGCCGAAGGGCTGGAGAGACTGAAAACCTTTATGCAGCAACGGTGAGGGGGATTCACACCGGCGCTTCCATTGGCTAGATTGCCCCCAAAAAAGGCAGTGCAGAGCATGATCCGAAGAATGACACTTGCCGTGATGGCAGCAGCGATGCTGTGCTTTCCCGCCGGTGCGGAAAGCCCGGCTTCAGTCGACACACAGGCCAGCAGCCTGTCCGACACGCGGGGCGGCAGCGCGACCATGACGCTGGCACTCAGCCGTGGCGTGCCGTTTCGTATTTTTACACTGGATGACCCGGCCCGCCTGGTGATCGATTTCAGAGGCCTGGACGCAACCGGCCTGCAAGAGGCGGACCTGGCGGAGGGAACCGAGGCGGTATCGGATCTGCGGGCCGGCGTGTTCCAGCCGGGCTGGTCGCGTGTGGTTGCTGATCTGACAGCGCCGATGTTGCCGGCAGAGACCGGTATGGCGATCAGCGCGAATGGTACGGCCACGCTGAAACTCGTTCTGGAACCGGCAGCCCCTGCAGATTTTGCTGCAGCCTCCGGGGTGCCGGAAACGGCACTCTGGGCACGGGCGCCGGACACACCCGGAACGCTGCCTGCGGATGACGACATGTTCACTGTCGTGATTGACCCCGGTCATGGCGGCATAGATCCGGGCGCAGAACGCGACGGGATTTCAGAGAAAACGCTGATGCTCCGGCTGGCTGTTGAACTCAGAGATGCCCTTGAGGCCACTGGTCTCGCCCGCGCCGTCCTGACCCGGCAGGGCGACACGTTTGTTTCTCTGCAAACCCGCGTGGCGCTTGCGCATAAGGCGGGGGCTGATGCCTTTCTGTCGCTGCACGCGGATGCGCTGACGGATGGCGGTGCGCGGGGCGCGACGGTCTACACCCTGTCAGAGGATGCCAGCGACAAGGCGACTGCGCTGCTCGCGGCGCGTCACAACCGCGCAGATATCCTCGCCGGAGCGGATCTGACGGGTACAGACGACGCCGTCACCGGTGTGCTGCTTGATCTGGCACGGCGCGAAACGGTGCCGCGCACAACGGCACTGGCGCGTGCGCTTGTAAAGGGCATGACGGATGCCGGTGGTCCGATGAACCGTCATCCACTGCGCAAAGCCGGGTTTTCCGTGCTGAAATCAGCCGATATTCCCTCGGTTCTGGTCGAAGTCGGATTTCTGTCAAGCCAGCGCGATCTGGATAATCTGCGCCGGCCCGAATGGCGGACACAGATGGTCGGCGGTCTTGTTTCGGGTCTGCTCGCCTGGCATATGCAGGATGAGGCGCGCCGCAGCCTTGTGCGGCAGTAACAATTGCGCGTTTGCCCGCCGGCAGGCTTTTGACCATTCCGGCGCCGACCTTTATAACAGCGACAGCGCGCAAGCCCTGAAAAGTGAGTCCTTTTGTGATCCGGTTTATCCTGTCCTTCTTTGGCGGCATCTTCACCACCATAACCATGGCTTTTGCGATGGTCGTGCTTACCGTTGGTGCAATTTTCTGGGTTTACGGGCGGGATCTGCCCAGCCACGAGTCGCTGGCGCAATACTCCCCGCCAACGATCAGCCGCATATACTCCGGTCAGGGCCAGATCATCGACGAATTTGCCACCGAACGGCGTTTGTTTGCACCGGCGGAAACCATTCCGGACCTTGTCAAACAGGCGTTCATTTCTGCCGAAGACAAGAATTTTTACGAACACGACGGGTATGATCTGCGCGGTATTGCTGCGGCCGGCGTCGAGGCCGTGCGGTCGCGCGGGCAGGATGTGCGCGGTGCGTCAACGATCACACAGCAGGTTATGAAAAACTTCCTGTTGTCCGGAGACCGGCGTGCAGAGCGCAAAATCAAAGAGATCATTCTGGCCGCGCGTCTGGAAGAGACCCTGAGCAAGGAGAAGATCCTTGAGCTTTACCTGAACGAGATTTTCCTGGGCCAGAACTCTTATGGCGTCGCGGCGGCCTCGCAGACGTATTTCAACAAGCCGCTGGTGGATCTGGAGCCGCACGAGGCGGCTTTCCTCGCGTCTCTGCCCAAATCGCCGGGTAAATATCATCCCGTACGTCAGAAAGACCGGCTGCTCGCACGCCGCAATTTCGTGCTGCGCGAGATGATGGAGAACGGATATATTTCCACGGCCGCCTATGAGGCTGAGCGCGCAGCCCCTTTGCGGTCCGTGCAGAACGGGGATTTTGAAAGCTTTAAATCGGTCCTGCCGCCGCGCGACTATTTTACTGATGAAATCCGGCGCCAGCTGAGTGCGGATTTCGGGGAGGGCGAGTTCTTTACCGGCGGTCTGACCGTTCGGGCAACGATTGATCAGGAGTTGCAGCCCGTTGCCGCAGAGTCGCTGCGCAGGCAGCTTGAGGAATACGACCGCAATCTGGGTATCTGGCGTGAAGCGGTCAATAAGATAGACCCCGAACGCCTGACGTCGGAGGAAGCATGGCGCGAGGCGCTTGGTGAGGTCGAGATTGCCCGTGACATCGAACTGGATGGTCCGTGGTATCCGGCTGTTGTGCTGTCGATCGGAGGCGGAAACGCGCGTATCGGCATCGAAGGTGTCGAGGAGGACGCAGAAGGTCACTTCATCGCCGCCCGTGATGTGACATGGGCGCGTAAACGTACCATCGAAGGCGAAACCGGCCCCAAAGCCGATGCTGCGAGCGATCTGCTGGACGTTGGTGATGTCGTGCATGTGCGGGCCATCATTTCTGACGAGGACGGCAAATTCGTGCGCTGGTCTTTGCGCCAGGTGCCGAAAGTGCAGGGTGCCTTTGTAGCCATGGACGTGAACACCGGACGCGTTATCGCGATGCAGGGCGGTTTTTCCTATCAGTCCAGCGTTTTTAACCGGGCCACGCAGGCCAAACGCCAACCCGGATCGAGTTTCAAACCCTTCGTCTATGCATCAGCGCTCGACAGCGGCTATTCCCCGGCGACCATCGTCGTGGACGCACCAATCGAAATAGACACGCCTCAGGGCCTGTGGCGCCCGCGTAATGCTTCCAATGAGTTTTACGGCCCGACACCCCTGCGGACAGGTATTGAGCGTTCGCGTAACCTGATGACCATCCGGCTGGCGCAGGAAGTCGGCATGGATGTTGTCGCCGATTATGCCGAGCGCTTTGGCGTCTATGACAACATGGGCACCTTCCTTGCCAACGCGCTGGGATCGGAAGAGACCACGCTTTATCAGATGGTTGCCGCCTATGCGATGTTTGCAAACGGGGGCGAACGGGTAAAACCGACACTGGTGGACCGTGTCCAGGACCGCTATGGCAAAACCATCTACCGGCATGACGACAGATACTGTTTCGACTGCGAAAAACCGCAGCTGACACCGGGTGTTGCACCGAAAATCGTCTCGAATCGCGAGCGTGTGATGGATCCGGTGACGGCTTATCAGCTGACATCCATGATGCGCGGCGTCGTCCAGCGTGGCACCGCTGCGCGCACGGTCAACCTGCCGGTACCCACTGCGGGCAAAACCGGCACGACCAATGACGCCAAGGATGTCTGGTTTGTGGGCTTTACCAGCAACATCGTGGCGGGATGCTACATCGGCTATGACCAGCCCAGTGGTCTTGGGCGTGGCGCGTCCGGCGGCGGCATGTGCGGACCGGTGTTTCAGCGCTTTATGGAAGAAGCCACCAAAAAATATGGCGGGGGTGATTTCGAAATCCCACCGGGTGGCCGCTTTATCAAGATCGACCGCTTTACTGGTGCGCGTCTGAATGATGACGCTCAGGGTGAGTCCGTTGTCGCCGAATACTTCCGCGCAGGTGAAGAACCGGTGTTCGGGATCATGTATGACGGTGGCTTTGCTATGGGGGCCGATCTGCCGCTCTTTGAGGAGGTTGGCCAGAACCAGCAGGCGCAGCAGGTGACCACCTCGACGGGCGAAACGGTGACGGTCGGGCCCAACGCCGGGTTCGGTACGGTGAGTTCCGGCGGCCTTTATTAAGGCCGTCGTGTTCACCGCGCACCGCTTGCCGCCGGTGGGGCTGTGGTCTATCAACAGGCAGATATTGGCTGAGGCAGGATCGCAATGCGCGCAGACGCACAGAACACCGTTGAAAAAATTGAGAAATCGCTGGAGCTTCTGGCGCAGCGTCTGGATGTGGAAACAGCGCCGCACCGGCTCGAGGAATTCAATGCGCGGGTAGAGGACCCAAACCTGTGGGATGACCCGGAAGCGGCTCAGAAACTGATGCGCGACCGCCAGATGCTGGTGGACGCGATGGAGACCTATGAAAGCATCCGCCAGGATATGACCGACAACATCGAACTCATCGAACTGGGGGAGATGGAAGAGGACGAGGAAGTCGTTGCGGACGCCGAGAAGGCTCTGCATGCGCTGGCCGAGAAAGCCGCACAGAAAGAGCTTGAGGCGTTGCTGGACGGCGAAGCCGACGGCAATGATACCTTTCTGGAGATCAATGCCGGTGCCGGCGGTACTGAAAGCTGTGACTGGGCCAGTATGCTGGCACGGATGTATGTCCGCTGGGCGGAGAAAAAGGGATATAAGGTCGAACTGCAGGCCGAGAGTGCCGGTGACGAGGCCGGGATAAAATCGGCGACCTATAAAATCAGTGGTGTGAACGCCTATGGCTGGCTGAAGTCGGAGAGCGGTGTGCACCGCCTCGTTCGGATCTCGCCATACGATTCTGCAGCCAAGCGGCATACATCTTTCAGTTCTGTGTGGGTCTATCCGGTGGTCGATGACAACATTGACATCGAGGTTAACCCCGCGGACATCCGCATCGACACCTACCGGTCCTCGGGGGCTGGCGGTCAGCACGTGAACACCACCGATTCAGCTGTACGGATCACCCACCATCCTACGGGCATCGTCGTGACCAGCTCGGAAAAATCACAGCACCAGAACCGCGACATCGCTATGAAAGCGCTGAAATCCCGGCTTTATCAGCTGGAACTGGACCGCCGGAATGCGGCGATCAACGAGGCGCATGAAAACAAGGGTGATGCAGGCTGGGGCAATCAGATCCGGTCATATGTCCTGCAGCCCTATCAGATGGTCAAGGACCTGCGTACCAGTTTTGAAACCTCGGATACCAAGGGTGTTCTGGACGGTGATCTGGACGGGCTCATGGGGGCCACGCTGGCGCTGGATGTCTCGGGCAAAACCCGCGCCGAAGCGCAGGGTACCTGACGCGGCGGCGCCCGGATGGAGGACCATTCCTTCCGACCCGCGCTGGAACTCAGTGACGACATTGCCTCTGGCAGGCTGACAGCCGAAGCCCTTATGCGTTCCACGCTCGCCCGTATTGCGGCGGTCAATGCTGACGTGAATGCCATCATTTCGCTGCGGCCTGAAGAAGAGCTTGTGGCGGCTGCCCGTGCGGCAGATCAGAACCCGCGCAGCGGCTGGTTGCACGGTATCCCGATCGCGATCAAGGAGCTGGCCCACGCCCGTGGTCTGTCCGCAACCGCCGGGTCCCCGATATTCGCAGACCAGATCGCCGAAAGCGATGACCTCTTCGTCGCGCGCATCCGGGCGGCCGGCGCCATCATTATCGGCAAAACCAATGCGCCGGAATTTGGCCTCGGCAGCCATACATACAACTCTGTTTTCGGAACGACGCGTAACCCTTACGATCTCACCCGCTCTGCCGGCGGATCATCAGGTGGCGCGGCGGTCGCACTGGCCACGGGCATGCTTAGCATTGCGGACGGGTCGGATATGATGGGATCGCTGCGCAATCCTGCCGGCTGGAACAATGTCTACGGTATGCGCCCGACCTGGGGTCTGGTGCCGGATGCCGGCGCTGAAGATGCCTTTGTGAATACGCTGGCCACGGACGGCCCGATGGCGCGCAATCCCCGGGATCTTGCGGCGCTTCTTGATACGATGGCAGGGGCCGATCCACGCGTGCCTTTTCCATACAGGACGCAGGTGGCGCTTCGTGACCTTCGTGATCTGACCGATGCGCCCCGCATCGGATGGTTGGGGGACTGGGGCGGAGCTTTGCCAACAGAACAGGGGGTGTCTGAGACCTGCGAGGCGGCACTGACCCAGATGCAGCAGATGGGCTGGGTGGTCGATCCGGTGGCCCCGCCTTTCAGTTCTGATGCAATCTGGGACAGCTGGACGCGGCTTCGCGCCTGGCTTGTCGCGATGCGGCACCGGGAAAAACTGGAGAATGCCGCGCTGCGGGATCAGCTGAAACCGGCCATGGTATATGAAATAGAAAAAGGTCTCGGGCTGACAGCGCAGGAGATCTACAGCGCCAGCTGCACAAGATCAGCGTGGTTTCGCTCTGCGGCACAGCAGTTTGAGCGTTATGACGCCATAGCTCTGCCGTCCGCCCAGGTCTGGCCCTTTGACGCCAGCCTGTCGCATCCGGAGAGTATCGAAGGGCATCAGATGGACACGTATCATCGCTGGATGCAGGTGGTTGTACCTGCAAGCCTGGCTGGTCTGCCGGCTGTCAGTCTGCCTGCCGGGTTCGGGGAAAACGGCCTGCCTATGGGGTTGCAGCTGATCGGCCCACAGGGCAGCGACGCAGATCTGCTCCGGATCGCCGCGACCTGGCACAAAGAGACAGATTGGCCGGGGAAACGCCCTGCAATGGTGTAAAATCGCAGACAGGATCCGGGGGGAATCAGTATGAGCGACACGGCGACACAGGACCTTAAACCGGGCGCACCGGACATGCGGCCTGCACAGTTCGGTGACATCCGAACGGCTCTGGCCGCAGGTCTGGGTGATTTCAGACGCCATCCGTTCTATGGCCTCGTTTTTGGCGGCTTCTATGTCCTCGCCGGCTGGCTCATGACAGTTGTGACGCTGCAGACGGGTCATACCTTCTGGCTGGTTCTGGCTGCCATCGGCTTTCCGCTGCTCGGCCCTTTTGCGGCGGTGGGCCTTTATGAGATTTCCCGACGGGTTGAGGCCGGCCTGCCGGTCACGCCGTCGGCAGTGTTCGGGGTGATATGGCAACAGCGGCTGCGGCAGCTTCCGTCGCTCTGTACGATGATGGTGGTGATCTTCATGTTCTGGTTTTTTCTGGGGCACATGATCTTTGCGCTGTTCCTTGGCTTGTCGACAATAACAAATATATCATCATCTTACGAGGTGTTCCTCACGCCGAACGGGATCATGATGCTGCTGTTTGGCACCGGCGTCGGTGCTGTGTTTGCCATCCTGATTTTTTCGATCGCAGTTATTGGCCTGCCGATGCTTCTCGACCGCGAGGTGGATTTCATAACAGCGATGATCAACAGTTTCCGGGCCGTGAGCAGCGCGCCGTTGGTCATGCTGGTGTGGGCAGGCATGATTGCCGTGCTGACTTTTGCCGCGCTTGTGCCGTGGTTTCTGGGCTTGCTGGTCGCGCTTCCGGTGCTCGGACATGCGTCCTGGCATCTTTACCGTCAGTTATCCGCCGGATCCTGAAGCGCGGTTTCGCGACCAAGCGCGATCAGACGCGCTCTGAGACCCGGCACATCCGGGTGACCGCTCTCGAGTGCGAAAACATAGGCATGTGTCAGGTAGAAACCGGCGGCGTCCTCATCGTCAGCGTGCTCTGCCGCACGAGCATAGAGGCGCACGAGAGTTTCTGTATCATTCTGTTCATGCGCAGCGATCAGCTGCGCATCCAGTGTGCTCATTCCGCTGCCCGCGCCGCGCCGCGGGCAGTTTCGAGCCTGCCGGCCACCCAGTCGTGAAACAGATGCGTGGGGTTATCCATGACGGGTGAAAAACGGCCGCCGTCGAAGGATACAGCATGGCGGCCCCGCTGCATGCCCTCGACCACAAAAACGTCCTCGGCAAAGACAGTTTTCCACTGTGCTGCATTGCTGTCGCGCAGCGCCGCGTCCGTATCCGGCTGTGCATAATAAAGATGTACGTGTTCCAGCGTCCGTTCCGGACCTTCGGGCTGCAGGATTATCGCAAATGTATGGTCCCGGTGCACGCCCAGCAGCACGTTCGGGAAAGCAGTGATGTATTCTGCGGCGGTATCCCATCTGGCGCTCAGACCCTCAAAGTCCGGGAAAGTCTCTCCATTGTCACCTCTCAGCTGACGATACACCAGTGTTCCCTGACCGGAAAAACGCCCGGGCTCTTCGATATGGTAGTGGTCTTCGAGGCGCGAATAACTGTTCAGCCCGGGATGAACCCAGGGCAGGTGGTAGCTTTCACAGTAATTCTCAACAGCCAGCTTCCAGTTGCAGTTCACCTCAAGGGTAAACCGGCTCTCTGCGCCACCGTGGTAGAGGGGCACGCTGAACTCGTGCCACCGCGCCAGCAGGTCTGCGTTGACTTCCTCAAACGCGGGCGCCGTGCCCGAAACGTTGATCCAGACGACATCCATCCAGATATGACTGCGGACTTCAATCAGCCCCAGCAGCGCGCGGTCAATGCCTTCGTGGGTGTTCTGTCCGGGACCACCGACGTGAGGCGTGCTCACAAGACGCCCGTCGGTGGCATAGCACCAGCTGTGATAGGGGCAGCGGATTGCACCTTCGATGCGGCGCGGCTCCTCAATCAGGATCATACCGCGATGCCGGCAGATATTCTGGAAAACGCGGATTTTATCCTGACGATCCCGCACCAGAAGCAAGGGCATACCCAGAAAGGTGATCGGAACAGCATCGCCTGCTTCCGGGACCTGGGCTGCGACCGCGAGACCCGACCAGCCATCGAACAGAAGCGCCTGTTTTTCCTCATCAAAAACAGCGGGATCCGTATAGTGCGCATTGGGCAGACCATTGGCCTCGGTGATGGGAAGACGAACGGTGGACAGGTCGGTGACAGGTCGATCCATGGCAGTGATCCTCAGCGTGATGCCAGAACGTTACGCCAAAGCTGATGGATTGCGACCGTCAAAACGACGGGACTTTTCCCGTGGCGACATCAGAACAGTCGCTCAGCGGAAGGGATCCTCTGGCTGCAAAAGACGCTGATGGAAAGGCAGAAGCTCTTCAAAGCTGCAAAAGCCGGCAGATCGTGCCACCTGCATTACCTGCGGCCAGTCATTGCCAATGTGCTCGTAAACCAGCCGGGTCATCCGCGTACCTGACGACGTCTCGCGTACGGTGCGTGCGACGTAGCCGACCCAGAAGTTGTTCTGAAACGAGGTTACGCGCGTCAGATAGTTGAACGATCCGGTCATGCCGTGACGCCGTGTTACAATAGACCCCAGGCCGTCCTCGATGCGCAGGACAAAGCCGCGGAACTCGCGTGCCGACGGACTGGCGGGGATGCCCTGCATCGCCAGCGCCATCTTTGGCTCGTAGCCGCGAAGATAGGTGTCGCTGCCAACCCGCTGAACAAAAGCAAGGCCTCTGACAAACTCGCCATCGCGCACAAAACTGCGCCGGGTGAAATGATAGAAACCGCCGGGCAGGGCCTCTTCAGGCACGTGCCGCACAGTTTCGCCCATGAATTCGCGCAGCCAGTATCCGGAAGCCGCAGCGGATTCCGAAGATATTTCCTCCACCGGCTCCAGCAGCACACGTGCGTCCACACCGAAGAAGTCACAGATACGCGACAGCACATCAGGCCGGGGGAAACTCTCGCCGCTTAGATAGCGGTTGAACTGCGTTCTGTTGATCCCCAGCTCCCGGGAAAGTGCTGAAATCGAGGGGTAATCTGCTGCCAGAAAGCGCAGATTTGCGCCGAACATATTGCGCAGCTGAGCAGGGGTGCGGTTCGTCCCAGACATTTGCGTCCTTTGAAAGGCCTGTTTCACAATGCGAAACAGGCGCGCGGAAATTCTGAACCAGTTAATGTGTTGTCGCTACTTAGCGTCAACTGTCGTTTGTAACTGTGTCAACCGTAATCCAGCGCGACACAAATTCCAAGCGTACGGTGGTATTTTTATCGTGGGCGCTGACGTTAACTTGTTGCTACCATAAGTTGGAGAAAAAAACAGAATAGGCGTTTTGCTATGCTTGGGGTTGTGCTTTGGAGCGATGCATCTGACGGGAAAGCCGTGATCTGGTGTGAGGATCAGGGCGACCTGGCATTTCTGAACTCAACGGATCAGGTGCTTGGTGCCGAACCGTTTTTTGACGCCGGAGATCTCGTGCAGTTCGACATGGAGGTGCAGTCGTCCCTGCGGCGCGCGCACAACCCGCGACTCGTGGTGGAAAACGCGGGGGCGTCCCTTCCGGATGCGCTGCGCCGCACAGGACACGATCCGCGCCCCCGCAGTTCTGCACGGGTTCTTCCGTTTTCCAGACGGGAAGAGGAAAGCCCGCTGGCAGCGAACTGTCGCGCCGGCTGAGACCGGTTTTCCTGTGGATTTACTCGCCGCGTGACAGAGCGGCGACGCCTGTACGGGCAACTTCGGCGAGGCCGAGGGGCCGCATCAGATCCGCAAAGGCATCGATCTTGTCCGGCGCGCCGGTAATCTCGAACACAAAGCTTTCCAGCGTGCTGTCGACAACATTCGCGCGGAAGATATCCGCCAGACGCAGCGCCTCGACACGTTTGTCACCGGTGCCCACCACTTTGAACATCGCAAGTTCGCGCTCGACGCTGGCACCTTCAACGGTCAGGTCATGCACGTCGTGCACACTGACAATCCGCCCCAGCTGAGCCTTGATCTGTTCGATCACCTGCGGCGTGCCGGAGGTCACGATGGTAATCCGCGACAGATGGCCGGTATGGTCCACCTCGGCGACGGTGAGGCTGTCGATGTTGTAACCGCGACCGGAAAACAGACCGATGACCCGGGCCAGCACACCCGGCTCGTTTTCGACCAGCACTGCGAGCGTGTGCCGCTCGATTACATCCGAAAACGTCGGACGCAGGTTATACGCGGAATGGCTGGTGGCGCCTTTTTTGATTTTCAGTGCGGACATGTTCGTGGCCTTTCAGATTGCCGGCGCGCCCGGGGACAGCGGGCGCGCAGAGTTCGTGTCGTAAAGTCAGACCATCACGGCGCCATCGGCTTTGATGACACCCTGTGTTTCGGCTTCACCCAGCAGCATTTCGTTGTGCGCCTTGCCCGACGGGATCATCGGGAAGCAGTTTTCGTGTTTCTCGACGAGGCAGTCAAAGATCACCGGTCCGTCATGGTTGATCATTTCCATGATCGCATCATCAAGGTCGGCCGGGTCAGAGCAGATGATACCCTTGGCGCCAAAGGCTTCGGCCAGTTTCACAAAGTCGGGCAGGGCGTCTGACCAGCTGTGCGAATACCGTTCGCCGTGCAGCAGTTCCTGCCACTGACGAACCATCCCGAGACGCTCGTTGTTCAGGATGAACTGTTTCACTGGCAGGCGGTACTGTACGGCGGTGCCCATCTCCTGCATGTTCATCAGCCAGGAGGCCTCGCCGGCCACATTGATTACCAGCGCATCGGGATGCGCCATCTGTACGCCGATAGATGCCGGGAAGCCGTATCCCATCGTGCCGAGGCCCCCGGACGTCATCCAGCGATTGGGATCCTCGAACCCGAGATACTGCGCGGCCCACATCTGGTGCTGGCCGACTTCGGTGCAGATATAGCGGTCGTGATCCCTGGTCAGCGCTTCAAGGCGCGCGAGTGCATGCTGCGGTTTGATGACCTTACCGGCCTGGGTGAACTTAAGACAGTTCACTTTCTGCCATTCTTTTATCTGCCCCCACCATTTGCCGACAGCTTCGGCATTGGTCTTGCGGCCGCGCGCCTTCCAGACTTTCAGGATGTCTTCCAGCACGTGGCCCACGTCGCCCACAATCGGGATGTCCGTCTTGATGACCTTGTTGATCGAGGAGGGGTCAATGTCGATGTGCGCTTTGACCGACCTGGGGCTGAATGCGTCGAGGCGTCCCGTGATCCGGTCGTCAAACCGCGCACCGATGTTGATCAGCAGATCACAGTCATGCATGGCCATATTGGCCTCATAAAGCCCGTGCATGCCAAGCATCCCGACCCATTTGTCGCCGGAGGCGGGATAGGCGCCAAGGCCCATCAGTGTGGACGTGATCGGAAACCCGGTTGCCTTTACCAGTTCGCGCAGAAGCTGACTGGCCGCCGGTCCAGAATTGATCACACCGCCACCGGTATAGAAAATCGGCTTTTTCGCCTTTTCGATTGCGGCCACCAGTTCGGTGATCTCTTCCATGTCACCCTTGAGACGGGGCTGATAGTGCGACACCGATGGTTTCGGCGCCTGGTAGGTGCCTGTTGCGAACTGAACGTCTTTGGGAATGTCCACCAGCACGGGGCCGGGGCGACCGCTTGTGCAAACGTGGAAGGCCTCGTGGATTACGCCGGACAGGGCATCGGTTTCCTTGACCAGCCAGTTGTGTTTGGTGCACGGGCGGGTGATCCCGACCGTATCGGCCTCCTGGAAAGCGTCCGAGCCGATCATGAATGTCGGCACCTGGCCTGTCAGAACGATAATAGGAATAGAATCCATCAGCGCATCAGTCAGACCGGTCACCGCATTGGTGGCGCCGGGGCCGGACGTAACAAGCACGACACCCGGCCTGCCTGTGGAGCGGGCATAGCCTTCGGCTGCGTGAACTGCGCCCTGTTCGTGCCGCACAAGAACATGCCGGATCGCATTTTGCTGAAAGATTTCGTCGTAAATCGGTAGCACGGCGCCTCCGGGGTAGCCAAAGACGGTATCCACGCCCTGATCAATAAGGGCCTGGACAATCATTTTCGCTCCGGACATCTGCCGCGTCATATCTCTCAACTCCGTATCGGCCCCGGCAGGGACCCTGTGACTGTTGCGCATAAAAAAGCCCCCGGTTTTGGCGGGGGCGCATGGGTCAGACTATGGTCTACCGTTACCGGCCCATGCGCTTGGTTCCTACGATGACGACTAGTGCGTTCACGCCGTGTGCTCCTCAATGCTGCGGGGACATTATGGTCGTGTACGGGGGGCGTCAACACCCAAAGATACAAAATATATGTCTCTGGTGCGCAATTTATTGAAATTTACGTGCGCGCTGAGGGCATCGTGCGCAATTTTGCAAAATATGCCAGTGCTCTGTTCCCGGAATTTTCTAATCAACACCAATATCGCGGATATCGGTGCGGGCAGTCATGATGAGCTGCTGCACCTCTTCGGCAAGGGTTTTGAATTCATGTGCGATGATCGTCAGCCCCTTACCGGCGTCTCCCGCACGGGAGGCCTCGACGGAAGCGTTGATCGACATGGACCGGACATAACGGCCGATCCGGTCCAGCCGATCGAGGCTCGCCTCGAGGTTGCGGGCCGATTCCGCGGCGACGGCCAGCTGTGCTGCCCTGCCTTCCTCGATTCCTTCCCAGAGATGATTGATGATCGTCGTTACGGCAGTGAACACCTCCCCCTTGCCAGAGGATACGTAGCGAGCAAGTGCCTCGTCACTGATCTCTTCATCATTTTCGATACGCCTGACGAGGCTGCCGGTCGCCTCCGCCGCTGCCGTCACGACGCGGCGCTCGTTTTTCAGAGGTTCACACTGTGCCGCGATCCAGTGGCTGAGCGGTTCGGGCAGGTCGGGGAAAACGTCGTTTCCCCCGACTACTGATACAGCGAGCTGAACGGAACCGGCCAGAGCCGTCAGTTCCGTCACCAGCGCCGATGTGGATTTTCCGGCACGGTTCAGCTGGGAGATATCAAGGGCCACCCTGACCACCTGAGCGCGCAGCGTCGCAACGCGGTCAATGGCTTCGCGATAGGGAAGTGTGTCAAGAGTTGCGGCGTCGGGGACGGTGATCTGGCTGAAATCTTTCATGGCGCCACTCTGAGAGTTTTACCTTAACATGATCTGAACTGCCGCGGGTCAGAACGAAAAAAATCAGATGCTGACACCGGTACCCTGCAGCACGCCGTGCTCCAGTGCATAGCGGGTCAGACCCGCTGTGCTTGAGATGCCCAGTTTGCGTTTGATGTTCTTGCGGTGCGTCTCAACCGTGCGCACCGATATATCCAGCGCGATGGCGACTTCCTTGTTGGATTTGCCCTGGGCGAGCTGCAGCAGAATGGTCTGTTCACGCCCGGTCAGCGCCTCGCGCGCGTCGCCCTCTTTGGGTTGCAGCGACCCGCTGGCACCGGTGCACAGGTACTGCTGACCGGCCATCACAGCGTCGATCGCCTGTTTTATCTCGTCGGTGGGAACATCCTTGAGAATGTAGCCCATGGCTCCGTGGCTGAGGGCAGATGAGATATATTCCGGGCTGTCGTGCATCGACAGGACCAGCACACGCGTTTCCGGCCGCTGTTCCAGCAGAATCTCTGTCGCGGTCAGCCCGCCCATGTCGGGCATGTTGAGATCCATCAGAATCACATCCGGGTTGGTCGCGTCCAGTGTGTCGATGGCCGTGCGCGCAGCGTTGCAGGTCCCCACCACCTCGATATCGCCATAGCTTTCAAGGATGGACTGAATGCCTTCGGCGACCATCGGATGATCATCGACAATCAGGACACGGATCGGGGCAGGGGTGGTCATGCGGGTACTTTCGGTGCTTTGGCAGAATCAGAGGCGGGCGACAGCAGGTGGGTCAGGGGAACACTGACTTCGATGACAGTTCCCGGCCCGTTGCGCGGCGAAAAGATGCGGAACGTGCCTTCGAGCTGTTCGACGCGTTCCTGCATGTTTCGCAGCCCGAGGCCACCACCCGCAGGCATACTGCCGTGGGGGTCAAGGCCGCGGCCGTTGTCTTCGATACGCAGCGTGGCGCCGCGTTTGTGACCCCGCAGATCCACCTGGACATAGGTGGCCTGCGCGTGGCGTTCGATATTGGTGAGCGCCTCCTGCGCGATGCGGTAGAGCGCAATCTTGGCCTCCGGGTCCAGCCGGTTGCGGAACACAACTGTGTCGAACCCCGTGGCAATTCCGGTGCGTGTGCTGAATTCCTCGGTCAGGGTTTTGATTGCAGGGCCGAGCCCCAGATCATCCAGAACGCCGGGCCGCAGGTCACGGCTGATGCGGCGCACCTCCGAGATGGCCTCGCCCAGGGTCTCGATGCCTTTGCCGAGCGGTTCGGCAGCGGTCGGGTCACCCCGGTCCAGCTTGCGGCGCGCGGTATCAAGGGCATAGCGGATACCAACGAGGATCTGACTGATGCCATCGTGCAGTTCGCGCGCAACACGACCACGCTCCTCTTCCTGCGCGTCCAGAACCCGCTGTGTCAGTTTCTTGAGCTTGGCGTCCGCCAGCCGGCGTTCGCGGATGTTCAGGACCATGCCGGTCAGAAACACCAGCAGCAGTGCCGCAAACGCAATAGCCATTATATAGACGAATGTCTGCTGAACCCGGGCCTCGACCTCGGCGCGCGCTGTTGCGACTGTACTCAGCACGTCGTCAATGAAAACACCTGTGCCCACCGCCCAGCGCCAGCTGGGAAAGCTGGTGACATAGGTGATCATACGCGCCTCCTGTCCGGTAGTGGGTTTCGGCCACAGATGGGTCAGGTAGCCATCCCCCTGACGGGCGATGTCCAGCAGTTCGGCCACAACGGGCGTGCCTTCGCTGTCTGTCTCTTCGAGCCAGTTGCGGTTGATCCGTTCTGTCTGGCGCGGGCTGACAACGTTATAGCCGTCATAGTCATATACAAAAAAGAAGCCTTCCTCGCCGTAGATCATCGCCGAGAGGATCTGTGCCACCTGATCACGGGCCTCCTGATCGTCTGGTGCGGCATTGCCATAGATAAAGTAAAAACCGTTGCGCGCCTGGGTCACATAGTTGCGCAGTTCCGCCTTCTTGGCTTCCAGCAGCTGAACCTCCAGCGCCCTGATCTCGCGCTCTGCCAGAGCGCGGGACTGATGTGCCACCAGCACAGCAATTGCCGCCACCGCCGCGATCAGCGGGACCGTGGCCAGCAGTGACAGCTTCTGCCCGTAGCTGGGGCGCAATATTTCCGCAAGGCGGCGCATATCCATTCGTTACGGCGAATCCGGCCCGAATCAAAGGCCCGCAAGCTCAGACGGCGCCGTATGTTTGCGCAAACGGCACGGGACAGCCCCGAAAACTGGTAAAGAAATATGTCCAGACCGCCAGAAAACCTGTCCGTCTACGCAGTAGTAGGTATTTAATTCATTAACGATGACGTTAATGTGGCCGACACTCACAACGACCCGGGCGCGGGGTTTGCGCCGCGGGCGTCATATCTGGGAGGAGTATCTCTTATGGATCGTCGTTCATTTCTGAAGACATCTGCACTTGGCGGCTCAGCCGCTGCGGCCACAACGCTGGCAGCACCCGCGATTGCCCAGGGCAACCGCACCCTGACAATGGTTACATCCTGGCCCCGCGGTTTCGCGGTTCTGGACGATGCGGCAACGTATTTCGAGGAAATGGTCGGCGCGATGTCCGATGGCACGCTGACCATCGACAAAAAAGCACCTGGTGAACTGGTTGGCGCGTTCGAGGTTTTCGACGCTGTTTCTTCGGGTCAGGCAGACCTTTATCACTCCGCTGACTACTACTTCATCGGTCAGCACCCGGGCTATGCCTACTTCACAGCCGTGCCCTTCGGCGGTACCGCACAGGAAGTCACAAACTGGTACCACCACGGCGGCGGCCACGAGCTGCACACCGAGCTGGGCGAAATCTTCAACCTGAAATCCTTCCTGGCGGGTAACTCCGGATCGCAGTCCGGTGGCTGGTTCCGCAAGGAAATCAACTCCGCTGAGGATTTCAACGGCCTCAAGTTCCGTATGCCTGGTCTGGGCGGCAAGGTACTCGGCGAGCTGGGCGCATCTGTTCAGAACATCCCGGGCGGCGAACTGTATCAGGCGCTGTCCTCTGGTGCTCTGGACGGGCTTGAGTGGGTTGGCCCGTTCGCTGACGAACGTGCCGGTTTCCAGGAAGTGGCGAAAGTCTACTATACTGCTGGTTTCCACGAGCCGGGCTCCGCTCTGGCCTGCGGCATGAACCTCGACGTCTACAATGACCTGAGCCCGTCGCACCAGGCGATCATCGCCAACGCGGCGATGGCGACAACGCATTACCAGTTGGCCGAAACTCTGGCCAACAACGGTGCGGCTCTGGCCCGTCTGCAGGCACAGGGTGTCAAGGCGCTGCAGTTCCCGGATGATGTCTGGGATGCCTTCGGTGCTGCGTCCAAAACTGTTATGGACGAGAACATGGGCGATGAGCTCTTTGCGAAGATCCGCGGAAGCTTTGAAGAGTCGCTGGCACAGAGCTCTGACTGGCTGCTCAAGTCGGACGGCTACTACGTCGAACAGCGTAACCGCGTTCTGGCCAACGGCTGATCACTGTCAAACACTGCGGGAGGCTGCCACAGCGCGGCCTCCCGCTCCGGTCTGTCTCGCAGACCTGACTTTACTGGCATTCCGATGGGCCATTTCGTGGCCATCCGGGAGGGGGACATATGGAAAATGATGCAGCCGCAGGTGGCGGTTTTTTCAGCGTTGTTGCGGACTTCCTGATCTGGGTCATCTCGAATATCGGGCTGGCATTTTATAATTTCCTCTATGCCTTGTCTCATCCGTCCCTCTGGCTGGACTGGAGCGACAAGCAGGCGATCATGCGCTTTGTCTACTACGGCGGATCGGTCGAATTCTTCTTTGTGGTCTTCACCACTTTCCTTGTGATGTTCGCCATCGGTATCTGGCGTGGCTCTGTGATGTGGGGCTATGTGCGGGTGCTTGAGGGCATCTCCAACACGGTGGGTCGCTTTTTTGCCTGGGCGGGCCTGCTGATGGTGATCCAGCAGATCGTCATCGTCTTTATGCAGCGTATCTTTACGCGCCCCGACATCTCTATCGGCTTTGGTATCCCGCTCCAGTTCGACATCAGCTGGTTTGCCGAGGAACTCAAGCTCTACAACGCGCTCGTTGTCTGCCTGTGCATGGCCTATACCTTTGTCCAGGGCGGACACGTTCGCGTTGACCTGGTCTATTCGGCGGTAAAGTTCCGCACAAAGAAATGCATCGACATGTTCGGCGCGCTTTTCTTTATGATGCCCGTTGCTGTGCTGATCTGGATGTACGGCTGGTTCTTCCTCTGGCGCCACCTGATCGTGCCCAAGCCGTCGGCCTCTGACACGCTGGACCGCCTGATCAACAAATCCCGCGCCCTGCGCTGGAACGTCGAAACCATCGGCTTCAGCCCCAACGGCTTTAACGGCTACTTCCTGTTCAAGATCCTGCTCGTGGCCTTCACCGCGATGGTCTTCCTGCAGGCGATGGCGATGTTCTTCCGCTCGTTCCAGGAATGGCGCGAGGGCGAGGAGAGCGAGAACAAGTACCTTGACCGCGATACGCTGGGCGAAGGTGAGGAAGCGTACGAAGGTACGCACTGAGGACACTGCGCGCACCTGAGACGCGCTGAGAGGACGTAAGACATGTTTTTTGGTCTGGACGGGGTCGAAGTCGGCCTGATTATCGTAGCGATCTGCCTCTTTGGCGGCATCCTGTCGGGTTTTCCGGTCGCTTTCGCCATCGCCGGGGCAGGGGTGATCTCCTTCGGGATCATCGCGGCACTCGACAGCGCGGGCCTGCTGATACACCAGGCGATTGATACCGGCAGTGCGGTCTACCGCGACCTCGTGAACTCGGGGGTCAAGGCCGATACGATATCGATATTCCGATACCCGGATTTACCGCGCATCGAAGAACCGGTTTTCCCCAAGGGCTGGGAAGTCGCCCTGGACCGCAACGTGTCCTTTGTTGTGAACCGCATGAACGAACGCGTGCTGGCCGGCCAGTCCATCGAGACACTGCTGGCGGTTCTGATGTTCGTCCTGATGGGCATCACGCTTGAGCGCTCGAAGATTGCAAATGACCTGCTGACCACAATGGCGCGCGTCTTTGGCCCGCTGCCCGGCGGTCTGGCCGTGTCCATCGTTGTTGTGGGCGCATTCCTCGCCGCCTCCACGGGTATTGTTGGCGCGACCGTTGTCACAATGGGCCTGCTGGCCCTGCCAACGATGCTGCGCAATGGCTATTCACCCGAGCTGTCGACAGGCGTTATTGCGGCGTCGGGCACGCTGGGCCAGATCATTCCGCCTTCTATCGTGATTGTTCTGCTTGGCACACTGGCCGGTGACCTTTATTCCGCCGCGCAGGAAAAGCGCGCGGTCGCCCAGGGATGTACCGATGCGCTGACCTATCTGGGTGAGCCTGCGGTGCTGTCCGTTGGCACGCTCTTTCAGGCGGCACTGCTGCCGGGCATCATGCTGGCGCTGCTCTACGCGCTTTATGCCTTTGGCTATGCGCTCCTGAACCCGGATAAGGCCCCGGCAGTTGAAATGGGCTCGACCAATGCAGAGCCGGTCACACGGGGCGAGGCCTTCACCTGGTTCCTCGGCGCGCCGGTCCTGCTGGTTGTCGGCACCATCCTGCTGGGCAACCTCGGGATTGTGGGCAGCCAGTCCACCGAAGTCTCCCGCTTCTCCGACATCGGAGAGGGCGCATCACTGCGTACGAACGTCAGCGAGCAGTGCCAGGCCTCGATGATCGAACTGCACGGTCAGGAAGCATGGGATGCGGCCATCGCGCAGCAGGCGGTCATCAACGACGCTGGCGGCATCCAGGCATCCGAGCAGCTGACCGAGGAAGAGGTCGAGCAGGCGATCGCCGACCGGGTGAGCAATGCGGCCCCGATCGGGACCGGTGTTGCGATCCTGCTGATCCTGACATCGCTTTTCCTGACCACAGCACGCGGTGTGTCACCGTCATCCAGTGCACAGCCGCTGATCATCGGCGCGATCGGAACGGTGCTTGTTGTGCTGGTGGACATCCTGTTTGTCAGTGCCAACACGTCCGCCGGTGCCATGGTGGCCATGATGGCCCTGCCATTCGCGGCGGTCATGTACGGCGTGGTTCATGCCACTAAAATCTGCGCCACGAATGAACTGATCCGCGTGGTCTTTCCGCCACTGGTTCTGATTGTTGCTGTGCTGGGCTCGATCCTCGGCGGCATCACCAACCCGACACCCGCAGCCGCACTCGGGGCAGGTGGCGCGATCATGCTGGCGGCTTACCGCAAGCTGCGTGACCAGGACCGCACACCCAAGGTGATCATCTGGTCCACACTGGCGATCATTGTCTGTATTCTGGTGGGCATCAATTTTGACCTGCGCATCAATACCGACGAGGTCGGTTTTGAAAGCTGGTTCGCATTCTTTGTCGCCTATGCCGCGTATCTCTATGCGCTTTTCGGTCTGCTGTTTTCGTGCTGGATCCTGTTTACATCCGGCGTGCTGAGCCCTGTCGTGCGCGAGACGGCCAAGGTGACCTCGATGGTCTTCACCATCCTGATCGGCAGTCAGGTGCTGAACCTGGTGGTGATCTCGTTCGGTGGCGAGCACTACATCCAGCAGTTCCTCAAGAGCTTTGACAATGAGTTCACGGTCTTCCTGATTGTGATGCTGGTGCTTTTTGTGCTGGGCTTTGTGCTCGATTTCCTCGAGATCATCTACATTGTGATCCCGATCGTGGGACCGGTCATCTATGGTGGCAGCTTTGATCCCAAATGGGTGACGATCATGATCGCCGTGAACCTGCAGACGTCGTTCCTGACGCCGCCCTTTGGCTTTGCGCTGTTCTATCTGCGCGGTGTGGCCCCCAAAGAGGTTACGACAGGTCACATCTACCGCGGCATCATTCCGTTTGTTCTGATCCAGGTGGTCGGCCTTGCGATCCTGTGGTTCTTCCCGGGCATCGTGACCATTGTGCCGGATCTGATCCCCAACTGATCTGACACGGCAGACTGACAGAAAACGAGAGGGCCCTCTGCGGCCCTCTTTTTTCGTTCCGGGGACCGGCGCGACCTTGCTGGAGGGCACGTCGTCAGAGCGGCGTCTGTCGGTGCTGAGGCGCCGGATAAAGTACCGGATGCCCTGCCTCAGCGATTCGAAAAACCGAGGATGCTGTCGAAGACGGCTGAATCGCGACTGGTGTCGTGCAGGAAACAGGTCAGGTATGCGGGCCGGATTGTTTCGAATTCCCTGGCAGACTAAGGCGGAACCATGGCAGTACTTTGATTTTAAATAGAATTTTATCTTTAGAGATAGACAGCCTGGCCCACGCCTGATGTTTAGGACGCATCAAGTTAAAGGGTAAGATGATGAACAACCTTCTCAAAGCTACGTTTCTTGTGACCGGGCTTATGCTCGGTTCTGCAGCGCAGGCTGCAACGGTCGATCATGAATTCGCGGACTTTGGCTTCTTCAGCTGGTCCGGTGGCAACCCGGATGTCCGGTTCAGCCGGACGCCCACGCTGGACGTCACGGTAGACGAGGAATCTGTATTCACCTTCACGGCGACGGACGGTTACGTCGTCGGCGATGAATTCAGCCTTGTTGTCAACGGCAGCGATGTTGCCTGGGACAGCACGGAAACCACATCGCGTGGCTATTTCTCCGGCTCGGCCGCCATCCGGCTTTCGCCCGGTACCACTAAAATTGACCTCCGGGTTTCGACCTTCGCTCCGGGGTATACCGGCGGAGGCGCTTTCTGGAAGACCACAGCCGCGACACCGGTCGAACCGGAAGTTGTCGTAACGCCGCTGCCGGCGGGTATGCCGCTGCTGATTGCCGGTCTCGGGGTTCTTGGCATCATGCGTCACCGCAGAAAAGCCTGATCCGTCACGAACCATAATGAACAAAGCCCGCGTCTTCGTGATGCGGGCTTTTTCAGTTTTACGGCAGTCGTGGGGTCAGCGTACCGGGCGGGTATCCGGCAGATGAATATTGGCGACCTGTTCCGCAATCGGATCGGTTGAGAGCGGATGCATATCGGCATTGAACTGTTCAGGGTCCTTCATTTTCTGCCAGCGTCCGCCGGCATAAACCTCGAGCCCTGAAAACCGCGACTTGTATCCCATCTTCTGACTGCCCGGGACCCAGTAGCCCAGATAGACATATGGCAGACCAGCCTCGCGCGCGATTTCGATATGATCGAGGATCATCCAGGTTCCCAGAGACCGACGTGCCATGTCGGGGGCATAGAATGAATAGACCATGCTCAGCCCGTCCGACAGAACATCGGTGAGACTCACGCCAATCAGCTGTTTGTCGTCTTCGGCGGTGTATTCCACCACGCGGCTGCGGATCGGTGTTTCTTCGATCATGGCCGCAAATTCAAAGACGTCCATATCAGCCATGCCGCCATCCGCATGCCGGCTGTCCAGGTAGGAACGGAACAACTCGTACTGCTCTTCAGAGGCCCAGGGCGAGGTCGCCCGACGGATCAGGTCGCCGTTGCGCGCAGCGGTTCGGCGCTGACTGCGCGATGGCGCGAAATCGGCCACGCTGATCCGCGCGGACAGGCAGGCAGAGCATTCGGCGCAGGACGGGCGGTACAGCACGTTCTGAGACCGCCGGAAACCCTGCTGTGACAGGCTGTCGTTCAGCTTGTCTGCGCTTTCGCCCTGCAGGGCCGTAAACAGCTTACGCTCCATGCGCCCTTCGAGGTAGGGGCACGGTTGCGGAGCCGTCACGTAGAACTGGGGCGCGATGGGCAGCGTATGGCGCATGGAATTCCGGATGTCTTATGCGCAACAGGTTAGCAAGACCCGAAGCGACAGCCAAGCGCAAGTTTCGCCCCTCAGGCCCTCAGGGCGCGCCGGTTGAGCATCACCGTACCCAGTACATGATCACTCAGGCCCTGGCCGCGCCAGGTGCTGGCCATCATGACCACTGAAATCAGCTGAAACACCGGTACGAACCAGCTCAGCGTGTAGCCAAGTGTATGGGCAAAAGCTGCCCCCGCATCGAGCTGCGTGCCATCAGGGCGGCGCAGCTCGATCGAGAACAGCCGCATCCCCCAGGTCGCCGAGCCATTGGCGATCGTGGCCGTGCGGTAGGCAAAGCCGACCAGCAGAAAGAGAAGCGGAAAGAAAAAGATCCCCGTGAACGCGGTGAAAGGCAGTATCACAACACATGCCAGCAACGTCACAACCGCATCAACCACCCAGGCCATCAGGCGCTTGAGTGGTACGTCGCGGTAAAATTCAGGTTGCGTGTCAGGATCGGGCAGAACGTTCATGTCGGGGTCTTTCAGGCAGGATGATGGCGCCCTGTTGCCAGGGCGCCGGAAGGATCAGGCGTCGGCGGACTTTTCACCGGCCGGTTCGGCTCTGTCGTTCATGAACTGGTCAAATTCGGCTTTGTCCTTTGCGTCACGCAGACGCTCCAGGAAGGCTTCGAATTTCTCCTGTTCCTCTTCCAGACGACGCAGTGTGTCGGCCTTGTAGGCGTCAAAGGCAGAGTTCCCCGACGGGCGCATCGCCTTCATGGACGGCTGCATCATACGAACGGACCGGCGGCAGGATTTGGCGAACATGCGTTTACTCCAGATCATGTAAAACAGAAGGGCGAGGCCAACGGGCCAGAAAAAGATGAAGCTCAGGACCATAACGGCGATCCAGGCGCCCTTGCCGCGTTCATCGAGCCAGTGTTCGGCACGGGCAAACCAGCCGGGCTGGTGCGAAACGGTGGGGGTGTCAGTGATCGTCGTCATTTTGTAGCCTTTCGGTGCGGGTTGATGTGTCCCGGCGTGTCCGGGATGTGAATGCCTTTCACATTGGTAAGATTGGGCTTTATGGCGGGTGTTGCAAGGGCTAATGTGAATGTTTTTTACATTTACCGGAATAGTTGTTTTTAACCAACGGCTTAATGCGGGATACTCTGAGACCATGATTTGCTGCTAGAGGTCTTTCGGGACGTTGCCATTGACCTCGGGGCGTGTGCGGGCGACATCTGAGGCATGAGTCTCACAGCTTCACTGCGCCAGGTGCCACGCCCGTTTGACCCCGATCGCGGGCGCGAAGCTGCCGAACGTCTGCCGGGGCTGGACGCCGCGGCGGTCGGGCTGATTCAGGGCGCTGCAGGGTGCAGTCCGTATCTTGCCGGTCTGATTTCCAGGGAAGCAGACTGGCTGAGACAGGCCATTGAAACACCCGATGCTGCTCTTGCCGAGGTCATCGCGAACGCCGGCGGCTGTGAGGGGACGGATGTCGGGCGACATCTGCGCGAGGCAAAGCGCCGGGTTGCGCTGCTGACGGCGCTGGCAGATCTTGGCGGCGCCTGGCCGCTGGAGAAAGTGACCGGCGTGCTGACGGAATTCGCGGCAACGGCATGTCAGGCGGCCCTGCGCGGGGCCATATCCATCCAGATCAGACGCGGCAAACTGCCTGGTATGAGCGAGACAGATATCGCGGATGCCGCAGGTATGTGCGTGCTTGCCATGGGCAAGATGGGTGCGGGCGAGCTGAACTATTCATCCGATATCGACCTGATCTGCCTTTTTGATGAAACGCGTTTCGCGCCCGACGATTTTCATGATGCGCGTGCGGCCTTTGTGCGTGCCACACGGGCGATGTGCGCCACGCTGAGTGAGATCACGGCAGAAGGTTATGTCTTTCGCACGGATCTGCGGCTGCGTCCTGATCCGGCGGTGACACCGGTCTGCATGTCCATGGAGGCAGCCGAGCGCTATTATGAAAGTCTTGGCCGCACCTGGGAACGGGCCGCCTATATCAAAGCCGCGGTTGTGGCCGGTGACTTCCGCGCCGGTGAGCAGTTTCTGAAAACCCTCACGCCTTTCGTATGGCGCAGACACCTGGACTTTGCGGCGATCCAGGACGCGCATGACATGCGGCTGGCGATCCGCGAACACAAAGGTCTGGGTGGCCCGATTACGCTGCCGGGGCACAACATGAAACTGGGGCGCGGTGGTATCCGCGAGATCGAGTTTTTTACCCAGACCCGACAGCTGATCGCGGGGGGCCGCGACCCGGAGCTGCGATGCCGGGGCACACGCGACGGGCTGGCGGTACTGGCGCGCAAAGGGTGGGTTCCCGAAGAGACCGCGCAGGTTCTGTCCGACCATTATGTGGTGCACAGAACAGTCGAACACCGCCTGCAGATGATTAATGATGCGCAGACACATAACCTGCCCGGGTCCGAAGAGGGGTTCGCGCGGCTGGCCGCGATGATGGATACTGATCCTGACAATCTGCGCGCCGATCTCAGATCCCGTCTGGCGGACGTACACGAGATGACCGAAGGGTTCTTTGCTCCAAGCGCACGTCCGGAGCCCGCAGGGGACGTTGCAGATCTCATTGACGCGCAGACGGTAACGCGCTGGCTGAGCTATCCGGCTCTGCGCAGCGAGCGCAGCCGCGAGATATTCAACAGGCTGCGCCCTGATCTGCTTTTGCGTCTGTCGCGCACGGCAAAACCTGAGGACGCGCTCAATGCCTTTGACGGCTTTCTCGCCGGATTGCCGGCAGGCGTGCAGCTTTTTTCACTGCTGGAAGCCAATCCACAGCTTCTGGACCTGCTGATAGATATCACAGGCACGTCGCCCGCTCTGGCGCAGTATCTGTCCCGGAACGCGTCGGTATTCGATGCAGTGATCGGGGGGGACTTTTTCGCCGACTGGCCGGGAACCGGGGGGCTTTGCGCCTCTCTTGAGGCGGCGCTTGCGCAGGAGACCGACTATGAGACAGCGCTTGATGCGGCCCGCCGCTGGACGCGGGAGTGGCACTTCCGCATTGGCGTGCATCTGCTACGCGGTCTGACCACTGCTCCGGAGGCCGGCAGGCAATATGCCGATCTGGCACGGTCGGTGCTGCGCGTGGTCTGGCCACTGGTTCTGACCCAGTTCGCCCGCCGCCACGGGCCGCCGCCGGGCCGCGGCGCCGTTGTCCTTGGCATGGGCTCGCTCGGGGCAGGACGCCTGAATGCAGGGTCTGATCTTGATCTGATCCTGATATACGACCCCCTTGATGCGGAAAGCTCTGACGGACCAAAGCCTCTGGCCACGCGGCCATATTATGCCCGTCTGACGCAGGCACTGATAACGGCGCTGTCGGCACCAATGTCGCAGGGCAGGCTCTACGAGGTTGATATGCGCCTGCGTCCTTCCGGCAATCAGGGGCCGGTGGCGACCAGCTGGCAGTCATTCCGCAGCTATCAGCAAAAGGAAGCCTGGGTCTGGGAACACCTGGCGCTGACCCGGGCCGCGGTCATTGCGGGTCCGGCTGATCTGGCTGCGGATGTCGAGACCTTTCGTCGTGATCTTCTGGGTCAGGGCCGCAGCCTGCAGGAGGTCGGCCGGGAGGTCGCGCAGATGCGCGACCGTATCCGTGCAGCAAAATCCCCGAGCTCTCTCTGGGACGTGAAAACCGGCCCGGGGCGACTTCAGGAGGCCGAACTGCTGGCGCAGGCCGGTGCGCTGATCTCGGGCGCAGCCGACAGCACAGATGGTCTGCAACGTGCAGCGCAGGCAGGGCTCACAGACAGTGCGGGCGCTGCAGTTCTTGAAAAAGCAACGGACCTGTATGCGACGCTGAATATTGCAATGCGCCTTTTGTCGGAATCGGACACCGACCCGGCGGAACTGGGCCCGTCAGCCCAGAACTTTCTGCTCAGAACTGCAGAGGCGGAAACACTGGACGATCTGGCGCAGCGTCTGTCAAAGACAGCCACTGAGAGCCAGCGTGTCATAGACAGTGCGGTCGACCCCTGGCGTGCGGAGGATGGAGCATGATCAAAGGCGATGAAGACGATCCGAAAGGCCTGATCTATGAGGCCTATCGCATAGAAGGCATCTCAAAGCCGGAATGCCGGTCTGTGTTTCTGGACTGGGCGCTCAGCCTGCCGATGGAACGTGATACGGGCCAGACGCTGCGAACGCTGATCGCGCGCTACCGCGACATCCACCCGGACCACCCGATGACCGAAGTGATGACCGAAGGTCTGACAGGCATGGCGGCGCCACGGCGTCGTGGCGGCTGGCGGTCGCGCCCACGCAACTGAACCGCCCGCGTTTCGGCACAATTTGCTTAAAATTTGTCATAGTTCCGCCCGTTTCACCCGTTATCCGGGAAGATGAAACAGAGCTGGCGTTCAGCAGACGCTGGCAGGGAGACATGCTATGAAACTTCTGAAAGCTCTTGCAGCCTTTGCCGTTGCCACAGCCCTTTCGGCCTGTGCGTCCGGAGATATTCCAAGCCGTGATGCACCGCTGGAACTCATTCAGCCTTCGGTGGCTTTTACAGAGGCTGACAACGGCGAAATCCGGCTCCGCAACGTTGGTCGCTCCTACAGTGTTGAGCGCGTCGTGGTGGACGTGCCGCGTTCGCTGAAGGTTTCCGAGGCCAACAAGTACTATCCCAGAGGGGACATCGTCTGGCGCGAGGATCCGGTCGGTGACCGGTACAGCCAGGTAAAAGCCATTTTTGATGAGGCCATGGCCCGTGGTACAACCGGCGCCGAAGGACAGATACCGGTGAACCTGGGCGTCCGTGTCATGCGGTTCCACGCCCTGACCGAGAAAACCCGCTATACAATCGGGGGCATTCATTCCATCCGCTTTGAGCTTTCGGTGTTTCACGCCGAAACCGGCCTGTTGCTGGAACAGCCGCGGGTCATTCAGGCCGATCTGATCGGTTTCGGGGGGCAGCGTGCGATCAACGCGATTGCGGTCGGTCAGACCCAGAAGGTGCGGATCACCGATCACCTCACCAATGTGATCCGGACAGAACTCAACAGCCCCGAAGGGTACGTCAGTCAGCGTCTTGGCGTCGGACAGCTGATCAACAACACACTCTGAGCTTTCCACCACAGGCGGATAGAGGTAGAGGGGGCGCTATGACAGCGCCCCTTTCTGATGATCAGCCCGCCGTAACGGATATGCCCGTTGTACGCCTGCGCCCCAGGGCCAATGCCCGGGCGATCCGCCATGGATTTCCCTGGGTCTATGCCAATGAACTGGTCACGGACCGGCGGACAAAAAAACTTCAGCCCGGTGTGATTGCCCGGCTCGAGGATGATACCCGCCGGCCCATGGGTGTCGTTGCCGTCAACCCGGTGTCGCGCATCATCTGCAGGATGCTGGACCGGGATCCGGAAGCACAGATCAACGAGGCATGGTTTACCAGCCGGTTTGAAAAAGCACAGGCGCTGCGTAACCGGTTTTCTGATGCGCCCTTTTATCGTCTGATCCATGCCGAAGCAGACGGATTGCCGGGCGTGATTGTCGACCGGTTTGGCGATACCTGCGTCCTGCAGCCCAACGCGGCATGGGCCGAGGCCGCTCTGGAACCTCTGGTAGCGGCCCTGCAGGCGGTTACGGGCTGCACAACAGTGATCAAAAACGCATCGGGGCGGACACGTTCTCTCGAAGGGCTGGACGACGTCTCCGGTGTGCTGGCCGGGGCAGCGCCGGACGTGCCGGTGCCGGTGCAGATGAACGGCGCGACCTATATGGCGGATCTGACAGGGGGCCAGAAAACCGGCCTCTTTTACGATCAGCGCCCGAACCACGCGTTTGCGGCCGGGCTGGCCTCCGGGGCGCGCGTTCTTGATGTTTTCAGCCACGTTGGTGGCTTCTCACTTGCGGCGCTCGCAGGCGGAGCGCAGTCCGCGCTTGCCCTTGATGCATCGGCGCCTGCGCTTGAACTTGCCGCGCAAGGGGCAGAGCTCATGAAGGCCGCTGACCGGTTCAGCACGCGGCAGGGCGATGCCTTTGACGTTCTGACCGCACTGGCCGACGAGGGCGCGCAGTTTGATCTGGTGGTCTGTGACCCGCCGGCCTTTGCACCGTCAAAACCTGCGCTCGAGGCCGGGCTGCGCGCCTATGAACGTGTTGCCCGTCTGGCAGCGCCACTGGTGGCAGAGAATGGTTTTCTGGGACTGTGTTCATGCTCGCATGCTGCTGATCTCGGATCTTTCCGCACGGCAAGCGCGCGCGGCATTGGCCGGGCAGGGCGGCATCCACGCCTGATCCATACCGGGTTCGCCGGGCCCGATCATCCGCAATTGCCGCAGCTTGCCGAAAGCGGCTATCTGAAGTCCGTCTTTTTCGCGCTCTGAACCTGTGAAAATCCTCATCGATACCTGTGTGCTCTACCCAACGGTGATGCGGGAGATCGTCCTGGGTGTGGCACGCACGGGCGCGTGTCAGCCGGTCTGGTCGCCGCGCATTCTGGAGGAATGGGCGCGAGCAGCGATCAGGCTGGGACCAGAAGGCGAAGCGCAGGCGCGCAGCGAGATTGCCCTGTTACGTGCTGCGTGGCCAGGATGCGAAGTCACGCCGCCAGAGGCTCTGATTGCACGGCTCTGGCTGCCCGATGAAAATGATATTCATGTTCTGGCTGCAGCAGTATCTGCTTCAGCAGATGCTGTTATGACCCTGAATGCCAAGGATTTTCCACGCGGGATTCTGGCAGAGGAAGGTCTGGAAAGGGTCGACCCGGACAGCTGGCTGATGACTGTCTGGCAGGACAATCCGGAGGCTGTCCAGGCGGCTGCAGGCGATGTGCTGCAAACCGCTAGGCGTCTGTCCGGCAAAGACTGGGCCATGCGCCCGCTGCTCAAAAAGGCGCGCCTGCCGCGTCTCGCCAAGGCGCTGGGGTAACGTTTCAGGACGGTGTGGCCGCTGCCCATCTTGCCTCAAGCGCCTCAAGCGCGGCAATGCGCTCGGAGGTTTTGGGATGGCTCATCATCCAGGCCGGCACCGCACCGCCGCGCTGGCGGGTGAGGTCCTCGAGTTTCCGGAACAGCGTTTTCTGCGGCTCGACGCCGATCCCTGCCTTGGTCAGCAGTGCGGCAGCATATGCGTCCGCCTCATATTCATCGCTGCGCGACAGGCGGGCGGCCAGAAGAGACGTGAGCGCGCCGGCGATCATCACGCCGACACCGGGCAGAAACCGGCTGAGTACCATAGCAAGCGCTGTACGCAGCGCATTCTGACCCGAAAAGTCGATCATCCGACGGCGCGAATGTCCCAGAGCCACATGCCCCAGTTCATGGGCGATCACACTGGCCATTTCATCTGCCGATACTTCGCCCCGCCGGAATTTATTGTAAAAACCGCGTGTTATGAATATCCGCCCATCCGGTGCGGCCAGCCCGTTGACCGGATCAATCTCGTAGATGTGCACACGGATGCGATCAATCCCAAGCGCTGCGGCCATACGGTCCGTCAGGGTGCGCAGCATCGGGTCCGCCAGCTCGGTCGAGCGTGCATCCAGCTCGCGCGCGGTGCGCCAGGCAGAAAAACGATACATTGCGAACCCGTAGAGGATCGCCAGCAGGATTGGCGTAAACTTCAGCATGACCCTAATATGGTGCCCGCGCCCCGGTGCGGCAAGGCCCTGGTCTGGGTTCAGCGGGTCAGTTCCTTCATGCCGCGGGATAATCCCTCAAGCGTCATCGGAACCATGCTGTCCGGGCCCATGATTTCCCGGATCATCGCGATCGACTGGGTATAGGACCAGTATTTCTCAGGCACCGGGTTGATCCACAGCACTGATGGCCATTGCGCGCGGGCGCGGCTGAGCCAGGTGGCACCGCTTTCTTCATTCCAGTGCTCGGATGCGCCGCCCGGATAGGCCACTTCGTAGGGGGACATAGAGGCGTCCCCGACAAAAATGCATTTATAATCAGGGCCGTAAGTCCGCAGGACCTCATGCGTTGGAATCTGCGCGTTCCACCTGCGCCGGTTGTCACGCCAGACGCCCTCATAAAGGCAGTTGTGGAAATAGAAATATTCCATGTGCTTGAATTCGGCGCGCGCCGCGGAAAAGAGCTCTTCGACCACCCGAACGTGGGGATCCATTGACCCGCCCACGTCCAGAAACAGCAGCACCCGCACCGCATTGCGACGTTCGGGCCGCGTTTTGACGTCCAGATACCCGTTCTCAGCGGTTGCCCGGATGGTGCCGCCCAGATCCAGTTCTTCGTTCGCACCATCCCGCGCCCAGCGGCGCAGACGTTTCAGGGCAACCTTGATGTTTCGGGTGCCCAGCTCCACCGTGTCGTCCAGATTACGGAATTCGCGCTTGTCCCAGACTTTGACCGCGCGCTGATGCCGCGACCGGTCCTGACCGATCCGCACACCCTCGGGATTATAGCCATAGGCGCCAAATGGCGAAGTGCCTGCGGTGCCAACCCACTTGTTACCACCCTGGTGGCGGCCTTTCTGCTCCTCAAGGCGTTTTCTGAGTGTTTCCATGAGCTTGTCAAAGCCACCGGATGCTTCGATTTCAGCTTTTTCTTCGTCGGTCAGATGCTTTTCGGCCATCTTTTCCAGCCACTCGCGCGGAATATCCACCGCTTCCATGACCTGCGCGTCTGTAATCTCCTCAAGTCCGGAAAAGGCGGCTGCAAAGGCACGGTCGAATTTGTCGATGTTACGCTCGTCCTTGACCAGAACAGCGCGCGCCAGAAAGTAGAAGCCTTCGAGGTCATAGGTGACAAGGTCCGCTTTCATGGCCTCCAGAAAGGCCAGAAATTCCCGGAGTGACACCGGAACACTTTGTTTGCGCAGCGCCTCAAAAAAGGGAAGGAACATGACCCGGCCTCAGAACAGCAGCCGGTCAAGAAGAACTGTCACGAACATCGACACAATGGCAAAGACGAGCGCATAGACGGCTGCATATTGAGCAATATCCTTGCGGTTGCCGCCACGTTTGGACGCTTTTCTGCCGCCGATCACGGCGCCCAGCAGCGCCCCGATAATCACAATCATTCTCTGTCTCCACCGGTTCTGTCGTCCCACGGAAGGGCCGCTGATGTTCAGGCGGGTCCGTTGTCGCGGGTCAGGGCCGCGATTTCGCGCAGTTTTGCGCGCACGACCCAGTCAGCGCCAAAGCCGTATCGCGCCCAACCCAGACTGTCCAGTCTGACCGCGCGCGCCTCTTCGACGCGGCCTTCCTGCAGGAGCGCCTCGGCGCGCAGCAATTCAAGTGTCGCAAGCAGGGAAGCATTCTGCGACGCGCGTGCGGCGTCAGTATGGGGGGCGACAAGGGCCCGCGCGCGCGCCGGATTCCGTTCGGAAAGGGCATAGGCCGCAAGCTGGGTTGCCACATAGGCGCGATGAAGCTGTGTTCGCGGAGACCGGGCATAAAAGCGATCTGCCTCGGCATATTGCTGGCGGGCCGCGACACCGTCGCTGGCCTGCAACAGCCTGGCCCGTGCATAATGTGAGAAAGCGCGACGGTTATCGGTCCAGCCCTGACGGACGGCGATCCGAAGTGCCTGGTCGGCTGCCCCCTGACGTTCGCGGAGCCCGGCGCCTGGTCCCAGTGCCGTCTGGATGGCATCGCGCCATTCCTGTGGCGTCTGGCTGGCCCGGCCGGTTCCGGCGCGGTTCCCCGACGGGTTGATCCGGCGGAAGATACCGGGCAGGCGGTCTGCCACTTCCTGTTGTGTCATGCCCGAGCGCAGTTCGGGGGCGTATGTCGCGCGCAGCATCAGCATATCAAAACCCGTCAGCACCGTATGGACATTGTCATCGTTGAAAACAGAGTCCGGCAGTCTGTAGAGGTCGTTCAGCGGGCCAAGCGCCTGGGCCAGTTCCTCATGAAGGCAGTCACGGACTTCCTGAGGGCTGGAATCGCTGGGAATGAAGACGGCCAGTTTTTCGCGCACGCGCAGCTGCGCCCAGTTGGTGCGTTCTGTCCGGCGGGCACTGCGGTATTCCCGCAGGGATGTCACATTCGGTGCCACGAAACAGGCCGCCTGTGGCAGCACATTCCGGATGGCACGCCGGGTAACGGCCTGCACGGTGATGCTGGCGTCACTTTCGGTTGTCAGGCTGATCGGCACATCGGCCTCCTGCTGGAGCCGCGCAATCAGCTGACGCAGATCAGACCTCAGCGTGGGGGGTGCATCTCCCGTCACGCGCACTGTGACCGGTCCTTCGAACCGGGTGAAAGTGGTCAGGATACGCCCGCTTTCCATCTGAAAGGACAGCTGCATGAAATCGCGGATCAGGTCAGGATTGGCGTCCGGGGCACGGGGTGCTGATACCGGTGCTGCAAAGGTCTTCATCGGCGGCAGTTCGATATCGGGCCCGGCAAGCCGTGAGGGCTGTGAGCTCTGCGAGGCCGGCACACAGGCCGACAGCAGCATGATGAGCGGGAGAACGAGGCGGCGTCTCACGCGCGGTTGTACCTGATAAAGGGTGTCTTCACGCCGATCCGGTCATAGAGCAGACGCGCATCCTTGTTGAAATCCTGTGTCAGCCAGTAGACAGAGGGCACCCCCGCGGTATCGGCGGCAGCATAGACCGCTTCGATCAGGGCGCGACCGATGCCCTGGCCCCGCACCGCCGGATCTGCATAGAGATCCTGCAGATAACAGGTGTTTTCTGCAGACCATCCGTGGCGGTGAAAAAGGTAATGCGTCAGGCCGACCAGCCGGCCATCCAGCTCGGCCACCAGTGCATTGAAATCCTGCGGGTCGTGACCCAGCAGCCGCGTGAAGTAGAGATCGTGTATCTCTGTGGGGCGCGAAGTTTCATAGAACGCGAGATAAGCTGTCCACAAAGCCGACCATGCAGCCTTGTCGTCCTCACGCAATGCGCGCACCACGAGCCCTGGTGTCTGTGTCATAATCTGCCCGTCTGCCTCAGCCCGCGATCTTGCGCCACGGGTCAGAATTTGTGGTGCTCTGTGGCACCGTTGGGCAGAGTGTAGCCGCGGATGCGCTGATTTGTCTAGCGGCCGCTGCGCGCAAGGAAGGCAAGCCGTTCAAACAGGTGCACATCCTGCTCGTTTTTCAGCAGGGCGCCGTGCAGCTTCGGCAGGGCACCGGCGCCGCCGGATCTGAGGTCCTCTGCGGTCATATCCTCGGCCAGCAGCAGCTTCAGCCAGTCGAGCACTTCGGAGGTGGACGGCTTCTTTTTCAGACCCTGCTGTTCACGGATCTCAAAAAACTGCGTGAGCGCTGTGGTCAGCAGCGATTCTTTGATGCCCGGGTGGTGCACTTCGACAATGCGCCGCAGCGTGTCCATCTCGGGGAACCGGATATAGTGGAAAAAGCAGCGGCGCAGAAAGGCGTCCGGCAGTTCTTTTTCGTTGTTCGATGTGATGATCACGATCGGGCGGTGGACGGCGCGGATTGTTTCGCCGGTCTCGTAGACAAAGAACTCCATTTTATCGAGTTCCTGCAGCAGATCGTTGGGGAACTCGATGTCGGCTTTGTCGATCTCGTCGATCAGCAGCACAACTTTTTCTTCTGCTTCAAAGGCCTGCCAGAGTTTACCTTTGCGGATGTAATTTGACACGTCATGCACCCGCTCGTCGCCCAGCTGGCTGTCGCGCAGGCGACTGACCGCGTCGTACTCATAAAGTCCCTGCTGGGCGCGGGTGGTGGACTTGATGTTCCATTCGATCATCGGCGTTCCCAGCGCACCGGCGACCTGCCGTGCAAGCTCGGTTTTGCCTGTTCCGGGCTCTCCCTTGACCAGCAGCGGGCGTTCCAGTGTCACAGCCGCGTTAACCGCGATTGTCAGATCATCGGTGGCGATATAGTCCGCCGTTCCCTGGAATTTCATGCTGTTGTCAACCCTTTAGTAAGCAATTTTCATGACGCTTTTAACCGCGTTTGTACCGGATTGTGTAGTGACAATCCGGCGAGGCTGCGGTATCTGCACGGTGAGGGGCACCTGGCCAGGGGACAAGTGCAGATGGAAAACGTTAGCCACGTTGAGGGGAAGCAGATGAAACAGGAACTTTTCCTGCCGGATGACTACCGTCCGGCCGAAGACGAACCGTTCATGAATGAACGTCAGGTTGAGTATTTTCGCCGGAAACTGCTGACATGGCGCTCTGAGCTTCTGGCTGGCAGCCGCGACACGATCGAAGGCCTGCAGGACGGCACGCGCAACATTCCCGATGTTGCTGACCGCGCCTCCGAAGAGACCGACCGCGCGCTTGAGCTGCGCACCCGCGATCGCCAGCGCAAACTGGTGAGCAAAATCGACGGCGCGCTGCGCCGTATTGAAGAGGGTGAATTCGGGTATTGCAGCGTCACGGGCGAGCCGATCTCGCTGAAACGTCTCGACGCGCGCCCCATTGCAACCATGAGCCTTGAGGCCCAGGAACGCCACGAAAGGCGCGAAAAGGTGCACCGGGACGACTGATCCCGCAACAACGGAAACGACGGGAAAAGCGCCGGCATCTGATGTCCGGCGCTTTTGTTTTGGCGATGGAACAGAGACTGGCAAAAAATGCGGTTGTGATCGGTGCCGGCATCGGTGGGCTGGCCTGTGCTGCGGCACTGGCCATGCGCGGGATAGCCGTAACGCTGGTTGAGCAGGCGGATGAGATCACCGAGGTTGGTGCGGGTCTGCAGATCAGCCCGAACGGACTTGCTGTGCTGCGCGCGCTGGGGTTGGCAGAGCCTCTGCGCCGTCAGGGCGCAATCAGGGCCGAAGCTGTGGTCATGCAGGACTACCGGCAGGGGCGTACCGTCGCCAGGCTGGACCTGAACCGTCTGGCCGACCGCGACTATCTCTTTGTCCATCGGGCAGATCTGATCGGTCTGCTGGCCCGCGCCGCGCGGCATCAGAACGTCTCTGTCGAGATGGGCCGGCGTGCGGTACGGGTCACACCGGGAACTTTGCCTGGGGTGGCCTTTGCAGATGGCGGAACGCTGCGGTCCGAGCTGATCGTCTGTGCCGATGGCATCCACTCCGTGGGGCGCAGCGCAGTCTGGCAGGGGCCTGAACCGGCCTTTACCGGACAGGTCGCCTGGCGCGCGCTGGTGCCCGCCAGGACCGATGCAGCGCCTGTTGCCACAGTAACGATGGGCCCGGGACGTCATGTGGTCAGTTACCCGCTGCGGGGCAGGAGTCTGACAAACATCGTCGCGGTTCAGGAGCGCGATGCCTGGGCAGACGAAGGCTGGTCGCACGGTGATGATCCGGAGAACCTGCGCGCGGCATTTGCCGATTTCGGAGGTCCGGTGTGTGATCTGCTGGATCAGGTGCAGGATGTCGGGCTCTGGGGACTTTTCCGGCATCCCGTTGCGGAAAGCTGGGAAAAGCAGGGCGTTGCGCTGCTCGGAGATGCGGCGCATCCGACATTGCCCTTTCTGGCGCAGGGGGCCAATCTGGCGCTGGAAGACGCCTGGGTGCTCGCGGCTCTGGCAGCTTCCGGTGAACTGGCAGAGGGCTATACCCGAACGCGCAGAGCCCGCGTTGTCCGCGCGATTGATGAGGCCAGTGCGAACGCGCGGCGGTATCACCTGCGTGACGGCGCGGCGCGTCAGGCAGCGCATCTGGCACTGTCACTGGGTAGCCGCGTGGCGCCCGGTCTGATGCTGAAGCGGTTTGAATGGCTCTATGGGCACGACGTGACCGCAACTCATCCGCTGTGATCCGGCGGCGCGCGCGCCCTGCCGGGCGCACGCATTCTGTTTCCTGGTTCCGGGCGTGCCCGGAACGGCGCGGATCAGGGCCTCGCGCGTTGCAGCATACCGAAGAGATCGCGCGGATCATCCGGATCGGCCAGCATGTCCAGCATATGACACAGCGGGGTCTTGCGGATCTGGTCGCGCACGTACCTAAGGGCGCTGAAATCCTCGATCGCGAAGCCCACGGAATCAAAAACAGTGATCTGACGCTGTGACGTGCGCCCTGGTGCCTGGCCTGTGAGGACCTGCCAGATCTCCGTTACCGGATGGTCCGGCGCAAGCTGCTGAATTTCGCCTTCGATCCGGGTCTGTTCGGGGTATTCGACAAAGATGTCGGAGCGTTCAAGAATGCCGGGTGCCAGTTCGGTCTTGCCCGGGCAGTCGCCACCGATTGCATTAATATGCACGCCCGCGCCGATCATGTTGTCGGTCAGAATGCGGGCATATTGTTTGTCGGCGGTGCAGGTTGTGATGATCCCGGCCCCCAGAATGGCGTCTTCGGGCGAGGGGCATGCAACGACTTTCAGGCCAAGTCCCTCGAGGTTCCGGGCGCATTTCTGCGTGGCGGCCGGGTCGGTATCGAACAGGCGAACCTCTGTGATGCCACAGATCGCTTTCATAGCGAGGCTCTGAAATTCGGACTGCGCGCCGTTGCCGATCATCGCCATGGTTGTCGCGTTCTCCGGGGCGAGCAGGCGGGCCACCAGAGCAGAGGTCGCGGCAGTGCGTAAAGCTGTCAGTATGGTCATTTCGGAGAGCAAAACCGGATAGCCTGAGGCCACGTCTGCGAGCAGACCAAAGGCGGTGACTGTCTGCAATCCGTCGGCGGTGTTCTTTGGATGGCCGTTTACGTATTTGAAGCCATACACTTCGCCGTCAGAGGTGGGCATAAGTTCGATCACCCCTTCGGCAGAATGGCTGGCCACCCGTGGGGTTTTATCGAAGAGCTGCCAGCGGCGGAAATCGGCCTCGATGTAATCTGCCAGGCCGCGCAGCATGTCCTCGACGCCGATGTGGTGAATCAGTCGCATCATGTGATCCACGGAGACAAACGGCACGAGTGCTTTGTCGGAAGGTGCACTGTTGGTCATGGACATTCTCCTGTTCAGTATGCGCGGGTCGGGCGGTCGAAGACCCTGCGTCCGAACGCAGAGGCAGCAAGATCGACCATGACCTGCGCGGTACGGCCACGCTCATCGAGGAAAGGGTTCAGTTCCACCAGATCGAGCGAGGTCATCAATCCGCTGTCATGCAGCATTTCCATGACCAGATGGCCCTCGCGGATCGTGGCACCGCCCGGCACGGTTGTACCAACGGCCGGCGCGACGGAGGGGTCCAGAAAATCCACATCCAGCGACACATGCAGCATCCCTCCCGCGGCCGCCACACGCTCCAGAAAAGCACTCAGCGGACGCGCAATCCCGGTCTCGTCGATATCCCGCATGTCCACGCGGTGGATGGCAGTTTTCTGCAGGGCGTCGCGCTCCTGAGGGTCCACCGAGCGCAGGCCGATGATAGCAACGTTTTCTTCGGGCAGAGGATCAGTGATCTTTGGGAAACCATCAAACCCGCTTCGCCCCGTGACGTATCCCAGAGGTGTACCGTGCAGATTGCCGCTTTCGGTGCTTTGCGGTGTATGAAAGTCGCTGTGAGCGTCGAGCCAGAGGACAAAAAGCGGACGTTTTTCCGAAGCTGCATACCGCATCGCGCCCGCGACCGTGCCAAGTGACAAAGCGTGATCACCACCAAGGAACACGGGCAGACCCTCTCCCAGGCTGCTTTCGGCGACGTCGGCGAGGGTGCGGGTCCATGCGACAGTCTCGGCCAGCGCATGAAGCCTCGGATGCGGTTCAGCGGTGAACGGGGCAGGGGTGAGATTACCCCGGTCCTCGACATGATACCCGAGGTCCGTCAGTGCCTCATTGAGGCCCGCGGTGCGGTAGGCGTCGGGGCCCATGAGGCAGCCGGTGCGACGCTTACCGCAGTCCACGGGTGCGCCGATCAGAATACATTTGTCGGGGTTCATGTCTATCTCCGGATTTCGAACTGCCCACAGAATATGAACCGGATCGGGATATCGACAAGCACCCGTTTTGATCATAATGTATCCAAAATTATCAATATGGATATACTGAATGGACGAATTGGATGGTCGGCTGATTGCGGCCTTACGTCACGATGCACGTGCGCCGCTATCGGAGCTGGCCTCGCGGCTGGGTGTCTCTCGGGCTACCGTACGGTCACGGCTGGCGCGACTGCAGGCTGACGGCGATCTGCTGGGCTTTTCCGTCATGCTCAGGAGCGATCAGATACGCGACCCTGTCCGCGGGCTGATGATGATTGCGATTGAAGGGCGCGGCACCGAGAGGATCATCCGCCAGCTTCGCGCATTGCCAGAAGTGCGGCATGTCTGGTCCACAAACGGGCGATGGGACGTGATTGTCGAGATCGGTACGACCACACTGGAGGCTTTTGATCAGCAGCTGTCGCGCATCCGGCTTTTTGATGGCGTTACAGCAAGCGAAACCAGCCTGCTGCTGTCGACACGCAAAGCCAGTTAGGCCCGGCGCCAGGCCAGAAGCCAGAGGCAGGCCAATGCAAGCGAGATCACTGCGTTCCATCCTGCCATGCTCAGACCCAGCATTTCCCAGGGGATTTCATCGCAGCGCACGATGGGTGCGGCCATGATCTGGTCAAACAGCTCGTCTGCTGTCAGGCCCCCGATCGAGGCCGATGTGCAGGATGTGGGGCCTTCCCAGAAACCCCGTTCCACGCCGGCATGAAAAAAGCCGATGGCCGAGGTTGTCAGAGCAGCTGCCGCTCCGGCGAGGGTCAGCATGCGGTTCGACAGGCCGAGAGCCAGCGCGCCGATTGCGATGGCGATGATATGCGGGTAGCGCTGCCAGTAGCACATTTTGCAGGGCGGCATGCCACCGATGTACTGAAACGCCAGCGCACCGGCCATCAGCGTGACCGATCCGAACGTTGCCAGCCAGAGCGCCTGTCTGCCTGTCACAGATACCTCACAAGATAAAAACCACCGGCCAGGATGACCACGAACAGGGTGAACATAAGGCCGAGCCTGCGTTCGATAAAGTCACGGATCGGCGCGCCGAACTTCCACAACAGCAGTGCGACGAGGAAAAACCGGATACCACGCGCCAGAATGGACGTTGTAATAAAGGTCGCCAGCGGCATTCCCGTCCAGCCGGACATGATTGTGATGACCTTGTAAGGAAAAGGCGTCACACCGGCAGCCAGCACGGCCCAGAACCCCAGGTCATTGAACCGCGTGTTGAATTCGGTCATCCGCTCGGCTTTGCCCAGGCTTTCAAGGATCGGCTGGCCGATGCTCTCAAAGGCAAAGGCGCCGATGGCATAGCCTGCAATGCCGCCCAGCACGGATGCGACAAGGGCAACCCCGGCGATCAGCCAGGCGCGGGACGGGCGGGCCAGGATCATCGGGATCATCAGCACATCCGGCGGGATCGGAAAGACCGAGCTTTCAATAAAACTGACAAAGGCCAGCACCCAGAGTGCGTGGCGGTGCTCAACCATGCTGAGCGTCCAGTCATAGAGCTTTCTGAGCATCTCAGTTCCGTTCCTGCGTATCGCGCCCCGCAGATCATGAGACCGCCGTCTGGTCAAGATGCAGGCGTATAAAATCCCGGATTATACTTGCCCGGCGGGCGGCTGGCGTGTAATCGCAGGGTGCTGCCCAAGTGGCGGAATGGTAGACGCAGGGGATTCAAAATCCCCCGCCTTCGGGCGTGCCGGTTCGAGTCCGGCCTTGGGTACCAGGCAGCTTTGTAACGACACCGGTCTGTCGCCCGATCCGCGAAAGCATTACTGCGGCGGCACCGTTCGTTTCCTGAACCGGATCGCTACCGGCATCCTGCTGGCATTGTTTCCACGGATCAGCACGCATGGGGTCGGTTCCGGCAAAACTCCGCCCGCGCAGAGCACTGCACTTTGATTTCGGTAGGATGCGGCAGATGCCGGTGCTAACCCTCAGAAACCCCATGACGACGGGGCCGGGGCAAATCGCCCGGGGAAGCTTTATATGCAGCTGCCGCAGCCGGGCTGAACGCCCCGCGTGGCACAAACGGGAGAGTCCGCCAACGGCTCTCCCGTTTTTATTTCCTGGTGGCCTCCCAGGCCTGCCAGTCTTCGGGTGTGTCCAGATCCAGCCGCGCGCGTCGGCCGCCAAGTCTGATGCAGCGCAGCGCATTACGCTCTGCGGCACGTCTGCGCAGCTCCCGCGCACCGTTGTCGCCGGAGATTTTCAGCAGATCGTCAAAGAGGTCTGAGCCCAGCACTACCGGGTGACCTGGCTGGTCATCCTCTGTCATCGCGCACCACATCAAAGTGGTGTCACCCGTTTCCGCGGAGGCCAGCATCTTCCGGATGTCATCCGCCGTGATATCCGGCAGGTCGGGCAGCAGGATCATCGCCGCGCGCGTTGCCGGGGGCAGGGCCTGTACGCCCCGCCGCAGGCTTGCACTCATCCCGTCGCTGGCATCCGGCACCGATACGGAAACCGCGCGGGAGCCCGTGAGGCAGCCGTACCGGTCGTGGGGACCGGACGGCAAAAGCACGATCACAGGCCCGCATGTTGCCTCTGCGGCGCGCGCAATCTGACGCTGCAGCAAGGGAACGCCATCGACATGGCGCATCAGTTTGTCCTCGCCGCGCATGCGCGAAGAGCGACCCGCGGCGGGGATCAACACCGGAATATCGGACGGAGATGTGGTTTTCATGGCCCCGGTTTACAGCAGGACGGTCATTTTCAACAGAGCGCCTTGCCGCGTTACCTTATCCGCGCAGCCGTGAACCCTCCGGGTCGAACAGTGGCCTGGTGATAACCTTTGCCGGGCACATATGGCCCAGGATCTCTATTTCGACATCCGGTGCCTCGCCGACCCTGTCTGCGGGCAGAAAACCCATCGCGATGGACTTATCCGCGTAGTGCGACCATCCACCGGACGTGCAGAACCCGACAACCCCGCCATCAAGCCAGATCGGCTCGTACCCCTGAACATCGGCATCCCGGGCCTGCACGTCAAAGGCAACCAGCCGGCGTGCCGGGCCTGTGCTGCGTTCTGCCTCTGCTGCAGCACGACCGATGAAATCTGCGTTTTTCGACCAGCTGATGAACCGGTCGAGACCTGTCTCGGCCGCAGTGTAATCCGGCGAATATTCTGACATCCAGCTGCCAAAGAAACGGTCCAGACGCAGGGACATCATCGCGCGCATTCCGAACGGCGTTATCCCTTGCGGCTGACCGGCCTCCCACAGGGTGCGCCACAATGCGCGCTGGCTCATGGCGTCACAGTAGATCTCGAACCCCAGATCGCCGGTGTAGCTGACCCGCTGGACGACACAGTCTGCCATGCCAATGGTCATGCGCCTGACATCCAGAAATTTCATCTCCGCGACGTCGGCGAGCGTTGTGGCGGACAGAACATCGCGGGCGCGGGGGCCTGCGATCTGAAAGCCGGTCATGGTGTCAGAAATGTTTTCAATACGGATATCCGGTTCCGCGTGTCTTTCGAACCAGCGCATATGGAAGTCCTGAGCGCCATAAGAAGCCGTCAGCCTGAAGTCAGTCTCAGACAGGCAGGAAACGGTGAAATCCCCGATCAGCCGCCCGCGTTCAGACAGCATCGGCGTCAGGCTGAGACGGCCGGGAGCAGGAAGTCGCCCGGCCATGATCCGGTCGAGCCAGGCGCGCGCACCTGACCCGGTGATGCGATACTTGCCAAAGTTGTGAACTTCATTGATTCCAACGGCTTCCCGGACGGCCCTCACCTCGCGACCGGTCGCGCCAAAAGCATCCGAGCGGCGGAATGACGGGGTCTCAAACCCGGGCTCGTCCCCGCGCGCAAAGTAGTTCGGTACCTCCAGACCGTATTGCTGGCCCCAGACCGCCCCGAGATCGCTGAAAATGTCGTACATTGGTGTCGTGCGGAACGGGCGTGCGGCGGGCAGCTCTTCATTCGGGTAGGCGACTGAAAACCGCTTCTGATAGTTCTCGACGACCTTTGGCAGCGTGTATCCCGGTGTGATCCAGGACCCGAACCGGGCCACATCCATGGCCATCACGTCGCGTTCCGGCTCTCCCTCGATCATCCACTGCGCCAGTGTCAGACCGACGCCGCCGCCCTGACTGAAGCCTGCCATCACACCACAGGCCGACCAGTAGTTGCGCATGCCCGGCACGGGGCCGACCAGCGGGTTGCCATCGGGCGCAAAGGTGAAGGGCCCGTGGATGACGTTTTTCACACCGGCACGCTCCAGATCCGGGAAGCGGCGGTAGGCAAAGGCAATACTGTCCTCGATCTTGTCAAAATCATCGGGCAGCAGATCCTGGCCAAATTCCCACGAGGTTCCGCCAACTGCCCAGGGCCTGCAGGTCTGTTCGTAAAATCCGATGCACAGCCCGCGCCCTTCCTGGCGCAGATAGCTTTCACCCGCCGGGTCCATCACATGCGGGTGCTCAACCCCGTCGGCCATCATTTCGGTGATCAGCGGCACGTCGTCGGTCACCAGATACTGGTGTTCCATTGGGTGCAGCGGAAAATAGACGCCGGCCATGGCACCAACCTCGCGCGCCCAGAGGCCGCCGGCATTGACCACATGTTCGGCGTGAATGCTGCCTTTGTCGGTCACGACGTCCCAGGTGCCGTCGGCGCGCTGAAGGGTCTCGCGCACCATGCAGTGGGTCTCGATCGTGGCGCCCCCCATGCGGGCCGCCTTGGCATAGGCATGGGTGGTTCCTGACGGGTCAAGATGCCCGTCAAGCGGATCATAGAGCGCGCCGATAATGCCATCGGTATTGGTTACAGGCGCGATTTTGCGGATCTCCTCAGGTCCCACAATCTCTGTGTTCAGACCCATGAAGCGGTGCTTGGCACGTTCGGCCAGCAGCATGTCAAACCGGTCCTGATTATCTGCCAGTGTAACACCACCCACATGATGGAGCCCGCAGGACATGCCGGTAAGTTCCTCAAGCTCGCGGTAGAGACGGATGGTATATCCCTGCAGGGCGGCCATGTTGGTGTCACCGTTGAGCGTGTGAAAGCCGCCGGCCGCATGCCACGTGGAACCCGAGGTCAGCTCAGACCGTTCCAGCAGCATAACATCGGACCAGCCGAGTTTCGTCAGATGATACAGGACAGACGCGCCGACAACGCCTCCGCCGATGATCGCAACACGCGTGGTGGTCTGCATGGGGTCTCCGCTCCGCTCTTTGCGGAATGATGGAAGACCCCGCGCACAGCCGCAGGTTCAGAAACGACAGAACATGCCGTTTCGCGCGCACAGTATCCGTTAAGTTTCACACCGCTGTACGAGGTCAGGCTGTGTCCTCGCCTGCTGCAACACTGTTTGCGCCAGCTGCTTCGGGGACGTCTGCGGATTCGATAATGCTGATCTGATAAAACGGAAAGGCGCGGTCCCGGTTTTCCCGCACGGCCTGATATTCAGGGCTCTGGAAAACGGCGTCCACGGCTGCGCGGTCGGGGTAATCGACGACCAGTACGGATTTTGCATCCTGTTTTCCAACCACCACATCGTTGATGGCAAACCGCTGGCGGATGACGGCGCCCACGCTTTTGAGAAGTGGCTGCGTCGCGCGCATGTAGATACCAAGGTCCTCCACAGCATCTTCGTTGATGCTGACCAGAGCCATAACCGTGACGGGCATTAAGCGGTTTCCCCTGTTTCGATGCGCGTTTTTACGCGTTTTGCTGCGTTCAGTGTAACATATCCGCGTTATTGTTGCACGGCGAAATCGATTGCCTGCTCAGGTTGCGTCTAACCGCAACGCTGTGCCAGCGGATGCCTTGTACGCCCACGACCAAAAATGTCGCCAACGCGCAATCCGGGGGCGAGCAGGCGGGTCAGTATGAGCGCGAGGACCCGCAGAACAGGAAAGTATCATGCGCACACATGCCCAGGCCGTCGTCATCGGAGGCGGTGTCATCGGCTGCTCGATCCTTTACCACCTGACGAAACTGGGATGGACCGATGTGGTTCTTCTGGAGCGGGACGAGCTGACCAGCGGCTCCACATGGCACGCCGCGGCGAACATTCACGGCCTGCACGACAGCACCAACATCAGCCGCATCCAGCACTATACAATGAACCTGTATAACAGCCTTGAGGCCGAGACCGGCCAGTCCTGCGGCGTGTTTCAGCCCGGCTCGCTCTATCTTGCACAGACCGAAGCGCGCGAGCATCAGCTGCGGCTGCAGGCCGCCAAAGCGAAACTCTACGGCATGAACTTCCACGAAGTCAGCCGCAACGAAGCCGAGCGGCTGCATCCGCTGGTGGATTTTGACGGAATTCGCTGCATCATGTGGGAGCCTGACGGTGGCAATGTGGACCCGTCGGGGGTGACCAACGCCTATGCCAGCGGTGCGCGGCAGAACGGCGCCGAGATCATCCGGTTCTGTCCTGTGACCGCTACGGAACAGCAGGCGGATGGCACCTGGATCGTTCGAACACCCAACGGTGACATTGCAACGGAATGGGTGGTCAATGCGGCCGGCCTCTGGGGGCGCGAAGTTGCAGCGCTTGCGGGACTGGAACTGCCCCTGCAGCCGACAGAGCATCAATACTTTGTCACTGAAACCATTGCCGAAATCGACGCCCTTGACCGGCGCTTGCCATCCGTCGCGGACCGGGATGGTGAGTATTATCTGCGCCAGGAGGGCAAGGGCCTGCTGGTGGGGGCTTATGAAAAGGACCTGCGGTTCTGGGCAGAAGACGGCACGCCCCAGGGGTTCGGGCACGAGCTTTTCGCGGATGATCTGGAACGGATCGAAGACAACATGATGCGCGCGATTGAACGCGTTCCGGCGGTGGGCGAGGCGGGGATCAAACGCGTGATCAATGGTCCGATGATCTGGTCACCGGATTCCAATGTACTGTTTGGCCCGGCACCCGAACTCAGTAACTATTTCTGCTGCAACGGCATTATTCCCGGTTTCTCGCAGTCGGGCGGCATGGGGCTGCTGGCAGCAGACTGGATTGTCACCGGTGAGACACGGTATGACATGTTCGCCTGGGACGTGGCGCGTTTCGGAGAATGGGCGGACAAAAAGTTCACCAAAGCACGGGTGGGCGACCAGTACGCCAACCGCTTCAAAATTCACTTCCCGAATGAAGAACGCGCAGCAGGACGCCCCATGCGCAAGCGGTCTGCCTATGACATGCAGAAGGAAATGGGTGCTGTGTTCGGGCTGAACTATGGCTGGGAGCACCCTTTGTGGTACGCTGATACGCCCGGGACAACCGATACCGACGGTTTTACCCGCCAGAACTGGTGGGAACCGGTCGGGCGTGAATGCAGAATGCTGCGGGAAAACGCCGGGATCATCGATATCTCCAACTTTGCCAAATACGTCTGCAGGGGGCCGGGGGCCGAAGCCTGGCTGAACAGCGTTTTTGCCAACAACATGCCAAAGTCTGTGGGAAGGTCCTGCCTGACACCACTCATCGGAAAACGCGGCGGCATTGCCGGGGATTTCACCGTAACCCGGCTGGCAGAGGACGAATTCTGGGTGATCGGCTCGGGCATGGCCGAGCGGTACCACAAGCGTTTCTTCAGGCAGGTGCCGCTGCCGGACGGCACAGTCTTTGAAAGCAGAACAGAGGCATTCTGTGGGTTCAATGTGGCCGGTCCAAAGTCGCGCGACATGCTGCAACGGCTCACCAATACGCCGCTGGCGACCAAAGATTTTCCATTTATGCGGTCGTCCTGGGTTGAGCTCAGCGGTATCCGCGTGCTGGCCCTGAGGGTGAGTTTCACAGGCGATCTGGGCTGGGAGCTGCATTGTGCGGCGGACGATCAGGCGCGCCTGCTGGAGGTTTTGCTGGCCGCTGGCCGGGATTTCGGCGCAGGGCCTGTCGGCAGCCGCGCGCTGATGTCCCTGCGCGTTGAAAAGGGGTATGGCTCGTGGTCGCGCGAATACAGCCCGGAATACTGGCCACAGGAAGTCGGTTTGGACCGCCTTTGCAAGATGGACAAGAGTTTTCTCAACAGGGATGCGGTCAGTGAAACTCTTGCACAGAAGCCCCGGGAACATCTGGTGATACTGGCCCTCGATGCAGAGGCCACCGATGCATCAAACGCGGATGCGACCGGTGGAGAGCCCATTTTCAAAGACGGGCAGGGGGTCGGGCGGGTCACGTCGGGGGCTTATGGCTATTCCGTCGGGATGAGCCTTGCGATGGGTTACGTGTCAGGCGCTCAGGCGGGTGATCGTGTCGAGGTTATGGTTCTGGGACAGCCGCACGGGGCCACAATCCTGGATGAGCCGCCGTTTGATCCCGCCGGGACCAGGCTGCGCAGCTGACCGGGAGGCCAGTGGCGCAAAGAGAAAGGGCCCCGCTTTTCAGCGAGGCCCTTCACATTCAGAAACCTGATAAGATCAGGCTGCTTTCTTGCGACGACGCAGCGCGCCGAGACCACCAATGCCCGCGAGCAGCAGCAGACCAGCGGCAGGTACAGGTACCTGGTTGGTATTGATGTTGTCGATGCCCCAGCCGATGTTACGGGTGTGACCGTTGGTGGTACCAACGATGGACACTTCGTCAAACAGACCAGCATAGGAGATGGTTGCGATTTCGCCGTCACCGTCTACGTCCGAAGCGTCAACAACCACGGAACCCTGAAGGATGCCATCGAGCAGGAACTCGAACGTGAACACTTCGTCATTGTCTGTCGGGTCTACGCCAACGCCGCCGAAGTCCTGGCCGGGCTCGTCACCGTCGATGTCAGCGATATCAAAGCTGATAAAGTCGAGTGTGTGTGCACCGAATGTCAGGTTCATGTTCGTGTCGCCGTCGAAATCGCCTGTCAGGAAGATCTCACCGAAGTCACCACCGACCGGCATGTCGTCCGGAACGAAACCGCTTGTTGGCTCGCCAACAACGACCAGCTGCATGTTCTCGGTGGACGAGAAATCAATGATGCCGTTGGAGAACATTGTGCCGACGCTCAGCGGGTCGGAACTCAGTGGTGCCTCATCTTCAAAGTCGACTGTGGCCGCAAAGCCCGTCGTCGCAGTCAGTGCAAACGCACATGTAAGTATACTTAGCTTATTCATCAAAAGCCTCCTGGTGGAAAGAGGCACCTTAAAAAGGCACCGTTAAAGTCGATAACAAAGTATTAACACAAAAATGCCATGTCCACAGGTATTAACGTCATTCCGCACTGCAGAAATTCGCAGTTAAGGACAGTAGCTCTGAAAGCTTCTACTGGTGGTTGAAGTCTGTAAAGGGGCAATTTTCGTCAAAACCCCTGATTTTCAACGGTTTGAGCGAATTTCCGCCGGTTTTCGCTGGTATGGACCGCTCCCGTCCCTGCTATTTTCGGGGGAAAATAAAATTTCGGACGGTTTAACAGGTGATTAAAAAAGGACCTCTGATTGGAAACAAATGATTAATAAACGCAGTATAATGCCCGTTATTGTTGATGAAATGGGGATAATGAGGCGGGTGACCCAACGTCGCGCTGCGTTTGCGAATCATCCTGACGGACAGGAAAACGGGATTTAAGGCAGGAACAAGGCACTTACGGACAGGTTTTCCGGCCCAGGCATATCACTGCCGATACAACCTCTGCGAGAACATTTTGCGCGCGGTTTTCTGCGCAATGACCGTCAGTATTCACCGTGCGATGCTTCTCTTCCGATGCTCGCCAGGATGATCTGAACAGCTTTGCTGCAGCGCCGCAAAAGACCGTCTGATGGCATCACAGCGCCGCTCAGAGTGGCCGGATCTTAAGCTCTGTAATCCGGTTGCCGTCGCGTGCGCGCACCTCGAAACGGAACCCGTGGAAAGAAAACACCTGGCCCACGGTGGGGATCATCTGCGCCTCGTGAATGACCAGCCCCGCGACAGTGTTGGCTTCCTCGTCCGGAAGGTTCCAGTCGGTCGCGCGGTTCAGGTCGCGTATCGTCATGGCACCGTCAACGACATACTGCCCGTCTTCGGAACGCTGCACTGGATGCTCCGCCTGTGGGTCGAATTCGTCGGTGATCTCGCCAACAATCTCTTCGAGAATGTCCTCGAGTGTGATCAGGCCCTGCAGGGATCCGTATTCATCCACAACCAGAGCAAAATGCGTTCTGCGGCGCAGGAACTGCCGCATCTGTTCATCGAGCGTCGAGGTTTCAGGCACGAAATAGGGTTTCATCGCCACATCTGACAAACGGAAGCCGCGCAGTTTTGCGGCGTCGCCGTCCGGGCCGCCAATGATCTTGTACATGGCGCGCAACAGGTCCTTGGCGTGGATCACGCCGATAATATTCTCCTGGTCATCCTGAAAGACGGGCAGGCGGGTATGGCTGGACTGAAGACACTGTTCAAGAATGTCCTCGGGCGCATCGGCTGCATTGATCATCTCGATCCCGGAGCGGTGCAGCATGATCTCTTCAACGGCGCGTTCGTTGAGATCCAGCGCACCAAGAATGCGGTCACGATGCTCTTTTTCGACAACGCCCTCCTGATGCGCCATGGCAAGCGCGCCCTCGATTTCCGCGTGCACATCAAGAATGTTGCTGTCGGGGTCGATCTTGACCCCGAAGAGGCGCAGCACGCCCCGCACCAGCAGCCGGACCACAGCCACAATCGGTGAGAATACCCGCACCACCAGGCTGATCGGATAGGATACAAAACTGGCCGCTTTTTCCGAATTGGTGATTGCGTAGGTCTTGGGCAGAACCTCTGCAAAGATCAGAACAAGAAGCGTCATGACAAAGGTCGCAACGGCGACACCGCTGTCGCCGAACGCGCGGGTAAAGATATAGGTGGCAAGTGACGTCGCCAGAATGTTCACAAGGTTGTTGCCGAGCAGGACTGACCCGATCAGACGCTCGTTGTCCTCTGTGATCTGCAGGGCCCGTGCCGCCCCGCGTGATCCCTTGTCGGCCTGTGCCCGCAGTTTGCCGCGGGAGGCTGCCGTGAGGGCAGTCTCTGAACCGGAAAAGAAGCCGGAGAGCACCAGCAGCGTAAGGATTATTCCGGAGATGATCCAGAAAGCTGCATCAAGCGTTGCGGGGACAGAGTCCATTTGGGATGATACCTTTGAAAATTATGCTCTTTGGTTATGGGGGCGCTACCGGCTGCAATCAAGAGAGGAGCCTGCGATGCTGCAGGATTTGGGCACACTGGATGGGGCTGTGCTGGTTTTTGGCGGGCCCTATTCCAATATTGACGCACTGCAGGCGCTGATGTCGGAGGCAGAGGCGGCCGGGATCGGGTCCGGGCACATGGTCTGTACGGGCGATACGGTGGCCTATTGTGCCGCGCCGCGTGAAAGCGTGGCGCTGTTGCGGGACAAAAACATCTGCGTTGTAGCGGGCAATTGCGAAAAACAGCTGGCAGCAGGGGCGGACACATGCGGATGTGGATTTGACGCAGGCTCTGCCTGTGATCTGCTCAGCGGTTCCTGGTACAGTTTTGCAGCATCTCAGATCAGCGTGTCCGACAGAGACTGGATGCGCAACTGCCCGGATATTGCGGTTTTCCGGCACCAGGGCGCGCGGTACGCCGTTATCCATGGCGGTGTGACGGACATCGCGCGGTTTATATGGCACGACAGTGATGAAACGGTGTTTGCAGACGAGTGGGCCGCGCTGGAAGACATCACCGGGCCTGTGGATCATGTGATTGCCGGGCATTGTGGTATCCCGTTCATCCGCACTGTGAGCCACGGTCGCTGGATCAACGCAGGTGTGATCGGCATGCCGCCGCATGATGGCCGTCAGCAGACACGCTATGCTGTCATCGACGGTGGCGAAGTGCTGTTTCACCATCTCAGCTATGATACAGAGACTGCAGCTGCCCGGATGGAGGATGCCGGACTTGTCCAGGGCTACCACAGCGCGCTGCGCAGCGGTTACTGGCCGTCCGAGGATGTTTTGCCGTCGTCGCTGCGGCTGCCGTCTTTCGCCAGAGGGTGACGGGTCAGGACCAGCTCCTGCAGACGCGCTTCCAGCACATGTGTGTAAATCTCTGTCGTCGCGACGTCCGCGTGGCCCAGCAACGTCTGAATGGATCGCAGATCAGCGCCGTTGGCCAGCAGATGTGTGGCAAATGCATGTCGCAGGGTATGTGGCGTGACTTTGGCGGGGCTGACACCGCCTTCGACCGCGAGCTCTTTGATCAGCGCATAAAAACGGTGCCGCGTCAGATGTCCGGATTTACCGCGCGAGGCGAAAAGAAACTTTGACGGGGGCAGGCCCTTATCGCGCCGTGCCTGGTCATCCCGGTCACGGATTTCCAGCCAGTCCGTCAGTGCGGCACGTGCCGGCGGGGACAAAGGCACGAGGCGTTCCTTGCCCCCTTTGCCGGAAATCAGCAGCATTCTCGGGTCGCCGCGCGTCGCGCTGACGGGCAGGCTGACCAGTTCCGAGACCCGCATGCCGGTCGCATAGAGTAATTCCATCAGGCAGACATTGCGCAGCCGGTCGGTGCCGGCGCGTCCGGCCGTGCGGGCTGCATTCAGCAGGCGGTCGACCTCATCCTCAGTCAGGGTTTTCGGCAGGCGTTTGTCCCGCCCGGGCCCCGCAACCTGAAGCGCGGGATTATCTGCGCGCCAGCCTTCCTCGAAGGCAAAGCGGTAAAGCTGTCTGATGGCGGACAGACGGCGCGCTCTGGTCGCCCGCGACAGCCCCTCGGCATCACACCGGATCAGATAGGCCTCCACGTCATTGCGCGTGGCCCCTGCGAAATCCTGAGACTGCTGTTCAAGCCAGGTGTCAAAGGCCTGAAGATCGCGCCCATAGGCAAGCAGCGTGTTATGCGCGGCGCCCAGTTCAGCGCTCTGGGCCTCAAGAAAGGCGGGGATCCATGCTGCGCGGCTCACGGGTTGTACCTGTCCAGCAACAGCACCTGCAGCGCTGCCCGCCGCGCTGTCGTTTCAAATCCGAGACCGCGCAGTGTTTCCAGCGCCTGTTGGAGTGCTACAGGATCGCCGGCCGCGCCGTCCTCGAGGGTGGCCAGTGTGGTCAGGATGGTCTGACCGAGTTGTTGCCGGTCTGATTTGTCCGGACGCGGCGTGCCGGAAAAGGCAGCAGCAATTGCTGCATCCCGCGCGGTTCCTGCGGCCAGAGGCAGCGGCGTTCTTCTGGCGATGGCCGTGGCCAGATCACCGGGCAGCGCCGGCGCGTCCTCAAAGCCCGGGGACAGCAGGCGCATACGCTGCGCGATTGCCGCGGGTTGGCCGGTCAGCGCCACGCGGTCCAGGTCATCGGTAAAAAGTGTTGCGAACGGCACCTCCAGGCGCGCGCTTTGCATGGCCTGCCAGGCCAGGGGCAGGGCGCTTGCTGTTTCCGCGACGGAGGGGCGCTGCAGCGCGGCCTCCAGTTTCTGAACTGCCGATGCTCTGTCCCAGACGCCGCCCGATGCTGCAGGTCGGCGCGCAGTATACAGCCCCAGAAGCTGATTGTCCGGCAGGCTGCCGGCACGGGACAGACGTTCGGCCGCTTCCAGCTGCGCTTTCCATCCCGCGAGATCGCGCAGGTCTGCAACCGCATACTCGCGGGGCAGGAACCTGGTGGGCAACGGCTCCCCGATTGCTTCATGCAGGCGGAACAGCAGCGGGGTGATCTGCGCCGGAGGGGCCAGCGCCGGGTCGCCTTCGAAAAGGTCAGGGTCAAGAAAGCGCGCTAGCAGGTTGACCTGTGACGGTGCGATGGCTCCAAGCGCGTTGCCTGCATCATACAGGACAGCAGCGGTCGCCCAGTCGCCGCCACGCAACGTGCAGAATATCCGGTGTCCGGCACTCGGCGCGAGATGCGGCCGGTCGGTCAGCAAGGCGCAGGCGGCGTCTTCATCACCCGTCAGGAGAGCCAGATCCATAAATGCCGCAAAATGATCTTTGTCGCGCACAGGACCGGACTGACTGATCAGCGCCAGGGCAGGCTCCAGCGCGCCACTGCGCCGCAGAACCCGGGCGCGGGCCAGAGTGAAGACATCCTCGGTCGCAGCATCATCGCCGGGTCCATAGGCCTCGGTTAGCACGGCACGGTACAACAAAGCCTGCGCGGCCGGCAGGCGCAGATCGGGCAGCCTTTCCAGCAGTGTGCTGAGGACATCCGGGTCACTGCCGGCCCAGAGGCCGGGCGGCAGACCTGTGACATCCGGCGGCACCAGTCCGATCTGCCGCTGAACCCGCTCGTTCAGGGGGGCTACGGTGACATCGGGTGGCAGCCGTTCGGGATTGGCGGCAGACGGCGCCAGCGGGACGGATGCAACGGGCTGTTGCTGAACCACAGGCTGGCTGTCGATCCAGTCAATGGCCGACAGCGGCTGATCCTGCGCGCCCGCAGGCTGCGCGAGAGACAGTGCCGCGACAATATATGGGGGAAACCTACTCAGCATCCAGCGTGACAGGTACCCGGACTTCTGACTGGGGCGCGCCAAAGTCAGCCCCGAAGAACGGGCCGACATAGGCGTATCCTGTAAGCCCCAGAAATCCGAGGATCAGAAGATAGATCAGAAGTTTGAACAAACGTCCCATTGTGCTGCCCTGTTTTTTGCCTGCCTGCGCTTTTTAAGCAACTTATATATGGCCTTTTCAGCAATATCACGTCATTCAGACGATTATGAGCGATTTTCAGCAATCCCTGGCCGATACCTCCGGAACGCACCGTTTTGTGCTGAAAAAGACGATTGTCATGGTTGGTATGATGGGGGCCGGAAAGACTGCGGTAGGCCGCACACTGGCGGCTTTGCTCGACGTGCCCTTTCTCGATTCGGATCACGAGATTGAACAGGCAGCGAATATGACCGTTCCGGAAATCTTCGCCCGTGACGGTGAGGCCTTTTTCCGGGCGCGGGAAACAGAGGTGATCCAGCGGCTCCTGCAGGGCGCGCCCTGCGTCCTGTCCACCGGCGGCGGTGCCTATCTGTCCGGGGTCAACCGCGCCAAGATTTCCCAACATGGTGTTGCGGTCTGGCTGGACGCGGATATTGACCTGCTCTGGAACCGGGTCAGACACCGCGATACCCGGCCATTGCTGCGCACCGAAAACCCCCGCGCCACGCTCGAGGCGCTGTTTGAAGCGCGGGTGCCGGACTACAGCCGTGCCGATGTGCGCGTGCCCTGTGCGCCCCCGGTGTCACTCGAAGCGATGGCGCAGCGCGTCGCGGATGTGCTGGTAACACGGCCTGATGTCCTGGAGCGCTGCAATGCCTGAAATCGTTCATGTCAGTCTGCCGGGCCGGGCATATGATGTGCGGATCGGGCCTGGCCTCATTGCGGATGCAGGCAGACATATCGCGCCATTTCTCCGACGCCCGAAAGTGGCTGTTATCAGCGATAAAACAGTCGCAGGCCTGCATCTGCAGGCGCTGAAGGACGGTCTGGCAACGGCTGGTATCGAGGCCACAGAACTCCTGCTGCCCGCGGGAGAGGCGACCAAATCCTGGGGCCCGCTGGAACAATCCGTTGAATGGCTGCTGGATCAGAAAATCGAGCGGGGCGACATCGTTGTTGCCTTTGGCGGCGGTGTAATCGGTGATCTCGTTGGTTTTGCAGCGGCTGTTCTGCGCCGGGGCGTGCGGTTTGTGCAGATCCCGACATCTCTGCTGGCTCAGGTTGACAGCTCGGTTGGTGGCAAGACCGGCATCAACGCCCCACAGGGCAAGAATCTGATCGGCGCGTTCCACCAGCCCACGCTGGTACTGGCAGATACGGCCGTTCTGGGCACGCTCACGGCACGGGATTTTCTGGCCGGTTACGGTGAGGTCGTGAAATACGGGTTGCTCGGCGACGCTGATTTCTTTGAATGGCTGGAAGTGAATGGTCCGGCGCTGGCTGCCGGCGACATGGAGGCGCGCGTCGAGGCTGTCCGCCGGTCGGTGCAGATGAAGGCCGATATTGTCGAACGCGATGAGACCGAACAGGGGGATCGCGCGCTGCTGAACCTGGGTCATACGTTCGGTCATGCGCTTGAAGCGGCGACCGGATATTCTGACCGGCTGCTGCATGGCGAGGGTGTGGCGATCGGCTGTGCCCTGGCCTACGAGCTCTCCGCCCGTATGGGCCTTTGCAGCCAGGAAAGCCCGAGCCGTGTCAGGGCGCATCTGAAAGCGATGCGCATGAAGACCGACCTGAGCGATATCCCGGGCGATCTGCCGGATGCAGCGACCCTGCTGGGTCTGATGGGACAGGACAAAAAGGTCGTGCAGGGGCAGCTGCGGTTTATCCTGACACGCGGCATCGGAGAGGCTTTTGTCACCGGCGATGTTCCGGGCGATGCGGTTCTGTCCGTGCTCGAAGATGCGCTGCGGACCTGACATTACTCAGGTGCGGCGGATCACCATCGCGTGCTTGTCCTCTGACGAAAACCCGACGCTTTCGTAAAATCCGCGCGCCCCGCGTTTCTGTCCGGTCATCAGCATCACCTTATAGGCATCTGCGGCCCAGGCGGCCCCGATTGCAGCAGACATCACCGCGCGCCCGAATCCGAGCCGCTGGTGGTTGCGGTGCGTCACCACGTTCTCGATCAGCCCATAGGGTCGTGCGTTCCAGGTCACATTCGGCAGCAGGTGCAGGGTTACCATGGCCACTGCGGCACCTTCATGGAACGCGCCGAATACGGTTGTGCCCGGGTGCTTCAGGACCTGTAGAAAGGCCGCCGCGTTGTCCGCCGGCGGCCCGAATGTAAGGTCTGTATAAAGTGCCAGCGCCGCGTCGGTGTCCGCAGGTGTGAGCGCGCGGACAGAACACGCGGGCAGCATCAGAACGGGATTTCGTCGTCCAGATCCCGTGACGGTGCCGGGCTGGAGCTTCCGCCCCCGCCACTGCTGCCACCGTAGCTGTCGCCGCCACGGTCATCATAGCCCATCTGGCCACCTCCGCCGCCGCCGAAGTTGCCGCCACCACCGCCGCCATCGCGGCCGTCCAGCATGGTCAGTTCGGATTTATAGGGGCGCAGCACGACCTCGGTCGAGTAACGGTCCTGGCCGGACTGGTCCTGCCATTTGCGGGTTTCCAGCTGACCCTCGATGTAGACCTTGGAGCCTTTGCGCAGATACTGCTCGGCCACCCGGGCCAGTGGTTCAGAGAAAATCGCGACAGAGTGCCACTCGGTGCGTTCCTTGCGCTCGCCGGTGTTGCGGTCTTTCCATGTCTCGGAGGTCGCGATGCGCAGGTTGCAGACCTTGCCGCCGTTCTGAAAGGTGCGCACTTCGGGGTCACGCCCCAGATTGCCGATGAGAATAACCTTGTTTACTGAGCCGGCCATCATGCCCCCCTCTGATACGGTGTGTGCCGCCGGCCCGGTGCCCGCCCAGTGGCGAATCCGCTCCGGCAGAATTTGAGTAAAACTATACTGACCCGCGATGGTTTGAAACCGGTTAACCGCGCCGGGCAATGGCTTTACCACCATACCGGGCAAGGCTGGTGTCGGTCGTCGTTTTGGCTATAGTGGCGCGGAGGATGTCCGCGGAGGGGGCTTTGCAACATGGCAGTAAGGATCGGTATTGCCGGCGCTCTGGTGCTGGTCATCATCAGCACTGCGGCTGTGTCCGAGACGGTCTCCTCGAAAAACCGGACCAAACTTTTCCGCTCACAGACCAGCGTTCTCGATAACCGGGCTGCCAGTCAGTACAACAATTCAGTGCGCCTGAAGCCGCCGTCTGTTTATACGCCCAGCATCTGGGGCGACGGCAGCTACACCGGTAAATATGACGGTCCGTTTCTTGATATGGCCCGTCGTGCGGCACGCAAACACCGGATTCCCGAGGACCTGTTCCTGCGTCTCGTACAACAGGAATCCGGCTGGAACGCGCGTGCGAAATCACACAAAGGTGCCCTCGGCCTGGCACAGCTGATGCCCGCTACGGCACGTGCGCTGGGGGTCGACCCGCTCGATCCCGAAGAGAACCTTGAAGGCGGCGCGCGCTATCTGGCGAAACAGTACCGCGAGTTCCGCTCATGGCCGCTGGCGCTGGCGGCGTATAACGCGGGTCCGGGCGCGGTGAAAAAGCATGGTGGTATCCCGCCTTACCGGGAAACCCGGAACTACGTGCGGATCATCACAGGCCGTCAGTAGACACACCTCCGTCACAGCAAAATCAGGAAACTTTCACAGCAGGTCCCGATCCGGGCCACAGTGCTGCCTTGATCGCCGTTCATCCAGAGAGGGTAAGTGACGAGGGAGCCGTCGATATGGCAAATGATGTTTTCTATGCACGCCTTGAGCGTATCCAGCAGTCGCAGCAGCAGGCCATGCCGACCCGCTCTGTTCCGATCCGCCAGATGAGCGCCACCATGCCCGGCGCATCACCTGCAGGAATGATCAGCCAGCGTCAGCATCCGGTCTTTGCCCACCTCAAGGCTCTGTTTATCGGGACCGTCCTGGGGGTCATTGCTGCGATCGCTCTTATTGGTCTGTCTTGGGAAGGGTCACCCTGGGCTGCAGGCACCGGATATCACGACTATGTTTTCTGGCCGGCGATGGCCGGTCTCGCGATGGGCGGTGTGCTCATCCTGATCTCGCTTGTGGTGGCCTCGCGACGCCCGGCATTTGCGTTATTCTCGCTGGGCTATCTCAGCGGTCTGATCATCTCGCTGATCGTCTGAACCAGTCTGTTCTGTCAGTACAAAAGGCCCGTGCATCGCTGCCCGGGCCTTTGCTGTTGTCTGCACCGGCCTTATTCGGCCGCGACATCTCCCACCTCGATCACAGGCTCCATCCGGGCCAGTATATCGTCGCTGAGGTGACATTTGACCTGGTGATCGCCCTCCAGCCGGCGCACCGGCGGTACTTCTTTTTCGCAAAGTCCCCCCGGCACTTCGGATTTCCACCGGCACCGGGTCTGGAACGGGCAGCCCGGAGGCGGGTTCATCGCTGACGGAATATCCCCCTCGAGCACAATGTGCTTTTTCTTGACGCTGGTGTCGGCAATCGGCACGGCCGAAAGCAACGCTTCGGTATAGGGGTGATAGGGCGGCGCAAACACCTGATCGGTGGTACCCAGTTCGACAACATGGCCCAGATACATCACCATCACCCGGTCGCTGAGATAACGTACGATGCTGAGGTCGTGGCTGATGAACAACAGCGTGGTCTTGTGTTCGCGCTGGATCTCCATCAGCAGATCGGTCACTGCCGCCTGAACCGAGACGTCGAGCGCCGAGACAGGCTCGTCCGCCACCACGATCCTGGCGTCACCGGCAAAGGCGCGCGCAATCCCCACCCGCTGTTTCTGCCCGCCTGAGAGCTGCCGCGGCATGCGGGTGGCAAACTCGCGAGGCAGCTTGACAAGATCGAGCAGCTTCAGCATCCGCTGCTGGCGGTCTTTCTCATTTTCGCCGATGCCGAAAATTTCGAGCGCCCGGATGATCTGGCGCCCGACGGACATCGACGGGTTGAGCGTGTCAAAGGGGTTCTGAAACACCATCTGCACCTCAGAGACAGTTTTGGTGTCACGCTCCTCGATGGGCGTGTTTCCGATGGAGCGGTTGTCCAGCAGGATCTCGCCCTCGGTCGCCGTCTCCAGGCCCATCAGCACCTTGGCGAACGTCGATTTGCCACAGCCGGATTCGCCCACAATGGCGAGCGTCTCGGATTCGCGCGCCTCAAAACTCAGTGTTTCATTGGCTTTGACAACCTTTCTGTCGCCGCCGCCGAAGATCGCATTTGCGGTGACTTCATAGTATTTCTTGAGGTTGTCCATTTTAAGAACGACATCACCGATCTCGCCCTTGGTTTTGACGTCGGCCAGTTCCAGCGGCGCATCCCAGTCAATTTCGTTGAACTTCAGACAGCGCGTGGCGTGCCGGTCATTGCCCGGGACAGTATCCATCTGAATAACGCCCTGGTCGCATCTCCCGGCTTCGAAATAGTCGCAACGCGGCCCGAAGTTGCAGCCATTGGGACGTTCATGGGGCAGGGGAAAGTTCCCCGGGATTGCCACCAGCGGCCGCGCGTTCTTGTCAGCCCCCGGCAGCGGGATCGACCGGAAAAGCGCCTGCGTATAGGGGTGCTGCATCTTGTCGAACACATCCTCGATAGAGCCACGCTCCACCGCCTCACCGGAATACATCACGCAGATGCGGTCGCAGGTTTCCAGAACCAGGCCGAGGTTGTGGGAGATAAAGAGCATCGACGTGCCGTACTTTTTGCCCAGGTCCTTGACGAGTTCGACGACGGCGGCCTCGACCGTTACATCGAGCGCTGTGGTAGGCTCATCGAGAATGAGCAGCGAGGGCTCTGACATCAGCGCCATCGCGATCACGATGCGCTGTTGCTGACCCCCGGAGAGCTGATGCGGAAAGGAGTTCAGCATCCGCCTGGGGTCAGGCAGCTTTACGTCTGTCACCACCTGCAGCGCGCGCTGATAGGCATCCTTTTCGTTCATGCCCTGGTGGATCATGGGCACTTCCATCAGCTGTTTGCCGATCTTCATTGCCGGGTTCAGCGAAGCCATGGGTTCCTGATAGATCATCGCGATCTCAGAGCCGCGGATGTCCCGCAGTTCCTCGTCGCTCATCGCACCAAGGTCACGCCCCTTGAACTTGATCGAGCCGCCGACGACGCGCCCGTTCTTGCCCAGATCCTGCATCACGCCCAGTGCCACGGTGGATTTCCCGCATCCGGACTCGCCGACCAGGCCTACAGCCTCGCCCGGCTGAACCGTGACCGAAAAATCCATGACGGCAGGAATTTCCCGCAGCCGCGTGAAAAACGAAATCGACAGTTTGTCGATCTCCAGAATGGGACCATCATAATTGGTCTTTGCCATGTCGTTCTCCTTTTGGAGCGGGCCGTCGTCTGGCCCGGAATATCCCGGGGGTCAGGGGGGCAGCGCCCCCCTCAACCTCTCATCAGTCGCGCAGGCTTTCCTCGCGCAGGCCATCGGCCAGCAGGTTCAGACCGAGCACCAGCGTCAGAAGTGCCAGAGCGGGTGCGATCGCCGCATGCGGATAAAGCGCCAGCAGACGCCGCCCTGCGTTGATCGTGCTGCCCCAGTCCGGGCTTTCCGATTCCAGCCCCAGGCCAAAGAAGCCCAGCGTGCCCAGCAGGATCGTCGTGTAGCCGATCCGCAGGCAGAAATCGACGATCAGTGGCCCGCGCGCGTTGGGCAGGATTTCCCAGAGCATGATGTACCAGGGCCCTTCACCTCGGGTCTGGGCCGCCGCCACATAGTCGCGGGTTTTGATATCCATGGCGAGGCCCCGCACGATCCGGAAGACCGTCGGCGAGTTCACAAAAACCACCGAGACAAAGACCACCAGAATGCCCGGATCAATGTCAAAGAGGTCTAGGAACGGCGGCAGGCCCGGAATGGCGTATGTTGGTGTGGCAACCACACTGCCGTCGGTCGAGACAAGCGACAGATAGAGCCACCCGAGGCCACCCAGTACACCGATCAGCAGCGGCGTACGGACCTTGGGCTGCGTGTAGTACCGCGAGTTCAGCAGGATACACATAAAGATCAGCGGGAATACAAAGAGGAACAGCGCCATATAGTTCGGAATACCTGTCAGCACGATTTCCGGCGTCACCAGCAGGTAAAACAGCAGGATGACCGGGAAGGCGAGGATCAGGTTCGCCAGGAATGACAGCGTCGTGTCAAGGCGGCCGCCGTAATAGCCGGCGGGCAGGCCCAGGGTGATCCCAACCATAAAGGCAAAAAGCGTCGCAATCGGTGCGATCTGCACCACCACCCAGGCACCCTTGATCAGGCGGCTGAAAACATCGCGGGCCAGGTTATCACCGCCCAGCAGGAACCAGGCGTATTCGCCTTCCTCAACCCCGCGCATCGGTGTGCCCGGCGGTTTGTTTTTCATCCCCGAGACCTGGCTCAGAGGATCATGGGTGACCAGCATATCGAGCGGGCCGCCGTAAACGCCGACAAAGACCCAGAACATCACCAGCGCAAAACCGATCATGCCGATCGTGCTGTCAAAAAGCTTGCCATAGAGGCCCAGCCGGCGCTTGTAGGTCAGCGAGAGGGTGAAAAGGACAATCAGCGAGATCCAGACCGGTCCAAGCTGAAGGAACATGCGGGCAAGGATGCTGCCCCAGGAAAGTTCTTCCATGACAGATCTCCCTTATGCGATGCGGATGCGTGGATTGAGGTAGACATAACCGATATCCGATATCAGTTGTGTCACCAGAACCACGGCGACCGAGACAACCGAGACCGCCAGCAGCAGTTCGATGTCGTTGTTTCCTGCCGCCTGTACGAGCAGCCAGCCAAAGCCCTTGTAGTTAAAGAGCGTCTCGACAATCACGACCCCGTTCAGCAGCCAGGGGAACTGGAGCATGATCACGGTGAAGGGGGCGATAAGGGCATTGCGCAGGGCGTGTTTCAGAACGATGTCTGAGAATTTCACGCCCTTGAGGCGCGCCGTCCGGATGTACTGGGCGGTCATGACCTCGGTCATTGAGGCCCGCGTCATCCGCGCGATATAGCCCATGCCGTAAAGCGCGATGGTGACCACCGGCAGGGTAAAGTTCTCGAAGGTGGCGTTTTCCATGGCAGAGGTCGCAGACCCCTTGAACCATTTCAGGCCAAAGGCCGACGAGGCGAAGACCGCAATAAAAATGACGCCCGAAACGTATTCGGGCGTGGCAGTCGAGGCAATTGAGAAGGTTGAGAGCGACCGGTCCGTCACCGATCCCTCGCGCATGCCGGCCAGCACCCCGATGATCAGCGCCATGGGCACCATCACCAGCATCACGGCAAACATCAGCTTGCCCGTCAGACCCAGCCGGGTGGCCACGATACCGCCGACGTCATCCTTGAATACGGTTGAAAACCCCCAGTCGCCCTGGATCACACCGCAAAAGGTGCTGCGCTCTTCCTCCGGCGTGCCGGCCGCAAAACACCGGCCCGAGATTTCGCCGCTTTCCGGGTCTTCGAACTCCCATCCGGGCAGGACACCAAGCCACTGGCCGAATTTCACCGGCATCGGCTGCAGATAGCCGTTCTTGTCGAGAAAGCTCGCAACAGCTTCGTCTGACATGCGGAAGTTGCCCTGTGTTTTGGCCAGTTTCTCAAGGTTTGGATAGAGATTGGTGAGCCAGAACACGATGAACGTCAGGCAGAGTGCCGTCAGTATCATCACGCCCAGACGTCTGAGTATGAATAGTCCCATGGATGCCCCTGTTGTCAGGCTGTAGCGCGCTGATGCGCGTCAGTTATCGGGGATCGTGCGCCCCCGGTTTTGATTTATGACCCTATGAGGCATGATCACGGTGACCCCGTCAACGCAGACAAACGCCATCCGGTGTAATATTTGCGACATCCAGGGGTCGCATTCCGGCTTTTTCTGTCAGCGTTGCTGCGAAGTGCCGTATCTGGTGTCAGGCAAGCTCGGGGGCCTGAGCACCCGCGCGGCGCAATGCGGTGGGCGTGGCCTGGGTGTGGTGCTGAATAAACCGTGTGAAATAGGCGGCACTGCCAAACCCGAGATGGCGGGCGATATCCTGTGCCGGTGCGCGCGTACCGGTCAGCAGACTGCGAGCCTCATAAAGGACACGCTCCGTCAGAAGATCAGCCGCGGTCCGTCCCGTTGCAGCTTTGCACGCCCGGGTCAGATGCGTCGGCGTCACGCCCAGCGCCGCGGCATGATCGGCCATCGTCATGGTTTCCCGGAAATGTGCCGTGATACGTCCGCAATAGGCAGCACAGAGTCTGGCCGCAGCATTGCGTTTTTCCGGCATGTGTTCTTCCAGCGCCATCTGTCGCTGCAGCCAGACAGAAATCAGCGCGCCATGGGCTTCCATCGCCTGCGCGGTCAATGGCCGGGCGGCTGCCTGTTCCCGGGTTGCAGCCTCCATCAGCACCGTCAGCTCCGACATCGCGCTGACTTCGCGGATACGCAGCAGTCGCGGCATCTGGGGAAACAGAACCTGACAGCCTTCCGGGATAATCACGGCCTGACCCACGCCCTGACGCCCCATATCCAGCGAAAAAAGGTGATCGGCTGGCACCACAATCGCGTTGTGTGTGCCGACCCCCCGGCGCTGTCCGTTCAGCAACAGCCGTCCCTGACCACGCGTAACCCAGATCAGAAACTGTTCGCGGCGGTCATGGGCCAGTGTCAGGCGCCAGTCACTGTTGCCGGCAAGTTGCGACAGGGGCACAATTCTGAGATCTGTTTCCGGCATTCAACCAGTCCGCGAATAATCATTTTTCATCATGCCAGTGGAGGCTGCAGGCCGGATTCTGCAAGGCATATGTAAAATTTGTGAAAGTTTCAGCGGTTCTCCGCTGGTCGGAACTGCCACCAGGTCTTCATTTTCGAGCGGAACCATGTGCGCTGACGTTTTGCAAACTGACGTGTTGCGACCACGGCCGCCCCGCGTGCCTCATCCAGGGTCTTTTCGCCCCGCAGATGTGCGATCAGTTCCGGCGCGCCGATTGCGCGATGTGCCGGCAGCGAAGGATCGAAGTGTGGCAGGACAGTGCGGGCCTCCTCCAGCGCGCCTGCGTCCAGCATCATATCGAAGCGCTGCGCAATCCGCGGCGTCAGCCAGTCTTTCGGTGCATCAAAGACGATGCAGCGGGCTGTGTCCTCGGGGATGAGTGCAGGACCGGTGTCATCCTGCCAGGCCGCCAGACCCCGGCCCGTTGCGGTCTGGACTTCCCATGCGCGCTGTACCCGCATCCTGTTGGCTGTATCGAGACGGTGCCGTGTCTGCACATCTATGTCTTTCAACAGGTCATCGGCAGACATGCCGTCAGCACGGGTCCGTATTTCCGGCGGCGTTGCCGGGATATCGGCCAGACCGCGGGTCAGTGCGCTGAAATAGAGGCCCGTGCCGCCGACAATGATCAGCCGCTGATCCTGTGCCAGCAGGTTGCGCACCTCGCGCAGCCAGTGTCCTGCCGAATAGGTCTCCGTTGCGGAGATATGACCGTAAAGCGCATGGGGAGCGGAGGCTTCTTCCTCCTCAGAAGGGCGCGCTGTGAGCACACGCCAGCAGTCATAGACCTGGCTTGCATCGGCATTGACGATGATGCCACCACAGCGTGCGGCAGCTTCCAGCGCCAGAGCCGATTTTCCCGAGGCAGTCGGCCCGGCGATCAGCACAGGCATGTTCGCAGGAAGCCCGTCCAGCACCTCGTCAACAGAATGGATCGGGGCATTCGCCATTTTTTGCCTCAGCCCGTGCGGGGCGCATTGAAGTTGCCAGCGTTTTCGGACATTTTGCGCCGCAGTTAAACCCCTGTCAGGAGCACCGACATGACCCAGTCCGAACCACAGACCAAGTTCAGCAGGGTGATGCTCAAGATATCGGGAGAAGCGCTCATGGGCGATCAGGGCTTTGGCCTGAACCCGCCCACCGTGGAACGGATCGCAAGAGAGGTGCAGTCGGTTCACGAGATGGGCGTCGAAATCTGCATGGTTATCGGCGGCGGCAATATCTTCCGTGGCCTCCAGGGATCCGCGCAGGGGATGGAGCGGACCACGGCCGATTATATGGGCATGCTGGCGACCGTGATGAATGCGCTGGCAATGCAGTCGGCGCTCGAGGGGCTGGGCATACACACGCGGGTTATTTCCGCCATCACAATGAACGAGGTGGCAGAGCCGTATATCCGCCGCCGCGCTGTGCGTCACCTCGAAAAGAAGCGTGTCTGTATTTTTGCCGCAGGAACCGGAAACCCGTATTTCACTACGGACACAGCGGCCACACTGCGCGCGAATGAAATGTCCTGCGAGGCGATTTTCAAAGGCACCAAGGTCGACGGTGTCTATGACAAGGACCCGGCCAAACACGCCGATGCCACGCGTTACGATACAGTGTCCTATGACGATGTGCTCGCCCGGCGTCTTGGCGTTATGGATGCATCGGCCATCGCGCTTGCCCGCGACAACAACCTGCCGATCATTGTCTTTTCGCTTGATGAACCCGGTGGCTTCCGTGGCATTCTGGCGGGTGAGGGGACCTATACACGCGTGCAGGGCTGAGCAGTCTGTGGCCCGTCGGTTTTACGCTGAAACCTCCTTGCCGAGAGTTTTGCTGACGTCCGGAGACACGACATAACCTGCGGATGTGCATTCCCGGCGAACCGCTGCTGGTCCGGGAAAACGCCTCCCGGAAAGGCCGGCGGTTCAGGGCGTGCATCCTGCTGCCGTAATCCTTTTATGCTCACCTGGCGCACAATCATTCGCACGCGGGATGTGCGGCAATATACTGTTGTCCGGGTGCCGGGTGTAACGGATCGCTCCGGAGTTTCTGATTTGCAGCATGCGGTGCCAGGATGTGTCCGGACGGTGCTGATGGCTGCTCATCGGGTCGCTGAGGCGCGCAGGCCTCCGGGCGGTTTGCTCTGGCTGCGGTGACGACCGGGATCTTTGCACTGTGCCTCGCGGCTTTCCATACGCCCTGCGCCGGCCTCGGCCGCCGTTCCGGATTCTTGCGCAGTTGTTCTGGCCTTTCCCGGTGATCCCGCTTTATAAGCGTCTGGGAAAAGTTCGCGGTGCCGGTTGGCACTGCTGAAAACTGCGGCAGGAAGAATACCATGTCAGACGATTTTATGCTGGATACCGATGACCTTGAGCGGCGGATGGACGGCGCCATGTCAGCGCTGAAAACCGAGTTTGCCTCACTGCGTACCGGACGCGCCTCGGCGTCGATGCTGGAGCCGGTGATGGTCGACGCCTATGGGCAGCGTACGCCGATCAACCAGGTCGGCACGGTCAACGTACCCGAACCGCGGATGGTAACCATAAACGTGTGGGACAAGGGCCTCGTGGGCAAGGTTGAAAAAGCCATCCGTGAAAGTGGCCTGGGGATCAATCCGCAGCTGAACGGCACAATTATCATGCTGCCGATTCCGGAGCTGAACGAAGAACGCCGCCGTGAACTGACAAAGGTGGCCGGGCAATACGCCGAGAACGCCCGTGTGTCCGTGCGCAATATCCGCCGCGATGGCATGGACCAGATCAAAAAGGCCAAGGGCGACGGCATGTCAGAAGACGACCAGAAGCTCTGGGAAGGTGAGGTTCAGGAGATTACCGACCGCTTTATCAAAGCCGTCGACAGCCTGCTGGAATCCAAACAGGGCGAGATCATGCAGGTCTGACACTGCGGGTTTCGCGGGCCTGTGGCTGTATCGGATAGGGTATTGTCCCGAGCGGTTATGCTATAAATTCTTGCGAAATCTGCCTGTTTGCCGCACAAAGAAGCAGAGTAACCCGCGCCCGTGCGCAGGACAGGCAAGGAGCACACAGTATGGCGTTGCAACGCCAGCCTCAGGCGGCCCGCGTTCCGGGATGTCCCAACCACGTGGCAATTATTATGGACGGCAACGGCCGCTGGGCGACCCAGCGCGGCCGGCCGCGCCTGTTCGGTCACCATGCCGGCGCGAGGCGTGTGCGCGAGATCGTTGAAGCCTGTCCGCATATCGGTGTCGAATACCTGACGATCTTTGCCTTCTCGACAGAGAACTGGAAACGCACCCAGGTCGAGGTGGCGGGCCTCATGAGCCTTTTCCGCCGCTATATTATCAAGGAAACCAAAGCGTTGCGGGCTAATGGTGTACGTGTGCGCTTTATCGGGGACCGGGACCGGCTGGATGACAAGCTGATCGTTCTGATGAACGAGCTCGAACAGGCTACAGAACACAACAGCCTTGTGAATCTGACCATTGCGATCAATTACGGTGGTCGCGACGAGGTCACACGGGCGACCCGCCGTCTGGCGCAGGATGTGGCCGATGGCCGCCTGAAACCGGAAAACGTCGACGAAGAAACGCTGCCACGTTATCTTGATACCTGCGTGCTGCCGGACCCGGATCTGGTGATCCGCACCAGCGGCGAAGCACGGATTTCAAACTTTCTGCTGTGGCAGTCTGCCTATTCCGAATATGAGTTCATCGATACACTCTGGCCCGACTTTACCCGCGACGAATTTGAGAGCCTTTGCCAGGCCTATGGTGGCCGTGATCGCCGCTATGGTGGCGTAAAGGCCTGATGGCATCGTGACGGCATCACCCGATAAATGGTCTGACCTGGCGCAGCGGATGGGATCCGGTGCCGCGATGGTTGTGGGCGGTATGCTGGGTGTCTGGGCCGGCGGGCATGTTTTCCATGTCATGGTGGCCTGCATCTGTGGACTGATGATCTGGGAGCTGGTGCGCATGCTGCACCCCTCCGAGCCCGGCGTCGCGGTTCAGATGGGCGCCCTGTCGGGTGCTGCGACGCTTCTGGCAATCTATCTGCCGCTGGGGTTTGCCCTGCCGGTGTTGCTGGCACCTGCGCTCGTGGGCTTTGGCCAGCTGAGCGCGTTCAGGACAATATTCATGATCTTTACCGTCATGGTCATGCTCGCAGGTTTCGGCATGATGTCGGTACGCGATGATATGGGCTTTGTCTGGATGCTCTGGCTGGTGCTTGTGGTCGTTGCAACGGATGTCGTGGGCTATTTCGCCGGCCGTTTTATTGGCGGGCCGAAATTCTGGCCAAAAGTCAGTCCGAAAAAGACATGGGCGGGCACAGGTGCCGGGTGGATCGGTGCGGCGATTGTAGGGGCGGTCTTTATGTCTCAGACCGGCGCCGGTGTGCAGCTCATCGGTGTCTCGGTTGCGATTTCCATGGCCAGCCAGATGGGCGATATCGCTGAAAGCGCGATCAAGCGGCGGGTCGGTGTCAAGGACAGCTCTTCGCTGATCCCGGGGCACGGCGGGTTGCTGGACCGGTTCGACGGGATGCTGGGTGCGTCGGTTTTCCTGCTGATCATCGGGTCGTTCATTGGCCCGGCGGCGGGCTGACCCTGTGCGTCGTGTCAGCATATTCGGTGCGACAGGTTCCATCGGGCAGAATACCATCGATCTGATTGCGCGCGCGCCACAGGACTATCAGGTTGTGGCGCTGACCGGTGCGGGGAACATCAGTCAGCTGGCGGAAGATGCACGCCGGCTGAAAGCAGAAATTGCAGTAACTGCGCACGAGGGCCGTCTCGAAAATCTGCGCGCGGCACTGGATGGCTCCGGTGTTGCAGTGGCTGCCGGCACCGCGGCAATTGCAGAAGCCGCCACGCGACCGGCGGACTGGGTGATGTCGGCTATCGTCGGTGCGGCGGGTCTTGCACCTGGGATCGCTGCGTTAGAGCAGGGGGCAACCCTCGCGCTTGCCAACAAGGAATCGCTTGTCTGTGCCGGGGCACTGATGCTGGCGACCGCGCGCACACATAAGGCGCGCATTCTGCCTGTTGACAGTGAACATTCCGCTGTTTTTCAGGCACTGGTCGGCGAGGATATGGATGCCATAGAGCGCATTATCATTACTGCGTCGGGTGGTGCCTTCCGCGACTGGCCGGTCGAAAAACTCGCCACAGCCACCCTGAAGGAAGCGTCCTCGCATCCTAACTGGGATATGGGGCAGCGGATCACCATCGATTCCGCATCCATGTTTAACAAAGCCATGGAGCTTATTGAAACCAAAGAGTTCTTTGGGGTAAAGCCTGCGCAGATCGAGGCAGTGATACACCCCGAATCCATGATCCATGCGCTCGTTGGGTTCCGTGACGGCGCATTGATGGCTCATGTCGGACCGCCCGATATGCGACACGCCATCGGCTATGCGCTGCACTGGCCCGACCGTCGCCATCTGCCTGTGGAACGCCTTGATCTGGCGGCCATCGGACAGCTGAGTTTCCGTGCGCCCTGTGAGACCCGCTGGCCGGCGTTGCGGCTGGCGCGCGAAGTCATGGAAGCCGGCGGTCTGTCGGGGGCTGTTTTCAACGCGGCCAAGGAAACGGCGCTTGATGCCTTTATCGCGGGCGAGATCGGTTTTACCCAGATGTCAGAGGTGGTTGAGGCGGTGCTGGACACGCTCTCGGCGGCTCCGGGACATATTGATGCCAAGATGACCCTTGATAACGTCGCCAAAACGGACCATCTGGCACGAGAGGCGGCCAGATCGGTCATAAACAGAAGAGCAGGTTAACCTTTTGGATATTCTGGCACTGATCCCGCAGTTTGGCGGGCTGATCTGGACGATTGCAGCTTTTGTACTGGCGCTCTCTGTCATCGTGGCCATTCACGAATACGGACATTACATCGTCGGACGCTGGTCAGGCATTCATGCGGATGTGTTTTCGCTGGGTTTCGGCCCGGTGCTGTGGTCGCGGATGGACAGGCGTGGCACGCGGTGGCAGATCGCAGCTCTGCCGTTTGGCGGATATGTCAAGTTTGCCGGTGACGCCAATGCGGCGTCCGGCAAAGATGAAGAGGCCATGGCGGAGGTCAGTGATGATCCTGCGCGCCTGCGCGCCACAATGCACGGTGCGCCGCTCTGGGCGCGGACCCTGACTGTGGCTGCCGGCCCTGTCTTTAATTTTGCCCTGTCGATCGCTGTTTTCGCGGCAGTGCTGCTGACCAGCGGTGTCACCCGCGATCCGCTGACGGTCGGCAGTCTGCATCCTCTGCCTGTTGACGCACGCGGACTGGAGCAGGGCGATGTGATCCTGGCTGTCAGCGGTACCGAAGTGCCGTCCCGGGACGATACGGAAGCCTACAGCGCCTTTATCAGTGGGCTGGAACAGAGCCCGACCCTGCAGTACCGGGTGCTGCGCGACGGTCAGGAACAGGACGTAACCGGTACCTGGCTGATGCCGCCGCTGGTTTCAGGCGTTGCACCGCAGTCGGCTGCAATCAGCGCCGGAATCGAGGTCGGTGACGTCATTTCCGGCATCGACGGCGCGCCGATCTACGCATTTGACGAACTCAAGCAGGCCGTTGAGGGCGGGAACGGTACACCGCTGGCGCTGACAGTGTGGCGCAACGGAGATACGCTTGATCTGACGCTCACGCCAAAACGCGTGGATGAACCGCAGGCCGATGGTGGCTTTGCCACATACTGGCGCATCGGCATTTCCGGTGGGCTGGCCTTTGAGCCGGCAACGCAGACACCGGGCGTGGGCGAGGCGCTCTGGGGTGGTGTGCGCCAGACGGTGCGGATCATCGAAGGTTCGCTGTCCGGTCTGGGTCACATGATTACCGGCGCCATCAGCACGTGCAACCTGTCGGGTCCGATCGGTATTGCGCAGACCTCGGGGGCTATGGCCAGCCAGGGTGCTGAATCCTTTATCTGGTTCATTGCTGTGCTGAGCACAGCCGTCGGTCTGCTGAACCTGTTTCCGGTACCTGCGCTCGATGGTGGCCACCTGGTGTTCTACGCCTATGAGGCGGTGGCGGGTAAGCCGCCCAGCGACCGCGCGCTGCGTATCCTGATGACCGCAGGGCTGGCCATGGTGCTGACCCTTATGCTCTTTGCGCTGGGGAACGATATCTTCTGCCCGTAAGCGACAGGCGTTTCCGTCAAAATTGCCATAATTCCGCCATGATCTATCAAACTGGTGCCGCAATCGGCCGGTATCAGGGGATCACTAAAAGCGGAGTTGCATCATGCAAGCAGTACAAAGCGGATATCGTGGCCTGAGCCTTCTGATGGACCTGAACTGGGACCGCATACTTTATATCAGCACCATTGGCCTCGCACTTGGTGCCGGTGGCTGGATTGGTACGATTGCAGGCTGAAACCAACGGTTTCTGACCCTCTCCGGCCATGCGCGCACCGTGCAAAAGGTGCGCATATAGTTGTCGGTGCTTTTTCGACCACATAGTTTTGACAACCCCCGGCTTTGACGGTACTCAGTTAAGCATAATTTACTGAGGATCGGGGCAGATCATGACACGGGGCTTTTCGCGGGCTTTCACCGCCTTTTGCGCGCTTGGAACATCAGTCAGACCAGCAGCGGGTGCGGCGCTTTTTTATGTCGTTCTATCAGCAGCATGGCTTGCAGCACCCCAACCGGTCGTCGCCCAGCAGATCACCCTGAACTCGATTGATATCGAAGGAAACGCCCGCGTCGGTGATGCGGCCATACTGACCCGCGCCGGAATCGCCCGCGGACAGACCGTGACAGCAGGTGAGCTGAACACTGCCTATCAGGCGCTTATCGACTCAGGTCTTTTTGAGACCGTCACCTTCGAGCCCCGCGGTGCTTCTCTGCAGATCACCGTTGTGGAATTCCCGACAATCAACCGGGTCAGTTTCGAAGGCAACCGGCGGATCAGTGATGAGCAGCTCGCTGCTGCGATCAATTCCAGCGAGCGGCGCGTTTTCAACCCTGCCCAGGTCGAACGTGATGCTGCACGCATTGCCGATGCCTATGCAATCGAGGGACGGCTCGCGGCGCGGGTGACGCCCAAGATCATCCGGCGTACCGACAACCGTGTTGATCTTATCTTTGAGGTGCTCGAAGGCGATGTGATCGAGATCGAGCGCCTGAGTTTTGTCGGGAACCGGGTCTTTTCGGACCGGCGTCTGCGCCGGGTACTGCAGACCAAACAGGCCGGTCTGTTCCGCGCGTTTGTGCGCAGCGATACGCTGATCGAAGACAGGATCGAGTTTGACAAGCAGGTCCTGCGCGACTTCTATCTCTCCCGCGGCTACGTGGACTTCCGCACCAACTCCGCCAACGCCGAGCTGACGGAAGAGCGCGACGCTTACTTCCTCGTGTTCAATGTCCAGGAAGGCCAGCAGTTCCGCATCGGCGAGATTTCGGTGACCAGCGATATTGCGGAGGTGAATTCGGACGATTATCTGGCCATCGTCGGGATTGAGAACAACGATGTGTACTCTCCTACCTCTGTGGAAAATGACATCGCCCGCATGGAACGTCTGGCGCTGCGCAACGGCGTTGACTTTCTGCGGGTCGAACCCCGCGTCAGCAGGGACGAGCGCAATCTGGAGCTGGACATTGAATACGTGCTGAGCCGCGGGCCACGCATTTTCGTTGAGCGGATTGACGTTGAAGGCAACACCACGACCCTTGATCAGGTGATCCGGCGCCAGTTCACCAGCGTCGAGGGTGACCCGTTCAACCCGCGTGAAATCCGCGAAGCTGCGGAACGTATCCGCGCACTGGACTTCTTTGAGACAGCCGAGGTCAATGCGCGTGAGGGTTCTACGCCTGATCAGGTAATTGTCGATGTGGATGTTGAGGAAAAGCCCACCGGCTCGCTGAACTTCGGCGCATCCTTCTCGAACAACGATGGTATCGGCTTTGCGATCCGGTTCGCAGAAGACAACTTTTTCGGGCGCGGCCAGCGGTTCACGGCAACGATTTCGACAGCAGAGGATTCGCGCCGCTACGGTCTGTCCTTTGTCGAGCCGGCATTCCTGGGGCGTGACGTGGCTTTTGGCCTGGAGCTTGATGTCGCAGAAACAGACAGCTCATTTACAACCTATGACACGGACCGGTTTCTGTTCCGTCCGTCGCTCACATTCCCGATCGGTGAGAATTCCAGCCTGCAGCTGAGATACACCTTTGAGGACTCAGAGATGCTTGCACGCGAAACGCCGGTGAACGGCGTGGTGATTGGCAACGACATCAACGCGGGCAGGCTCAGCAGCAGTGCGCCGGGGTATGTCTTTACCTATGACACCCGCCGCCGCGGCATTGATACCTCTGCCGGCTATCTGTTGGAATTCGGCCAGGACTTTTCGGGACTTGGCGGTGACAATAAATTCATCAAGACCACTGCACGCGTTGTAGGTGAGCGTCGGGTATTCAACGAAGAGATCACGCTGCGGGCCTCGCTTGAGGGCGGCGCGCTCAGCTTTGGCAGCGGCACAAACCGTGCTGTTGACCGCTTCCTGCTGGATACCAACATTATCCGCGGCTTCGAGCCCGGCGGCATCGGGCCACGCGATCTTTCTGTTTCCGGCGAGGACCCCCTGGGCGGCAACCTTTATCTGGCTGCACGGTTCGAAGCGGAATTCCCGCTGGGGCTGCCGGAAGAACTGGGCATTCAGGGCGGCCTTTTCTATGACGTCGGTAATCTGTGGGATCTTGCGGATGTGAATACGGTCGGCGGCAATATTGTCGGCGAAAGCGGGTCTTTCCGTCATGTGATCGGTTTCTCCATTCTGTGGAACACGCCTCTCGGCCCGCTGCGGTTCAATTTCTCCGAAGCGATCAAGAAAGAAGATTTTGACCGCGATCAGACGTTTGAACTGACGCTCAGCACGACCTTCTGATCCGGTGGCTGCGCTGGTACGCAGTTTATTCGGGGCAACGCTTCTGGCGTTCGCCCTCGCTGCGGGCGCAGTGTCGGCACAGGAGCGCAGCCGGATCACGGTCAAAAGTCCGGTCCTGACGATAGATTCCGAACGGGTGTTTGAGGCGAGCAACTTTGGCCGGGCCACGGCACAGGAATTTGAGGCTCTGGGCGCCGGGCTGAGTGCCGAGAACCGCCGGATTGAGGAAGAGCTCAGCCAGGAAGAGCGCGAGATTACCGAAATGCGCGCTGGTCTGTCTCCGCAGGAGTTCCGCGAACTGGCAGACGCCTTTGATGAAAAAGTTCAGAACATCCGGCGCGAACAGGACGCCAAGACGCGCCAGCTCAACGCAGATCTCGAGGAACGGCGCAGGTTGTTTCTGAATGCGGCAGCACCCGTCCTGGAGCAGCTGATGCGCGAGGCCGGTGCTGGTGTGATTATGGAGCAGCGGACTGTCTTTATCAGCTCGAACGCGATTGATATAACCGACGTTGCCATATCGCGCCTGAACGAGGTGTTGCCCGAGCCCGGCAGCGCTCCCGAACAGTAGCTGCTGATTTCTCAGTGCGCTTGCCCCGGAAGGGTTGAGTTGCTAGGCATGTTCAAGCCCTTGAGGACAAAAGGACACTTTCTATGACAAGCCCGCGCGCCGAGGCGGATATACAGCTCATCCAGCGTATCCTGCCGCACCGTTATCCCTTTTTGCTGGTTGACCGTGTGGTCGATATCGATGGCACACAGTCTGCACTTGGGATCAAGAACGTCACCATGAACGAACCGCACTTCCAGGGCCATTTCCCGGGTTTGCCGATCATGCCCGGCGTCACAATCATCGAGGCGATGGCACAGACAGCGGCCGTGATGGTGGGTGTGACACTCGAGATGGCCGACAAGGATATGAAGGTTTATTTCATGGCGATCGACAAGGCGAAGTTCCGCCGCAAGGTCGTGCCCGGTGACGTGCTTGAGATGCGGATCGGGACACTGCGCGGCAAGCCCGGTGGCAAGGTCTGGCGTTTCGGCGGTGTTGCTTCTGTCGACGGCGAGATGGCGGCCGAATGCGAATTTACCGCGATGATGGATCTCTGAACGCATGGGCAACATTCATCCCAGTGCCGTGATCGGAGAGGGGGCCCGGATCGACCCCACTGCAACGGTGGGGCCGTTCTGTATGGTCGGCCCGGACGTGACGCTCGGCCCGGGGGTGGAACTGCGCAGCCATGTTGTTGTGACCGGACGCACCAGCGTGGGCGAGGATACAATCATTTTCCCGTTTTCCGTTATCGGGGAAATTCCGCAGGACCTGAAGTTCCGGGGCGAGGCCACCGAACTGGTGATCGGCAAACGCAACCGCATCCGCGAGCATGTGACCATGAACTGTGGTACCGAAGGCGGTGGCGGTGTCACCCGGGTGGGAGACGACGGGCTGTTTATGGCGGGATGCCACATTGCGCATGACGCCATCATCGGCGATCGCTGCATCATCGTAAACTCGGTGGCGATTGCCGGACACTGTGTTCTTGAGGACGACGTCATCGTCGGCGGTCTGTCCGGTGTGCATCAGTTTGTGCGCATCGGGCGTGGTGCCATCATCGGTGCTGTGACCATGGTGACCAATGATGTGATCCCTTACGGTCTGGTTCAGGCACCGCGCGGAGAACTCGATGGTCTGAACCTTGTTGGCCTCAAGCGCCGCGGTGTGTCGCGTGCGGATATTACCGCGCTGCGTGCTGCCTTTCAGATGCTGGCGCAGGGCGAGGGTACGTTCCATGACAGAGCGCACCGCCTGCGTGAAGAGACAACCAGCGATTATGTCCGCGAGATCGTCGATTTTGTGCTCGCCGACAGCGATCGCCATTTCCTGACTCCGCGCTGATGCTGGCCCTGATTGCAGGCAGCGGCGGACTGCCCGCTACGGTGGCCGCAGCACAGCAGGAGCCTCCGGTGATCTGCGCCCTTGAAGGGTTTGCGCCGGAGGGGCTGGCGGTGGATTATCCTTTCCGGCTGGAGCAACTGGGTACGCTGCTTGCGGACCTGCAGGCGCACGGTGTGACAGAGGTGTGTTTTTGCGGTGCGATCCAGCGTCCGGCGGTCGACCCGGCGGCCATTGATGCAGCCACGATGCCGTTGGTACCTGTCCTGATGCAGGCCATTGCCTCGGGTGATGACGGCGCTCTGCGCGCAGTGATCGGAATATTTGAGGACCGTGGTTTCACGGTGCGCGCAGCGCATGAGCTTGCCCCTGAAATTCTGGCGCCCGAGGGCGTGCTGACCGCGACATGGCCGGACGATGCCCTGTGCGAGGACGAAAAGCGCGGGCGCGCGGTGCTGGCTGCACTTGCGCCTCTGGATGTGGGCCAGGGATGTGTGGCCGGAGCAGGCCAGATCTGGGCGATTGAGACGACAGGCGGCACGGATCACATGCTTCGGACACTGCCGCCGGCTGCTGCAAAGACCCGGGCGCTTTTGATTAAATCACCCAAGGCGGGGCAGGACCTGCGCGTGGATATGCCCACCGTAGGGCCGGAGACAATTGATGCAGTGGCAGACGCTGGTCTTGCCGGGCTGGTCATCGTCGCAGGGCAGACCATACTGTTGTCCCGGGCGGAAACCATCCGGCGCGCGGATGAAGCAGGTCTGGTGCTCTGGTCGCGTGAGCCGGACTGATGCGGGTTTTCATTATTGCGGGCGAGCCGTCGGGTGACCGCCTTGGCGCGGCACTGATGGCGGGGCTGAAGGAGCTGCGGCCCGACATCACCTTTGACGGTATCGGCGGCGAAGGTATGCAGGCTGAGGGTCTGACCTCGCGCTTTCCGATGAAAGAGCTCAGCGTAATGGGCATCGCGGAGATCCTGCCAAAGTATCGCGCCCTGAAAGCGCGGATCCGGGAAACCGCGGCACAGGTCGTGGAAACCCGTCCGGACGTGATGATCACCATCGACAGCCCCGATTTTTCGCTGCGTGTGGCGCGCCTGGTGAAAGAGGCATGCGATGTCCGCACTGTGCATTATGTAGCACCCACTGTCTGGGCCTGGCGTCCAAAGCGCGCGGCAAAGATGGCGCGGTATATCGATCATGTGCTGGCGTTGTTCCCGTTTGAGCCGCCGCTTATGACACGGGAAGGAATGGCCTGCGATTTCGTCGGGCACCCGGTCGTTGCAGAGCCTCAGGCCACGCCGGAGCAGGCAAAGGCGTTTCGTGCTGCGCACGGTCTGGGCGACGCCCCTGTTGCCCTTGTGCTGCCCGGCTCGCGTTCCGGAGAGGTCGGGCGGCTGGCAGAAGTCTTTGGCGAGGCGCTGGGGTTGTTTCAGAAGGCGCAACCGGATCTGAAGATTGTTGTACCTGCCGCCGCCGCCGTGGCGGACCAGGTCGCAGAGGCCGTCCGGGGCTGGCCGGTGGACGCACTGGTTCTGGACCCACGGGCACAGAGCGCTGCAGATGCCGCGGCAGAGAAACGTGCAGCCTTCCGCGCAGCTGACGTGGCACTTGCGGCTTCGGGAACTGTGTCGCTTGAACTTGCAGCGGCACGTACGCCCATGGTGATTGCCTACAGAATGCACTGGCTGAGTTTTTATCTCATCCGCAGGATGGCGCTGGTGGACACGGTAACACTGGTCAACCTTGTGTCTGAAACCCGCGTCGTTCCGGACTTTCTGGGGCCTGACTGTACGGCTGAAAGGATTGCGGGGGGGCTGGCTGCTGTCCTGGCCGAACCCGACGCACAGAACCGCGCGATGGAACGCACCATGGAACGCCTCGGCGAAGGCGGTGACCCGCCGGGCATGCGTGCCGCCCGCGCCGTTCTTCAGGGAATGCAGGCGTGATCCGAAGGCCAGGCTGCGCCTGACACTTTTCTCCGTCTTTCAGCGCTGCTGATCAGCCTTTGTGAATCCATCCACCGCCGAATATCCGGCTGCTGTCGCGATCATAAAAAACACAGGCCTGTCCCGGAGAGACACCTTCTTCGGGGGTGATCAGCTCGACCGTTGCCTCTGTCGCACTGACCGGGCGGATAATGGCGTCGGTGGGCGGACGGGTTGAACGGACTTTGACAGCCACGTGCCATTCGCTCTGCGACGCAAAGGGTGCGTCACCCAGCCAGTTGATCTCCCGGACAGGCACAGTGCGTGTGGAGAGCATTGATTTGGGCCCGACAACAACCTGTTTGTTGTCCGCATCCAGCATGACAACATAGAGCGGATCCGCCAGCCCGCCGATCCCGAGGCCGCGGCGCTGACCGATGGTGTAGTGGATGACGCCCTCATGCGTGCCCAGAACCCGTCCGTCCGCATGCACGATTTCACCGGGATCGGCCGCCTCGGGCCGCAGTTTGCGGATAACCGAGGCATAATCGCCGTTCGGAACAAAACAGATGTCCTGACTGTCCGGCTTGCCGGCCACGCTGAGATCGTATTTCTCGGCAAGCGCGCGGGTGTCATCCTTTGACGGCAGATGCCCGAGCGGGAAGCGCAGAAAGTCGAGCTGGGCCGGTGTTGTCGAGAACAGGAAGTAACTCTGGTCGCGGCTCGAATCCGCAGCCGTGTGCAGTTCCGGCCCGCTTTCGCCGGAGATCCGCTGGATATAGTGGCCTGTCGCCATGCAGTCGGCCTCCAGATCCTTTGCCATGGCCAGCAGATCTTTGAATTTCACCCGCTCGTTGCAGCGGATGCAGGGCACCGGTGTCGCGCCCGCCAGGTAGCTGTCGGCGAACTCATCAATAACCGCATCTTTAAAAATGTTCTCATAATCCAGAACGTAATGCGGGAACCCCATTTTCTCGGCGACACGGCGTGCGTCATGGATATCGATACCTGCGCAGCAGGCGCCCTTTTTCGCAAGGGCTGCGCCATGGTCGTACAGCTGAAGGGTGACACCCACCACATCATACCCCTGTTCTGACAGCATTGCAGCGACAACCGAGCTGTCAACGCCGCCGGACATGGCAACGACGACCCGTGTTTCAGCCGGTGTTTTGGCAAACCCAAGGGAATTCAGGGGCTGATTCTGATCAAGCGGCATCGTGGTCTCCGGAACTTATGAGCGAATATAGGAAAATCCTAATTACTCTCAAGAGGCGGCTTCATGGGTCTTTAAGGCACCCGCGTCAAGGTGCGGATGAGTAGTAAAGACGAGTAACCAGTATGTATCTCAAGAAAGTAGATGGACCACGCTCCGTTACGCTGGCTGACGGAAGCGTCATGACCCAGGCGGATCTGCCGCCGGCCAATACCCGTCGCTGGGTTGCATCCCGCAAGGCGGCTGTGGTGCGCGGCGTGGCCTATGGACTGATTTCGCAGAGCGATGCCCTCAAGCGCTACGCGATCAGTGATGACGAATTTCATGAATGGGTGCGCGCCGTATCCGAGCACGGCGAGGACGCGCTCAAGGCGACAAGTGTACAAAAATATAGACAACCTTGAGTTGTTAAGTTATGTTTTTAGCAGACGGTAACGTGTGGTTAACCTTTTTTCGTCAGGGTTAATGGCAGGAACCTACGATCATCCGATGCGGAGAAAATGATGCGCGTACTGCTTGTTGAAGACGACCCTACGACCTCGAAAAGCATTGAGCTGATGCTGACACACGCCAATCTGAACGTATATGCGACAGATCTTGGAGAAGAAGGGATCGACCTCGCCAAGCTGTACGACTACGATCTGATACTGCTGGACCTGGATCTGCCCGACATGAACGGTCACGAGGTGCTGCGCCAGCTGCGTCTGTCGCGTATTGAAACACCTATTCTGATCCTGTCCGGGGCTGATGACACCGAGAACAAGATCAAGGGTTTCGGATTTGGTGCAGATGATTACCTGACCAAGCCGTTTCACCGCGAGGAACTGGTCGCCCGTATTCACGCAATTATCCGCCGCTCGAAGGGGCATTCGCAGTCGGTCATCGATACCGGTCTGATTTCTGTCAATCTGGATGCCAAGACAGTAAGCGTTGAAAACAAGTCGGTCCATCTGACCGGCAAAGAGTACCAGATGCTGGAACTTCTGTCTTTGCGTAAGGGGACAACCCTGACCAAAGAGATGTTCCTCAACCACCTCTACGGTGGCATGGATGAGCCGGAACTGAAAATTATCGACGTGTTCATCTGCAAGCTGCGCAAGAAGCTTTCTCAGGCAACAGGCGGCGACAATTATATCGAGACAGTCTGGGGGCGTGGCTACGTTCTGCGTGATCCCGATCCGAGCATTGCGGATGATCCTCAACCTCTTGCGGTCGGCGCCTGAAGCTCCCCACATTAACCTGCCGAACCCGTCGCGTTGCCGCGGCGGGTTTTGTCGTTCAGGGTCCACCGCACGATTAAACTGGACCACATCCGGTCGCAGGCTTATCACGTCAGAGAGTTTGACTGACAGAGGCCCCGACGCGTGTCCGACCCGGAAATCAGCCGTTTCACCGAAGAAGAAGCCCGCACAGAACTGGACCGTCTGGCGGGGCTTCTCACCAGAGCCAACGAAAATTACCACCTCAAAGATGCGCCGGAAATTTCTGATGCTGAGTATGATCGCCTAAAACGGCGGAACGCTGAACTTGAAGCGCTTTTTCCGCATCTGAAACGCGGGGACAGCCCATCGGAACAGGTGGGCGCAAAACCTTCGGATGCGTTTTCGAAAGTTACCCACGCTGTTCCGATGCTGTCGCTTGGCAACGCTTTCAGCGATGAAGACGTGTGGGATTTTCTGCAGCGTAACCGCAGGTACCTTGGGCTTGCCAATGACGCACAAATGGCAGTTTCGGCAGAGCCAAAGATTGATGGTCTGTCATTGTCCCTTCGGTATATCAACGGCGCGCTGGAACAGGCGGCGACCCGTGGTGACGGTGCCGTTGGGGAAAACGTCACAGCCAATGCGCGTACAATCAAGGACATTCCGCCAGCTCTTTCAGGTGCTCCAGACGTGCTTGAAGTCCGGGGCGAGGTCTACATGTCTCATGAGGATTTTGCGGACCTTAACGAGCGGCAGCAGGCGACGGGCGGAAAACTCTTCGCCAACCCGCGAAACGCTGCGGCCGGATCACTGCGCCAGCTGGACGCAGAGATTACACGTACGCGCCCGCTGCGGTTTTTTGCATATGCCTGGGGAGAGCTGTCCGCGCCCCTTGCTGAAACACAGACCGGTGCGATTAAGCGCCTGAAAGATCTTGGCTTCCGGACGAACCCTCTGACGCACCTGTGCGAAACGGCTGATGAGCTCATTGCGCATTACCAGAGAATTGAGGCACAACGCGCGACGCTCGGGTATGATATTGATGGTGTTGTTTACAAAGTAGACGATCTCGCGCTCCAGGAACGACTGGGGTTCCGGTCGACAACGCCCCGCTGGGCCGTGGCGCACAAGTTTCCGGCCGAGCTTGCCTGGACCCGGCTCGAAGCGATCGACATCCAGGTCGGACGCACCGGCGCTTTGTCACCCGTGGCCCGACTGGCGCCTGTGACCGTAGGCGGTGTTGTTGTTTCAAACGCAACGCTGCACAACGAAGACTATATTGCCGGGCGTGACAGCAAGGGGCAGCCGATCCGCGATGGCAAGGACATCAGAGCCGGCGACTGGGTACAGGTATACCGGGCGGGCGATGTGATACCAAAAATCGCCGACGTGGATCTGTCGCAGCGTCCGGACAGCGCGGAAACATTCGAATTTCCGCACAGGTGTCCTGAATGCGGGAGCGCCGCCGTGCGCGATGAGGGCGATGCCGTCCGGCGCTGTACAGGCGGTCTGATCTGTCCCGCACAGGCTGTCGAAAAACTCAAGCATTTCGTGTCCCGGTCGGCCTTTGACATAGAAGGCCTGGGCGCCAGACAGGTTGAACAGTTCTATCGGGACGGCTGGATCACTGAGCCGGCGGATATATTCAGACTTCGCGAAAAATATGGCAGTGGCGTCCGGCAGCTGCGCAACCGCGAAGGCTGGGGCGAAAAATCGGCAGGTAATCTGTTTGATGCAATTGACGAAAAACGGACGATCCCGCTGGCGCGCCTGATTTTTTCTCTGGGAATCAGATACGTGGGCGAAGCCGCATCCGGCCTGGTTGCCCTGCATTACGGTACATGGGAGGCTCTGCTGGAAGGTGTCACCAGTGCTGCCGACCTTTCGGGACCGGCCTGGGAGGACCTGAATTCTGTGGATGGCATCGGGGCCGTGATGGCACAGTCGCTGATCACCGCATTCAACCAGCCGTCCGAGCGCGCATCCATCGAACGCCTGGCCGGGCAGCTTGTGATCCTGCCGGCGGAGCGTGTTGGCACTGCTGACAGTCCCGTTACAGGCAAGACGGTGGTCTTCACAGGAACGCTCGAGACAATGACGCGAGCCGAAGCAAAGGTGCGTGCCGAAAAGCTCGGGGCAAAGGTCTCGGGATCGGTTTCGGCAAAGACGGATATTCTGGTCGCGGGACCGGGAGCGGGTTCCAAGGCGACAAAGGCAAATGCTCTTGGCGTCACGGTTCTGGACGAAGAGGCGTGGCTCAGGCTGATCGGCGACCGATGAGCGGTCGTCCGGAAATTCTGTTTCCATTATTCGCCGGGACCGAAACGCTTGCGGGTATTGGCCCGCGTACAGCACAGAACCTGCAGTCACTGGGCATTGCAACCGCGCGCGATCTGCTCCTGACGCTGCCGTATTCCGGGATCGACCGACGCCCCCGGGGCACGCTGCTGGGCTGTGATTTTCCCTGTGTTGCGACCGTTGAGGTTCGGGTCGGAGGCCATCAGCCTGCGCGGTCCCGGGGGGGGGCTTATCGCATTCGGGTGTCGGATGCTGAAACTGATTTCCAGATCGTCTTTTTTCATTCCCGCGCGGATTACCTGCAAAAAGTTCTGCCGGAAGGATCGCAGAAGCTCGTCTCCGGAAAGGTCGAGGTGTTCGATGGTGTCCCGCAGATGGTCCACCCGGATCACATCGCAGACCCCGGTGTCGCCGGGGATATTCCGGTGTATGAGCCGGTTTATCCGCTGACGTCGGGTGTCACGCAGAAACAGATGTACCGCGCCACGCGCGCAGCGCTGGAACGTGTGCCGACGGTTGCTGAATGGATCGATCCGTCTCAGATGGCGACCAGTGGGTGGCCTGCTTTTGCCGCGGCGCTGTCGCAGGCCCATGCGCCGCTTTCGGACGACGCCCTGCAGATATCGGCGCCGGCGCGTGAACGGCTCGCCTATGATGAACTTTTTGCCCACCAGATTACGCTGGCACTGGCGCGTGCGCGGGACCGGCAGCGCAGGGGACGCAGAACAAAGGGCGACGGACAGCTGCAGCAGCGGGTTCTGTCGTCGCTTCCCTATGAACCCACGTCGGCACAGTCCCGGGCTGTGAGGGAAATCAACACCGATCTGGCCGCGCCGACGCGGATGAACCGCCTCCTGCAGGGCGATGTGGGGGCGGGCAAAACCATTGTTGCTTTTCTGGCCCTGCTGCGCGCGGTTGAAGCGGGCGGGCAGGGGGTATTGATGGCCCCGACAGAGATCCTGGCGCGCCAGCACCTGGAAAGCCTGGCCGACATGGCCGCAACGGCCGGTGTATCTGTTGAAATTCTGACGGGGCGTGACAAAGGCGCTGAACGAAAGCGGAAACTGTCAGCGCTTGCCGGGGGGCACACTGATATACTTCTCGGCACACATGCGGTTTTTCAGTCGGATGTGGTTTTCGCCGATCTGCGCGTTGCGGTGATAGACGAGCAGCACAGGTTCGGGGTGCGCCAGCGGCTTGAGCTCGGCAGAAAGGGAGAGGCGGTAGATGTCCTGGTAATGACTGCTACGCCAATTCCGCGTTCGCTGGCCCTTGCCCGGTACGGCGATATGGACGTGTCGGTGCTCGATGAAAAACCGCCTGGCAGGAAGCCGGTAAAAACAGCGCTGATCAGTGACACCCGGCTGGATGAGGTCACTGAACGGTTGCGCAATGCAATCGCCGAAGGGCGTCAGTGTTACTGGGTCTGCCCTCTGGTGGAGGAAAGTGAAGCTGTTGACCTGACGGCGGCCGAGGCGCGGTTCAGGATGCTGCGGGCCGCACTGGGAGAAGACAACGTCGGCCTGGTGCACGGGCAGATGCCCGCTCAGGAAAAAGACGCGGCCATGGCGCGGTTCCAGTCCGGGCAGACCCGGGTTCTTGTGGCAACGACGGTGATCGAAGTTGGTGTCAATGTCCCCTCGGCCAGCATCATGGTGATCGAGCGGGCCGAGATCTTTGGCCTGGCGCAGCTGCACCAGCTACGGGGGCGGGTCGGGCGCGGGGCTGCGGAATCAACCTGCCTTCTGATGTATCATCCTCCGTTGTCAGACAGCGGTCAGCGCCGTCTGGAAGTGCTGCGCGAAACAGAGGACGGGTTTGTAATTGCCGACACGGACCTGAAGATGCGTGGCGCCGGCGACGTAATCGGCACTGCACAGTCTGGGATGCCCAGGTTCCGCATTGCTGACCCGGAGCGTCAGGCCGGGCTGATGGCCATTGCGCAGTCGGATGCGCGGCGTCTGCTGCACGATGACCCGGGGCTGGAGACCGGGCGCGGCGCGGCGGCCAGAGTGTTGTTGTGGTTGATGAGTCAGGAAGAAGCCATTCGTCTTATTTCCGTTGGATAGCGGTTTGTTCACAAAAGTTCCCATTTAGTTCTTTACAGAGAGTTAAATTTATGAGAACAAAGTAGCAACAAACAGGAGGAACGACATGGCAACTCTGAATATGATCCTTTCAGTCGCGACAAGGTCGCACTCTACACTGGTTCAGGATGCTGCCGGTGCCGCTGCTCTGGTCGTGATGCTCGTTGTCGGGCTGCACCTGCCAAGTTTTATCTGATTTCTGCCTGCGATTTCATGCCGGACGGGAGACCCGCACTGTCCCCAATCATGTGCCGGGGATTTCTACTGCCTTGTTCCTGATCCCCCGTTTTCCGCCGGATCCCACATGAAAGACGCTTTTACTGTGCCGCCGTCCCCTGGACGTGCGGCACTTTTTTTGTCAGAACGTGTAAGCTAGGCGCAGGCCGCCCCAGTGCCTGCCATTTACCGTGATCGGTGCTGACAGGTCCTTCATCATACAGAATTCACCGCCCCCCATGTCCCTGCGGTATACCTGCAGCAGAAACGGCTCCCGATTGCGCCCTGCTTTCAGGCCGACCCGATCATCGAATATGCGGCGGTTTCGACAGTTTGCGGTGTTCCAGACAGGGTCATCTCCGGGCGGGTGCGAAAACTTCATATTGTGCGTTGGCAGATACCCGTTCTCGTCAACTGCGGCGCAAAAGACAATCCTGCTGTCAAAGTCCAGCGCAGGTTCCTGAATGGGGGGTAACAGCTCGTCGAGAAGGTCAACTGCCTGTGTGGTGAACTGCTCCGGGTTTGTTCCGGGGACCGGCCGGTATGTCCGGTCGAACAGGCGTTCCATCGTAGTCCGTCCGGAACTGACGGCGTTCTCCAGAGCGTCAGCAATCCGACGGGACAGCTTCTGAACCTGTCCGATGTAGGGTCCGTCCGCGGATGATGTATTCAGCATGGCGGTGCACTGAACAATTGTTTCTGAGGTATCTATCAGCCGCAGCACCCGCTCATGAGTCTCTTCGATTCCGGAGGCGGTACTTTCGACGGCGTTTCCGATACCCGACAAAGCCGGAACGAAATCGGTCATCGCGTTTTCCACACGCCCGGTCTGGCCGGAAATGCGCTGTGCCTGTCTGTCCGCTTCTGAAATGGACTGCTCGATGCGTGAAAGAGCCGAATCCGTGCTGTCGGCGTTTTCCAGAACATCGACCGCCTGGATGGCAATATCGCCTGCTTCCCCGCGCAGCTCCGCAATCCAGCCCGTGAGAACTTCGATATTTGTTGAAATCTGCACCGCTGCATCGCGCGTCTGGCGTGACAATTCGTTGATGGCTTCGGCAACCACGGCAAAGCCACGCCCGGCATCGCCCGCCCGCGCCGCCTCAATCTTGGCATTGATCGCAAGCGTGTTGACCTGAGTTGCAATACTCGCAATCTGCAGGTTGTTGGTGCGCACGTCAGTGATGGTGCTGCTGACGGATTCCGTTCGCGCCGCCAGTGTATGGACCCATTCCGCGACGTTGCGTGTCTTTTCGCTGGTGGCCCGCACCAGCCCTGCTGATGTCTGTACCTCCCGCGCTGTTTCCCCCGTTCTTTCTGCCATTGTGCCCACGGCTTCCTGAACGTCCGTATTGGCCTGTGTCATGTCGGCGGCACGGTCATTGAGAACACGCAGGCAGCTGCGCTGGGACTTCGCGTGCTCCTCAACGAGGTCGAGGAACCCCGCGATATCCACAATTTCATAGCCGATTGCTGCGGCTGCTTCTGACAGGCGCCTGCTTTGTTCCGGCGTGGTGATCTGCTGATGTACGGTCATGAGGCCCCGCGGTTTGCTCCGGGTCCCTCGTGACAGAAATTTACTTAAAAATAGATAATGTCCGCTCAGGCGCAGTCAGACTGCAGCGCCTGCGCCATGGCTTCGGCGGTCGCTTCGATACTCAGAAGGATGGACGCATGGCGGTTTTTATAGTCGCGGGCAGGCTCCAGGACCCTGAACCCGGAAAAAGGATCCGAAGGTACAGGACCGCCGTCTTTCAGCATCGCGCGCAGTTCGTCGCGTGCCCGCTGGATTTCTTCGAGGCTGCGGCCAACGACGGCCCCCCCCGTTACGGCTGCGGCGGCCTGGCCAAGGGCGCAGGCTTTCACGTCCTGACCGAATGCGCTGATCCGTCCGTCTTCGACAGACAGATCCACCGTTACTGATGATCCGCACAGCGGCGAGCGACGCCGCACCGTTGCCATCGGTGCATCCAGCCGCGCGTGGTGGGGAATATCCGAGGCAAGCGCCAGGATCTGGCCGGAGTAAAGCTTTATCAGATCGGTATCTGTGGACATCGGGCGCCTTTGTGGTTTTCCTTGGTCTCTTCACTCCATACATAGGGGGCAGCAGGCGGATGCAAAAGGATTTTCTGATGCAGGATACAGCGGACGACCGGGTGGCTTTTGATACCGGCACACTGAAATACAACGAGGCCGGCCTTATTCCCGCGATCGCTCAGGATGCCGAAACCGGCGAGGTTCTGATGATGGCCTGGATGAACGCGGACAGTATCACGCAGACCCTGTCGTCCGGTCGTGTCACCTACTGGAGCCGGTCCCGCCAGTCGTTCTGGGCCAAAGGGGAGACCAGCGGGAATGTACAGGAACTGACCGGTCTGCGGATCGACTGTGACCGTGACTGTCTGCTGTTGCAGGTCCGCCAGACGGGCCCGGCCTGTCATACAGGCCGACGCAGCTGTTTTTACACCGACCTGCGGGACGGCGTTGAGGTGATCACAAGCGCGCCGGTCGCCACCGGTTCATAGCCCAACCATCGCGCGGATATCGCCGGGTGAGGCGCCTTCGGACCGGAAAAACGAGATCGCCCGCGCATCATCCCGCTTGGCAAGCCGTTTGCCGGCATCATCGCGGATCAACCGATGGTGGTGATAGACCGGCACCGGCAGGTCCAGCAAGTGCTGCAGCACGACATGGATTACTGTCGCATCAAAGAGATCTTCGCCCCGGACGACGTCTGTGATCTCCTGCATCGCGTCATCCAGCACCACGGACAGGTGATACGACGTGCCCATGTCCCGGCGGCAGAGCACCACATCGCCGGTTCTTGCGGCAACATCTTCTGTTTTGCAGGTGATGCGCTGCGGCGCAGACCCCTTGCCTTTTTCCTCAAAGGAGATTTCCGGAGGCAGATGCCGGGCTGCCGCCCTCAGATCCAGCCGGAGAGCTTTGCCGGACGGCAACGGTGCTCTGGTGTCGCGGGGCAGATCACGGCAGGTGCCCGGGTAGATAAGGCCGTCAGGGCCGGTCAGCGGTGCGCCTTCCTGCGGCGCTGCGGCTGCCTGTTCGATGTCGCGCCGGTTGCAGTGGCAGACAAAAAGCAGCCCGCGCGACCACAGAGCTTCGAGTGCTGCGCGATAGCGGGGCAGATTTCCGGACTGGCGCAGCACCGGACGGTCCCATGACAGCCCCAGCCAGGACAGATCGTCGAAAATCTGCTGTTCCCATTCCTGTCTTGCACGGGACTGATCTATGTCTTCTATCCGGAGCAGAAAACGGCCGTTATTCTGCTGTGCCAGTGCGTCAGCAAAAAGGGCGGAATAGGCATGTCCAAGGTGCAGTGGCCCTGTGGGAGACGGTGCAAAGCGTGTCGTAAAAATCACATTTTTTCAACAACGTAAACGTTGGACTTAAGGTCAATTCCGGGCAGGTGAGGGCCATGCTCACGAAAAAGCAGCCTCGCGGCACCGCAGTCGACCCATTCACACAGAGCCGCCTCATAGGCCGGATCCTCAAGCGCATGATCGTTATAAGAGAATACGAGTTTTCCACCGGATCCGAGCGCGTTCATCAGAACATGAAACATGCTCACAGGGGCCGCACCAGCTCCGATCACGCCGATGGCCGCAATCGTGTCGTAGCTGCCGGTCGGAAAGGACAGCGCGCCGTCCGCATCAATCCGGCGCAGGCTGCGGTAGACACCCTTTGCTGCGGCGTTGTCGAGCATCTCCTGAGACAGGTCCAGACCGTCGATGGTGGTGAAACCCGCAGCCGTCAGTGCCTCGCCCGACAATCCGGTGCCGCAGCCGAAATCCAGAACAGGTGCGGCAAAATCCTGTGTAAAGGAGGCGAGCGCCTCTGCGCACCGACCGGGCGTTGCATAGCCCTGGCCCGTGACTTCGCTGTCATAGCTGTCGGACCAGTCGTCGTAGAGCCTGCGGGTCGAATCTGCGTCCCGCGCGTCATACACTTTATCAAGAAAGGTTTCACTCATGGCTGCTGAGTATAACGGGGCAAACCATTGCCTGTCCACCCGACGGGTGTCTTATGCAGGCGTCAGTTCCCCCGCGAGCCAGCCGTGCCAGTCCGTTTTTGCACGGTCGGTATAAGCCCTGTACCGGTCCTTGCGCCCGCGACGACCTCCCTTCAGTCCCTCGACAGGAGGAAAGAGGCCGAAATTCACGTTCATGGGCTGAAAGGTCTTTGCCTCTGCTCCGCCTGAGATGTGCGTGATCAGCGCCCCGGTGGCAGTTGTATCAGGTGGCGTCGCCAGGTGACGGCCCTGGATTTCGGCAGCAGCAAGCCGTCCTGCCAGCATGCCCATGGCGGCGGATTCCACGTAACCCTCGACGCCGGTGATCTGGCCGGCGAAACGGATATTCGGGCGCGACCGCAAACGCATCTGACCGTCAAGCAGCGTCGGAGAGTTCAGAAAAGTGTTTCTGTGGATGCCGCCCAGACGTGCGAACCGCGCATTCTCAAGGCCGGGAATCATTTTAAATACATCGGTTTGCGCACCGTACTTCATCTTGGTCTGAAAGCCGACAATGTTGTAGAGCGTGCCCAGCTGGTTGTCGCGGCGCAACTGCACCACGGCCCAGGGTTTTTCCTCCGGCGCATGCGGGTTTGTCAGGCCGACGGGCTTCATCGGGCCAAACCGCAGGGTCTCGCGCCCGCGTTCGGCCATCACTTCGATTGGCAGGCAGCCGTCAAAATAGCCCGCTGTTTCGCCTTCCTTGAACTCGGTTTTGTCCGCCGCCAGCAGTGCGTCGATAAACGCCTCATACTGATCCCTGTTCATCGGACAGTTCAGATAGGCCGTGCGTTCTTCTTCGGTTTCACCCTTGTCATAGCGCGACTGCATCCAGGCGCGGCTCATATCAATACTGTCGAAGTAGACGATGGGCGCGATCGCGTCGAAAAAGGCCAGGGCTTCCGCGCCGGTTTCTGCCGCGATGGCCGCGCCCAGTGCGGATGAGGTCAGCGGACCGGTTGCAATGATCCAGCTGCCCTCTTCGGGCAGGGCAGTGATCTCGCCGTATTCCACGCGGATATTCGGGTGCGCTTTCAGCGCGTCCGTTACCGATTGTGCAAAGGGATCGCGGTCCACGGCCAGCGCACCGCCCGCAGGCAGACGGTGTTTATCGGCCGTTCCGATGATCAGACCTCCGGCCTCGCGCATTTCCCAGTGCAGCAGACCAACGGCGTTCTGTTCGTGATCGTCCGAGCGAAACGAGTTGGAGCACACCATCTCACCCAGCAGGCCGGTCTGGTGGGCAAAGGTGCCGACGCCGGGGCGCATTTCATGCAGAACGACGCTGACGCCAAGGTTGGCGGCCTGCCATGCCGCTTCTGATCCGGCCATACCGCCGCCGATGATGTGGAGTTCCTGTGTCATGCCCGCCATGTAGGGCAGGCGGCCTGCGTGCGCAACACGCGCGATGGTCTGACCGTGAGATAAGGAGAACGATGTGAGCCGGTTTTTGGGGTCGCCGCTGCGGGCATGTCGGTCAGTGAGAGGCTGACCTGGAGGGACCTTCCGCGGGGCGGCGACCCAAAAATGGCAGAAGGTGTCATCACCTTCGCCTTATATGTGTCACATTCGTGCCAGATTTATAAGGGGCCAAACAGGAAACGGACCCGGCCCGATCCGGAAACAATGACGCAGGGTCACAGCCTCTGTCGCTTGCCGCTGCGTCAAATCCCTGCAAATTTCCCGCAAGACACGAAGGGGAGCGCCATGGCGATCAAAGTCAACGCAGAAGAAATGATGGCCTTTATTGATGAGGTTTTTCCGCAGGTCAGGGGCGAGTTTGCCATAGACCGGCTGGATGATGAGCTTTTGGTGGCCCGGCTGCTGACAGGTGAAAAGCACCTGCGGCCGGGCAACACGGTGTCGGGGCCGGCAATGTTCGGGCTCGCTGATGTGGCCGCCTATATGGTGACAATGGCACATATCGGGCGCGAAGCGCTGGCTGTTACCACAAACTGCTCCATCGATTTTATGCGCAAACCTGTGGCTGGTGCCGATCTTCTGGCCGAGGCGCGCCTGCTGAAGCTGGGCCAGTCTCTGTCTGTTACGGACGTACTGATTTTCTCAGAAGGCGGTGACAGGCCGGTCGCACGCGCGTCGCTGACCTATTCGCTGCCGAAAACCGTGCGCCGGGACTGAGCCGTCGTCGCTGCAGCGATCGCACCGGTCCGGTGTCAGTGACGGCCGGGTACAAAAAAGCGGCCAGGACGAACCCGGCCGCAGGGAAGAGGTCTGGTGTGCATACCGGGGAGGTTATGCGCGCCAGAACACCTTGGAAGCCTCTGTATCAGCTTCGGCTGGTGTCAGTCCCACGTCTGCGAGCTGCCAGGTGCTGAGTTGTTTCAGCGCTTTTCTGGTGCGTCGCCGTGTGGCCCATTTTGACAGGCAGACGGCGAACTCGACCGCCAGGATCGACAGAACCGGCACAGAACGTGTGTGGTTCAGGTAATCCAGAGTACGGGGCGACAGCGTCATGTCCTGTGTCATGGGAATCTCCTTTAATTGTATTGACACAATATAGCGAAACAGCTATGATGTATTGATATAAAAAGTGGTACAAAGAATCGAGGGAAATATTGTAATGGGTACAATTTGGCAGCCTGAGCTGAAATCCTTCGATGGCCCCAAGTACAAAGCGGTCGTTGCGCTGATCCGGGACGGGATCGGGCAGGGGCTGCTGAAACCGGGGGACAAGCTGCCTCCTGTACGTGAGCTGGCCTGGACACTCAGGATAACGCCGGGCACGGTCGCGCGGGCCTATACCATTCTGACGGAGAGTGGTGCACTGGTGGCCGGTGTCGGGCGGGGTACCTTTGTCGCGCCGGAAAAGCCAGTACCAGTTGACGAGCAACCTATTGAAGTCGATGTTATTTCCCACCGTGCTGAGAAAGACGGAGATGTCTACAAAGTCAGTATGTTTTCACCGCATCTGCCTGCTGTGGGGCAGGACAGGCTGATCCGCAGACTGCTGGGTCAGATCGCGGATGAGCCGCCATCCGGCATGATGCATTACCCAAGCCGCTCGGGCGCACAGCCCGCGCGCGAGGCCGTTGTCCGGTGGCTCGCGGGGACGCCTCTTGGTGCTTTCAGCGAAAAGGACATTGTACTGTCACATGGTGGCCAGAACGGCCTGTCGCTGATCTTTCAGACGATCCTGCAGGGCCGCAGGCCCACGGTTCTGATCGAGGAGTTGTCCTATCCCGGCTTCAGACGGGCGGCAGAACTGCTTCGGGCGGATGTGGTGCCCGTCGCCATGGACGACGAAGGTGTCATTCCCGAAGCGCTGGACGAAGCCGCCCGCGCTCATGATGCGCAGATTTTCTGCACATCACCCGAAGTTCATAACCCGACCGGTGTGTTCACCCCGCTGGCGCGACGGGACGCGCTGGCCGATGTTGCCCGCCGCAATGACCTGCAGATCGTCGAGGATGACTGTTACCGCATGCGCGTCGACCGGGCGCCGACCTACCGGATGCTGGCACCGGAGCGGGGATGGTATGTCTCATCACTTGCGAAAACACTCACACCCGCGCTGCGGATCGGTTTCGCCATCGCGCCGGCGGGGCGGACACCAGAGCTGCGCCGCGTGGCCGAATACAACTGCTTCGGGCTTGCCACCCCGCTGATAGACCTCTGTGCATCGCTGCTGAGCCATCCGCAGATAGATGCCCTGGCCGAAGAGACACGCAACGCCTTCAATCTCTATGTTCAGAGTGCCGTGAACATTCTCGGCGGGTATGATGTGGTCTGGCGTGCAAACGTGCCCTTCCTGTGGCTGCGGCTGCCACTGGGATGGCGGGCCGGCGCCTTTTGTCAGGCCGCAGAACAGCAGGGCGTGCAGATCCGTACTGCCGAGGAGTTTGTCTGCCGCGATGCACGCGCTCCCCATGCGGTGCGGCTGGCGGTCAATGCGGGTGTGTCGCTGCAGAGCTTTGAGGCGGCGATCATGCGTCTGCGTCAGCTGCTGGACAGTCCGCCCGAACAAATCGGCGTCTGATCCGTCCGGGTGCATCTGTCCGTGCCGCGCTACCTGATGCGGTCGCGGGGCAGGGAATCTGATAGTGGAAATATGGGGTAATATAATACCTATATTTTAAGACCATGTTTTCATTGAAATTTATTGGGTCAAAGTCGCTTGACCCGATAACTGGCTCGTTTATAACGCCCCAATCGAATTCCGGCGCCATAGGTAACGATGGCACCTCTCACCTTATACGGGGAACCGTCCATGAAAACCTTTTCTGCAACACCCGCAGACATCGACAAGAAATGGATCCTGATCGACGCCGAGGGCGTTGTTCTGGGCCGTCTTGCATCGATCGTCGCACAGCGTCTGCGCGGCAAGCACAAGCCGTCCTTCACACCGCACATGGATATGGGCGACAACGTGATTGTCATCAACGCTGAGAAAATCCAGCTGACCGGCAACAAGCGTCACGAGAGCCATTACTGGCACACCGGCCACCCGGGCGGCATCAAATCCCGCACCAAGGAACAGATCCTCGAAGGTGCGCATCCTGAGCGCGTCGTGACCCTCGCGGTCAAGCGGATGCTGCCAGGCAACCGCCTGAGCCGTCAGATCATGACCAACCTGCGCGTCTATGCAGGCAGCGATCACCCCCATGAGGCACAGAGCCCCGAAGTTCTGGATGTGAAATCCATGAACAGCAAAAACACCCGGAGCGCATAAAGATGGCTGAAGAAATCAACACACTCGAAGAGCTGGGCCAGGTGGCCGGCGTTGAGGCCGCAGCCCCTGAGGCCGAAGTCATCACCCGCGAGCCCGTGCGTGACGCGCTTGGCCGGTCCTATGCGACAGGCAAACGGAAGGACGCTGTTGCACGCGTCTGGATTAAACCAGGTTCCGGCAAGGTTACTGTAAACGGCAAGCCGCAGAATGAATATTTCGCGCGGCCTGTTCTGCAGATGATTCTGGCACAGCCCTTCACTGTTTCCGGCACCGAAGGCCAGTTTGACGTGGTTGCCACGGTCAAAGGCGGCGGTCTGTCCGGTCAGGCCGGTGCGGTCAAGCACGGCGTTTCCAAAGCGCTGCAGCTCTACGACCCGTCCCTGCGCGGTGCCCTGAAGGCTGCAGGTTTCCTCACACGCGACAGCCGCGTTGTTGAGCGCAAGAAATACGGTAAGGCCAAAGCGCGTAAGAGCTTCCAGTTCTCCAAGCGTTAAGCCGGACCATAGACTGTTACCTGAAGGCCGCTCCTGTGAGCGGCCTTTCTGGTTCAGGGGTATGCTATGGCGCGGTGTTCTTGCACGCTTCGGGTCTTCGCCGTACAACGGTACCGGGAACCGGGTTCAGAATTATGTCCAGCACTTTCCAGAAATACGGTGGGTTCGGCGCAGTCAGCCGGGTGGTTCTGACGTTCTACGAGATGATCCTGGACAGCGATATCGTTGGTCACCACTTTGACAACATTGATATGGCCCGTCTGATGGACCATCAGACAAAGTTCGTCTCCGCTCTCATGGGTGGCCCTTCGGCGATGACCGACGACCGCCTGGCCCATGTGCATCATGCCATTGATATATCGGTTGCAGAATTTGATGAAGTTGTCCGCCTGCTCAGCGAGGCAATGCGCGAACATGGCATGGACGACCGCGATATCCGTGAAGTGACCCGCGAATTCGAGGCCCGCCGGGGCTTTATTCTGCGTCCGGGTGTGCAATGACCGGTAACCCGCTGACCACGATCAATGAGCAGCTTCTGAAATCTATCGGTGTCGGGATTGCCATTCTGCGCTGGTCCGATCTGACGGTATACTACCACAATGCCGCTTTTGCTGACTGGTTTGGCGACCCCAGGAAACCGGGCGCATTGTCTGAAGCAATTGAGGCCATCCGCGAATCCGCGAGCACAGCATTGCGCGAAACGGGCCGTTTTACCGGCGAGGTCGAGGTTAAACCGCGTCGCCGGACACTTGTTATCTCTGTCAGCCTGCACCTTGCCGAGGTTGAAGGCGAAAAAATGATTGTCGCCGAATGCCAGAACATCACGCGCATGCGCGAGCTTGAGCAGATGATCGACAGCTATTCAAAAATGGTCGAGCGGAATACCCGCCAGCTGGAACGCGAAAAGGAGCGGGTGGAAAAGCTGCTCCTCAATCTCATGCCGCGAAAGGTATACGAGGAATTCAAAACCTTTGGTGTGGTGACGCCGCAGCTGTACCGGAACGTCTCGGTTCTGATGCTCGATTTCGTGGGTTTCACTGATTTTACTGAGCAGAACGATCCCACTGTCACGCTGGGAGAGCTGAACGATATTTTTACCGCTTTTGACCGTATCAGCGAGCAGTTCGGTGTCGAGAGAATCAAGACCATCGGCGACGCTTATATGGCGGTTGCGGGAATGCCCGACGAGACACCGGATCATGCCTCGGCCGTTGCCAACTGTGCCGTACGGTTTCTGCGCTTTCTGGAACGCCGCAATCAGAGCCACCGGTTCAAGTGGGAGGCACGGATCGGCATCGGCAGTGGAGCAGCCGTGGGCTCCGTGGTCGGTGTTCAGAAATACGTCTATGACGTTTTCGGCCCCGCGGTGAATATGGCCGCAAGGCTGGAGGTCTTTGCGCACCCGATGAAAATCGTGGCACCTGTCGAGATGAAATACGACCTGATCGACGGTTTCCAGGTTGAAGAGATTGGCGCCTATGACATCAAAGGCCTGGGTTCGATGGAGCTGATCAACGTTGAGGGCAATCTCTCGCTTGCGCGCAGCTTCTGACTGCCGGCTTTCTTCGTATTGCTAAGCGTTTGACACGGGCATCGTGCGGGTCTCTTCTGGCGCCATGGCACTGCTTGCAAAAAACCGGTCGTTCCGCCTTCTGTTCTCTGCGACGGCTGTCTCCAACCTTGGCGACGGCGTGTCTGCGCTGGCCTTTCCCTGGCTGGCTACCCTGATCACCCGCGATCCGGCGCTGGTCGCCCTGGTGGCCTTTGCCACGACCCTTCCATGGCTTTTGTTTTCGGTGCCCGTCGGCGTGTTGGTGGACCGGTATGACCGCCGCTTACTGATGGTCCGGGCGGATCTGTTCCGGCTGGTGCTGACCTGTGGCGTGATCTCGCTCATCTTTTCGGTGCCCGCCTTCCCGCCGGATGGTGATCCGCTGGTTTATATCCTGGCACTGTCGGCGCTGGGTATGCTGCTGGGAACGGCAGAAGTTGTCCGGGACAACGCCGCGCAAACGGTATTGCCCTCGGTCGTGGCGAAGTCAGAACTTGAGACAGCCAATGGGCAGTTGTGGAGTGTAGAGCAGGTAATGGGCTCGTTTGTGGGGCCGCCGCTCGCAGGTCTGCTGATCGCGCTGGCCGTGCCCGCGCCCTTTGCTCTGGATGCGGTGACATTCGGTGTCGCGGCACTCCTCGTATGGTGCATTGCCATTCCACAGCGGCCTGATCCGCCGCGCCGGAAAATCTGGCCGGAAATGGTCGAGGGCTGGCAGTGGATGCGGGGCAGTACGACCATTTTCCGACTGGCGATCATGCTTGGTTTCATCAACGGTATCTCGGTCATGGCCATGACCATTCTGATCCTGTTTTCGCAGGAAGTGCTGGGTCTGAGCGCGGCGCAGCACGGCATAATGATGGCGTTTGGCGCCGCCGGAGGCGTTCTTGGGGGTGTCCTCGGGCCGCGGATCATTGCGCGGATCGGCGGTCAGAGGGCTGTGATCATTGCACTGGTTCTGATCTGTCTGCCCTTCGTCATTCTCTCTCTGACGGCCAGCCCCCTTGTGGCCGCCGGTGCGCTCTTCATCGAGGTGTTCTCGGCCCTGATGTGGAATATCGTAACTGTCTCATACCGCCAGCGGCGCATACCGGATGCGCTGCTCGGGCGGGTCAACGCACTCTATCGCTTCTTCGGCTGGGGCATGATGCCGGTCGGTGCCTTGCTGGGGGGATGGATCGTGACCCTTGCCGAACCCTCGCTGGGACGTGAGCTGGCCCTGCGTCTGCCCTTTATGTTTGCGTCCGCCGGGGCTGTACTTCTGTTGATCTACGGCGTGCGTAAACTGCGTCTCTGAGGGACTTCAGGTGTCCGGCGTGATCAGGCCCAGACCACGCAGGTATATCCCGATACCGGTCTCCAGCAGGTCCTCCGGTGGGAAAGGTGATGCGCGCCCGGGCGAGTTCCGTGCAAAAAGCTCCACGACGCCGTGGCTCATGGCCCAGATATGCGCTGAAAACATCGAAGCAGGGGGACGTTTTTCTTCCGGAATGTGTTCACTCAGATCGGTCGCAGCCCGTTCCAGTACGGCGTTTGCGCGCGCAGACACAGCGGCCAGTTCAGGCGTGCGGTTCACACTGATCCCGCTTTCAAACATAGCGATGTAATGGCCCGGGTATTTACGCGCAAAGGCAAGATAGGCGCGCCCCGTTGCCGAAAAAGCGGCGAGCGCTGAAGGCTGGCCTTTTTCATAGGCGTATTCCATCAGATCCGCGAAAATCTCATAGCCCTGGCGCGCGGCTTCGGCGATGAGATCCTCGCGGCCTTCAAAGTGGCGATAGACCGCCGCGGGCGTGACACCAGCCTGTTTCGCGGCCTCGGACAGCGTAAAACCGGTCGGCCCGCGCAGCTCAATCAGCTCAAGGGCTGCATCTACCAGCGCCTGCCGCAGGTTGCCGTGGTGATAGCCGCGTTTAGGCATTCCAGATGTCCGGACCGCCGCAGATTTTTGTATCAATGGCACCCAGAGCACCGGTGTCCTTGCGGTCGTAATCCAGACCGTGCAGCACTGCACGGATGGCATTCAGCCTGGCGCGACGCTTGTCATCGGACCGCACCACTGTCCAGGGTGCGTCGGCGCTGTGGCTGCGTTTCAGCGTGTCAGAGATCGCATGTGTATACGCATCCCATTTGCCCAGTCCCTTGACGTCGATGCCGCTGAGTTTCCATTGTTTCAGCGGGTCGCTTTCGCGGGCCAGCATACGGCGCAGCTGCTCGGCGCGCCCGACGTTCAGCCAGAACTTCACAAGGTGGATACCATCGTCTGCCAGCATGTCCTCAAAGGGCCTGACCTGAGCAAAGAAATGCTCGCGCTGTTCGTCGGTGCAGAACCCGAAGACAGGTTCAATCACCCCCCGGTTGTACCAGCTGCGATCAAAGAAAACGATCTCTCCGGCTGCGGGCAGGTGATTGATATAGCGCTGAAAATACCACTGTGTGCGTTCCGTTTCCGTCGGTTTGGACAGCGCGACCACGCGGGCACCACGCGGGTTGAGGTTGGTGCGGAAGCGGCTGATTGTGCCGCCTTTGCCCGCCCCGTCGCGGCCCTCAAAAACGATGGCAATCCGCGCGCCGGTCTCTTTGACCCAGGCCTGCAGTTTGACCAGTTCGATCTGAAGCGCTGCGAGATCTTTCTCATAGGGTTTGCGCGCCAGCCGCTCGGAATGGGGATAGGAAATATCCAGAATCGGGCCGGACTCCTGCCGGCGGATTGCGTTGCGCACCTGATCCGGCGCTTCATTTTCGAAAAAAGCGCTGATGGCGCCGTCAAAGGGCAGGTCCATGGGGCCTCCGCTGAAGTATTGCGCTTTATATATGGGATGTTAATCGGATTAACGCAAACCCGCACGCGCCGCCGCGCGGCCGATGGCCGCCAGAACCTCTTCAGTGCGGACATGTTGTGGCATATGGCCCACACCTTCGAGCCTGGTCAGGACGGCACTGTCGATCTGGCTGTCCAGTGGTTCGGAGTGAACGTGCAGCGGAACAATGGTGTCTTCGGTGCCATGCACGATTTCTACCGGCATTTTCAGCGTGTTATACTGCCGGGACATTTCAACGATAAAGGGGCGCAGGCCGTTCACCTGCTGAGCATTTGCGCGCATGGTGCCTCGGCGCAGCGTCATCTGCGGGCCGAAATGTTCCAGGTAGCCGTCGGGTACCTCCTGGGGCTCAAAGATTGACGAGACGGTGTCTTCGACAGTGCTGCGGGGTGCAAACGCCGTAATCAGCGGGATCACAAAGGCGCTTCCGATCCGTGAGGAATTGATCCGGTACAATGCGCCAAGGTCACCTTCCCAGGGATTTGATGCCGCGGCCAGCAGTACAAGAGCGGCGGTGTCTTCGGGCCGCTCCAGCGCCCAGGCCAGGGCCACAGCGCCACCATAGGAATGGCCGACAACCACAGGGTTCGTGACCCCGGCGGTATCCGCGGCCTTCTGCAGCAGCTGCGCCTGCAGGGCAGGCGGTTCAGGGGCTACGTTCCAGATGCCGCCATACCCCGGCGGACGGTCAGACCAGCCCATGCCCGGTCGGTCCATGGCGATCACCCGGAAATCCTTTTCGAGCAGACCGGCCAGACGGAATGTCGCATCGCGCAGGCTGCCGCTTGCACCATGGATCAGTACAACATCGGGTCCCGCGCCGGATACATGCATATGAATCCGGGTTCCGTCGATGTCGACAAACTGCCCCGACGGTGGATAGGCGGCCTCGGCTGCCTTTTCGTTGGCACCGGCACGCCACTGCACGACGGCAAAAAGCGCCAGACCGCAAAGCAGCAGAAGGACCACAGGCCTACGTCCCGATCGCATCGATATCGTAGGGTGTATCCTGATACACCTCTGTCAGCCAGTTGCCGTAAAGCAGATGTGCGTGGCTGCGCCACCGGTTCAGCGGTGTACGCGACGGATCATCGTCCGGATAATAGTTCATCGGCACATTGATCGGCGTGCCCGCTGCCACATCCCGGTCGTATTCCTGTTTCAGCGTATCACTGTCGTATTCAAAGTGGTTGAAGATATAGATCGCGCGGTGGCCGGGGTCTTCGACAAGGCAGGGTCCGGCTTCTTCACTGCCAAGCAGTGTCCGCAGGCCAGAGGCGGCGTCAATCTCGTCCTGGCGCATCTCTGTCCAGCGCGAAACCGGTATGACACAGTCATCCGAAAACCCCCGCAGATAGGGAGAGGCCGGTGCCAGATTACGGTGCCGGAAACAGCCGAATGCCTTGGCATCCAGCATATGTTTTTTCACGCCGTGAAAGTGGTTGATCATCGCCATACCACCCCAGCACACACCAAAGGTGGAGTGCACGTTGGTCTGCGTCCAGTCCATTACCTCGCGCAGTTCCTCCCAGTAGGTTACATCCTGAAAGGCCAGGTGCTCGATCGGCGCACCGGTGATGATCAGACCGTCGAACTTCTCGTGTTTCACGTCCTGGAAAGGCCGGTAGAACTCGGCCATATGTTCGGCTGCGGTATTCTTTGTCTGGTGCTCGGACATCCGGATCAGCGTCAGATCAATCTGCAGCGGTGTTGCACCGATCAGGCGGGCGAACTGGTTCTCGGTCTGGATTTTCTTCGGCATCAGGTTTAGCAGCCCGATGCGCAGCGGCCGGATATCCTGGCGCGCAGCCTGATCCGGGTCCATGACCATCACACCCTCGCGCGTCAGCACGTCATAGGCAGGCAGGTCGGCGGGGATCTTGATCGGCATAGGTTTTTTCCGGTTCCGGGTTGAGCTTGGTCAGATAGCTCTTTGCGGGCTCTGTCTCAAGAGGCGCGTTTTCACGAGGCTGTGCGTGTCGTTACAGGCAGCTCTCCACCAGATCATCAAAGTCTTCCGGTGTCTGTAACGCAGCGACCTGATCAGCGGTGACGGTGATGCCCCAGCGCGCCATTGCCTCGTAACGGGGCTGGCGGTGTGCGAGCGCGCGCGCATAGGTATAACGGATGAAATCATCAGGATTAACAGTCACCTCTGAGCATTTGTTTTCATTCAGATATTCCTGCCAGACACGTGCCAGGAATTCTGGCTGATACGCCATCGGTTTAGGCGCTTTGTCGAACCGGCGTACCAGTTCGGCGGTATGGGCGTCATCGCCGCGGATCCAGATCATCAGACAGTTCGCGGACAACTCGCGCATCAGCGCGTCGTCGTCATTACCGGCGTCCACCCATTCGCAGATCGACCCGCCTGTGTCGCAGATGAAGTTCGGATAGCCGTAGAGGGCTTCGGCCCGCTGCGCAAAGCGCGCAGTGTCCCGCAGGGCCGCGATTTCGGCCAGCCGGAACTGTTCCTGGCGCCGCGCGTATTCCGCCATCGGCAGACCGCCGCGTTCGGGATCGCCGGGCTTGCCGAGATATGTTGCCACAGGGCTGAGGTTGTCAAAGGTGATGTTGGAGCCGATGTAGATACTGTCACTCATCAGAAGATTGCGCAGAAACGGTACCTTCATCGCTTCGGCTTTGGCGTTATCGGCAATGTATTCGCCCATGTACCGCGTACCGATGCGGTAATCGATGGAGTAGTGAAACCATGATCCGCTGGCGCGCAGCAGGTTGGACATATGGGTCTTGCCCAGCCCGGACATGCCGTACACGAGCACAGACCGGCGCCGTGCGGAACGCCATTCGCTGGCAGAAGAATAGAGCATATGGGCGCCGCCTGTTGTGCTGAAAACCTCAGCACGGTCCTAGCCTTGCAGGGGCAAGGCGTCAATCTGTGGCCGCTGGTGTGCTCCTGCGCCGTGCGGGCAGGACACGGCCGTCGAGAATGATCAGACCACAGGCCAGCAGTGCGAAACCGGCATAGGCGTTCGGGCTGAGGGTCTCTCCCAGCATCAGCGCACCCAGCACAATGGCGACCGGCGGTATCAGGAGGGTCACCAGCATCAGGTTCCCGCTCCCGGCCAGTGCAAGCACGCGGTAATAGAGCAGATAGGCGCCCGCCGTGGCGACCAGAGCATAATACCCGATGGCCCACATTGTGCGTGGCTCGAGCGCCAGCGTGATAGGTCCTTCAAATACCAGAGCCAGTGGCAGGGTGACCAGAGTCGAACCGGTGAGCATGCCTGCTGCTGCCACCTGTGGCCTCAGGCCGCCCAGGTGCCGGCGCGCCCAGACGCCGGCAAGGGCATAGGACAGCGTCCCGCCGATCACCGCGATCTGGGCGAGTGACTGCAGGTTGAAGCTGCGCAGGTTTTCCAGACCAATGGCCACGGCAACACCGGAAAATCCAAGGAAAACGCCGGTGAGTTTGCGCAGCGTCAGCCGTTCATCGGCAAAGAACAGCGCAGCAACAAGTACGCCGAAGATCGCCGTCGATGCGTTCAGGATAGACGTCAGCCCGCTTTCGATATGCAGCTGTCCCCAGGCCATCAGCCCGAACGGGATCACATTGTTCAGCAGGCCCATCACCAGAAATGCGAGCCAGATGCCCGGATCGCGCGGGACTGGCAGGCGCATGACCAGCACCACCAGCCAGAGCAGGGCCATGGCCCAGAACGTACGGTGCGCCACGGACGTAAGCGGGCCGATTTCGTCCAGTGCCACACGGATGGACACGAAAGACGCGCCCCAGATGATGCCCAGCAGCAACAGCAGCCCCCAGGCATGCAGTGATATTGATTTCTGTTCGGTCATGCGCTGACCCTGAGCGAAATCCGGTGGGAGTGCCACCCGGATCATGCGCAAAAAAAACGCCCGCACGATGGCGGGCGTTTAGTAGTATCTGTTGGTACGATCAGAAGTTAAAGCCAACCTTGACGCCAAAGGCGATGGCATCGTTGTCATTGAAGGCGGCGGCTGGAGAGCCGAAAAGACCTGTGGTTGTGTCGCCAATTCTTACATAGCGCACACCTGTGGTGATCTTCATGTTGCCGCGGGTATAGATAGCGGCCAGACCGATGCTTTCCTGCCCGTCAGCAGGACCCAGGTTGGTGAAGAGGTTCTGCGTGTTCTCCTCATATCCGATTGTCGCGGCAACCGACCAGGTATCGTTGATCTTGTGACCGACGCCAAGGGTATAGGTGACAACGTCTTCCTCGTAGCTCAGCAGATTTGCACCTGTCAGCGTCGTATAAAGTGACGGGTCAAGCGCAAAGTCGGACCAGTCGACCCAGCGGATGCCGCCAAAGACGAGCGTTTTGGGTGCAACACCGGTCTGAAATGCCAGGTTGACGGACTGGGGTGTTTCAAACTCTGTCGACGTTGACCTTGTCGGAAGGCCAGGCTGGGTTTCCACAGTATCAACGTCGTGCGAGATCTCAGAGCTGTATGTCAGCGAGACGCGCAATGCGATGTCGGGCCGCTCATAAGCGACGCCGGCCACATAACCGATGCCATAATGCACGTCAGCATCTGCGGCATAATCGATTGCGTCGATCGTGGGGACCGGAGAGGTCAGCCCGATATTGACGCTGGCCTCTACAGACTGCAGGCGCAGACCACCATATACCGAGAACCCTGACGGGGTGTTATACTGCAGAAGCCCGGTCAGTGCATAGCTTTCGAAATTTGCGCCGGAACCGTTGGCGAAATATCCGGTACCACCGGGGTAATCAACATCGGCGCCGAAAGGCTCGTCGAGGATCAGCGCATAGGACCATGTTTCGTTAATGTCTGCTTTGTACGCGGCACCGAACCGGAAATAGCTTGGTGCGATATCACCGGAGCCTGAACCAGTAGGCAGGATCGGGTTGAGCGAAACGCCGGTCAGATCCGGTGTGACGCCGGTAAAGCTGAATTCAGCGTAGCGACCCTGTTCAAAGAGCGCGTCAATTGACTGGCCGGAGCGGTCGATCCCGCCTGCCTGGACGCCACCCGCCGCCAGACACAAAGCTGTTACACTTCCGATGTATACTCGCATGAAATCTCCTCCCCAGAAGATCGGTTATCGTTTTCTCGCACCATTGCTCAAAAGTGGGCGCAGGTAAGCACGATTCCGTCGCCGGTCAATTGTTGACGCAGGGGAAAAGGTCATTGTGACGTTACGTAGAACTAATTGCGTCTGCGCGTTTCGGACCAGAGGTTGAGGTATATTCCCGCAAAAATAATCAGCGCGCCGATGAAAACCTGAATTTCCAGCGGTTCCTGATACAGCAGCATGCCGACCACCGCGATGGTGGGCAGACGGAAAAAGTCGACAGGAACCACCACCGTCGCCGGTGCGAGCGACAGCGCGTTTGTCATGCAGAAGTGGGCCATCAGACCCGCAGCGCCGATCAGTAACACGAGAGGCAGCGCGCCGGCCGTGGGGATCGCCACGTCTCCGTCATAGCCTGCGGCAAAAATCCCGAAGACCAGCTGCATGGCTGTCAGCCAGAACAGAATGCAGGTGATGCTTTGTGTCCGGGTCAGCTTCTTGGTCAGCATGATCGTCAGAGCGAAAAAAATCGCTGAAGAGGCCGCGGTGATCACACCGGCATTGATGCCCGCCATGTCAGGCCGGGCAACAATCAGAATCCCGGTAAATCCCATAACAGCGGCCAGCCCGCGCATCGCAGTAAGGCGCTCTCCCAGCACGAGGGGTGACAGGACAATCACCCAGAGCGGAGAGGTGAATTCCAGTGCAAAGACCTGCGCCAGCGGAATGACTGTGACCGCGTAGAACCACAGATTCTGCCCGGTGAAATGGGCCATGTTGCGCACCAGATGCAGCCGGAAGTGTCCTGTGCTGATCTGAGCCAGAGTACCGGCAAACCCTGCCACCAGCAGCACGATCACAAGGCCGAACATGCTGCGGTACATCATGATCTCGAAGGTATCGAGCGAGGTGGACAGTTCGCGCCCCGCAACCGCCATGGAAGAAAACGAAGCGATGGAGCCGATCATCCACAGACAGGCTTTGAGGGTCGGGCTCACAGGATGTCACCGCAGCCGGGCGTTATTCCCATTCGATGGTGCCCGGCGGTTTTGAGGTGATGTCATAGGTGACCCGGTTGATGCCCGGCACCTCATTGATGATCCGCGTGGCGGTTTCCCCCAGAAACTCATGGCTGAACGGATAGTAGTCCGCCGTCATACCGTCCACTGACGTGACCGCCCGCAGCGCACAGGCGAAATCATAGGTCCGCCCGTCGCCCATGACACCCACCGTCCGGACCGGCAGAATGGCGCAGAACGCCTGCCAGATATCATCATACAGCCCGTGTTTGCGGATCTGGTCGATATAAACCGCATCAGCCTCGCGCAGGATGTCGAGCTTTTCGCGGGTGATCTCGCCCGGACAGCGGATTGCAAGGCCCGGCCCGGGGAAGGGGTGGCGTCCGATGAAGCTTGCCGGCAGGCCCAGTTCGCGACCCAGAGCGCGCACTTCATCCTTGAAGAGTTCGCGCAGTGGCTCAACCAGTTTCAGACCCATCTTTTCAGGCAGGCCACCCACATTGTGGTGCGATTTGATCGTGACGGATGGCCCGCCCGAGAAGCTGACGCTTTCGATCACATCCGGATAGAGCGTGCCCTGGGCCAGAAATTCCGCGCCCTCGATCCCGTCTGCGTATTTCTGGAACACATCAATAAAGAGCCGCCCGATGATTTTGCGTTTGGTCTCGGGATCAGACTGGCCCTCGAGTTCGCCCAGAAAAAGATCGCTCTCATCGGCGTGGATGACCTGCAGGTTCATGTTGTCGCGGAACATCGTCACGACTTCCTGCGCCTCGTCCTTGCGCAGCAGGCCGTGGTCCACAAAAACGCAGGTCAGCTGGTCGCCAACTGCCTCGTGGATCAGCGCTGCGGCAACCGAGCTGTCAACGCCGCCCGACAGACCACAGATCACCTTTTTGTCGCCGACCTGGTCGCGGATCGTCTGAACCGCCTGTTCGCGGTACCCGGCCATGGTCCAGTCGCCGGTGAAGCCTGCAAGACGCACAAAGTTTTCATAGAGTTTCGCCCCGCGTGGTGTGTGGTGTACTTCGGGGTGAAACTGTACCGCATAGAAATGCCGCGTGGGGTCGGCCGTGATCGCATAGGGCGCATTGGGCGAGGTACCAAAGACCTCAAACCCGGGGGCGAGTTCGGCCACATGATCGCCGTGGCTCATCCAGACCTGCTCTGGTCCGCCATCGAACCAGCCCTCCAGCAGATCGAGCGATCCGGCAGGCGTCACGAATGCACGGCCGAATTCGGCCGTTCCGCCGCCGCCTGAAATTTTGCCGCCCTCAACCCGGCCACCCAGTTCCTGCATCATGACCTGCTGGCCATAACAGATACCCAGGATGGGCACGCCATATTCAAAGATGCCTTCGGGCGGGCGCGGGGAGCCATCCCGAACCACGCTGTCGGGGCCCCCAGAGAAGATGATCGCTTTCGGTCCCATGTCGCGGATCATCTCCATCGAGACGTTCTGATAGGGATGGATTTCGCAATAGACACTCAGCTCGCGCAGGCGGCGCGCGATCAGCTGCGTGACCTGGCTGCCGAAGTCGATGATGAGGAGGCGGTCGTGATCAATCATGCTCATGTGCGCTGATTAGGGGCAGGGGGTGCCGGTGGCAAGCCCCCGGCGCGCGCTTGCGGGGAATCGCGCTTGCGGGGAATAGTGAACAAGGGCCCGGGATCTGGGCGGGCCAGGGCTGCAAACGCAGCACCTGCTGGTGGCGCAGCACAGATGTATTCCGGTCAGAGGTTCAGTAGCGTTGCAGATGTTCCTTCAGCCATTTGTGGATGTCGTCACTGGTATCCTCAGGCTTTACCAGGCTCTGGTGGTCTTGATCTGAAAGAACGTCAAAATCTGTACAAGTAAGGCCTGCGCTTCTTGCCTGCACGACCATCAGCGCGCCAAGGCTGTCACCGACGACATCTTTGTCTTCTCCTGCACAATGAACAGGAATTCGCATTTGGTTCTGGGCATTCGTCCATTGCCGCTCGAAACTGCCGAGGTAGTTACTGTCTCTGCTGCGTTGCAGTTCGTCGACGATGCCGCCCTGAAAACCGAGCCAGATTGCAAACGTGGCTAGCCCCGATCCTGCCATTGGTGTGCCAAGCGTTATGAGCGCCAGAGTTCGATCCGCGATATCCTGATCCTGCAAAATCGATTTCCGCGCGATAATCCCGCCGAGACTATGCCCGACAAAAATGATTTTCTCTCCCGTGGGGCGGTTCTGCAGAAAACGCTGGAGTTCTCGCGTTACGTCGGTGGCTACATCGTCAATACCCAGATTGGGATCGTTGAGTGACGTTGAATAGCTCACCACAGCGCTGTTGAACCAAGAAAGGTCCGTGTCCGTCCGGAAAAAGTCTGGCCAATAACTGCCGGAAGCAGGGTGCGTCCAGGCCGTTCTGGCATCACTGACAAAGCCGTGCAGGAAAATAACGGTCGTGTCCGCACCGTTTTCAGCACGTGCACTGATAAAGGTGATTGCCTGTGATGCGGTGGCCCAGAAGAAAAATGCGAAAATGAGCGTGAAAAAAGATTTGTGTTTCATAAAGACCCCCAAAAAAAACATCTGAAATCACCACAAGCGTAACCGGTTCGCTGTAAGCGGTCAAAGCGTGGTGACGGGTCTTACCATCGCTGTCCTGCAGTCCCGAGGGCCTCTGTTGCAGGGGAATGTCGCTTTTTTCTCTGCTTCGCCGCAACCGGTGCGGGGGGCTGCGCATGCCCAGGGTAACACCGGGGCCAGATACACCGAACGGAGAGTGGGATCATGGCTGGAGCAGAACGCAGACGGGCACGTGGCGGCGGTGGTGCGGCACGACGTGCAGCCCGCAGCGCAGTGTCTTTTGAGACCGCAAAATATATCGAGCGCAATATCCCCGATTTCGAGGTTCTGACCGAGGAAGCGCTGCAGATCATCGAGCACAACGCCGAGACCGTGCTGGAAGAGATTGGTGTGAACTTTGTCGAGAACCCGGCAGCACTGGCCCGCTGGAAAGAAGCCGGAGCCGACATTGACGGTGAACGGGTCCGGATCCCGCGCGGTCTGGCGCGTGAATTGTGCAAAACGGCACCGTCCAGCTTTACGCAGCATGCGCGTAACCCGGACCGCAACGTTGTGATCGGCGGCCGTAATCTGGTGCTTGCGCCGGTGTATGGCCCGCCCTTTGTGCGGGACGCCAGTGGCGGGCGCCGCTATGCAACGATGGAAGATTTCCGCAAATTCGTGAAGCTGGGCTATATGTCAAAGTGGCTGCACCACTCGGGCGGCACGGTCTGTGAGCCTACCGACATTCCGGTCAACAAGCGCCACCTTGATATGCTGCACGCGCATATGACGCTGAGCGACAAGCCGTTCATGGGGTCGGTGACCGAGCCCAGCCGCGCGCAGGACAGCGTGGATATGTGCAGCATTCTGTTCGGAGAAGACTTTGTTCAGAACAATCCGGTGATGACCTCGCTCATCAACATCAACTCGCCGATGACGTTTGACGATGTGATGATGGGTGCGCTCGAGGTTTACGCAAAGAACAATCAGGCCTGCATCATTTCGCCCTTTATCGTCGGCGGTGCCATGGCGCCGGTTTCGGTCGCGGGCACGCTGACACAGGTGCTGGCAGAGGTTCTGGCTGGTATTGCCTACAGCCAGCTGATCCGTCCCGGTGCGCCGGTGATCATGGGGGCCTTTGTGACATCGATTGATATGAATTCAGGTGCGCCAACCTTCGGCACACCGGAAGCTGCGCATATCACCTATGGTGCAGGACAGCTCGCGCGGCGTCTTGGGTTGCCTTACCGGTCCGCCGGGTCGTTCTGTGGCTCGAAGCTGCCCGACGCCCAGGCGGCCTATGAGACGGCGAACAGCCTGAACATGGGGCTGTTGTCAGGTGTGAACTTTATGCTTCATTCCTGCGGCTGGCTGGAAGGCGGGCTGGTGTCGTCCTTTGAGAAATTTGTGATGGACGCGGATCAGCTCGGGACACTGCATCACCTGGCACAGGGCGTCAGCATGGATGAGAACGCGCAGGCGCTGGATGCTATCCGTGAGGTCGGACCGGGTGGTCACTACCTTGGGTGCGCACATACGCAGGCAAATTTCAAAGCCGCGTTCTGGAAATCGGACCTGCTGGACTACAAACCCTACGAGACCTGGGAAGACGAAGGCGGGCGCGATACGCAGACGCTCGCGTCTGAGCGGGTCGAAAAACTACTGGGTGATTATCAGCAGCCGGCCCTGGACCCTGCGGTCAGTGAAGCACTGTCTGACTATGTCACGCGCAAAAAGGCCGAAGTACCCGACAGCTTTATGTGATCTCAGGCTGCCTGTGAGGCTTTGAGCACGCGGGCTTCGCCGAGCATGGCGATCAGAACATCCACATGGCGCACAAGGCTGTAGGCGGTGTCGCTGTTGAGGCGCTGCACGTTCAGCCCCGCCTCGATTTCCATCAGGCGCAGCAGAGCGGCACTGTGGCGGGGCAGGTTGCCGTACCCCAGAAGCCGCGGCAGGTGAACCGGGCGTCTGTAGTCTTCGGCGCCGATCCTTGCAGCGCGCATCAGAAGTGGTGGACGGCGCAGCGCGTGGAGCATCGAGAGAACGTCTTGCATGGGTATCTTCCTTTGTTGTGCGGTCACAGCCCCCACTGCAACCGGATGAAGACACTATGGCACAACCTTTCCGGGTGTTGCGCCAGGCGGGCTGCGCACGTACCGGGATGCCAGGGTTCTGTTAAGAGTGGTGAATAAAGTCTGACCGCGCACAATGTGGCGGGACTGTTGCGTATTCGTGCAAGATACCGTGCGTTGGTTTAAATACTGTTTATCCAATAGATACAATACTATCGGGAATGCCGGATATTAACGATCAGGTAACCATATTCTCCTCTAGGTTGCGTTCGAAGTCTGAATGCAACTCGTGGCAGGGAATGGTTACGGTAGGTTATGATGACACCTGAGGATTATCCGCTGGTCCCGGACAGGACCACAGAAGAGACGTCAATGCCAGACTGGGTTCCGGCATCCGCACAGATGTACCTGGCCCATACAGAGGCCGGTCTGCCGATCCGGGCTCTGGCCCGTGCGGCCGGATGCCACGCCTCTACTGTTCTGCGTCAGATCCGGCGCATCGAGACACGCCGTGATGACCCGCTGGTCGACGCGGCACTCCGTACCCTGGGTCAGGTCCACTTTCACAGCCCGCGTCCTGACCATGAGTTTGAAAAGGATCCGTTACGTATGAGTTTCCAACAAAAAATCTCTTCTTCCGACAGCAGCACCGATGATGCGATGCTGATGGCCGAAGCGCGCCGCGTACTGCGTCGTCTTTGCGAAAAAGGCGCGGTTCTCGCAGTGGCAACTGATATGGAAAAAGCGGTAATTGTCCGTGATGGCGCTGCAGGACAGGCCACGCGCACAGGCGTGGTGGAACGCTCTGTCGCCGAAGCGCTGGCCCTCAAAGACTGGATCACGCCCGCCAGATCAGGCCGTATCACGCGGTATTCGATCACTGCTGCCGGACGCACAGCGCTTGAAACCATGCTGGAGCATGGCGACGATACCAAAGTGCCAGGCTTCGCAGATGCGCAGGCAGGTTTTGGAGAGCAGCATCGTGACTGGGGCGAAAAAACACTGCCCGATACAGACACCGGTCGCCCGCGGCGCATGCGCTACAACCTCGCAGAAAGCCCGCTGACAGCTCTGGCGCGACGTCGGGACAAAAACGGCGAGAATTTTCTGAGTGACGATCTCGTCACCGTGGGCGAACGCCTGAGAGAAGACTTTGAGCTGGCTCAGATGGGGCCGCGTGTTGCCCAGAACTGGGACCGGTTCCTGACGGCCGGCGGGCGCGGCAGCTATGTGCCTGACAGTGGTGTGGGGGACGGGCCTGCAAATGCCCGCAAACGCGTTGCGGATGCGCTGGCAGATCTTGGTCCTGGCCTGTCAGATGTTGTACTGCGCTGCTGCTGCTATCTTGAAGGGCTTGAAACCGCTGAGAAAAAGCTGGGCTGGTCGGCGCGCTCGGGCAAGATCGTGCTGCGTATCGCGCTGATGCGTCTCAAGCGCCACTACGACGAAACTGTTGGCCCAGGCGGCCCGCTGATCGGCTGACATACACAGGGCGTGCGCTGCAGGGCAGCTATGCGCCCTGCGACAGTCCCGCCGGTTGAACCACACGGGTCAAAAGCGTTAGACAGGTGGAAATCCAACCGGAGACCCGCCATGGCCACCCGCGATCTGAAAATTCCCGCTCAGCGTCACCCTGAAAAGGCACGCCGGCCCGACAATCCGCAGCCGAAAAAACCGGACTGGATCCGCGTCAAGGCGCCGGGCGGCAAGGGGTATACCGATACGGCGCGGATCATGCGCGAGAACAATCTGGTGACGGTCTGCGAGGAAGCAGGCTGCCCGAATGTCGGTGAATGCTGGAGCCAGGGACACGCTACCATGATGATCATGGGCGAGGTCTGCACCCGCGCCTGCACCTTCTGCAACATCGCAACCGGTAAACCACCGGAAGAACTGGATGCCTTCGAGCCGGGACGTGTGGCACATGCCGTTGAGAAACTGGGCCTGAACCATGTCGTCATCACCTCGGTGGACCGGGACGATATCGAGGATGGCGGCGCGGATCACTTTGCGCAGACCATCCGCGCGATCCGCCACCGCAGCCCGGATACAACGATTGAAATTCTGACACCTGACTTTATCCGCTGCGACCCTGCGGTCCTGGAGGTCGTGGTCGAAGCGCGGCCCGATGTTTTCAACCACAACCTGGAGACCGTGCCGGGCCTCTACCCTGAGGTCCGTCCGGGTGCGCGCTACTTTCATTCGCTGCGTCTGCTTCAGCGGGTCAAGGAGCTGGATCCGTCGATGTTCACGAAATCCGGCATCATGGTCGGTCTTGGTGAGGACCGGCAGTCTGTCATCCAGGTGATGGAAGACATGCGCGCCGCCGACATCGATTTTCTGACCATTGGCCAGTATCTGCAGCCGACGCCCAAACACCACCGGGTGGACCGTTTTGTGACGCCGGATGAGTTCGAATCCTACGAGAAAGCGGCTTATGGCAAAGGGTTTCTGATGGTCTCGGCCACACCGCTTACGCGATCATCCTATCACGCGGGCGACGATTTCGCGCGCCTGAGGGCCGCCCGGAACAAGAAACTGGGCCTCGGCTGAGGCTCAGCGTACAGTTTCGATCCGCAGCATATAGGCCGCCAGCGCAGCGCGGTCCGCTTCGGGCAGCTTCGCCAGATTCTCAATCACGACGGCCATATCACCGCCGGCGCTGTCATATTCGGGTGTCAGCCCACTGGTGAAATAGGCTGTCAGATCAGCCTCTGACCAGCCCAGTACTCCAGGCGTGATGTTCGGGATGCGGCCCTTGCCCGTAGGGGACGGCGCCCCTGCCATCCACCGGCTGCGGTTCAGGCCACCCAGCGCATCGCGCTCTGTGTGGCACTCGCTGCAATGGGCCAGCCCCTCGGCGATGTAGCGCCCGCGTACTTCCTGTTCGGAGAGTTCCCCCTGCAGATGATAGTCCGCACTCTGATTGAGCACTTTCCAGACACCTAGACCCCGTCTGATGCTGAAGGGAAAGCCAAGATCATGCGGCTGGCTGACCGTGGGCGACGCGGGCAGGGTGCGCATATAGGCCAGCAGATCACCGGTGTCCTGCGGCGTCATAAAGGCATAGGCCGTATAGGGGAACGCCGGATAGTAGTGCTGGCCGTCCGGAGAGACACCTTTGGTCAGCGCCCGGGCAAAGTCCACCTCTGTCCAGCTGCCGATTCCCGCATCCGGGTCGGGTGAGATGTTGGGCGCATAAAATGTGCCGAAGTCGGTTTTGAAAGCGCGCCCGCCTGACAATACCGGCGCGTCGGGTGAACCGCTGCCGGGTTCTGCATGACAGGAGGCACAGCCGGCGGCCGCAAAAACCAGCGCACCGTTCACGGGATCGCCCGCAGGCAGTGCTGTGTCAGCGGGAAGCGTCGCGGGACGTGTTACAGCCCAGAATGCCAGCCCTGCGACTGCCGCTGTAAACAACGCCAGACGCAGGAGAACACGGATCATGTCGCGCCTCAGTTTTTGGGGCCGCGATACGCCTTGTGGCAGGTGCCGCAACTGGCACCGGCCGCCTGCATGGCGGCCCGCAGCGCATCAAGGTCCTGACCGGCGGCCACAACAAGCCCGTCTGCAGCTGTTTCCAGACCTACCGCAGCTTTTTCAAAACCCGCGGCATCTGTCCAGATTTCCGCCTTGGCACGTGTGCCCGGTACCTCGCCCTGCACTGTGCCGTCTGTCCACAGAATGCTGCGGTCCAGTTTAGCAACCTTTGCCAGGCTTTCCGCTGCGGCTGTCGCCGTTTCGGTGCTGAATTCGGTTTCACCTTTGGCCATCGCACCCAGGATGCCCATGTTATAGGCCACCAGTGACATCTGTGCCTGGCGTGCCTTGATCGCCGGGTCGGCATTCGCGTGCCCGTCGCCAAAGGCTGTGCCGACTGTGGCAGTAACGGCGAGCGCCGCGACCAGAGGAAGAATTACCCGTTTTTTCATCTCGAAAAGCTCCTGAGTTTGGTTCCGGACCAGCGCACGTGATAACAACAGTAGCGCATTCACGCGAAAGGTGTAGTCACAACCTGTTGTAGTCCGGATGCCGCCTCAGCGGTGCATCCGCTCAGCGGTCAGTGCTCCGGGCCAGAGCCCTGCCTGCTCCAGCCCCCAGACCACCAGCAGAACAAGAACCAGACCGATGGTCAGAAGCACCCTGCGCGACGAGGGCGGGTTGCGCTCCCAGAGGGCCATCTTATGGATCCAGCGCAGGTTCAGCGTCTGCGCTCAGGTATCTGTAAACCGCACCGCACCGATAAACGGCAGGTTGCGGTTGCGTTGGGCAAAGTCGATGCCATAGCCCACAACGAATTCGTCCGGAATTTCGAAACCGGTCCAGTCGGCGCGGAAATCGACCTCGCGGCGGCTCGGTTTGTCCAGAAGTGCTATGGATTTCAGACGGGCCGGCATCCGGCTTTTCATGAGCTGCGTGACGTGGTTCAGCGTGTGTCCGGTGTCGACGATGTCCTCGACCACCAGCACATCGCGGCCCTCGATGGCGCCGCGCAGATCCTTGAGAATACGGATCTCACGGCTGCTTTCCATGCCGTCGCCATAGCTCGAGGCCTCGAGAAAATCGACTTCGATGGGCAGGTCAAGTTCGCGAACGAGATCGGCAATAAAGACGAAGCTGCCCCGCAGCAGACCGACGACTACCAGCTTGTCGGTATCGCCGAACTCCCCCTGAATCTCTTTGCACAGGGTTTCGATGCGCGCGGCAATGGACTTGGCCGAGATCATTTCATCTATGACATATGGACGCGTGGGCATCGGAAATACCTTGATCTTGAGGATGGGACATACGACATGGATGGCTAACCTCTGAGACGTGACAAAGCAATGCCGACCCACTCTGAAACCAGAAAACTGCCCTACAGCGCGCAGCAGATGTACGACCTTGTTGCCGACGTGGCGCGGTATCCGGAATTTCTGCCGTGGTGTTCGGCGGCACGCATACGGTCGGTGACGCCAGAGGGGGATCAGGAAATCATGGAAGCGGATCTGGTAATCAGCTTCAAGGTTTTCCGGGAACGTTTTACCAGCCGGGTCGAGCTGACACCGGGGGAGCACCGGATCGATACCGAATATCTTGACGGGCCGTTTCGCTATATGAAGTCGAACTGGGTCTTCCGCGATATCGACGGAGGGTGCGAGGTTTCATTTTTCGTTGATTTTGCATTCCGGAACATGATCCTGCAGCAGCTGATCGGTGTGGTGTTCAACGAAGCCATGCAACGGATCGTGCGGGCGTTCGAAACCCGTGCCCGCGACCTCTATGGCCCCGGATGAGTATTACTGACCGCCTGCTTGACCTCGCGCAGCGTCGCTCCGACCCGGAAGCGCTGGAGATGATGCAGCTGTCGCTGGCAGACTGGGCTGCCTGCGGGATTGCCGGCGCAGAGGATACAACCTTTGATGGCTTCCGGCGTGCTGCCGGACACAACAGCAGTGGTGTGTCGACAGTTTTCGGCGGCGGCACGGCCGCGGCACCAGCTGCGGCGCTGATCAACGGCACGCTCAGCCATGCGCTCGACTATGACGACACACACTTCGCGCATATCGGCCATCCGTCAGTTGCCGTGGTCCCTGCGGTTCTGGCGCTGACAGAGCAACAGGAGGCCGGTTTTGCAGACCTGGCCGATGCAGCCCTTGCCGGTGTCGAGGCCTCGGTTCTGGTCGGGCAGTGGCTGGGGCGGGGGCACTACCAGATCGGATTCCACCAGACGGCAACCGCCGGAGCCTTCGGGGCTGCAGTGGGGGCTGCACGCCTGGTGGGGCTCGGCCAGGATGAGACGCACATGGCGCTCGGCCTTTGCGCCTCCATGGCGTCGGGCCTGAAATCACAGTTCGGAACAATGGCAAAGCCGCTGAACGCGGGCCTTGCGGCGCGTACCGGGGTCGAGGCGGTTCTCTGGGCGCAGGCAGGCGTTACGGCGGCGTCGGACGGGCTTGCCGGTCCGCTTGGTTTCGCAGAGACGCACCATGGCGCGGCGGATGACGCTGCCCTGCCGCCTGCAGACAGGCCTGCACAGCAGATATTGCAGATCAGTCACAAGTTTCATGCGTGCTGTCACGGCCTGCATGCCATGCTTGAAGCGATTGGAACTTTGAATATTGGCCCGCAAGACGTTGCGGCTGTTGATATATTTACACATCCGCGCTGGATGAGTGTGTGTAATCAGCCCGAGCCTGAAACGGGTCTGGCTGTCAAGTTTTCCTATGCGCATACAGCGGCTATGGCTTTGGCGGGTGTTTCGACCGCCGATATCTCGGGCTTTACCGACGCCACAGCGCAGGACCCGCAACTGCGCGCCTTGCGTCGTCTGGTGCGCGTCTGCGAAGACGCCGATCTGTCCGAAATGCAGTCGCGGGTTCGTATCACGCTGGCGGACGGGGGCGAAAAGACCGCCTTTTTCGATCTTGCAGCACCCATTTCGCTGTCGGAAAGACGCTCAAGGCTCATGCGTAAGGCGGTTGCCCTGATCGGCGCGCGCCGAGCAGACATGTTGTGGTCGGCGGTTGACAGGCGGGATCGTCGCGCATTTGTTCAGGTTATCGGTGACTGAAGCCTTGCCAGCAGCAGTTTCAGCGCGTGTTCGCAGGCGGCCTGTCGTACCTGTGCGCGGCCGCGTGCTCCGAATTCAACCGTTTCCGACTGTACGCTTTCCCCTGCGGCCAGGCCAAAGCACACGCGGCCTTCAGGTTTGAAATCCGACCCGCCAGGGCCCGCGATACCGGTGACCGACACGGCCAGACGGGCAGAGGAGTGCACCAACGCACCGCTGGCCATTTCACGCGCCACTTCTTCAGAGACCGCGCCATGCGCATCCAGCGTGCTTTCACGGACCCCAAGCATCTGCATTTTTGCTTCGTTTGTATAAGTGACGAAACCACGTTCGACGACTGCAGAAGCACCAGGAACTTCGGTCAGTGCCGCGGCAATCATACCACCTGTGCAGCTCTCGGCCGTTGCGATCATAACCCCGGATAACTTTGCTTTATCAAAGATCTGCGCGACGATGCTCATGTTATCCGATACCGTGATAGAGCCCGGCCAGCGCGACCACACTCAGAGCTGCAAACAGACCGGCAATTACGTCGTCCAGCATCACACCCAGTGCATCACCGCGACGGTCCGCCCAGCCTACGGGCCCGGGTTTCCAGATGTCGAACAGTCGGAACAGGGCAAATGCCGCGATCCAGCCGGGCCACATCACGAGGATGTTGAGGTCCATGCTCCAGGCCGCCCAGGACAAGGGCAGCAACGCAATCCACTGACCGACAAGCTCGTCCACGACGATCTCGGAGGGGTCATGATCCCCGCTGTCCCGGGTCATGACCGTTGTAGCCCACCAGCCTTTGAGGAACGCCACAACAATTCCGGTAAAAAGCAATGGAAAACCACCGACCACATGCAGCAGCCACCCCCAGGGCAGCGCAACCAGCGACCCCCAGGTGCCGGGTGCCGGACGGATATATCCGACGCCCAGAACGGTACCGATCAGCTGTGCAAGACGGTTCATGCGCGCACCAGAGCTGCGGTGGCAATGCAGGCGATGCCCTCACCACGTCCGGTAAAGCCCAGCTTCTCTGACGTAGTTGCCTTGACGGATACCCGTGTCGGATCCAGATCGAGAAGTCTCGCCATCTCGCGGCGCATGTCGGCGGCATGTGGGCCGATTTTCGGGAATTCGCAGATCAGCGTACAGTCAATGTTGCTGATCTCAAAGCCCATAGACCGCGCGAGAGACGCGGCGTGCTGCAGGAAAATTTCGCTCGCCGCGCCCTTCCATTGTGGATTGGACGGCGGGAAATGCTGGCCGATATCGCCCTGCGCCAGCGCGCCATAAAGCGCGTCGGTTACTGTGTGCATGCCGACATCGGCATCCGAATGACCGACAAGTCCCTGCGTGTGCGGGATTTTGACCCCACACAGAATGACGTGGTCGCCTGGCCCGAAAGCGTGCACGTCAAAGCCGTTACCCAGTCTGATGTCCATTGCGTGCCCTCAGTATGTGCCCGGCGCGTTCAAAGTCTTCGGGCAGTGTGATTTTCAGATTGTCCTCATCCCCGGCGGTGATGGCAACCCTGTGGCCGGCGCGCCGGGCGAGGCCGACATCGTCATCCGCGCCCTGCGGAAAGCGCGTGTGTGCCTCAAGGATCAGTTTCAGGTCAAAGCCCTGGGGTGTCTGGGCGCGAAACAGGCCTGTCCGGTCCGTTGTTCCCGTGACAAAACCATCCGCACCCGTCCAGAGTGCATCGACCACCGCCAGCGCCGGTGCTGCGGCACCTTCGGTTTCCAGGGCCGCCAGAACGCCGTCAATCGTGCCTTTTGACACGCAGGGACGCGCGGCATCATGGATCAGGACCCTGTCGCACCGACCGGCGACCGCCGCAAGACCGGCATTGACCGACGCGCTCCGCGTGTCGCCGCCGGTCACCGTTTCAACATCCGGGCCCATGGCCGTTGCGGCGATTTTCCAGTCCTCCGGGTGGATGACCAGAACAACCGGACCGATGCCCGGATGGTCAACAAAGGCCTGCACCGCATGGGCAGCAACGGGCTGGTCCAGCAGTGCACGCCATTGCTTGGGAACACCGCCCCCCGCACGGGTACCACGCCCGGCGGCGACGATAATTGCTGCTGTGGTCATGGCTCCCCCGACATTCCTTTGTCCTGTCTATGGTTTTGGTTCGTTCCTGGCAATCGTCAGGCGCGCTGCTTAAAAAACAGGCAAACCGCATTGTGTGACCTGCCTCACGACCAGCTAATATTGAGGAAATGCTGTATAATTGATAGATCAGGGCAATCTGCACAAGGATTAGGCATTTATGGCTGTTGCGCCACCCTTTGATATGACGCCACCGGTTCTGCTGGCGCCTATGGCCGGAATCACCGATCTGCCGTTCCGCGAGCTGGTGTCCGGTTTTGGCGCGGGTCTGGTCGTGTCGGAAATGGTTGCCAGCCACGATATGATCAATGCGCGCCCTGGCAGCCGTGAAAAAGCTGAACTGGGGCTGGGGCATACCGGCACCGCCGTGCAACTGGCAGGCCGGGAAGCCGCGCCTATGGCAGAGGCCGCGCGTATGGTCGAGGGTCAGGGCGCTGCGGTCATCGACATCAATATGGGATGCCCGGCAAAGAAGGTGACACAGGGATATTCGGGCTCTGCGCTGATGCGCACGCCGGATCATGCCCTGACACTGATCGAGGCGGTCGTGCGGGCCGTCAGTATTCCGGTAACGCTGAAAACGCGTCTGGGCTGGGACGACAATATGCTCAATGCCCCTGACATTGCGCGCCGGGCCGAGAGCGCCGGCATCACCATGATCACAATACACGGGCGCACGCGCTGTCAGTTCTACAAGGGTACGGCCGACTGGGCTGCCATCCGCGGCGTCCGCGATGCCGTGTCGATCCCGGTGATTGCAAATGGCGACATTGTCGATTCTGCGTCGGCGCGTCGGGCGCTGGAGCTTTCGGGTGCAGATGGCGTGATGATCGGCCGCGGTGCGCGGGGCAGGCCCTGGTTGCTGGCATCTGTGGCACACAGCCTCTGGGGGACGCCTGCACCCGAAGTGCCGGTGGGCGCCGCGTTCTGCGACATGGTCCGGGCCCATTATGACAGCATGATCCGCTTTTATGGCGAAACGCTGGGCCTGCGCGTCGCACGCAAACATCTTGGCTGGTATATGGACACCTGCGACACACCTGCCGATCTGCGCCGCGCGGTACTGACGGCCGCGACACCTTTGGAAACGGACAGGCTGATCGCAGATGCCTGTTTTGCGGGCGAAGGGGTAGCGGCATGAACTCAGATGCGAGCATCTGGGCCAGTCTGCCCGTGCCCACTCTGATCATCGGTCCTGATGACCTGATCATCGACATCAATTCCGCCGCCGAGGGCTTTCTGAATGTGTCTGCCCGAACCGTGCGCGGTGTGCCGGTCTGGGACCAGATTGCCGTGAATGATCCGCTGGAGGCGGCGTTTCAGCGGTCGCGGGACAGTGGAACGCCGCTCTTTGTGAACGATGTGGACGTTGGCAGCGGTGAGCGGGCGCCGATGCAGTCAGACCTGCAGGTTGCGCCGCTTGTGGGCAGCGATGGTCACATGATCCTGATGATCTCGCCGCGCGAACTGGCCGGTCGGATGACCCAGAACCATTCGGTTAAATCGGCGGCGAAATCTGCGATCGGTATGGCGGAAATGCTTGCCCACGAAATCAAGAACCCGCTGGCAGGGATCACCGGAGCTGCGCAGCTGCTGAGCATGAACCTCGGCGCAGAGGATCTGGAGCTGACGGATCTGATCGTCGAAGAGAGCCGCCGTATCGTGAAACTGCTGGGGCAGGTCGAGCAGTTCGGCAATCTGTCGAGCCCGGATTTTCAGCCGGTGAACATCCACGATGTGCTGGACCGGGCGCGCCGGTCAGCGCTGCTCGGCTTTGGCGCGCACATGAAAGTCGTCGAGGACTATGATCCGTCGCTGCCCATGGCCTGGGGCGATCCGGACCAGTTGCTGCAGGTTGTGCTCAATCTTATCCGCAACGCTTCTGAGGCTTCAAAGGGCAAGCCGGGGACGATCCGGCTGCACAGCTATTTTGAGCATTCATTCCGCCTGCGCCGCTCTGACGGATCGGGTCAGTCCCTGCCGCTTCAGATCGAGATCATCGACGATGGTCCGGGTCTGCCCGAGGCCATCAAGGGCGACGTTTTCGAACCTTTTGTATCGGGTCGCGAAAACGGCACAGGCCTCGGCCTCGCGCTGGTCAGCAAGATCATTTCCGATCATGGCGGCTGGATCTCGGTCACATCCGTCCCTGGTCAGACGGTTTTTCGTATTTCACTGGCGCGCGCGCCCCGCGACGCTGTTCAACAGTCACTCAGAGAGGAATAACAGATGGATGGTACCGTTCTGGTCGCAGACGATGACCGCACGATCCGCACAGTCCTGACCCAGGCACTGACCCGCGCCGGCTGCAAGGTGCATGCCACCTCGAGCCTGACGACGCTGATGCGCTGGGTCAGCGAGGGCAAGGGTGACGTTGTGATCTCGGATGTGATGATGCCGGACGGGAACGGCCTGGAAATGCTGCCGAAGATCAGCGAGGACCGGCCAGGGCTGCCGGTGATCGTCATTTCGGCGCAGAACACCATCATGACGGCAATTCAGGCCGCCGAGGCTGAGGCCTATGATTACCTGCCCAAACCTTTCGACCTGCCGGACCTGATGAAGCGGACAGCGCGTGCGCTTGAAACGCGCCAGCAGTCCCGGCGCGCGCCCGTTCAGGGTGACGAGCGGCCTGATGATCTGCCGCTGGTCGGTCGCACGGCAGTGATGCAGGCGCTCTACCGCATTGTTGCCCGGGTGATGAACACCGATCTGCCCGTACTGGTCTGGGGGGAATCCGGCACCGGGAAATCGCTGATTGCCCGCGCCGTTCATGATTTTTCAGACCGGCGCAACCTGCCGTTCGTCACTGCCACCGGCGCTGATCTGCAGGAACTGGAAGGGCCGGCGCGCCTGCTGGCCCGGGTCAAGGGCGGCACATTGCTGATAGATGAGATCGGGGATCTTTCCGAGGAGCTTCAGGCCAGGGTCGTCCGGATGATGGACACGCCGGGCGAATATGCGCCGCGGTTCCTCGCCACCAGTCAGAGTGATCTGAATGCGGCCATGGAAAAGGGCGAAATGCGCAAAGACCTCTATTACCGGCTCAGTGGCGCGACACTGATGGTGCCTGCGCTGCGCGAACGCGTTGACGATATTCCGCTGCTGGCGGAACACTTCCTGACCCGCGCCGAAGCTTCGGGGGCCGCGGCCCGCAGCCTGTCTGCGGAGGCCGCCGAGATTTTCCGGAACTATTCCTGGCCTGGCAACGTCCGCCAGCTGGAAAACGCGATCCGCCGTCTGGGCCTGACCAGCAGGGCAGCGGAAATCACCGCGTCAGAGGTGGAGCAGGTGCTTGGCGCTCAGCCGGATCTGGAGCCGATGCGCGCGGCAGGAAATACAGAGAAACTCGGGGCATCAGTTGAACGGCACCTTCGGCGGTACTTTGATCTGCACGGCAATATGCTGCCGCCTGCGGGCCTGTACGCCCGGATACTGCGCGAAGTCGAAGCGCCGATGATCGAGATTGCGCTGGAAGCGACCGGCGGGAACCAGGCGAAATGTGCGGATTTGCTGGGGATAAACCGGAATACTCTCCGGAAAAAGATCACAGATCTCGATATTGAGGTGACACGCCGCCGCAAATTGATGTAAAACCGCAACACAAACCGTGGCACATGGGGGACACTCCTCGTGGAGATCACAAAATAATGCGGTCTGGTGCTTCTGGCACCACATCATAGGTGAGGACATCGGGTGGCATCCCGTGTGGAAAAGTCACTGCGACTGCGGCTGGGGCGTTTGCGCCGCCTCAGACGTGTGCGCAATGCAGCAACGCTGGGCCTCGTGGTGCTGGGCCCGGTTCTGGCGCTGTCGACCTATCTGATTCTCGGGCCTCTGGGCGAGGCGAGCACCACGCTCAGCCTGCGGCTTATCCTGCTGGCGGATATGGTCTACATCCTGGTCGTCGCAGCCCTTGTGCTGGCACAGGTCGGACGGCTGATCGCGGCCAGACGGGCCAAATCCGCCGGGTCGAGGCTGCACCTGCGGCTGACCGGTGTGTTTGCCCTGCTGGCGCTGATACCGACCGTGACCGTGGCCATTTTTGCCGGCCTGACGGTGAATGTGGGTCTGGAGGGCTGGTTCTCGGACCGCGTGCGCGAGGTGGTCGGCAATTCGCTGGCCGCGGCACAGGCCTATGAGGCCGAACAGCGCGGCGATCTTGCGGAGGACGCGCTTGCACTGGCTGAATCCATCGACGAAGCCCGCCTGGCCGGTATTCTGATTTCGGACAGTGATCTGCTCAGCGAGGGACAGCGTCAGATCCAGCGCGGTCTGCGCGAAGCTTATCTGATCGACGGTACCCGCGACCTGCGTGCGCGCGGCGAGAGGTCTTACCTGTTCAACTACGAAGAACCGACCGAGGCGAATATCCGCGAAGCACAGGGCGGCGATGTGGTGATCATCGAGGACTGGCCCAACAACGAATTCCGCGCGCTGGTGATGCTGACGGCATTTACGGACAGGTATCTCTATGTCAGCCGCGATGTGGACGGCGAAATCCTCTCTCTGCTTGATGAGACACAGGAAACGGTGCGCCTTTATCAGCAGCTTGAGAGCGAACGCGGGCGTCTGCTGTTTGAATTCGGGCTTCTTTATCTGGCCTTTGCGCTCATTCTGATCCTTGCCGCGATATGGCTGGGGCTGTGGTTTGCCGAACGTCTGTCCGGGCCTGTTGGCCGGCTGACGGGGGCCGCGCAACAGGTTGGGGCAGGGGATCTGGATATCCAGGTCCGTGAAGAAGTCGGCGACGATGAAATTGCGATGCTTGGCCGGTATTTCAACCAGATGACGCGCCAGCTCAAAGTGCAGCGTGACACGCTGATGGACAACACCCAGCAGATTGAACGCCGCCGCAGGCTGTTCGATTCCGTGCTCAGCTCTGTGACCTCGGGTGTTGTCGGGCTGGACTCTGACGGGCGGATCACCTTTGTGAACCGCAGCGCAGAGCGGCTGCTGGACTGGAACGGCGAGCGTCAGACCGCCGCCCTGTCGGTTGCCGTGCCGGAATTCGGCCCCTTGTTTGAGGCCGTGAAACAGGCCCCCGAAGAGGTCTCTCAGGGCGAGGTCAAGGTCAGCCGGAACGGCAGGCGTGAGAATCTGCTGGTGCGCATGTCGACGCGGCGGAGCGAAGATGGCCGTCTGGAAGGCTATGTGGTTGCATTTGACGATGTGACCGACCTTGTGAGTGCCCAGCGGATGGCCGCCTGGGGCGATGTGGCCAGACGGATTGCGCATGAGATCAAGAATCCGCTGACGCCTATTCAGCTTTCCGCGGAACGGATCAAACGCAAGTTTTCCTCGCGCGTTGGCGAGGACAGCGAGGCGCTGGAACAGATGACCGGTGTCATCGTGCGCCAGACAGGCGATCTGCGGCGTATTGTCGATGAATTCTCCAAATTTGCCCGGATGCCCGAACCCGAACGCAAACCGCTGGACCTCAAACAGCTTGTGCGTGACGCGGTGCTGCTCCAGCAGACGGGGCAGCCGGATGTGAAAATCACGGCCAGTCTGCCGGATGAACCAGTCGAGGCGGAACTTGACAGCACAATGATCAGTCAGGCGCTGACCAACCTCATCAAGAATGCCGGTGAAGCCATTGAAATACTGCAGGAAAAAGGCGCGCCTGAGGGTCATTCCCCGCAGATCAGAGTGGATATGGTGCTTCGGCGGGGCCGCGCCCGGATCACAGTGGCGGACAACGGTACCGGCCTGCCCGAGGACCGCGCCCGGCTGTTTGAACCTTATGTGACAACCCGCAGCGAAGGCACCGGCCTTGGTCTGCCGATTGTAAAGAAGATCATTGAGGAGCACGGCGGCAGCCTTGTGCTCGAAGACGCGCCCGTTTTTGACGGGCAAACCCATTTCGGTGCGATGGCGGTGATCACACTGCCCTGTACGACATCTGATGCACCGCAAAAAGAACTGGCTCAGGAAGGAACCGGAACCGATGAGTGATATTCTGATTGTTGACGACGAACGCGATATCCGCGAGCTGATATCCGACATTCTGCAGGACGAAGGCTATGCCACCCGGCTGGCGGGCAATTCGGACGAGGCAATGGCGGCGATCAACGGAGAGCCGCCGGCACTGATTATCCTGGATATCTGGCTGAAAGACAGTCGTATGGATGGCATCGACATCCTCAAAACCGTGCGGCGGGACAACCAGGACGTACCGGTGGTGATCATCTCGGGACACGGCAACATCGAGATCGCCGTCGCGGCGATCAAGCAGGGCGCATATGATTTCATCGAAAAGCCTTTTAACATCGACCAGCTGCTTGTCGTGATCCGCCGTGCGATGGAAACCTCGCGACTGCGGCGCGAAAACCAGAGCCTGCGGCGTCGTGACGATACCCGCGCCGAGATGATCGGAAGTTCGGCGTCTTTCCGCACGCTGGTAAGCAACCTCGACAAGGTTACAAAATCCAACGGCAGGGTGATGCTTACCGGGCCCGCCGGCAGCGGCAAAGAAGTCGCCGCACGGTATATTCACGCCAATTCCAACCGGTCTGGTGGCCCTTTTGTGACGGTGAACTGTGCCGGTGTGGCGCCCGACCGAATGGAAGAAGTGCTGTTCGGGCGTGAGACGCCAGAACGTGGTGTCGAGCCCGGGCTGCTCGAAGAAGCGCACGGGGGCATCATCTATTTCGACGAGGTTGCCGACATGCCCGTCGGGACGCAGTCCAAAATCCTGCGCGTGCTGGTGGATCAGCAGTTCCAGCGCGTGGGGGGCAATGACAAGGTGCGGGTGGACCTGCGGGTCATTTCCTCGACCAACCGTGATCTTGAGGAGGCCATTGCAGCCGGAACATTCCGCGAAGAACTTTACCACAGGCTGAATGTCGTGCCGATCATTGTGCCCGCGCTTGAGGACCGGCGCGAGGATATTCCTGAGCTTGCACGCCATTTCATCGCAGAGATGAACACGTCGCAGGGATTGCCGCTGCGCGAACTGAGTGACGATGCGGTGGCCCTGATGCAGACAATGGTGTGGCCTGGCAACGTGCGCCAGCTCAAGAACCTGATCGAACGGGTGCTGATCCTGGGGGACGGCAACGGCGTCATCGAAGCGCGGGAACTGCCCGGCAACGAGGAAGGCGGCAGCGATCAGAACCGTGTGGTGCTTTCAGGCGCGCTTGCAACTCTGGCGCTGCGTGAAGCCCGTGAAGCCTTCGAGCGGGAATACCTGCTGACGCAGATCAACCGTTTTGGCGGCAATATTTCGCGGACCGCCAACTTTGTCGGCATGGAGCGTTCCGCGCTGCACCGCAAACTGAAGTCGCTGGGCGTTGTGACCTCGGCCAAATCAGGCGCGCGTGTCGCGCACATGGACGAAGAACCGGAAACAGCAGAGTAATCGGATCAGCCGCCGATTTCGGCCAGAATGTCGTGCCCCTGCATTTTCAGGAAATGCAGCATGTCGATGAATATCCAGTTCTCGGCCAGCCTGTCACCGTCCCGGCGGTAGATATCAACAACACGCATGTCCGCGCGGACCTCCGATGCCGGGAAGCCCATGAAACCGCCCGCGTTTGTCAGCGTCAGATTGGGCCAGCCAAAGAACCCGCCGTAGTTGCCCTCGGCCATGCGACACAGGTGGCCGTTGAAAGCGCGGTCGTCGATGGCTTTGCGGAACGGCCCCTGGTGCTGTTCGATGTAGCGGTCGATGGTATAGGTCGCGCCGATACCGGCAGGACCCCACCAGAGCATGTCCCGGTTCCAGTCAACCGCCAGTTCGTCACGCGGATGCAGTGGCGTGGCCGCGGCATTGGCGGCGTCAATGCTGCCGATCATGTTGTTGATACGTGCGAGCGTTATCCGTGACGCTTCCGGGTCGCCGGCGGCGAACTGCAGGCCATCATGCGTCAGCGGACCGGGCTGGATCAGGTGCGCACCGGTCTGTTCCGCGCGAAGAGGGTTCAGCCCCGCCTGCAGCATCAGATGCATCAGATCAACGAAAAGCGCCGATTCCGTGATCTGACCGTCCTCAATGTGGTGGAACTCGGCATAGCGCACCATCGCGATACGCCGGGTCGGAGGAATGCCCAGGAAAGGCTGATCAAACAGCCCCATCAGGTGGCCCATTGAACAGGTCCATTGCCCCTGAAACCCGTCGATCTCGTTCAGCCCCGCAAAAAAGATATCCTCGCGGCGCTGCACGCTGGTGAAAGCCTGCAGAAACGGTGACCAGAATACACCGGTGACGGCCTCAGGGCCGGTCTGTTCGTGAAACGGGTGCATGCCGTACCAGTGGCAGTCCGGAGCCATATAACGGCTGAGCACAGCACCGATCGTGTCAGCATCGGCGCGGGCCATATCGGCATAGAGATCCCTGACAAGGGTCCGGGCTGGCTGCAGGTCGGGTGTGATCCGGGGAATCGAAACGCTCATGCGCTATGAGTAGAAAGCCCCCGACAGGGGTGCCAGCGCAAAAGCGACAAAATCAGCCGGAGTTGTTCAGAATCTGCCAGGTTTTGTCCTTGTTGCTGATAATGCAGCTTTTTGGTGTCAGTTCCGGCAACACGCGTGTCACAGCGGGGATCGCGTTGCGCGATATATCGCCCGAACAGCGCGGGATACTGACCTGTCGGTAACCGCGCTCTTCCATACACTGGTTGGTCACCCGCGCGCGCAGGCCCGCATTCACATCTACCGTGTAGACATTGCCCGGATCAAAAAATCCGCCGGTTGTATAGCACGAGCCATCCCGTCGGCAGACGCGCCGCGCGGGGTAATACTGGGGTGGGTCACGCCGTACCTGATTGGAAACCGGAACGTTCTGTGCGGCGGAGACCTGACAGTTCAGCAGGTCGGTCTCCAGCCGGGATACTTCGGCGCCGGCGTCGTAATACATCGTCACCGGCGCGCAGGCGACGAGCAGCCCGAAAAGTGCACCAGAGCAGAAATAACGCAGAAACCGTTTCATACCCGCATATTGCACGGCCCGGTGCCCCTGGACAATTGAATTGACCGTATCAGAGCCATCTGCCATTCAGAGGGTCCGGAAATGCTCTGAAGGACGCAAAGCATGAAGGTCATCATCTGCGGTGCCGGTCAGGTTGGCTGGCAGATCGCGCGACATCTTTCCGGTGAGCGTAACGACGTCACCGTTGTCGACAACAACCCAGATCTTGTGCGCCGGGCAACTGACTCTCTGGATGTTCAGGGTATTGCGGGCTTTGCGAGCTATCCTGATGTGCTCGACCGGGCAGGGGCCCGGGATGCGGAAATGATCATCGCCGCAACCCATTCGGACGAAGTAAACATGGTGACCTGCCAGGTTGCGCATTCGGTGTTCGGCATAAACCGCAAGATCGCGCGCCTGCGCAGCCAGTCCTATCTGGATGCTATTTATTCTGATCTTTACCGGCGTGATCATATGCCCATTGACGTGGTGATCAGCCCGGAAAAGGAAGTCGCGGCGGCCGCGCTCCAGCGCCTGTCCGCGCCGGCGGCCTTTGACACCGAAGTCTTCATGGAGGGCAAGGCGCACCTGCTGGGCATCAGTCTCGATGACAGCTGCCCTGTGCTCAATACGTCGCTGCGCCAGCTGACAGATCTGTTCTCCACACTGCGCGCCGTCGTCGTGGGGGTGCGCCGCGATGGCACATTGTTTGCGCCCGAAGCCAAGGATCAGCTTTTTGCCGGTGACGACTGCTATATCTTCACGCATGTCGACGACATTCCGCGCACGATGGAAATCTTTGGCAAGAAGCAGTCCAAACAGGAACGTGTTGTGCTTGTTGGCGGCGGAAATGTTGGTCTGACCGTCGCGCAGACCCTCGAAAAACGCGTCGCGCGGGTGCGCACCAAGGTTATCGAAAAGAACCGGCATTGTGCAGAGCGCGCGGCCGAGGCGCTTGAACGGACGATTGTCCTGAATGGTGACGGGCTCGATTCCGGGCTGCTGGCCGAAGCAGGGATCGCGCGTGCCGATGCGATGCTCGCCATCACCGATGATGACAAAACGAATATGCTGGCCTGCGTTCGTGCCAAGGCCGAAGGCTGCGCCTATGTCATCGCGCTGATCAACGACCCCACACTGGTGCCGCTGATGGGGCCGCTGGGCATCAATGCCTACATCAATCCGCGTGCGACGACGGTCTCGTCGATCCTCCGCCATATCCGGCACGGGCGGGTGCGGGCGGTCTATTCCATCGGCGATGCCGAGGCAGAGGTGATCGAGGCCGAAGTTCTGTCGACGTCACCGCTGGCGGGTCAGAAAATCTCTGATATCGACTTCCCCGAAGGTGTTCTGGTCGGCGCGCTCCGCAAAGGTGATGAGGTGATCCGGCCGGTTGGCAGCACGCGTATCAGCGAAGGTGACGTCATCGCTATTTTCGCCCTGACAGAGGACGTGCCGGAAGTTGAGCGTCTGATGCAGGTCTCGATCGATTTTTTCTGATCCATGTCCCGCGCGCGACATACCGCCGGGCGCAGATCAGCCCTGGAACAGCTGCTGGAGATGCCACTGTTTCTGCTGATCTTCGGGGTGGCCTCTGTCTCGATGCTGGTGCCGGCTCTGCACGGCGGCGCTGTGCGCGAACTGGAAACCGCACGGGCGTTTTTCTACTGCTGCCTGCTGGGGCTGATCATCTTCGGGATGATTGCCACGGCACATGCAGGCCGCCGGCCGCGGCACGGTGCCCTGGGTACCCTGATGTCGCTGTTCTCGACCTTTGTTTTTCTGCCGTTTTTCCTCGCGGTCCCGTTTTTTGAGGGGCTGAACACCACGACTTTCATGAACGCCTATGTCGAAATGGTGAGCGCGGTCACGACGACCGGTGCGACACTTTTCGACCGTCCCGAAAGGCTGAATGACACGCTGCACCTGTGGCGTGCGCAGGTCGGCTGGATGGGGGGGATCACGATGTGGATCGCCGCGTCTGCTATCCTCGCGCCACTGAACCTTGGTGGTTTTGAGGTGACAGCACAGGCAGAACCTGGTCAGCGCGAGAGCCAGAGCACCATTTATGGCCGCACGGATCCGCGGGCGCGTCTGCTGCGCATTGTGACGGCGCTGGTGCCGATTTATGTCGGGCTGACGGTGCTGCTCTGGGTGCTGCTCTTTATCAGTGGCGACCGACCGCTGGTGGCTCTGACGCACGCGATGTCCGTTATGGCCACCTCCGGAATTTCAGCCGTCGGCGGTCTGGGCGAAAACGGATCGGGTTTCACCGGCGAGATCCTTATGCTGCTCTTTATGCTGTTTGCGCTGTCGCGGCTGACTTTTTCTTCGGACACGATCACCGCGACGCAGGGAGGGCTGACCACAGACCCGGAATTCCGGCTGGGACTGGCCATTGTTCTCGGGGTGCCGCTGATCATATTTCTGCGACACTGGCTGGGCGCGCTGGATTTCGAAACAGGCGAAGAACTGCAGGCGGCCATCCGCGCATTCTGGGGCGCGCTGTTTACCGTCATGTCGTTTCTGACAACAACCGGTTTTGCCAGTGCCGGCTGGACCGAGGCACAATCCTGGTCAGGCCTGCAGACACCGGGACTGATCCTGATGGGGCTGGCGCTTATCGGCGGCGGTGTTGCAACCACTGCGGGCGGGGTCAAACTCCTGAGGGTCTTTGCGCTTTACCTCAACGGCCGTCGCGAACTGGAAAGGCTTGTGCATCCCTCGTCGGTCAGTCGGGCCGGGCGTGAAAGCCGCCGCATACAACGTAATGGTGCCTTTATCGCATGGATTTTCTTCATGCTTTTTGCGCTGACCCTCGCGGCGATCACAATGCTGCTCGCGCTGCTGGGCGTGGAATTTGAGGACGCAATCGTGCTGGCTGTTGCGGGCCTGTCGACGACCGGACCGCTGATTTCTTTTGCGGCCGAAGAGCCCATTGCGCTGTCGGAGCTCAGCGGAACAGCCAAGGCGGTTTTCTGTGCTGCAATGGTGCTGGGACGGCTGGAAACCCTTGCCATTATTGCGCTTTTGACGCCTGATCTCTGGCGCGGGTAAACCTCTGGCGCGAATAGGTCCGTAACGGACTGTTTTTTGGGGTGGAATCTCTTCGCAGTCCCCTTCATACTCGCAACAGAGGGAGAGGGACCGGTCCGCGGCCCCCGGCAAGAAAAAAAGGCGAATACCAGAATGGCGTCGGACAGACAGAACCTTCAGGATGCATTCCTGAATCATGTGCGCAAAACCAAAGTTCCCGTAACGATCTTTCTGATCAATGGGGTGAAACTGCAGGGTGTGATCACCTGGTTTGATAATTTCTGTGTGTTGCTGCGTCGGGACGGTCAGTCCCAGCTGGTGTACAAGCACGCGATTTCCACAATCATGCCCAGCCAGCCGATCAGCCTTTATGAGGGCGAAGACGCTTCTTGAGCCGTCCTACATTTCAGATCGACAATACCGCAGGTCCCGGGGTGACCCGCGCCTGGGTTCTGCATCCTGACATCCGCACGGATCCGGAGCGCAGGATTCCTGAGCATGCGCTGGAAGAGGCCGTCTCGCTGGCGCGCGCGCTGCCGGAGCTTGAAGTGATCGGCTCTGAGATTGTGCCGCTCAAAACCGTGCGGGCGGGTATGCTTTTCGGATCTGGCAAGATCGACGGTCTGAAAGCCGTTTTTGAAGCGCAGGATATCGAACTGGTGCTGGTGGACGGCCCCGTCAGCCCGGTGCAGCAGCGCAATCTTGAAAAAGCCTGGGGCGTCAAACTGCTCGACCGGACAGGGCTGATCCTGGAGATTTTCAGTGATCGCGCCGCAACCCGCGAAGGTGTGCTGCAGGTCGAGATGGCAGCACTCAGCTATCAGCGGACGCGGCTGGTGCGGGCATGGACCCACCTAGAACGCCAGCGGGGTGGCCTTGGATTTGTTGGCGGCCCCGGCGAGACGCAGATCGAGGCTGACCGCCGGGCCATTGACGAGCAGCTTGTGCGCCTGCGCCGACAGCTGGACAAAGTGGTCAAAACCCGTGCGCTGCACCGCGCGGCGCGGGCGAAGGTGCCTTATCCGATTGTTGCGCTTGTCGGCTATACCAATGCCGGGAAATCCACGCTTTTCAACCGCCTGACCGGGGCCGAGGTCATGGCCAAAGACATGCTCTTTGCGACACTCGATCCGACGATGCGGCGGCTGCAGCTGCCCGAAGGACCGGAAGTAATTCTGTCGGATACGGTCGGGTTTATATCGGACCTGCCCACCGAGCTGGTCGCGGCGTTTCGTGCAACTCTGGAAGAAGTTCTGGCCGCAGACGTGATCTGCCACGTCCGGGATATTTCGCATCCGGAATCAGACGAGCAGGCAGATGATGTGCGCAGCATAATGTCCTCGCTGGGTGTGGAGGATGACCGGCCTTCGTTCGAGATATGGAACAAGCTGGACCTGATGCCCGAAGCAGAGGCCGACGCCATGCGCGCCCGCGCGGCGCGTGATGATACGGTGTTCGCGATCTCCGCGCTGACCGGCGAAGGCCTGGATGCGCTGCTGGAGGCGGTAACCACACAGCTCGAAGGCGCGCGCCAGACCGAAACCCTGTCGCTGGGGTTTGCCGACGGCAAGAAACGCGCCTGGCTGTTCGACCAGGACATCGTCGAGCACGAAAATCAGGGCGAGGCCGGTTTCGAGATCACCGTTCGCTGGACAAGGATGCAGCAGGAGCAGTTTGCACGCCTTTAGGGGCCGTCCGCATCCGCATACCGCCAGGCGCCGGGAGCCAGATGGTTCAACCGCCACTGCCCGATCTGAACGCGGATCAGCCGCAGACATGGCAGGCCCACGTGCGCGGTCATCCTGCGCACCTGGCGGTTGCGCCCCTCAGAAATGGTGATGCGCAGCCAGTGATCTGGCACTGATTTTCGGAACCGGACAGGCGGGTTGCGGGGCCACAGCGGATCGGGTGCGTCGATCTGGTTAACCTGCGCGGGGCGCGTCAGACCGTCTTTGAGCGTCACGCCTTTGGCGAGCCGGGCAACCGCCCCGGCATCAGGTGCGCCTTCGACCTGCACAAGGTAGGTTTTGGCCATCTTGTGCTTTGGGTTCGCGATGCGCGCCTGCAGCCTGCCGTCGTCGGTCAGAACCATCAGACCCTCGCTGTCGCGGTCAAGACGTCCCGCAGGATAAAATCCGGGCGCATCGATGAAGCCCGACAACGTGGGCCGGGGTGAGCCCTCTGTTCCCTTGTCGGTGAACTGTGACAATACCCCGAAGGGTTTGTGAAACAGGATGACCCGGGCCATTTATCCGGGCGGCCGCAGGACCGTCACCCCGACGGCTGCCGCGCGCGCCAGGTCTTCGTCGAGCGACATCGGAATGTATTCACCACGTCGCCACAGCTGCGCCATGTCGTCATAGTGCCGGGACAGAAAATGTCCGGACTGACCGGTTGAAGTGATGAAAACCGAACTGTCAGGGTCTGCGAAATCATAGACGCCGCGATAGGCCGCGCCATGCACGTTATGAAAGGGATCGGCACCGGTGCCGCCCCGCGTCAGGCCCCGCTGGAGCGTGTTGTCGCCACCATTGGTCGACTGGCGGATGTTCACAAAAAAGCGCAATACGGGCACGTCTCCCAGCACCGGATGATCATGCGTGGCCTGATGCGCATCGCCCCAGCGCAGCGTCTCGAGCGCCGGTCCCCAGTTTTCGCTGATCCACACAAGGGCGTCATCCAGCGCCAGTCGGGCCATGTCTGCGCAGGTCTCGACAGGTGCAGACTGGATCACATCGCACCAGACGGCGGCACCGTTCACATCTCGGAACGCGCGCTCGATAAAGAGCGGCTCCACATGGGTCAGCTCGCGCGCCAGCGGGCCCAGATCATCCTGGACCATCCGCGCCTGCAGACTGCGCAGCCAGGCCATGTAAATCAGCGGCTCGGGCATATGTTCGTTCATCTCACCCGACCAGCTGGCCAGCAGCGTCAGCGCGCGCTGACGCTGGCGCAGGGCGGTGCCGTCGGGCGCGGCCTCGCCGGTGAACCACAGCTCCGCACCGATGAGCGGCAGCAGCGACCGCGCGGTAAAGCTGACCATGTCCAGCTGTGCCTCGATAAAGCTGTCGCGGGTATGGACCTGGCGCGCCTGCATCAGGCGCTGCCAGCGCTGAACGCGCTGTGTGTCGCCCCAGGTAAAGGACACGTGGTTCGGGAAGGGCCGGTCAACGACCTTGTTGTTCGTGTTTCCCAGAATCCCGCCGTTGGGCGCAACAACCCGTGGGTTGGAGGCATAGGGCAGGCGGCCCTGCCAGCGGTTGGCGGCGATCCAGCCAGGGCTGGGCATCCGCCCCTGGCTCTGATGATTTGCGTCGCGCCGGGGCATTGCGCCGATCATCTTCATGGCGATCTCGTTGCGGTCTGCCAGAACCAGGTTTTGCGCAGGTGCGACAAAGGTTTCTGCGGCATCAATGCCCTCGGCGACTGATCCCGCGCTCATCAGCTTCAGTGCTGCACTCATCGAGGTGTCGTTAGGGCTGAGCACTGTCCACGCGAGTGACGCGACATGGCCCGGCGGTGTGATGGTCCCGAGGTTGTAGTGCGTACCGGGCAGCACAGGTCCGTTGTCGGTCCACCGCAGGGTGATGGTTATCGGGGTCTCATCCTTGATGTTGATGATCGACGATCGTGTCTCAAAGGCCTTGAAGCCATCCGGTGTGCGGTATTCTTCGGGGTTATCGGGGTTCAGCGCTTCGATATAGAGGTCCTGATCGTCCATTCCGGCCGAGGTCAGGCCCCAGCCGAGATCGGCGCTGCGGCCTGTAAGCACAACGGGCATGCCGGGGATGGTACCGCCGATCACCCCACCGCTTTCCAGTTCGAGGCGCGCGAGATACCAGATCGCCGGTGCGGTAAATCCCAGATGTGGATCGTTCGCCAGCAGCGTCCCACCGGCAGCAGACCGGCTCGGGTCGGCAGCCCAGGCGTTTGACGCACCCGCCATCATACGCCGCTTGAAAGGCGACAGGGGGTGGTCGTCATGCGGCACGCTCTGTGCAAAACGGGGCGCGTCCGGGAAGAGTGCGGCATACTCGGGCAGGGCAACGACACCTGTGCCGGGGGCATCGGGCAGAATGTCGGCCAGCCGGTCGGGGTCCGGCACGGCCAGAGACATACGTGCGCGCAGAACCTCGGCGTCGAGATGTCCGGACAGCTGCAGGCCCATCAGTTTGATAATGGCAAGCGAATCTGCCGGCCGCCAGGGCGCGACGGGCGAATTGAACAGAAACATCTCGGGCGCGCCGCGACCAAGAGCCTCTGCGTTTACCTGATCGAGACGCACGTTCACACCGGTGGCATAGGCACGCAGAATCCGCATGGTCCGCTCGTCCTGGGCATCCACCGAAGCTGTCGCCAGAGTGTAGAGGTCAAGGCGTCGCAGGAGCTTGTCGATGTTGACGGTCGCTGTGCCGAACACTTCGGACAGCCGGCCCTGCGCTGTACGGCGCATCATGGTCATCTGCCACAGCCTGTCCTGCGCATGGGCAAATCCCAGCGCATAGAAAACATCCTCGTCGGACTGGCCAAAAATGTGGGGCACGTTCGCATTGTCTCGCACAATTTCGACAGGCGCATTCAGGTATGGCACCTCGATCACCGCGTCGTAATCAGGCAGAGATCTGGACGCGAGATAATAGACGAGGCAGATCCCGAGAACCACCAGCGCAATCATCGCCCCTGCGATACGCATCAGCCATTTGAAAATCAGACCCATCGGCAGCCCGTTTATATCCTGTCGTTTTGTTGACCCGGCGCACCTGACTGTTAGGTAGGACAGCAGCGTAACGCAACACCCAAAGGGGAGGATACAACAATGGCCAAAGTGGCATTTCTGGGACTGGGCGTCATGGGCGGCCCGATGGCGGGGCATCTGCAGAAGGCAGGCCATGAGGTCACGGTTTACAACCGCACAGCATCCAAAGCAGAAGCCTGGGCTGGTACCTTTGGTGGCGCAATGGCGCTGACGCCGCGCGAGGCGGCGGATGGTGCAGAATTCGTCATGGCCTGCGTCGGTAACGACGATGATCTGAGAGGTGTCTGTCTGGGTGATGACGGCGCTTTCGCAGGTATGGGCAACGGGACGGTCTTTGTGGATCACACAACCGTTTCGGCCAAAGTGACGCGTGAGCTTTTTGCCGCGGCCGGCGATGGCGGTATCAGTTTTGTGGATGCCCCCATTTCAGGCGGGCAGGCCGGTGCGGAAAACGCCGCGCTGTCGATCATGTGTGGTGGCGATGCTGACGCCTATGACAAAGCACTGCCGGTGATGGAGGTCTATTCAAAGATCTGCCGCCGTATTGGTGACAGCGGTGCCGGTCAGATGACCAAAATGTGCAATCAGATCGCAATCGCAGGCCTTGTGCAGGGGCTCAGCGAAGCGCTGCATTTTGCCGACAAAGCGGGCCTTGACGGGCGTGCGGTTGTCGAGGTGATCAGCCAGGGTGCCGCCGGCAGCTGGCAGATGGCGAACCGCTACGAAACCATGCTGGACGATCATTTTGATCATGGCTTTGCCACTGACTGGATGCGCAAGGATCTCGGTATCTGCCTGAGCACCGCAGACGAAACCGGTGCCAGCCTGCCTGTCACGGCGCTGGTGGATCAGTTCTACAAGGACGTTCAGAAAATGGGCGGTGGACGCTGGGATACATCGAGCCTGTTCAAAAGGCTTCAGGCGCTCGGCTGAAGCTGCAGGCAATCTGCCGGACCCACCGGCGATCAAAAGCGGAGCCCGCGGTCTCCGCTTTTTTCGGAGGGAATGGCCGCTTTGCGGGACGGAGCGGGCGTTCGCTGCGGCTGCTCCAGTGTCAGATCATCATGGCTCAGTTAACAAACGGTTCAAAGTTGCATGGACATTTCATGCCAGGTCATTCCGCCATGATCGGAGGTCGACGGATGAAGATAGCTGTAGCCTAATCTCTGATAAAGCGGGACGTGATGCTCTTTGCACATAAGGTAGATCGCGGATTTGCCCAGCTTTCTCATGCGATCGACAAATTCAGTCATCAATGCCCGCGACAGGCCTGTTCCCTGATGCGCAGGATCAACGACGACAGACATAATGACGACATTTGGTGCGTCGGGGTCATGCCCCACCAGCTCCTTAAATTCCTCATCAGACATCTGGACTTCATGAGCACATCCGCAATTGATAAAGCCAACGATCCCGCCTTGTTCCTCAAGTATGAGGAAACCATCGGGATAGACGTTGATCCTTTTTGATATCTTTCCGAGGGTTGCTGCTTCGTCGCCTTCATAGGCAGCAGTTTCGATCTCAAAGCATCGAAGTGCGTCAGATTGTCGGGCGTTTCGGAACTTGCGCATGCAAATGACACTATGCGCGTTGTGTCAGGTTGCATAGCCGGCATTGGTTGAGCCCGCAGCATTCAGTGCTTTGGGCTCTGAACTGCCAGTCACAGTGCAGAATGACGCCGGCGCGAACGCCGGCTGTCAGATGTACGTTACCCGAAGATTCAGGGAATGATACGGCTGTATTTCGTGCCTTGCAGCGTCGCGCCCACCCGCAGGCCTGCGCGTCCGAAGACAGCCGCGATGACCGGTGCGAGGGCCGTTGTGGTGTTGGCACTGACGCCGTCACCCTGATCCGAGACGACATATTCAATGTCGCCACCGGCCGCCCAGCCCGATGAGCGGCGGAAGCCTGCAAGCGCGTCCTCGGTCATAAAGAACAGCACATGCGCGTATTGCTGTGCGCCAATCTGCAGACCGCCCGTGATCTTGGTGGTTGAATAATAATCAACGGTGATGTCGTTGACCCGCAGGGCACCCTGACCGTAGGCCCCGCCAAATCCGAAACCGGCCTCGGTCACCAGCGGCATCACCAGGATACCATTGGCCTTTTCGGCAAGGTTGCGCGTGTTAGGGTATGCCGCATACATCTGCTGGAGCGTTGCGTCGACGCGTGCATCAATCTGTGCGCCACCCGGAGAGCCGATGCCATTGCCGCAGGCGGCTGTGACAGCGGTGCCTGCGAGTGCCATGAGGGTGAAACCCCGCCGGGAAATTCCTGAACGTTTCATATTTTTGCCTGTAATCTGTTGCCCGAACGCCGGTTTGCCCGGCTTGTGCGCAAACATACGCCTATTGCGCTGCGCTGTCACCCAAAACCGCCCGGATTGCGCGGCTTATCGCTGTTTGGCCATCAGGCGGGCGGCGGCTGGCGCGAAATAGGTCAGGATTCCGTCGCAGCCTGCACGTTTAAAGGCCATCAGGCTTTCCATCATCACTTTTTCGCCGTCGATCCAGCCGTGTTCGGCGGCGGCCTGGATCATCGAAAACTCACCGGAGACCTGGTAGGCATAGGTGGGCGCGCCAAAGGTGTCTTTGACGCGCCGGCAGATATCGAGGTAAGGCAGGCCGGGCTTGACCATCACCATATCGGCGCCCTCGCGCAGGTCGCGTTCGATCAGGCGCAGGGCCTCGTCCGAGTTGCCCGGATCCATCTGATAGGTTTTCTTGTCGCCGGTCAGCGCCCCGGACGCGCCAACGGCATCCCGGAACGGTCCGTAAAAGGCCGAGGCATATTTGGCCGAATAGCTCAGGATCATGACCCGCTGGTGCCCTGCGGCCTCGAGCGCCTGCCGCATCGCGCCGATGCGCCCGTCCATCATGTCAGAGGGGCCGATGATATCGGCGCCCGCCTCGGCCTGGGCCAGTGTCATTTTCACCAGCGCCTCGACCGTGCGGTCATTCACGATCTCGCCGTTCTCAACAAACCCGTCGTGGCCGTTGATGTTATAGGTATCCAGCGCCACATCCGTCATCACGGCAATCCCGGGTACAGCCTTCTTGATGGCGCGGATGGCCCGGTTTGCATGGTTTTCCGGATCCCAGGCACCGGCGCAGTCTTCGGTGCGCTCTTCGATACCCGTGTAGGGAAAGATGCAGATGGCCGGAATGCCCAGATCAGCGGCCTCGCGTGCGGCCTCGGCGACTTTGTCTACCGAACGTCGAAAGACGCCGGGCATGGATGGTATCGGCTCCTCTATGCCTTCACCCGATCGAACAAAGACGGGCCAGATGAAATCATCCACGCTCAGCGTGTTTTCGCGCGTCAGCGCGCGCAGAGCAGGTGACTGGCGTGACCGGCGCAGCCGTGTCGCCGGAAAGGGGGCCTGTGTTGGTCGCATGGGGGAATTGTCCAATTTCTGTTACACCTGAGATTTGCACGTATTTTTACCCAAGCCAAGGCTAGGATTCGACACAAAGCACCGCTAAGACACTCAAAACCTGCAACCAAAGCGCACTCTCTTGGATTTCTATTCTTCTGTTTTTGAACTGATCGATATGCGGTCTTTCTCGAACCTGTGGTTCTGGATCGCACTGGCCGTGATGTGGTCAACCGCCAGCCACTGGGTCCTGGGTGTGCCGTTTGACATGGTTCTGCGCGCGCGCCGCCACGGAGGACAGTCCGAGCAGGATCTCGAGGATCTCGTCCGGATCAACACCAACCGGTTGCTTTTTATTGCGCGCGTCTCCGGGCTGTGGCTGCTGACGCTCGGATGTTTTCTGCTCACAATGCTGGGTGGCATGGGGTTTTTCTATGGCCTTGAAATTGCGCAGGCGCTGTTTCTGCTTGGACTGCCGATGGCCGTTGTGGCACTGATCTCGCTGTCGACGGCCCGGCTGATTCAACAGGAAGACTCAAGTGGGGAGCTTCTGCGTAAAAGGCTGACGCGGCATCGCCTCTATGTTCAGATGACCGGCGTCGTATCGATTTTTGTCACGGCCCTGTGGGGAATGTATCAAAACATGTCCACGGGCGTTCTGGGCGGTTGACACCGGCGCCCGATGCGCCAATTGAAGCAGCCCATGGCTGACAGTTCGCATATTACCGTTTCCGGCGTGCCCGAAGGGTTCGATGCCCAGTTCCTGCTGCAGGAACTGGCCGATGGTGGCCAACCGGTCATGCATGTCGCACGTGATGACAAACGCCTCGCCGCGATGCAGGCAGCCCTGCGGTTTTTCGCGCCTGATATGCCTGTTGTGGTTTTTCCGGGCTGGGATTGTTTGCCCTATGACCGGGTTTCGCCAAATGCGGACATTTCCGCGCAGCGCATGGCGACACTGGCAGCCCTCGTGCACGGCATGCCGGAGAAATTTGTGCTGCTGACAACGCTGAATGCGGCCAGTCAGCGGGTACCGGCCCGGGCGGTTCTGCGGGATGCGGCCTTTAAGGCGCGGGTTGGAGACCGGATTGACGAAAAGGCCCTGCGGGCGTTTCTCGTGCGGATGGGGTTTGTCCAGAGCCCGACCGTCACGGAACCGGGCGACTATGCTGTGCGCGGCGGGATTATCGACATCTATCCTCCCGGAGATCTGGGCCCCGTACGGCTTGATCTGTTCGGGGATGTGCTGGACGGCGCACGGCGGTTCGATGCGGCCAGCCAGCGCACAACGGAAAAGCTCGACATTGTAGAACTGGCACCGGTATCGGAAGTCATTCTGGACGAGGCCGCGGTCACCCGGTTCCGGCAGAACTATCGTATCGAATTTGGTGCCGCCGGCACGGATGACCCGCTGTATGAGGCAATCAGCGCCGGGCGCAAGCACCAGGGCGCTGAACACTGGCTGCCGTTTTTTCACGACACACTCGAAACGCTGTTTGACTATCTGCCCGGAGCCTCGGTCACGCTGGATGATCAGGTAACGCCGTCACGGCTGGCCCGCTGGGAAAGTATTGCGGATCAGTACGAAACGAGGCGGCTGGCGATGGCGAACCGGTCAAAGATGGATACTGTCTATAAACCGGCGCCGCCGGAAGGGCTCTATCTGGACGATGACGCCTGGAACAGTCAGGTCGCCGGACGCAGAGTGCTGCAGCTGGCGGCATTGCCACAGGCGACGGGGCCGGGTGTCACCGATGCGGGCGCACGCATCGGGCGTAACTTTGCGCCGGAGCGCCAGCAGGAATCCCTGAGCCTTTTCGGGGCACTGGCAGCACATGTTAAAGCCAGGATGGACGTGGGGCCGGTGCTCATTGCCAGCTATTCCGAAGGGGCACGCGAACGTCTGACCGGGTTGATCGAGGATGAAGGCCTTGCCGAGGCGATCCCCGTTCCTGATGCGACACGCATCGGCAAACGCGGGCTGCACCTGGCGGTCTGGGCGCTGGAGCATGGGTTTGAAGCGCCGGGTCTGACGGTGATTTCCGAGCAGGACGTTCTGGGGGACAGGCTGATCCGGTCGACCCGCAAAAAGCGCCGCGCCGAAAATTTCCTGACCGAGACACAATCGCTCAGCCCAGGTGACCTGATTGTACACGTCGACCACGGCATCGGTCGCTACAAGGGGCTTGAGGTTGTGACCGCTGCCGGCGCGGCACACGAATGCATCCTGCTGGAATATGCGGAGCAGGCGAAACTCTATCTGCCCGTTGAAAACATCGAACTGCTGTCGAAATACGGCCACGAAGAGGGCCTGCTGGACCGCCTTGGCGGTGGGGCCTGGCAGGCAAAAAAAGCACGCCTCAAGGAGCGTATCCGGGAGATTGCTGACAAGCTGATCCGCGTCGCTGCCGAGCGGGCGCTGCGCAAAGCACCGGTGCTTGAGCCTCCGCCCGGCATGTGGGATGCTTTCAGCGCGCGCTTTCCCTATCAGGAAACCGATGATCAGCTGCGTGCGATCGGCGAGGTGATTGACGATCTGACCTCTGGCAATCCGATGGACCGCCTGGTTTGTGGCGATGTGGGCTTCGGCAAGACAGAGGTTGCGATGCGTGCCGCTTTTGTCGCGGCGATGTCGGGGGTTCAGGTGGCAGTGATCGCGCCCACGACATTGCTGGCCCGCCAGCACTACAAGAGCTTTGCCGAAAGGTTCCGCGGTTTCCCGATCAACGTACGCCAGCTCAGCCGGTTCGTGAGCAGCAAAGAGGCAAACGCCACGCGTGATGGCATGTCGCGCGGCACCGTGGACATTGTCATCGGCACCCATGCACTGCTCGCAAAAGGGATCCGCTTTCAGAACCTGGGTCTGCTGGTGATTGACGAGGAACAGCATTTCGGGGTCACACACAAAGAACGCCTGAAACAGCTGCGCACGGACATTCACGTACTGACGCTGACGGCCACGCCCATTCCACGCACGCTGCAGCTGAGCCTGACGGGGGTGCGTGATCTGTCGATCATTGGCACACCGCCGGTCGACCGGCTGGCGATCCGGACTTATGTCAGTGAATTTGACGGAGTGACCCTGCGCGAGGCGCTGCTGCGCGAGCATTACCGGGGCGGTCAGTCGTTCTATGTTGTGCCCCGGATCTCAGATCTGCCCGAAATCGAGGAATTCCTGAAGGACCAGCTGCCGGAACTGTCCTATGTGGTCGCACATGGTCAGATGGCCGCCGGCGAACTCGATGACCGGATGAACGCCTTTTACGACGGGAAATTCGACGTGCTGCTGGCCACGACAATTGTCGAATCCGGTCTCGATATTCCGACAGCCAACACGATGGTTGTGCACCGTGCGGATATGTTCGGGCTCGCGCAGCTCTATCAGATCCGGGGCAGGGTCGGGCGGTCCAAAACACGCGCCTATGCCTATCTGACGACGAAACCACGCGCGAAACTCACGCCAACGGCAGAAAAACGTCTGCGGGTTCTGTCCAGTCTCGACACGCTGGGCGCAGGCTTTACTCTGGCCAGCCAGGATCTGGATATCCGGGGTGCCGGTAACCTGCTGGGTGAAGAACAGTCAGGCCAGATGCGCGACGTGGGTTTTGAGCTTTATCAGTCCATGCTGGAAGAGGCGATTGCCAAAATCCGCGCAGGCGAGATGGAAGGTCTGAGCGAGGCGGATGACCAGTGGGCACCGCAGATCAATCTGGGCGTGCCGGTGCTGATCCCCGAGGATTATGTGCCCGATCTGGACGTGCGCCTGGGTCTTTACCGCCGCCTGAGCAGTCTCACCACCAAAGTGGAACTCGAAGGTTTTGCCGCAGAGTTGATCGACCGGTTCGGAAAGCTCCCGCGCGAGGTCAACACACTGATGCTGGTTGTGCGGATCAAGGCCATGTGCAAACGGGCAGGCATTGCCAAACTGGACGGCGGGCCGCGCGGTGCGACGATCCAGTTTCACAATGATAAGTTTGCGTCGCCACAGGGCCTGGTAGAGTTCATTCAGGATCAGCGTGGTATGGCAAAGGTCAGGGACAACAAGATTGTTGTGCGCAGGGACTGGAAAGCGGACGCGGACAAGATCAAAGGTGCTTTTGCGATAGCACGTGATCTGGCGGAAAAGGTTGTGGCGGAAAAGAAAAAGCGCAAAGCACGGGCGGGCTGAGATTTATTCGGCCGGCACCCGCTTCTCGACGCGTGCCATATAGACCATCAGCGCGCAGGCGATGGTTGCCATCACAAACACCGCGCCGACCAGTGGCCGGATCGTTCCGTCAAACAACAGCCCGATCGGCGAGGCGATGGCTGCGGCCAGAACAGTGGATACGCCCCCGATTACGCTGGCGGCCATGCCCGCAATATGCCCCATGGGTTCCATCGCAATGGCATTGAGATTTCCCACGGTCAGCCCGGCCTGAAAGAACACATAGGCCTGCCAGACGAGAAACAGCGCAAAGCCTTCGGGACCGATTGTTCCGGCGGTCAGCAGCATAACACCTGAAAGCCCGATCTGGACAAAAAGCGCCACTGTCACCAGGCGGCGCATGCCCAGACGCACAACCAGCATGGCGTTCAGCAGGCTCGCCAGTGCTGATATCAGGGCAATGCCGCCAAACCAGAAGGGGAAGCTTTCGAGTTTGTCAAAGACCTTTTCGTATATTGGCTGGATCAGCATAAGGAGAGAAAACAGGATTGCCATGCAGAGTGTCTGCACAAAGATCGAAAGCCTGACGACAGGATGCGCAAACATCTGACGTACTGCGTTCAGGATCAGCCGGACGCGCACCGGGCGGCGCTTTTCAACTGGCAGTGTTTCGGGCAGGCGAAAGCCCAGCCACAAGGCCGAGATCAGCGAAAACAACACGAAAGCAATGAAAATACCACGCCAGTCACTCCATTCGATGATCACCACGCCCATCGCCGGCGCAAAGGCAGGGACCAGCGTAAAGATCATCATGACGATGGACAGAATACGCGCCATTTCGCGGCCTGAGAAAAGATCCCGGATGATCGCCACACACACGACCCGGGGGCCGGCAGCGCCGATGCCCTGTATAATTCTGGCAGCCAGAATAACCTCAAACGATGCAGACGCCCAGGCACAGGTTGCCGAAACAATATAAAGGCCAGCGCCACAGAACATGATGGTGCGGCGCCCGAATGCATCCGACAGCGGGCCTGCAAAGAACGTGCCCAGCCCCATTCCCAGTACAAATGAGGTCAGGATCAGCGGTGCCCGCGTCGGGTCATCCGGCGTCAGTTCCATCGCAATGTCCGGCAGTGCGGGCAGCATCGAGTCGATGGAAAAGGCGATTGTCGCGAACATCATCGCCATCAGCGCAATGAATTCGCCCCGTCCCACCGGTATCGGATTGTGTGAACCGCTCACCCGTCAGTACCCTGCACTTCAGCGCCGGTAATGTGGCGCGCATTAGCGTCAGGAGTAACCGGAAGTTGAAGCCCGCACAATCACAGAAAAGCACAGTTCACTCTGTGCACATGCACAGGGACGTTACCCGTCACCGCGCAGTTCGGTGATTACCTTTTGCCACAGTTCAGGGGGCTGTGCGCCCGGAACGGCATGTTTACCCGCAACAATGAATGTCGGCACCGACGAAATACCCATCTGCCGGCTGTGTGCGTCACGCTTGCGGATGTCTTCGACATCGGCGTCAGATGCCAGCAGTTTGGAAACCACCGCAGCGTCCATTTCGATACCGTCGGCGATATCGGCCAGTACCTCGTGGTCGCCGATGTCGCGGGTATCCACGAAATAGGCCTGAAACAATGCGCTGACCGCGGCGGTCTGACGGCCCTCAATGCCCGCCCAGTGGATCAGCCGGTGGGCGTCCAGTGTGTTCGGCGTACGCTGCATCCCTTCAAAATCAATGCTCAGTCCGGCGGCTTCGGCGTGCTCGACCACTGGTGCATAGGCGCGCACCGCGCCTTCCTTGCCGCCGAATTTGCCCTCCAGGTACTCACGACGTCCCATGCCGCCTGCAGGCATGTCGGGGTTCAGCTGAAAAGGGTGCCACTCAATCACAAACGGGTGGTCGGGGTGGTCAGTCAGGGCGCGGTCCAGATGCGCCTTGCCGATATAGCACCAGGGGCAGATCGGGTCGGACATGATGTCGAGCTTGATGGTATCTGTCATGCGGGGGCCTTGAATTGGTCGCGCAGCGCGCGGCGCAGGATTTTGCCATTGGCGCCCAGAGGCAGCGCAGGCATGTGAATAAAAAGGCGTGGTTGTTTGTAACGGGCCAGCTTTTCTCCGACATAGTCACGCAGCATTGCGTCGTCCAGTGGGGCGGGGCCGGTATAAAATGCGGCAATTACACGCGTATCCGGTCGCAGGGCCACATCCGTCACTGCAACGGCCGTGATGCCAGGCACATGCGCCAGTGTATTCTCGACCTCTACAGGAGATACCCGGAAACCGCCGGCATTCATCATGTCGTCATTCCGGCCGAGATAGGTGATCTGACCGTCATCATCCATGACCGCCTGGTCGCCGGTAAGGAACCACTCGCCCTGCATCCGGTCTGCGGTTGCACGGGGCGCATCCAGATACCCGAGCATCAGGCCGGGATCATCGCGGTGTACGGCGATGGTCCCCTCGGACCCGCGGGGCACGGGGCCATCCTGACCGATCAGCGCAATGTGCCTGCCCGGCTGCGCGCGCCCGAGCGTACCGGTCCGGGCAGGCGTTGCAGGGCACCCAGACACAAAGGTCGAGCATTCGGACATGCCATAGGCCTCGTAGACTGCGGTGCCGGTGACGGCCCGCCAGGTTTCTGCTACACTCTGCGGCAGTTTTTCCCCGGCGCTCAGCCCATGGCGCAGTTCCGGCAGATCCCAGGGCCCCGCGGCGCGCAGCATCTGCCGATACACGCCTGGTGCCGCAGCAAAAATAGTTGCCCCCGATCGCCGGAGCACACCGGGCAGGGCCTCGGACCCTGTTCCGGCGGCAGGAATGACTGCCGTCGCACCACATGTCCATGGATCCATGAGCCCTGTGCCCAGTGTATAGGTCCAGTTAAAGGCGCCTGCGTGCATCAGGCGGTCGCCGGGACACAGCCCGTACCACCCCCGGAACATCATCGCCCGGCCAAGAATGGCGCGATGTGCATGCAGAACCGCACGCGGGACACCGGACGTCCCGGAGGTAAAGATGATATATCCGGGCCGCTCAGGATCACCCATGTGCCATTCGGCCGGTGGCAGCTCGCGCCATCTGTGCAGTTCGTCCGGCATGATGACCGGTGTTTCCTTCGGGCAGGCCACATCCGGATCACGCAGAACAGCCGCAGGGCGTATGATTTCGATGATCCGCGCGACTTCGCCCGCGGTCAGCGCAGATGACGTCGGAACAGGCACAAGTCCTGCCGCAAGAGCGCCCAGATAGGCGATCGGGAAATCGACGGTATTGCCCAGGCGCATCAGCACCCGGTCACCGGGCACCAGGCCGAGGTGTCCAAGCCCGGTGGCTGTACCCCGGACCGCGGCAGACAGGCGTCCGTAGCTCCAGGTTTCGACCCTATCCGGGCCGTGGATTTCCAGCGCCGTTTTTTCGGAAAGGCCTGCGGCCTGTGCCAGCACATATGCCGCAAGATTGAACGGAGAGGGGATGTCAGGCGCACTGGCCTCATGCACGACAGAAAGCATATGCCACCTGCTAGACCGCCGGGGCCAGCGTTGCAAGCGCATGGCGATCCTCCTATAGAAATGGACATGACTGACCGTGACCCCAAAAATCTGATCCGGATCGCGCGTGAGAGCGGGCAGGATGCTCAGGCAGTACCGCTCGATCTGGGTGTGCGGGTGCGCGAGCTGCGCAAGGCACGTGACTGGACGCTGGAACAGGCCGCGCGGCAGGCAGGCCTTGCACGATCAACGCTCAGCAAGATTGAAAACGGCCAGATGTCCCCGACCTATGACGCCCTGAAAAAGCTGGCGACTGGTCTGGAGATTTCCGTACCACAGCTTTTTACCCCGCCGCGTCCGGGCCAGGTGAACGGGCGTATGTCAGTGACCCGCACCGGCCAGGGGACGCCGCAGGCCACGGTGACCTACGAACATGAGCTGCTGGCTGATACGCTCACCAAAAAGCAGATGCTGCCCTATCGTGCCCGGGTCCGTGCACGCGAGATGTCCGAATTCGACGGTTGGGTACGCCATGACGGCGAAGAGTTTCTGTATGTCCTGACCGGCGTGATCCGGCTCTATACTGAATTCTATGAACCGGTCGAAATGCGCCGCGGCGACAGCGCCTATTACGATGCCTCAATGGGACATAACGTCGTGTCGGTCAGCCAGGAGGATGCCAACATCCTCTGGGTCACCTCACTGGTCTGACGCCTCATACCACCAGACTTCCGGCATGTAATTGGGACCATCTCCGTAAAGCGGCAGTTCATCCGGGAATTTCATTTCTTTTATATGCGCGATGCGCCCAGTGGTGTACTGCCAGAACGGGATCACGTACCGCCCCGCTGTCAGAATTCTGTCCAGCGCGCGAACGGCAGACGTGAATTCCTCTGCGGTTCTGGCCTGGAGCATGGCGTCGATCATGGCATCCGCAGCGGGAGAAGTGACGCCCATAAGATTGCGGGATCCCTCCTGGCTCGCCGAGTCAGAGCCCCAGTAAAACCGCTGCTCATTTCCCGGTGACAGCGAAAGGGCCCGACGATAGGTGGTCATTTCAAAATCAAAGGCACTGGTGCGCTCGGTAAACTGCGCGTCGTCGGTCGCCTCGATGGTCATTTCCACGCCCAGACGGTCCAGAGCGGACTGGTAGATATCCGCGATGGCGCGGTTTTCGCTGCTGTTCTGTGCAATGAGCAGGGTAAAGGCAAGCGCGTCGCCGCTGGCGTTGCGCATGATCCCGTCCTGCGGTGTCCAGCCTGCCTCCTCCAGAAGTGCCATCGCCCGGCGGATCCCCCGGCGGTTGCGCAGGGAGCCATCGGTAACGGGCAGTTCGTAACCCTCGAGTGTTCCGGGCAGCAGACTGTCGGCAAACGGTGCCAGCAGATCTGCCACCGCGCCGGATGCGGGGCCCGGCGCCATCGCAAGAACGGAGTTGGAAAAATAGGAGGTAATGCGCGGCTGCGCGCCACCGGTGAGGGTGTCGTTGATATACTCAAAATTAAAGGCCTGGATCAGCGCTTCGCGCACGCGCCAGTCGTCAAAGGGCGGACGCCGCGTGTTCATCACAAAACCTGTCATGCCAGATGGCTTGAGGTGGGGGATTTCGGACCTGACCACATCGCCACGCTGAACGGCCGGAAAATCATACTGGCGCGCCCATTTTTCGGCATTGAACTCGCGCACAGCCGAAATATCCCCTGCTTTGAAGCCCTCAAACATCACTGAGGCATCGCCGTAAAAATCGAGCCTGATCCGATCGAAATTATGCGTGCCGGCACGCAAAGGGAGCTCCGCGCCCCAGTAGTCGGGGTTGCGCGTCAGCTGAACAAAGCGTCCGGCCTCATAATCACTCACAACATAAGGCCCCGTTCCGAGTGGAATGTCGGCAATAGGCGCGTTCGCAAAATCCCGGCCTTCCCACTGCGCCCGGCTGAGGATCGGGCGCATACCGGCCAGCAGTGCCAGTTCCCGGTTGTCTGTGTTGAAGGTAATCCTGAGACTGCGTGGCCCGGTCTGGTCAATGGCCGCGATCTGTCCGGCCAGGCCGAGATACCGCGGATGCCCCTGGCTGCCGAGCAGTTCATAAGAAAAGATCACATCATCAATCGTGACCGGTGATCCGTCTGAGAAGCGGGCATTTTCACGCAGCGTAAAAGCGACCCAGGAGCGGTCATCAGGGACCTCAACCGATTCGGCCAGAAGCCCGTAAAGCGTGAAAGGTTCGTCCCAGCTGCGACCCATCAGCGATTCATGGGTGAAAAACCGCAGTTGCCAGGGCACGGTACCTTTGCGCACAAACGGGTTCAGGCTGTCGAAGCCGCCGGTGTTGCCCAGAGTGATGCTGCCGCCCCTGGGGGCATCAGGCCGGGCATAGGGCAGGGACACAAAATCCGGTGGCAGCGCGGGATCGCCATACATAGATAGACCATGCTGCGGCTCTGCAACCGCATGGGTTGTGTAGAGAATCGCTGTCACAATCAGCAAAACCTGCCGGATACGACGGAAAAATACCGTGTTCATTTCGGAGACAATCCCCTGCTGCCCTTATTTTCATTGCCCATAACCTATCGGTGAATTTACGCGTTATCAAACTTTTAGCTTGGACAGCGGCGCGGGATTGCTTATAAAGAGATCACTGCTCGATAGGTTTCTTGCCTGTATGAAACCTGCCTCAATAACTTAACGCCTGCCTTGTGCAGGCGTTTTTTTTTGGACTGGCGGAATCCGGCCGTGCCGGGGTGCTGTCAGACCCGCAGAGCGGGCGTTTGCCGATTACGCATTCACTTTGCACCCGCAGCAAGGCATGATCACTGCAACGCAGCATATTGAAACGGGAAGGCGGAGCATGGCTTTTGAAATCTCACTAATCGGCAAAACGGCCGTAATCACAGGATCAAATTCCGGCATCGGCCTGGGGATCGCATGGGAACTGGCACGGGCCGGAGCGGATGTGGTGCTGAACTCTTTTACGGACAACGCCGAGGACCATGCCATTGCTGCTGAGATTGCAGAGAAAACCGGCGTATCCGCGCGGTACATCCAGGCAGATATGTCAAAGGGCGATCAGTGCCGCGCGCTGATCCGCGACGCAGGCACATGCGATATTCTTGTGAACAACGCGGGCATCCAGCACGTCGCCGGCATTCCTGACTTTCCGGCCGAAAAGTGGGATGCGATTATCGCGATCAATATGTCCTCGGCCTTTCACACGACGGCCGTTGCGCTGCCGATGATGCGCGCGGCGGGCTGGGGCAGGGTGATCAATATCGCCTCTGCACACGGGCTGACCGCGTCACCCTACAAATCAGCCTACATTGCGGCTAAACACGGAGTTGTGGGGCTGACAAAAACAACAGCGCTGGAAACAGCAAAAGAGCCGATCACGGCCAATGCGATCTGTCCGGGCTATGTGCTGACCCCTATCGTGGAAAAACAGATACCCGACACGATGAAAGAATATGACATGACGCGCGAAGAGGTCATCGAGAACGTCATGCTGACACGGCAGCCGTCAAAGGAGTTCGCAACTGTCGAGCAGATGGGCGGGACGGCGACGTTCCTGTGCTCCGATGCAGCGGCTCAGATCACCGGCACCACCATCAGCGTGGATGGTGGCTGGACGGCGCTGTAACGCGATATTCCGCCTCCGGAGGGGAAATTTCCCGCCGGACAAGCAAAAAGGAGCGCGGTATGACGGTCAGACGGATTAATCTGGCGCTGCAGGGCGGGGGCGCGCATGGCGCGTTCACCTGGGGCGTGCTCGACAGACTGTTGTCCGAAGAGGACATTCACGTGTCGGCCATCTCGGGCACCAGCGCCGGCGCGCTGAACGGTGCGGCGTTCAAGGCCGGGATGATAGAGGGCGGCCGCGAGGGCGCGCGGGCGCGGCTGGACTGGCTGTGGCAGGAAGTGGGCGCGCGGCCCGATCTGCACATTCCGCAGTGGATGACACCGTTTTCGCTGGGGGATTTTTCCACCGCGCTCGAGTATTCCTGGCCGGTGATGGCGTCCGAAGCATGGTCGCGGATGTTTTCGCCCTATTCCTACGGTCCGTTTTACCGAAACCCGCTGGAGCCGATTGTCAGCCAGCTGAACTTTGATCTGGTCTGTCAGGAAAACGGACACGGGCCCTGTCTGTTTGTCTGCGCCACCCGCGTGCGCAACGGCAAAGTGCGCGTTTTCAAGGACAGTGAGATCAGTACAGAAGCCATTCTGGCCTCTGCCTGTCTGCCCACAGTTTTCCAGGCGGTTGAGCTGGAGGATGCGGAAACAGGCACCACCGAGGCGTTCTGGGATGGCGGTTATACCGGCAATCCGGCGCTCTTTCCGCTCTTTAACAAAAACCTGCCGGACGACATTCTGGTGGTAAATATCAACCCGCTGGAACGCACCGAAATTCCGCGCACCGCACAGGCTATACAGAACCGTATCAATGAGATCAGTTTCAATTCTTCGCTTCTGCGCGAGCTCAGGGCCATTGAGTTTGTCCAGCGTCTGCTGGATCAGGGCACGCTGAGCACAGAACAGAAAAACCGCGTTCTGGTGCATATGATCGCCGATGACGCGCTGATGAACGAGCTGTCGGTGGCGACCAAACTGGTGCCGACGCCCTATACGCTGGCACGGCTTAAAGAGGCGGGACAGCGGGCCGCAGATGCGTTCATCGAACACCACAAGGATGATCTGAACAAGCGCAGCACCATCGACCTGCCGGCGATGTTCAGCTGATCAGTTCTGGTCCGGCGGCTGGGCCGGATCCTTGCCATTGGGGTAAACAAGGCCTGCAGAGATCACCAGTTTGGCGGCATCTTCCACGGTCATTTCCAGCTCGATCACATCCTCCTGAGGCACGAACAGCAAAAACCCCGAGGTCGGGTTGGGCGTCGTGGGCAGAAAGATACTCAGCATGGGCCGTCCGTCATTGGCGCGGGCAGCGATTTCGCCTTTGGTGTTGGTCGAGATGAACCCGATGGCCCAGATACCCTTGCGCGGATATTCGATCACACAGGCCTTCTCGAATGACCGCTCGGATTGCGCAAAGACCGTCTCGGAGATCTGTTTGATCCCCGAATAGATCGTCCGCACCACGGGCGTGCGTTCCACGAGGCTTTCGGCGAAACGGATCATCGACCTGCCAATAATGCCTTTGGCCATCCAGCCGACAATCACCGTAAAGATCAGGAAGATAATGACGCCGATACCGCGCACATTGATCTGCACAGAGGGGTCGAGGCCCAGCAGGTCCTGGATCAGCCGGTCGGGCTGGTAGGCGCGCGGCACAAGTGGCAGCACGAAGCCGTCGATCCATCCAACGACAGACCAGATCAGCCAGATCGTCAGTCCCACCGGTGCAATCACCACCAGGCCTGTCAGGAACGAGGCGCGGAAGCTTGCCAGAAGGCTGCGGCGGGACGGAGGGGTTTCAGGATCGAAGGGCGTGTTCATTCAGGTTCCAACGGGTGTTCACCGGATAGTTAGGCGCTTTGACCCGTATCCACAATGGCCCAGGGCCACCAGAGCACGCTGTTGTGCCTATGCGTTGCGGATTGTGCTCAGTGCCTGAGCGATACGGGCCGCCAGACGCGCGTTATTGCGGACCAGGGCAATATTCGCCGTCAGTGAACGCCCCTCTGTCAGCTCGAAAATCCGCTGCAGCAGATATGGGGTTACAGCCTTGCCGCGGATACCGTGCTCATCTGCGTCCAGCTGTGCCCGTGTAATCACCGGCGCGAGCTCTGCTGCGGGAATCTCATCGTCTGCAGGGATCGGGTTTGCAATGAGCTGCCCGCCCGGCAGGCCGAGAAGGCCACGCATGTGGTGTGCAGCTGCAATATCTTCGGGGGTATCCATGCGCAGCGGCGCACGCAGCGGCGAACCGGCGCTCCAGAAGGCGGGGAACGCGTCCTGGCCGACGGCGATCACCGGCACGCCCTGTGTTTCCAGCACTTCGAGGGTCTTTTCGACGTCCAGGATTGCCTTGGCGCCTGCCGCAACGACGCTGACAGGTGTCTGCGCCAGTTCCATCAGATCGGCCGAAATATCAAAGCTGTTCTCGGCACCCCGGTGCACACCACCGATCCCGCCGGTTGCAAACACCTCAATACCCGCAAGACGGGCTGCGATCATTGTCGCCGCCACCGTCGTGGCACCGGTGCCACCTGTTGCCAGACAGGCGGCAAGGTCTGCGCGCGACAGCTTGGCGACACCACGGGCCTGCGCCAGCGTATCGAGCTGTTCCGGCTCCAGACCGGCGCAGAGCGTCCCGTTCAGCACCGCCATAGTTGCCGGCACCGCGCCGGCTGCGCGGATGTCGTCTTCGACCTGACGGGCCACCTCAAGGTTCTGGGGAAATGGCATTCCGTGCGTAATGATGGTGCTCTCAAGCGCCACGACGGGTTTGCCTGCTGCACTGGCGGCGGCAACTTCGGTGCTTCGGATCATGGGCATGTCAGTCACAGGGGTGTTTCTCCGGATACAAAGTGGGCTGCAGCGCCCAGAGCGCGTGTCAGTGCCGCAGAGCGGTCCGCGCCTGCCGCTTCGGCGGCAATATGGGCGGCCATAAAGGTGTCACCGGCGCCGGTGACACGGGTCACCAGAACCTGCGGCGGTGTACGTGTGATCAGGTCATCGCCCGTGCCTTCGGTCGCGTCGTTTCCGCCATCGGTCACGAGCACGCGCGATGCACCGCGCTCCAGCAGGCCACGCGCGGCGTCGGACGAGGTGTCAAAACTCTGCTGGCACAACAGCCCGGCCTCTTCCAGATTGACATACAGCGTCCCGCGCCCGGACCTGACAAACGGCAACAGCCGTTCGGCTTTGCCTGGCGATGCGGGGGCCACGCGCAGGTCGGCCTGCGCGAGCAGCGGGCTGGTGGCTATATCGGTGAGCAGATCAAGCGTGAGGTTGCCATCAAGTGCGACCAGCCCCTGGTAAGGATGCGCCTCGGATGCAAGACGGCCATCGGACAAAGGTGACAGAATACGCGCACCCGCTGCTTCAAGGGAATGGGCGTCGGCGACAGCTGCAATCAGTCCGTTGGCGCCTTCTACCGCCATATATACATCCGTGGGCAGATCGTCGGACCGATAGACGTGATCCGTGATCATGCCCCGCGCGATACAGGCCGCCACCAGTTCCTCGCCCTCTGCGTCCCTGCCGATGGCCGTCAGCAACCCTGGCGTCAGGCCAAAACGTGCAAGCGTCATGGCGATGTTCATGGCAACGCCGCCGGGCAGCCGGGTAATGCGCCCCGGTACATCTGATCCCTGACGCATAGCGCTGGCAGAGCGGCCGATCACGTCCCACAGAACAGATCCGATGCACAGAATGTCGGGCTGGTTATTCATGAGGGCCTTTTGCCGGGGATCGACGCGCGGTGCAAGAGTGTGTCGGCGTCAGTCCGGCACCCGGAACGTCAGTGCCGCCCAGAGGGTGCGCCACACAGGTGCATCCGGCTCAGATCCCGCGCTTTCTGCTTCTCGCAGCACCACAGCATCCAGCAGGTATTCATGTCCCGCGCGCACGGGAACCGGTGCAATGCCACGCGCGTCGGTACGGACAAGCGATACAGTGACCTCACCCGACGGATCGCGTTCAAAAACCTCGACCTGAGCATCTGCGCGCGGCGCGTCCTGATACAATACGCGCACCCGAAGCGGGCCGGCGAAACCTCCGGCATACGGGTTGTCCAGCGCCACGATTTCAGTCTCAAGCCCAAAGGCACGGTCAGCTCCTGCACCGTCACCTGCTGCGATCAGCGCCTTCACGTGGCGGGTATAGCTTTCACGGAATTTTTCCGTCGACCAGCCACGCTCTTCATGCACAGCCGCCGCATCCGGGAAATCCTTGTGGTCCGCAAATTTCTGAAATTTTTCCCATTCGCGGTACGTCAGGCTGGCCGGAGTTGTTTCGTGCAGCACAACCAGCAGCCCGTCTGCTGGTGTCTGCATGTTCAGCGCCGGGTAATCACCGGGTCGCCCGTCAACTGCAACCAGCCGCTGACCGGCCGCAATATCAAAGCGGGTAAAGTTGTTGTCGAACCAGCCAAGCGACGTTCCCCTGAAATTCTCGCCATTTTTCAGGTCAGCAGTCAGAATTGCGCCGCTTTCGACTTGATACTCCGTCGGTTCGATCCAAAACTCGTGTGCAAGTACCGGCGCCCCTGCCAAAATCATCATCAGTATGAAAAGACGTTTCAACATCATGCCCCAGACCCTTGTTCGCTGCATTGCAAAGCTGATGCTTTTTGGTTTCGTGTCAACTCACTTCGTGGTGTTGGGCGCACGGGAGGTGGCGGCGCATGAACTGGTGCCGACCATTGTCGACATGGCAGTCACGGAAGGTGACGAAATCACCCTGGACATGCGTGTGAACATCGAGGCATTTCTGTCAGGTATCGATCTTGACGCTGTTGCGGATACGGATGAAGCAGACGGATCAGATGATTACGACAGGTTGCGGGCACTGGACGTGGCCGGGTTGCTTGCCCGGTTGCCCGAGCTAGTGGACGCCTGGAATGCAGTACCGCTGGCCGAGGCGGGCACGCCGCTGACATTTACGGTACGGAGCGCCCGGACCGAACCGGCAGAGGATTTCGAGCTGCCGCGGATTTCTCTTGTGCAGCTGGTCGCAACGCTGCCCCGGGATGCGACGGCGATCACGGTCAACTGGCCCGGAGGCGGCGGCCCGATGGTGCTGCGTCAGCAGGGGGTCGAAGAGCCCTATACCGGGTATCTGTCCGGCGGTGAAAGCAGCCCGCCGATCGGTTTTGACGGCGGTGGCGCCCAGAGCCCGGGCGAGGCTTTCATGAGCTATATTCCCGTCGGTTTCGACCACATCCTGCCCAGGGGGCTCGACCATATTCTGTTCGTACTTGGTCTGTTTTTCCTCAGCACCCGCTGGCGGCCGCTGCTGTGGCAGGTCACGGCCTTTACGCTGGCGCATACGGTCACGCTGGCTCTTGGGGCGCTGGGATGGGTCAGTCTGCCGGGCAGCATTGTCGAGCCGCTGATCGCTGCGTCCATTGTCTATGTCGCGGTCGAAAACATCTTCCACCAGGGGCTGAGCCGCTGGCGGCCGGCGATCATCTTTGGTTTTGGCCTTTTACACGGGCTGGGTTTTGCCTCTGTGCTGGGCGAATTCGGTTTGCCGGATAACCAGTTTATCCCCGCACTGGTTGGTTTTAATGTGGGCGTTGAACTGGGTCAGCTGACGGTAATCGCGCTGGCGGCTCTGCTTCTGTTGCTGTCTGCGCGGCTGGCCCGCCGGATGTCGCTGGATCCCACCGAGCAGCCTGCGACCACCTACCCGGTCGTCTTCCGGTCAGTCTCGATCCCGGCCTCACTGATCATCGCACTCATCGGTGCTTACTGGAGCGTCGAACGGGTGTTCTTCTGACCGCAGGTCAGCTCATTGCCGCGATCAGGTCGCCCAGCGCAGCGGCCGGGTCGTCCGTTTTCCAGATCTCTTCACCAATGCCGAAAAAATCGGTGTATCCGGCAAGCTGGCGCACCATGTCCGTGGACAACCCGCCCTCGGCCACAACCGGCACCTCAATCACTTCTGACCACCACTCGAAAAGATCATGTTCGGCAAAAGAGCCATCTCCCAGGGCTGACGCCCGGACCGGCCCGAAGCTGACATAATCCGCGCCGGCCTCGCCCGCTGCCATCCCGTCGTGACGGGACGTACCACAGAAGGCGCCCACGATTGCGTCCTCTCCAAGCGCTTTGCGCGTGTCCCGCACAGAGCGGGCCGCATCGTTCAGGTGAACACCGTCCAGCCCCAGGCGGTCTGCCAGCATTGTGTGCTCGCTCAGGACCAGCGCGATGTCGCGGGCATGTGTCACCTCGCGCAGCGCATCTGCGGCACGCGATATCCGGTCCTCGTCCCGGCTGGCCGGCGCAAGACGCACGCAGGCCACCGCATGGGCATCAAGCGTACGCGCCAGAAGATCCGGAAAGGTACTCAGCTCAAACTCCGGCGGGGTGATCAGGTAAATCTGCGGCAGTTCGGGCGTGTCATCCATGGGTCTTGTCCTTGAGGGTCTTCTGGCACTGATCAGTAGCCTCCGGCGCGCAAAAAGGAAAACGATTATGCCGGGCAATTCAGGAAATGACCTGCCAGACGTTGCAGCAGCGGCGCAGAGAGCCTATCAGGCCGCCATGTCAGACCCTGTTGAGATCCCCCGCGCTCCCGCTTTTGTGCTTGTCCGCCCCCAGATGGGCGAAAACATCGGTGCAGCGGCACGTGCCATGCTGAACTTTGGCCTTGATCATATGCGCATCGTGGCCCCGCGCGACGGCTGGCCCAACCCGGCGGCCGTGGCCATGGCCAGCGGTGCGGGCCGGGTGCTGGACACTGCCCGGCTCAGCGATGACCTTGCGGCAGGCATCGGCGACTGCGCGTTTGTCTTCGCCACCACCGCCCGGTCACGCGATCTGACCAAGCCGGTCTACAGCCCCGAAGCGGCAATGAAACTGGCCGCAGAAAAGACAGCACAGGGCCAGCGCGTCGCTGTACTCTTCGGGCCGGAACGTGCGGGCCTTGAAAACGACGACATTGCAAAAGCCAATGCGATTATCTCCGTTCCCGTCAATCCGGAGTTCCCCTCGCTGAACCTCGCGCAATGTGTGCTGCTTACAGGGTACGAATGGATGCGGGCCCACGGCGATGTGACCCACGCCGTGACCGAAATGGCCGGGACAGACTGGGCCGAAGGGATCGAGATCGAGCACCTGGCGCAGCACTATGAGGACCGGCTCAGTGACGCAGGCTTCTTTTTCCCGCAGCACAAAGCGCAGTCGATGCGCACCAACCTGCGCAATATGTGGAGCCGGATGCCGCTGACGCGCGCCGATGTGCAGATGCTGCACGGCATGCTGCGACAGATTATCCGGGGCAGGGACCGCGACAATCAGTGACGCTGGACCTCCCCTGCGCACGGGCGTAGGAATAGCGGCAACACCGTCACATAAGGCACCGGGATGAGCACGAAACGCAACATCTTCGAAGAAGTCGGCACCGCCGCCGACACCCGCCCCGCAGCAACACCGGGGCTGATTGACAAAGGCCGCACAGGCGCGCGCGGCGCGATCCGTGTCTGGCTGATATTCCTGTTTGCACTGGTGGTTGCCATGATCGCGGTAGGTGGCCTGACCAGACTGACCGACAGCGGCCTCAGTATCACCGAATGGCGTCCGATCACCGGTGCACTGCCACCCATGTCCGAGGCAGAATGGCAGTCCGAGTTCCTGAAATATCAGCAGATTGACGAATGGCGCATCCAGAACCAGTGGATGCAGATGGCCGATTTCAAAGTGATTTACTGGTGGGAATGGGGGCACCGGCAACTGGGCCGCGTGATCGGCCTTGTCTGGGCGGCCGGCTTCGTCTGGTTTGGCATCCGCCGGCAGATCCCGCCCGGTTTTACTCCAAAACTGCTGTTGCTTGGCGCACTTGGCGGCGCTCAGGGTGCGATCGGCTGGTGGATGGTTGCATCTGGCGTAACCCAGGGCGAGGGGATGGTCGATGTCGCCAGCTACCGGCTGGCCACGCATCTGGGCCTGGCCTTTGTCATTCTGGGCTTCATCACATGGTACATCATGGAACTGGGCCGCAGCGCTCAGGACCTGATGCAGGCCCGCCGCGCGCGGGAAAGCAGGCAGTGGGGCATGTCGACCGGACTGCTGCACTTCACCCTTCTTCAAATACTCATCGGCGCGCTCGTTGCCGGCATCGATGCCGGCCGAAGTTATACCGACTGGCCGCTGATGGGCGGACAGTTTTTTCCTGCAAGCGCGCTGGTACTGGAACCTTTCTGGCGCAACTTCTTTGAAAGCCCGGGGCTTGTGCAGTTCATTCACCGTATCACCGGCTATCTGCTTGCCGCTTTCGCGGTCGTCGTCTGGCTGCGCGGGCGCCGTTCTGCGCATCCCAGGACCCGCTTTGCCTTCAACGCGATGATCTGTGCTATGTCGCTGCAGATTGTGCTGGGCATCGTCACGGTTCTCTATGGCGCACCGGTGCATATCGCGATCTTCCATCAGCTTCTGGCTGTTGTGGTCTGGGTGCTGATCCTGCGCGCCCGTTTCCTGAGCGGCTATCCCGTTGCCACATCCCTGAGAGGATCTTCCTGATGAGTGCCTACGATGACCTGATGGCCTTTACCCGCGAGACGACCGCGCTCTCTGCCATCGCCGGCCGGCTTGAATGGGATCAGGAAACAATGATGCCCCGCGGTGCCGCGGAACAGCGCGGCGAGGAGGTGGCCGCACTGGAGGCTGTGATGCACGCGCGCCGTACGGACCCGCGGGTGGGCGACTGGCTCGCCAGCGCGGAGCAGGAACAAAAAAACGATGTGGCCCTTGCACAGCTGCGTCATATCCGCCGGTCTTACGACCGCGCGTCAAAAATTCCGGCAACCCTCGCGACCGAGATAGCCCGCGTCACGTCCGTCTCCCAGGGGATCTGGGCGGCGGCAAGAGCCAGTGACGACTTTGCGTCCTTCGCGCCCACGCTGGAAAACGTGATCCGCCTGAAACAGGAGGAGGGAGCCGCGCTGGCACAGGGTGGCGACGTCTATGATGCGCTGCTCTCAGACTACGAACCCGGCACGTCAGGCGCGGCGCTCGAGGCGATGTTCAGCGCACTGCGCCCTGGCCTGAGCACCCTGCGCGCCGCTGTGCTGGACGCCGAGCCGCCCGCGCAGCTCTCCGGTACCTTCGACGAAAGCGCCCAGATGAAGCTGACGCGCAAGCTTGCCCGGACATTCGGCTATGACATGAACCACGGCCGTGTGGACAAAGCCGTGCATCCGTTCAGCTCCGGGTCGGGTCTCGATGTACGCATCACCACGCGTACCAGTGAGACGGACCCGTTCAACTGTTTCTATTCCACGATCCACGAGGTCGGCCACGCCTGTTACGAGCAGAATATCAGCCGTGATTACCTGCTGACACCGCTGGGGCAGGGCGTGTCGATGGGCGTGCACGAAAGCCAGAGCCGTATCTATGAAAACCAGCTGGGGCGCAGCCGGGCCTTCACCGGCTGGCTGTATGGCGAGATGCGCGATGTGTTCGGTGATTTCGGCATCCCCGATGCGGACAGTTTCTATGCCACCGTAAACCGTGTGAACAACGGTTTCATCCGGACCGAAGCGGACGAGCTGCAATACAATCTGCATGTGCTGCTGCGGTTCGATCTCGAACGCGCGCTCATCTCCGGCGATCTGAAGGTCAGTGATCTGGAGGCTGCGTGGAACGACCGGTTCGAGGCGGATTTTGGTTTCGCCGTGGACAAGCCGTCGAACGGGGTGCTGCAGGATGTGCACTGGTCTGTGGGCCTCTTCGGGTACTTCCCGACCTACAGCCTCGGCAATGTCTATGCCGGCTGTCTGCATGAAGCCCTGCGCGGCGCAGTCCCGGATCTCGATGACCAGCTGGCACGCGGGGAAACCTCGGCGGCCACCGCATGGCTGGCGCAGAACGTCCAGACCCACGGCGGCCTATACGAGCCCAGCGACGTCATCGCCCGCGCCAGCGGCCGTGCCCCTTCTGAGGCCCCGCTGCTGGCCTATCTCAAAGAGAAGTTCTCGGGGATTTACCGGCTGTAAGACGTTTTATTGGCATGGGCTCTGGGAGTCGCAACGTCCGCTCTGAGCCCTTAGTTACAAATGCAGCGCTTTGTGTGAAGGTCTGCTTGAGCTAAGCTCTAGACCTCTCGGAACTCGGGCAGCTGGTGAACCTCTGGAACGTCATCGTTGCTACGGATGAGGGTGGCGATAAATCGGAGATACCTTCCAGAACGAAGCGATGAAACCGAACATATGAAACGTCCATTTGCGATCCGAAGACCAGTTCCATCTTTTATCGCTTCAGGCGCACCGAAAAATACCATCTCGTTTTCGATCTTGATCGCCATCGGTGGTGAGACCTCGATGACCTTTTTGTACTCTGGATTTTCAAGAAAGTGATCGCTCGCATCGATTAAACGGATGCACACAGAGTAAGACCCATCCGACCCTACACCCATTACAGCATAGAGAGCCTCATTCATCTGTTTTATGGCAGTCGGGGTATCAAACCATTTTTCGGGTAAAGGCTTTGAAGACACTGCTAAACATGCTGTATCCGTGCCAATCAGTTTGGGTCTTGTTGCGCTGACGATTGGTAATTGCGCAAAACCAGCGCGCGCCATCCGTACCTGTGCAAGCTTTGTAATCGAGGCATTTGGATTGTATGTTCCACGACTAGCGCGATACGCAAGTCTAAGGGTCTCCTGAACGTCCAAAAGGTCTGCTTCAGACATGCTATCGGCCGCCTTCACGGCTGTTCGACCCAATCCAATCGCGCGTCTGCAATACTGCATCCGTGTCCGCGCATCATCCTCTGAAAGTATGCTGTTTCCTAGCGCCCGGCATTCGTTTGCAACATTATTTTTCAACTGCGAGCAACCTCCGCCACTTTATGCTCATCATTGGTAAAGGCGCGCATCATCGGATACAACTAGCCTCCCGTGACACCCCAAAAACGGCCATTGGCGCAGCCGCAGCGAAAGCTCACTTTGTCCGCTAAACCTTCATTAACGCCCTTGTAACAAACCCGACCGCGCGGCCAGCTGAACACAGGCCCACCGACGCGTGCACCGACAAAATACCGACACCGCTCCAGCCATGAAAATAACGGGTGACCCGCGATTCGCTGGTCGGCGCGCCTTGCAGGCCACCGACCGTTGCGTAAACGTCATGGTCAGCTTTCCGCCTCTGCCTCTGCTGCGGCGTCATCATCGCCCTGATCCGCGATCCAGGCGACGCTGACGACCTCTTCGCCCTTGCCGGTGTTGAACACCCGTACGCCGCCTGCAGACCGGGACCGGAAAGAGATGCCGTCAACAGGCACGCGGATCGACTGGCCGCGCGACGTGGCCAGCATGATCTGGTCGTCCATCTCGACGGGGAAGGAGGCCACAAGCGCGCCGCCGCGCATCGCTTTGTCCATCGCCTGCACGCCCATGCCGCCACGTCCGCGGACGGGATAATCGTGGCTGGAACTGAGCTTGCCCGCACCGCCTGCGGTCAGGGTCAGGATCAGGTTTTCGGCCGCCGACATTTCGGCATAGCGTTCCTGGGAAATGGTTGCATTGGCATCTGTTTCATCATCGTCTGCCGCCGCATCCGCATCATCAGCGAGGCCCGCCATGGCGCGGCGCATCTTGAGGTAGGCGGCGCGCTCATCCGGGCTTGCATCAAAGTGGCGGATCACAGACATCGACACAACCTTGTCGCTGCCTGTCAGCTTCACGCCCCGCACGCCAACCGAGGAGCGTGAGTTAAACACCCGCACATCCGTCGACGGGAAGCGTATCGCCCGGCCCGAAGCCGTCACCAGCATCACGTCATCATCGGGCGATGCAATCCGTGCATTGATCAGTGTCGTCTCTGCGTGCTCGTCCTCGAACTTCATGGCAATCTTGCCGTTCGATTTGACATTTGTGAAGTCTGACAGAGCGTTACGCCGCACAGTTCCAGCAGATGTCGCAAAGACAATCTGCAGCTGATCCCAGTCATCCTCGTCCCGGTCGATGGGCAGAATGGCTGCCACAGAGACGCCGGGTGGGATCGGCAGGATATTCACGATCGCCTTGCCCTTGGACGTGCGTCCGCCCTGGGGCAGACGCCATGTCTTGAGTTTGTAGGCCATCCCGTCGGTCGTGAAAAAGAGCAGCTGCGTATGCGTATTGGCCACGAAGAGCGTGGTGACCACGTCCTCTTCCTTGGTCTGCATACCGGCCAGGCCCTTGCCGCCGCGACGCTGACTGCGGAAGTCAGCCAGAGGGGTCCGTTTGATATAGCCGCCCGACGTGACCGTCACGACCATATCCTCGCGCGCGATCAGGTCTTCGTCTTCCATGTCGCCGGACCAGTCGACGATTTCGGTGCGCCGCGGCACGGCAAAAAGCTCGCGCACTTCGCGCAGCTCGTCGGCGATAATGCTCATGATGCGGTCGCGGGAGCCCAGAATCTCAAGGTATTCCTTGATCTTACCGGCCAGTTCTTCCAGCTCGTCCGTGACTTCCTTGACGCCGATCTGGGTGAGCCGCTGCAGGCGCAGATCCAGAATGGCGCGCGCCTGGGTCTCCGACAGGTTATACGTGCCGTCGTCGTTGGCGGTATGGGTCGGATCGTCGATCAGAGCGATATAGGGCAGAATGTCCTGCGCGGGCCAGCGCCGGGTCATCAGTTTCTCGCGGGCTTCTGCAGCGTCCGCAGACGAGCGGATCGATGCGACGATCTCGTCAATATTCGTGACCGCAACGGCCAGACCACACAGAATATGGCTCCTGTCGCGCGCCTTGCGCAGCAGGAACGCCGTGCGGCGGGCGACGACGTCCTCGCGGAAATCAATGAAATACGTCAGGAACTTGCGCAGTGTCAGCTGCTCCGGACGGCCGCCATTCAGGGCCAGCATATTACAGCCAAAGGATGTCTGCATGGGCGTGAACCGGTAAAGCTGGTTCATCACCACCTCTGCGGTCGCATCCCGCTTCAGTTCGACAACGACCCGCACGCCATTACGGTCAGATTCGTCCTGAACATGGGAAATGCCCTCGATCTTTTTCTCGCGGACCTGCTCTGCGATCCTTTCGATCATCGTGGCTTTGTTGACCTGATAGGGAATCTCGTCGATCACAATGGCCCAGCGGTCCTTGCGGATTTCTTCCACGCGGGTTTTCGCCCGCACAATGACCGATCCGCGCCCTTCGAGGTATGCTTTGCGCGCCCCGGTGCGGCCCAGCATGATACCACCTGTCGGGAAATCCGGGCCGGGTACGTATTCAGTCAGCTGCTCGGACGTCAGGTCCGGCTCGTCGATCAGCGCCAGCGTGGCGTCCACAACCTCGCCGAGATTATGCGGCGGGATATTCGTGGCCATACCCACGGCAATACCGCCGGCTCCGTTGACCAGCATGTTCGGAAAACGGGCGGGCAGAACCGTCGGTTCCTGCTGCTTGCCGTCGTAGTTGTCCTGGAAATTGACTGTGTCCTTGTCGATGTCCGCCAGCAGATAGGCCGCCGGCTTGTCCATGCGCACTTCGGTATAGCGCATTGCGGCCGGATTATCGCCGTCCATCGAGCCAAAGTTACCCTGGCCGTCAAGCAGCGGCAGCGACATGGAAAAATCCTGCGCCATGCGGACCAGTGCGTCGTAAATCGCACTGTCCCCATGCGGGTGATACTGACCCATGACATCGCCGACCGGACGGGCTGATTTGCGATAGGCTTTGTCGTGGCTGTTGCCGGTTTCGTGCATCGCAAACAGGATGCGCCGGTGCACAGGTTTCAGACCGTCGCGCAGATCGGGGATCGCGCGGCTGACGATAACGGACATGGCGTAGTCCAGATAGGACGTGCGCATTTCATGCTCGATGCTGACGGAGGGACCATCATAAGCAGGTCTTTCCGGTGTCATTTCGTCATCGTTTTCAGGAGGTTGTGGTGTGTCGCTCACGTAAACTGCCCGATCTTTGTGCAGGGTCTATATTTTGTGTCCGAATACTAGCAGAGGGTGCATATAAGGTGCAATGCCTCTGTGGCGCCACCGCTGGCAGCACGGGGAGCGGAGTGATAACACGTTGTTTTTATTGAAAAGTAATTTTTGCATGGCATGCTGTACGTGAGCAACTGAAAAAGAGGCCCGCTGAATGCCCCTGAACGAGACCGAAATGATGCTGAAAGGCTACGGCCTGACGACAGCAGAATTCTATTACCGGATGCCGGATTATACCCATGTACTGAACACATTTGTCTGGCAGGAATACGATATTGCGCCGGATCATCCCCGGCTGTTCCAGTTTGTGGAATACTGGCAGTCAGAGATCGAAGGGCCGCTGCATTCGGTCCGGTTTACGCACCGCAAAATGATCAGCCCCGGCGAGTGGCGTAATGTGACAGGGGAATTCACACTGCACTGAAATGCAGTCGGGAACAGTATCCGCTTTCCACAGGTTCAGGCCGAGCAGCTGGCCCCGCCAAGAACGCAGAACTTGGCGCAATGGGGATGGTTGAGCGCAACTGATCCCTCTGCTTCGGCCAGTGTTGTTCCAAGTTCGAATTCAGCGTCATATGGCAGCAGCGTGCATGCCAGAACAGCAGGCTGTGCGGCGCCTTTGCGTTTCACGACCATGCGGGACGAAGCACACATCAGATCATCCGGGCTTTTGTTGAGGATGCCCCAGCAGGCAGTTGTGATCTCGGGCACTTCGACGGTGGTGTCCATTTCGGGAAAGAGCACCGTCATACCCGGATCCTGCGCATCAATGTCAAACCCGTGCTCGGCGAAAAAGGCGGCATAGCCTGCGCGGCTCTCGGCCTCGCTGTGCGCCATCACCGACCGGCCCGCGACGGCCATGCGTATGCCGTTGTCGCGCAGCCACTGCATGCCACGCAGCGTTTTATCAAAAGCACCGGCACCCCGTTCGGCGTCGTGCAGGTCCATATCGTAATGATCAACCGAAATGCGCAGTGTCATTTTGCCGGGCCAGGCCTCGTTAAGCCGCAGCAGTCCCTGCTGCATGCCGCGCCGCATCATCGGACGCATAGCGTTTGTCAGGATCAGGACCTCGTACCCGCGCTCCAGCGCAGCTTCGGTCATTTCAATCATCTGCGGGTTCATGAAAGGTTCACCACCGGTGAAGGCAATTTCACGCACGCCCCATCTGCGTGCCTCAAGCTGATCCAGATAGTCGCGGACCTCGTCAGCGGTCATATAGACCAGTGCGTCATTCGACGGGCTGCTGTCGATATAGCAGTTCACACATTCGATATTGCACAGCGTTCCGGTATTGAACCAAAGCGTTTTCGCCTGGCTCAGAGCGACCCGCGCCCGCGGTTCTCCCTTTGCTGTGATATCGGGATCGAGGAATTTGCCTGCATTGGCCTCTGCGAGATCTTTCATTTCGCGGGGGGTCCTTTGTTCTTCTTGAGCCAGAAAATGGTGCAGGGTACAGATAAAGGCAAGAAAACATCCGCCCACCACCGTGCACGGTCTTGTGATCAGGGTGCTTTTGAGTATGTTTGCGCTAACAAAATCCAGCCTTCGGGCAGTGCACTCAGGAAAAACACTATGGTTTCGCGCGTTATCCCTGTCGATCCCTTTGATCTTGTCATCTTCGGAGGCACGGGCGACCTTGCCCGGCGCAAGATCCTGCCGGGGCTTTTCCGCCGGTACTGTTCCTCACAGATGCCCGGTGATGCGCGGATTATCGGTGCCGCGCGCAGCGAAATGGACCGCGCCGCGTACCAGGCTCTGGTAGCCGAAGCGATCCGCGAGTTTGGCGGCGGCCGTGCCTGCGAGGACGGCACGCTGGATAAATTTCTGGAATGCCTCGACTATGTGGCGATCGACGCACGTGGAACCGGTGGCTGGGAAGCCCTGCGGGACAAGGTTGCGGGCAGCGACAGGATCGAGGCCTATTATTTCTCTGTGGCGCCCTCGCTCTTTGGCGATCTGGCCGAACGGCTGCAGAGCTACGGAATGGCCGATGACACATCGCGCATCGTTGTGGAAAAACCATTCGGGCGTGACCTTGCATCGGCGCGCGCACTCAATGCCACTCTTGCGCGGTATTTCGACGAGAAACAGATTTACCGGATTGACCACTATCTGGGCAAGGAAACCGTCCAGAACCTCATGGCGATCCGTTTTGGGAATATGCTGTTCGAACCGCTCTGGAACAGCCAGTTTATCGATCACATCCAGATCACTGTGGCAGAGACGGTCGGTGTCGGCGGACGAGGTGAATATTATGACAAATCCGGCGCCATGCGCGACATGGTGCAGAACCACCTGATGCAGCTTTTGTGCCTGATCGCGATGGAGCCTCCGGCACGGTTTGACCCGGACGCCGTGCGTGACGAAAAGCTCAAGGTGATCCGGGCGCTGGAACCGGTGGAGCCGCACCATATCGTGCGCGGACAATATGATGCCGATCCGGACGATCCCGAAAACATGCCGGACTACCGGACTGCTGTGGGCGATGCACGCTCCAAAACCGAGAGCTTTCTGGCCATGAAAACCCATGTCGCCAACTGGCGTTGGGCGGGCACACCGATTTACCTGCGTACCGGCAAGCGCATGGCAGCGCGGTCCAGCGAGATCTCTGTTGTTTTCAAGGACACGCCGCATTCGATCTTTGGTGATGAGGCGGGACGCCACCGCAACGTGCTTGCGATCCGGCTGCAGCCCAACGAGGGCATTACGCTGGGGGTCACCATCAAGGAACCGGGGCCAGGCGGGATGCGTCTGATTGATGTGCCGCTGGATATGACGTTTGCGGATGCCCTGGGACCGGAGGGTGCCGAAAACGTTGATGCCTACGAGCGGCTGATTATGGATGTGATCCGCGGAAACCAGACACTGTTTATGCGCGGTGACGAAGTGGAGGCGGCGTGGGCCTGGACGGATCCGATTATCGACGGCTGGACCGCGCGCGGCGATGTGCCCAAACCCTATGACAGCGGCAGTGCAGGGCCGGATGCAGCAGATCAGCTGATGCGTCGTGAAGGCCGGGAATGGCGAAAGGTGGAAGTATGAACCTGAACACATATCCTGACCGCGATATGGCGGTCATCAAGCTGGCGGGGGTGCTGGCAAGTGCGCTGCGCAACTGTCTGATTCAGCATGAGGTTGCAAGCCTTGCGGTGCCGGGCGGTACGACGCCCGGGCCCGTCTTTGACGTGCTCAGTGCGGCCGAAATCGACTGGAGCCGTGTGCATGTCATGCTGACAGATGAGCGCTGGGTCCCCGGGGATCATCCGCGATCCAACACCGCGCTCGTAAAGGAGCGGCTGCTGACCGGCCCTGCTGCTGCGGCCCGGTTCTTTCCGTTTTACCGCGAAGGCCTGACAGCGCAGGAGGCCGCCGGGGTATTATCCGAAGAGATCACGCCGCTGATCCCGGTATCGGTTCTGCTGCTGGGTATGGGAGCAGACATGCATACCGCATCGCTCTTTCCGGACGCAGACGGGGTCGATGCTGCGCTGTCCAGAGATGCGCCGGCAGTCGTTGCCATGGCGCCGGACAGCCAGCCTGAAGCGCGTATTTCACTCAGCGGCCCGGTTCTTGCCGGGGCCATGGACAAACATCTGCTGATTTTCGGCGATGAAAAACATGCCGCGCTTGATCGTGCGATGACCCTGCCGGGTCCCGAAGCACCGATTGGTATGGCGATCAGGGGAGGAGAGGTCCATTGGGCAGCCTGAATGCAGAATGGGACGCGCTGCGCCAGCTTGAAGCGCAGCACAGTAACCGCAGGATCCTGTCGCTGTTTGATGATCCGGACCGGGCTGCCGCGTTCAGCGCCCGGACCGGTGACATGCTCTTTGACTATTCGAAAACGAATATTGATGCCGGCATACGCGATGCGCTGATCGATCTGGCGCAGGCCGCAGGCGTTTCGGAAAAGCGCGATGCAATGTTCAGCGGTGCAGCCATCAACGACACAGAAGGGCGCGCCGTGCTGCATACAGCGCTGCGCAACCTTGATGGTGGCGCTGTTCTGGTCGACGGCCAGGACGTTATGCCGGGCGTGCACGACACACTGGACCGTATGCGCGCCTATGCCCGGCAGGTGCGCGACAGCGCCATCACAGACGTGGTCAATATCGGCATCGGTGGGTCTGATCTCGGCCCGGCCATGGCGTATCAGGCACTCAGCCCCTGGGCCGACGGGCCGCGCTGTCACTTTGTCTCCAACGTGGACGGGGCGCATATTGCCGATACGCTGCGTGGCCTTGATGCCGGAACAACCCTGGTGATCGTCGCCTCCAAGACCTTCACGACCATCGAGACCATGACCAATGCACGCTCAGCGCGGGCCTGGATGGATGACCAGGGCGGAAACCCGGAGGCGCAGTTTGCCGCTCTCAGCACCGCCGCTGATCTGACCGCAGACTTTGGTATTCCGCCCGAAAGGGTGTTCGGCTTCGAAGACTGGGTCGGTGGCCGATATTCGATGTGGGGGCCCATCGGTCTGTCGCTGATGATCGCCATCGGTCCCGAGGCATTTGACGCCTTCCTGCGCGGTGGGCAGGCGATGGACCGGCACTTTCAGGCGGCGACTTTTGAGGAAAACCTGCCTGTACTGCTGGCGCTGACCGGCGTCTGGCATGCGCAGGTCTGCGGCCATGCCAGCCGCGCGGTGCTGCCCTATGATCAGCGCCTCGCGCGTCTGCCGGATTATTTCCAGCAGCTGGAGATGGAGTCCAACGGCAAACGTGTACAGATGGATGGCACGCCGGTCGTGGTCGACAGTGGCCCGGTGGTCTGGGGGGCCGCGGGCACCAACGGGCAGCACGCGTTTTATCAGCTCATCCATCAGGGCACGCGCGTCATTCCCTGTGAGTTCATGATCGCCGCTCAGGGCCACGAAAGTGATCTGGCCCATCATCATCAGCTGCTGGTTGCCAACTGTCTTGCACAGTCCGAGGCGCTGATGCGCGGTCGCAGCATTGACGAGGCCCGTGCACGCATGGCCGAAAAGGGGCTGACCGGAGACGAACTGGAACGTCAGGCCCAGCACCGGGTGTTTGAGGGCAACAGGCCGTCGGTTACACTGGCCTATCCGCAGCTTGATCCTTTCACACTGGGACAGATTGTGGCGCTTTATGAGCACCGCGTATTTGTCGAAGGCGTGATCCTCGGTATCAACTCGTTCGATCAGTGGGGCGTGGAGCTGGGCAAGGAACTTGCCACATCACTGCAGCCTGTGGTCGAGGGCACAGCCAGCGCCGACGGCAAAGACGGATCAACAGCAGCGCTCGTCGGGTTCATCCACCGCCACAGTGACTGATATCAGCCGTCCGGTTTCGCACCATCGACGGTGCGGAACCGGTCGATCATGGCGTCGGGGATCGGATAGCGACCGTCACCATCCTGGTTCAGCAACACCAGAACACAGTCGAACGTCGACCGCAGCGTGCCGCCCGCCCAGAGCTGCTGTGCCAGCGTAAAGGACGTAGTGCGGAAACCCGTGCACTGACAGGTCACCACATAGTCCTCATCCATCAGCATTTCCTGACGATAGTGGATCGCGCCGGAACGGATCACAATACGTGGCCCGTCCCCGGTGAGCGCATAGCGGGTCAGACCCCATTCCTGTGTGTATCTGATCCGCAAACGTTCAAACCAGTTCATATAAACCGCATTGTTCACATGTTTCAGCGGGTCCAGTTCGGAAAACCGCACGCGGTCGGCCATCGCGAGAGCTGCGGGCGGATCAATGCCAAGCTCTGACTGGTGATCAGGGCTCAGCGGGGTGTGATACAACAGTGCCATTCCGGGGGCTTAGCCGCCCCGCAGCGGTTTGCCAAGGCTTGCCAGAACATGTTCAGACGGGCACGCTGTCCTGACGGGCGATCAGGAGGGGATTCCGATGCTGGGACAGATGATGCATATGCCGCTGACGATTTCGTCACTGGTGGCGCATGCCGGGCGATATCATGCGCAGACAGAGATCCTGTCTGTGAACACCGGCGGCGGGACGGAGCAGACCACCTGGGGAGGCATTGACGCCAATGCCCGGCGGCTGGCTTCGGCGCTCGGGGGGCTCGGTCTGGGGCCACAGGCACGCTGCGCCACCATCGCCTGGAACAACCGGCGCCATCTGGAGATTTATTTCGGCGTGTCAGGCGGTGGTTATGTCTGCCATACGATCAACCCGCGGCTGTTCCCCGAACAGCTGATCTATATCATCAACCATGCAGAAGACGAGGTGCTGTTCATCGACAGCACATTTATCCCTCTTGTGGCCGCGATCCGGGACAAACTCACGACTGTGAAGCACATTGTGCTGCTGGAGACAGAAGTGGGTGGTGCCGGCGACACATTGCCCGGAATTGTTGCCTATGATGCGCTTCTGGCGCACGGTGACACCGGTTACGAATGGCCCGATCTGGATGAACAGACGGCGTCAAGCCTCTGTTATACATCAGGAACCACAGGAAACCCCAAAGGTGTTCTCTTCTCGCACCGGTCCACTGTGCTGCACAGCTTTGCGTCGAACCTGACGGACAGTATAGCCTTTTCGGCGATGGATGTGGTGCTGCCGGTTGTGCCGATGTTCCACGTCAACGCCTGGGGTACACCCTACGCCTGCGCCATGGCCGGATCGCGGATGGTAATGCCCGGGCCGGGGCTCGACGGGGCATCACTGGTCAGTCTGATCGATACCCATCAGGTGAGCATCGCGCTGGGTGTACCGACGATCTGGCTGGGGCTGCTGGGCCATGCAGAAGCTGCGGGCAGCGAACTGAAATCACTCAGGAGAACCGTTGTTGGAGGCTCCGCCTGCCCGCCGTCCATGATAGAAACGTTCCGCGAGCGTTACGGAGTGGATACCGTGCACGCCTGGGGTATGACGGAAATGTCGCCGCTTGGCACAATCAACCAGCCGCTCGCAAAGCACTCCGGTCTGCCCATGGATGCGCAGCACCGTCTGCGGGAAAACCAGGGTCGTCCGCCCTGGGGGGTAGAGCTGAAAATTGTGGACCCAGACGGCGCGGACCTGCCTCATGACGGCGAGACACAGGGCGAACTGCTGGTTCGGGGCCACTTTATTCTCGACGCCTATTTCCACAGCACCGCCGCTGAAACGCTGCAGGACGGCTGGTTTAACACCGGCGATGTCGCAACGATAGACCCCGACGGGTACCTGACGATCCGCGACAGATCCAAAGACATCATTAAATCCGGCGGCGAGTGGATCAGCTCGGTCGAACTGGAAAGTATTGCGATTGCCCACCCGTCTCTGGCGGATGCCGCTGTTATTGGTGCGAGGCACGCAAAATGGGACGAACGCCCTGTGCTGATTGCAGTTCTGGCCGAGGGCGCAGAGGCGACGCCCGAGGAAGTTCTGCAGATTTTTGAGGGCAGGGTGGCCCGCTGGCAGGTGCCGGACACGGTCGTTTTCACGGACGTTCTGCCCAGAAACGCGACCGGAAAGGTGCTGAAACGCAACTTACGCGATAAATTTGGGGAAGTACTGCTGGTATAAGTCGTAATTTAACCACTTTTCACCAGAATAATGCAGAAAACGCGCCCGGACGCGTGTCGAGCATTGTGAAAAGGACCCCCCGAATGAGATTTGCCCCGCTCTGTCTTGCCCTGTTGTTGCCAGCCGCTGCCCATGCGGGACCGGACCGTATCTCGGTTCTTCTCGGGTCAGAGCATTTCAATGCGACAGAGGATTTTCAGGAGTTCAATCCGGGCCTCTTTCTCACATGGGAAGGTTCCTGGGATGTGAGCGTCGGCGCTTATTACAACAGCTACGAAGAAGTCGGCGCGCTGGTTTCGGTTGGGCGCGATTTCTGGCAGGGCGAAAACTATGCGGTCGGTGCGTTCGGTGCGCTGGCGCTCTACCCGGGCGACGGGGACCGTTTTGACATCGCGGTGGGCGATGTGGTGCCCCTGATTGGCCTTCAGGCACGTTATGGCAATGTTTTTACACAGCTTATTCCGGGAAACGGTGAAACAACGGATGGCGTACTGACCTTCGGCCTGACGTTTGAGCTGCCATAGGTTACGTCCGGAACTCTCTGCTACAGGATGAGGATAAACTATCGTTCGGGGCAGTCTCTGGGCTGCGTTCGACGAACGCACTGTGTGCGGCGATACCTTCAGTTGTTCTGCAGAACCGCGAGTGCCAGCGCTTTGCCTGAACAGCAACATAGCTCGTCGGGTTTTGGTCACGGGATCAGGACCGCAGGTTGACTGGTATCTTTTGCCCAGGCAATTCTGTTGGTCCGCTGAGCGACCCGGGTATTCTGGCCTGAGCACGGGACATCTTCGTGTCAGAGTTTGCCGCGCATTTCGACGCTGACACGCAGATGTCGCGTGACGTCGACGGGATTGTCGAACGCAGGACCGACAGGGGCGATACTGCAGACTATTGCGCGGAACCCTTTGAGGGGCTGCACGCCGCAACAGGCCGACGCCCCAACAACGAAAGGATCGAGAATACCTCGCTGGCCCTCGACCATCGCGGTGCGCCGCGCCCCGATCACATAACCATACACGCCGACATGCCGGGGGATAGTCTGCCCTCCGTTTTTTGCGACCGGTGATTCCACGACTGATCTGCGCCCACCGCATGAAGCTGCCGCCCAGGGCTGCCTCGCAGGTGAAAATGCCGTACGACATCCGGAAGTCTGTCTGTGCGCCCGGCGTACCGAACAGAGCGTCGTTTTTCCGATCCGCAGATTGCCATTGCCGGACGTGGTGATGCGGATCCTGCAAATACCTGGGTGGACTTTGCCCATGCCGGGGTATCTTTTGGGGGTCAGATACGCGCCCGCGTCGCTGGCAGGGACAAGGGGTCATCGCGCGTCTGGTCCGAGTGTGACACCGGTGTTCTGCCGGTCTCGGAAATGATCGGGCGCGCTGCCGAAGACACCGGACACCTGCGTGCCTGGTCCATTGAAAGCCGCCTTACTGTGACCGAGACTTTACAGCGTCCGTTCTGTCACCCGGTTCTGAAAGAGGGCCACGGGACCGCTGTCGCCGAGCCTGATACGGGTCTCATCACGCCGCTGCGCTGTATCGACAGCGGGCCTGGTGGCTGAAAGAATGCGGGGCACATCACCATGTTTCTGATCCCATTGCTGCTGGGGCTGTCTTTTCTTGTCGGTTATGCCATCCGGCGTGGCAGTATCTGTGCTGTTGCGGCGACGCAGTCGCTGATTGTTGACCGGCGCGGTGCGCGTTTCCGCGCCTTCGGGGTGGCCGCCGCCGGAGCCGGCGCAGCAATTATTCCGCTACACTGGCTTTTCCCGGCGGATGTGACGCTGTCAGCAGGATACCCCGTCACGGTGTCCGTCGTCGCGGCAGGCGCCGTTTTTGGCCTTGGCGCGCGTCTGAACAACGCCTGCGTACTGGGGACTCTGGCACATCTGACCGGTGGGAACATAGTCTATGGCCTCAGTGTTCTGGGGATGATCATCGGCGCAACAGCGATGACCTCAACTGACCTTGCACTGCTCAACAGTGTTGAACCGGTCCCGTCTCAACTTGAAGAGCCCTCAGTTATCGGCGGCGCATTCGTGGCTGTTCTGGCCACGTCGCTCATTCTTGCCTTGTACCGTCGTGTGCCCAGATGGCTGAGAGGTCTGCGTGATCCTGCCTCTGCGCGTATGGGGCCCTATCGGTCCATGCTGATCGTCGGAATCAGCGCTGGGCTTCTGTACGCGCTTGCCGGCAACTGGACCTACATGAGCGTCCTGTCTAACCGCGCTGCCCGCCTGATTGATCCTGCGCTCACAGCGAGTGGCTGGCCGGTTCTGATCTGTGCCACAACCGTCATTGCCGGAGGAGTGATGGCGGCCATCAGGTACAGGGACTTTCAGCTGCAGCGGCACGATCCGGCATTGGCTTTCAGATGCTTTGCCGGCGGTGCCGTGATGGGTGCATCCGCCACAGTTATTCCCGGTGGCAACGGAACGATGCTTGTACACGGGCTGCCGTCGCTCGCGCCCCACGCAATTGCCGCATACCTCGCAATGACGGTTGTTCTTTGCCTGTCGTTTCTTGTCACGCGTCGCCGGCTTTCAGCATAGCGACCGGTGGCAAAACCACGGGGGCCGGGCGCAGTCAGTCTAACATTCAAAGGTGGTAAGACAAACCGTTCCACAGTCACTGATTTTCTGAGGCGTGAAGTGGAGCGGGTAACGGGAATTGAACCCGTAACTTAAGCTTGGGAAGCTCGCGTGATACCTTTTCACCATACCCGCACACTGTGCTGTGATTAGGCCCGGCGTCGGGACGCGTCAAGCGGGTTCCGGTGCGCTATGCCAGTGCGGTGACATAGTGAACCGAGGCAGGGATCCGCAAGCCGTCCGGCGTGGAAAATATCCCGACGGCTTTGCTCAGCGCCTGCTCAACCGCTTTTTGCATGTCTGCACCGGCCTGCGCGTATCGCAACGCCGCTTCTGCGGGTCCGATCCGGCACATCGTCTGTGCAAGGCCAGCCGGGTCGCTGCCGCCATCCAGCGCGGTATGCGCAGTATCAATGCAGATGTCGGTAAACCCGGCGGCATTCAGAATATCCGTTACGCGGCCGGCGTCCCGAAAGGCAAATGGTCCCGGGGCATCAGGGTCGGGGCGGGGCGGGGCGCCCACAAGGCTCTTTGCCACCTGCGCGGGGGTTGTGAAAAACGGATTATCCGGGATGGCGGCCCAGGCGGCAAAAGTGATCCGGGCGCCCGGCACCATAGCCGCACGGATGTTGGCAAAGGCCCCGGCGGCATCTGCGAAAAACATGACACCAAAGCGCGACACGACTGCGTCAAAACTGTCGGGCTGAAACGGATGATGCGCGACATCAGCGAGGATGAGCGAGACATCCGGCCTGCCACCGGCGCGTTTTCTGGCAAGTGTGGTCATAGTATCAGATATATCCGCGCCGGTGACATGCCCGTCCGGAGCCACCTGATCTGCGGCCTGCAGTGTGCTCGCACCGGTTCCTGAACCCACATCAAGAACCCTCTGGCCCTGCGTCAGTCCGGCGCGGATCCAGACGCCATCCAGAACCGGCTGCATCAGCTGATCCATCTGTGCCTGCATCTGCACCCACTTGGGGCCTGCAGCGTCTGACCAGAATTCACGCTGGTCGCTGTTGTCGCTGCTCATGCCCGCCGCCGCCTGCGGCGTCCACCCGAAGTACCACTGTCGCCGCCACCGGTGTTAAAGGTGGCCGAGGGCAGTGACACCAGACTGTTCAGGATCGGGAAGGGCTCGACTGCGTTCGGTATGGCAGAGGCATTCACGAAATGCTCCTGAAAGCGCGGCTCGATCGCGGTTTCGACTTTGTGGATTGCGCGCACGGTTGCTTCGATGCCAGCGCGTGCGCCTGTATTGAGCAGCGCGATCCGCGCGCCAGTGCCTGCGGCATTCCCTGCAGAAGTCACCTTGTCCAGCGGCGCATCCGGGATCATACCCAGCACCATGGCGTGTTTGCTGGAGATATGCGCACCAAAGGCGCCGGCCAGTACCACACGGTCGACTTTGTCCACACCGAATTTGTCCATCAGCAGCCGCGCGCCGGAATAAAGAGCGGCCTTGGCCATCTGAATCTCGCGGATGTCGCGGTTGGTGATGGTGATCAGCGGGCCGCCCTCGAGACGACCGTCATGCACCAGATAGGAATAGGTGCGCCCGTCCAGAAAACAGCGGTCCGAGCCGGTCTGTTCGGGTGAACCGATCAGCCCCGCCGCATCGACAATGCCATGGATCCGCATTTCGGCGACCATTTCGATGATGCCGGAACCGCAGATGCCGGTGATACCGGTCGAACCGGTTTCGATTACAAACCGCGGATCATCTGACCACAGATCACTGCCAATGACGCGGAACCGCGGCGCTTTTGTTTCCGGGTCGATTTCAACACGTTCAATGGCACCCGGCGCGGCACGCTGCCCCGAACTGATCTGCGCACCTTCGAACGCTGGACCGGTGGGCGAGGAACAGGCGAGCACTCTTTCCTTGTTGCCCAGCAGAATTTCGGCATTCGTTCCGACGTCTACCACCAGCACCAGATCATCTGATTTATCGGGTGCTTCAGACAGCGCAACGGCTGCCGCATCTGCACCCACATGACCGGCGATACAGGGCAACAGGTAGACGCGCGCCGACGGGTGAATATTCAGCTCCAGATCGTCACCCCGCAGGCGCAGCGCGTTGTTGGTGGTGAGCGCAAAAGGCGCCTGGCCCAGTTCAAAGGGATCAATGCCGAGAAAGAGGTGATGCATGACCGGGTTGCAGACAAAAACCGCATCGACGATCAGCCTGCGGTCCACACCAGCCTCTTCCGCGATCTGCTCAAAAAGGTCCCGCATGCCCTGACGTACGGCGCGGGTCATCTCGGCGGCGCCGCCTTCATTCATCATGGAATAGCTGACCCGGCTCATCAGATCCTCTCCGAACCGGATCTGCGGGTTCATCAGCCCGGACGATGCCAGCACCTCGCCGGTCTGCAGATCGCACAGGTGCGCGGCGATGGTGGTCGAGCCCAGATCAACGGCCAGGCCGTAGACCGTGCCGTCATAATATCCCGGCCAGATATTCATGATGCGCGGGTTGTTTTCGTGATCACCCAGGTGCACGGCGACAGTGACTTTCCAGCCACCTTTACGCAGTACGGGCTGCATTTCCTGCAGGATGTGCAGGTCGGCTGTGATGTTCTCCAGCTCCCACTGATCCCGGAGCGCATCGCGCAGGCGCTCCAGGTCACCAGAGGGGTCATGCATGTCCGGCTCGGCGACCTCCACGTAAAAAAGCCGTGTTGACGGGTCGAGCGTAATGTCCCGCACTTCGGCACGTTTGCGCACCACCTGTTTGTGGACCTGGCTTTCAGGTGGGACGTCGATGACCACATTGCCCTGGACTGTCGCCTGACAGCCCAGACGCCGCCCGTCGATCAGGCCGCGTTTGTCCTTGTAGCGCTGTTCGACACTGTTCCATTCTGACAGCGCGCTGGCGTCGACAGTGACACCGTGTTTCGAGAATTCACCATAACCAGGCGTGATCTGACAGCGCGAACATATGCCACGACCACCACAGACGGAATCGAGATCAACCCCCAGCTGGCGGGCCGCCGTCAGAATGGGCGTACCCACGGGAAAATTTCCCCGTTTGCCAGAGGGTGTAAAGACGACGAGGGGATCGCTGGACATATGGCTTCGGTCACCTGTTGCTGCGGTTGTCACCAGTTTAAGGGATTGCGCGCCCCTAAAGTGCTGATCTGCGTCACATAATGCACCCTGGGCGGCATTGCCCGCCAGAAATTGTCATGAAGGTTATGAGCCGCGGTTGATCACGCCGTTGCAGGGGTCTGCGCACGGGCGTGGAATACAAACCCAAGCAGGTTCAGCAACAGCTGTGCCGCAAGCACAGACGTGGAACCTGTCGGGTCGTAATCCGGGGCAACCTCAACCAGATCAATACCCGCGACGCGGTGGTTCTGCGCCACACCCTGCAGTATTTCCAGTACCTCGTAATACAGGAACCCGCCATGGCTGGGCGTGCCGGTGCCCGGGGCGATAGAGGGACAGAAGGCGTCGATATCTATTGTGATATAGATATCCGCGTCTGCGGGCAGGTGTTCCAGAACACCACGCGTGCCCATGACGCGCGCCTGACGAACAGATATTATGGTGGACCCCATCGCACGGGCGTCAGCATATCCTTCCTGTGCGGTCGAGCTGACATTGCGGATCCCCACCTGGGTCAGCCCGGTGACATATTCCTGTTCGGCTGCACGGCGCATGGGGTTGCCATGTCCGTGGCGGACACCGTGGCGCTCATCAACGAAATCGAGGTGGGCGTCGATCTGCAGAATATGCAGTGGGCGACCGGTGTATTCCGGGCCGGAAAAGGCACGGATGCAGGGGATGTTGACCGAATGATCCCCGCCAATCACAACCGGCAGCGCGCCGGCGGCAAGGGCGGCACGCACGCCCGTTTCGATATTCGCGTGGCTCTTTTCGGTGTCGGTATGCACGATGTCTGCGTCGCCCATATCCACGATACGCACGTCGCCCGGCAGATAGGTGGCGTCGTCCTCGTGGTCGTATGCCCCGGCGTGACCAAAGCTGAAAAGCGTCGAGGCTTCGCGCACGCCGCGTGGTCCGAACCGCGCGCCGGACCGCCACTGGGTCCCCGCATCAAAGGGCGCGCCCAGAATGGCGACATCAGCGCTGAGAGCATCCCAGTCCGGCTCATAGGGACGCTTGCCAAAGGTTGAAATGCCCACGAATGGCAGATCCAGTCTGCCGCTCTCGTACCCGTGTCCTGCCATGCAATTTGTTTCCTTTGGTGAACCTTTGAGCCAGTTTCCTCCTGGATGGGGCTCTTGGCAATGGGTGAGGGGCCATATTTGGTGGTTTTTGCCCTTTCATTTTCCCGAGCCCCGTGAAATAGGAAACTGCCAAATGAACACTCCAGCTGCGAGGTAGACAATGGAGATTCGCGAGGCACTCACCTTTGATGATGTACTGCTTGTTCCGGGCGCGTCCTCGGTCCTGCCGTCAACGGCGGACACGCGCACCCGGGTGACGCGGTCCATTTCAATGAACATTCCGCTGCTCAGCTCGGCAATGGATACTGTCACCGAAGGTCGTATGGCGATTGCCATGGCTCAGGCCGGCGGGATCGGTGTTGTTCACCGCAACCTGAGTATCGGGGAACAGGCCCGCGAAATCCGCCGTGTAAAGCGGTTTGAAAGCGGCATCGTTTACAATCCGATCACTCTGCGCGCCGACCAGACCCTTGCAGATGCCAAAGCACTGCAGGAACGCTACCGCGTCACAGGTTTTCCGGTCGTGGACGAACAGGGCCGCGTGCTGGGCATCGTCACAAACCGGGATATGCGTTTTGCAAGTGATGACGCGACGCCCGTGTCCGTCATGATGACAAACGACAATCTGGCCATTCTGCATGAACCTGCAGACCGGGAAGAAGCCATCAGCCTGATGAAAGCGCGGCGTATCGAAAAGCTGCTGGTCACAGACAAAGACGGCAAGCTGACCGGTCTGCTGACGCTGAAGGACACCGAACAGGCCGTTCTCAACCCCACAGCCTGTAAGGATGATCTGGGGCGTCTGCGCGTGGCTGCAGCGACGACTGTGGGCGATGCCGGCTTTGAGCGTTCCGAGGCGCTTGTGGATGCCGGTGCCGACATGATTGTTATCGATACGGCTCACGGTCACTCCGAAGGGGTCGCGGCAGCTGTGCGCCGGGCAAAGGCGCTGAGCAATGAAGTGCAGATTGTCGCGGGAAACGTTGCGACAGCAGAGGCGACACGGGCGCTGATTGATGCGGGGGCCGATGCGGTCAAAGTGGGGATCGGACCCGGCTCTATCTGCACGACACGCATGGTGGCTGGTGTCGGCGTTCCGCAGCTGACTGCCATTATGGATTGCGCGCGCGCGGCGGGCGACATTCCCGTGATCGCCGATGGCGGTATCAAGTTTTCCGGCGATTTCGCCAAGGCGATTGCAGCAGGCGCATCCTGCGCGATGGTGGGCAGCATGATCGCCGGCACCGATGAAAGCCCGGGCGAGGTTATTCTCTACCAGGGTCGCTCGTTCAAGAGCTATCGTGGCATGGGCAGTCTGGGCGCCATGGCCAGCGGGTCAGCGGACAGGTATTTCCAGAAAGACGCCGCCAGTGACAAACTTGTGCCCGAAGGTATCGAAGGACAGGTGGCCTACAAAGGGTCAGCGGGCGCCGTGCTGCACCAGCTTGTAGGCGGGCTGCGCGCCGCGATGGGATACACCGGTTGTGCGACCGTCGACGAAATGCGCAAAAACTGCAACTTCGTAAAGATCACCGGCGCGGGTCTCAAGGAAAGCCATGTGCATGATGTACAGATCACGCGCGAGAGCCCGAACTACCGGATCGGATGATGGCTGAGAAAGCGCGCAGAGCATGACACCGGGTGCGCGCGTCGCCGCTGCGATCTCCGTTCTGGATGCCATTTCGGACGGGCAGGCGGCGGAACAGGCACTGACACGGTGGGCGCGTGCCAGCCGTTTTGCCGGGTCCGGCGACCGGGCTGCTGTGCGCGACCATGTTTTCGATGTTCTGCGCCGCCGTCGCAGTGTCGCGGCACGGGGAGGCGGTGCGACCGGACGCGCCCTGATGCTGGGGCTGCTGCGCGAGCAGGGTGTGGATCCGGAAACTCTGTTTACAGGCGAGGGGCATGCGCCCGCCCCTCTGACGGCGAGTGAGCAGAACGCCGGGACAGAACCGGGTTCCGAAGCGGAGCGCTGGAACCTGCCGGACTGGCTCGCAATCTGTTTCCGGAACAGCCTGGGCACACAGGCAGAAACCACGGCCAGGGCCCTTCAGGACCGCGCGCCGGTCACCCTGCGGGTGAATACGAAACTGACAGACGCGGCAGAGGCGGCGGTAAAGCTTGACGCCGATGGCGTCGGAACCAGACCGCTGAACGGATTTCCGGGGGCATTGCTGGTGACCGAAGGAGCACGGCGGCTGCGCGGTTCGCAGGCCTATACCGGTGGGCTGGTCGAGCTGCAGGATGCGGCGTCACAGGCCGTTGTTTCCGGACTGCCTCCGGCTGCGCGATGCCTCGATTATTGCGCCGGCGGGGGTGGCAAGTCACTTGCGCTGGCTGCTGATCCGGACAGAACTGTTACTGCTCATGATATCAGCCCCGGGCGCATGCGCGACCTGCCGGCGCGCGCAGAACGCGCGCAGGTCAGGATTAAAACGGCGACACAGCGGGAGCTTGTATCACAGCCTCCCTTTGATCTGGTACTGTGCGATGCGCCCTGTTCCGGCAGCGGGTCGTGGCGCCGCGCGCCAGAGGCCAAGTGGAGCCTTACACCGGAACGGTTGCAGGAACTGCAGGACACACAGGCACAGATACTGGCACAGGCCGCGGCGCTGACCAGTCCGGGCGGCTGGCTGATCTACGTTACCTGCTCTGTGCTTCCCTCTGAGAATGAGGACAGTGTCGGGCGTTTTCTCGCAGCGCACCCGGAGTGGCGCTGTAATGCAACACAGCGGTTTGATGTCACCGCGGAAAACGACGGTTTCTTCAGCGCACACTTGACGCGTTAATCATATTATACATACTCAACCTGCGCGGGTGTAACCCGAAATCGTGGTTAAGCGATGATTAAGACATCCTGCGCTTAATACGGATGTGATTCCATCCGCAGGAGCCCCGAATTGTCGCGCAGCGCACTATCCCCTTCACGACTGACCCGTTTTTCCCTGCATGCGCAACGACGGCTTGGCACCCTGGTTCTGATTGCGCTGCTGATGGGCGTTCTCGGGCTCGCTGCACCGGATCTGCTCGCACGACAGGCGCTCTATGCCGCGGCGACGACCCTTGTGGTAATGAGCATTGTGCTGGTGCTCATTGCTCTGCGTCACAGGCGGCGCAATGCTGATGCGTTGCGCGTTCTGCAGGATTTCACTCTGCGCGATGGCAGCCCGACACTTGTTACAGATTCCGAGGGCGATGTGCTGTTTTCAAACCACGCGGCCCGGCGGCGCTTTGAAAAGGATCTTGACCAGACGCTGACCGGCACGCTGCAGACTTCGCTGGCCAATCCGGCCGGGATCGTATTCCGGCTGAAAACCCGCGCGGATCTGGAAGGATCTGCCAGCGAGGCGATGGTCACACGGCGGGGGCACGTCCGGCTGACCGTGCATCAGGCAGGTACGGATATCTACATCTGGCGGCTCGAGGATGTGCCGGCCGGGTCTTCTGCACACGAAGGCCCGGCGCTGCCGATGCTTCTCGTCGGGCGGACCAACGCAGTTCTTTATATGAATGAACAGGCCCGGACGCTTGCCGGCGGACGGGTCAAGACGCTGGATCGCCTGTTCACCAGCCTGCCGGTTGTTCCCGGGTCTGTATGTGAAATCAGTACAGAAGACGGCCCCTCGCGCGTTCTTGTCGCCGAAGCGGATGCCGGGGCAGGGCGACGGGCGCTGTACCTGTTGCCCCCCGGTACCGAGACAATCGCCCGGGACGGCTGGGCAGTATTCCAGGATCTGCCGGTGCCGCTGCTGAAAGTGAGCCCCGAAGGTGACATCGAAGCCTATAACCGCATGGCGGCGTCGCTGATCGGCACGGCGCTGGAAGAACAGGTGAGCCTGAGCGACGTGATGGAGGGGCTTGGCCGTTCGATCACCGACTGGCTGCGCGAAACACTGGCGGGGCGTGCGGCGCAACAGTCTGAATTCCTGAGGCTGAAACGCACCGACAAAGAGGTATTTGTGCAGGTCACACTCAACCGTGTGACAGAAGACAGCAAACCGGCTCTTATCGCGGTTCTGAACGATGCGACCGAACTGAAGTCGCTCGAAGCACAGTTCGTACAGAGCCAGAAAATGCAGGCGATCGGGCAACTGGCCGGCGGTGTTGCGCATGATTTCAACAACCTGCTTACCGCCATTTCCGGCCATTGCGATCTGCTTTTGCTGCGGCACGACCAGGGTGATCCGGATTTCAGCGACCTGGTGCAGATCAATCAGAATGCCAATCGGGCTGCGGCTCTTGTCGGTCAGCTTCTGGCCTTCTCGCGCAAACAGACCCTGCGGCCTGAAACCCTGGACATGCGCGATACGCTGTCCGACCTGACCCATCTGCTGAACCGGCTTGTCGGCGAGAAAGTCACACTGACCCTCAGCCACGATCCCGTGCTGCATCCGATCCGTGCCGACAAACGACAGCTGGAACAGGTGCTGATGAACCTGGTGGTGAATGCACGCGATGCAATGCCCCAGGGAGGCGAGATCCGGGTTGTGACCGAGTGTACCGATCTCAAGGAACCTCTCGAACGGGACCGTGTCAGTGTGCCTCCGGGCGAATACGTTACGGTGAAGGTGTCGGACGATGGTGTCGGCATTCCGCCGGACAAGCTGCAGAAAGTATTCGAGCCCTTTTTCACCACCAAGAAAACCGGCGAAGGCACGGGACTGGGCCTTTCGACGGCTTACGGTATTATAAAACAGACCGGCGGGTATATTTTTGTCGACAGCACAGTGGGCAACGGTACCTGCTTTACCCTCTATTTTCCTGTTCTGGAGGAAAGCGAAATCCGCGCGCAGCCGGCGCCGCGCGAGGTGGTTCACAAACCGGCCGGAAAGCACGGGGATGGCGTGATCCTGCTGGTCGAGGACGAGGCACCGGTACGTGCGTTCGCAAGTCGCGCTCTGCGTCTGAGAGGGTATACAGTGCTTGAGGCGGATTCAGCGGAATCCGCCCTGAAAACACTGGAAGACCAGAGCCTCAATATTGATGTGTTTGTCACCGACGTGGTCATGCCAGGAATGGACGGACCCAGCTGGGTGCGCGAGGCGCTGAAAGACCGACCCGGCGTAAGAGTGGTCTTTGTCTCCGGATATGCTGAGGACAGTTTCGGTGAGGCACAGATGAAAATACCGAATTCCGTCTTTCTGCCCAAACCGTTCTCTCTCAGCGATCTGACCGATACGGTCCACCGTCAGCTGCACTGAGTGTTGCGAATCCGGTCTGTTGGCGCCCACCCGGGCGGACCCGTTCCCGCCTGCTGCAATCTATCGTTGCTCATGAAAATCCACCATCTGCAAGAATCGCACCGGCACAGAACACCTGCGATTTCCCGCATAACCAGAACCCGTAATTCAAGGCCCGGACACTTGCTCCCGCACCGGCCTGCCAGAGCGCTGAAACCAATAACAAATATTAAAATCCGCACGCCACCGGACGGTTTCCCGGCCTCTTCAACCTTCCTTTAACCAATTTGGAAAAGAATGATTTTCAGAAATTTTGATTGAAATGTTCTCCTTTTGATCTCATAAGGAACAGAGGCAGAACATTAACCTTTCAGGCACTGACAGCGATTGCCGCTTCACAGTATCTGTGACACTAAGAGGAAACGAAAATGGCAACAGCAGATCTTTTGAGCATGAACAGTAAAAAGTCAGCCGACAAACAGAAGGCGCTGGATTCAGCCCTGGCCCAGATCGAACGTCAGTTCGGTAAGGGATCAATCATGAAACTGGGCACCGAAGGCGCTGTTCAGGACATCACGGCAAGCTCGACCGGATCGCTGGGACTGGACATTGCTCTTGGTATCGGTGGTCTGCCGATGGGGCGGATCGTTGAAATCTACGGCCCCGAAAGCTCCGGTAAAACAACACTGACACTGCACTGCGTGGCAGAGCAGCAAAAGGCCGGCGGCGTCTGCGCCTTTGTCGATGCGGAACACGCGCTTGATCCTACCTATGCGAAAAAACTGGGTGTCGATCTTGACGAGTTGCTGATCAGCCAGCCTGACACCGGTGAACAGGCGCTTGAGATTACAGACACACTGGTGCGTTCGGGTGCTGTCAACATGGTCATCGTGGATTCCGTTGCGGCCCTGACACCCAAATCCGAGCTTGAAGGCGATATGGGTGACAGCTCGGTCGGCGTGCAGGCCCGCCTGATGAGCCAGGCGATGCGTAAACTGACAGGCTCGATCAGCCGTTCGAACTGCATGGTCATCTTCATCAACCAGATCAGGATGAAGATCGGCGTTATGTTCGGCTCGCCCGAAACAACGACCGGCGGTAACGCGCTTAAATTCTATTCATCCGTCCGCCTCGATATCCGACGCATTGGCGCACTCAAGGACCGCGATGAGGTCGTTGGCAACCACACCCGCGTCAAGGTCGTGAAAAACAAGGTAGCGGCTCCCTTCAAGCAGGTGGAATTCGACATCATGTATGGCGAGGGTATCTCCAAAATGGGCGAGCTGCTTGATCTGGGTGTCGCCGCCGGTGTCGTGGACAAGTCCGGGTCCTGGTTCAGCTATGGCGACGAGCGGATCGGACAGGGGCGCGAAAACGCCAAGTCATTCCTGCGGGAAAACACTCAGATGGCGCTCGAGATCGAGGATAAAATCCGCGCGGCACACGGGCTGGATTTTGACATGCCCGAATCCGAGCGCAAGGAAGACGACGACATCCTCGAGGCATAACACCTCATTGCAGACGTGATCAGGCGGGGCGCAGTGCAGACTGTGCCCCGTTTTTTGTTTCCGGAGGCCCCGCTCTGTGGACAGCCGCCCGGTAGAGGGTTATCTGGTCGGCAACGCATTTACGTACAAAGGCCGCAGCCCATGCAGACGCTTAATGATATCCGGTCCACCTTTTTGTCGTATTTCGGCAAGCAGGGGCATGAGGTCGTGCCGTCAAGCCCGCTGGTACCGCGGAACGATCCGACGCTGATGTTTACCAACTCGGGCATGGTGCAGTTCAAGAATATGTTCACCGGCGTCGAGACGCGGGACTATTCCCGCGCCACGACCAGCCAGAAATGTGTGCGCGCGGGTGGCAAACACAACGACCTCGACAATGTGGGTATGACGGCCCGCCATCTGACTTTTTTCGAGATGCTGGGCAATTTCAGCTTTGGCGATTACTTCAAGGAAGCGGCCATTCCCTTTGCCTGGGAGGTTCTGACCAGAGAGCTGGATATTCCGAAGGAAAAGCTGCTTGTCACGGTCTATCACACTGATGATGAGGCCGCGGATCTGTGGAAAAAGGTGGCCGGTCTGAGCGATGACCGGATCATCCGCATCGCCACAGACGACAACTTCTGGCGTATGGGGCCGACCGGCCCCTGTGGTCCGTGCACTGAGATATTCTACGACCATGGTGATCACATCTGGGGTGGCCCTCCTGGATCACCTGAAGAAGATGGTGACCGGTTTATCGAGATCTGGAACAACGTCTTCATGCAGGACGAGCAGTTTGCGGATGGTTCCACAACACCGCTGCCGATGCAGTCGATCGATACCGGTATGGGGCTGGAAAGGATTTCCTCGCTGCTGCAGGGCACAAACAATGTGTTTGAGACCGATCTGATGAAGGCGCTGGTAGAGGCCTCTGCGCATGCCAGTTCGACGGATACCAGCGAAGAGATTATCACGCACCACCGCGTGATTGCAGATCACCTGCGGTCGACATCATTCCTGATCGCCGAAGGTGTACTGCCTTCGAACGAGGGCCGTGGCTACGTGCTGCGCCGGATCATGAGACGTGCCATGCGCCATGCACACCTTCTGGGGGCAAAAGATCCGATGATGCACCAGCTTGTACCGGCTTTGGTACACCAGATGGGGGCGGCATATCCGGAGCTCAGCCATGCGCAGAGCATGATCGAGCAGACGTTGCTACAGGAGGAAACACGCTTCCGTCAGACCCTTGACCGGGGTCTGAAGCTGCTGGAGGAAGAGGTTTCAGCTCTGCCTGAGAATGCAGCGCTGCCGGGCGCTGCGGCCTTTAAGCTTTATGACACTTTTGGATTTCCGCTTGATCTGACACAGGACGCTCTGCGTGATCAGGGCCGGGCGGTAGACACAGACGGGTTTGACACCGCAATGGCCGAGCAAAAGGCCAAGGCGCGCGCGGCCTGGTCCGGTTCGGGCGAGGCTGCCGATGCGACCGTCTGGTTTGACGTGGCAGACAAGCATGGCACAACTGATTTTCTGGGCTATGACACAGAGTCCGCCGAAGGACAGATCACCGCGATCGTTTCCGGTGGTGCAGAAACCGACAGCGCCAGCCAGGGCGATACCGTGCAGATCGCGCTGAACCAGACACCGTTTTATGCCGAAAGTGGTGGCCAGGTCGGCGACAGCGGGATGCTGACAACGCCCGGCGGTTCGGTGGAAATCACCGATACGCGCAAAACCGCCGGCGTCTTTCTGCACACGGGCAGGGTGATCAAAGGGACCGTGCGGACGGGAGAAGCCGCCGTGCTGGAGGTCGATCATGCCCGCAGAACAGCCATCCGTGCCAATCACTCGGCCACGCACCTTCTGCACGAAGCCCTGCGCGGGGCGCTTGGCGATCACGTGGCGCAGCGGGGCTCACTCAACGCACCGGACCGGCTGCGGTTCGACTTCAGCCATACACAGGCTCTGACGCCTGAGGAACTGGCGCAGGTCGAGGCTGAGGTGAACGCCTATGTCCGGCAGAACGCAGCTGTCGAGACCCGAATTATGACGCCCGACGACGCCCGGGCTCTGGGCGCTCAGGCGCTTTTTGGCGAAAAATACGGCGACGAAGTCCGTGTTGTTTCCATGGGTCAGCAGACCGGGTCTGGTAAGGGCACCGATGGGAACACCTATTCGCTGGAGCTCTGCGGGGGTACGCATGTGCGCCAGACGGGCGACATAGGTGCATTTGTAACCCTTGGTGACAGCGCAAGCAGCGCAGGTGTCCGCCGGATCGAGGCCCTGACGGGTGCGGCCGCTATGGAATATCTGCGTGCTCAGGACCGTCGCCTTGCAGAAGTGGCACTGGAGCTCAAGGCGCAACCTGGTGACGTTGCAGAGCGTGTCCGGGGTCTGGTCGAAGAGCGTCGCGCGCTCAGCAATGAAGTTGCTCAGCTGCGTCGCGAGCTTGCTATGGCAGGCGGTGGTGGGGCCAGCACACCCGAAGCGCGTGACATAGGAGGCACGCCTCTGATGGCGCAGGTGCTGTCTGGCGTAACGGGTCGGGATCTTCCGGCGCTTGTCGATCAGTTCAAGGAAAAACTTGGCAGCGGCGCGGTCCTGCTGATTGCGGATGCAGATGGTAAGGCTGCGGTGGCTGCCGGTGTTACCGCTGATCTGACCGGCTCTCTGTCTGCTGTCGACATCGTCCGGACCGCGGTTGCGGAACTCGGCGGAAAAGGCGGTGGTGGACGGCCGGATATGGCACAGGGCGGCGCACGAGATGTTGCGAACGCTGACGCTGCAATTGCCGCGGTGGAAACTCTGATCGGAGGAAAATAACGATGGGCGCACTCTGGATTGCACATGTCACCGTCACGGATGATGAGGCCTATGCCAAATACGCAGCACTCGCGACCGAGGCCATCGCAGCCCACGGCGGCCATTTCATTGCGCGCGGGGGCCGGTTTGTCCAGCTTGAGGGGCAGGCGCGTCCGCGCAATGTGGTCGCGCGGTTTCCCGATGTCGAAACAGCGGAAAAATGCTATAATTCAGATGTTTATCAGCGAGCATTGAATCATGCACGCGACGCATCCGAACGCGAGCTGATGATCATCGAGACCAGCGAATAACACGCTCTTTTCTTCTGATCGCAAAAAACCCTGTGGCTGCGGAAGCAGTAAGCTCCCGGGGCGTCAGCTGGCGCGCGCCATCCGCTTGCGCTCATGCGGGTCCAGATAGCGTTTGCGCAGACGGATTGCATTCGGGGTCACCTCTACCAGCTCATCGTCATCGATATAGGCGATGGCCTCTTCGAGGCTCAGCGTGATCGGCGTGGTCAGGCGGACGGCTTCATCGGTGCCGGAGGCCCGGACGTTTGTCAGCTTCTTGCCCTTGAGCGGGTTCACTTCCAGATCGTTTTCCCGGCTGTGCTCGCCGATGATCATGCCCGTATAGACATCCGCCTGCGCGCCGATCATCATTTTCCCGCGTTCTTCGAGGTTCCACAGCGCGTAGGCAACCGACGTCCCGTTTTCCATCGAGATCAGCACACCCGCCCGACGGCCCGGGATTGGTCCCTTGTGCGGGGCCCAGCCGTGGAAAACCCGGTTCAGCACACCGGTGCCGCGGGTGTCCGTGAGAAATTCTCCGTGATACCCGATCAGGCCGCGTGACGGCACATGCGCCACGATCCGTGTCTTTCCGGCACCGGCAGGTTTCATCTCGACCAGTTCTCCGCGCCGTGTGCCAGTGATCTTTTCGATCACTGCACCCGAGTACTCATCGTCGACGTCAATTGTCGCTTCTTCAATCGGCTCGTGTCTAACGCCGTCGATGTCCTGAAACAGGACCTGCGGGCGCGAAATACTCAGCTCAAAGCCTTCACGCCGCATATTTTCAATCAGAACACCCATCTGCAGTTCGCCGCGACCGGCAACCTCAAAAGCCTCGCCACCGGGTGTGTCGCTGATGCGGATCGCGACATTGGACTCGGCTTCTTTCATCAGGCGCTCGCGGATCACCCGCGATTGTACCTTTTTGCCATCACGACCGGCCAGCGGGCTGTCGTTGATCCCAAAGGTCACGGTGATGGTCGGCGGATCAATCGGCTGGGCGGGCAGGGCCTCGGTTACCTGTGGGGCAACGATGCTGTCGGCCACGGTTGCTTTGGACATACCGGCCAGGCTGACGATGTCGCCGGCTTCGGCCAGATCAATCGGCTGCTGGTTCAGACCACGGAAGGCCAGGACTTTGGTGACGCGGAAGGATTCGATCTGCGTACCATCGCGGCTCAGCGCTTTGACCGTCTCTCCGGCTTTGAGCGTTCCCGCTTCGACGCGACCGGTCAGAATGCGCCCGATAAACGGGTCTGCGCCCAGTGTTGTGGCCAGCATACGGAAAGGTTCATCCCGTTTGGTCAGCTGCGCAGGCGCCGGGACATGCTCGACAATCAGATCAAAAAGCGCCGAGAGGTCGGCGCGCGGCCCGTCAAGCTCCATATCGGCCCAGCCGGAGCGGCCGGAGGCGTACATTGCGGGGAAGTCGAGCTGGTTATCATCAGCACCGAGATTGGCAAAGAGATCAAAGCACTCGTCCAGCGCGCGGTCAGGTTCTGCATCCGGCTTGTCGACCTTGTTGAGCACCACGATCGGGCGCAGACCGAGTGCCAGCGCTTTTGAGGTCACAAACTTGGTCTGCGGCATCGGCCCTTCGGCCGCATCAACCAGCAGCACCACGCCGTCGACCATGCTCAGAATCCGCTCAACCTCGCCGCCGAAGTCGGCGTGGCCCGGCGTGTCCACGATATTGATCCGCGTGCCTTTCCATTCGACCGACGTGGCCTTGGCAAGGATTGTGATCCCGCGTTCGCGCTCCAGATCATTGCTGTCCATCGCCCGTTCGGTCGTGGCCTGGTTTTCCCGGTAGGTACCGGATTGTTTAAGCAATTCGTCCACCAGCGTTGTTTTGCCGTGGTCAACGTGAGCGATGATTGCGATGTTTCGCAGGTCCATAAGAACAGCCTTTAAACCGGGAGGAAGCGCAGCTTTGGCGCGTTTGACGGGCGCATACCGCGAGACCGGGCGGAATGCCAGTGAAAACCGTGCCTGCAGCCCGTGACATGATGGCAGGTGCCCGACAACCGGCCATCCTGCGCCCGCTCCGAGGTATCACAGCGGCAACTGATGCGTGTCCTTGATCTGTTCCATGACAAAGCTCGCAGAGACATCCGCGAGGGGAACTTTGCGGATCAGACGCTGATAGAGCGCATCATACCCCGCCATATCCGCCACCCGTGCGCGGATCAGATAGTCGAGGTCGCCACTCATCCGGTACACTCCGAGGATCTCGGGCATGGCACGCGTGGCGGTGCGAAAACGGTCGAGCCATTCAGGTGCGTGTTCGCTGGTGCGGATCTGGATGAACACCATCAGTCCCTGACCGATTTGCGCAGGATCCAGAAGCGTAACCCGGCCAGTAATTACGCCGGCCTCCTCAAGAGCCCGGATGCGCCGCCAGCAGGCGTTACGACTCATCGACACCCGCTCTCCCAGAGCCTCCAGAGACAGAGAGGCGTCACGCTGCAATTCGGTCAGTATCCGTCGGTCTGAATCATCAAGTTTCACCATAACGGGCAGTATCGGGTACGTTTTTCCCACGATCAAAGGAAATCTGGTGATAATTGGGAAAAACTCTCCTGTCCTGTCCGGTACTCTCTGCGAAACCTGAGGAGGTACAGATGATTCAGCGCATTTTTCTCGCCCATCCGGCAAAAGTGGACGAAACGTTTTTTCAGCACATGCTGTTTGCCGGACGTTTCGCGGGGTTGCTGTTCGTCGCAGCAACAGCTGCACTGGTGCATGCCGTGGTTCCCTGTCTCTTTGAAAAGACAGCCAGCCGTATCGTCGCGGACCTGCACAACAGAACTCACAACAGAGGTTAATAATAACAACAGGTTAACAGATAAAATTCGAGTTTAATCTGCGTTAATTTAAAGGTTTGTAAACCGGGGGGCGTCCAGGGTCTTTTCGATTCTCTTGGAAGACTGGAGTGCCCTTTGCGACATCTGTTATCAGCTCTGGCTGTGGTCTGTCTGGCCCCGCCCTTATCTGCAGCTCCCCATGCAATGTTTTCTGCCTCGACCGGGCACATGGCGGGGGTCGGGTTGTATTCACCGGATGAGAAACTTGTCCCGCGCAGCACTCTGTTTCACCATGCAAAGCATGTTCCCGGCGGTGATCTGCCGCTGCAGCTGGAAAAAGCGGCGTTGTTTTCGGTTTCGACGCCAATGGCTTTGCGTGCGCCGGGCATTCTCTCCTCACTGAGAAAACCGGGACCGGCTTTGTCGCACCGCTGGCAGACGGTTGGCCCGGTCGCGTCGCTGGCGTGGAATCCTGTATCGACAGAAACTTCCGATCGGCTGCGCAAGGTACCGGTGCCGGCGTCAGCGCAGATGCTTCTTGTCAGCGTCGCTATGCTGGGCACGTTTAATGCCGCGCGCCGCCCGGCATCCCGGCGCACTCTGAGCCGCATCCGACAGGCGCGCGCATCCCGTATCCGCTATCGCAGCGACCGACGCTGATCCGGGCCATTCCGGTTGGGAATGGCCCTGGCTTCAGAATTCTGACCGTTTTATCCAGCAAGCGCTTTGTTGAGATTCTCGTCGATTTTCTCAAGAAAGCCCATTGTCGTCAGCCAGCTCTGATCCGGTCCGACCAGCAGCGCCAGATCCTTTGTCATAAACCCGCTCTCAACGGTGTCCACGATGACCTTTTCCAGAGTTTCTGCAAAGTTCAGCAGCGGCGCGTTGTCATCCAGTTTGGCGCGGTGCCTGAGACCACCCGTCCATGCGTAGATGGAGGCAATAGAATTGGTCGAGGTCTCTTCGCCCTTCTGGTGCTGGCGGTAATGGCGCGTGACGGTGCCGTGCGCCGCTTCGGCCTCGACCGTCTGGCCATCAGGCGTCATCAGGACTGACGTCATGAGACCCAGAGAGCCAAAACCCTGTGCCACGGTGTCAGACTGCACGTCGCCGTCGTAGTTTTTGCAGGCCCAGACATAGCCACCGTTCCATTTCATCGCGCAGGCGACCATGTCATCGATCAGGCGATGTTCATAAGTGATGCCGGCGGCTTTGAATTTTTCTTCGAATTCTGTCTCGTAGATGTGCTGGAACAGTTCGAGAAAGCGTCCGTCGTATTGCTTGAGGATCGTGTTCTTGGTTGACAGATACACCGGCCAGCCGAGCGAAAGACCATAGTTCATGGAGGCGCGCGCAAAATCGATGATCGACTGGTCCAGGTTGTACATGGCCATGGTCACACCGGCGCCCGGTGCGTCAAAGACCTCTTTTTCGATCTCGGTGCCGTCTTCACCGACAAATCTGATGGTCAGTTTGCCTTTGCCGGGAAATTTGAAGTCGGTGGCACGATACTGGTCTCCGAACGCATGGCGGCCGACCACGATGGGCCTGGTCCAGCCCGGCACAAGACGCGGCACGTTTTTGCAGATGATCGGCTGACGGAAGATCACCCCGCCGAGGATGTTACGGATCGTGCCGTTGGGGGACCGCCACATCTCCTTGAGGCCGAATTCCTCGACCCGTGCCTCATCCGGCGTAATCGTCGCGCATTTCACGCCGACGCCGTGTTCCTTGATGGCATGGGCTGCATCTATGGTAATCTGGTCGTTGGTTTCATCACGGGCCTCGATACCCAGATCATAGTATTTCAGATCAATATCGAGATACGGCAGGATGAGTTTTTTCTTGATGAAATCCCAGATGATGCGGGTCATTTCGTCGCCGTCGAGTTCGACGAGGGGGTTGTCCACCTTGATCCTGGTCATGTGCGCTCCTGTGCGTTGCGTGAATCGGCCTGTGGCGGGGTGTAGCGCAGAAACGCCTGGTTTAGAACCGGTATACCAGTGTATACCGTGCAGTTTTTTAAACGTATGCAACCGACAGGACAGAGAATAACTGTCAGGGTCCGAAAAATCCGCGCAGTTTTGGCAGCAGCCAGGCCCACAGACCAGGAGCGCCGCGACGGACCGGAACGCCGACGCGCTTGTCGAGCTGCTCAAAGGTGACGCCGTAGTCCTTCCATGACCCGCCACCATTTGCCAGGTTGCCGATGGGCGTCTGCACACGGTCTACCGATTTGGCAAAAACCGCATCAGGCGTTTCCGCCGCCTCGAATTCATCCCAGAGTGCCCTGAACTCTGCCGCCTGGTCTGCGGGAAGAAGGCCAAACAGCCGGTCCGCGGCTGCCTGTTCCCGAGCTTCCATTTCCGCAGGATCAAATGTGCCGTGAATGGGATTGTCACCCGCATCGATTTCTACGATGTCGTGCAGCAGCAACATACGCAGTACGCGGTCTGTGCGTACGTCCGGACCGGCCTGATCTGCCAGCACAAGTGCATAAAGCATTACATGCCACGAATGCTCGGCCGAATTCTCGAAACGCGAATTATCGTGCAGCCGGGAGGCGCGCAGGACTGATTTCAGCCGGTCGGCCTCGGACAGAAACGCGATCTGTGCATCCAGCCGGTCAGTTGTCATCCGGCGTGGGCAGGCTCCGGGCCATGTCGTCCTTGAGCTTTTGCAACAGTTCGCGCGCCCGCTGTTCCGCGCGGCGCACCCGCACCGCTGTCAGATAGGCTTCTTCCATTGTCTGCGACGAGCCACCGATGGTTTCCGCGATCCGGTTCACGAACGCGTCGTCTCCGGTGGCATTGATGATCTTCAGGCTCTCAACAGCAAGCTCATCCGCGACATCCTCGACAATTCCCATGGGCCTACCTTGAGGTTTCGGTCAGACGCCGCTTGACGTAGGCCGTTGTCGTGTCGATCAGGGTTTCCTGATGCGGTTCCTCAAAAAAGTGACCGGCGCCCTCGATCTGCTCATGCGTGATCGTAATGCCCTTCTGCTCGTGCAGCTTGGCGACGAGCGCCTCTGTGTCCGAGGGGGGCGCAACGCGGTCGGCTGTACCGTTGATAATGAGGCCGGACGCCGGGCAGGGGGCCAGGAACGAAAAGTCATACATGTTGGCGGGCGGTGCGACAGAAATAAAACCCGTAATCTCGGGCCTGCGCATGAGCAGCTGCATGCCGATCCAGGCGCCGAAAGAGAACCCGGCAACCCAGCAGTGCTTGGAGTTGTTGTTCATCGACTGCAGGTAGTCGAGCGCGGAGGCCGCGTCTGAAAGCTCGCCGATGCCCTGATCGTATTCACCCTGGCTGCGCCCCACACCGCGGAAATTGAACCTCAGCACAGTGAACCCCATGTTATAGAAAGCATAGTGCATCCGGTGCACAATCACATGGTTCATCGTACCGCCGAACTGGGGGTGCGGATGCAGAATGATTGCAATCGGTGCGTCGCGCTCTTTCTGGGGGTGATAACGGCCTTCAAGACGGCCTTCGGGTCCGGGAAAGATGACCTCGGGCATGTGTATCCCTGCAATGGGGTTCCGGTGTCACGCCAATTCTTGACGAATTCGCTCAGGCACCTTAGAACGGTTCTAATCTTTTTCCCCGGCGCTTGGCGGCGGGTTCGTATCGGATTTAGGCATTTTATCGCAGCGCGTCAATCAGATGGCGGTGCAAATGCCGGATTGCGGAGGGTTACAGGTGAAGCTTTCGACAAAAGGGCGCTACGCGATGGTCGCACTGGCGGATATTGCCCTGCAGCCCGCAGACAAACTGGTACCTTTGGGCGACATCGCCGAGCGGCAGTCGATTTCGCTGCCATATCTGGAACAGCTGTTTGTGAAACTGCGCCGGGCCGAACTGGTTGCGTCCGTACGCGGACCCGGCGGTGGATACCGCCTTGCGCGGAGTGCATCGGACATCCGGGTCGTGGACATACTCTCTGCGGTGGATGAAACCGTCGATGCGATGCACAAAGGGGCCGGTGTATCGGGCGGCGCATCAGGCAGCCGCGCGCAGTCTCTGACCAACCGGCTCTGGGAAAGCCTGAGCGCCCACGTCTATGTGTTTCTGCATCAGACCCGCCTGTCAGATGTGATTGAAAATGAGCTGGCACCCTGTCCCGCGGTACCGAACCTCTTTGCGGTTGTGGACGAATGACGCGGGCGGCGGTTCATTGGCCGCGCCGCTGCAGGTGTGCTGAGTGCTGCCGGCGCTGCGCTTTTGAGTATTTTGGGAAGGGTGAAGGGTGAAGGGGCGCGTTTATCTAGATCACAATGCGACAGCGCCGCTGCGTCCTGAAGCGCGCGCGGCGATGGTCGCGGCGATGGATGTTATGGGCAACCCGTCATCGGTGCATGCAGAGGGGCGGGCCGCGAAGGGCCTGGTGGAGCGGGCGCGCGCTCAGGTAGCGGCCCTGGTGGGGTGCACACCTACGCAGGTTATTTTCACGGGCAGCGCCACCGAAGCTGCCGCCCTGGCGGTGGCGCAGAAGGCGCGGCATGGTGGGGTGTTTGCCGCACTGCCTACAGAGCACGATTGTCTGCGCGTCTGGAGCGAAGCGGATCTGCCTGCGCTGCAGGGCGCAGAAGGTCGGTTGTCAGCGGCTGGCATTACGGCGTTTCAGAGCTGGCTTGTGGGTTTGGCCGGGCATGAATGGTCATCGGACAGAGGGCCGGTTGCGTTGCTTGCCGCGTCGGCTGCCAATAGTGAAACGGGATGTCTTGCGGTGAACAGGACGGTCGTACCGGACAGTTACGTCAACGCTTTCCGGGCGGGAACGGTACCGTATTCTGTGGTTTGCGACATCACACAGCTGGCGGGCAAAATGCCGGTGACATATCATGGCGATCAGCGGCCGTCCTATATGATCCTGTCTGCGCATAAAATCGGCGGACCAAAAGGAATGGGTGCGCTGATCAACTTTACCTCTGATGATCCGGAGGCAATCCTTCGGGGAGGCGGCCAGGAAATGGGCCGTCGGTCGGGCACAGAAAATGTCATCGGGATTGCAGGTTTCGGGGCCGCTGCGGAAGCTGCGGCGCGCGATGTTGCAGGCGGGCGCTGGGATCGGGTCGAAAAACTTAGAAAGATTCTAGAGAACACTCTTGCAGCTGGTGCAAAGGAAACTATTTTTGTCGGGAAAGAGGTGGAACGCCTTCCCAACACGAGCTGCTTTGCGACCCCGGGCTGGAAGGGCGAGGCCCAGGTCATTCAGATGGATCTGGCCGGATTTGCGATCAGCGCAGGATCGGCCTGTTCCAGCGGCAAGGTGCGCGCCAGCAAGGTGCTGAGGGCGATGGGATACGATGACGAGACAGCCGGTTCTGCGATCCGCGTATCGCTGGGGCTGGAGACCACAGAAGAAGACGTGCTGCGGTTCGCCGATGCATGGCTGAAACAGGAAAAGAAATTCCGCGCCCGAGCGGCGTGAGACCGGAGGACGAGATGGCAGCACTGGACAATCCCGACGCAGGTGAAATGCAGGTCAAAGAAGGTGTCGATCAGGAAACGGTCGACGCGGTGCGCGAGGTTGGCGGCAAATATAAATACGGCTGGTCCACTGACATCGAGATGGAGTACGCGCCCAAGGGTCTGAGCACCGATATTGTGCGTCTGATCTCGGAGAAGAACGAAGAGCCGGAATGGATGCTGGAATGGCGTCTGGCCGCCTATGAGCGCTGGCTGCAGAAGAAAGAGCCCAAATGGGCGATGGTGGATTACCCGGAGATCGATTTCCAGGACCAGTATTACTATGCGCGTCCGAAATCGATGGAAGTGAAGCCCAAATCGCTGGATGAGGTGGACCCCAAACTGCTGGAAACCTACAAGAAACTGGGCATTCCGCTGAAAGAGCAGATGATCCTCGCCGGTGTCGAAGGCGCAGAGGAACTGGGTGACGCGCCGCGCAAAGTGGCCGTGGATGCGGTGTTTGATTCCGTCTCTGTCGGCACGACCTTTCAGGATGAGCTGAAGAAGGCGGGCGTGATTTTCTGCTCGATCTCCGAGGCGATCAAAGAGCATCCGGAGTTGGTGAAGAAGTACCTCGGGACCGTCGTGCCGGTCTCGGACAACTACTATGCGACGCTGAATTCGGCCGTTTTCTCGGATGGCTCGTTTGTTTATGTGCCGCCGGGGGTGCGCTGCCCGATGGAGCTGTCGACCTATTTCCGGATCAATGCGGAAAACACAGGCCAGTTTGAACGCACGCTGATCATTGCCGACAAGGGCTCGTATGTGTCCTATCTCGAAGGCTGCACGGCCCCCCAGCGGGATATCGCACAGCTGCACGCGGCCGTGGTCGAGATCATCGTCGAGGAAGATGCAGAGGTGAAATATTCCACCGTGCAGAACTGGTATCCGGGTGACGAGAACGGCAAGGGCGGCATCTATAACTTTGTGACCAAACGCGCCGATTGCCGGGGCGACCGGGCCAAGGTGATGTGGACGCAGGTTGAGACCGGCTCGGCGGTCACGTGGAAATACCCGTCGTGCATTCTGCGGGGCGATGACAGCCAGGGTGAGTTCTATTCCATCGCGATTGCCAACAACATGCAGCAGGCGGACACCGGCACCAAGATGGTGCACCTGGGCAAGCGCACGAAATCGCGGATCGTCTCGAAGGGGATCAGCGCGGGCAAGGCGCAGAACACCTATCGCGGGCTGGTCTCGATGCACCCCAAAGCCAAAGAGGGCCGGAACTATACTCAGTGCGACAGTCTGCTGATCGGTGACAAATGCGGCGCGCATACGGTGCCCTACATTGAGGTCAAGAACAACTCGAGCCGTGTCGAGCATGAGGCGACGACGTCGAAAGTGGACGATGATCAGCTGTTCTATTGTCGCTCGCGCGGGATGGATGAGGAAGAGGCCGTGGCGCTCGTGGTCAACGGCTTCTGCAAGGACGTGCTGCAGGCGCTGCCGATGGAGTTCGCCATGGAAGCGCAGCAACTGGTGGCGATTTCGTTAGAAGGGTCGGTCGGTTAAACCCTGAGTTGATACCGGTCGTGCGCAATGACAACTGACGCAAAACATGAATTGGGGAGGGCACGTTTGTTGCTCAGAAGAAGACAACAGCAACGTGGAATTGCGGCCATACCTCTCATCGCAATCGTGGTTTTGATGGTCGCGGAAGCGTTTCTGAGCTGGCGTTTACTAACGCCCGAAATACTTTTCTTCGCGGTCTTCCCTGCAATTGTTCTGGCGTTACCCTTTCATCTTCGTGCGGTAACAGCAGAGAAAAGATATCTGACGGTTTCCAAACATCTGAGAGCAAGCAAATGATCCTCACCACCACAAACACCATCGAAGGGCGCCGCATCACCGCCTATCACGGCATTGTCGTGGGTGAGGCGATCATGGGTGCTAATATCGTGCGCGACTTTTTCGCCAGCGTCACGGATGTGATCGGCGGGCGCTCCGGTGCTTATGAGGGTAAACTGAAGGACGCGCGCGACGAGGCGATGGCCGAGATTGAGGACCGCGCGCGGGCCGCGGGCGCAAACGCCGTTGTCGGCATCGATCTGGATTACGAGGTGATCGGGGACAGTATGCTGATGGTCTCCGTCTCGGGCACCGCCGTCACAATTGAATGAACTTTAAGAACATGCCGCAAGGCACTGAAATGAAACGCCTGACCGCAGGCACACAAAGGAACACGACATGCTGAGCATCAAAAACCTCGCCGTGAAACTGGAAGAAGAGGACAAGCAGATCCTTAAAGGCGTCGATCTGGAGATCGAGGCCGGCAAGGTCCATGCGATCATGGGTCCGAACGGCTCGGGTAAATCCACGCTGTCTTATGTGCTGTCCGGAAAGGACGGGTATGAGGTCACCGGCGGTGAGGCCACGCTTGAGGGCGAGGATGTCCTGGAGATGGAACCCGAAGAGCGCGCGGCAGCGGGTCTGTTTCTCGCGTTCCAGTACCCGGTGGAAATCCCCGGTGTGGGCAACATGACCTTCCTGCGTACGGCCGTGAACGCGCAGCGCAAGGCGCGCGGCGAAGAGGAAATGTCCGCCGCAGAGTTCCTGAAGGTCGTGCGCGCCCGCGCCAAAGAGCTGAAGATCGACGCGGATATGCTGAAACGTCCGGTCAATGTCGGCTTTTCGGGTGGTGAGAAAAAGCGCAATGAAATCCTGCAGATGGCGATGCTCGAGCCTAAGATGTGCATTCTGGATGAGACCGACTCCGGCCTCGACGTGGATGCGATGAAGCTGGTGGCCGAGGGTGTGAATGCCCTGCGCTCTGAGGGGCGCGGCTTTCTGGTGATCACGCACTATCAGCGTCTGCTGGATCACATCAAACCCGATGTTGTGCATATCATGGCGGATGGCCGCATCGTGAAAACCGGTGGCCCCGAGCTGGCGCTGGAAGTCGAAAACAACGGCTATGCCGGCATCCTCTCTGAGGTGGCGTAATGGCTGAGGCAGCACTGAAACAAAGCGCGACAGAGGCGCGCCTTGCCGGGCTGGACATGCCGCAGGGCGGCTGGTCTGAGGCCGCGCGCCGCGATGCCCTGGCCCGTGTGACCGCGATGGGTCTGCCAGAGCGTCGTGATGAGTACTGGAAATATACCCGCCCCGATACGCTGGTGCAGGCCGATCCGGTGCCCGCAGCCCTGTTTGATCATTCCGACGAGGCGCCGTTGTTTGACGGGATCGATCGTCTGAATATCGTCTTTGTGGATGGTGTTTTTGATGCAGAGGCCTCTGACGATCTGACGCTGGCCGGTGTCAGCATTGAGCGTCTTGCCGAAGCCTCCGCAGACATTCACTGGGCGCGCGACCTCTACGGGGTGCTCGAGGCGAACGGCCAGAAACCGGTGGAACGTCCACTGGCGGCCCTCAACACCGCCTTTGCCCCTGATGGCGTGCTGATCCACGTCACCGGCAAGGCGGCAAAACCGGTAAACCTGACCTACCGGCACCAGTCCGAGACATCGGATGCCATGCTGCACCACGTCATCCGCGTGGATGCCGGGGCCGAGATCACGGTTCTGGAGAACGGACCCGCGGCGGCACGGTTCAACAAGGTCATGGAAGTCGATATTGCCGATACGGGCACGTTCCACCACGTCCGTGCTCAGGGGCGCGATCACGAGCGCCGCGCGGCCACGCATATCTTTGCCCGGCTGGGTGCGGAAAGCATTTTCAAGTCTTTCACACTCACGGCCAACGGGGTGCTGACGCGTAACGAATGTGTGCTGGAACTGACAGGCGATGACGCGGTGGCTCATGTGGCCGGCGCCTGTGTCGGTGACGGTGATTTCCATCACGATGACACGGTGTTCATCACCCATGATGCGGTAAACTGTGAAAGCCGCCAGGTATTTAAGAAAGTGCTGCGCAATGGTGCCACAGGTGTGTTTCAGGGCAAGATCCTGGTGCAGCCCGGCGCGCAGAAAACCGACGGCTACCAGATCAGCCAGTCGCTGCTGCTGGATGAGGACAGTCAGTTCCTGGCCAAACCAGAACTGGAAATCTATGCCGATGATGTGGCCTGTTCGCACGGCTCCACCTCTGGCGCGATAGACGAAGAGGCGCTGTTCTACCTGCGCTCGCGCGGGGTGCCGGAAGGCCCGGCAACAGACCTGCTGACGCTCGCTTTTCTGGCCGAGGCCGTAGAGGAAATCGAAGATGAGGCCCTGCGCGACGAGATAAACGCGCGCCTGAGCGGCTGGCTGGAACGGCACCGCAGCTGATGCCAGTCACTCGGGACATTCCGGCCACATACCGCGGACCTGGCCGGGTCGTCCGGCGGCTTCTGGCTGCCGGGCACCGTGAAGACCGCGCACTTGCCTATCTGATGGCGGGCTGTGTACTGATGTTTCTGGCGCAGCTTCCGCGCCTCGCACGCGAGGCGCATCTGACCGGTCAGGAACTCAATATGCTGATGGGCGCATCGCTCATGGCATGGGTCTTTGTCGCGCCGCTCATGCTCTATTGTGTGGCCGCACTCAGCCATATCGTGGCGAAACTCATGCGGGGCAGGGGCACATGGTACAGTGCGCGGATCGCGCTCTTCTGGGCCTTGCTGGCCTCTTCGCCGCTGGTCCTGCTGAATGGTCTTGTCGCGGGGTTCATCGGTCCGGGGCTCGAGCTGCAGCTTGTTGGGCTTGCATGGATATCGGTTTTTGCCTGGTTCTGGATCGGCGGCATGCTGGCCGCAGAGAAAGGCGCCGTATGACGCAGACCAATACCTGGCCCGCACTGGCACTTCTGACGCTGCGCGACCCCGGTGAAGCCGCCGGTATCATCCTCAGCACAAGGCTGCCCCGGCAGGCACTCTGGATCGCTGTGGCGCTCATTTCAGTGGCGAACACAATCCTGTCCTACGCCTCCCACCTTCTGTTGCCCGTGCCAGAGCCTCTGGCATCCATTGTGACCAGCCCCTTTGGCTATTTCACCCTGGTTGCGGGTGGCTTCGTTGTAATGGTCCATGCCCTGTACTGGACCGGCCGGATGCTTGGCGGCAGCGATGATATGGGCGACCTTCTGCAACTGCTGATCTGGCTGCAGGTCCTGCGCACGGCCGCACAGGGTGTGATCATCGTGATGCTCCTTCTGGCGCCCGCGATCGCGACGCTGTTTCTGCTGTTCGTAGGCATTGCGACGCTATGGATTTTTCTGAACTTTCTGAACATCGGCCTGAAACTCAATTCGATCTGGCATGCCGTCGGTGTCCTGGTCGCCGGATCGGCCGGCATGGTGCTGGGTCTCTCGCTCATTCTGTCGCTGATCGGCGTTTCCGCCATGGGGGTGCCCGCAAATGTATGATGTCGAAAAAATCCGAGGCGACTTCCCGATCCTGTCACGCGAAGTGAATGGCAAACCACTGGTCTATCTGGACAATGGTGCCTCCGCCCAGAAACCGCAGGTGGTGATTGATGCTGTGACCAACGCCTATACAAATGAATACGCCAATGTGCACCGCGGTCTGCACTTTCTGTCGAACCTGGCGACCGACAAATACGAAAGTGTGCGCGGCGTCATCGCGCGGTTCCTCAATGCCGGTTCCGAAGACGAGATCGTGCTGAACTCCGGCACGACCGAAGGCATCAACATGGTTGCCTATTCCTGGGCAATGCCCCGGATGGAAGCGGGTGACGAAATCCTGCTCAGCGTGATGGAGCACCACGCGAATATCGTACCATGGCATTTTCTGCGCGAACGCATGGGCGTCGTGCTGAAATGGGTCGATGTGGACAGCACCGGCGCACTTGATCCGCAGGCCGTTATCGATGCCATCGGGCCAAGAACAAAGCTGGTGGCCATCACACATCTTTCCAATGTGCTTGGGACCCGTGTTGATGTGAAGACCATCACGCGGGCAGCACACGAACGCGGTGTGGCCGTGCTGGTCGATGGCAGTCAGGCCGCCGTTCATCAGCCTGTGGATGTTCAGGACATCGGATGCGATTTCTATGCCATCACAGGTCACAAACTCTACGGCCCCTCCGGGTCGGGCGCGATTTACGTCAGGACGGACCGGATGAAGGAAATGCGACCCTTTATTGGCGGCGGTGACATGATCCGTGAAGTCAGCAAGGACGCTGTAACCTACAATGATCCGCCCATGAAGTTTGAGGCCGGTACACCGGGCATTGTCCAGACGATCGGCCTTGGTGTGGCGCTGGACTATATGATGTCCCTCGGCATGGAAAACATCGCGGCACATGAGGACCAGCTGCGCGACTATACGGTCGAACGTCTGGGTGGGCTGAACTGGCTTCAGGTCCAGGGTACGACACCGGACAAAGGAGCCATTTTCAGTTTCACCCTCGATGGCGCCGCACATGCGCATGACATCTCGACCATTCTGGACAAAAAGGGTGTCGCGGTCCGGGCCGGACAGCACTGTGTCGGGCCTTTGATGGAGCATATGGGCGTCCCGGCCACCTGCCGCGCGTCCTTCGGGCTTTACAACACAAAGGCCGAGGTCGATGTGCTGGTTGATGCCCTTGAGCTGGCGCATGATCTTTTTGCCTGACGCGGCAGCGTTTTTTGCAATTGCAGGCGCGCGCAGGCGCGTCTATACCGCAGGCAAGTGGACCCTTAGCTCAGCTGGATAGAGCGCTGCCCTCCGAAGGCAGAGGCCAGAGGTTCGAATCCTCTAGGGTCCGCCACTGTCACTTCTCCCGTTCATCATCCCGTTCCGGACGGCCCCGCAGCGGTGTTTAACCGCGTCGGAACCGGCAGGCGCCACTGTGCGCCGACGCTTGATCGTCCTGACCAGACCTGCACTTCTGTTCGCCCACTAGTCGATAATCTCTATCCGGCCCTTCATATGCGGGTGAAACGCGCAGAAATAGGTTGTTTCCATACCTGCAGTCACCTGTACCTCGGCAGCGGCATCTTTAGCCAGAGTGCCGGTATCCCACCCGGAGTCATCGGCCGTGGCCGTGTGGGGCGCAATGTCATTGTTGGTCCATCGGATCACATCGCCGAACCGGACCTGAACGAGTTCCGGAAGAAACGCAAACGATCTGACAGCGATGTCGTGCACCTTTCCGGTTTCTGCCAGCAGGAGACCCGGAACAGCAGCTGTTGCAACCGTTCCGGCAATCACGCTCCGGCGTTTCAAGCGGCGCGTCGTCACTGAAGCGCCTTGACCATCATTTCGGCGTGGTGCTCATGCGCTCTGAAGATTTCCAGACCCTGCACGAAAAGGGCCCGGACCTCGTCGTTGTCTATGTTCGGGATCATGGTGTCTTCGACGAGTTCATTCACAGCCTGATGATAGGCCAGTTCGTTGGCCGCATAGGCTGCGTCAAATTCTGCTCCGCGCAACTTCACAAAACCGTCGATGATTTCTTCGGCATTGGCGTTCAGCGTCTGGCTGACCGGGTTGTCCTGTGCTGTTGCACCCAGTTTGGCCAGCAGGGCAAGCGCCGCTTCGTTGACGGCTGTATGATCGCGGATCATTGTATTGGCGAACTCATGAATGTCAGGATTGTCCGACAGCACCAGGGCAAGATGCGCATAACGAATGTCGATATTATCGGCCGTATAGGCGATATGGGCGAATTCGAGATCACTCATCTCGGCGACATCCTGGGCGGACGCCTGAACAGCTGTCATGGCAAATACGACAGCAATGGTGGAAAGCAGCTTTTTCATTTCGGGATTTCCTCTGAAGTTAGACATCGTATGGATACCCCTGCGTTCGCCTGCGTTTGAATGCGCGTTCGTCCCAAATACCGTGCAGATCGTTCAGACCTCTGTACAGAACCGCACTCCCGCGTATGATGTGAACATGCTTGATCTTCTCAGTGACATTCTGACGAACCTGTCCATGCGCGGAACAATTTATTTCCGCACGTCCTTCACCAAACCCTGGGGCGTCGCCGTTCCGAAGTATGAAAACGTCGCGCGCTTTCACTTCGCACACCGCGGCAGTTGCCTTGTCCGCGTCGAGGGTGTCGGGGAGCCCGTCGATCTGGCGCAGGGGGACCTGGTGATTATTCCACACGGCGCACCACATGCGCTCTATTGTGGTCACACACCCGAACGCACGATCATGCCCCTCGATACCGTTCTGCAGGTCTCTGGCTTCACCGGCTCTGGTGTTCTTGTCCATGGCGGCGACGAGCCGCAAAGCGAAACTCAGTTGATCTGCGGTCATTTTTCGTTCGACCCGCATGCACGGCATATCCTGTTGGAGCGTTTGCCGCCTGTCATTCATATCAGGAACTACGGCGAGAGCGCGGGCCGCTGGATGGAGGCCACATTGCGCATGATCGGGGAGGAATCCGGTGGTCAGAAGATGGGTGGCGACCTGATCGCCCTCAAGATGTCTGAAACTATTTTCGCGCAGGCAATCCGCACGTTCATTGAAGGCAGCGATGCCCGCGAATGGGGTCTGGGCGCTTTTGCCGACCGCAACCTGAGCCGGGCGCTGGACGCATTCCACAAAGCACCAGCGGACAGCTGGACAGTCGGGACACTGGCACGGGCCGCAGGCATGTCGAGGACCAGTTTTGCTGTTCAGTTCCAGAAGGCGATGGATATGACGCCCATCGATTATGTCACCAGATGGCGCATGGAGATCGCAAAAACAGTCCTGTTGTCGCCGGGGTCATCTCTGACCGATGCAGCCGAAAGCGCAGGCTATGCTTCAGATTCTGCCTTTGCGCGCACCTTCAGGAAAGAAACCGGGATGTCGCCCGCGGAGTTCCGGAAAGCTGAAATGTCCGGAAGTTCACAAACCTGAACGATCTGCATGCAGTTGCGGACGCTCTGACATGTATCACCGGGGTAATTATCCCTACCTTTGTCCTGTCTCTGTAGCACACAGCATCTCAGGAAAAGGACAGCTCATCATGTTTCCCCGTTTCATCACTAAATCGATCCACGCTTATCTGGACTACCCCGTCGCTCTGGGCCTGATCGCCATGCCGTTTCTCTTTGGTCTTGGTGCTGAAAATGCGCTGGCATTCTGGCTGTCGGTTGCGACCGGCATTGCCGCCTTCGCGCTCACTGTCCTGACGGATCACCATCTGGGTGTCATACGGGTTCTGCCGTATTCCTTACATCTGGTCGTGGATGGTCTGGTTGGGGTCGCGTTCGTGATCGCACCGCTTTTGCTCGGCTTCACCGGTTTTGATTTCTGGTACTATATGGTTCTCGGTCTGACCGTGCTGGCTGTTGTCGGCCTGCATAAGCCCGAGGGCCGCGTGGCAACAGCCTGACCGATCGTGACTGACAAAGGGCGCCGACATTGTGTCGGCGTCCTGTTCGCCGGAACCCTTTCCGGCGCTCTGGCGGGAACAGGGCACACTGTCCGGTTTTTGTCAGACATGACGGCGAGCGCTGCCGGCACGGGACCGTAGTTGCGCGTCCGTTCACGCATGGTCCGCACGCCGGTTCTTATACAGTCCTGACTGCAAGGTTCCGCAGTTGCGGCGCAACGCACATCCGGCAGGCGCATTCGATCAGCGCCTGACCCAGGCCGGCGGCCCTGGGGGGTCGGCGTTATGGCCTCTCGGCAATGAAATCCGGTACGATTCCCGATTGTGCAATGGCTGCACCGGCGTCATGGCCTGCAAGAAAGCCATATCCTGCGATCAGCACTGAGGCGATCCCGGCGGACTTCGCGCCAAGAATGTCGGTGTGCAGGCTGTCGCCGACCATGACCACACGGCTGCGATCCACCGGTCCCAGATGGGCGAAAACCAGATCGTAGATGTTCATAAATGGTTTGCCGAAAAAGCGGGGCTCTGTTGTCGTAACCTGTGCAATCCGGTGCGCAAAATAGCCGGGCTCAACAGAGAAACCATCTTCGCGCGGCGCGACAATGTCGGGATTTGCGACCCGCACCTGCCGTGGCCATTTGTTCAGCGATGCTTCGAGCAGGTTCTGTCTGTGGTCCGACCAGTCACCACTGCCGATCAGAAGGAAACCGCCGGCCCGGTCATAGGCATCAGGGTCATCCTGCAAAAGATGCCATTGTATGGGACCAAAATCATCCATCGGAACGCCCGGTAATCCCATAACGCCCCAGGTAATCTCCGGCGCATCACCAAGATTTGCAGATGTCGCCATCCGGCTGGTAAGGACATCTGTGGCGTCAAATTCATATCCAAGCCGGCGATATTTTGCCAGGAGCGTATCGCGCGGCACGCTTGCGGCATTGGAGACAACAAGCACCCGCTTGCCCGCCGCCTGAAGGTCGCGCACCCGTTCCGGGGTGCCCGGGATGGCCTCGTCGCCAATGTTCAGAACGCCGAAAGCATCCAGCAGAAAAACGTCGAAGGCGTCGGAGATTTCGGCCAGGGACCGGATGTTTCGGGCAGGGGCCCGGGACGGTCGGCATGACGGCAGCCGGGCACGCGCGTTTTCATAAGCCGAAAACGCCTCCGCAACACTGAGGTTCATCATATGATTGCGCCGCGTACCTTGGCCGAAACCCATTCGCTGATGATAACGGCCACCAGAATAACGATAAGGATCAGGCTGACCTGCGGCCATGCCAGTACGTTCAGAGAGGCCGACAGCTGCAGGCCGATCCCTCCTGCGCCGACAAGGCCCAGAACTGTAGATTCACGGATATTGATGTCCCAGCGAAAGACTGCGATCCCGGCAAACGCCGGCAGGATCTGCGGTACAATCCCATAGGCCATGACCTGCCAGCGCGAGCCGCCCGTTGCTGTAATGGCTTCCACCTGGCTGTGATCAATTTCTTCGATCGCCTCGTAAAGCAGTTTGGCGCAGAAGCCGACGGACCGGATTGCAATGGCGATCACACCGGCAAAAACACCGGGCCCGATAATGGCGATCAGCAGCAGCGCCCAGATCAGCGAGTTGATCGAGCGCGTCGACACGATGATCAGAAGGGCCAGCGGACGGATAAGCAGCTTTGAGGGTGTTGTGTTCTGTGCGGCCAGAAACGCGACCGGCACGGCAAGGAACAACGCGATGATGGTGCCGAGCGTCGCAATGTTCAGCGTATCCCAGATCGGGCGGCCCAGCTGTGTGATGTATTCCCAGCGGGGCGGTGTGGCGCGGGTCCAGATATCGTTTGCGATGCGCGGCGCATCCCAGACAAAGAACCAGGTGGTAGAGGCCGAGATGATCTGCCAGCACCAGGCAAAAACAACCAGCCCGGCGAGCCAGCCGAACCACCGGATCATGTTCTCGCGCGTCGTCCGACGCCGCCAGATCTGTGTATCGTCCCGTTCAAAAACCGGCATTACTGGACCCTCGCGCGGATGATACCCGAGAGGTATTCAAGGGCCATAACGATCCCGATGATGATCAGCAGGATTGCCGCAGCGGTGTCGTACTCGTAGCGGTCGAATGCGGTGTTCAGGGTCGCCCCGATGCCACCCGCGCCGACAAGCCCGAGGATCGCGCTTTCGCGGAAGTTGATATCAATCCGGTACATCGACAGGCCAACCAGGCGCGGCATAACCTGTGGCTGTACGCCGTAGTTGATCCATTGCACCCAGCGGGCACCGGAGGCACGGATTGCTTCGGCCTGCACTCTGTCCATTGCCTCAATGTCCTCGGCCAGAAGCTTCGACAGGAACCCGATCGTCGCAAAGCTCAGTGTCAGAAAGCCTGCCAGCGGTCCGAAGCCGAAAATGGCGACGAGCAGGATGGCAACGATGATTTCCTGCAGGGCCCGGCTGATGGCGACAATGCCGCGACAGATCACATAGACGGGCAGGGGTGCTACGTTGCGGGCGGCCCCGAGGCCTATCGGGATAGAGATGATTATACCGACCACAGAGGCGGCAACCGTCATCACAATGCTCTCAAGTAGTCCGCTCCAGATGTCGCTCCAGCGCGAGGTGAAATCCGGACTGGTGAAGGCCAGCACGAATGCCCATCCGCGGTCCAGACCCTCGTAGACACGGCCCCAGTCGACCTCGATGGTCATGAAGGCAGCGATCAGATAGGCGACAAAGCCCAGGATGAGGGTCCAGCGCAGGGCGACGTTCTTTATGAAGGCCGGTTTGCGCCACCGGTGTCCGACCATATTGTCGAGGGTGACGTCGCTCATTCCGCTGCCTCTGTTTCGTCTTCGTCCTCTACCTTTTCGATGGTCGCTTCCCAGTCTTCCTCGCCGTAGATCTCGGTCAGTTTATCGGGCGTCAGGCCGGTTGGCAGACCGTCATAGACAATTTCACCAAAGCGCAGGCCCACAACACGCGGCACGAACATCTGTGCCAGTGCGACGTCGTGAATATTGATGATCGCGGCAAGGTCACGCTCGCGGCACAGCTCTGTAATCAGACGCATGATCTGACGGCTGGTTTTGGGATCAAGCGAGGCTGTCGGCTCGTCAACAAGCAACAGCTTCGGGTTCTGGATCAGGGCACGGCAGATACCGACCCGCTGGCGCTGCCCCCCGGACAATTCATCCGCGCGCTTGTCCGCCATATGCAGAAGACCCACGCGATCAAGCAGACGGAATGCCTCGTCGGTGTCCGACTGGGGATAGCGGCGCAGAAAGGACCGCCAGAAACCGACATAGCCCAGACGCCCTGACAGAACGTTTTCCATCACCGTCAGACGTTCAACAAGGGCATATTCCTGAAAGATCATCCCCATCTCGCGCCGCGCCCTGCGCAGCGCACCGGCACCAAGCTTTGTCAGATCGACCCCGTCAAGCAGAGCTTCGCCGCTGGTCGGCTCAACCAGGCGGTTGATACAGCGGATCATAGTGGATTTGCCGGCACCCGACGGGCCGATCAGAGCAAGCACCTGACCTTTCGGCACGTCAAGATCAATTGCCTTCAGTGCCTGATCGCCGGTCTTATAGGTCTTGGTGAGTTTTCTGAGTTGCAGCATGCCCCGCCCCTGAAATAGCAGAACAGGCCCACCTGGGCGGGCCTGACTGTCTGTCGTATTATTGTATTATTCGCAGGCGTAGGACACGCCGTTCGCAGTGTCGATCTTGCGGATAACATCCCAGAATTCCTGGTACGTCATCTCAAGGAACTGACCCTCGTTCGACTTGGAGAATTCGGCCTCAAGCGACGTGCCTTCCCACTCAAAGCTGAAGAAGGCGTTGCGGATGTTTTCCTGCAGTTCCGGCGTCAGGTTGTAAACCGTACCAAAACCGGTCGTGGGAAAGGTTTGCGATTTGTAGATCGTGATGACGTCGTCTTCCTTGATGACGTCCCGGCTGATCATCCGCGATTTTACCGAGTTCGCGATTGAGGCAGCCAGATAGTCCTTGTTGGCCACGCCGAGGATCGAGTTGTCATGCTTGCCGGAATAGACCGGTTCAAAATCACGCTCCGGCAGAAGGTCAAAATCGCTCTTCAGGATCGCAGAGGGTGCTTTGAAGCCGGAGTTGGATGTGGGTGAGGTAAAGGCCAGTTGTTTGCCCTTGATGTCCTCGACCTTTTCGATGCCGGATCCCGGAAAGGTAATGATCTCCATTTCGTAGCCGAAATTGCCGTCTTTGGACGCCATGATCGTGAAGGGCCGGAAGCCGGCACAGTTCACAGCAAGCGGGTTTGACCCGGTATTGAAGCCAGCGATATGCAGACGACCGGAGCGCATGGCTTCGATCTGGGCTGCGTTGTTCTGGACCGGGAAGAATACGACGTCTTTACCGGTTTCCGCTTCGAGGTGCTCCAGGAAGTCGGACCATGCGGTCTTGTAGACTGCCGGATCCTCGACAGGCGTGTAGGCAAAGATCAGAGTATCCGGGTCAAGCTGCTCGGACGGGTCCGTGGGAATGTCCGCAATCAGATCGCCGTCGGCGTCACAGAACCGGTCGTCCAGATCGCCGCGCGGACAATCCTGAGCCGAGGCTGTGCCGGCAAAAGACACAAGCGCAATCGCGGTCGCGCCGAGCAGTGCTTTGAGTTCAGTTTTCATATTTTCCTCCCTGGGTTTTCTTTCACTATGCATTCGGTGTCTTTTCTTTCGCAACACGAATGTCTGACTTTGCGGGAATTAGAACGGCAGAACGGCTTTGGCACACCCCTGCGGGCGCGGTGATACAACCGTAGATATGAACAGGACCTTCAGGCCACGGACTCGACCCGGGTCTTCAGGGCAAGATTCATGGCCTCAAAACCTCTGCAGATGTTTTCGCCCATCAGGGCCATGAGGGGACGGGCCAGCATCCCGCTGAAATCCTCACCATGGCGGAGGATTGTTGTGCCGGTTTCCGTTTCGTTGAGGACGAAATAGTGTTCACCATCGAATATACCCTTCACACCCAGCTTACCGGCCCAGCGGAGCTCACGGTTTTCATCAGCCACCAGAACCTCGGGGGTAAAGACAAACGGTGCTTTTCCTGCAGGCTGAACAGTGATGGTAAGGCGCTGGCCTGCCGCCAGATTGCCGGAAAGATGGCGTATGAACGGATTCCATTCAGGATAGGCGGTAGCGTTGGTCAGCTCTTTCCACACCACGTCGGCCGGCGCGGCGATCTCTGTTGCTGTGCATATGGAAAAGCCGGTGAACCTGGGGGCAACCACCGTTGCAACGCGGCCGGCACTCACGACAGAGCCAGCTTTTGTTGGGGAAATCATCGTCCTTACTCCTTTTGAAACCTCGCCAGATGGTTCTTTTCGGTCTGGCAAATCCAGAGTGATATATGTGCGTGCGTTGATAAATCAGTAAAATGCCCATAGGTATTATACAGAATTATATACTGGAAATATGATGAACGTCTCGCTGGACCACATCCGGACTTTTCATGCTGTTGTCGAGCACGGTTCACTTCTGGCCGCGTCAGGGCACCTGGGCCTGACGCAGCCCACTGTCGGCCGTCATATCGACCTGCTGGAAGGTGCGCTTGGCTTCAGGCTCTTTGTCCGGGGGCGCGGCGGAATGCGGCTGACCGGGAAGGGTGCTGATCTGGTCGCCACCGCACGTGACCTTGTAAGTGATGCAGTCGCGTTCGAACGTTTGGCAGGCGGGATGGAGGAAAAGATCGAAGGCGTCGTCAGGCTTTCTGCCAATCAGATCATCGGAACCTTTCTTTTGCCCGGAATTCTGGGAGACTTCATGCGGGACTATCCCGAAATCGAGGTTGAGACTGACGTCAGCAATGAAGCCACCAACCTTCTGCAGCGGGACGCAGACATCGCGATTCGCATGTTCCGCCCCAGACAGGGTGATCTGGTCGCGCGGAAAATCACAGAACTTCCGATAGGACTGTTTGCGCACCGGGACTATCTCTCACGCTGCACGGCACCCACTGAACTGAGCGACCTCAGACAGCACTCACTTATTGGTTCGGATCGTGATGCCTCTCTGATCGACGCTTACCGGGCGGCAGGTCTGGCGCTTGTGCCGGGGGATTTCGCATTCCGCTGTGACAACGATCTTGCCGGGATAAACGCTGTGCGCGCAGGCATCGGCATCGGCCCTTTGCACAGGGGAATGGCCGCGCTCTGGCCCGGGATTGTGCAGGTCCTCTCCGACCTGCCCATACCGCCCGTCGAACTCTGGCTCGCCTGCCACAGCGACGTGCGTCATAACAAACGCATCCGCCTGATGATGGATTTTCTGAGTGAACGCCTCAGGTCACCATACGCGGGATGTCTTTCTTGATCAGGCGACAGAGATACAGGCGGAGGATCGGATATCTGGTACTGTCAGGTGCCGCTCCCCGTTTATCGATGCACTAACGGGCATGCGCAGAGGGCGCGCAATTGGGACGCACCCCTGAAGGTTCTTCGGCACCCGATCAGCGATGCAAAGGTTTTTTAGCGCTGAGCGGGGAATGATACTGTTCAGCAGGCCGTCGCCGGCAGCATCCGGCGACTGCGTTTTACACCTGCGTCATGCCGGCAATCATGGCCGCCAGCGCCACAAGATGCACCAGCATGATCGCACGATCTTTCCACAGGATACCGACGACCAGCCAGCCGAGAACACCAACGATAAACAGACAGAGGTTCCACGGGGTGTATCCCGCCGCCGTTGCCGCATATCCCATGATCTGCACCACGGATGCTCCCCACTTGACCACAGTGGTCAGCGCCGCCGGACCCATGGCAGGACCCGTGGTCGTTTCACACTGCACGTGTCAGCCCTCCGTCGATCCGTAGATTCTGACCGGTTACATATCCGCCGTCCTCAGACGCCAGCCACGAAATCATGGACGACACTTCTGCTGCCCTGCCATACCGACCGAGCGGGATGCGTGCTTTTCTGTCTTCCGTCTCGGGAAGGCTGTCGATAAAGCCCGGCATCACGTTGTTTATGCGGATGTTGTCCGCTGCGTATTTGTCTGCATAGAGCTTGGAAAATGCTGCAAGGCCTGCACGAAACACTCCAGAGGTCGGGAAAAGCGGATCGGGTTCGAATGCGGCAAAAGTGGAAATATTGATGATTGCACCACCACCCTGCGCCTGCATCACCGGAGTGACAAGCCGCGTCGGGCGGATCACATTCATCAGATAGACCTCCATCCCGTCGTGCCAGTCTGCGTCGCTGATCTCCAGAACCGGACCTTTCGGACCATGACCTGCCGAATTCACAAGTACATCCACACGTCCCCAGCGCGATACAGCGCCCTGCACAAGCGCCTCAAGCGCATCAGGGTCCAGATTGGAGCCGGTCACCCCAAAGCCGCCGAGCTCGGTGCCAATGGCCTCCCCCTTGCCGGAGGACGACAGGATACCAATGTTGAAACCATCCGCTGCGAGACGGCGGGCTGCGTCCGCTCCCATGCCGCTGCCGCCCGCTGTGATAAGCGCTACTTTTTCTACTGCCATGATTGTCTCCAGTTTCATTTTACACACAATACGCGGAATTTTTCAGGACTTCGCGGGAGTATTGATCTTTTGTGACAGTAGAATTACTACAGCCCCATGAAACAGCTGCCTCCCCTGAACGGATTGCGTGCGTTTGATGTTGCAGGGCGGCGGCTGAGTTTTCGCGCGGCCGCCGAGGAGCTTGGCGTGACCCAGGGCGCTGTCGCACAGCAGGTACGGCAGCTCGAAGCACATCTTGGTGTGACGCTCTTTGACCGGCTTCCGAAAGGGCTGGCGCTCACACAGAGCGGCAGACGGTATCACAGCCGGATTGCAGCAGCCTTTCTGGAACTGCAGGAGGCAACCGCCGATCTGCGACCGGAACCGGGCAGGGTGGTCATCAGTGTAACGCCAACGTTTGCTGCGAAATGGCTGATCCCCAATCTGCCGGATTTCTCGGCCAGGCACCCCGACACAGATCTGCGCATTATGGCAACCGAGAAAATCTCGAGCTTTCACAGCGACGGGATTGATCTGGCGATCCGTCAGGGTGCGTCCCCCTTTGGCGCCGCGTTGCGCGCAATCAGGTTGTTTGATCAGGAAATCATCGCGATTGCGTCACCATATTTGCCTGGGGTCGGCCAGTCCGGATCGGCTGCTTCCCTCGCTGGTCTGCCGAAAATTCACGACACACACGGTCTTTGGGCCGCGTTTCTGGCTGAAAACGGCATATCTGACGAAGCTCCGCGAAACCTGCGTCTCAGTCAGACAGCGCTGGCAATTGATGCAGCTGCTGCCGGACAGGGCGTGGCGCTGGCCAGCCGTTTTCTGGTCGAAAGAGACCTGAAAGCGGGGCGACTGATACAGATCGGAGAAGCCTGCCTGCATGGCGGCCAGGACTTTTACCTGCTTTCACAGCGGGACCGGAAATCAGGCGCTGCCATCGGTACGGTCACTGACTGGCTGGTGTCCAGGTCTCCGCTACTGACGACGTAACCCTCAAAGCCACCCGAACGCCCTGGTCATCCGCGCACCGGCCTTCGCCAGTACGGAACCGGGCGCCTGAGCGCGCCTGCCGGCCACAAAAAACGGCCCCGCGGGGCCGTTGGTCAGACGCAACAACTGGGCGGGGCCTTACCGACCCCAGGTACGCACCACGCCACAATCCATATGCACAAAATTCGAACCGCTGTATTTGCCGACACCACCGCCGCGACAGGCCGCAGCCGCCTTTGCGATCTGACCGACGGAACGCGATGTCAGGCGAAGGTCCGCCGCCTGGCCTTTCATGTGCAGCGAATTCTTGGCAACACGGCGGCTGCGCGACCGCAGCATCGCGTTCGTCTGCGGGCTGCGATACCCTGACAGCAACATATAGGGCTCGCTGGCGTCCAGCATATTATGCGCGGCCGCCATAATGTCGATTGTGCGCAGATCCATCGAGATAGATCCGTCCGTGCGCCAGTCCCGCATGAAGTAATTGATTTCCTTGACCGCTTCGGGAACGTATTTCCCCTCGATCCAGTAGATCGTATCCATCCGCTCGCCGGTGCGGCCGGAATACATCTTAATGCGGCGGATATCTCCACCGCCTCTCAGGAAACCGGCTGCGTTACTGTATGTGGGGGCTGCAACAAGCGCTGTCGCTGCAAATGCCTGAAGAAGCGCACGGCGTGTAAAGCCCGCTGAGCTGTCATTCGTCATAGCCTGGTCTTGCCTCGTTCCTGCCTGGCCCGTGATGTTACACGGGCATGTCATCTCTGTCCCAGATGCAACAGTTGTATGTCATAGACGCAATTGTTAACCAAGTCGTGAAAACGCAATGTGCTGTTTTCGGACAATTTTAGGCAAAAAACCGCGCATCGACGTCCGGGTGGCCGTTTTTGCGGAACCGGTGCATCCCTGCATCATTTTCACCTTTCCTTGACATGAATCGGAAATGTTATTGGACAGCACCGGGTAAGGCCCGGCACAACAGGCTGTCTGCTATTTTCGAGTGAGGTTTTTATGTACCTGCGCGCTGTTTCTTCGACCCGGATTATGTTCTGCATGCTGGCGTTTGTTGCCGCTGCATTTTTCTCAGCATCCGTCCCATCATCTGCTGCCGCTGAAAATACTGCTTTTAAACAGGCAGTTGCGTCTGCTGCTGCACGTGACAGCGATATTTCCGCCTTTTACCAGGCCAACGGCTATGAAAGCATCTGGACCGGCAAAGGGCGCGACCGCAAACGCCGCGCCGCGCTGATCGATGCGCTGGAACGGGCCGGGGATCACGGACTGCCTCAGGGCCGGTACGATCTTGCCGGGCTGCAGTCGCGTATGCAGAACGCGCGCACGGCCGCAGAAGTCGGTGCGCTCGAAGTTGAGATGAGCCGCGTTTTCCTGCAGTACGCGCGTGATATCCAGACCGGTGTTCTGGTGCCCGGCCGCGTCGACAAGGCGATTGTCCGCCAGGTGCCGTATCGCGACAGGGGATCCTATCTGACCAATTTCGCGAAATCCTCGCCCACCGGTTTCTTCCGCGCTCTTCCGCCCGACACGCCCGAATATACCGCTCTGATGAAAGAAAAACTGCGGCTGGAGCGATTGCTGGCAGACGGCGGCTGGGGAGCAACTGTCCGGTCCAAAACGCTGAAACCAGGTGCAACCGGCCCCTCCGTTGTTGAACTGCGCAACCGCCTTGTACGCATGGGCTACATGAAGCGCAGCTCCGGTCAGACCTATGATCCGGCAATGCAGAGCGCCGTTCTGTATTTCCAGCGCGCACACGGGCTGGCCGAAGATGGCGTCGTGGGCCCCGGTACGATGAAAGAGATCAACAAATCGGTCAAAGACAGACTGCAGTCTGTGATCGTCGCGATGGAACGCGAGCGCTGGCTGAACCTCGACCGCGGCAAACGCCATATCGAGGTCAACCTGACCGATTTCTCGGCCAAGATTTTCGACAACGGAAAAGTCACGTTCAGCACGCGTTCGGTGATTGGCGCACGGGATTCTGACCGGCAATCCCCCGAGTTTTCGGACGTAATGGAATTCATGGTCATCAATCCCAGCTGGTACGTGCCACGTTCGATCATCACTAAGGAATACCTGCCAGAGCTGCAGAAGAACCCGAATGCTGTGAACCATATCGAAATCACTGACCGCTCCGGTCGCCGGATTGACCGGTCAGCGGTTGATTTCACACAGTTTGACGCCCGTTCGTTCCCGTTTGCAATGCGTCAGCCCCCAAGTCGTGGTAACGCGCTGGGGCTTGTGAAATTCATGTTCCCGAACAAACACAACATCTATCTTCACGACACACCGGCGAAAAACCTTTTTGGTCGCGAAATCCGGGCATACAGCCACGGATGTATCCGTCTGGCTGATCCCTTTGACTTTGCCTATGCTCTGCTTGCAAAGCAGACCAGCGACCCTGAAGGGTTCTTCCAGGCGAAACTGGCCACGGGCAAAGAAACAACCGTTTACCTGAAAAAACCGGTCCCGGTACATATTATCTACCGCACGGCCTTCGCCGATGAAAAGGGTAAGGTGCGCTTTCGCCGTGACATCTACGGGCGGGACGGACGTATCTGGAAAGCACTTGCCGGCGCAGGGGTGGCAATGCGGGCCGTTCAGGGTTAAATCAGGGTCCCTGACCACAAGGGAAACCCCGCTCATGACGCATTATACCGTCCGTCAGATCGCTGAAGCGATCGGTGCTGACGTCTTCGGCGACGCCGACATCACTGTTAAGGCAGTGGCCGAACCTCAGAGCGCCGGGCCGGACGATCTGGCCATGGCAACGCGGCCACAGTATGCCGGGCATCTGCCCGAGGGTCGTGCGCGCGCTGCCATGCTCTGGCCTGACGCTGACTGGCAATCCATGGGCCTTGAGGCCGCGATCATTCCTGACAGGCCCCGGTATGCAATGGCCGGACTGACGAAAATGATGGACCGCGGGCAGGGCTTTGGTGCCGGAATTCACCCTGGTGCGATCGTGGCAGAGGATGCGCAGATCGGCACGGGCGTCAGCATTGGCCCCTTTACTGTGATTGCGCCCGGGGCGCGGATCGGCAACAACACCATCATCGGCCCACATTGCTACATCGGTCAGAACAGCACGATCGGCGCGGAGTCGTATCTGCGCGAACATGTTTCCATTGGTGCACGCGTCACCGCCGGTCAGCGCCTGATCTGTCAGCCCGGATGCCGGGTCGGTGGGGATGGATTTTCCTTTACGACGCCCGAGGTATCTGCGGTTGAAAAAGCGCGCAGTACGCTGGGTGATCAGCAGGAAGCAGCAGCACAACCCTGGGCCCGCATACATTCTCTCGGGGGTATTACCATAGGCGACGACGTGGAAATCGGGTCCAATGCAACGATCGACTGTGGCACCATACGCGATACAGTTATCGGCAACGGGAGCAAGCTCGATAACCTTGTACATCTCGGTCACAACGTCGTGGTGGGCGAGGATTGCCTGTTGTGCGGGCAGGTCGGTATCGCTGGTTCTGTGACAATCGGCAATAACGTGGTGCTGGGTGGCCAGGTCGGTGTGTCCGACAACATCTTTATCGGTGACCGCGTGATCGCGGGCGGTGGCACCAAGATCCTGTCGAATGTGCCGGCAGGGCGCACGATACTCGGGTACCCGGGTATGAAAATGGACACACACATTGAAACCTATAAAGCGCTGCGGCGTCTGCCCCGTCTGATGCGCGACTTTTCAGCGCTACAGAAAGCGGTTTCCAAAACCAGCGGGAATGACTAAATCCACTTCGTGAGAGCCACGGAGGAAGAGCCGATGAGCATTCAGGAACAGGTTATTCAGATCATTGCCGAACAGGCCGTGCTGGACCCGTCCGACGTCACCCCGGAGAGTACACTTGAAAGCCTGGGAATCGACAGTCTCGGACTGGTCGAGAGCATTTTTGCCATTGAGGAGACCTTTGATATCTCGGTCCCTTTCAACGCCAATAATCCGGCCGAGGGCGATTTTGACATATCGACAGTTGCTTCCATCGTGTCGGGTATTGAACGGCTGATTGCGGAACAGGCCTGATCGCCATGAACCGTGTTGTCATTACGGGTGCCGGTACAATCAACGCGTTGGGGCATAATGTTCCGGCGACCCTTGAGGCGATGCGCGAAGGCGTCTGTGGCATCGGCGAATTGTCTCTGCGTGATGTCGAACGCCTTTCAATCCGTATCGGCGGGCAGGTGCGCGGTTTTGAGGCTGAGGGGCGGTATAACCGCCAGCAGATGTCCCTATATGACCGTTTCACCCAATTCACCCTTGCCGCGGCGAAGGAAGCCATAGACCAGTCCGGTCTGACCTTCAGCGGCGAGCTTTCGGCCCGCTCCGGCGTCGTGTTGGGCACGGCCGGTGGTGGTGTCAGTACCTGGGATGATAATTATCGCTCCGTCTATGAAGACGGCAAAAACCGGGTACATCCCTTTGTGGTTCCCAAGCTGATGAACAATGCCGCAGCATCGCATGTCAGTATGGAACACAACCTCAAGGGGCCGTCGTTTACCGTCTCCACCGCCTGTGCCTCGTCCAACCATGCAATGGCGCAGGCCTTTGCCATGGTACGCTCCGGCATGGCGCCGGTTATGGTCACGGGCGGTTCGGAATCCATGCTGTGTTTCGGTGGTGTCAAAGCCTGGGAAGGGTTGCGGGTTATGTCCCGCGACGCCTGCCGGCCCTTTTCCGCAAACCGGAACGGGATGGTGCAGGGCGAGGGGGCAGGGGTATTTGTCTTCGAGGAAATGGAACACGCAAAGGACCGGGGCGCCGATATTCTGTGCGAAATCGTCGGGTTTGCCATGTCTTCAGATGCGGCCGATATTGTCATGCCGTCCAAGAACGGTGCTGCACGGGCCATGTCGGGCGCGCTGGCAGACGCCCGGATCAGCCGGGATGACGTCGGCTATATCAATGCGCACGGAACAGGCACGGCAGCCAATGACAAAACAGAATGCGCCGCAGTGGCCGATGTCTTTGGCCCCCATGCTGACAAGCTGATGATTTCATCCACGAAATCCATGCACGGTCACCTGATCGGCGGCACCGGCGCGGTCGAGCTTCTGGCCTGTATCATGGCGCTGCGGGACGGAGTCATCGCGCCGACAATCGGTTACGAAGAGCCGGACCCCGAATGTGCGCTGGATGTGGTGCCAAATGAAGCCCGGGAGGAAAAGGTCAGCGTCGCGTTGTCGAACGCCTTTGCCTTCGGCGGGATGAATGCCGTTCTGGCACTCCGGGCCGTGTAAAAAGCCGTACCCCGGGCGGGCACGGCTTTGGTCAATTCATTTCAGACGGGATCAGCGTTCAGCAACCGTCGTTTTATCGTAGCTGGCCGTAAACCCGGTGAGAGACAGACGCACTGTAACGACCTGGTCCGGAGCCGCGACGGGCACGATGCTTATGGCTGCTTCATTGCCACGCTTGTAATTTGCCACATCCTCAGAGGTCAGGCCAATGCGCGCGTAGCAACCAACCGGGTTGCAGAAGGCAAACGGATAGGCTTTGCCGGTCTGCAGATCAACCTGAATGGACAGTTGCTCCTGCAAGGAGGTTTCCAATGGCACGATCACAGTCGCGCCGGCTTCTGCCGCGCCACCTTCCGGCAGGCGGAACAGTGAGAACTCCGCGATCGGAGAGCCTTCTTCGTCCGACAGAAGCTGCACCATCTGACAGGGGTCGTTTCCGTCTTCGGTTTTGATGCAGCGCAGCGTCCAGTCGCCGTTCTGCTCGGCGGTGTAGGCCTCACCGACCTTCGGACCGGCGTCGGCCTCCGTTCCCAGGCTCAGACCCTCATCCGCGGTTTCCGCAGGGTCGGTTGTCTCTTCGCTTGTCGTCTGTGCCGCGGCCAGTCCGGCCACCAGAACAAGAGGTGCCACCGCGAGGGCTGCACGGGTCAGACTTTTCGAAAAATCAGGCATGATTACTCCCTAAGCTCGATCTTTCCGCCATCTACCACAGGCGGCTGGCAGTGTCAGTCAACAACAGCCACCAAAGACCATGTTCACTGCAATATTATCGATCTGCCAGAAAGAAAAAAGGGACGCACCAGGCACCCCTTTTTCCGGAATTTTTTTCTCCCCGTCGGACTGGCCGACTTATTGACGTGACGGTACGAAACACGGGCCAGGCCGTCAACCGGAAATCCCGGCTTTTTCGGCCCATTCGGATAGTTTACCGACAAAAAAAGGCCGTACCGATAATCGGCACGGCCAGTCTGACAGGGAGGATGTCCGGCGGCGAAAGGACATGGCCGTTCTCCGGACATATTTGGTATGGCGGAAAACAGTTAAGAACGTATGGTCATACAGGAGAATTCTGAGGCGGGGAGCGGACATGACAGATGATATTTTTATCGGCGGTGGCGGCGAAGGGTATGGTACCCAGCAGTATCTGAGCCTGAAATATGCCAACCGGCATGGGCTGATCGCCGGCGCGACGGGTACCGGCAAGACCGTAACACTGCAGATCCTGGCCGAAGGGTTCTCGGCGGCGGGCGTGCCCGTCTTTCTGTCAGATGTCAAAGGTGACCTGTCAGGTCTTGCGAAATCCGGCACGGAAACACACAAACTGCACGGTGCCTTTACAGGCCGGGCAGAGACGATCGGCTTTTCAGATTATGCCTATGGCGCGTTTCCGGTCACCTTCTGGGACATTTTTGGGGAACAGGGCCACCCGGTGCGGACCACTGTTTCCGAGATGGGGCCGTTGCTGCTGGCACGCCTGCTTGACCTGAGCGAAGCCCAGGAGGGTATTCTCAACATCGCGTTCCGGCTGGCGGACGAAGAAGGACTGCCGCTGCTGGACCTCAAGGATCTGCAGTCGCTGCTCGTCTGGATTGGTGAGAACAGCAAACAGCTGTCCCTGCGCTATGGCAATGTTTCAACTGCGTCCATCGGTGCGATCCAGCGTCGCCTGCTGGTTCTGGAAAACCAGGGCGGAGCCGGACTTTTTGGCGAGCCGGCCCTGGCATTAAGTGACATCATGCGAACCGCCGCGGACGGGCGGGGCCAGATCAATATCCTGGCCTCCGACAAGCTGATGGGGTCGCCGGGGCTTTATGCAACTTTCCTGCTCTGGTTGCTTTCAGAGCTGTTCGAGGAACTGCCCGAGGTCGGCGATCCGGACAAGCCAAAGCTGGTGTTCTTTTTCGATGAAGCACATCTGCTTTTTGACGATGCCCCCAAAGCGCTTGTGGACAAGGTCGAACAGGTCGCGCGGCTGATCCGCTCCAAGGGTGTGGGCGTCTATTTCATCACCCAGAACCCCGCAGATGTGCCCGAGGATATTCTGGGCCAGCTGGGCAACCGCATCCAGCACGCGCTGCGTGCCTTTACCGCCAAAGACCGCAAAGAGCTGCGTCTGGCAGCACAGACCTACCGCGAAAACCCCGCCTTTGACACCGAAGCCGCCATCCGTGAGGTGGGCGTCGGCGAGGCGGTAACGTCGATGCTGCAGAAAAAGGGCGTTCCGGGCATCGTCGAACGGACTCTGATCCGGCCGCCGTCGTCACAACTGGGGCCCATCACGGCCGCTGAACGTCAGGCGCTGATGGCGACCTCCGAGATGGGTATGCGGTATGACAAGCCGGTGGACCGGCAGTCTGCGTTTGAGATCCTTCAGGCCCGTGCGGAAAAAGCTGCAGCCGAAGCAGCCGTTGCAGAGGAAGCCGCCGAAGAGGCGTCTGCCGCAGAGCGCGAATTCAACGCCGGTCGCAGATATTCGGGCGGCAGGGTGGCGCGCTCGACATCCCGACGCAGCCAGCGCGCGCCGGACAGCCTGGGCTCTGCCGTAGCCACCGCGGTCCTGAAGGAACTCAAGGGCACCACCGGACGCCGGATTGTGCGCGGTATCCTTGGCGGGCTGTTCAAAGGGCGTTAGGGCCGGCAGGAGACGGAAAATGCGCCCGGGCAGTGCAGCAGGGCGTGCAAAACCGCCGTCCGCGGGGGTATTCCAAGGAGCATCTTGACCCGCTCTTTTCCGTACGTCAGCGGTTTTTGTAGTCGGTCATCAATGCCAGCAGCTCTTCCGGACTGGCCGGCGTACGGGCATAGCTGTGTCTGACCGGAACAGTTGCCCAGCTCATTTTCTCGTCTGTCATCACTTCGACGAAAGGCTCAAAATATGTGGCGTCATCCAGAACTGATGTGCGCAGATTGATCCGGTCCTCTGCACCCGCGATCTGGGAATAGATGAAATTCAGACACGACTGACAGAAATAGTGATCCTTTCCACCCGCGCCAAGACCTCCCCTGATCAGGTCGCCCGTGCAGGAAACGCTCTCACGAGGAAACATCGTCGTGAGAGAATACGCGCTGGCGGTAAACTTCTGACAGCCGCGGCAATGGCATACCACGGTCAGGAGTGGCAGAGCGTCGACGCGCACCTGTACGGAACCACAAAGGCAGGAACCGACGAAGGGAGGATTCAGAGCAACCAAGACCAGTCACCTGTTATCTGAGGATTGTCCGACGGTAGCAGACATTACATGATTTTATCCAGACGGTACCGCCGTCTGCAAAACCGCTTCAGAGAAAGTTCTTGATCAAAACGCACGTTTTGGTGGTATCCTTTCTGTGTATTTTGACAGGGGTGGTATTATGCGGTTTGTTTTTTCAGTGATTTTTGCGTTTTCTGCCTGCATGTCGCAGGCGATGGCGCAGGAAACTGTCGGTGAGGCCATGGAGATGGTGCGTGACACCTGCCAGACGGCCAGGGACGAAGGCAGTTTCTCGAGCCTGACGGCCAAAGGTCAGGTGGAAGGTAATATCCGCGTCAAACTCATCGGGAAAGTCGGTGCAGACGCTTTTGTCGAGATGTCCGAAGAAGAATGGACCAGTATCCGCCAGGTGGTGCGCACTGATCAGCTGGCCGACAATCAGGACTACAGGGACTGTGTCAAGGCACTGACCCCGGTCGTCCTTGACAAGATGCCATGATGCGCCGCGCGCTTTTGACAGCGCTGATACTGCTGATAGTCGCCCCGGCTGCCATGGCCCAGCAAAGCGTTATCGAAAAGGCGGCGAAACTGGCTCAGGACAGCTGTACAGTCAGTTCCGTGCAGGGGTCCAGGCGGACCAGCGATGGTAAAAGACTGGTCACGCTGCCCGGCAGCAACGAGGAAATCGAAATCAGCAAAGAGCGCTGGAACGGTATCCAGCAGGTGTTGCGGGAACATCAGCAGAAGGAAAGCGCCAACTACCGCGACTGTGTGCGTGATCTGACGCGCACTTTCATTGATGCGGAAAAAGAGATGCAGCAGCAGGCCGTGGTTCAGCAACCGCAACAGAACAATGGTATCTGTGAATATGAAAACGATGGTTTCTGCGATGTGCCGGGCGACTGTCCGTTTGGCACTGACCTGAACGACTGTGCGGTCGAGCAGCAGGTTCAGCAAAACCCGCTAACGCGGCAGCAGCCACAGCTTTATTGCTGCGACTATGTGTACGGGCAGAAGTGGTGCGCAATGACTTCCGGTCCCTTCGGCGTTGGCCTGCCATGTGTCTGCGCCGGTGTCGCGGGTTCCGGCTTTCAGTGCTACTGATCTTTACCGCTCCGGGATCAGCCCACGCGGGCTGAACCGCAGCACCAGCAACAGCACCATGCCCATGGTAAAGAGCCGCATATGCGCCGCGCTTTCAATCAGATGTGCCTTGAGCGCACTGCCATCTGCCATCCCCGCCGTAATCACCTGCATGAGCCAGAGCCCGATGGGTTCCACCTGCACCCAGAGAAACCAGATCAGAAATCCACCGAGAACAGAGCCAAAATTATTGCCCGATCCGCCGACGATCACCATGACCCAGACCAGAAAGGTAAAGCGCAACGGCTGATAGGTGCCGGGTGTCAGCTGGCTGTCGAGTGTTGTCATCATGGCGCCGGCAATCCCGCAGATAGCCGACCCCAGCACAAAAACCTGCAGGTGGCGGGCCGTGACGTCCTTGCCCATAGCTTCAGACGACACCTCGTTGTCGCGGATGGCGCGCATCATCCGGCCCCAGGGGCTGTTGAGCGCGCGCTGTGCCATGACCAGCAGGATCACCAGCACCACCGTAAAAAGACCGGCATAGGCGAGCTTGACATAAAGCGTCGACGCGGTCACCGGATCCATACCATAGAGCGCAGCTGTTTCCACAAAGCCGGGATCGTTCTGCAGGTCAATTTCAAAGGGTGTCGGACGGGGCAGGCCAACAACGTTCTTCACACCACGCGAGAGCCAGTCTTCGTTTTTCAGAACGGCAATGATAATTTCAGCGATCCCGAGTGTCGCGATTGCCAGATAGTCAGAACGCAGACCCAGAGCCGTTCTGCCGATAATCCAGGCCGCCCCTGCAGCAAAAAGACCCCCCACAGGCCAGGCAAGCGCTACCCAGAGACCCCGGTCAATGCCGAGCCCGCCCAGATACCCGGTACCGGCCGGGTTGATCGCCTCAATGGCTTCGACGCCCGGATCGAACAGCGCACGGTAAATGACAAACCCTGCGATCAGCATTGCCAGTGTGACCAGCGCCCGCATCCAGCCCGGTGTCATTGCCCGGCGGGTCAGAACCACCGCCACGATCGTCGCGACAGCAAAAATCAGCGCCCCTGCGATGTTCCAGCCACCTGCGGCCCATGCGCCCGGCGTCGCAGGCATGCCAACCAGCACAGCAGCCAGACCGCCCAGTGCCACAAAGCCCATGATGCCAACGTTGAAAAGGCCGGCAAAGCCCCACTGAAGGTTTACCCCCAGCGCCATAATCGCGGAAATGAGCCCCATGTTGATGATCACCAGCGCCGAGTTCCAGCTCTGCGTGAACCCCGTCGACAGGATCATCGCACCGACAATCGCAAAGAGCAGTGTGTTTTTGACTGCCGGGTTCATACTGATTTCCCCTTGAAGAGACCGGTGGGCTTAAAGAGCAGCACAATCAGCAGGATGCCAAAACTGACCGCCAGCTTGTAATCTGTGCTCAGCAGCTGCACCAGCGTATCGGGCGCCATGCTTTCAGGCAGCACATAGGTGGCAACCTTTTTCCAGGCATAGGTCACCGTCACTTCGGAAAAGGCGATGACAAAACCCCCCGCAATGGCCCCGATCGGGTTGCCCAGACCGCCCACGATGGCACTGGCAAAGATCGGCAGCAGCAGCTGGAAATAGGTGAAGGGTTTGAAAGACTTGTCGAGCCCGTAGAGCACGCCTGCAATGGTCGCCAGACCCGCCACAATCAGCCAGGTGATCATCACCACACGTTCCGGGTTGATGCCCGACAACAGCGCCAGATCCTCGTTGTCGGAATAGGCGCGCATCGATTTGCCCGTGCGCGTGCGGTTGAGAAACCAGAAGAGCAGGGCGACAACGATCACCGCCGTGATCACCGTGATGCCCTGCGTGGTCTTGATCGCCAGCCCCTCGCGCAGGCCGGTCATCTCGCGGAATGTCCGGGCAGAGACGATAAAGCGCTCACCATCGGAAAACCGCTGATCATCCGGCCCGATGATAAACCGCACAATACCGTTCATGATAAAGGTCACACCGAGGCTCACGATCACCAGAATGACCGGTTTGGCCTTTTGCTCGCGGTAGAACCGATAGACGACACGGTCCGTCGCCAGCAGCAGCGCCATGCAGCCAAGGATGCCAAAGGGCAGGGCCAGGAGTGCGGTGGGCAGCGGCCCCAGACTGATGCCCCAGCTCTGAAAGAGCCATGTCACCAGCACGGTGACCATCGCGCCGAATGCCATGGTGTCCCCATGGGCAAAATTCGAGAACCGCAGAATGCCATAGATCAGCGTGACCCCCAGCGCCCCAAGTGCAAGCTGGCTGCCATAGGCAATGGCCGGCACCAGAACAAAGTTCGACAGGGCGATGATTGCGTTCAGGAAGTCCATTAGTCGATTTCTCCGCAAGGTCCTGCAATGATGGTTACCTGCGTGAAAAGACGCTTTTGCTCTACTATGGTCAATTCAATGGGCTCATTGTCCGCAAGAGTTTCGATATGTGCGTAGTTTACAAACTCGTCTGTTTTCATTTTTGCTGAAATTACTGAATCCATTGAAAGCTCATAATCCAGGGTAAAAGCGCCAAACGAGTCTCGGCTTTTTTTGTCGTACGAGATCGAAAATACATTCAATTGATCCCCGATCACCGATATTTCCACTAAGAAGCTTCCGGAAACACATTTCGTCGCGTCACAGTTTTCGCTCAACATACAGACGGAAACTACTTCGCACATGGTCACTCTGCACAAGGTGGGAGCGAACAACTCTGCGGCGCCAAACCTAGGAAAACAAAACGTAAAAAAGCAAGCCAGCCGTAAAAGAGGGAAAATCAGGCTTTTCCTCATTTACCTCACCCCCCCAGAAAACTCTTGCGCACTTCAGGATCGGCCAGCAGTTCCTTGCCCGTCCCCGTGTATGCATTGCGCCCCTGCACCAGCACATATCCCTTGTCGGCGATCTCCAGCGCCTGGCGCGCGTTCTGCTCCACCATCAGAATGGGGATGCCTGTGCGCGCCACCTCGATGATCCGGTCAAACAGCTCATCCATCACAATGGGCGACACGCCCGCCGTCGGCTCATCCAGCATCAGCACCTTGGGCTGCGTCATCAGCGCCCGGCCCACCGCCACCTGCTGGCGTTGCCCACCGGACAGCTCACCGGCCGCCTGGTTGCGCTTGTCGCGCAGAATAGGGAACAGATCATAAATCTGCTCCATCGTCGGACGGATATCATCGGTGCGGATGAAAGCCCCCATTTCCAGGTTTTCCTGCACGGTCATCGACGTGAAAATATTCGAGGTCTGCGGCACAAACCCCATGCCCCTGACGACACGTGCCTGCGGGCTCAGATCCGTGATATCCTCACCATCCAGTTTTACATGGCCCTGGCGCAGATTCAGCATGCCGAAGACGGCCTTCATCCCGGTCGATTTTCCGGCACCATTGGGTCCGACGATCACGGCAATTTCGCCACGGTCTACAGCAATGGTGCAGTTGTGCAGAATGTCCGGCCCGGCACCGTAGCCACCGGTCATGTTCTCGCCGATCAGAAAAGGCCCGCCGGCGGACGGATAGGCTTTGCCGCCTTCCTTGACCGGCGTACTTGTACCCATGCCTGCCGCATTGCCCAGAGACAGATCGCGGTTGCCCCGGTCCGAATAGGGATCGCTGGTCATTGCGCGCCTCCCGGGCCTTTGCCGGCCGGACATGTCTGCGCCGACCGGATTTCACCGGCCAAGCTCGGCCGTTTCCGCGCGTGCGGGCACAGCGTACTGCGCAAACCGCGAAAGCGAGGCGACATCAACAGGATACCGAGGCTGTTCATCCCACCTTGTCCTTGTTCTTCAGACCGGTGCCGAGATAGGCCTCGATCACCTGTTCATTGGCCTTGATTTCGGCCAGGGTGCCCTGCGCCAGCACCTTGCCTTCGGCCATACAGATCACCGGATCACACAGGCGCCCGATGAAATCCATATCGTGTTCAATCACTACGAAAGTATAGCCGCGTTCTTTGTTCAGCCGCAGAATGGCATCCCCGATGGTATTCAGAAGCGTTCGGTTCACGCCCGCACCGACCTCATCCAGAAAGACAATCCGTGCATCGACCATCATTGTACGGCCGAGTTCCAGCAACTTTTTCTGTCCGCCGGATATCTGGCCCGCCTTCTGATCCGCCAGATGCTCAACCGTCAGGAATTCCAGCACCTCGTCTGCTCTGGCTCTCAGCGCGCGCTCTTCGTCCGCAATACGTTTGCGACCGAACCATGTGTTCCAGAGTTTCTCGCCCGACTGCCCGCCCGGCACCATCATCAGGTTTTCACGGCAGGACATCGACGAGAATTCATGCGCGATCTGAAACGTCCGCAGCAGACCCTTGTGAAAGAGCTCATGTGGCGGCAGACCGGTGATGTCCTCGCCCGCCATAGTGACGCGGCCGGACGTCGGTTTAAGAACGCCTGCAATCACATTGAAAAGAGTAGTTTTTCCAGCGCCATTTGGTCCGATCAGACCGGTAACCGACCCTTCGGCGATTTCAAGGCTGGCGCCGTCCACGGCGTGAAAGCCGCCAAAATGCTTGTGCACGTCGTCAACGACAATCATGTGCATTCCCCTGTCCGCGCTTCTTTTGCCAGCGCTTGTTATTGAAACAGCCCGGAGAGGGACCTCCGGGCTGCCTGGCTGTCAGATCACCGGCTTATTTGAAGCCGATTGTGACGTTTTTCTCGTCCTGAACTTCGATCATGCGGTACGTGCCTGCAGATTCACCCGGCCCGATCAGTTCGACCGCCGAAGCACCGACATAGTCAACATCGCCACCGCCGCGGATGATGTCGAGCGCCTTGCCCAGTTCGCCAGGATAGATTTTCTCGCCCGGCGCGTTGGCCACATGAAGGATGTGCTTGCCATATTCCGCCGGATCCGTGCTGTCAGCGGCCTGCATGGCCAGCATGAACAGAGCTGCAGCGTCATAGCTTTCCGGTGTGTAGGGCGAGGTTGCGTCGAACGCGTCACCTGCCATTGCGGTCAGCTTTTCGATACCTTCACCGCCGGATCCTGCGATCTGACCGTAAGAACCGTTCAGCGCCGAGCCGACGTTCGCGGGCAGGCTGTCACCGATCATGCCACCCGGCAGACCGAATGTATCAAATGCGCCGGTGTCGAGGGCCGCGTTGATGATGCCAAGGCCACCCTGATCCAGATAGCCCGCGACAACCAGCAGATCACCGCCTGCAGAGGCAAGTGCGCCCATTTCCGCAGAGTAGTCGGCCTTGCCGTCTTCATGCGCGGCAACGATTGTCACCTCGCCGCCGACCGCCTTGAAATTGCTTTCAATCGCGTCCGCCAGACCTTTGCCGTAGTCGTTGTTTGTGTAGGTCAGTGCGATGGACTTGACGCCACGCTCCTGCAGGATCTCCGCCATCACCTGACCTTCGCGCGCATCAGAAGGTGCCGTGCGGAAGAACAGGTCGTTGTCTTCAACCGTGCTGAGGCCTGGGGACGTCGCAGAGGGCGAAATCATCACCATGCCATTCGGAATGGCAACGTTCTGCAGGATCGCACCGGTCACGCCGGAGCAGTCGCCACCGATCAGGCCGTTGATACCCTCGGCGATCAGGCGTTCGCCGTTGGATGTGGACAGGCCGTTGTCGATACAGCCGGTGTCTGCACGGATCGGCGTCACTTTGGCGGCGTCCAGCAGTTTGCCGCTCTCTGTCACTTCGGACATCGCCAGCTCTGCGCCGGCGGCCATCGGGCCGGTCAGCGATTCAATCGGGCCGGTGAAGCCGATCAGGATGCCGAGTTTGACTTCTTTTGCGTGACCACCCGCCATTGCGGTGGTTGCCATGAGTGCCGCAGCCGTTGTGGCCATAAGCATCTTTTTCATGTGGTTTCTCCCAAGTTGGAACTTTGCGTTCGCGGGGCAGCGTAAGCGGGCAAAAGCAAAAAGAAAAGGCATTTCAGAAGCAAGGCAGCAGCGTCATCCATGCAGCGCGCCGCGCATTGGTGGCAATAAATGGCGACCCACCTATATTTCTTGTTATATGCTCAAAAATAAGGAAAAAATCATGTCCACAGGCCGGTTTAAGTCTTTTTTCCTGACGACAGCGCTGATGCTCGCCGTCACAACAGCGGCACAGGTCGCTGCACCAGCGCGCGCACAGGAGACGGCGACACTCGCTCCGGTGGTCACGGGGCTGGATGAACCCTGGGCCGTGGGCATTCTGCCGGACGGCAGTTTTCTGGTGACAGAAAAGGACGGAAGGCTGCTGTATTATCCGGACGGGAACAGTGCTCCTGTTTCTGTCGCCGGTGTGCCGCAGGTACAGGACAACGGGCAGGGGGGGCTGATGGACATCACGATCGCACGTGATTTTGCCAGTTCAGGCACGCTCTGGTTGAGCTATTCCAAACCACAGGCCGGGGGGAGCGGAACAGCACTTGCTGCAGCGGTGCTTTCAGCCGACCGAACACGCCTTGAGAACTTCCGCGACCTTTTCGTGATGAAGCCGGGATCATCCGGCGGCCGGCATTTTGGCAGCCGGGTGGTCGAGGCAACGGACGGCCGCCTCTATCTGACCATCGGAGACCGGGGCGACCGGCCCTCGGCCCAGGACCGCAGCAACCACAACGGCAGCATTATCCGGGTAAACCGCGACGGTTCAGTCCCGGCGGACAATCCCTTTGTGGACAATCCCGGTGTGCTGCCGGAGATCTGGTCCTATGGACACCGCAACCCGCAGGGCGCGGGTCTGGATGGTGCGGGGAACCTCTGGACGGCAGAGCACGGTGCACGGGGTGGCGACGAAGTCAATTTCGTGCGCAGAGGTGCCAATTATGGCTGGCCGGTCATTTCCTACGGGCGGCATTATTCGGGTGGAAAGATCGGCGAAGGCACCGAAAAGGCCGGAATGGAACAACCAGCATTTTACTGGGACCCATCGATCGCGCCATCGGGCCTGCTGGTCTATTCGGGTGACATGTTCCCGGCGTGGCGGGGCGATATTTTTGTCGGCTCGCTCAAGTTCGACTACATTGCGCGGCTGGAGGCGAACGGACAGTCGGCAAGCGAGGTCGCAAAAATCGAAAACAGCGCCACCGATCGCGTGCGCGATATCGTTCAGGCCCCGGATGGCAGCATCTGGTTTATTTCCGTCGGCAATGGAGCGGTCTACCGCATATCCGCGCCATAGGCGAAAGATACGGCACGCCTGATATTTCTCCGGGACAGCCATCAGTTGCGGGTTTGAAACAAAGGCTTTTAGGTATCATGCCTTCTGCGACATACCCCGCGGTTGCTGTAACCGGAGACGCAGTGCCGCATCCACATCTGCAGAGTGAGTGCTCATGATCCGAAGGCGGGTTTCGGCAGACCGCGCTGTCCGCACCCCCTGGTGAAGACCTCTGCGGATCAGAAAACAGACTTACACGCCACCCCGGGGAGAGTGCCGATGTCTCCGCTCACGAACCTGTCTGCGCCTGGGAGGCTGTGCTCATAACCGGGGTCTTCCCCCAGCCTGATCACGAATGAACTGCCCAGCAGCGTTGCGCGGATTTCCCCGGCAAATCCATCGCGGCAGTCACGAACGCTGATGTTTCTGCTTTTCCAGCCATTCGGGCGAAAAGCGGGAACGCTGACCGCGTTGTAAAAGTGACCGAAATATCCCGAATGCTGCTCGTCCTCAAAAGCCACGCCATACCCGACGGCTTCAGGGCCGGACACACCAAATATCCGTTCGCCAAAGAGGAAAATACTCTGATCTGACTGACTGCGCCTTGTGCTGGTACGGCCAAATCGGCGGCTGTCATCGCGCGACCGGTGGTAAGCGTATTCGGCACGCTCAACCACGAGGGGTGCAATGCCCATCACATATGCAAGAATGCCGTCATAGGTTCCCTTTCCGGGAAGACCATCAATCTTTCCGTCGTACAGTCCTTCGGCCTTCAGAGTGCTCTGAATACGCTTCCAGTGAACTGGTTTCGGTCCACCCGTCGGGCGATCCATGCGAAGCTCATATTCAAGCGGCGGCAGGGGCTGAACCACCTGCGGGAAAAGATCGTCCACAACAGAAAGGCGAACACCGGTATCGAGCAGGAGGTCTCTTTCAACGCCGTCAGAACCTTTCCTTCTCTGCAGAGGCAGCGCATTTTTGATGGCATCCGCATCCACAAGGCCCGCGGAGACCAGTCTTTCAATTGCCTGTACGCCAAAGCGCCGCATTCGGTCATCGGCAGAACTTGCTATTGTAAAAGCAAGCAGGCTTCTCAGATCTCCCTCGTTCAGGGCCTTGTCGCGAAGCCAGGACGGAAGCTCACTCAGAAATTCAATGGTCGGCGCCTGCTGCGCGGCCATGCCAACCTGCAGCACTGTCTCGCCGGAAGGTGTGCGCGCATCAAGATCGGCGCCTGCTGAAACCGCTTTTTTCAGAGCTTCCGTGTCGCCGCGTGCGGCTGCATCCAGCAGCCACGCATTGGCGATTGTTCTGCGCTCGGCTGTAAAGGGCAGTGTCTGGAACGCGAGAACGGTGTCACCACGGAACGCGGCGATTTCCGATGCTGTCAGGCCCGCGCGGCCTGTGAGCGCACGGTCAATGTTGCTGTCCAGCAGGACGGTCACGACATCACCCGCATCGGTTTCCACCGCCAGGGTCAGCGCCGTATCGCCTCGCGGCCCGATCGCATTGACGTCGAGCCCGGCCTCCAGCAGAGCCGTCACCATCCCCGCGTCATGCTGCATGACGGCGTAATGCAGTAAGGGCGTACGCCCGATGCGCAATGCATCCCGGTCCGGCTCCGCCTCTACGATCTCGACAAGCGCTGCGGTATCCTGGGCCCGCATCGCCGCCGCCAGCGCGGCCCCTTTCGTGTCCTGCGCCGAAGCAGGCCATGCCAGCGAAATGAGCATTGTGACAACCGCTGTCCCAAAGCGACTGCGCCCAGAACCGACCACTGCACAAACTCCTTCACGCGAAAACAAGCCGATGGTATCGTCTGCCTGTGGAAAGGGTCAACGGGTATGCGTTTTGCGGTCGGTCTTATTGCTGTTCTGAGCCTTCTGGGGTCGGCGCATGTTGCTGATGCTGACTGGTTGAACCCGCGATCCTTTCAGGATTGCCGTGAAGGGCTGGTACCACTGGAGACACAGAAGAAAGCGGCAGGTCGCAGAGCCAACCAGTGTTATCACTCGATTTATCTCAAGCCACACAGCGCATCGCATGCTTTCGGAGAGGTCTGCTATATCGGCAAGCGCGCTTTGCGAAACTATGACATCTGCACAGAGCACACGCAGAGCGTCTGCGATGCAGATCAGTTAATCCGTGAACGCCGCATCACCTGCGAAGCCCGGCTGGAAGAATATCGCCGGTTCACCCGTGCACAGGAAGAGCAACGCCGCGAGCTGGAACGCCTGGCGCGCGAAAACGGGCAGAGCGCCGTGGGGCAGGCAGTGCAGGAGCGCTACGGCTTTCTTCCCGACGGGCCCGGCCGGCTGGTCAGTGACACGCAGCTTGCGGGTACGAGCGTGGCGCGCATGATGGGCGTGCGCATGACGGGCGATCAGAGTGCCTACACGCTGTCAAACGCGATGACGCGGGTCGGTGGCAGAATAGTCGGGCGCCTCAACCAGCGTGCGCTTGGCGATCTCGATGCCTCGCTGCAACAGTTCGGCGCCGGCAACCCCCGCCCCACTGCCGCGCAGCGCGAGGCGTATTATGCGCAGCGCGACAGGCTTGCAGGTCAGTACGCCACCCATATGACCCGCGTGCAGAACACGCAGTATAACCTACCGCTCAGAGACAAAAGTGCTGTTGTGGGTGCCTATGCCGGAACAATTGCACAACTGGTGCAGCTGCGAAATTCCGGCGATATCGACGAACCCATTGCAGCACTTGGCGCGGTTGCGGCCACCTATCTTGCCGTGCGTGCCTATCGTGACGCAGAAAAACGGGTAAGGGCGCAACAGGCCCGGAACGCACCCCGCGTGGTTGCACCAGAACAGTTGCGCGCAAGACGGCAGGCGGTGCTGGCGCCGGTCGCGGCAAAGCGCGCGCAGGCTGCGGCGGTTGTGCGCGCCGAACAGGAACGCAGGCGCAAACAGGCTGAATTAGACGCATTGGCGCGGCAGCTGGAGCTGGATGCCCAACGCATGGCACGGGATCAGGCAAACTTTGAACGTGAACAGGAAAGGCTGCGGCGGGAAAGGCTGCGGCGGGAACGTGAGAGGCAACAGAACATCAACACCGCAATCGGGATCCTTGGTGGTATCGTCCAGGGACTTAACGGTCAGACACCGGGCGCGACATACACCTGCCCGGCAGATCAGATGCGGCAATGCGGGAGGTGTTCGTGCGAGCTTGGCCGGGGCGGGCCATGACGCACCAGCGTCGAAAGCTGGTCGCTGTCGCTGCTGTACTGTTCTGCCTGGGTGGCACCGGCATACGCGCCGACGAGAACGGACTCAGCGCGCAGGTCCTAGAGCAGTACACCCAGACAGTCCTAAGCGGCTCCCTGCGTAATCTCGCTGATTTCTCGGCGGAGATTGCACCTCTCAACGACATCCGGATTGCGGATGAGCTTATCCTGATCCATGCCGCGCGTCATTTTGAACCGGATCGCCTGCAGGTCATCATCAAATCCCATACCTCACTGGATATCAGGGACGAAAACGGTACGACCGCGGTGATGCACGCTCTGATGGCGGGTCGCACTGACAACGCGCAACTGCTTCACGAGTGGGGCGCATCGCTCGAGGGCATCAACAACGAGGGCTACAGCGTCCGAGTGCTTGCGGAGAACGCGGGGTTACCGGGGTTCGGACCCGAACCGGAATTCCTGGCACCAGACCCGGATATTGAGCAGAAGGACCTGGATCAGTTGCTTTTGGTTGCTGCGGAAGCCGGCGACCAGTTGCTGGTGGAATGGGCGCTTTCGCTTGGCGCGGATATCTCGGCGCAGGCAGTGAACGGCCTTCAGGTTGCGCATGTCGCGGCGCTCGGAGGTCACGTACAGACCTTCGATCATGTTCTGTCGCATGAGAGCGCCCCGGGTACATGGGCCACTCTGGGGTCCCCCGACATGCAGGACGGGCCGTTGAGCGTCATAGATTTTATTATCGCAGGCGAAGGTGGCGGAGATCACGAACGTGCCGGACTGATGCTTGAACGTGCCGCTGGGGTCCCTGGCCTGGCAGCGCAGATGTCTGATCATCGCGACCGGCATCGCGATGCGATGATGATTATAGGCTACCCGCCCGGGATGATCACAAAGCATTTCGGCGCGTTTGAGCTGCCCGCCTGGGACACCGGCATTCCGGTCTGGAGCGACACGCCCGGGGGCACACCCGAAGAGTGGCAGGATCTGCAGCGCTTTCTGGCAGAGCAGGGTCTTTATACCGGCGCTGTCGACGGGATACCGGGCCGCGGCACTTTCTGGGGGGTCATCCGGCACACTGTGCGTAATCTGCCCGAGCTGATGGACACTGTGGAGTTGATGTACGACCTGTCCCGGACGCCGGACACAGCAGGTGAGATCCAGTGGCAGATCAGCGGTGGGAAATGGCGGCTGTCGACGGCAAAAGACGGGTTGCCTCTGGGATATGGTCTGATGCTGCCCGAAGGGGTCGAGCCATCGCCGGCGTTCCCGTCACCGGAACGTGTCTCTCAGGGACAGACTTTTTACTACAACGGGAGCAATGAAAACGGGACGCTGACAAACGACATTTACTTCACACCCGCTCCGCCAGAGGAAAATCATACAGCAGAAATGAGGCTGCTGGTGATGAACTATGCCCTCTGGGTTGTGTTTTACGATGATCGGGTCAGGTACGGCTACGACGGCACCCAACGCGACTATACGTCTGCCGAACCGATTCAATGGCCGGATGCGCTCTCCCGTCTCAGGTGAATTCCTGCGCTCTGAGGTGGCAACCGAGCGGCAAAGGGGAGGGTGGGGAGATCAGCCGCGCGGTGTTCTGTCCTTCATGAAACCCGTCGCATTGTCTTGAAAAAAGCCATCGCACCCCATGCCCGCCACCGCAGAAATCGTCGGGTGGCGCAGCTGAGACGCACGCGTGCTCACGCCCTTATGCCCTCTGTTCGCACCAGGCATCCGACAGGCACCGGACGCGTCAGTCAGACAGACAGTCGCGCCGCATGGCTGCCCCGTTCGCGGTAGGGGGTCGTGTCATAATGCGCGCGGTAACATTTCGAGAAATGCGAGGGCGAGGCAAAGCCACAGGCCAGTGCCACATTGATCACACTCATATCCGTCTGCATGAGCAGGTTTCGGGCCTTCTGCAGACGCAGTTCCATGTAATAGCGTTTCGGACTGCGGTTCAGATACCGCCGGAAGAGCCGCTCCAGCTGCCGGGTGCTCATACCAACGTCTTTTGCCAGAATTGACGGACTGATGGGTTCTTCGATGTTGGCTTCCATCATCTGGATCACCGACGACAGTTTCGGGTGCCGCACACCGATCCGTGTTGGCACTGAGAGGCGCTGGGTGTCCTGGTCAGTGCGGATCGAGGAATAGATCATCTGATCGGCCACCAGATTGGCCAGTTCCTCACCGTGCTTGTCCGCGATCAGTTTCAGCATCAGGTCAATGGAAGAAGTCCCACCCGCCGTGGTCAGACGGTTGCCATCCACCACAAACACAGACTTGGTCAGCGTGACATCCTCAAAATCCTCGGCGAAACTGTCCTGGTTTTCCCAGTGGATCGTTGCCTTTTTCCCATCAAGCAGACCGGCTCTGGCCATCACGTGCCCGGCGGTACAAAGACCACCGATCACCGGGCCTTTGCGCGCCTCGCGCCGCAGCCACGCCAACAGACGTTTGGTTGTCGCGTCCTGAACATTCACGCCGCCACACAGCATGATCACATCGTCGCGTGTCACATCCTCAAGATCGCCATCGACCTTGAACCGGATGCCTGCGCTGCTGACGGCCTCGCCGTCTTCGCCCAGGGTCGTCCATTCATAGAGCGTCCGGCCGGACATACGATTTGCGATCCGCAGCGATTCCACCGCAGAGGCAAAGGACAAAATCGTAAAGTCATGCAACAGGACAAAGACAAAGCGCTGAGGTCGCTCAGCCGGAGCATCAATGCGTGTAGCGGGTTGCTGTGTGGACATTGCTGCCTCGTGATACCGGTCTTTCCCTCACCGGGTCGCTGGCGGCCACAGTGTACGGCCACCTTGGTCACGAGCCGAAAGCGACGTCAAGAGGGCGAATTTGTGATATGGTCACTCCTGAAAGGCTTTTGTATAGAGAGCGCTGAGATGGTAGCGCTCGCACTGCGGGCCGGAAAGCGGAGTACCGACAATGAGTGAATGGAGCAAATCAAGCTGGCGTGCAAAACCGCGGATCCAGATGCCGGATTATCCGGATCAGGAGGCGCTGAAAGCCGTCGAGGAACAGCTCTCCCGGTTTCCGCTTCTGGTCTTTGCCGGTGAGGCACGCCGCCTGAAAAAGCACCTTGCAGCCGCAGGCCGCGGCGAGGCTTTCCTGTTGCAGGGCGGAGATTGCGCCGAAAGCTTTGAGCAGTTCAGCTCGGATGCGATCCGCGACACCTTCAAGGTGATGCTGCAGATGGCAATTGTTCTGACACACGGTGCCAAGGTGCCGGTGGTCAAGGTTGGTCGTATGGCCGGTCAGTTCGCCAAGCCGCGCTCCGCGCCGACAGAGACAGTGGATGGCGTTGAGCTGCCAAGCTACCGCGGCGACATCATCAACGAACTGGACTTCACATCCGATGCGCGGATCCCGGATCCGTCGAAAATGATGCGCGCCTATACGCAGGCCGCCGCCACGCTCAATCTGCTGCGCGCATTTTCGACAGGTGGCTACGCAGACGTGCATCAGGTGCATGCCTGGACGCTCGGTTTCACCGAAAGCGAGAAGGCAGAGCGTTACAGAGAGATCGCCACGCGCATCTCTGACACGCTGGATTTCATGTCGGCGGCGGGCGTCAATTCCGACACAGCCCACACGCTGCAGACCGTAGAGTTCTATACCAGCCACGAATCGCTGCTGCTCGAGTACGAGGAAGCGCTGACACGCGTGGACAGCACCACCGGCAAATGGCTGGCAGGTTCCGGTCACATGATCTGGATCGGCGACCGCACGCGTCAGCCTGACGGCGCGCATGTCGAGTTCGCCAGCGGCGTGCAGAACCCCATCGGGCTCAAAGCCGGGCCGACAATGACCTCTGACGATCTTAAGGTGCTGATGGCCAAGCTGAACCCCGAAAACGAAGAGGGCCGTCTGACCCTCATCGCCCGTTTCGGTGCCGGGTCGGTCGGCGAGCATCTGCCACGCCTGATCAAAACCGTGCGCGAAGAGGGGGCCAATGTAACGTGGGTCTGCGACCCGATGCACGGCAATACGATTAAATCATCTTCGGGCTATAAAACGCGGCCGTTTGAATCCGTTCTGCGTGAGGTGCGCGAGTTCTTTGGCGTGCATGGTGCCGAGGGTACAGTGCCCGGTGGTGTGCATTTCGAGATGACCGGGCAGGACGTAACCGAGTGCACCGGTGGTGTACGGGCCGTCAGCGATGAAGACCTGTCAGATCGCTACCACACCGCCTGCGACCCGCGCCTGAATGCCAGCCAGTCGCTGGAACTGGCGTTCCTCGTGGCCGAAGAGCTTTCGGACCGCCGGGCGGCGCACAAGGAAAAAGCGGCAGGCTGACCAGTCGCCGGCGTCACGCCCGGATATCCCGGGCGTGCGCGCACCTTTTCAGATGCAATGTCACCCGGCCCGGATCAGAACCATCCGGGACGTGGTCATGTTTGTTTCATGCAGAAACAGGGTGTCCGGCACAGACTCCCGCAGAAATGCGCGAAGCGTTTGCCGGTACTGAACGGCATCGCAAACCGGCTGAGGTTCTGGCGCAATTCCGCTCTGACCTTTTGGATGGGCTGGCGGCAGGCCGCAGGCGCTGGCTGATTGCCACTGCGTGGGTGTGCGTCCATCGGTTTGCTGACCGTGCGTGACAAACTGCGGGACGAGGATGCTTCGCCGCACCTTCAGCAACACCTTTGCATCCGGATGGACTTAGACCAGTCAATCCGGGCAATCCTCCCTGAGGCCGCAATCCAAACAGATTTTGCCGGTTATGACGTATCCCGGGCGTTCCGGGTATCCTTGTCTGACCATTTACCTGTCCGTCCGAACCCGGGTTCGATGGTTTTGAATTTTTCTCCGAAACCGGCATTGGTACCAGGCCCGGCCTGCGCAACCTGCGCGCAGATTGCGGGTCGGCACAAAAAATCAGGCCGCTCTGCGTTCTGCAGAAGCGGCCCGTTCCTGATCAAAGGAAATTCTGTTTCAGTCGTCTGACTTCACCAGCCGGAGGTAAGGCGCATCCTTGCGTGGTGTTTCGGTGCGGAAAGCCGCCCGTGGTTCAGCGAAACCCGCGGGTTCACGCTCTTTGCGCTTTTCCTGAGTTGCCGCAGCTGGCTTGCGCAACGCCGGTTTTTCGGGTTCCGGGACTTTGCTGCCTGTCTTGACAACGGGTGTCGCGGCGCCGTTCACAATCGGGCGCAGAGAGCTGCGAACAACATCAAAGCGGCGCGGACTGCGGCCCGGATCGCCGACAGCGATCAGCACCCCCAGCAAGCGGCTTACATCGCCCAGATCGCTCTTGAGAGGCAGCAGCAGCATACGCGCATCAAGTGCAGGCATTCCCGAGGCCTCCTCGGAGTGCAGGTGCAGCGTGCAGGCTGCGGGGGTCTCGAAAACCTCTTCCAGCGTATCACTGACCTGACGACGCGATCCCGGCGTGATGAATGAGGTCAGCGGCATGCCGCGCACTTCCATACCCATCAGGTCACTCAGATGGCTGCCGGCAATCCGCAGACGTGCGATACCCGGCGCAATACGTTCAACAATAAAGGAATATTCCAGCGCCTGCTCGATGCCGCGGGGGTCAATCTCGGCGCGGCTGGGCATCAGACGCGTGCCACGCAGCGCCTCCCAGTAGGCCTCAACCTGTGCAATTGGCGAAAAGCCGGTATTTGAAACGTGCTGCGTCATGTCCACCACATTGTGCTTGTTTTGACCCGAATTGTCCATTGTCTGAACTCTTCCTTCCGCCGGGTAAATGCCCGTGCGCTGCTTTTTCGCGGTCCGCAGGCGCCTCTCAGTAAGATTTGCCCATATCCCGCCTTAATCGTTGATGAAATATTAATACCAACAATTTTTCATAAATGGGGTTCTAACTCCGCTTTTGGTTAACCGCCGACCCGGTGCCGGGGGTTGCTCTTGTGTCGGATTTCACCATAAGGCTGATCACGCGCTGTATCTGTGAAGAGGAACACACAATGATCCGTTCAATGACAGGCTTTGCCTCGGCAACCGGCAGTCTGTCGCCGCACTCCTGGAGCTGGGAGCTGCGCAGCGTGAACGGCAAGGGGCAGGATCTGCGTCTGCGTGTGCCGGACTGGATCGGGGGTCTGGAGGTTGCGCTGCGCAAACAGCTGGCAGCCGCAACGACAAGGGGCAATGTCACGCTGGCACTGCGTGTCACCCGCGAAGAGCACGTTGGTGCGCTTCAGATCAACAGTACTCAGCTGGATATGATGCTGGCTGCCCTGGCCGAGATTGAGGCCCGTGCCATGGACGCCGGCGTCTCTCTTGCCCCGTCACGGGCGTCGGATCTGCTGGGTCAGCGCGGGGTTCTGGAACAGACCGGGTCGGCAGACGACACAGATGCGCTGCTCGCGGCGCTGACGCAGGAGGCCACCGCGCTCATTACTGCATGGAACGGCATGCGCGAAACCGAAGGGGCAGCGCTTGAAGCGGTCCTGACCGGGCAGCTGGATGAGGTTGCGCGTCTGACGGGCGAAGCCGCCGTTCTGGCAGCGGCCCGCACAGAGGAGATGGCTCAGACACTGCATCGCAATCTGTCCCGCGTGATGGAAAACAGCGATGGTGCAGATGCGGACCGCGTTGCCCAGGAACTGGCCCTGCTGGCCGTCAAATCCGACATCACCGAGGAAATCGACCGGCTCGCGGCTCACGTGGACGCCGCCCGGGACCTGATCGCCAGGGGCGGCCCGGTCGGGCGAAAGCTTGATTTTCTGATGCAGGAGTTCAACCGTGAAGCCAATACACTGTGCTCCAAGGCGCAGAACACCGATCTGACGCGCTGTGGACTGGCTCTCAAGGCCCTGATCGACCAGATGCGCGAGCAGGTGCAGAATGTGGAGTAAAACATGAGTGCGACACGACGTGGTCTGCTGATCATCCTCAGTTCCCCCTCGGGTGCAGGCAAATCAACACTGGCCCGGCGGCTGCGCGACTGGGATCCGGAAATTGAATTCTCCGTTTCGGCCACAACACGCGCCGCACGACCCGGCGAGGTCGATGGCCGCGAATACCATTTTGTCAGTGAGACCGATTTCAAAGCTCAGGTATCCGGCGAGGGCATGCTGGAACACGCCCATGTCTTTGGCAATTTTTACGGATCGCCGCGTGCACCTGTCCAGGCAGCAATCGATGCCGGCCGTGACGTGCTCTTTGATATCGACTGGCAGGGTGCACAGCAGATCACCAACTCGTCGCTCAGCGCGCATACGCTGTCGATCTTTCTGTTGCCACCGTCGATTACCGAGCTGCGGACCCGTCTTGAAAAGCGCGCCCAGGACGATGCCGACACCATTGCCCGGCGCATGGACAAGAGCTGGGACGAAATCAGCCACTGGGGCAGTTATGATTATGTCCTCGTGAATGATGATCTGGATGAGACCGAAACCCGGCTGCGCACAATTATCGAGGCCACGCGCCTGCGCCGCAGCCAGCAGCCTGGCCTGACCGGACATGTGCGCGCCCTGCAGTCTGAATTTGAGGATCTGGCATGACGATATACGCACTGGGCAACAACACGCCGGAAATCCACCCGGATACCTGGGTAGCTCCGGACGCCAACCTGATCGGCAAGGTCGTTCTGGAGGCGGGCGCTTCGGTCTGGTTCGGCGCCACTATCCGGGCTGATCACGAAGAAATCCGGGTGGGCCGCGGTTCAAACGTGCAGGAAAACTGCGTCTTTCACATCGATGCAGGCTATCCGCTGACCATCGGCGAGAACTGTACGATCGGTCACAAGGTGATGCTGCACGGCTGTACCATCGGGAACAATTCGCTGATCGGCATGGGGGCCACGATCCTGAACGGCGCGCAGATCGGCAATAACTGCCTGATTGGCGCCGGAGCGCTGATTACAGAAAACAAAGTCATTCCTGATGGCAGTCTGGTGATGGGTGTGCCCGGCAAAGTCGTTCGCCAGCTGGACGAAGATGCCATTGCCGGCCTGACTGCCTCGGCACGGCACTATCAGGACAATATGCGCCGGTTCCGGGATGAACTGCGCCCGACAGAGGTTTGATATGAAAAACGAAAAGGGTTCGCTGATGCGCCCCGATGCGCTGCCGGCCTCTGCGTCACGCCCGGTTGTCACGCCGCTCAGCCCGTCCGTTGTCTATGCCTCGGATACGCCTGATATGCTGGATCAGCAGTACGAGGGCGGACTGCAGGGGTACACCTATTCCCGCGAAGGACATCCCAATGCGGATGTGGTCGCCGGGCGTCTCGACCGGATGGAGGGTGCGCCGCATCCGGGGGTCATGACCTCGTCCGGGATGGCGGCGGTATCTGCGGTTCTGCTCGGGCTGACCAGCACCGGCGATCACGTGATCGGCGGCAACCAGCTTTACGGGCGTTCACTGCGCATGATGTCCGAGGACCTGCCGCGTCTGGGTGTTTCCACGTCGATGGTCGATCCCGGAGATATCGGCGCGATGCGCGCCGCGATCCGCCCTGAGACGCGGATGATCCTGGTCGAGGTGGTCTCCAACCCGACGCTGCGGGTTGCCGATATCCGGGCGCTGGCGGCACTGGCGCGGGAAACCGGTGTTCTGCTCGTCGTGGACAACACCTTTACCACTCCACGCGCGTTCCGGCCGTTTGAGCATGGCGCAGACGTCGTTCTGCATTCTGTGACCAAACTGCTTGCCGGACACTCCGACGTCATGCTGGGATACGTTACAGCGCGCGACGAGGCGCTGAACGATCGCCTGCGGGTATTTACGGTCACTGCCGGCATGTCACCCAGCCCCTTTGACTGCTGGCTCGCCGAACGCGGTATGCTGTCGTTTGAACTGCGCTACGACCGCGCCGAGGCAACGGCTGCGATCCTGGCTGATCACCTTTCCGGACTTAAAGGTGTTACACGGGTGCTCTATCCGGGACGTGCAGATCACCCTGACCGGGCGCTGCTGGACGATCTGATGCAGGGACGGTTCTGTAACATGGTCAGTTTCGAGATTGACGGGGGCAGGGCGCAGGCCAATGCCTTTACCCGGGCAGCAGACGGGCTTTCCTTTGCCCCGACGCTGGGCGATGTGGGTACGACGATCTCGCATCCTGCGTCCTCGTCGCACCGGGCTCTGACATCCGCGGCACGCCATGCTCTGGGCATGTCCGAGGGATTTTTCCGGATATCCGTTGGTCTGGAAGATCCCGAAGCGCTCTGTGGTGTCTTTACAGGTGCCGTTGCTGCGGCAATGGCTGTCTGAGGGGCAGAAGATGTCTGAGGCGGTCCGCCAGTTTCTTGACGCGATCCCGATGCCTGCACTGGCGATTGACAGCTCGCAGAGAATTTCTGCGGCGAATGCGGCAGCCCGCAGGCTGATCAACGACGGTGTGGAAGGGCGTAACTATGTGACGATGCTCCGGCAGCCTGCACTGATTGATGCGATCGAGGGCACGCTGCGTGACGACCAGCCCAGAACGGCAACCTGGCTTTCCGGGGACGGCGCCCGGGATATCACCTTTGAGGTAACGGTCCGGGTGATCAGCGCCATGAAGATCACTCTGATCTGCTTTCGGGATATCACGCATCTGCAGCAGGCCGGTCAGATGCGCCGGGATTTTGTGGCAAACGTCAGCCACGAGCTGCGCACCCCTCTGACCGCGCTCATGGGATTTATCGAAACACTGCGCGGACCCGCGCGGAATGACGAAGCGGCGCGCGACAGGTTCCTTGATATCATGGAGGGTGAAGCGGGCCGGATGAACCGGCTGGTGGGTGATCTTCTCTCTCTGAGCCGGGTTGAGGACGAGGAACGCGTCCGACCCAAAGACAGTCTTGTACTGAACGATCTGCTGAGCAGTGTACTCCGCACGCTTACGCCGCTGGCAGACGAGGCCGGGGTAAAGCTGACGAGCGAGATGCCGGACCCGCCCGTAGAGCTGATCGGAGACCCTGACCAGCTGATGCAGGTTTTCACCAATCTGATTGAAAACGCGATCAAATATGGCGGGACGGGAGGCTTGGTTGCGCTGCAGGTTGCCGCACCCGAACGGGATCCGTCGCTGCGGGCCATGGGCGTGCGCATTGATGTTATCGACCGGGGCCCAGGCATTGATGCAAAGCACCTGCCGCGCCTGACAGAACGGTTTTACCGCGCCGACAACCACCGCAGCCGGGCGCTGGGAGGAACGGGTCTCGGCCTCGCGATCGTCAAGCACATCATCAACCGTCACCGTGGTCGCCTGCGCGTCGAGAGCGAGCTGGGGCAGGGGGCCTGCTTTACGGTGATTCTGCCGCTGGCACCTGACGCCGGTCGGCCCTGATCCTCTGCAAAACACTGCACAACCCGGTTCTGTGAAGCTTTTCAGGAATTTTTCCGATCCACCGGGACGCTGTCATAAAACTGTTACGCAACTGTCACAAAAGCATAGCGCGTGATCCTTAGGTCACGGGGCAGGGTCGCCATTGGGGGTGATCAGATTCGCGAAACCATGACAGGAGACACCATGTCGTTCGTAAAACTCACAACATCCGCGCTTGCTCTGGCCGCGCTGTCGGCCACAACCGCCGTCGCCCGGGATCAGGTTCAGGTCGCTGGTTCATCCACCGTGCTGCCCTATGCGTCTATTGTCGCGGAAGCCTTCGGCGAAAACTTTGACTTTCCGACACCGGTCGTCGAATCCGGCGGTTCCTCGGCGGGCCTCAAGCGCTTCTGCCAGGGCGTTGGAACCGAGCATACCGACATTGCCAATGCCTCCCGCGCGATCCGCGAGAAAGAAATCAAGGCATGTGCTGAAAACGGTGTGACAGACATCATCGAAGTCCGCATCGGATACGATGGTATCGTCTTTGCCAGCCAGTTCGATGGTCCGGCCTTCACCGCGTTCACGCAGTCCGACATCTTCAACGCTCTGGCCCCGAAAGTGATGGTAGACGGCGCGCTGGTCGATAACCCATACACCAGATGGTCTGATTTCAACGCAGACCTGCCAGATGCCGAAATCCTGGCCTTCATCCCCGGCACCAAGCACGGAACCCGCGAAGTGTTCGAGGAAAAAGTCATCGCGGCAGGCTGTGAAGCCACAGGTGCCATGGAAGCGATGATTGCCGGTGGCATGTCCGAAGACGATGCAGAAGATGCCTGCCTTGAGGTCCGCACAGATGGCCGCTCCGTGGACATCGACGGTGATTACACCGAGACCCTTGCATCCATTGACGCTAACGCCAACGCAATCGGTGTCTTTGGCCTGGCGTTCTACGAGAACAACACAGACAAGCTGAAAGTGGCAACAATGGCGGGTGTCGAGCCGACAACCGAATCCATCGCTGCCGGCGAGTACCCTGTGTCCCGCCCGCTGTATTTCTACATCAAGAAAGCGCACATCGGTGTCATCCCGGGCCTGAAGGAATTCGCCGAATTCTTCGTCGCCGACGAGATTGCCGGCCCCGATGGCCCGCTGGCGGAATACGGTCTGGTCTCTGACCCCGAACTGCTCGCCACGCAGGAAGCCGTTTTTGACGAAAAAGTCATGGGCGGCGGCAGCTGATCCTGACCCGGACGGTCTGAAAATCAATTCGCAACGGGCGGCAGAGGCCGCCCGGGGCAAACACCGGGGCCCCTGTCGGGCCCGACTGTTTCTTCGGGGGAACCATGCCTTTACTCTGGCTTTTGCTGCTGATCCTGGCGCTTTCTGTTGCAGGATTTGTTCTGGGCCGCGGGCGCGCTCTTGCCAGCGCTGGTGGCGACAGCAGGCTCCTGCACTCACTGCCTGTGTACTATGGGTCCAATGCCTTCATGAAATCTGTGGTGCCGGCATCTGGCCTGCTGATCCTGTGGATGCTGGTGCAGCCTCTTGTCCTTGAAAACCGCATATCGGGGATGATCCCGCAAAGCGAAATCGCTGAAGGCTCCAGCATGGGGCTGGTGATGTCAGAAGTCCGCCGCACGGCCGAAGGACTGGACAATGCGGTGGCTGCCGGTGCCATGCGTGCAGAGGATGCCTTTTCCCCCACGGCCGATACAGCCGGTATTACCCAGGCACTGAAAGACGCAGGTCAGGTTGTGACCAGCGAGATATCCCCCGCTATGCTGCGCGCTGCTCAGGCCTACCGGCAGATGAGCGCCAGCTCGGGTCTGCTGATGAGCATTGCCGTCCTTGTGGTGGCCGCTGCCGGAGCTGCATGGGGCATCCGGGAAAGCGGCCGCGACTTCCGGGCGCGCAATGTTGTGGAACAGGGCATCCTTGCCATTCTGATCGCCGCAGCCTCTGTCGCAATTCTCACAACCATCGGCATTATTCTGTCGCTTATCTTTAACACGGTTGAGTTCTTCAGGCTTTATCCTGCGGCTGACTTCTTTACCCTGCTGGAATGGGCACCGAGCTTTTCCGGGCGCGGCGGCGCGTCCAGCCTGGGCATTCTGCCGCTGCTCTGGGGCACCATCTATATCTCGATTGTGGCACTGCTGGTGGCCGTCCCGATCGGCCTCTTCTCGGCCATCTATCTGTCGGAATATGCGAGCGCCCGCGTGCGCGGTATCGCCAAGCCGCTGCTGGAAATTCTGGCGGGCATTCCAACCATCGTTTATGGCCTGTTTGCCCTGCTGACAATCGGCCCGATGCTGGTGTCCGTCTTTGGCAACGAGGGGCTTGGCTGGATGGGCGGCGGACGGTCCGTCATGACGGCGGGCATCGCGATGGGCATCATGCTGATCCCCTTTGTCAGCTCGCTGTCTGATGACATCATCAATGCCGTGCCACAGTCACTGCGTGACGGATCCTACGGCCTGGGTGCAACACGGTCCGAAACCATAAGACAGGTCGTGCTGCCCGCCGCACTGCCGGGAATCGTCGGCGCCATTCTGCTTGCGGCAAGCCGCGCAATTGGCGAGACGATGATCGTGGTGCTTGGGGCAGGGGCCGCAGCCCGACTGTCGCTCAACCCTTTTGAGGCGATGACCACGGTCACGGCCAAGATCGTTTCTCAGCTGACTGGCGACAGTGATTTCGCCTCGCCTGAGGCGCTCGTAGCCTTTGCCCTTGGGATCACGCTTTTTGTGCTGACCCTCGGCCTGAATGTCTTCGCCCTCTACATCGTGCGCAAATACCGGGAGCAGTACGAATGACCGATGCAACCACGCCTGTCACGCCCCGCAGCAAAAAATCTGTGTCGCTGACATCGCCAGATGCCCGTACCCAGAAGCGCAAGGCCGCCGAGGCCCGGTTCCGGATGTACGGCATCGCAGGCATCGCGACGGGCATCTTCTGTCTGATTGTTCTGCTGACGTCGATCCTCGCCAGTGGCACGGGCGCATTCCAGCAGACGTTCATCAGCGTGCAGGTCTATCTGGATCCGGCCAAGCTGGACAAAAAAGGCAACCGCGACCCTGCGGACATCGCAAAGGTGTCGACCTTCGGCTACACACCGCTGATCCAGCAGGCCGTTTTCGACGCGGTCCAGCAGGCCGGCATTGAGACGCCACTGACCAGAAGCAAGGACATGAAGGCACTGATCTCAGCCTCCGCAGCCGCGCAGGTGCGCGATGTCGTGATTGCCGATCCGACCCTGATTGGTGAAACCATCGGGTTCCGCATTCTGGCTTCCAGCCGCGTTGACGGCTACCTCAAGGACCGTGTCATGCGCGAGGATGTCGCGCGGGACAAGAATATTGATGCAGAACACCTTGATCTTGTCGATGCACTTGTGCCGCTCGGAATTGTCGAGAAGACCTTTAACATGGACTTCATCACCGGTGCTGACGCGTCTGAAAGCCGCGCAGAGGCCGCTGGCATCGGCGTCGCGATGATGGGGTCTTTCTTTATGATGCTGGTGGTACTGGTGCTGTCGTTGCCCATCGGTGTCGCCGCGTCGATCTATCTGGAAGAATTTGCCCCAAAGAACCGCTGGACTGACCTTATCGAGGTCAATATCGCCAACCTCGCCGCGGTCCCGTCCATTGTTTTTGGTATCCTGGGTCTCGCCGTTTTTATCCAGTTCATGCACCTGCCACAGTCCGCTCCGCTGGTTGGTGGTCTGGTGCTGACGCTGATGACCCTGCCAACAATTATCATCTCGACCCGTGCCTCTCTCAAGGCGGTTCCGCCGTCCATCCGGGACGCCGCGCTTGGGGTCGGTGCCTCGAAAATGCAGGCGGTCTTCCATCATGTGCTGCCCTTGGCCGCCCCGGGAATTCTGACCGGCACGATCATCGGCCTGGCACAGGCGCTGGGGGAAACGGCACCACTGCTGCTGATCGGCATGGTCGGATTTATCGCATCCAACGCGCCTGATGGCATTGCCAGTGGTCTGCTGGACCCGAACTCTGCAATGCCTGCACAGATCTACGAGTGGGCGAAACGCGCCGATCCGGCCTTTTACGAACGCGCCTGGGGTGGCATCATCATCCTGCTCGTGTTCCTGATTTCGATGAACACCCTTGCCGTCATCCTGCGCCGTCGTTTTGAACGCCGCTGGTAAGACAGGAGCCCGACCATGAACGATATGAGAATACTGGAGAGAGCCGTGGACACCAACGAGGTCAAGATCGCCGCAAAGGGCGTCCAGGTTTACTATGGCGATACACACGCCATCAAAGACGTTAACGTCGATATCCAGGACCGGACCGTGACAGCCTTCATTGGTCCGTCGGGTTGTGGAAAGTCGACTTTTCTGCGCTGTATCAACCGGATGAACGACACAATTGATATTGCGCGCGTCGAAGGTGACATCCGGATAGATGGCGAGGATATCTACGACAAGCGGGTGGATCCGGTGCAGCTGCGCGCCAAGGTCGGCATGGTGTTTCAGAAACCGAACCCCTTCCCAAAATCGATCTACGACAATGTGTCCTACGGGCCGCGCATACACGGGCTGGCTAAAAACAAAGCCGAACTCGACGATATCGTGGAACAGTCACTGCGCAGCGCGGCACTCTGGGACGAGGTCAAAGACCGGCTGAATGCGCCGGGCACGGGTTTGTCCGGCGGCCAGCAGCAACGGCTTTGCATCGCGCGCGCCGTTGCGACAGAACCTGAGGTTCTGCTGATGGATGAACCCTGTTCAGCGCTTGACCCGATCGCAACCGCTCAGGTCGAAGAGCTGATCGACGAGTTGCGCCAGAACTATTCCGTGGTCATCGTCACGCACTCCATGCAGCAGGCGGCGCGGGTCAGCCAGCGTACCGCATTCTTCCACCTTGGAAACCTGGTTGAATACGGAGAGACAGGGCAGATCTTTACCAACCCCGAAGACCCCCGCACAGAAAGTTACATCACAGGCCGGATCGGATAGAATGATGCAGGACCAACATATTGCCTCGGTTTTTGACCGCGATCTCGAAGCCATTCAGGCGCAGATTATGAAAATGGGTGGCCTGGTTGAGGCAGCGATCCGCGAAAGTGCGCAGTCCCTGGACACACGCGACGAGGAACTGGCCGAAAAAGTCCGCAAGTCCGACCGTGCAATTGATGATCTTGAGGAGATGATCAACGAAGAAGCGGCCCGGGTGATCGCCCTGCGCGCACCGATTGCGCGTGACCTTCGACTGATCCTCAGTGTCATTAAGATCAGCGCCAATCTGGAACGCATCGGCGACTATGCCAAGAACATGGCCAAACGAACCGGTGTTCTGGCCCAGATGGCGCCCGTGGATGACAGCACCGGCGCATTGCGGCGGATGTCGCGCGAGGTCGAGAAAATGCTCAAGGACGCCCTTGATGCCTATGTCCAGCGGGATGCAGAGCTTGCCACCAGCGTGATCATGCAGGACCGCGATGTAGATCAGATGTATAACGCGCTGTTCCGCGAATTCCTGACCTTTATGATGGAAGACCCCCGCAACATCACAGCCTGCATGCACCTCCATTTTATCGCAAAGAACGTCGAGCGCATGGGTGACCACGTCACGTCTATTGCCGAACAGGTCGTCTATCTGGTGACCGGCGAGCACCCCGAGGATGCACGCCCCAAAGCCGATAAAACGTCGCTGATAGCCGAAGGGTAGGGACCATGTCAGCCGATCAGCCGAGAGTACTGGTTGTTGAGGATGAGCCGGCGCAACGCGAGGTGCTGGCGTATAATCTCGAAGCGGAAGGCTTTGCGGTCAGCAGGGCCGAGGACGGTGAAGAGGCGCTGCTGCTCGTTGATGAGCATGCGCCGGATGTCATTGTTCTGGACTGGATGATGCCGAACCTGTCGGGCATCGAGGTCTGCAGGCGGCTCAAGATCCGCACAGAGACGCGCAATATTCCCGTGATCATGCTGTCGGCCCGATCCGAAGAGGTTGACCGGGTGCGGGGTCTCGAGACGGGTGCAGATGATTATGTCATCAAGCCCTATTCGGTGCTGGAACTGATGGCGCGCGTGCGCAGTCAGCTGCGCCGTGTACGGCCGGCCGCCACCGGTGAGCGTCTGGAATACGAAGACATTGTGCTCGACGCGACAAGTCACCGTGTCAGTCGTGGCGAGGATGAACTGCGCCTTGGGCCGACTGAGTTCCGGCTGTTGTCAACGTTCATGGAAAAGCCGGGCAGGGTATTCTCGCGCGAGCAGTTGCTGGACCGGGTCTGGGGGCGTGATATCTATGTCGATACGCGTACCGTTGACGTACATATCGGCCGGTTGCGCAAAGCGCTGACGCAACATGGCGGCAGCGACCCGCTCAGAACGGTCCGCGGGGCAGGCTACGCTCTGGGCTGATCATGCCGCCGGTCTCAGTCCGAGGATAGCGCGCGCCTGTTCCGGCGTTGCTACAGGGCGCTCATACTTGTCGCACAACGCCGCGGCGCGCCGTATCAGCGCGGCATTCGATGGCGCAAGAGTTTCGCGGTCCAGACGCACATTGTCTTCAAGACCGGCTCGCGTGTGGCCGCCGGCGGCAATGGCCCATTCATTGACCTCTATCTGCGCCGGACCGATCCCTGCCGCGCACCAGGCGGCGTCGGGCGCGCGTTTCCGGATCGTCTGTACATAAAAATCAAAGACTTCGCGGTCTGCAGGCATGGCGTTCTTCACACCCATCACGAACTGAACATAAAGGCGCCCGAACAGCCGGCCGGCATCATGCATCCGGATGGCGTGCAGAACGTGGCTGAGATCAAAGGCTTCGATCTCCGGAACAATCTCATAAGTCTGCATCTGCGAGGACAGCCATGCCACAAGGTCTGGTGGATTTTCGTAGACACGGGTTGGAAAATTGTTTGATCCGACCGAAAGCGAAGCCATATCCGGTCGCAATGGCAGCATACCGCCGCGTTCTTCGCCGGCACCCGACCGCCCGCCGGTTGAAAACTGAATGATCATGCCGGGGCAGTGTTTTTCCACACCCTCTTTGAGTGCCGCGAATTTTTCGGGATCTGACGATGGTGTTTCGTCCGCGTTTCGCACGTGCGCGTGACAGATGGCGGCACCTGCTTCATAGGCTTCCTGCGTACTTTCAACCTGCTCCTGCACCGAGATCGGCACCGCAGGATTGGCCGCTTTCGTCGGCACACTGCCCGTGATGGCGACGCACAGAATGCAGGGATCAGACATATTCGTTCCTTTTCACAATCACGCCGGGCGTTTTTTACCACGTCCCGGTCGGGCCGGTCCTGATGGCATTCTGAACGCCGGAACCCTAGCTGTGTCACGCCCGGCATATCAAGCCCCGGTTCACAAACCGGAACACTGCATCAGACAACAGATCAAAGCCCGACAGGAGCATCTTCCAAACAATAATCCGGCCAGAGACCGATCTTTTCCAAACTGGCTGCAATCAGGGCAGGGAACAAAAAAACAGTTGAAACCAGCCTGTTTCCGGCGTTTAAGCCCCCCTGAACAAGGCACGCAGCATCCTGCGCAATTTTCCAGTGACTGAAGAGACCATTATGAGCAGAGCCAATCTTGCACCTATTCCCGAACTGTATGTTTCCTACGATTCCGCTCAGAAGCTGAAGACGGAAGCGGCTGACCTCGTCAGCCATGATCTGACACCGCGTCAGATCTGTGACCTTGAACTCCTGATGAACGGTGGCTTCAATCCACTGCGCGGCTTCCTGTCAGAGGCGGATTATAACTCGGTCGTCGAGACCATGAGACTGGCAGACGGCGCGCTCTGGCCGATGCCGGTGACCCTGGACGTCTCAGAGGAATTTGCTGACGGCCTCAGCATCGGACAGGACATCGCCCTGCGTGACCAGGAGGGCGTGATCCTCGGAACCATGACGGTTACCGACCGCTGGACCCCGGACAAATCGCGCGAGGCCGAAAAAGTATTCGGTGCGGACGACGACGCACATCCGGCGGTAAACTATCTGCATAACACGGCCGGGAAAGTATACCTTGGCGGCCCGGTAACCGGCATCCAGCAGCCGGTGCACTATGACTTCAAAGCACGCCGTGACACACCAAATGAGATGCGCGCGTATTTCCGCAAGCTGGGATGGCGCAAAATCGTTGCTTTCCAGACGCGTAACCCGCTGCACCGTGCACACCAGGAACTGACGTTCCGTGCCGCACGCGAAGCCCAGGCTAACCTGCTGATTCACCCGGTTGTAGGCATGACAAAACCCGGTGATGTGGACCATTTCACCCGTGTCCGCTGCTATGAAGCAGTGCTCGACAAATACCCGGCCGCAACAACCTCAATGAGCCTGCTGAATCTCGCAATGCGTATGGCGGGCCCGCGCGAGGCTGTCTGGCATGGCCTGATCAGAAAAAACCACGGCTGTACGCACTTTATAGTTGGTCGCGATCATGCGGGTCCCGGTAAAAACTCAGCTGGCGACGATTTCTATGGTCCATACGATGCGCAGGAGCTGTTCCGCGCGCACCAGGAAGAAATGGGCATCGAAATGGTCGACTTCAAACACATGGTCTGGGTCGAAGACCGTGCGCAATATGAGCCGATGGACGAAATCGAAGACAAGGACAAAGTCACGATCCTGAACATCTCGGGCACAGAGCTGCGCCGACGCCTGCGTGAGGGCCTTGAGATCCCGGAATGGTTTTCTTTTCCGGCTGTTGTGAACGAACTGCGCCGGCGTTATCCGCCGCGGAACCAGCAGGGCTTTACCGTTTTCTTTACCGGGTTCTCCGGGTCGGGCAAGTCAACGATCGCGAACGCGCTGCTGACCAAACTCATGGAAATGGGCGGCCGTCCTGTGACACTGCTGGATGGCGATATTGTCCGTAAGAACCTCAGCTCTGAGCTTGGCTTTTCCAAGGAGCACCGCGACCTCAATATCCGGCGTATCGGCTATGTTGCCTCTGAGATTACCAAAAACGGCGGCATCGCCATCTGTGCGCCAATTGCGCCTTATGCCACGACACGTCGGGCAGTGCGCGAAGATGTCGAGCAGTTCGGTGCCTTTATCGAAGTGCATGTCGCGACGACCATCGAGGAATGCGAACGCCGGGACCGCAAAGGGCTCTACAAGCTGGCGCGTGAAGGCAAGATCAAAGAGTTCACCGGCATCTCGGATCCATACGATGTCCCTGAAAACCCCGAGCTGCGGGTCGAGACCGAAAATGTTGATGTAGACAACTGTGCGCATCAGGTTCTGCTGAAACTGGAGAGCATGGGGCTGATATCTGCGACCGGCGGGTTCTGAGGTTTACCAGCTTTTTCATTAGATTACTGATGTCTGTGCCGTCAGATATATTTACATAATACAGATTATACACTTTAGTACAGTGTCACTCAGAGGCCGCGGTTGCGGCCTTTGTCGTTTCTGACACTGTGCCCCGCTGGACAGAACGCACCACGACTGACTATGCAAAGACCAAGCAAACTGAGAGCAACTGAAATGACATCTGTTCTGATCCTGAATGGCCCGAACCTGAACCTGCTTGGCACACGGCAGCCAGAAGTTTACGGAACGACCACGCTCGCCGACATTGAGGCCCGCTGCAAAAAACACGCGGAAGCTATTGGAACAGAAGTAGAATTTTTCCAATCCAACCACGAAGGTGTTCTGGTCGACAGCATCCACGCGGCGCGTGGTACACATGATGGCATCATCCTGAACGCAGGTGCCTATACACACACCTCCATCGCGCTGATGGACGCCCTCGCCTCTGTGGAACTGCCAGCCATCGAACTGCATCTGAGCAACGTGCACGCCCGCGAGGATTTCCGGCACAGGTCTTATATTGCAAAAGTTGCGCTGGGGATTATCTGCGGTTTTGGCGCGGACGGCTATCTGCTGGCGATGGATGCGATGAAACAGCATCTTTCCGGTTAACTTTAATAGTCTACCATAAATTATTGATTAAAATAAAAAAAGAGCGCCATAAGCGCTCTTTTCTCCGTGTGAATTCTGCCGGATGGCAGGAACTCAGCCTTTGGCTGCTTTCGCAACTTCGGCAGCAAAGTCTTCCTTGACCACCTCGATGCCTTCGCCGACTTCAAGCCGGACGAAACCAGTGATTGTCGCACCCGCTTCTTTGGCCGCGTCACCTACTGTGAGGTCAGGGTTCACAACAAACGCCTGGTTCAGCAGTGTGACTTCGGACATGTACTTTTTCATACGACCGATGATCATCTTTTCGATAACCTGCTCGGGCTTGCCGGATTCGCGGGCGATGTCCATCTGTACCTGCTTCTCTTTCTCGACCACAGCCGGATCGAGATCGTCCTCAGACAGCGACGCCGGGTTCACAGCAGCGATGTGCATTGCGACCTGTTTGCCAAACGCTTCGTCACCACCGTTCAGGCCGACCAGAACACCGATCTTGCCCATTCCGGGTGCCGCTGCGTTGTGCACATACGAAACCACTGCATCTGCATCGATGGCGGACATCCGGCGAACCGACATGTTTTCGCCAATGACCGCAACAGCGTCGGTCACCGTCTGTTCGACAGTTTTGCCGCCCATGTCCGCCGCTTTGAGGGCCTCAACGTCTGCGACGCCCATGGCAACATCCGCAATGCCGGAAACCATTTTCTGGAAGTCCGCGTTTTTACCAACGAAGTCGGTTTCGGAGTTCACCTCAACAGCAACCCCGTGACCGCCGCTCACTTTAACCGCAACAAGGCCTTCTGCCGCTGTACGGCCGGATTTCTTGGCCGCCTTGGCCAGACCTTTGGTGCGCAGCCAGTCAACAGCGGCTTCCATATCGCCATTGTTCTCTGTCAGCGCTTTTTTCGCGTCCATCATGCCTGCGCCCGTGCTGTCGCGCAGTTCCTTGACCATAGATGCTGTAATCGCCATCTCAGGTTCTCCTTTAAACGTGATAGGTTCCGGGGCAGGTCATCCCTGCCCCGTATGTCATGCATGTGACTGCGCCGCGCCTCAGACTTCGGCGGGTGTCTCAGCAGCGGCTTCAGCGGGTGCCTCTTCGGCAACGGCTTCTTCCACAGGCGCTTCTTCCATTGCGCCAAGGTCTACACCGGCCGCGCCCAGCTGAGCGGACATACCGTCAAGAGCCGCACGCGCTGCGAGATCGCAATAGAGCGAGATCGCGCGCGCCGCGTCATCGTTACCCGGAATGATATAGTCAATGCCATCAGGTGCGCAGTTGGTGTCGACAACGGCCACAACCGGGATACCCAGCTTGTTTGCTTCGGCCACGGCCAGCGCTTCTTTTTTCACGTCAATGACGAACAGCAGGTCCGGACGACCGCCCATTTCGCGGATACCACCCAGCGATGCCTGCAGTTTGCCCTGGTCACGCTCCATGCCCAGGCGCTCTTTTTTGGTCAGGCCGGCAAAGCCGTTCTCTGCCTGCTCGTCGATGCCCTTCAGACGGTTGATCGACTGGGACACAGTCTGCCAGTTGGTCAGCGTGCCACCGAGCCAGCGGTGGTTCATATAATACTGTGCGCATTTCTCTGCGGCATCGGCGATCGGCTGCTGGGCCTGACGCTTGGTGCCGACGAAGAGAATGCTGCCGCCTTTGGCGACGGTTTCACGGATAACATTCAGTGCCGCGTCCAGCATGGGAACGGTCTGTGTCAGGTCCATGATGTGGATGCCGTTGCGCGCGCCGTAGATGAACGGACCCATACGGGGGTTCCAGCGCTGCGTCTGGTGGCCGAAGTGAACGCCTGCTTCAAGCAGCTGGCGCATGGTGAACTCTGGAAGAGCCATGTGCGTATACCTTTCCGGTTTTATCCTCGGCGGGGGCATGACAGCTTGCTGCCAACCGGCGGACCTCAGGGGATGTCTCTCCCATTGGCCCAAACCCCGCCTGCGGGTTTCAGTGAGCGCCGTATAGGCCAGCCTGACCGTTGCTGCAAGCCCCGAATGACCTTCCACCACCCCTCCCCTTGCCAGCAGGCAAACTGCCCCCTTAAAGTACTCCGGGAAAGGACCGCACAGACGGTCTGACATGAAAACCGGGAGTAATCATGAACAACACGACAAGAGCCGCCGTACTGGTGGCAATGCTGACATTACCGGGCACGCTTGTGGCCGAAGTCCTGAGCCTCACACCTGCTGATCCGCAGCCCAGTGCGGGATCGCTTCAGTCCGGTCTGGCAGTTACATATTCCTACCCCAGCGATGTGCGCACAGTTCGAGACGCCAAAAACGCACTCAAACGCCGCTCAGAGCAGGGTCCGCCGCTGCAAGGTCTGTCGTACGAGGACAACAAAGAAGGCGAACCGATGATGACGGCGAAAAAGCCGATGAAGGTCGCGGCGGCAATCACCGGGTATATCAAATTCGATGCTGCGGGGACCTATACGCTGGATTTTCTGAACAACGACGGGCTTGAGCTGTTCATCGGCGGTCAGCTTGTGGCCGACTATGACGAAGTGCATGCCTGCGGATATGCCGGAGAGACTGAGGTAGATGTACCGAAGGCCGGATATTATGCGCTTGAAGCCACCTATTTCCAGCGTAAGGGTACGGCCTGTCTGATGATGGAATGGGGCCCTGACAGCGACGGGCTGGAACAGGTTCCCGACAGCGCGTTCTTCCACTGACACCCCTGTGGGCGCTCACCCCGGGTGGGCGCTCCTTACGGCTTTCTCACAGGCAGCGGCCAGCGATTTGCGGTCGCTGAAGCTGTGTACAGCCATAGGTGGATGACAGATAATCTCTGCCTGCCCGCCAGCCCCAAAAGCCAGAACGGTCAGAAAATGACCGCCAAAGGTCATGTCACCCCACCAGCCGAAAAACCGCGGATCCTGACCGGTTGGGGCATGATACACCAGTGTCACAGGCTGCACGGAAAGCGTCTCGCGCAGACCTTCGGCGAAAAAGGCGGCAAACAGGCTGGTTTTAAATGGCAGCACGTGCTGGCCATCACTGCTGGTGCCCTCGGGGAAAAACAACAGCCGGTGCCCCGCTGACAGACGTGACCGGAACAGTTCGGCCTGACGACCGGCCTGCGACCGGTTCCGTTCGATAAAAACCGTACCTGTCGCGCGCGCGAGCCATCCAATGCCCGGCCAGCCGGCCACCTCTGCCTTGGATACAAAATAAATGCGTTTGACGGCATTCAGCACAAAGATGTCCAGCCAGCTCGAGTGGTTTGTCACAACGGCGCCCTGCCCCTGCCTGACCTCGCCCGAAACGCGCAGCCTGATGCCAAGAATGCGCAGGGCACTGCGACACACAAAGACAGTGATATGCGGCGTTACGGGGCGCTTTGCGCCACAAAGTGGCCGCTCGGCCAGGCGCAGAAGCAACATCAGAAGCAATCCGCCCAGAACCAGCACCAGCAAAGGCACCCCCCGGAGAATGATACGGGCCCAGCCGGCCATACCCGGCGGCGGCAGATCGGGGGGTGGTGCCTCTCCGTACCAGGTGGGTGTCATGCACCACCACCCTGGTAAAGCCTGGCCTGGCGGTCGTTCATCCGTGCCGTATCGAGAATCAGGCAGACATCAGTCGTGTTGAAAGCATGATCAATAAAGGCCCCCTCGCCCACGAATCCGCCCAGACGAAGATAGGCCTTGATCAGTGACGGCACCCGGACCATCGCCCGCCGCCGGTCGAGCTGATCCTCGGGCACAAGATCCATGCGCTGGAATGCCCCGGGCTGGGCGCGGGCGCGCAGTTCAGGCGGCGCCAGATGCCTGTGATGCAACAGCGACAGCGGCTCTGCCAGATCTGCGACCGCCGTGCCGTGGAAGCTGGCCACACCGAACAGAACTTCCACGCTGTGATCCGCGATGTAAGCTGCAAGACCGCTCCAGAGATGATACATCGCCATACCACCACGATACTCGCGGTGCAGACAGGACCGGCCCAGCTCCAGCACCTTGCGCCCGGACCCCAGCAGAACAGACAGGTCATACTCGTCTTCGCTGTAAAACTGGCCGGCAGCACGCGCCTGATCTTCGCGCATCACCCGATATACACCCGCAATCCGTCCACGGCTGTGATCGGTAAGGATCAGATGGTCAAAGAACGGATCGAACCTGTCCCGCTCCAGACGGGCGTCATGATCCACCAGCGGACCACCCCCGCCGAGTTCCTCAACAAAGACGTCATACCGCAGTCTCTGCGCGGCCAGGAGTTCTTCCTCTGACGCGGCGAGCCGGACCGAAAATCTTGGCGCGGTACTGTCGGTCATATCGGCGTTAACATCCAGGAACGGTTGAGGACTGGAATTTTCATAAGGAATTCAGAACACCTGCGCAACGTGACACAGTGGCACCGGTTTACAATCAGACCTTGCGCGTTAACCATTTGGAAAGGATGTTCAGCCATCAAAGACGGGGATCAGAGCAATACGGGCGCTATCAATGACGACCTTACCTTCGTCACGGAAATTTACGGTCACCCGACCGCCGATGTTGCTTTGCACCTGTCCGGTGCCCCAGTCAGGCTGGTCGGGATGACGTACAAGCATACCGGGCGACAGAATTGCATTGAGATCTTCCATGACACCCCACCCCTACAGGAGACAACAGATGGGCAAAAGTGACGTTAATCTCGCCGCACTGATCGGCAGCCGCATCTGTCATGACCTGATATCGCCTATCGGCGCAATCAACAACGGTCTGGAACTGCTGGGGATGGCCGGCGGGGACACCGGACCGGAAATGGACCTCATTCAGGAGAGCGTTGGCAACGCCAGCGCCCGCATCCGGTTTTTCCGCATCGCCTTTGGTGCAGCAGGTGAACAGATGATGGGCCGGGCTGAGGTTGTCTCGATATTGCGAGACCTGATGGAGGGCGCGCGACTGACCGTCGCCTGGGGTCCGATGGACGCCCAGCCCCGCGCTGAGGTACGCATGGCGTTTCTCGCGCTGCTCTGCGTAGAAGCGGCCATGCCCTATGGCGGACGGATTGAAATCAGTGTCGACGGCGGCAACTGGACGCTGCACGGACGCGCAGACAAGCTCAATATTGATCAGCCTCTCTGGAATATCCTGGCAACAAAGGATGCGCCCTCTGACCTGCGGCCCGCGCAGGTGCAGTTCGCCCTGCTGCCACTGGTCGCAGCCGATGCCAGCCGTCGCGTAACGACCGAGATTGCAGTGGAAGACATCAGACTGAAGTTCTGAGGCACCTCTCAGCCCCGGACCGTTCCCTCGCCTTTGACCAGGTATTTGAAGCTGGTCAGCTGCGCTGCTCCCACAGGGCCCCGCGCATGCATCTTGCCCGTGGCGATACCGATCTCGGCGCCCATGCCGAATTCACCACCATCGGCAAACTGCGTCGATGCATTGTGCATCAGAATGGCAGAGTCGAGTTCCGTCAGGAAACGAGTGGCAGTCTGTTCGTCTTCGGTCAGGATACAGTCCGTATGGTTCGAGCCGTGTTTGCGGATATGTGCCATGGCTTCATCAACATCCGCGACTGTACGGGCGGCAATGATCATGTCCAGGTACTCCTGCCCCCAGTCTTCCTCTGTCGCCGCACGGGTTCCCTCGACCGCACTCAGCGTTTCATCCGCGCGCACCTCGACGCCCGCATCCATCAGTGCCTGCAACAACCCGCGGCCCACAGTCAGGGCGATGTCGCGGTGGATCAGCAGGCATTCGGCCGCACCACAGATACCGGTGCGCCGCGTTTTCGCGTTCAGCACCACGCGCAGAACCTTTTCGGGATCAGCAGCAGCGTCCACATAGATGTGCACGATCCCTTCGAGGTGCGCGAAAACCGGCACCCGGGCCTCGCGCTGCACAAGCCCGACAAGACCTTTGCCGCCGCGCGGAACGATCACATCGATTGTATCCGTCATTGTCAGCATCTCGCTTACAGCACCACGGTCTCTCGTCGGCACCAGCTGGATTGCATCTTCGGGCAGGTCCGCATCCCGCAGTCCCTGCACCAGACACCCATGAAGTGCGGCAGACGAATGAAAACTCTCGGAACCGCCGCGTAAAATGACCGCGTTCCCGGCCTTCAGACAAAGCGCACCGGCGTCCGCTGTAACGTTCGGGCGACTTTCATAGATCACGCCGATCACGCCGAGCGGCGTGCGCACCCGCTGGATATGCAGGCCGCTGGGCTGCGTCCACTCGGCGATGACCTCGCCCACCGGATCTGCCTGCGCCGCAACCGCACGCAAACCCCCGGCAATCGCATCGATGCGGTCATCGGTCAGCAACAACCGGTCCATCATTGCGTCCGTCAGCCCCTTGTCGCGGCCATAGGCCATATCCTGCGCATTTGCCGCAAGAATATCTGCCCGGCCCGCCTGAACATGCTTTGCTGCAGCCTCAAGCGCTGCGCGTCGCTGCGCAGCCGGCGTCGATCCGAGTATTGCCGAAGCGGCTTTCGCGCGTTGCCCGATCTCAGCCATCAGCGCGGGGATATTGTCCATGTCTTTCATAGTCCTGTGCCTTCTCCGGCGGTCAGTTCGGTGGCGTCTGATGCATCACGCATCTGTCACAGCCTGCAGCGCCATATCATCTCTGTGCACCAGCGCGGCCCGCGCAGGATAGCCCAGTATACTCTCAATTTCATGTGATTTCCGGCCAGAGATCAGCCGTGCCTCATCTGCGGTATAGCGGACCAGCCCCTGCCCCATGACGTGGCCGGCGCGATCCGTGATCGCAACCGGATCACCGCGTCCGAACGTGCCGGACACGCCCGTCACGCCCGCCGCCAGCAGGCTTTTGCCGCCCTGCAAAGCACGGATCGCGCCATCGTCCAGGGCCACACTGCCGCGGGGCTTCATCGCTGCAATCCAGCCTTTACGCGCGGCCTGCGGATCGGTCACAGCCGAAAACCACGTTGCGTTTGCACCATTTTCCAGAGATTTCAGCGGGTTAAAGGCCGAACCTTCTGTGATTGCCATTGCGCAGCCGGCAGCGGTTGCGGTTCTGGCCGCCATGACCTTGGTTTTCATCCCCCCCTTGGACAACCCTGAACCCGCATCTCCGGCCATGGCCTCGATGTCGCCCGTTATCCGGTCGATGACATCAAAACGCTGCGCCGTCGGATCCTCGGCCGGATTTGCAGAGTAAAATCCGTCCACGTCAGACAAAAGGATCAACTGATCCGCACCAACAGTCACGGCAATCTGGGCAGCCAGCCGGTCGTTGTCACCAAACCTGATTTCGTCTGTCGCGGTTGTGTCGTTTTCGTTTACGATCGGGACGACACCCATCGAGAGCAGCTGTTCAAGGGTTGCGCGACTGTTCAGATAACGCCGCCGGTCGGCGCTGTCTTCCAGCGTGACAAGCACCTGAGCTGTTGTAATACCATGCGGGGCAAGCACTTCCTCATAGGCGCGCGCAAGACGGATCTGACCGACAGCGGCGGCGGCCTGGGATTGCTCAAGAGCAAGTTCAGTCCCCGGCAGCCCCAGCACTCCGCGCCCCAGCGCAATCGATCCGGAAGATACAAGAACCACCTGACACCCCTGCTCCCGCAGCCAGGCCACGTCTTCGGCAAGCGAAGCAAGCCAGTCCTGTCGCAGCGTGCCAGTATTCCGGTCCACAAGCAGTGCAGACCCGATTTTAGCAACCAGACGCCGCGCGGTCGTCAGGGACGCCATGGTTCGGCCTCCCCGACCGGCCGATGGCGCAGGCGATCATCGTCGATCTGCCCGCGCAGCGTACGCAGCACTTCGGTGAGGCCCTCGCGTGCGACACCGGACATCATCATGACAGGACCGCCGCAGGCTTTCTCCAGTTCATTGCGGGCTGCAAGCCGTTCGTCTTCGTCCAGGGCATCGATTTTGTTCAGCACCGTAACCCGGGGTTTTTCCGCAAGATCTCCACCGTAAGCCTCGAGCTCGCCGATGATCGTGGCATAGTCCTCAGCGACCGTTTCCGAGGTGCCGTCGATCAGATGAAGCAGCACCGCGCAGCGTTCGACATGTCCGAGAAACAGATCTCCGAGGCCGCGACCTTCTGATGCCCCCTCAATCAGACCCGGAATATCGGCAACCACAAATTCTGTGTTGTCGACACCCACAACGCCGAGATTCGGATGCAGTGTCGTAAAGGGATAATCTGCGATTTTGGGGCGCGCATTCGATGTCGCCGCAAGGAACGTGGACTTGCCCGCATTGGGCAGCCCCAGCAGACCGACATCAGCAATCAGCTTGAGACGCAGCCAGAGGGTCCGCTCGACCCCGTCCTGACCCGGGTTGGCCCGCCGCGGCGCCTGGTTGGTCGCGGACTTGAAATGCAGGTTCCCAAAGCCGCCGTTGCCGCCGCGCGCCAGCTGCACGCGCTGGCCCACTTCGGTCAGATCGGTGATCACCGTTTCCTGATCCTCGTCCAGGATTTCAGTGCCGACCGGCACCCGCAGCACAATATCGTCGCCGTCCTTGCCTGTGCGCTGCCGCCCCATGCCTGGCTGGCCGTTTTTGGCGAAAAAGTGCTGCTGATAGCGAAAATCAATCAGCGTGTTCAGCCCTTCGACGGCCTCCGCCCAGACCGATCCACCGGTGCCGCCATCGCCCCCGTCCGGACCGCCATATTCAATGTATTTCTCGCGACGAAAGCTGACGCAGCCGCCCCCGCCCGCGCCGGAACGGATATAAACTTTGCACAGATCGAGAAATTTCATGTCTGTTTCCTAGCGTGCGCGGGCCTCGGCCTCAATCACAGTTTTCGCGTATATGTCCAGGTGGGAACCGTTGTATCGCGCGCCAGCGAAAAGCTCTCTGCATCGCCCAGATACTCAAAACCGCAGTGGGTCAGCACCCGCGCGGACGCCGGATTGTCCTGAAAAACACTGGCAAACATCGTCTTGTTCTGCATCGGGTTTGCATCAACCAGCGCCTGAACAGCATCAGATGCAAGACCGGTGTTCCAGTAAGGTGGCGCCACCCAGTAGCCGACCTCGGACTGTTCGCGGTCCATCCGCTCCAGCGAGATAAGGCCCATCAGTTCGGACGCCCCCGCTTTGGTGCCATCCATCGCCCAGATATCCTCGTCGCGCTCGTCTGCCATCGCACGGGTGACAAAAGCCTCGGTCATACCGGGCGGAACCGGGTGCGGGATAGAGGTCGTCATGCGGGCAACGCGTTCATCGCCGCCGTAAAGCTCGATCAGCCCCATATCAGACCGGCGCAGCGGACGCAGGTCAAAGCGCTCCGTCTCGATCACGGCCTGCACCGGTATCTTTTTCAGTTCCATCGTCATGTCCCTCCTCCGAACAGTACGAACAGGACAGAAGCGACGGTCAACGCCGCAAGTGTCCACATAAGATAGGGTTCCGCACGCGTTCCTGCTACGGTGCGCGCGATCGCATCACCGGCAAGTGTCCACATGGGATGCAGCAACAGCTGACAGGCCAGCAGTACCGCAGCAATGGTTGCTGTTGCCTCAAGAGAAGGCGTTCCCGGGGCCACAAAGGCGGTGAAACCACCAATGATCATCGCCCAGGCCTTGGGATTCAGCGGGTGAACGATCAGCCCTGCGGCAAATCCCGGCGCTGACCCCTCTGCGCGCGATGTGCCAAGGCGCAGGTTCGCGACCTTCCAGGCAAGCCAGATAATGTAAGCGGCAGATGCAAATCTCAGGAGCGTAAAAACGGCGGGCGCGCGTTCTGCGAGCTCCATCAGGCCGAACCCGACGGGCCATATCACCAGTTGCTTGCCCAGGGCCACCCCCAGCACAAACGGCAGCGCCGCCCGGATACCAAAGCGCGCACCGGTTGCCATCAGGGCCATATTGGCAGGCCCCGGTGTGCCGACCTGGCTGGCGGCGAAAATGGCGAAACTGGTCACGGCAACCGACATGGTTTCTGTCCTGCAAAGGCCTTCTGGCAAAAGAAAAGGGGACCGGCGGTATCGCCGATCCCCCTGAGTGTGTCATGTCCCTGAGGAAGGGCTTATTCCGCGGCCTCCGCCACCGGCAGAACGGAAATAAACGTACGGTTTTTCAGTCCCTTGTGGAACTTTACCGCGCCGTCGACTGTTGCAAAAATCGTGTGATCCTTGCCCATGCCAACGCCTTCGCCCGGCCAGAATTTTGTGCCGCGCTGACGTACGATGATGTTTCCGGGGATCACCTGCTGACCACCGTAGAGTTTCACGCCAAGACGGCGACCCGCTGAGTCGCGGCCGTTCCGGGATGAACCACCTGCTTTTTTATGTGCCATCTGGTCTCTCCTTAGCCTTTAGCCAGTTCTTTGGCCTGTTCGATCCAGCCTTCACGCTCGATCCGGCCTTTGAACGACAGTTGCTCGTCCATAGCAGCAACGTCCGCGTCGGTCCATGCTGCGATCTGGGCGAATGTTGTGACACCGGCCGCGACCAGCTTCTTCTCCAGCGCCGGGCCAACGCCTGACAGCTGTTTGAGATCGTCTGCGCCGGCAGCGGCTTTGGGCGCCTCTGCTTTTGCTTCGGCTTTCCTCGGGGCTGCTTTTTTGGGTGCTGCGGCTGTCACGGCCGTCGCGGACACCGAACCTGCACCCATTGCTGCCTTTACGCCGGACTTTTCAGCACCGGAGGCCAGAATATCGGTCACTTTGATCAGCGTCAGCTTCTGACGGTGACCCTTGGTGCGCTTGGAAGAGTGCTTCCGGCGGCGCTTGACGAAGTTGATGACCTTCTCGCCCTTGACCTGATCGACGACCTCGGCCTGAACGCCGGCGTCTTTCACGAAGGGCGCGCCAACGACGGTTTTGTCACCGCCGAGCATCAGAACTTCGTTGAACTGAACTGTTTCGCCAGCGTCAGCTGCAAGTTTCTCAACACGGAGCATATCTCCGGACTGAACCTTGTACTGCTTGCCGCCGGTCTTAAGAACCGCAAACATGCGTTTTTCCTTTTCTTTGCCGCGTCCTGTGGTCCCCGTTTCCGGGTGTTCCGGCCTGATGGCCACCTCGAACAGCGCATCCCGTTTCAGGATGTACATTGATACCGCAGCGGACCGTCGCAACGGACCCGTCTGAGTGAAGCCGCCAGATGCACCAGCGGCAGCGCTTTGTCAAGCGTTGCGTTGGTCAGATGTCGTTGCCCGCGGCACTGAGCGCAACAGCGCGTCCCAGCGCATACGAAATTTCACCGAAGACCGTGTCAAATCCGGCAAACAGGGCAGAATTAAGCGCTTTTCCCGCATCTGTTGTGGAGAATGCGATATAGGCTTTCAGATCGTCCGTGCCGACCGGCTGATAGGCCATCAGAAGAAACGCACCCAGCCAGCTTTCCGTGTCAGCCTCGATCTCGTCCCGCTGCGCGTAGACATCGGCAAGCATCTGATCCTGGGACTGAACCAGCAGACCACCGTCAGACAGCCCCAGAAGGAACTGATAGTTCGATGTCATCGTCCCCGAAACATTTCGTTCCACCAGATCGAGATCCTCCATATAGGCCCCCACCTGCACGACTTTCGGATCACCCGCATCGACGCTTTGCTCCCATGCCTCTCTTGCGGCCTGCTCAACCGCCGGATCAGACATCGCGGCACGGGCAGCATTTTCAAGAGCCACGATCCGGCCACCGGCGTCGGACGAGAACCAGCTGATCGCAGCATCTTTTTCCGCGTCGGTCAGACCGGTCGCCAGCGCCGTCCGCAAACGCTCGTCCATACGCTGGCTGTCATAAATGCGGTCGACCTGTTCCGTCAGAAAAGCGCCGCCCTGCCCGCCCAGCATATCGGCATCCAGTTCACCGGCGTATTCCAGTCCCTCACGGCGCAGGATGGCCGTGACCTCGCTCACTTTCAGCAGGTCCATCAGAACCGTCAGCCTGGCATCCGCCCAGGCCGGTGCCGCACCGATCAGCAATGCCAGCGAAAGGATCGCGCCGCGCAGCATGTCAGAGTTCCTGATCAGGCTGCAGTCCGCGCATTCTGCTGGCCAGTGCCTCATAGCGTCCGGCCATGATCTCGAACTGTACAGCATTCATCAGCTGATAGACCGTCTGCATGGTCGGATGCTCGAGCGCATCAGCATACGCACTGATCTCCTCATCCGAGAACGCCTGATAGGTATAGGCAGACCCGGACAGTGCCGAAAGCTGCAGACTGCGCCGCAGTTCGCCCTCCTGCCGCTCCAGATTTTCACGCAGATCGGATTCGTCCATCTGCAGCTCGATCACACCAGCCACAGCGGCTGCCATGAGAAACCGCACCTGAACTTCGTGGATCGCATGCACAGAGGCATCCTCAGACCCGGTTGCGGCGTTCAGCCGCTTGATTTCCTCCAGACGTGGCGAGCCGATACGGACCAGTCCTGCAACAATGGCTTCGCCTGCCTCCTGCTTGAGCCCGTCATCCTCCGCGAGGTGCGAGGCATTTTCGACCTCGACCAGACGCTGCCCGAAATCTGACGCATAGAATTCGACCGCATGGTTCAGCATATCGTCATCCAGCGTCTGGGACAGAATGCTGATCGCTTCGTCATGCATGACCTCTGTGTCAAACACATCATCTGCAAGCTGGGTCCAGCGGGTTCCGAAAGCCCCTTCCTCAAGGCCCAGCATCAGTGGCGCGCTTTCGGCGGTCAGACGGATACTTTCCAGCGCCACATCAAAACCCGTAACCTCCAGAAAGGCCTCAAGCCGTTCTGTGTCCTGCACGGCTGCGTTCAGCGTACTGCCGAGCGCCATTGCAGTCATCACAAGCGCCGCAAAGCCGGCGCGCAGAGAAGACGTCATGTTCGATACCTCATTTGCCCGTTTGAACGGAAGGTAGTGGTTTAAAGATAAGGAGCAATGAAAATTCCCGTGTGGCGCGGGAATTGACCGATCTGCTCTTGCCAGCGCGTGCAAAGCGCTCTAAACGCGCCAGCACCAAGACCCCCGCGGAGAGGTGCCGGAGTGGTCGAACGGGGCGGTCTCGAAAACCGTTGTGGGTGCAAGCCTACCCAGGGTTCGAATCCCTGTCTCTCCGCCACACTGCCTGATATCCTGTTGTTAACTCGCAGTGATATCTCAGTCTCAGCAGAAGTTATCGCTTTCCCGAAACCGGTTGCGCGAAACAGTCCCCGACGGTTTGATACGTGATTGTCCGCCCAGGGCCCACGTTGGGTAAAATCGCAAATTTCCGCATTCTGAACCCGCGTTGTACGCATTCGCTGGTATGGCGCATTCCCGGAGTTGCCGAACTGGAACCCCATGAACCAGGCAGACGAATCCTGTTTTCTGAAACTGCCCGCCCGAATTGTCTGTAAAACTGCAAGCGGTACTTGCAGCGGTGCCCATCGACGCATTCTCTGCCGGGTAATAGTCTCCTCTCAATGGAAAACGGGCCTCGCAACGGAACATTCAGTGTGCTCACGACTGCACCGAACACCCCGTCAGCCGACGAATGACGCGAGCTCTTATGCGATCCAAACCACAAACTGTTTTTGCCTGGAGACATGATATGAAGAGAGTGTTTTTCGCACTGATGCTTGCACTCGCCCCGAGTTTGCCGGCGGCTGATGAAACGCCTGCCCAGAATCCTGTCTGGATGATGGTCGCATTCGAGGTTGCGAGCTATGATACCTGGCGGGCCGCTTTCGACAGTGACCTGTCACTGCGCCGGGATGCAGGCGAGTTGAGTTTCGAGATCAACAGATTCCCCCGCTTTCCCAATCAGATCATTGCAATCTTCAAGTGGGACAGCGCAGAACGCGCACAGGCGTTCATAAGCGACCCCGCGCTGCACGCATCAATGAAAGCAGGTGGTGTGGTAAGCAAACCAACAATCACCTTCCACGAAGAGCCGTAGTGGTTAAAACGGCAGTCAGTCCAGACCTGTCAGCAAGGCCCGGTTTTCCTTCAGGAACGCAACCAGGGCGTCCAGAACAATGCGCATCCGCTGAGAGCCACGGGCGGATTCGTGATAAATGACCCAGGAGTCTGTCTGGTCGAACGGGTCAGGAAAGACCCGTTCGATGGTTGGATGCGCATCAGCAAATGCGCAGAAGAGCGCGCCAATACCTGCGCCCTGCTCGATCATCAGGCGGGCGGAATCTGTATTATCCACCCGAATGCAGGGGCGCTCAGGATTGTCGAACCGGTCCAGAAAAGCAGACGGCTTTGAAGGAGAATTGCCGGTCCCGATCCGCACCAGTGTGTGGTCCCGCAGGTCGACCGGTTCGTTGGGACGGCCATTCTGCTGAAAGTAAGTTTTTGAAGCATAAAGACACCTTCCCCACGTAAACGAATATGCAATCACGAGACCCGGATGCGTGGGCGCACGCGTGCGGACCGCAATATCAGCCTCGCCCTTCGCGAGGTCACATGCAGCGATCGAACTGATAATATCCACGTTCAGACCCTCATGCCGCGCGGATAATTTCGAAACCAACGGACGCAGAACGTGCGCCGCCGTGGGAACACACGCTATCCTGACAGTACCCGTCGGCTGCTGGCGCATTGCGCTCACACGGGTCCGGGCTTCATTGACGACCGCGTCCATTTTCTTTGCGGCATCTGCAATGACCAGCCCTTCGGGCGTAAACGTAAATGCACCGCCGCCCCGTATGATTAAAGTTGTCCCGAAAACCTGCTCGGCAGCCGCCAGCCTCCGGCTGACAGTCGACCCATCCACAGCCAGAATACGCGCGGCTCCTGCAACCGAACCTTCGTCTTTCAGAGCGAGTATAACGCGGAAATCACTCCAGTTTGGGCTTGCCATAGATCACCGTTTTTCTGAGCTGTGATTTTGGTGCCTGTTACGGTTATGAGCAAGGAATACCTGCATCGCGCCCTTCTGTTCCGGCAACTGACGTCCCCCAAGACCCGGTCCCGTGCTAGCGTTCATCCTGCTGCGGTTTCTGACTGACATTTATCGAATAATCGAATAGGCAGCCCAGGGTAACAGGAATGTGGTTCGTCGCTGTTTCGGCGACAGCGTACCCAGCATTTTCCTGTGCGGACAAACAGGACCCGGGACGACAAATTTGCCAAAAGCAGGGTATGTTTTGTCTCCTGCGCACGTCAAAAGGCTGAAACGCTTTTGGCAGATACCCAAAATCGATCTTTCAGTGCCGGTAAGAGCAGCCCAAACCGCCTGCCGGGTGCCGGCTGACGCGTTTTAATGTGAGGGTCCTGCCCCCATTTCGTCAAACATCGTAAACAGGCTCTCCATCCAGCTGTCTTTCACCCGTGTTGCCAGTTGCGACGGCGGGCGATGCAGGGGGGTCAGCGTCGCATATTCATAACGGATGGGGGCGTCGAACGGCAGAAAGACCACCTGGCCGCCGGCAATATTCAACTCCTGCTCTGTCACAACCGTAAGCGGGTCCACAATCGCGCAGCAATGCCCCAGACTGATAAACGGGATCAGTGGCAGAAAGAACTGGGCCGCAATATTGGACTTGAACGTGGCATTTTCCTGCTGGAAAGCCTGTACCAGTTTGCGCGGGAACGGGTGATTGCCATGAAGTGTGCCGATAGAGTGGCCATCCAGGTCGGAAATGGTGATCCTCTCGTTCTGTGCCAGCACATGGTCGCGGTTCACGGCACAAAAGCAGTTCGAACTGATAATCTCGGAATAGTACTGCGGCGACTTACCTTCGGGCGCATCAAAATCTGCAAACCCGAAATCGATGCTCTGTGTGCTCGCCAGTTCCCGGATCTGAGGTGAGCTTCGCGACGATATCGTGGTCTGAAAGCTGGCATCGGACCCGATGTTCCTGCTGATAAAACGCGGAAAAATATAGGCCGAAGGTCCCGGCATCGCGGCCACGTTCAGGCTGCCGGTCTCCGCTGATCTCAGGCCCTTCATTGTGCCCGTAACCGTAGACAGCCGGTCCAGCACCATCGTTGCCTCGGCCAGCAGGTACTGCGCCTCGGGCACCGGCACCAACCGTCTGCCACGCCGTTCAAACAGCGACAGCCCGAGGCTCCGCTCCAGGTTTTTGATCGCCAGGCTGATCGCCGGTTGCGTACGGCCCAGCTTTTTGGCGGTTTGAGAGACAGAGCCGGACTCCATCACCTCGCGAAAGACGGTGAGTTGGGTGAAATTCATCCCCTTTATATAAAGAAAACTTTCCTTTTGTGAAATATAACAAATTTGTCTTTATGTGGTTTTCCCATAACCTGATGGAAACAAAGTTCGGCTGAACCGAATCTCGAATTCATCAACTGGGAGACTTCAATGAATATGATCAAAACCCTGGCGGGCATTGCACTGGCAAGCGCGCTGGCTGTACCAGCGGTCGCTCAAGACCCTACTTTTTTCCGCATCGGCACCGGCGGCGCCGGCGGCACCTATTTCCCCATCGGCGGGACTATCGCCAACGGCATCTCCGCCCCTCCCGGCTCGCGCCCCTGCGATGAAGGCGGCCAGTGCGGTGTGCCTGGTCTGATCGCAATTGCGCAATCGACCACCGCTTCTGTGTTCAACAACGCAGCCGTTCAGAATGGCGAGCTGGAAGCAGGCCTTGCCGCCGCTGACGTCACCCGTTCGATGTACCTGGGCGAAGGCAAATTCGAAGGCAAAGAACATCCCAAACTTCGCATTGTCGCCAATCTCTACCCCGAGGACCTTCACCTCGTCATGCCCGCAGGTACGTCCATTAACGACCTTGGTGACCTGGCCGGCAAACGTGTCGGCATCGCGCAGGCAGGGTCCGGCACGCAGGTCGCCGTTCTGCAGATGCTCGAAGCCTGGGGCGTTACCCGAGACAACATGGATGAAGCGGAACTCAACAACAGCCAGTCCGCAGAACGTCTGGCGGACGGTCAGATCGATGCGTATTTCTACGCCGCAGGCTGGCCCGTGGCCGCTATGGTGCAACTGTCGTCCACCAAGGGCATGAGCCTGCATTCCTTCAGCGAAGCTGATCTCGCCAAAATCAACGGGATCATCCCTGCCTACATCCCGTCTAAAATTCCGGGCGGTGTCTATGAAGGTGTCGACGAGGACGTCCTGACCCCTGCCGTGTCGGCGATGCTGGTCGTGTCGTCCGATCTGTCGGAAGAGCTGGTCTACGGTCTGACAAAGGCGCTGTGGAACGACAACACCCGCAAACTGCTCGACAACGGCCATGCCAAGGGCAAGCAGATCACGGCAGAAACCGCTCTTGACGGCGTTGCCGCACTTGGCGTCCCGCTGCACGCAGGCGCCGAGAAATTCTACAAAGAAGCCGGCCTTCTGAAGTAACTCTCCCCGACCAGACTGGTCACAGAAACCGGCGGTGCCCCCTCAATACGGGGCACCCCATTCTCCAACTGCACGCGCGCCAAGGGGGCATCTGTCATGTCGGACACCAACCAGACCGGTACACACGAACTGACCGCCGAAGAGCTCGCAGCGATCGAAGAAAAATACGATGAAGGGTCCGCTACCCGCGCCGTTGGCCCCACCACAGGCGTCATCCTGCGCGCTGTTGCGCTGAGCTTTGCAATCTACCATTACATCACCGCCGGTTTCGGCTTGCCCGCAGATCACTGGCACATGGGCTGGCACCTGACGGGACTGTTCATCCTGACCTATGCGCTCTTTCCCATTGTCGGGTCGAAAAGCCTGTTTGCGATGAAGGCCAGCGCGCTGCGCATCGGCAATATCCCTCTTTATGACCTTGTCTTTATGTTTCTCGGTGTTGCCTCGGCGCTTTACGTGGGCTTTGCATGGCGCGGCGTTCCGGTACTGGGCATAGAAGAACAGACCTTCCGGATGGGCAATCCCAACAGCTATGACGTTTTCTTCGGGGTCATCATCATCTTACTGGTCCTCGATATCGCACGACGCACCCTGGGCTGGGTCCTGCCGCTGATCATCTGTGTGTTCATCAGCTACGCCCTGTTTGGTCAGTATTTTCCCGGGTTGCTCAAACACCCCGGCGTGAACTTCAGGACTTTCGTATCCTCTATGTATTTCCCGCAGGAGGGTATCTTCGGGGTCACGCTCTGGGTGGTCAGCACAATCGTTTTCCACTTTGTTCTGTTCGGCGTCATCGCGCAACGCACCGGACTGGGCCAGCTCTTTATCGACAATGCCACGATTCTCGCAGGCCGCTACACCGGCGGGCCAGCCAAGGTGTCGGTCGTCTCCTCCGCCTTCTTCGGCACGATCTCTGGCTCATCCGTCGCCAACACCGTTTCGACCGGCGCGCTGACCATCCCCAATATGAAACGCCTGGGCTATCCGGGTCACTTTGCGGGCGGCGTCGAGGCTGCCTCTTCTGCAGGCGGCCAGATCACACCTCCGATCATGGGTGCCGCCGCCTTCATTATGGCCGAGTTCCTTGAGCTGCCGTACACCACCATCGTCATCGCCGCCATTTTTCCGGCGCTGCTGCACTATGTGGGCGTGTTCACCGTCGTTCACCTGATGGCCCGCAAGCTGGACCTCAAAGGTCTGACCAGGGAACAACTGCCGCAATTCAAAGCCGTCTGGGCGCAGGGGTGGGCCAATATTGTGCCTCTGATCGGCCTGCTGGTGGTGCTGTTCTCCGGCTACACGCCCTTTATGTCGGCTTTCTGCGGCATCTCGCTGGCGGTCGTTGCGGGCATGTCACGCCTGCGCGAACCGCCGACGCTGATCTATTCAGCCGCATTCATCGCTTTTGTTCTGTGGAAATTTTCCGGAGGCGGGTTTGATCTGATCATGACCATGATCCTCTGTGCGGGATCCGCAGTTGCCACGCTCAATCCGCAAGACCGTATCAAAATCCCCGAAATGTCTGCCGCGATGGAACTCGGCGTGAAATATGCGCTGGCCGTGGGCGCTGCCTCTGCCGCCGTCGGCATCGTTGTCGGCGTCATCAACACCACCGGCATCGGATTCCGCATCGGGTTCATGGTCACGCAGGGTGCGGGCAATCTGGCGTCTGACATGTTCGGGTTCCTGTCTCTTGGCGGTTTGTTTGAGTGGTTCACAGTGCAGGATCTGCAGCTCTTCATCTCGCTCGTCTTCATCGCGATTGCCTGCATCCTGATGGGCGCAGGGATCCCGACCACAGCGCTTTACATCATGCTGGTCTCTGTGGCGCAGCCGGCACTGGCACAGCTCGGCGTGCCACCGATCGCCAGCCACATGTTCGTGCTCTATTACGGCGTCGTATCCGAGATCACACCGCCGGTCTGTACCTCCGCCTATGCCGCCGCCGCGATTGCCAATTCGAACCCGTTCCGCACCGGCCTCTCGGCCTTCTCACTCGGGCTTGGCAAGGTCGTGGCCCCGATGGCCTTCGTCTATGCGCCGGTTTTGTTGTTTGTCTCCTCAACCGGTTTCGACATCTGGGAATTCAGCTATACGGCGACCAGCTGTATTGCAGGCGTCATTGCGCTGTCGACGGCTGTGGTCGGCTACTGGTTCGCCCCGATGGGCACCCTGTCACGGATCCTGATGGCCGTCGCAGGTCTTGTCTTTGTGGCCCCGTCACTGGCGGCTGATATGGTTGCGCTGGTCATTGCGTCACCCGTGATCATCACGCAAATGCTCGCCCGTCGGTCCACGCCGACCCCTGCCTGAGGTGGAGGAACCCGTCACCATCATCGGTGCTGGCATCGTCGGTATCTGCTGTGCTTTGTCACTGCAGGAACGTGGTGTGAAGGTCCGGCTGATCGACCGTGGCGCGCCCGGGCAGGAAGCCTCCTTTGGAAACGCCGGTGTCATCTCACCCTGGTCTGTCATCCCGCAGGCCATGCCGGGCATCTGGAAATCCATCCCCAGAATGCTGTTCAGCGCAGATGGCCCCTTATCCGTCAGACCAGCCTTCTGGCCCAGAATGATCCCATGGGGCCTGCGGTTTCTGTCCCATTCCAACGAGACCGCCGCACGCGCGGCCTCCGACGCGATGGAAATTCTCTGCCAGCCCTCTGTGATGCTGTACCGACGGCATCTTGAGGGCACAGGCCATGAAGACCTCGTGGCGGAAAGCTGGTATGTGCATGCGTTCCGGAATGCAGACAGCGCCAGCCTGCGTGACCTCGGCTTCCGGATACGCCAGGAAAAAGGCGCTGAGCTTGAGCTGATCGGCCAGGACCGGATCCGACAGGTAGAACCCGCCCTCTCCCCCGACTTCAAAGCGGCCGTCCTGATCAAAGGTCAGGCCAGAGCGCGCGCGCCCGGCCGGATCGCCGAAGTGCTCGCCGGAAAGGCCCTGAGCCAGGGTGCCGAAATCCTGCACGCCGAGATCACCGCCCTGGAGCGCAGAACCGACACAAGCTGGCATCTGACAACCACAACCGGCGCGATCAGGGCCCGGAAACTCATCCTCGCCGCAGGCGTCTGGAGCGCGGAACTGCTCAGACCGCTCGGCATCAGAATGCCGCTCGCCGCTGAACGTGGCTACCACGTTGCATTCGCCAACCCCGGCGTTACGCTCAATAATTCCGTCATGGACGTGGACGCCAAGATCGTCGCCAGCTCTATGATTGAGGGTATCCGGGTCGCAGGCTCATCCGAGTTCGCCGCCATCGACGCCCCAGCCGATCCGCGCAAGGAAAAGCTGCTGGCCCGGCAGGCCCACGCAATGCTGCCCGATCTCGATACCAGCGCAATGACCACATGGATGGGCCGCCGTCCGTCTTTCCCCGACAGCCTCCCGGCACTTGGGCCTGTCAGAAATCAGCCCGGCCTTTATGCCGCCTTCGGCCACTCGCATTACGGGCTGATGATGGCTCCCAAAACAGGCGAGCTGATCGCTGATCTCGTTGCAGGTGTCGCCCCGAACACAGACCTCACCCCATTTGAACCTCTCAGGTTCTGATCAGAAAGTACCCACCATGACACTCTTCCAGGGCGGCCAAAACATATGCGGCGCAACCATCGGCGTTCTGTGCCTTGAAAGCTATTTTCCCAAACCACCCGGCCACATCAAGAACCCTTCCGGCCTGCCCTTCCCTGTTCTCTACGAGATGATTGACGGGGTCACAGTCCCTGACCTGCTGAACAACCCGACACCGGACCTGCTGGAACCATTCCTGGCCGGGGCCAGAAAGCTGGAGCGTGAAGGTGTCCGTGCGATCACCGGCAGTTGCGGATTTCTGGCGCTGTTCCAGCGCGAACTCGCCGCCGCCGTAAACATTCCTGTCTTCGCCTCCAGCCTGATCCAGGTGCCGCTGGCCTTCCACATGACAGGCGCGACCGCCCCGGTCGGTATTCTGACTGCGGATGCCTCTGCCCTGACCGATACACATTTCAAAGCGATCGGTGCTGGCGACATTCCGGTTGCTGTTCAGGGGATGGAGGGCAGCGCCGAGTTTGCTGAAGTGATCCTGAAATACGAACGTACCGCAATGGACACCGACCTGATTGAGGCAGAGGTCCTTGACGCCGCCCGTAAACTGATGGCCCGTGCGCCGGATATACGTTCGCTGGTACTGGAATGCACAGATCTGCCACCCTATGCGTCGAAACTGCAGCAGGAATTCCGATTGCCGGTTTTTGATCTCACGACCCTGGCGACAATGGCCCATACCGTAGTTACCCGGCAGCCGTATTCTGGTCATATGCCCTGGTGAGCACGCCCCGGGTATTCCTGAAGGCTACCGGTATGGACCTTGGGCAGGATACCTGCTGGCAGAAGCGTCAGTTCAGAGCAGTTACCGCACCTGTCGCGATGCACGCTGCGCCGCGTGGCGGCTTCAGCTTTGTGACGCGGGATAATTGATTTCTGCAGGGCCGGTCCTGACGGGTTTCCGGCGTAAATCCCGCGTTTTTGACCGCGACCCCATTTGCTGGTACGTGCCGCGCCCGCGACACCCGGCGTCACGTGAACCTGGAAACTGCAGGGCTTTTCTGCCGTTAGCTTCAGTTGCGACCGGGGCCGTACGCTGTGGACGGCTCGCGGACGATGCACTGTCGCGGTGCAACCGCGCTTCAGGTATCGTAAAGCCCGGCGGTTTTACCTCGTAGCGCGATCAGCGACAGGACCGTATCAATTGTTGGCGTAGGCGTGTCTGTTACACGGCCAAGTTCCTTAACCGAGCCGACCAGCGCGTCGATCTCCATAGGGCGGCCCTGATCGAGATCCTGCAGCATGGAAGTGCGATGCGCGCCCACATCAGCGCCGCCCTGGATCCGGCGGTCAACGTCGATGGGAAATCTTACACCCAGTTTTTCGGCTATCGTCTGCGCTTCAATCATCATGTTGCGTGCCACCTGGCGCGTGCCCGGATCCGTGCACAAAACGTCCAGTGTCGCATGGGTCAGCGCAGAGATCGGATTGAACGAGAGGTTCCCCCAGAGCTTTACCCAGATTTCATCGCGGATCTTTGGTCTCACAGGAGCCCGCAGCCCTGCATCGGACAATGCACGGGAAAGGGCCAGCGCGCGGTCGGATTTTGATCCGTCCGGTTCCCCGAGCGAGAAGCGGTTGCCTTCGATGTGCTTGACCACGCCCGGTTCGATCACCTCTGCTGCCGGGTAGACCACACAGCCCAGCACCCGGTCAGGTCCGAAGCCGTCCCATTGCGCATTTCCGGGGTCGACGGTTTCAAGTCTTGTGCCTTCAAGAGGCCCCCCGATCCTGTGGAAATACCACCATGGCACCCCGTTCACGCCAGAGACAACAGTGGTCTGATCCCCGATCAACGGCTGCATTTTTGGCACGACAGGCGGCACGGAATGGGCTTTCAGAGTGACAATCACGTAATCCTGCGGGCCCAGGTCAGCTGCATCGTCAGAGGCGGTGACGTTCACGGTCGTCTCACCGCTGTCCTCAATCAGACGCAGCCCGTGCTCACGCATCGCTTTGAGGTGCGGACCACGCGCCACAAGACTGACATCTGCGCCCGCCTGTGCAAGTTTTGCACCCATATAGCCTCCTATCGCACCGGCCCCGAAAACACATATCTTCATGGTGCGTTCCTTAGCCAAGACCCAGTTTCTCGGCCAGACCGATGCGCTGGAGTTTGCCCGTCGCACCTTTGGGGATCTCATCCAGAATGAGGATTTTCCGCGGAACCTTGAAAGCGGCCAGGCGTTCACCGGCAAACTCACGAATGTCCCGGTCTGTGGCGCTCTGACCTTCTTTGAGGACAACTGCGGCGCCGACATCTTCCCCGAGTTTCGCGTGCGGGACGGCAAAGGTCACACACTGGCCAACAGCCGGATGATCAGACAGGACGCCATCAACCTCAAGCGGGCTGATTTTTTCGCCGCCCCGATTGATGATTTCCTTCAGCCGGCCCGTCAGGGACAAAAACCCGTCCTCATCAAACATGCCCTGATCGCCGGTACGAAACCAGCGCCTGCCGTCGGCTTCAAAGAAGTTCTTTTCGTTGGCCTCGGGGTTTCCTTCATACCCCGGTGTGACGTTTGGGCCGGAAATAGAGATTTCCCCGACACCTTCAATCAGGCGGTTTTCAACTTCGTGCGCGATGCGTACTTCGGGACCGGCGGGCAGGCCAACGGCTCCGGGTTTCTGGCGGCCCGGCTCAATCGGGTTGCAACACATCTGATGTGCAGCCTCCGTCATGCCGTAAGCTTCAACAACAGGCGCGCCGAACGTCTCTGCCAGCTGGGTCATAACAGGACCGGGAAGTGACGACGATGAAGACCGCAGAAACCGAAGGCGCGCGTTCCTGATGACCTCTGTATTGCGCGGGGCACGCGCCAGAATGGCCTGATGCATCGTCGGCACGGCGGTGTACCAGGTCGGGTTCACCTCTTCGAGCCATCCGTAAAATTTCAGCGCGTCAAAGCCGGGTGCGCAACTGATTGAGGCGCCGGCAGCAAGTGATGCGCTGACCGCAGCAATAAGACCGTGGATATGGAACAGTGGCATCACGTTCAGGCAGCAGTCCTCCGACGTCAGGGCCAGAGACGCGCAGATATTTTCCGCCGAGGCCGCGATATTGGACTGCAACAGCGGTACGATCTTGGGGCGCGAAGTGGTGCCGGATGTGTGAAGGATAAGGGCGACGTCATCAGCGGCTGGTGCCGTGTCCGGGGCGTCGCCGGTCACATCGGCAGACAGTTTAAAGTTACCGGCAGGCTCTGTCGCCGTGAGCTCAATCACTGTCATGTCAAACCGGTCTGCCGCGACGCGTGCGGGACCGTCATAACCGGCTTCGACGATGATCGCGCTGGCTTTGAGATCTTCGAGGTAGAATGCGAATTCTTCCTCCTTATATGCCGGGTTCAGCGGAGCCGTGGTCGCGGATTGCGCCACCGTGACAAATGCGGCGGCCATTTCCGGGCCGTTGGGCAGGACGATCGCAACCCGATCTGTGGCACCAATACCTGCGCCGCGCAAAGCGGCACGGACGTCTTCAGTCAGGCCTTTCAGATCGCCGTACGTCATCCAGTCCCGGCCGGGTGCACCAATTGCATCTGCGCTTTCGGGATGCCGCTGGATTAGGTCCTCAAGTATTGGCATGGCGTCTCTCTCATTTCGTTAGGTGGTTTTGTGGGGCAGATAACAGCGTTTTTCAGCCGGAAGCCACAGACCTTTTGCGGCGCAAAAGCCTGAGTGCCGGCAGCAGGATCAAAATGATCGCGACCACCGTGATCGGCCCGGCAATCGGCCTGTTAAAGAAAATCATCGGATCGCCGGATGACAAAAGCAGGGACTGGCGCAACGTCGGTTCAGCAATCGGTCCAAGGACAATCGCCAGAACCGCAGGGGCCAGGGGATAGTCGAACTTGCGCATGAAGAACGCGCCAAGCCCGAAAATCACAATCAGCCAGAGATCATGCATGCTGCGCGACGCTGCAAAACCACCCACGATGGACAACACAAAGATCAGCGGAGCAAGGATGGTGAAGGGCATCCGCAGCATCCAGACAAAGAGCGGGATAAACGCAAGGTTGATCAAAACCGCTGCCAGATTCGAGATATAAAAGGACCCGATGAGGCCCCAGACGAATTCACTTTCGTCAATAAAAAGACGCGGTCCCGGTGTCAGCCCCCAGATCACCATACCGCCCAGCAGGATCGCTGTCGTCGGGGAACCGGGAATGCCAAGGGTCAGCATCGGCAACATCGAGCCCGTGGACGCGGAGTTGTTTGCCGCCTCAGGAGCTGCGACACCGTCAGGTGAGCCGTGTCCGTATTCCCCCGGTGTCTTTGAAATCATCTTTGCAACACCGTAAGACATCAACGACCCCGGCGTGGCCCCGGCGGCTGGCAGAACGCCGACAAAAAAGCCCAGAACCGAGCCGATCCAGGTGCCTTTCCATCCACGACGCACTGCTTCTCTGGCGTCCGAGGCGAGCCCCTTTGCCGTCATCCGCGGATTTGTTGTCGTGATGTCGCCGCGTGTCTGCTCAATCGTCCAGAGCATCTCTCCGATGCCGTAGACACCGATGGCCAGCACGATAAAGCCGATACCGCGGATAAACCCCTGGATGTCAAAAAGCACAAGCCTCGGTTCGCCGGAAATCGTGTCAAACCCGACAGTCGCCAGAACCAGACCAAAACAGATCGAGAAGATCGTTTTGGGGATATCATCACCACCGAGACCCACAAAGGTCGCAAAAGCCAGCAGCATGAGGGCGAAGATTTCGGGTGGCCCGAAGTTCAGCGCGACTGTTGCCAGCAGCGGTGCGAAGAGGCTGAAAAACACGGTGGCCACTGTGCCGCCCACAAAGGACGCCAGAGCGGCCGTCACCAACGCCAGGCTGGCCCGCCCCTGCAGTGCCAGGGGACGTCCGTCAAAGGTAGTTGCCACGGCCGTCGAGGCACCCGGAATGCCCAGCGTGACCGACGAGATGGCACCGCCGTACATGGCGCCATAGTAGATAGCCGCGAGAAAAATAATGGCCGAAGCGGGTGGCACCAGAAACGTAACCGGCAAAAGAATGGCGACCCCGTTCACTGATCCAAGCCCCGGCATCGCGCCGATAAAAAGACCAACCGTCACACCGATCAGAATCAATCCGAGATTGATCGGCTCAAGCGCTGTTAAGACGCCACTGGCAAGAAATGAGAGAACTTCCATGATGATCCCCGGCCCCGGACTGCGTCAGTAGATGATGTCGTACATCAGATCGAAAAAAGGCTGTGTGAACGGCAGGCCCTGAGGCATCGAAACCTGCATCGCACCTTCGAAAAAGAAGAAGAGGCCGATCGGCAGTATCAGTGCGATTGCCAGCGTCAGAAGCCAGGAATGGCGCCCCAGAAACCGCAGATAATACACAAGAAACAGTGCAACGGCCCCGTACATCGACACGACAGATATCAACGCAACAAATCCGACAACCCCTCCGCCCACGTGAAGGACGGTTCGCCATCCGAAGGCATCCATAAGTGGTTCATCGGACACGGATGCCGGACTGTTGCCGCGCCACCAGTTCCAGGCGATGGCGAGGCAGCTCAGCAACATCCCCACCGAAAGCCAGAAGGGCCAGAATCCGCCCCCCGGCCCCTGGCCACGAATGAATCCGATGGGCAGCTCGGCGCTCTTCCAGATCAGGTACAGGGAAAAAAGGGCAAGGATCCCTGCGAGTGATATCTCACCTTGGCGCATCTCTGCCCCTTTCCGTATTGCGTATGTCAGCCGTCGATCTCAGACAGAAGCTTGCGGTGGTTTTCCACCTGCGTTGTCCAGTATGCGCGCGTCTGGGCTTCATCCATCGGCAGCGGAGACAGGCTTTCTGAAACAAGATAGGTCTGCCAGTCTTCGCCCTCATAGACCTTTCCGAACAGGTCACGATAATAGGCTGCAGCTTCGTCTGACATGCCCGGCGCACCGACGATGGCCCGCTGGTTATAATAGGAAAAATCGTGTCCTTTTTCTTTCAGTGTCGGCACATCCGGATAGGCATCCATGCGCTCGTCTGAAAAGGCCAGAAGCGGGATAAAATCACCTGCTTCGTAAAAGCCCTTGGCTTCGGCAGGATTGTTGACCGTGGCCATAATCTGCTGGCCTGCGAGGTCTTTGGCCACTGCGCCACCGCCGTCATAGGGAATGTACTTGATATCAAGATCGAACGCGCCCGACATATAGGCGATAACGATGGAATCTTCCTGACCTGTGCCGGTACCGCCCATGACGAACTCGCCGTCCATTTCACGAACCTTTTCGATATACTGCTCGAAGGTCGTGATGCCGGAGTCTTTGTGAACCCAGAGCACAAAGGGATCCACGCCCATCATAGTGATCGGTGTGAACTTTTCGATATCGACACCCAGACCTTCCTGGCGGATCGGGGTTGTGTAGAACGAATTCAGCGTCACCATGAGCGTGTGGTCGGGGTCGCGCGCATCCTTGAGATGCAGCAGCGCTTCGGCGCCTGATCCGCCGCCACGGTTTGTCGGGATCAGCGGCCGGTTCGTCATATCATTCGCTTCGACAACGGATTGCACGAACCGCGCGATCTGATCAGCGCCGCCACCCGACCCGGCCATGATCGTGAAATCAACCGGACGGGTGGGTTGCCAGTCCTCAGCCCAGGCTGACATGGGCAGTGTTGCAAGTGCGCTGCCGGCGGCAAGCCCCAGAAAAACTCTCTTTGAAAATTTCATTCTGTATTCCTCCCTGAATATGTCCGCTTTCCGGACGTGGATTTTGCGTATTCGCGCAAACTCTGAAACTGGCGGGGATGTCCCCGATGTCTTTGCGACGACCTTTCGTAACCGGGGTGGTTCAATGCGCCATCAGGATGGGCATTTCTGTCTTGTCGACGATGCGTTCTGTGTTGCCTCCAAAAAGCATTTCTGTCTCGTGGCTGTGGCTGTAGGCACCGGTGATCAGCAGACTGGCCCCGATCTCGTTGCAGGTCCTGAGCAGTCCGGTTGCGGGGTCTTTCCCCTCAAAAGCCATGACTTCAGCTGTGATGCCGCGCAATGCGTAGTAGGCAACAAGTTCCTCTGCCGAAGGTCCATGCACCTGCACCTTTCCGCCTGCAAGGATACTGACACGCCTGGCCGCGTGCACCACGTCGAGAGACGATGCAACGGCGCGGGCAGCAGGAAGCGATCCGTTCCAGCCAACGGCCACGTGCTGCGCAAAGGTTTCGTCAGGCTGCAACTGCCCCGGACAGATGAGCACGGGCCGCCCTGCACCATAAAGAGCAGCTTTCAGAGAGCTTTGTCCGAGATTTCTCTCTCTCTGAGGCTTCGGGAGAACGATAATATCCGACAGCCGCCCCGCATGTTTGACGACGTCGGCCATACGGCCCTGTTCCTCGACAAAATTACAGTTTGCAGAGCCGTTCTGGTCAGTATCCTCCTGGAGACCAAAGTCGCGGGCCAGGCGATGCAGGATGCCGCGCAGATGATCTTCCTGGCGGTTCGCAAGCTCGCTGGCCTGTTCCGTCATAACTTTCCGGGCGAAGTCGTTCAGGGCAATGCCCTGCGGGATCAGATCCTTCGGCTGCGCGCGGCAATGGACAACGTTGACCTGTGCCTCGTGCTGTTTGGCAAGTTCAGCGGCATGTGCGAGCACGGTCGCAACCATGCCATCGCCACGCACTGGAACAAGGATCGATTTAATCATAGCCAAGAGCCGCTTCTGGATGACAGCGCCACTACAACGCCCGAACTTACTCAGCGAGATATGCACCACGGGTGCAGTACCGCGCCGTCCGCAATGAACTGAGCGCGTAATTAAATTTCGTCAAGTATTTTTATTTTGAAATTTTATTGCGACATGAATTTCTCTATAATTTTTAAGCCGTTGTAAAACGTATGTTTTTCTGTATCCGAAAGTATACCGGACAAATGCGGGCCAGATGGGGGTGTCCTGATCAGATGACGGACCCATCAGCCAAAAGCCCAACCGCAACCTCCCAGCCTCGCAGTCAGAGCGGTCATCGCTCACCCTGACCAAAGGTTAAAAGACGGACGCCAGTACATGCAGCGTTTCCCCGGCGGCAACCTTTATTTTCTGCGTGCACGCGCCCGGTTTTTCGCCCGCCCGTTTCATGTCCACGTCTTCCTTCTGACGTGAACCGCTGAGGTTTCGCCCGGGCACTTGTTCCGGGTCAGATTTTGATGAAAACCCCTGACCATTCAGGTCACGCTCTGGTGGGCGACGGGCCCTGCCCTCTCGATGCGGACAACGCGGTAAGCTTCTGCGGTCCAAACCACGCTGCCGGCCAGATCGTGTACGACCTCGGGGACAGCCACCCGGCCCTGACGGCCCGGTAGCTGCACCTTCATTCAACCTCAGTTGATATCCTGAACATCCATCACCAGTGTTTCCCAGTTCCGCTGGTTTTCCATGTCATGCTCCAGACCCTGCTCATCTGCTAGGGCGAAGCGTTTGACAGCGGGGGTCTTGCTGGTCGCCTGGTAAAGCCAGAAGGCCTCTGCCTTCAGCGCCTCATCAATAGGTTTGTCAATCGACTCATAGACCATCTGTTTGCAGGCATTGATCGACTCTGCCGGGAACTTCGCGATCCGCTGCGCCAGGGCGTTGACGTAACCGTCGATCTCGTCTGCATCCAGAGCCCTGTTGATCGTGCCCATGGCCTCGGCTTCATCGGCATCAAAATCGCGGGCGCTCAGGATGATTTCCAGCGCGCGGCCCAGACCTGTCTGACGCGCCATGCGGGATGCACCACCGCCACAGGGCAGGATGCCCATGCCCACTTCCATCTGCATGAATCTGAACCTGCCGCGTGCCGCAAACCGCATGTCGAGCGCAAGCGCCAGTTCGTGGCCACCACCCCGCGCAAACCCCTCAAGTTTGGCAATCGTCGCCTGAGGCACTTTGCTGATGCGTTCGCAGACAGTCTGCAGGTCCAGCAGTTGTGCTTCGTCGCGCGACACGGCCTCTGTCGACAAATCCCTGAGCAGTTCAGTGTCGTAGTGGCACACCCATACTTCGGGGTTGGCTGACTGGAAGATAACCACTTTGGTATCACGATCCCGCTCCAGCCGCATCGCGAGGCTGTTCAGATCGGCCAGCATCTCCTGGCCCTGGACATTCACCGTACCAAAATCGAAGGTCACAGTTGCAATGGCATCTTCGACCTTCACGTCAAATGTCTGGAAGTTCTCATATTTCATCGGACAGTCCTTTCTTGTGTCCGGACGACAGGTATCGCCGGAGGCTTCGGGTCTCATGTGGTGGATTGGCGAAGAGCCCGGCGCTGTCCGGGCCTCTTCAGGGTCAGTTCAGGGACTTCAGTGCATCTTCAATACCTTGCATCACCTGTGCAGAATGGGCTGCATCCCGTGCTGCTGCGTGTGGTTCTGCAAACCGGCCGCTGTCATTGTCAAAATACTTTCCAGTGGCATCCGCAAAGGAAGCACCGATCGCTGCCTCACGCAGAATGTCAGCACCAACAGACAGATCACTGCCCTCGATTCCATAGCCTTCCCTGACCATCTTCGAGGCCAGCAACGACCCGGGGTTAACCGCAACAACCACAGGTCCGTCGGCAAGTTCCTTGGCCAGTGCGCGGGTCCAGATCGTGATAGCGAGTTTGCTTTGCGCATAGGCGTCATTATGGCCAGGCTGCCTTTCGCCACGCATTGCGGCCAGATCAACGGGGGCCTGCGCCGCTGAGGACAGGTTCACAATCCGCCCGTCTTTCGGGATAACCGGCAGCAGGGCACGGGTCAGCGCATAGGGCGCGAAGGTGTTAACCATAAAGCGCACGTCATGGCCCTCCTCGGTTCTGGTATCCGCAATTTTCAACACACCGGCATTGTTGATGAGCACGTCAAGGCGGCTGTGTTTTTTGCGCACTTCGTCGGCAAAGGTCCGGACATCTGCCATGCGCGACAGATCAGCGGCATAAGTTTCAACGTCACCATTCACCTTTGTTAAGGCAGTTTCCAGTCTGGCTGCGCTGCGCCCGTGAAGCAGGATCCTGTGGCCTTCCTTTGCAAGGTACTGCGCCGTCAGCAGGCCGATGCCGTCTGTTGATCCGGTGATGAGGATTGTCTTGGTCATAATGTCTCTTTTCGTTTGCCTGTGTTTTGCGACCTGGTTGGTATCACGCAAAGCGCACCAGCGTGCGGCTTTCGATGCTTTTACGGACGGTTGTAACGCCGGGGTCCTCAACCATGTCCAGCGCGGAATGGCCGATCGAAGGCCGCCCCCGGTTGTCGAAAATATTGAAAATCGCAACCTCGTCCGGGGTCATACCGGACATATAAATCCACTGATGACCCGGGTTTGCCGCCAGTCCCAGGATCTGTCCTTTCCGGTCGGGATAGATCAGATCAAGCAGGATCCAGTCCTCAGCCGAAACGCTCGACGGCAGGATGAAACCCAGAGGCGCAGAGTTGACCGGTGCCTCCACCGGACGCCAGATGTTAATAAAGGTATAGTGGCCAGCGCTCCATTCTGATGCCTTCTCTGCGCCCAGAATGTCAACCAGGCGTTGCTCTGCACCTTTAGGGCTGTAGTCGCTGTGTACGTTCCGGGCGGGTTTGCGCACGGCGTCCGGATCATCAACGCGAATGGTGTGATCAAAAACGATCACTTCCCGGGCGTCGAGCCTGTCGGTCAGAAGAGCGGCAAGCTCTGTGTCATATGCTGCCTGCCAGGCGTTGCCGGTATCAGAAAAAGACGCTTTTGTCGGGGCGAACGCAAAAGTGACAGCCTCGTCATGAAACGACACATCTGCGGGCAGCGCGCGCACATCCCGCACCCGGACCTCCGTCGGTGCCAGTTCCGGCGCGATAAGGTTGCCTTTTATCCCGCCTGCATCCAGCTCAAAAGCCTGACGCCCGGGTTTATGCACGTGATAATTCACGGTCGCGGTCTGGGTCATCACGGTCTCCTTCCTTTTCTGGCCTTTGATCTATACTTCTGATCAGATATATAAATGGGATTGAATTTAATTCAGTATTCCGGAAATGCATATAATATGGACACTCAAAGCCTTCGCCTCTTTGTCCTTGCGACAGAAACACTGAACATCAGCGCCGCGGGTCGCACTCTTGGGATGGCGCCGGCTGTGGCAAGTGCGCGTCTGGCCAAACTCGAAAACCTGCTGGGGGCAGAGCTGCTGCACCGGTCCACGCGAAAAGTCTCCGTGTCTCTGGAGGGACAGGACTTCCTGCCCTACGCCCGCGAACTGATCGCACAGGAAGAAGCCGCCCTTGCCGCCTTTGGGAAAGGCACGGCCGAGGTGAGCGGCACACTGCGCTTTGCAGCGCCCAGTACTTTTGCTCAACTCTATATCGCCCCGCTGCTGCCGGCCTTTATGGATACCTGTCCGGACCTGACGCTGGATCTTCACTTATCGGATGCGCAGTTTGATCTGATCGAGGGCAGCTATGACCTGGCCCTGCGCAACTCAGTCCTCGAGGACAGCAGCCTGACGGCGCGCAAACTGGCTGATGACAACCGCATTCTCTGCGCTGCACCGGAATATCTGGACAAATATGGTACACCAACCACACCAGACGATCTGCTGGCGCATCGTCTGGTTGCCTTCAGGGATCCGGAGCCGCGGGAGCTGGTGTCGGTTGATGGAACCAAAGCGGCATTTGCCCCCCGCAAGGCGGCTCAGCGACTGATCGTAAACGACGGGCTGACCCAGGCGCGGGTAACGCGGGAAGGCGCTGGTATCTCGATAAACTCGTTGTGGGCAGTACATCGTGAACTGAAGGAAGGGTCACTCGTACGGGTGTTGCCTGACTATACTCTCGCCGAAAACCCTGCACTGTGGCTGATCTACCCGAAAAGCAACGTAGTTTCCGCAAAAGTCCGCGTGTTCATGGACTTTCTGATCCGGAACATCGGCAAAACGGCGGCATGGTCAGAGCTCTGAGTGCGGTTTATTTATTTAGAAAAAGCGAATTCTGTTATAAATAATCGCCCGTTTATACATCTTTAGCATGGCATTACCTGTGATCCTGAAAGCAACAGGCTTGAACACAGGAAAGTTGAACGACGCCATGACACAGGATGCACTCGCGCGCGCACGCGCACTGGATCGCCCCACACGGGACGCAATGCTGCAAAGAGCCCCGGAAGCCGGCCGGTTCTGGCATGAGAACCAGGGGCTTTTCGAGGCAGCCTGGAAAGAATGGGAGCAGGCAAATCCAACTGATCTGGATGCGTCTGTCTATGACAGCCGTCTGCGCGCCGCAGTAGAGGCGGCATGGAAAGACCCCGCGACCGAAGGCGCAGTCAGGGACCTTTGGGAAGAAGTATTTCCGGGTGTCTACAAAACCCGGTTCTTTGATCCCGAACGCCTGTGCGTACTGCGGAGCTACCTGGATAAAGTCGCCAGCGCCGGCATCCCGCTGCGCCCGCCCTATGGCATCTCCCTGAACCGTGGCGGTGCAATGCTTGACCCACGCTCGGAAGGGTATCTTGGCGCGCCGGCCTTTCAGACGTTTTACCGCGGCCTGATGAACACCTATATGCGGCCCGTATCGCGCCTCCTGTTCCCGGATATCATGGGCTGTGATACGCAGACTTTCGGATTCTCTGTTCAGTGGCAGGCCGAAAAGGACGCGTCACTGCGCCCGCATTCTGATGCGTCGTCGGTCACGCTGAACATCAACCTCAATTTGCCGGGCGAGAGCTTTTCCGGATCTGCTGTGAGCTTTATTGACCCGGCAACACGACGGGTCAAAAAGCTGTATTTTGAACCCGGTACAGCCCTGATCCACCACGGCAGTGTTCCCCATGCGTCCGAGCCAATCATACAAGGACAACGCACGAACTTCGTGTTGTGGCTTTACGGCAGAAACGGCCGGATCCCGCATCCCGACGCTGAAATCCCCAGGATTGATCCGCGTGTTCGATGGACAGTTCCACCTGAGCCATCTGACGGGTTTGCCCCGTTCTGACCGGCCGATACAGACACGGTTCACTGTCTTCGACATTGTTGGCCGGGCGATGAAAATCGCTCGGCCCCAATGGAAGGATCACGTCACAGCTCCGGATGTCCACGAGCAACAGGTCATAAACCCGGTCAATCTGCTGTCCCGGCCGGTGCTCTGGCCCTCCCATTAAAACCGCTCGCAGACGCCGATATCCTAAGTCGGAAAAACCGGGTTCGTCTCTGAAGCGGCAGACCGCCTTCGCTGAATGGCGTTCAGAACAGAGGTGCCGCCTGTTGTTATGCTGAAGCCCAGAAAGATAACTGCAGCTCCGATAAATTCCACAGAATGAGGGCGCGTCCCGAAAACGACCCATGCGATAATCATGGCAACAGCCGGCGTGAACGTGGGCAGCACTGCAGCTGTCTGCGCCGTCAGCCGTTGCAGCGCTGCAACCAGCACGACGACGCTCAGGATGCCGCCTACAATGCCCTGCATGACAAGTTGGGTCAGCAGCATCACTGTACTCGTCTCTGCAAGTGATGGCCACGCAGCCGGACCAAGCAAAAGAGCAGCAAAGACCGCGCCAAAGGCGGCAATGGCGCTTGTGCCTTCAAGCAAGGGAACCTGCCACAGGCGCAGTAAAACGGTGTATCCGCCCCACATGATCCCCGCCGCTGTGAACAGGCCGGTACCCACAAGCCAGGTGCCCCGGGCGTCAGGAGTTTCAAAACCTACCAGCACGGCAAGACCGCCAAACATGATAAAGGCCCCGAGGACGCGGGACACGAAAATGCGTTCCTTTAAAAGGACAGCCCCGAAAACCGCTCCGGAAACAAAAACAGCGACGGGCGCGAACAGCAAACCGTGAGAAAGCGGAGCGTATTGGTAACCCGCAACAGCAATCAGGCCAAAAAGCGGGCCGCCAAGGACCGCAAGGATGCACAGCCTGAGGCCTGGCAGGCCCTTGCCCCGGTTGCGATGCCGCAACCAGATCAAAAGCGGGAAAGCGACAAACCCCGGCGTCAGATATCGCAGAAAGCTGACGGCCGAAGGCGACATTCCGGCGTCGACGCCAGCTTTGGCGGCGACGTTGAACCCTGCCCAGCAGAGAACTGTGATCGCACCGAATAAGGTCCCTGCAATTCTCGCCTCTGTCTGCTCTGGCATCACACTTGCTCCGAATGCTTTGTCATGGAACCAGAGGTAGAGACTTGGCTTCATGCCTGCCAATGCTAAGTTGTGTTGAAATTTATGCTCTGGAGGTATGTATGGAGCTCCGTCACCTGCGATATTTCGTGGCCGTCGCTGAGCATGGTGGTATCAGTCGCGCTGCAGAACGGCTCAACATTGCGCAACCCGCTGTCTCGCGTCAGATCCGGGATCTTGAACTGGAACTGGGCTTTGACCTCCTGTTGCGCGAAGGTCGCCGGGTTGTGCTGACGGATGCAGGGCGCGTCTTTGCCGACCGGGCACGCGCCATTCTGCAGGACACCGAAGACGCTGCTGAAACTGCACGTCGCATCTCGGACGGAGAGACAGGTTCCCTGAGGATCGGCCTGCTAGAGGCCGCCTCCTGGGCAGGTCATCTGCCGCTGACCCTCAACCGGTTCAAGCGCAGGCACGACGGTATCAGGCTGGATATCCGACCGATGCGGTCGGTGGATCAGATTGACGCGCTTCTTGCCGGTGAGATCGACGCGGCATTTGTTTACCGACAGGACAACCTTGTGAGCGACGCGCTGGCCGTGCACCCGCTGCGCACCGATAACGTCGTTCTGGCGGCGTCGACGGATCTGGTCTTTGACACCGACGGCAAGCTGACCTTTGAAGACATAGACGGTCTGCCCATCGTCGCGTTTCCCAGGTCCGTGGCCCCGGCCTATCACGATCAGCTGTTCGGCGCTTTGAAAAGTCTGGGGTTTGAGGCACAGATCGTACAGGAAGCCGTGGATGAAACGACAATGCTCAGCCTCGTGTCGGCCGGAGTGGGATGCGCTTTTGTAAACTCAACCAACATGCAGCGGCCGCCGCGCGGCGTTCAGTTCCGCGAGGTCGAAGGGTTATCTGTTCCGATCGAATTCCTGTTTCTGACACGAAAATCGCCCGGCAGCCTGACCCAGTTACTTACGCATACGGTTCTGGAAATAAATACCCATCAGGCATTGATATAATACTTATACAGACTTTTAAATTATCTCCCGCGACTGCCATGTTGAAGCCATCGAGACACATACCGATGGAGAAACAACATGGTATCCACGTTCAAAACAGCGCTCACAGGCACGGTCCTTGCGATTGCGACAAGCCTGCCGGGCGTCGCTGAAACAACAGCCGGTACGCCGGTTACTGTCGAAAACCTTGTCGACCATGCCGAGATGATCCGCATTGCGGACACGATAGACGCAGCCGTTGACGCAAAGGACTGGGCGCTGGCCCGCAGCCTTTTCGTCGATGAAATCCAGGTGGATTTCACCTCTCTGGTCGGAGGTGCGCCGGCCACGATCCCTGCAGATGCACTGATTGAGGGCTGGTCGGCGAACCTTACCGACGAAAAGGCGTCTTTCCACCTGCGCGGCAATCACCGGATCACATTTGAAAACGCGGGAACCGCTACAATGGTCAGCCATGGCTATGCCTGGAACAGGATGGAGCGCGGTGCACTGACCGAGAATGGCGGCAATGCACTGTGGGAGGTCTGGGGCACCTATGAACACAGTTTCGTCCGGACCGAAGAAGGCTGGCGCGTGGATGGCATGAGTTTCTTTGCCACCGCCGAACGCGGCAATGACTTTGTCCGCAACACGCCCGGCCGCTGAACAACGCCCGCACCCGACCACACAACACGAGAATTCAAGGAGCTTTCCCATGACCACATCAAACGGAGACATCAATCATAATCGCCGCGCTTTTCTGGCCGGCATCCCGGCCGCTGCGGCAACAGTCGCACTGGGCGCCACTCAGGCCGGGGCCCAGGCCAGCCCACTGGTTGCGACCGGGCGCAGACGTCTGGGCAACCTGGAGGTGTCCGAGCTTGGTCTCGGTGTCCAGAATATGCACCGCACTTTCCACACAACCGTGCCGGATCGCGATGAGATGATCCGCCTGATCCGGTCGGCCTACGAGCAGGGGGTGACCTTTTTCGATTGTGCCGAAGTCTACGGCCCCTTTGAATGTGAACGCATTCTGGGCGAGGCAATGGCACCGTTCCGCAACGACATTCAGGTGACGACAAAGTTTGGGTTTGGCGTCGACCCCGATACGGGTGTATGGGATTTTACTGTCACCAGCGAGCCCCGGCGCATTCGCCGTGCGGTCGAAGGATCGCTGCGCCGCCTTGGAACCGATCGCATTGACCTGTTGTACCAGCACCGTGTCGATCCGAACGTGCCGATTGAAGAGGTTGCCGGCGTCGTCAGAGACCTGATGGACGAAGGCAAAGTGCTGCATTGGGGACTGTCCGAAATGGGCCCGGGGACGCTGCGCCGCGCGCACGAAATCCTGCCCGTCAGCGCCGTACAAAGCGAATATTCAATGCTCTGGCGCGGTCGGGAAGCAGATATCCTGCCACTGTGCGCGGAACTTGGCATTGGTTTTGTACCTTTTGCCCCGTTGGGATACGGTTTCCTGACCGGAGCCATCGACATGGAAACCAGTTTTGCGCCCGGAGATTTCCGCGCAATGACCACGCGCATGGACACCGAAAACCGCGCAGCAAACATGGCGCTGGTGGATCTTGCCCTTGACTGGGCCGCCAAAAAAGGGGTGAAACCAGGCCAGATTGCACTTGCGTGGCTTCTGGCGCAGGGCGACGGCATTGTTCCGATCCCTGGCACGACGCAGATGTCCCACCTCAGGGACAACGTCGCAGCGGCGCAGGTCAGGTTCACGCCAGCGGAACTGGCGGAGATCCGAACAGCACTGGACACCATCAAGGTGCAGGGCGGTCGTGCACCTCAGCTTGTTGCTGACTGGTCCGACGTCGAAGCTCCCGACGCGTGAAGCGCCGTCGCATGGCTCGTCACAGAGCCATGCGATCCGGCTCTGCAGTTTGTTGTTCCCCTGCCCCAGTCGGAAAAGCCACTTCTACACCTGACGGGATGATCGCCGGGACCTGCCCGGCGGCGTTCCTGATCAGAAACCGTCCCTGCGCGAAGGTCTGTCCGGTCTGCCAGCCAGGCCCGTCCGCTAAGCAATCGCGACACGGCCGACCGGGGATGAGACGCCGCTGCACCCGCGTGGCTGACATCTGCGTCCGGTTTTGTATCTGCTGTCCCTGACCTGTCCATCCGCAGCCAGACATGTGCCCTGCCCAGTGCAGGCAGTATCTTTGCCATGATGCTTTCGACCCGGATCAGAGACACCGCAGAACCGGGGCGAGGCTTTGCTCATACAGGGCATTTCGTGATTTTCCGCAGCAGTGTTAATGTCGCTGCACCAGCCAGAGGGAACTGAAATGAACATGGTGCGCACCGAACGCCAGCGGGATTATAGCGGCCCGGTCACAAACACAGAGATCTGGGACACCTTTCAGCTGCGAACTGACGATGTCATTGTCAGCACGCCGCCAAAATGCGGGACGACCTGGACACTGAACATCGTGATGATGCTGATCCATGGTCGCGTCGTTCCGGACGCCGGCAACAGAAATGATGCCCCCTGGATCGACTGCGCATTTCGCGACCGGCAGGCGCTTGCCGCCGGCCAGACAGCCCTGACGCGCAGGCGGTGTCTGAAGAGCCACACGCCGATGGATGGTATCGCATATGGTGCTGAACCGACCTATTTCGTGGTCTACCGTCACCCGGTCGACGTCCATTTCTCATTCCGCAATCACGTCGCGAATATGAAACAGCCGGGCGTTCTGCAGGACATGTTCCCGGATGATATCAGAGAAGGCTTCAGGCGCTTTGTCGAAAACCCGCTGACCGATACCGGCACCGATGATCTGACCATTGCTTCTGTTGCGCATCATTTTCTAGAGGCCCGCAGGCTACGCGATAAAGGCAATGTCCATTTCTTCCATTATGCCGATCTGACCAGAGATCTGCATGGCCAGATTGCGCGTATGGCCGGGCTTCTGGAAATTGATCTGTCCGGGGACACCTTGAGCGCAATTACAAAGGCAAACACCTTTGCAAGCATGCGCAGAGTTGCCGAACAGAGTGAAAAGCGGTTCCACGAAGAGTCGCCTTTCAAAGACATGGCTGATTTCTTTGCATCGGGCACCTCAAACAAGTGGGAAGGCCGGCTGAGCGATGCTGACATCGCCACCTATACCGACCGATGCGCCGAACTGTTGTCGCCGGAGGAGGCCTGCTGGCTGAACTGGGGAGAGCGGGGAACACCCTGAACGCTGCCGCGCCCGGGCGCGCTGCAACCATGGTCTGCGCCAGAAAACCGCAACCGGCCCCCACAGATGCAGGAGCCGGTGTTCAGACAGAGACGCAGGTCAGGCGCGCTTTTGCGCCTTGCGCATCACCCCGAGGCCAGCCAGTCCACCCAGCAACAGCCATGCGCCGGCAGGCAGCGGAACCTGAGATGGCAGAACGATCTCGCCGACGCGGAACGTCATTGCTTCGCCCTCAAACATGCTGAACCCACCAAGCGCAAAGATCTCATCGAACAGAGCAACGCGGCCAAAGCTGGTCTCGCCGCCTGTTTTGAATACAGGGCCGAATGAGCCTTCGAATGCGTTCACACCGCCCGTCCCCACGGTGAGATTTCCCTTGAGCAGGTCAATGTTGAAATCGGCCCCGAAGTCGAAGCCTGTGGTGCTGTGCAGCATCGCCTGCGTAAAGAATGTCGGCGTAGCGATGGTGGTATCGATCAGGCTGAAATCCGGAAGCTCTTCCCACAGTCCGGTCCAGCTTTTGGTCAGACCTATGCCCGCGATATCGACCTGTTTGTCAAAAGACAGATCGACCATCAGATCCTGCGTCAGTCTGAACGTCTGGAACACGTCGATTTTCGGACCTGTCTCAATGTCGATCAGATCGATCGAACCGGACACGAATTTGCCAAAGTCGGCGCGGATGCCCAGAGGCGGTAACGCCCCTGCATAGGTCAGCAGACCGTCGATGTCGGCTCTCAGCGCCAGAAAGTCAGCTTTGCCATCAACAACAATCTCGTCTTTGCCGTCTTCTTTCACGCCATTCAGTTCCAGAAGCGGAACTTTCGCGTCAACGCGGGCCAGTTCAATGAACAGACCACTGCCGGGCTCGGTTGAATCGACGATATTCTCTTTCTTTGTTTTGGGATCGTCGGGATCGCCCGGTGCACCGGTGTCATTGTTCACGTTGGTGTTAAAGTCCAGCTTTCTGGTTACCAGATCCGCTTCAAGCGACGTCGGCACATCCCCGATCGGTGTGGAAAGTTCCACCAGGTCGGGCAGAAATCCATCGAGATAATTGATTTCCGTGGGATCAATGGAGATCAGTTCCTTGCGGAAGCCATCAACGTTGATCAGGTTCTTGCTGCCCGATGTACAGGCGCCGACGGCACAGCCGGTGGTCGAAACATCCACCTGGATATCGGCGACGACGTCAATGGACGCCTCGGCCGTGGGTGATTGAGAGTCCAGCGTGCCTGATACAAGCTCCGCAGTCGTCGTCAGGGAAACCGTCTGACCTTTTTTCAGGGTGGTTCCCGGAACGTCCGCATGTGCGACATACTCCAGTCGTGACCCTACTGAGCCTGCGTCCAGCGCATAGCTGAGTTCCAGCCCGGCGCGGCCGGAACTCGAAATCGAGGCCTGCGCGCCCGTTGTTGTATCAAGTTTGGTTGTCAGGTTCTTGGCAGGTTCCCTGCCGCATTTTGAGCCGATAAAGGGGATGAGCCTGCAGGCTTTCCAGGCAATATGCTTGGGATTGGGATAGGTGATCGAGGTTGCGCCGCCGACAAAACCACCAAATGTCTCGGATTCACTCCAGGGATCCGGTCCGATGAAGATTGTATCGTCCAGCCGCGCGGCATCCCCCGGACCCCATGCGCTCTGCCTGGTCTCTGTTTCGAGCACAATACCGGACTGCTGGTAAGTGGCAGCCTGTGCCCCCAGAGGCAAAAGACTTACGGCCCCCAAAATCAGTAAACTACGTCTCATAAAAATCTGCTCCTTCAAAATCAGAGTAAAAAAAGCGGGCCGGAAAAAAGCCGCCACATGGCGAGGATGAGTCCGGTGAAAAAAGACGCGCACCGGGGTTCGGTTTATGTGTCAAAAAGTTCAAATCAATACACGTCAGAGGTCAAAAACCACAGTCTCAGTTCAGTCGGATGTCCGGACAGAAACCGTCACGGCACCTGAAAATGCTACTTCAGAACGCGACATCATTGCCGGATGGTTTCGGGACAATTGGTCTGAAAACAGCCCCATTTTCCCGTATTCGTCCGATTTACGGCCCTAATTCGATTAATCACTTCGGCATTGTCCGCTTTTTGGCCATCATTGTACCTATGGATCGATTCGACGCCGATATTTTGCAGGCGCTTCAGCAAAACTCACGACTGACGGCAGAGGCCGTGTCTCAGGAGGTCGGCCTGTCACCTGACGCCTGTCGGAAACGCATGGCGCGACTGCGGGCTTCGGGCATTATCGAAGCCGAAATTGCGCTTCTTGATCCGACCAGAATTGGCCGGGGGCTGCTGCTTATCGTCGAAGTGTCCCTGCACCGTGAGCGCAAGGCTGATCTGGATTACTTCAAGGCCAGAATGCAGAAGGCACCGGAGGTAATGCAGTGTTACTATGTGACGGGAAATGCGGATTTCATTCTGATCGTGTCTGCACGGGATATGGCCGACTATGAGGCCTTCACGGCAGAGTATTTCCTTGAAGAGGAAAATGTCCTGCGGTTCAGGACCAGTGCCGTAATGAATCGTGTAAAAACCGGTTTCGCCATGCCGGTCGACGCAGACAGCTGAGACCTTATCACCGGCGTTCCCGGTCACACAACGGTGGCCGCGTCGCGGTCCCTGCCGTAGAAAGAAAGCCGGAACCCAGGAAAGTGGATGCTCATGACAGACCGGAAAAACACAGCCGTGGAAATCGCCCGCAAGGCCGGGCAGCTGGCACTTGAGTATTTCACCGATCAGGACGCGCTGGTTATTGATCACAAAGGGCATCAGGACTTCGTCTCGCAGGCAGACAGAAACGTCGAACTGCTCACGCGTGAACTGCTCGCCGGCGCATTCCCCGACGATGCAATCGTGGGCGAGGAACACGCCCCCGCGACCGGCACATCGGGCTATACCTGGGTGATCGACCCGATCGACGGCACAACCAATTTTATCAACGGCATTCCCGCCTGGACCGTTGTGATCGCAGGCGTGCAGGACGGACAAACGCAGATCGGTGTCATCCACGACCCGTGCAACAATGAGACATTCGTTGCCGTCCGCGACCAGGGCGCCTTTCTGAATGACGCGCCCCTGCGCCTGAGTGACGACCGCACAATGGCAGACGGCTCTGTGGGGATTGGCTATTCGAACCGGGTTGATGATCAGGGTGTTGTAAGACTTGTCACCGCGCTGGTGGGCCAGGGAGCGATGTTCTATCGCAACGCGTCCGGGGCGCTGTCGCTTGCCTATGTCGCCGCAGGACGTCTGCTGGGGTACTCCGAGGAACACATGAATGCCTGGGACTGCCTTGCCGGTCAGCTGATCGTCAGCGAGGCGGGTGGCTGCGTCGAAGCGCAGGATGCCGATGCGATGATCCGTGACGGCGGCCGTGTGGTTGTCGGGACAGCCACTGTTTTCGATACGCTGCTGCAGGTGTCACAGGATGCCTTCGGGCAGGCACGCTAGGCTTCGGGCAACAACACCGGACCTTTGTCCGAAAACCCGACAGTTACATCGAGACCAACACCGAGCGGGCTGTCGACATCGTCGTGCACAGCGAACATTGAGCCAAAACTGGCCTCGAGAGTGTATTCCATGCGTACCCCGACATACGTCGCCTTGGTCACCCTGGCCGCAAAGCCGCGTGCTGCGCCAATGACCAGCCTTGAGGGCCGCACGGCCAGTTTTGCAGGCCCTGCCCCGAGGCCTCGCGCCGGCAGTCTGTGAGCGTACCCTTCAATCGATATGGTTGCCGTGTCGCCCTCGACGCTGTCGATGGTGCACGGCAGAATATTTGCCTCGCCAATAAAGTCGGCGACAAACTGATCAACCGGTGCGTCGTAAAGGCTGCGGGGCGATCCGATCTGCGCAATCCCTGCGTTGCGCATCACCACAATCTCATCTGACACCGCCAGCGCTTCTTCCTGATCATGGGTTACATAGACAACCGTCAGCCCGAGGTCCTGCTGTATCGCCCGGATGTCCTCGCGGACCTGACGCCGCAGTTTGGCATCAAGGTTGGAAAGGGGCTCGTCGAACAGCAGTACTTGCGGCTCCAGCACCAGCGCACGTGCCACAGCGACGCGTTGCTGCTGCCCCCCTGACAGCTCGCTCGGCAACCGGGTATCGAAACCCTTCAGGCCAACAAGCTCAAGCCCGGCCAGCGCGCGTTCGCGGGTCTCTGCCTTTGAAAACCCTGAAAACGTTAGACCATAGGACACGTTCTCCAGAACGCTCATATGCGGGAAAAGCGCATACGACTGAAACACCATCGAAACGTCGCGGTCCGTCGCCGGCAGCGTGGTGACATCACGGTCACCGATCAGAATACGCCCGTCCGAGGCCATCTCCAGCCCGGCAATCATGCGGAGCGTCGTCGTCTTGCCACAGCCTGACGGGCCGAGAAGCGTTACCAGCTTACCGGCCTCGACGTTCAGGTCGATGTTGTCGACTGCCACAACATCACGCCCGAAGCGCTTGGAAACATTCTCAAACCGCACAGGCGCTGCCTTGCCCACAATGGTTGCTTCGCTCATGGCTTTTCTCCTGACGTGAACTGTGTCCGGCGACCGATTTTCGTGCGTCCGACAAGAAGCTGAAGCAGGCCGACCGCTGCCAGCATGACGAAGATCAGCGTTGTCGAATAGGCAATGGCGAGCCCGTAGTCGTTGTTCTCAACCCGCCCGATGATGTAGCTCGTGGCCATGTCGTACTCGGCTGAGACGAGGAAGATCACAGCCGAAATCGCCGTCATTGCGCGCACGAAACTGTAGACAAGTGCGGCCAGAATTGCCGGGCGCAGAAGCGGCAGGATGACCTTGCGGAACGTCTGCCAGGAATTGGCGCCGAGGGTCAGCGAGGATTCGTCAAGGGACTTGTCCAGCTGGCTCATCGACGCGATACCCGCGCGCACGCCCACCGGCATATTCCGGAAAATAAAGCTGACGATCAGGATGATGCCGGTCCCGGTTATTTCAATCGGCGGCACGTTGAAGGCCAGAATGTAGCTGACGCCAATAACCGTGCCGGGAATAGCAAACGACAGCATCGTGCCGAATTCAAAGGCGTTTTTACCCGCAAAGCTCTGACGGGTCAGCAGATAGGCGGTCACCAGGCCGACGATGGCAGTCAGCGGAGCAGCCGCCGCGGCAATGTAGATCGTTGTCCAGAAGCTGTCCCAGGCGGCCCCGGTCCAGCGGATGCCCGCGTCTTCAAACCGGACAGAAAACGCAGTGACGTAGTGTTTGAACGTCAGCGTGTTGTTGACACCCCAGAGCTCAACCACGCTGCCATAAAGGATCATGCCGTAGACGACGACAGTGAACAGGCCCCAGACGCCAGCGGCGATAAAGACCGGCACGGCCAGACCCTTTGGCATCAGGGGGTGGACACCCGCATCACCTTTGCCGGAGACGGTGGTGTAGCTCTTTTTACCCAGCCACATGCGCTGGGCATAAAAGGCTGAAAGCGTGAAGAAGAGCAGGACCATCGCCAGCACCGCCGCGCGCCCCTGGTCGTATTGCGCGCCGACGATGGCAAAGAATATCTCGGTCGACAGAACATCGAAATTTCCGCCCAGAACAAGCGGATTCCCAAAGTCGGCCATGCTTTCGATAAAGCCGAGCAGGAATGCGTTCGCCAGGCCCGGACGCATCAGCGGCAGAGAAACCGTCCGGAACGTCTGCCACCGGTTCGCGCGCAGGGTCTGTGCGGCTTCCTCCATCGATGGCGAAACGCCTTCGACAACGCCGATCAGCACAAGAAAGGCGATGGGTGTGAATGCCAGCGTCTGAGCGATCAGTACCCCGGGCATCCCGTAAAGCCAGCGCGTCGGTTGTACGCCAAACAGCTCGGCGAAAAACTGGGTAACCGAGCCGGACAGCCCAAAAAGCAGAATGAGTGCCAGCCCGATGACAAAGGGCGGTGTAATGATGGGCAGGACGGTCAGCGCGCGCAGCGCCCGTTTGTACCGGAAACCCGACCGCGTCACCACAAGCGCAAAGACAAGACCCAGTACGGTCGTGATGAGGCCTACAAGAACGGCCAGGATCAGCGAGTTCCATGCGGCGCCACACCGCCCGCCCCAGAGACACCCCAGCCCCCAGAGACGGTCGTCAAAAAACTTGGCGGCAAAGACGGCGGCTGAGTATCCGCCCTCTTCGGTGATGAAGGCTGCCAGCAGCATCCTGGCAATCGGAAAAAAGACAAAGGTGGTTACGATGACGATCACGCCGCCAATGGCACTGACGACAAAAACGTCTCCGTTAACGGCACCCCGGGCGGCAATGCCCTGCGTGAACAGAAACAGAAACGATGACGCAACCAGCAGCGCGCCGTAGCCCATGCCAAACTGACGATCATCCAGATCACCGAACAGAGTGGTGAGCCAGTCGAATGTGAACCCGCGGATCCCGATCCCGAACCCCTGGGCGATCAGCCACGCAAAGCCGAAAGCACCCGAAAGTATCAGTAGACGGGCGTAATTCGGATCGCTCTTTTTCAGCCTCAGCGCCAGCAGTGGTATCACAAGCGGCAGCAGCAGCGGTGCCAGCCAGAGCTTTTCCCCCTGCCCGATCAGAAAAGCCGCCGGCGCAAAATCCTCATCGAAAGGGTATCCGTCGAACAGCCATTCAAGCGCGAAAAAACCATCCTCGACCCCATACCAGGGCAGAATGAGAAATCCTGCCCACCCGGCAAGGATCCAGAAGATCAGTGCCGGGGAAGCGGATGCTTCGGTCAGGTTATGGCGCAAGTTTTACTGCGGCAGTGTTGAGACGTCTTCGTCCCACTTCTGCAGCAGGCGTTTGCGCTCGTCCGACGAACCATAGGTCTTGAAGTCATAGTCGATCAGCTTGATCGTCGACATATCCGGCGCGGAGGCAGACGTTTCAGCACCTTTATTCGACGGCACCTGGAACGCATTTACCTCAAGCGCAAGGTTCTGAGCATCGGTGGACAGCGCCCAGTCGTAGAACTTTTTGGCCTCGTCCATGTTGCGGGCACCATCGATGATCGACATCGATCCGATCTCGTATCCGGTGCCCTCGCAGGGCGCCACGACATTCACCGGGAAACCCGAAACCGCCTGCTTTACGGCGTCATGCATGAACACGATACCGATTGTGTTCTCGCCGCGACCCGCCGCCTTGATCGGCGCAGAACCCGATTTTGTGTACTGGTTGATGTTGGCATGAAGGCCCTTCATGAACTCAAAGCCCTCGTCTTCGCCGAAGATCTGCACCATCGAAGCCAGTGTCGTATAGGCCGTGCCCGACGAATTCGGGTTTGCCATCTGGACGTGGCCTTTGTACTCGGGCTTCAGCAGATCTTTCCAGCAGGCAGGCTCCGGCAGGTTGTTTGCCGCCAGCAACTCGGTGTTGTAACCGTACCCCAGCGCGCCGGAATAAATTCCGATCGTCCTGTCACCAGCGCTCGTTGCCTGGCTGATCGCCCAGTCATGCAGCTGATCGCGCATCGGCGAAACATAGGCCGCTGTCAGGCCTTCTTCGGCCGCCTGCAGGTGCGGATCACCGGTGCCACCCCACCAGACGTCGCCCTTCGGGTTAGCCGATTCGGCTTTGATCTGCGCAAAGGTTTCGCCCGACGACTTGCGTGTCATGTTCACGTCAATCCCGGTTGCGTCCTCAAAGCTGCGCGCCATCAGCTGGCACCAGTCCTCCTGGGCCGAGCAGTACAGCGTCAGTTTGTCTGCCTGCGCTGCGGAAACGCCGGCCGTCAGTGCAACAACAGATGTAAACGCAAGTGTGCTGAGTTTTTTCATTTTAATCCTCCCTGGGTGAGCCGTTTCGGCTCATTATATGCGTTCCCTTGATTGGCTGGCCCGTCTTCCGGTCGTATCCGGAGTCCCTCGTCCGGAACCAGCCGGAACACGTAAGTTCCTGCAGCTTAGACAGATTCCTGTTTTTGGGAAGCATTTTTCTGGGTGAGGCCTCTCGGCTGAACCTGTCCTGAACAGCATTTTTGCCGGCAGCAGGTGATGACATGTCAGAGGCCGTTGAGCAAAAAAGCGCTTTGCATACTCCCCATTGACGCATCTGACAAACCACAGGTTCTGACCCTCAGCGCCACCTCAGGCCGGACCTGCCGGCAGACGACCGGACATGGGAAACCAGCGGGATGGACAACGCGATCCTGCCGCGGCTAACGTCACGCTGTGCCCCTATCGCAAGATCTCGACCTTATTCTGGATACTGTTGAACGCGCTGATCCGTCCTTCGGGACCGTCGCGCGGGAGACGAAGGACAGACATATTGAGGCTGTCCGGCAGAGCGCCCTGCAGGGAAAAACAGATGAGTTTCTGCTGTCGGCAATGTCGCTTCTGGCGCTTGCGGAAAACGGGCACACGCGTCTGATTCCGAATGAAGCAATCAGAGTGTTGCCCTGTCGTTTCGTCAGCTGCGGCGGTTCGGTGTTTCTGACCAGAGTGGCCGGAAAAGGGTCTGGGCTGCCGCCTGCCCGGCTGATTGCTGTGAACGATGTCACGGTGGATGTCATTGAAGAGCGTATGCAGCCTTTGCTGGCCGGAACGCGTCAGAGAAAACGCGTTACAGGCCCGATACTGATGGCCTGGCCTGCCGCATTGTCCGCACTGGGCATATCCACCGACGCGCCCACGATCAGATACCGGCTGCAGTACGCCGCGGGCCGGGTCAGCGATTTACAGATGCCGGTAACACAGACCGTTCCTGCCACTGAACTTTATCCGCGGAACGAACACGGCCTGTCAGAGCCTGACCCGGGCGTCCGGTCATTTGCCAGCGTTATGGAATGGCCGGATAACTGTCGCGCCGTCGCGCTGCCGTCGTTCTTTGATGAGGAACGTCATGCACTGCGCCGCGCGGTCTCGGACGCAGCTGACAATATACGCGCAGTGCCGGGCTGTCGTCTTGTGCTGGATGTCCGTGGGAATACCGGCGGCAGCTTTCTGGAGGCTATGCCGCTGGCAGATGCCGTCACCAGCAGCTGTCAGTCAGGCCACTGTACCGTGCTGATGGACAGGTTTACATTTTCCGCAGCAATCGTATTCGTCGCCATCCTGAAATACAGGCTGGGCAACAGGCTGACACTCGTGGGAGAAGAGCCGGGTGACGGACTGAGGTTTTTTGCCGAAGGCGGGCTGATCGAGCTGCCGGTAACCGGAGCCCTTGTCCGGTACTCGACAGCTCTGCACGACTGGGAAAGCGGATCGGTTGATGAAACCACGCCACCGGACATCGCACGGCACATCGTTCCGGTCGGAAACATCAACACAGACCGGCACTGGGTTCAGACGCCGTTCGACAAAAGCGAAACAACGGACATCTATCGCAGGTTTCTGGACGAGATGACCTGACACGCATGGCAGCAGTTTTGTCCCGTCATGCGCGCCGGTGTGCCGCCACCTGAACGCTGCAGGCCCCATGCCTGCAGTGCATCTGTGCTGGAACACCGCCCGGATCGCGTACACTGGGGAGATGCAATGAATGATCTTCTGATCGGTACCTTGCGGAATGCGCCCGTCTGTGTGTCGACCCTTTTCTGTGTCATTGTCGCGAGTGATCTGTTGGTCATGCGCACCCGCAACAGTCCGGTTGTGCTATATTTTCCCATCCGTTGTTCGGCCTTTCAGCGACCCCTTCAATCAGAGACCCGGCAAATGCGCCGGCCAGCCGCATGGCCTTTTCTGATGCCTGTTTTTCTGGTGTCATCCTCGCTTTCGGCCGGCAGAACAGCCTGACACTTCGGAAATCCGGTTGGTGGATTCAGATCAAAGGGGAGCGGATAACCCTGCTGGCCCTTCTGGTGATGTACTTTTCCGGCTTTGCAGATCAGGTGTTCCCGGCGACAGCGAGCGATCTGCGGGAAAGTCTGATGGTCAAAATCATTTTTGCAGCCATTGCAGCGACCTCTTCAGGCAGCTTCACCGGCAGAGCGTGCTGCATCATCGCTGAGCCACTCATATCAGCACTGAGCGCGACAGATCGACTGGCCCAGAAGGCCGCGGACATGCCAGTTTGGCAATGCCGGTCACCAGCGGGTTGCACCGCTGCTTGCCAACATCCGGCGATTGTCTTGACGGCGTTCCAGCCGCGTTCTGCACCGCACACCAGTCAGTCAGGCAGGACAGATCCAGGACCAGGCGGGCTCTGCCCAGACTGTGGGTTTCCCCGGACTGAGATCTGTGTCCATGTACTACCGGACACCACCTGAGAGATTTCATGATGAGCGACACCAGAGAGACCCGGTCCTTTCCAGCGTTTAACCGGGCTTATTCAGCGGCATTCAACCCCGGCAGGCTCACGGTTGGTCTGGTCACCCCGCTGGAGGCCTGTGCCTATGAGGAATTTCCCACCCTGGAGCGCCATATCGAGCGGGCGAAGCTGGCGGAGGCTCTCGGTTTTACGGCACTGTGGCTCAGGGATGTTCCCTTTCATGTACCGTCTTTCGGCGATGTTGGGCAGATGCTCGATCCGTTTGTCTACCTGGGCGCACTGGCGGCGGCGACTGACCGGATAGGGCTGGGCATCGCCAGCGCTGTCCTGCCCCTGCGCCACCCCGCTCACGTGGCCAAGAGTGCCGCATCTGTCGACATGCTGTCGGATGGACGGATGCTCCTGGGCATTGCCTCCGGTGACAGGCCGGAAGAATACCCTGCCCTTGCGATGGACTACGACAACCGCGGCGCCCGGTTCCGGGACAGTGTCGATTACATCCGGGCGACCTTTCAGGATTTTCCAACTTTTGACGGGCAACAGGGCCAGTTGAAGGGCTATATCGATATGCTGCCGAAACCCGTATCGGGACGTATCCCCATGTTCATCACCGGCGGGGCACAGCAGTCGTCTGAATGGGGGGCCGAACATGGTGACGGCTGGATCACCTATCCCCGCAGGCTCGAACAACAGGAGCAGATCGTCGCTGACTACCGCGCGCGTGTGAAAAATTTCTGTGATACCGACAAGCCGGTGATCCAGTCCCTCTATGTTGATGTGATGGAAAACTCCCGCATGCCGGCCCGCCCCATTGCGCTGGGCTATGCGGCCGGCACCGGTTTCCTGCGCGATCACCTGAAATCGCTGGAGGCAATCGGCGTGAACCACGTAATGCTCAACCTGCGCTACAATAACGCCGGCATCGAGCCCACTCTGGAACGGATTGCAAGCGAGATATTGCCGGACTTCTCGCAGAGTTTTCCATGAGATGGTCTGGAAAACGGACCATTTGAATGGCACAGTTCTGCAATGACAGATACCTCAGCCCCACTGAACAGCCGCTATGATGTCGCGGCCCCCCGCTGGGGCGACAAAATGCGCACCCTTGGATACTACGATGGTTATCTGGGGTTTCTCTCGGCGCCGGAAAATCAGAGCGGTCCGGATGTCAGCGTCACTGACGTCGGATGCGGCACCGCGTCATTTGCCGAAGCCTGGGTTGCAATAAACGGCGCGCCAGCCAGCCTGACCCTGATCGACCCCAGCCGCGCGATGCTCGAACGCGGTCTGGCCGCGCTGCAGTGCCGGGACGTTGAGCCAGGGCTGATACAGGCCCTGCTTGGACAGGCAGCGCCCCGTCCGTCGGACGTGGTCATGGCGGCCCATGTTATCGAGCATTGCCCCGACCCGCTGACGGCGCTTCGACAGCTCAGAGATCTTCTACGCCCGGGAGGCAGGCTGTACCTCGTGGTGTCGAAACCGCACTGGTGCAATTCGATCATCTGGCTGCAATGGCGGCACAGGACTTTTCGCCAGGACGAAATTACAGCGCTGCTCGGGGATGCAGGGTTTCATACAGACCGGGTCTACGCGTTCCCCTCAGGTCCGCCGTCGCGGACAAGTCGGGGCATTGTTGCAACCAGAACGGGGTGAACGGCTTTCTTTGCGGTCCTGTCAAACGCCGGATGCTCCGCCCTTTGCCGGTGCAGTTTATCATTCCCGGCCCGTCGCAGCGCCCCGTTCCGGCGGAGGCCGCAGGCGCGGATGGCACGAAAGACGGATGTTGCCGGTCAATCCGGATCAAACAGTATGCCCGGCTCATGACGCGCGTTTCTCTACAACCCCCTTGCGACAACAGCATAAAAACCCGATAGAATTTCCGTATCAATATTTGTCTCTGGGAGGGAGATGCCATGAAACACCTTGTAAAAACGCTCGTGGCTGTATCAGCAGCCGCACTTATGTCCACATCCGCATTCGCGCAGGAACGGATCACATACAAGTCGGCGAAAACCGCATCTTCCTATTATCAGATGGGCGTGCAGATTTCCGAGGCGATGCGCGCTGGCACGGATGGCGGCGTTGTTGTCACCGTCGAGGAGAGCCAGGGGTCTGTACAGAACGTGATGGAAGTCCGCGCGCGCGGTGGTGACTACGTTTTCACGACACCACCGGCTCTCGTGGGCCTTGCGCAACGCGGTGCAGCGATGTTCGAAGGTAAAGGAGACCCTGCCTTTGACGAAATCCGTGCCCTGTTTCCGATCCCTTCGCTGACAATGCATTTTGTGGTGTCCGAAGCGAGTGGCATCACCTCGTTCGAAGGTATGGAAGGCAAGACAATCCTGCTGGGCAGCGGATCGTTCGGCGCGCGTGAGGGCGAAAAATACCTCGGCCTCTTTGGTCTTGAAGGCAAGGTCACCCTGGCCGATTCCGAACTGTCGAACGCTGTGGCTGCTCTGAAAAACGGTCAGATTGATGGCTTTGTCACAGCAGGTTCCTATCCGGCACCAAACGTGATCGAAGCTGCGGCATCCACAGGTGTTACGGTTCTTTCCCTGTCGGACGACCAGGTAGCACAGACCAAACGGACACCACTGACCATTCCCGCAGGCACATACGCAGGTCAGGACGAAGACATCCTGACAACGTCTCTGCCGGTTGTCGCCTATACAACAACAGCAATGGACGACGAAACGGCCTATCTGCTGACCAGGACCTTCTGGGAGCAGCGCGATGAGATGGGAAGTGCGGCCGCCTGGTGGAATGGCATCAACCCCAACATGATTGCCAACATCACAACGCAAATTCATCCCGGCGCGCTCAGGTATTATGAAGAGACCGGCGCAGAAATTACTGACGCGCATCGCTGATTTACACATAAATGCCCGGCGCTTACCGCCGGGCATTAATCCGGGAACGTTTATATGACCGAAGACCGCTTCAGGACGCCCTGGGTCCTTCTGGGGCTTCTGATGATTGTGGCGCATCTCGGCCTCATCTTTTACGGACTTGTCCCCAATCTGGTGTCACGCCCGCTGCACCTCGCGATGATCCTGCCCTGGGTTTTTCTGTTCAGCTCCGCCGGAAAGCTGCGGTTTTCAACAGACGTTGTTCTGACCATTCTTGGTATCGGATGCTGTCTGTGGATTGCGCTCAACCATCAGAACCTCAAGGATCAGTACGGGTTTCTGGAAGGCCGGCTGCAAACTGCCATGGCCATATTCCTGCTGCTGCTTGTGATGGAGGGCGCACGCCGGATGATCGGCTGGCCGCTTCCTGCTGTTGCAGCCGTCATGCTGGCATACGGGCTTTTCGGGAACCTCATCCCGGGCGAATTCGGCCATTCCGGAACACCCCTTGGCAGCTTTCTTGGTACACTGACAATCGCCGAGGGCGGTATCTGGGGCAGCCTGACAGGTGTATCGGTGGGAGTTGTGGCCGTCTTTGTCATTTTCGGCGCCGTGCTGAACGCAGGCGAAGCCGGTCAGGGATTTATGAATGCTGCCAGCGCTGCTGCGGGCCGCCTGCGCGGTGGCGCCGCAAAAGTGTCGGTCCTGTCCTCTGCTCTTTTTGGCTCGATCTCCGGTTCGGCCTCCGCAAATGTAGCGTCCACAGGTGCTGTGACGCTGCCTGCAATGACAAAACTGGGCTATCCCAGACGCCTGGCTGCCGCGGTCGAGGCCGTTGCGTCTTCGGGCGGGCAGATCATGCCACCGCTGATGGGTGCCGGCGCATTCGTCATGGTTGAACTGACCGGTGTTCCCTACACAGAGATTATGTTTGCAGCAATCCTGCCGGCCGTGCTGTTCTTTGCTGCCGTCTGGCTGGGCATAGACGCCTACGCAACCCGGTATGATCTGAGAGAAGTTCCGGTCGACCAGCGGCCGGACAAGCGCGATGTGATCATAACATCTGCATTTTTTGTTGTTCCGTTCACGACGTTGCTCGTTGCGATGTTCGCATTCAGGTACACGCCGCAGTATTCCGCGGCACTGGCCATTTTCGTCGGCCTGATCGCATTGCTCTTCAATGGCAGGACCGGTTTTGATCCGAAACTGGCAGCCGGGCGTCTGGCAGCGGCCTGTGTCAACGCAGGGCGACAGATTGCGATGATCGGTTCAATTATCATCTGCGCATCAATTGTTATTGGCGTTCTTGGTATCACGGGCCTTGGGGTGAAACTGACCTCTTTCATTGTCTCGGGATCGGGTGGTCTGCTCTGGCCATCGCTGCTGCTGACCGCGCTTGCCTGCCTTCTGCTGGGCATGGAAGTCCCCACGACAGCGGCTTATGTCATCTGCGTATCGGTTGCAGGACCTGCCCTGATCGATCTCGGACTTGAACCACTTCAGGCGCATCTCTTTGTGTTCTGGTTTGCGCTTCTTTCCACCATCACCCCTCCGGTTTGTGGAGCAGTGTTCATCGCTGCGGGCATGGTCAGCGAGAACTGGCTGAAAGTGGCGCTGAGCGCGATGGCACTTGGCATCGGGCTGTACATCATTCCGCTGGGTATGATCGCGAACCCCGACATTATCCGTTTGCAGACTGATCCGGTCGGGTCGGGCATTGCTTTCCTGCAGATGGCTGTCGGCCTGGGGTGCTTGTCATTTGGCGTCATCTCGAACTGGACGTTTCCTGTTCGGGCCATGCTCTGTGCAACAGGAACCGGGGTCATATTTTTACGTCTGTTCGTCTGAGCGATGCCCTGCAGCCGGATCAGTTGTTTCCGCCAGAACGCGCGGATCCGCCCCCCTGCCAGAAATGAACAGACACAATGCCCGCGCTTTTTCTGTCGGTTGCCGCGTTTCCTCACGGGCAGAACGTCGCGCGCTCTGGCTGGTCCGGTACGATTGACCTGCCCGCGTTCAGGCTGAGATTCTGAGCGCGCGTCCCACGTGCACTGGCGCGCTTTCAGAGACCGGGAGATAAACTGTGCCAACCTTTCGCACGGCCGCAAGCCACCAGATTGCCGGCCGGTACTTTACGACTGGTCAGATGATGGATCTGAGTGCCGCCGCGTGACCGGCACACGGTTTTGTGATGGCAGGCTCTGCACTTATTTGCAGAAGCAACCGAATAAATCCGGCACCTGGCGCGTTTTCAGTATGTGGACGCTGTGTTCACTGACTTTGGGAGGCACCATCACATGAAGATTTTTGCAGGTTTCTGCAGCGCTCTGGCGCTCAGCGCGACAACAGCTCTGGCGGGAGGACACGCAGGCTGGGTTTCGGTCGACGACCAGTCCAGCGTCGCTTTCGGTTCGGTCAAAAACAGCGAATTTGGCGAAGTTCATCACTTTACGGATGTGTCCGGGAAAGTGAGTGAAGCTGGTGATCTCGAAATCAGCATCAATCTGGCTTCTGTACAGACAAACATCGACATCCGTAACGAGCGGATGAACGAGCATGTCTTTGCTTCCGGGCCGGTCAGCGCAGTGATCAGCGGACAGATTGACATGCAAGCGCTCTCAGCCCTCGGGACAGGCGACATAATGCTGGCGGATGTCGAAGCTGAACTGAGCTTTGCCGGCACCGAAAACGACATCGAGGCCCGGATGATGGTCGCGCGACTGGCTGAGGACCGCGTCCTGGTCACAACGGCTGACTTCATCATGCTGTCAACCGACGACCTTGGGATAACCGCGGGAATCGACAAGCTCATGGAACTTGCATCCCTCGACAGCATCACACGGGTCACGCCAGTGTCAGTTCGCATGGTGTTTGAAAAGTGACATACTTTGTAGCGAGTGTGCCCCTGCCTTGTCTGAACGGACAGGCCAGGGGTGTTTTTTCCGGTTCGGAGCCGGGGCGCAAATGAGGTAGCACTGTGACTGACCCGAAAGCGGAAAAATGAGCATCTGGCGCCGCAAAACGGCCGCTGAACAAATTGGTGACGTATTGCCGGAGGTTTTTCCGCGCCTCTGGCGTTACAGTCTCTCGCTGACCGGTAACCGGGACGCTGCAGATGATCTGGCGCAGGCCGCCTGTCTGCGTGCCATGGAAAACGCCACCCGTTTTGCCCCGGGCAGCGGTATAGACGCGTGGATGTTCCGGATAACACACAACCTGTGGATCAGCACACTGCGCAAGACAGCGGTTCGCACCGGCGGCGGGCTTGTCGCGGTAGATGAGACTGTCGTGGAGGATCCGGCACCGGGCCCTGAGCGGCAGGCGCTGAACCGCGAGGTTCTGCGGACGGTGCTGCGTCTGCCAGAGGCGCAGCGCGTTACGGTGATCCTTGTTTATGCTGAAGGCTACAGCTATCGCGAAGCGGCGGACATTCTGGATGTTCCGGTGGGAACAGTAATGAGCCGTCTGGCGACCGCGAGGGCCGCACTGGGACAGAAATTCCGCGATCAGGAGACGCAGGATGCAAGATAGGCACTTCACAGATGAGGAACTTGTCGCTTACCTGGACGGCGAAGCTGATCATGCGCCCGTGGCTCTGATTGATGCCGCTCTGGAGCGTGACCCGGTTCTGCGCCAGCGTGTCCGGGCTCTCGGACTGGACACGCTGGCCCTCAGGGCAGGCTACGAGACTCTCCTGAACCCTGCCCCGGCCAGCATCCCTGCCATGCAGACAACCGGTAACGGCTGGTTGCGCAGCACCAGCGTCGCTGCGGGTATCGCGCTGGCCGCCGGTATTGCCATCGGGGTTCTGATACCTGGTGGCAAAGATGATGGCTGGACAGAGTATGTTGCCGCCTACCAGGCGCTCTACTCCAGCAGCACACTTTCCCATATTTCCCCGGTGCCCTCAGATCAGCAACGGGAGCTGGCACGGGTTGGTGCGGCCATCGGCAAGCCGATTGACCTGGCACGCCTGACCGCTTTTCCTGACGCCGAGTACAAACGCGCCCAGGTTCTCAGTTTCGACGGCAGGGCGCTGGTACAGCTGGCGTTTCTGACCAGCACGGGCGAGCCGCTCGCGTTGTGTATCATCCGGTCAGACAATGTGCCTGCCGGACAGCCCGACACCCGCGAAATGGAAGGTATGCACGCGGCCAAATGGTCGGACGGCACCTATGAATATCTGCTCATCGGTGGATCAGATGACGCTCTGATCCGCAGGATGTCATCAGGATTTGCGGATACAGGGGTGTAAAACCCGAAGCCTCTTTACCCGACGACCGCGTCCTTTACGCCGGGCCTGCTGACACCGGACTGTCGCCGGAACCACTTTCGGAAACGGGCCGTGGCTGATGGTTTTTCATAAACTCCTGCAGATCCTCAAAACTCAGCGGCTGAGCAAAATGATACCCCTGCAGGGTCGAACAGCCCATTTCCATCATCAGATCTGCATGGGCTTCCGTCTCGACACCCTCTGCAGTTACTGCGATCCCGAGTGACCTGGAAATGTCTATGATGGAACGCACCATATCGCGACAGACGTCCGAGTCGGGTGCACCAAGTACCAGTCGCTGGTCGATTTTCAGAACGTCGGGATTGACCTGCATGAGACTGATCATCGACGCATGGCCCGAGCCGAAATCGTCAATCTCGATCTGAAGCCCCTCATCCTGAATGAGATCCAGGGCAAAATCCAGATATTCCTGCCGGTCGTCGAGGAAAACTGACTCAAGTATTTCAAAAGATACCCGGGTATCCCGGAAATTCTGACTGGCAATCAGCTGAACAAGTTCGGGATCTGCAATCCTGTTTGCGGTAACGTTGAAGGCGACTTTGGGAACGGGCATGCCGCTGTCTTCAAGGAATTTTATGTCCGACAACGCGCGTTGCGTGACCATCTTGTCCAGCCGCGTCAGCAATGACAACTGATCTGCAACGTCGAGGAAGGCCGATGGCGCAAGCGTCCCCATATCCGGCTGCTTCCAGCGCGCCAGCACTTCGACCCCGACAATCCTGCGGGTCTGCGCGTCAAACTGTGGCTGATAGAAGGGTACAAATTCGTCTCTGTCGAGGCCGATGCGGATAAGCTCTGCCGTGTCCCGGGTTTCAATGGCGGAATGGTGCAGTTTCGCGTCGTAGACAGCGACCTGATTGCGCCCGGCGGATTTGGCCGCATAAAGCGCTGTGTCCGCTGCACGTACCAGTTCCGCCGCATCGACGAGGCCACATCCGGATGAGGCGATGCCGAAACTGGCTCCTGTCAGGATCTGCTTCCCTTCATAGACGATCGGACGGACAATGCGCTCTCGGATATTTTCGGCGACAGAGCAGGCCTGCCTGAGGTCAACACCGGGCGCCAGCAGAATTATAAACTCATCCCCGCCTATCCGGACAGGCAGATCATCAGTTGAAACCTCTTCCCGCAGAATTTTGGCAACTTCGCACAGCACGTGGTCGCCTGCCTCGTGACCCATGGTATCGTTGACGTTTTTGAAGTGATCAAGATCGACACGGATGACCGATGTATCCGCCAGGCCCGCCATGCGGGTTCTTTTCTCAAACACCGCGTTGAATCGACGACGGTTTGCAAGGCCGGTCAGCTCGTCGTGGAGCGCCTGGTGCTCGATCGCTTCGCGGGCTTCGCGCAACCGTGTCTCCTGCGCTTTACGCTCACTCACATCACTTGAGATGGACATATAGCCATATGGCTTGCTGTGTTCATCAAACAGCGGCGCAATACTGATCCGTGCCCAGTAGGGAAACCCCAGTTTACTGTAATTCAGCAGTTCGACCCGCACAGGCTCGAGCGATGCCAGAGCCATTCGGATCTGATCCACCTCCATCGGGTCCGTATCGGCACCCTGCAGCAATGCGCCGGGCCGCTTGCCCACCAGCTCTTCGGGGCGATAGCCGGTCATGCGCGAAAAGGCCGGGTTACTCCAGACGATGTTTTCGTCGAGATCGGTAATCAGAATGCCCTCTTCGGCCTTGCGGGCAATTGCCGCCAGTTCACCGAGTTCTTTTTGCTGCTCGCGCAGCATGTTCCGCGAGGCTTCAAGGTCTGCATGGGGTTTCAGAATCGTCCGGCGACCAGCCCAGCCGAAGGCCGCAAAGGGAACAAAGAGCGCACCGGCAACCGCAATCATCGTGCTGGACACCAGCTCCTGCCCGACCCGCGACACGATGGACAGGTCAGGTTTGAGCACCACAGACAGATCGGAGACAGACAAAACAGCACTGTGTTCGGCCAACCGGACAGCGGTTGTATCTGTTTTCAGAATTCGAAACGGCGCCCCCATCTGTGCCTCACCTGACCGGCCAAGCCCGGGAATGAGATCTGCGATGGCAACGACAGCACCTTCGGGCAGGCCACGGTTCATGACAGGCACCGCTATCAGAATGTGACCCGGACCCTGCTGCTCTGCTTCCGGTGCGCTGATCCAGTTTGCGCGAGGCCCGGCGGAAACCATCGCCCGGCGGGCAAGCTCACTGGCCTTGTCCTTAAGTTTCCGACTGACTGCCGGACCGATCTGCGCCTGCTGCCGCGGTGCCTCATATCCCGCGATTTCTTCTGCCAGAAAATCAAAAAAGTAAACTTTGCGAAGTCCCTGTGGCAGTGCCAGATCGTCCAGCCTGTCAAGCGTCTGATCCGCTGTGATCGCGTTTCCAACAACAAACGAAACAAGATTGGGCTCGGAAGCGATGTATTCTGACAGGCTTAATACAGGCTCAATCCGCTGGTCGATCTCCGTTGCTTCACGTTCGACATAGACATCCGCGGCCTCGCGCTGGGCTTCGACAAGAAACGGGCGCGACGTCAGCCATACGGCAGTAGCAGAGCTGATAACCGCAAAAACAAAAACGCCGCCAAGCAGCATCCAGAATACATGATATATTGATACTTTAGGGGTCATTGCCGCAGGCTGGCCCCGCGATCAGGCAGAACGAGCCGTCCATCCCGGGAAAACCCCGCGACGCAAAGATCCGAAAGCCCGAGTGCTTCGTGCGCATCCGGGTCCGAGATGCTGTACCGGCGAAAAGGCCGGTTGTAGGTTTTCAGTATTCCTTCAACAGGTTTCTGCAGGTTTTCCAGTGCATGACGCAACAGAGCCCGTCGCCCTTGCATGTCGGCTCCGGCCCAGTCTTCAGACAACACGGCCTGCCCGAGCGCCACAACAAGGATGCGGGTAAGATCGTAACCATGGACAAATCCGGCAACCGACGGCACGTCAGAAAGAGACCGAAAAACGGTATTTCCATCGCCTGCCATGTCCAGTGCCCTCTTTACCTCAGGACGTCCGGCCTCTTCCGCGTGAAGCCCGCAGGTCTGCAGGACTTCTATCTGCATTTCCTCGCGTATCTCATTTGCAACGCTGCCTGGAAAATCCCCGGCCATAATCCCCCAGTGGCTGATGACACGAACGGGGGCGCTTTCGGTAAACAGCTTGCGAACAATCAGCGCTCCGTTGGCGTCATTCGCCAGCATGATGGCACAATCAATACCAGCCTCGCGCACTTCGACGGCGATGCGCGACGCTTCGGTAGCACCGACCGTTCCGGAAAACATCCAGACACCCGGCTGCTCCTCCAGCCTGCCCTCAAAACTCTTGAGCAAAGCGATCCGGTTCACCCGACCCCAGCCGGTGTCCATCAGCAACAAGCCGGGCCTTGTGCAGTTGTGAACGTCGACAACCCGACCCACCAGAAATTCAGCCGATTTAGTATCATCAATGGACACGCGGAAAATCCAGTTTGTCTGGCCCTCGGCCGCGCGGGTCACAGGGCCGGCGGCCGACCAGGGAAGAAGAAGCAGGATACCGTTTTCGTTGATAAATTTCCGGTTCGTCAGGTAAGGCGGCGACTGGACGCCCCCGATCACGGCCAGGGCTTCGGGATCTGACACAAAAGTCCTGAGCGTTTGAAGCGAACGCTTTGCATTGGCCCGGTTGTTGAACAGCATGACATCAAGCGACAGATCGCCGACCCTGCCACCGACCTCGCGGAGCGCTGTTCTGACCCCGAGTTCGATCGCCTCGGCCGCCTGCGCGCCATGAGAGAAGTCGGCGTCGATATAGAGCCGTACAGGCTCCGCCGATACCGGTGACGCCATCAAAAACGCGGCAATCACCAGACTTTTCAGCCCTCGAAAACGCATAAAACCCTCTTGGTCCACCCGGTCAAGGAAAAGCCTTCCCGGTCAGCGCACAATATTGCCGCAGAACGCACCAAAGGATTAACCGGTGGTCGCAAACACCGGTACACTGCTCACTCTTTACGTTGAATTTTCGTAAAACCGATAGGCGTCAGGATGTATATCCCGCCACCACCTGCAACAGTCTGAACGACGTTGCCGCGTCGTTTTCAACAACTGCCAGAAACTCTTCTGTACCCAGCCGCAGCGCCTCAAAATCAGTTTCCGCCCTCAGTGTGAGCGCCCTCGGAACATTCCGGATCAGACCCAGTTCACCAACCAGCTGACCGGGTCCGGCCAGCGCAATCTGCTGAATGCCCGTATCCGCATCCGGATTATACAGGCCAGCCGTCCCCGACAGGATCATATATGCACCGTCGACGGGATCATCGTTCTTGGTGAAAATGGTTTCACCGGGCGCCGCGCGATACCAGCGTGCACCAAAGGCCAGCAGCCGCAACTGGCGTCTGCTGAGCCCCGAAAAAAGATCTGTCGCCTCGAGAGCACGCACTTTGCGCATCAGATCAGCGCCTGCCGCTGTTTCGTCGGCGGGAACCGCACCTGTTCCGTCCGTTATCAGGCGGCCCTGTACAATCTCGATGTGCACATCGAATACGTCCCGTTCCTCGAAACTCTCGCCCAGATAGATCAGCATGGTATCTGGCAGCAGTCTGCACAGGTTTCTGTGCATCTGCACACGCACGGACTGATCAAATCCGGCCAGAGCCTGTTCCAGTATCAGGATATCCGGCCGTTTGACGGCCGCCCGGCAGAGCGCCAGCGGTTCTGCGAACACCGCCGGAAGATCTCCGCCATTCCGACCCAGCGGCAGATCATATATCAGCGCCATCACATCAGGGCGCAGTCCCTGCGCCTCGAGCGCTGACGACACGATGCGGCGCAACTCGTCCACGCGCGCCCCCGCCGCGTCCGAGACTTTGCCGAAGAGCGCGTTTTCAAGAACGGAAAGACCGGGGGCAACGGCGGTATCATCAAGTGGCACAAACAGATCGCTCAGGTCATCTGAGGCCACACTGAGAACACTCTGTCTGCGCTTAAGAACTTCATTCTTGATGCTCTCTGAGAAAGCAGGACCGATCTGTTCCGCGGTGATCTGGGCAGGCAGGCTCATCAGAAGGCGCCGGTCTTCTTCAGGCAGTGGCGCGTCCGGGTTCAGACGCAGACGCCGGCGAACAGTGACCGAACGTTCATACAGTGCCGGGTCGAGCCCCAGCTTGCGAAACAGAGGGTGTTCGGTGCCATCTGTGCCAAAGGTCTGGTTCAGCAGGCCGACAACGTCCAGCGCCAGATCGAGAAGCCCCTGTTCGAGCCCCATCTGTGCCAGCACCTCGAAAAGGTCTGAACGGTTCGCCAGTTCGCTCTGCGTCATCGGCTGTCGCGGTGTGGCAAAAAAGATGTTGCCTGCCACGGTCAGCGCCGGATTATAGACCAGCGGGTCAAACGGAAAAACGTGACGGGACAGGCCGGCTTTTTCCACAGCGGACCGGATAGCCGGTCGTGCGGCCACGATGCCGGCGCGCAGCCTTTCGTTTTCCTGACCCGTCATGATCTGATCAAGGGACCGGCGGAACAGCATTTCACCCGATCCGGTCGCATCAACAAGCGTCAGCCACCAGGACCGCAGGTCTTCGGCGGAAGACAGTCCGGCAGACTGCGGGTCAAGCCAGTCACCGCCGGCCAGATCAGCACTGTTCCCCGCTGCAACAGCCTCCCGGATAAGCTGGTTTGCCTCCGTATCATGAGATCCCGCGGGAGTGCTGCGCAGAGCCATCATAACGTTGTCGCCGAACGACCCCTGAAAAAGGACCGGCCGGTTCCCCGCATGACCGATGCGCGCCGAAATAACGCGCTGGTGCAGACCGGAAAGAGGCTGGCCGGAGACTGTGACCGTACCGTTCACAGGTGTGACCTCACGGATCAGCACATCCGCCAGAGCCCTCCGGTCCTGCTCACTTGCAGCTGTCACCGCAACCACCGAACCTTTGGGGAACACAGCGGATACGCCGTCCAGCACCAGGTTGCCGTCTGCATCGACCACGCTGATATCATCCAGTTCAACCGCACCATCCAGCCGCGGTACGGAAGCCGGCTCTCCCTGCATCAGATCTTCGGAAATCACACCCGAGGGTGCGAACCGTTCCATCACGGTTTCCCAGCGCAGGCTCATATCCTGAGCCTGATTGTAATAGGTAAGCAACTCTTTCCATGGCGAGCTGAGGTCTTTGTAGGCCGCCAGCGCCGCAACGAGTGCCCCGAGCGAAACGGCCCCCTGAATGACCAGGTAACCGCCCACGGAAAAGAAGAAGAATGGTGTAAGTTGTGTAATGAAGTTGTTGATAAACTTCATGAAAAACTTTTTCTGATAGATCTGGAACCGGATTTTGTAAACCACACCAAGACGTTCCGTGATCATGGCAAGCCGGTAGCGCCAGCCGCCGTGCATTCGCAACTCTGACGCGCCGGCGGCACTTTCACCGATCATTGCGGCCAGTGTGCGCACCTCCCGTATTCGCTTTTTGTTCATCAGATTGATCTGACGCTGAAGCTTTGGGATCAGCCAGGCCTGAAGCGGGATGAGTGCAACGGCGGCGAGACCGAACCAGACACTCTGCAAAAACAGAAAGACAAGAATGGTCAGCATCTGACCGGCCTGCAGAACGGGTTGCGTCAGAGCGTCCCCCATCATGCCACCCATCGGCTCTGTCTCTCCGGTGATCATTGCGACAAGCTCACCTTCGGAAGTGCGCTGGAAATAGGGCCGTGGGAACCGCAGCATCCGCGCGATCAGACCATAGCGCAGACGTCGCAGCATGCGTTCCGACAGCACGCCCTTCATCGTGTTGATGCGCATTTTCAGCAGGCCGTGGCAGAGTACGGCCAACAGGAACGCGCCGCAGAGCACCCAGAGAAACGCCACCTGATCCAGTTGCATGCCGAACAGATTGACAACCGACGTCTGTGAGCCGATCGCGTCGTTGATGATGCGTTTGGGCAGCTCAAGTGTCAGAAACAGAAAGGGAAACAAGGTGCAGGTAAAGACAAGCAGGACAAACTGGTCCCGCTTTGAGTGCTTCCAGATAAACTGAAAAAGTGTCTTTTCGATCCTGCGTACCCCCAGCTCTCGGGGTTTCATCCCTGCACCTTTGTAGGAGCGCTGTGATTTTGCCGCAAAGGTTTTTCTGCAAACCTGCAGAAAAACAAAGACTTCTTCAGCCAGCAGTTGAAACCAGCGTGATGTCTGCCCCCCGCGTCGGGTATCGCCCGCACGAAAATGGCGGGCCTTTCTGCCACCGGCCTGCCGCTGCTGTGCCGAAACTCTGCCGCAGTTGCTGTGTATTCGAAGACCGGACATCACCAGCGACGGATCAGACATGACCCCAGGACAGTATGAGAAGACACGCCGGTACGGGCGCCTTTTTGAACTGATACGTCAGGAAAACCAGGCAGAAGTTACTGCCGGACGCGTGGTGCATACCGAGGTGCGCGCGGCGTCACAGGCTGATCTTGACCGTTTGCTCAGATCAGCACAGAATTCATTGCAGGCGCGCGCCTGACGGGCGCCTGCAACAAGGAGATATCAGAAGAACGCTTCTGCATTGAGACCAATTGTCATGGCCCCGACAACTTCGCCCGTTTCAGGGTCTGTCAGCGAAACTGAAATCTGTCCCTGGTAGGTCTGCGAGCTTTCGTCAAACTCAATGGCGTCGACAAAAACCGCGCCGGACCCGGCACCATAGCTTTTTGAGTATTTGTCTTCATCACCCTGCCAGTAGTCAGAAGTAATATCACTGGCAGCGACGTTCAGGCCAAGCGCATCCATTACAAAGATCTCGGTGATCCGCCCGCCGGAGTCGGCAACCTTCTGCTTGAGAAATGCAGACAGATCGCGCCCCATCACTTCGCTGATGAATGGCTGATCCGTTACGCCGACCTGGGCGCGCCAGGTATTGTCCCACTCGATGATCTGGGCTTCGCTCGCGCCGGCGGTCACTGCATTCTGCTCGATAACGGCAGAAATGACATCAGGGCTCATGGCCCAGTCCATAACGTTGCTGTCTACAAACGCCCGCATCGCGGGCGGAGCATCCACGGCCTGAGCGATACTGGCTGCAAGCACCAGGGGTGCAGAGAGGAGAATTTTGCGGAACATGGGTACCCGTCCTTTGAGTTGCTCTGGCCCGGAAACATCTTCGGGCCCCGACGGGATGCTAGACATGACAGGCTTAAGGTCCGGTAAAAGGTCGTGCTTCAGCCCCGAAAGCCCGTTGCCACAACAAATTTTTCGGAACTGTCTGAGCGGGACGCCGGCGGTTTGATGTTGGCAACCCTGTCGAATCGCTGCTTGAGAAGTTTCTGCAACTCTCCTTCGGCACCGCCTGCCAGAACCTTGGCCACAAAGGTGCCACCCTCGTCCAGAACGTCAAAGGCAAACCAGGCTGCGGCCTCGCAAAGCGCGATAATGCGCAGATGGTCAGTCTGCTTGTGCCCTGAACTGGAGGCAGCCATATCAGACATGACCACATCAGCCTTTCCCCCGAGCCATTCGCGCACCTGCAGGTCAGCGTCGTCTGCCATAAAATCCAGCTGGTAGAGCTCGCATCCGGCGATCGGTTCCATCTCCTGCAGATCAATTCCGAGAATACTGCCGACGGCCTTGCCCTGTTTTTCCCCCAGCGCATTGACCCGCTTCACCGCAACCTGACACCAGCCGCCCGGCGCAGCGCCCAGATCCACGACCCGGGCGCCGGGCACCAGAAACCGGTATTTGTCGTCGAGTTCCATGATCTTGTATGCCGCCCTGCCCCGGTACCCTTCGGCCCGCGCGCGTTTGACATAAGGGTCATTCAGCTGGCGCTGCAGCCAGCGTGTTGAGCTGAGCTTGCGGCCGCGGGCGGACTTTACCTTGACCTTGAGGTCACGCTGACCCCGGCCGGACGTGTTTTTGCCTGTTGGCGTTTTGCCACCCGGTATTTTCGCCATCAGAAAGCCCCCTCAGCAAGTACACCGTCGGCGCTCATCTGTGCATACAGCAATCCCTCGCGCAGGCCACGGTCCGCCACAGACAGACGATCTGTCGGCCAGCAGCGCATCAGGGCCTGCAGAATCGCCGCCCCGGACATGATCAGCGCCTGCCGGTCCTGACCGATCCGCGGGTCGGCACGGCGGCCTTCGGGGCCAAGCGCCAGATACGACCGGATCACCCGCTCAATCTCATCGGTGGTCATATGCAGACCGTCCACTTTTGTGCGATCATAGCGCTTGAGCCCCAGATGGCTTGCTGCAACTGTCGTGACAGTGCCCGAGGTTCCGACAATCTGAAATTTCTCATGCACATGCGTGTCGTGATACGGTGCGAAATCCGAGAGGTTCTCCTCGAAAAACCAGCTCATCAGCGCAAAGCGTGCGGCATCGTCCTCGACATCACTGAACTGATCGCGCAGGGTTGCCACCCCCAGCGGAACGGATATCCAGTCCACAACACGTGCTGTCGGTTCATCCGCATGACCCGCCCCGAAACCCTGATGCAGGCGCATTATAGAGCCCGACCGTTCACGCGGGGGAACGTCGCTCAGGTCGATCCAGACCAGTTCTGTTGATCCGCCACCAATGTCCACCACCAGGAGGTTCTCTGTTGTGCTGCTGACAAGCGGGGCACAGGAAATCACCGCCAGACGGGCCTCTTCCTGCGGCTTGATAATGTCGAGCTGAAGACCGGTTTCACGCTGAACCCGGCGGATGAATTCACGCGCATTTCGCGCGCGGCGGCAGGCCTCGGTTGCCACCAGCCGCATCCGCCGCACCCTGTTACGGCGCAGTTTCTGCTGACAGATCCGCAACGCCTGTATCGTCCGGCTCATCGAGCCGTGCGAGAGCCTGCCGGTCTTTTCCAGGCCGGCCCCAAGCTGAACAGACTTGGAAAAGCTGTCCACGACGCTGAAACCCGACCCCTGTGGCTGGGCGATCAGCATGCGGCAACTGTTTGTACCGAGGTCCAGCGCTGCGTACAGCTCACCGGGCCTCGGCGGAACTGGCGCGGGGCTCAGAGCCGTCGTCTGGTCGAGCGCGCCCGCACCTTTGGGACGCTGTGGCGCCATTATCTGCGCCTTTCATTTCGAGTTGCCTCCAACCTAGACACTGGGTCGCTGCAGCGCAAGCGCCGGGATTGTCCGCAATCCGGCCACCATGACCAACGCTCACAAAGATGATGAGAATTTCCACGGGCCCGGCCCTCGCCCTGCGGGGCCGGAAAGGTTACATGATCAGGTGAGGTCGCTGAAAGCGCGTGTTCTGTCGAAAAACGACGCAGAACCCGCCCATGCAGCCGTTAGACAGAGTCGGGAAACGTACGGGGAATCACCAATGCCTGAAGTGACTGTTGTGTACTGGAGAGACATCCCTGCCCAGGTCATCGTGGGCAAAGGGCGGCGTGGTGCCAAACGCCCCCTGCCCGAGCGTTTTGAACAGGCCATCGACCGCGCAGCCATGAAGACCGGGGCTGCGGATACGGATGCCTATCTGGCCGAATGGCGCAAAGCAGCGCCCTACAGCATGGACGGCAATCCGGATGAGATTGCCGATGCAGAAGCCGCCCGCATCGATACGGAATACGACCAGGCCCGTATCAGAACCCTGATTGATAACGACGGCTGGGCCTGACCCTGCCGTCTCTGTCTGCCACCCTCTTGTCCGGGAAGGAACGCCTCATGGCTCTTCTGAATTTCAGACGCAAAGACACCGAAACGCCCAAAGGCGCGTCACCGCAGGTCGAGGCCTTTTTACAGGACTATTCAATCGAGGTCATGCCCCGCACGGCCGAAAAAGTAGACAACTTCCGCGACCTTCTGCCCACAGGCACACGGGTTTATATCGCCCACATCGAAGGCACACCCATCGAGGACATGGTCCGTACAGCAGCACGGCTGAATGACGACGGTTTTCAGGTTATGCCGCATTTTCCCGCGCGCATTATCAGAGACAGGGCGACACTGGCCGACTGGATTGCCCGTTACCAGGGTGAGGCCGATGTGAAACAGGCGCTGCTGCTGGCCGGTGGCGTTGCGCAGCCGCTGGGCGATTTCGACAGCTCGATGCAGCTCATGGAAACCGGGCTTTTTGACGCCGCCGGTTTTACCCGTCTGCATGTCGCGGGTCACCCCGAAGGCAACCGGGACATTGATCCTGACGGCGGTACCGGCAATGTGGATGCAGCGCTGCGCTGGAAAAACGATTTCCAGACACGCACGGATGCGCAGATGGCGCTGGCCACGCAGTTCGCGTTTGACGCAAAGCCAATCATCGCCTGGGCTGACGGACTGAAAGACGCCGGCATCACTCTGCCCGTTCACATCGGCATCGCGGGACCTGCCAAACTGCAGACACTGATCAAGTTCGCAATCGCCTGTGGCGTGGGTCCCTCACTCAAAGTGCTGCAGAAGCGCGCACTGGATGTCACCAAACTGTTGCTGCCCTATGAGCCGACGGACGTGCTGAACGATCTTGCCGCGCACAGAGCCGCTGATCCGGACTTCAATATCTCGAACGTACACTTCTTCCCGCTGGGTGGCATAAAAACCAATGCGACCTGGGCCATTGAAAACGGCGGCAGCGCAGCTGTCCCCGCCAACGCGTGATCCAAGGACCCCCTGAATGACCCGGACAATCGTCGAATCCAAAACCAAAACCGCCATCATCGGTTTTGACCAGCCCTTCTGTGTGATCGGCGAGCGGATCAATCCGACCGGCCGTAAAAAACTGGCACTCGAGCTGGAGCAGGACGATTTCAGCACTGTTGAGGCGGATGCAATCGCTCAGGTCGCGGCAGGCGCCACAGTCCTGGACATCAACTCGGGGGCCGTTTTTACGAACAAGATGTCGGAAGACACGCGTTACGCAGACAACAACTTTGTCGAACCCCCTCTGATGAAGGCACTGATCGAGCGGGTCCAGACAATTGTTGATGTGCCTTTGTGCATCGACAGCTCTGTTCCGGGAGCGCTTGAAAGCGGTCTGGAGGCCTGCGAAGGCCGCCCGCTTCTGAATTCTGTGACAGGCGAGGAGGAACGTCTCGAGCTCGTGCTGCCGCTGGTGAAAAAGTACAACGTGCCTGTCGTTGCCATTTCGAACGATGACACCGGTATTTCCGAAGACCCCGAGGTTCGCTTTGCGGTGGCAAAGAAAATCGTCGAACGGGCTGCTGATTATGGCATCCCTGCGCATGACATTGTTGTCGACCCGCTGGTAATGCCCATCGGTGCCATGGCAACGGCGGGAAATCAGGTGTTCACACTTGTCCGCCGCCTGCGCGAAGAGCTCGGCGTGAATACGACCTGCGGCGCGTCAAACATCTCGTTCGGTCTGCCGAACCGCCACGGTATAAACAACGCGTTTCTGCCGATGGCGATGGGCGCAGGCATGACATCTGCGATCATGAACCCGGTCGCCCTGCCCGTCAGCGCCGCGAAGATCGAAGCCAAAAAGCTTGAACTGATGGCGGCCGGCATAGTGCTGCCTGAGGATATGGACGACGAACTCTTCTGCCAGACCTTCGGCATGGGATCGACCAGACCGCGCCCGGGCAAGGAGATGGAGGCCATCCGCGCTGCCAATTTCCTGACGGACAACGATCCGCACGGCGGGGCCTGGATTGCCTTCAACAAGGAAGCACCGAAACCCGGCCAGGAAGGTCGTGGTCGCAGTGGCCGGACCGGCGGCCGCCGCCGGCGCTGATCTTCAGCGTTACCAGACCTGTTCGAACAGTTTGTCAGGGGCTGCAGGGGACTGCGGCCCCTTTCCTTTGTCTGCGTTCAGACACCGCGCACCGGGATTATCGGAAAATGAAACGGGAGGTAACCGAGTCTTAACGGAACGCCCCATACAACCTCGTCCATGCACCTGATCAGCCAGCGTGGAGGAATCAATGCGCCCGGAAAACAAACCCGCCCGCGGAGGTCCCGATGAGTGAACCTCTGATCGCAGAATCCAAGCTTGATCTGTCTGCAGCTTCAGATCTGGCAACAGCTCTTAAATCCCGGGCCGGCGAGGATCTCACGGTAGATCTGTCAAAGGTCAAACATCTGGGCGCTCTCTGCCTTCAGGTGTTTCTCTCCGCCGCCACCAGCGCGAACGCAAGCGGTCACAGAATTTCCTTCGTGAATGCTTCCGATCGCGTGATCGATCAGCTGCGTGTCATGGGCATGACACCGGAAACTATCTCAGGGGGTCGTCAATGACTTTGGAAATTCTCGCCGTAGATGACAGCCGCACAATGCGTGACATGATCCGTCTCGCTCTCCTGCCGGCCGGGTTCAATGTTCACACTGCCGACGACGGCGTTCACGGGATTGAGGTTCTCAGCGGCATTGAACCGGACGCGATTATTACTGACATCAATATGCCCCGCATGGATGGCTTTGGCTTCATCGACGCCGTGCGCGAGCAGGAGCAGCACAGGGCAACGCCCATTCTCGTGCTCACAACAGAAGCAGCGCCGGAGCTGAAAGCCCGTGCCCGCACTGCTGGCGCGACAGGATGGATCGTAAAGCCGTTTGACCCTGCAAAGCTGATCAAAGCCCTCCAGATGGTTGCCGGATAAGGGGTAAGACATGGCTGATACCAACGACCCTATGGCAGAAATCCGGGCGTCATTCTTCATTGAATGCGAGGAACTGCTCGAGGCCCTCCAGGACGGGCTCCAGGAACTTGACGACGGTGCGGATGATACTGAGACAATCAACGTCGTCTTCCGAGCCGTTCATTCGATCAAGGGCGGCGCCGGCGCGTTTGGCCTGGAGGCTCTGGTACGTTTCGCACACCGGTTTGAAACCGTGCTCGATGAAGTGCGTGCAGGCAGGATGACCGCCGGGCCTGATGCTCTGAAGGTCTTTTTTCAGTGTGCTGATCACCTTTCCGACCTCGTCCGGATTTCCCGCGATGCCGGCGATCTTCCAGAGGCACGTACAGCAGAGCTTCTGGGTTTCCTGAATGAAATGCTGGGCGAAGACGCTGGCGCAGAAGAAGAAGCCGAAGAAGACGAGGATATCGATTTCCAACCCGCCACTCTGTCACTCGACATGGATTTTGGCGATGATGACGGGGACGGACTGGCGCTGCCTGATATTGACCTGCCAGACCTGCCGCCACTTCCCGGCCTCAACCGGTACACGATTGAATTCCGGCCTGAAAACGAGCTTTTTGAGACCGGAAATGAACCCTTTCATATGCTGCGCGCCCTGGATGAAATGGGTGACTGCGACGTTACATGTAACCTCGGCAAGATACCCGATCTGGACGAACTGTCACCAGAGCACTCTTATCTTTCATGGACGATTGAACTTGCCTCGGCAGTAGACGTCGCCGAGATCGAAGCTGCATTCGAATTTGTAGAAGGGCTGTGCTCACTGACGATCTCACAGAACGGAGATGCTCCTGTATCAGACGAAGCAGGACCAGAAGTCGTCAACGGCGTGGCAGACCCCATCGAAACAGATACACCGGAAATTCCTGAACAACACGAAACCGGGTCTGCACCGGCTCCTGCTGCCGAGCTTCCTGCCGTCAGCGAGGATAAACCGGCGCCGGCGCCGTCAGTAGCCAAAAGCAATACCTCATCTTCGGCACCGGCAGCCGCGGCAAAGTCAGTTGTACGGGTCGATCTGGACCGAATAGAACGTCTCGTCAACCTGGTGGGCGAGCTGGTGATCAATCAGGCGATGCTTTCCCAGAGTCTGGAGTCATCTGGTTTATCGCCCCACTCAGATGCAATGAACGGCCTGGAGGAATTTCAGCGACTTACCCGCGATATTCAGGACAGTGTCATGATGATCCGCGCTCAGCCGGTTAAATCACTGTTTCAGCGCATGTCACGGATTGTCCGCGAATCTTCCGCCTCCGTTGGCAAAGATGTCAGACTTCATACAGAAGGTGAGAATACTGAAGTAGACAAGACCGTTATCGAAAGGCTCGCGGACCCTCTGACCCACATGATCCGCAATGCTGTCGATCATGGCCTCGAAACTTCGGAGGAACGCCTTGCCGCCGGAAAACCCGAACAGGGCCGGGTAAACCTGGTGGCCGCCCACCGTTCAGGACGCGTCGTGATTGATGTGTCCGATGATGGTGGTGGCATCAACCGCGAAAAAGTCATGCAGATTGCGATCGATAAAGGGTTAATTCCGGAAGATGCATCACTGAGTGACAGTGAGATCGATAATCTCCTCTTCCTTCCGGGCTTCTCCACAGCCACCGTTGTATCCGATCTCTCCGGTCGTGGCGTCGGAATGGACGTCGTCCGAACAGCAATTCAGGCCTTGGGTGGACGAATAACAATTTCCTCTACACCAGGAGTTGGCACAACGTTTTCCATCTCATTGCCCCTGACGCTGGCCGTTTTGGATGGAATGGTTGTTCAGGTCGCGGGAGAAACGCTCGTACTACCCCTCAACGTGGTCATTGAAACTCTGACGCTTTCAAACAAAGACGTGGAAATGGTGCGCCCGGGTTCATTTGTTGTGCGCGTGAGAAGCGGCTTCGTTCCGATTTTCGACCTCGGAAAAGAGCTCGGATACCGTGAATCCATTGAAGATTTTGAGGGCTGTGTCGTATTGCTCATCGCGCACGAAGACGAAAGCCATGCAGCTCTTATCATAGACAGCATCCAGGACCAGCGACAGGTGGTAATCAAAGGCCTTGATGACAGCTTCTACCGGGCTCCAGGAATAGCCGCCGCAACCATACTTGGAGACGGACAGATTGCGCTGATCCTCGACACTTCAGACATCATAACAAACGCTATGGGCTCTGTCGGAGCCAGCAACTCCACACCAGCTACGGGGATACCGGCATGACCGAAAAAGAATCTTCTGCATCCATTGAACTGCTGACCTTCCAACTGGCCGACCAGGAGTACTCGCTGGATATAATGTCAGTGCGCGAGATCCGCGGATGGACACAGACCACGCCACTGCCCCATGCACCAAGCTACATGAAAGGTGTGATCAACCTGCGCGGAACAGTCCTGCCGGTCATGGACCTGTCGCAGAGACTGGGCCTGAAAGCCAGGGAACACTCTGACCGCAACGTCATTATAGTGGTAAGCCACGAGGACACTATGACTGGCCTTCTGGTCGATGCTGTGTCTGACATAATCGCAATTACCGAAGATGATCTGCAGCCTCCACCTGAAGTAAATACCGGAAATGTTCCAAGCGTGGTCAGTTCGCTGACGCTCATAGATGAACGGATGATACGCGTCCTTGATCTTGGCTCTGTGGTCGCTTCTGTTCAGAGTTCTGCAGCGTAATGAGCGTGGGCAGCAAAATGGATCTCAACGCAGCCGACTTTGATGTCATTGCAAAGATTGCGTACCGGGAGAGCGGTCTCCAACTGGTGAAGGAAAAATCTTCCATGATCCAATCTCGGCTTCGTCACCGTGTCAATGCGCTGGGTCTCGAAAGCTTCGGCTCGTATACCAACCTGATTTCGTCCGACAATGGTCGCACGGAACTGCGACACATGATCTCCGCGCTGACTACGAACGTTTCACACTTTTTCCGTGAAAAGCACCACTTCGATATCTTTGAGACAAAAATTGTGCCCGGCCTCAGGGAAAAAATGAAAAACGGTGAAAAAGTAAGAATCTGGTCTGCTGGCTGTTCCAATGGCCAGGAGGGTTATTCAATTGCTATGGTTCTGTTGAACAAAATACCCGACGTGGCGTCATTTGATGTTAAAATACTTGGGACAGACATTGATCCCAATGTCGTGGAATTTGCGCGAAAAGCCGACTATCCGGAGCGCCTGACCGATGGTATTCCAGAAGAGTTGTTGAAAAAGTTTTTTGCACGCAGCCAAGCTGGTACCGAAAACCAGTTCTCTGCCGGTGATGCACTCAGAGAGTTGGTTTCGTTCAAAGAGCTCAATCTTCTTGCCGATTGGCCAATGAAACAGAAGTTTGACGTCATTTTCTGTCGAAATGTCGTCATCTACTTTGATCTGGAAACTCAGAATAAGCTCTGGCCGAGATTCCTCGGTGCTCTGAAAGCCGACGGACATATATTTCTGGGCCATTCAGAACGCATTATCGATAATGAAGCGGTTGGCTTTCTTACGGATGGACCCACCACCTACCGTCCAAAAACAAACCGAACAAACTGACGGACAGAGTGAAGGAAGCGATATGTCACTGAGAGATAAAATTCGGATAATGGTTGTTGATGACATGTCAACCAGCAGAGGCCTAATTACCCAGGCTCTTGACGCTTTTGGGGTGCGCAATGTTTCCACAGCTGAAAACGGAGTTGAAGCATTACAGTCTTTGGCAACACATCCTGTGCATCTCGTCATCTCAGATTATAATATGCCACAGATGGATGGCCTGCAGCTGCTGCACCAGTTAAGGGCCTCTCCGAAAACAAAAGGTGTTGGCTTCATTCTGATTACCGGACGCGCTGAGCAACAAATTGTCGATCACGGCAAGAAGCTGGGTATGAACAATTATCTCAAAAAGCCATTTGAGCAAGCAGGACTGCGAAACTGCATTGAAGCAGTAGTCGGGCGCCTTTGAATGAAATGGGACGAACAGAACTCTCTGGGCATTTCTACTCTACTGGACAGAATGTCCAGCCAGCTGGACCTGCTGGCCGGTCAGGCATTCGACGTGGAAGAAGCCATAGGAACATCGATGACGGATGGGCAGCCCGCACATGGCGTTGAAATAACGAGACTTCAGGCGCTTGACTATCTTCGTCAGTGTCTTGAGGATCTGGCTCTGCTGACGACGCTTCTGAGCCGTGAGGACGAAAATCTGTCGGCCCGCATCGGCAACCTGAATGAGCTGAGTTCAAAACTGAAGCTTGAAGTCACAAAGGGCATTCTGGCCGGCGAACGCCGACCTGAAGAGAGCAGCCTGAAACGCGCTGTCGGTGATGTCGATCTTTTCTGAGACTTTTCTGCAATTCAGAAACGGGCGGAAACAGAACAGATTATCTGGAGAGCTCACGGTCTGGACGATTAACGAAAACTCTGTGACAGCTCGGTCTTGGTCAAAGCAACCCTGTCAAAACAGGTCCCACAATCTTTAACCCTCCTCCACAATCATGGTCGCGCAAAATTGCTGGCCAGGGCGATTTTGCGCCCAGACTCGTTTGGTAGAGCAATACTAAGCCGAGTACGGATCCGGAGATCCTGTTCAAAACATGCGCGGTTTGCCTGCAGAGCTGAGTGAGCTGACTTTTGCATCCGGATCCACTTTCACTTGCTGAACCCGGAACACCATATTCCCGGGAACATATTAAAACCGAAGAATTTCAGAACAGCTCCAGATCGTTTCCGCCGGTCTCAGGCGCTGTCACTTCGGCACGGAGTTCCACAGGTGCGTCTTTTCTTACCTTTTGCATGACCCTTCCCGTGGCCGGCCAGAACATGACATGTCGGGCTGCCTCTCCACCCAGTGAATGCCCCTCGCACTCTATGCCCTCTGCACGCAGAAAACCGAGCGTGAACTCACTGTTGGTCTTTCCGATATCACTTAACCCACTGACCATGCGGGCACCGCCGAATGCTTTGGCCCTTAGCCTGTGACGCTGACCGCCCAGTTTAAGAATATCGTTGATCAGCAATTCCATCGCATTGATGCCTGCAAGATTGCATATACCGCTTTCGACGGTGCTGACAGTCAGCAGCATGTGGTTCATGCCGCCAACTTTTGCGATCGGGTCCCAGAGACAACAGGAAACACATGACCCGAGAATTGTGCTGATGACAGCTTCGGGATCGGCACTTGCAAGTTTCTCGCCCTGCGTGATGTGAACACGTTTGCCCTGCATTATTTTGGCACTCCGGCATGCTGTTCACCTCTCGCCGGTTTCTTTTGCGGGCTTTCGCGCATCGCAGTCCCGATCCGGTCCAGCGGAAGTTCGCGACCGACTGCACCCAGCGCTTTTGCTGCCCGGGGCATACCATACACAACACAGGTGTCTTCGTTCTGACCGAACGTGCGGGCTCCGCCCTCTGACAGCTGTCGCAACCCCTCTGCGCCGTCTTTGCCGAGTCCGGTCAGAATCGCAGCGCTTACGTGTCTGGCTTCGCTCACAGCTGACTGAAAAAGGACGTCCACCGCCGGACAATGAAGAGCCGGAGGATCATTTGGTTCAAAATGGCAGACCCATGCATCGTTGCGCCTGCGGATGGCCGTATGCTGGCCAGCACCGGGTGCCAGCACGATATCACCACGTTCAAGGCGCATCCCCTCTTCTGCAAGGCAGACGTTCTGCTTGAGATGTCGGTCCAGCCGCTGGGAAAAACTGACCAGAAAATTTCCGGGCATGTGCTGAACAATTACCACCGGCGGACCACCCGGATCGAGCATCGGCAGCACGCTTTCCAGAGCAGCAACACCGCCCGTGGACGCACCGATCAGAAATATGGTTTTCCGCCGGCAGCCCCGGAACGGTGTCGTGTCAGCAGATACCTTTGCAGCAGGTGTCGCCGCCAGTGGCGACGACTGCACCCGCAGCCTTGAAGCTGTTGTGCAGGCCGCCTGAAACACCCGCTCGCAGATGTCATCGGTCAGCTCACGTCCGTAGGCACCGCTGGGTTTGACCATACAATCGACTGCCCCACGGGACAGCGCCTGAATAGCCGCGTCGCTGCCCGCAGAAGTAAGACTCGACATCATGACGACCGGCATTGGCCGTGCTTTCATCAGACGGGTCAGAAATTCGAGACCGCTCATTCCCGGCATCTCTATGTCCAGGGTCAGCACGTCGGCGTGACTGGCGCGCAGAAAGTCCCGCGCAGCAACAGCATCTTCGGCCTCGCCCACGATTTCCAGGCGCGGGTCGGCTGCAAGCGTAGCCCGCAGCCACGCGCGGATCGTTCTGGAATCGTCGACAATAAGAACTTTTTTGGGAGCACCTCTCCAGGTACTTTCGGAATCGTATGAACTCAGCGCCACGCGGTCACCCTGCTGCTCGAAAACGGGCGCCAGTCAGGATCGCCCTCCGGCTCCTGTTATGACTATCAGGGGTAAATCGACACTTAACAGACGAGATTTACAGCCCCAAACGGACTATCGCCCGTCGCGACCTGCCAGCATCTGACGCGAAATAATTACCCGCATGATCTCGTTCGTCCCTTCGAGGATCTGATGCACTCTGAGATCCCGCACGATCTTCTCCACACCATAATCCGCGAGATACCCATACCCGCCATGCAACTGGAGTGCGTCGTTAGCCACGTCAAAGGACACATCCGTGACAAACAGTTTTGCCATTGCACAATACTGCGTCGCATCAGGTGTTTTATTGTCCAGTTTCCAGGCCGCCTGACGCAGAAACACACGCGCGGCCTGAAGGCGCACTTCCATATCAGCAAGCCGGAACTGCAGCGCCTGAAACTGGTCGATGGATCTGCCGAATGCTTTACGTTCGCCCATATAGGCAAGTGCCGCGTTCAGCGCCGCCTGCGCTCCGCCCAGAGCGGAAGCAGCGATATTCAGGCGGCCGCCATCAAGACCTGCCATCGCATAGGCAAACCCCCGGCCTTCTTCCCCGACCAGGTTTGCCGCGGGAACCGCGCAATCATCGAACTGCACCTGCGCCGTGGGTTGTGCACGCCAGCCCATCTTGTCTTCGGAGGCGCCAAAAGACAGGCCGTCGCTGCCGTTTTCAACCAGCATCGCCGAGATGCCTCCTGCCCCGTCAGCGCCTGTGCGGACCATGCTCAGATAAACATCCGAGTACCCCCCGCCGGAGATGAAGGCCTTGGTCCCGTTCAGCCGGTATCCCCCGTTTGTTTTCTCGGCCCGCGTCCGGAGGGCCGCTGCATCAGACCCTGATCCGGGTTCTGTCAGACAGTACGAAAAAATCTTCTCCATCGAGCAAAGCTGCGGCAGCCAGTGCGCACGCATCTCATCAGAGCCATAGGTATCGATCATGCCGCCACACATATTGTGGATCGACAGGAATGACCCAACGGCCGGGCACGCCATCGCAAGGGCCTCGAACACGAGGGTGGCATCCAGACGGGTGAGCCCGGAACCGCCGTATTTCTCTGATACGTAAATACCGGCAAGCCCAAGTGACGCGACCTCCGGCCAGAGCTCTTTCGGGATTGTGCCCTGCGCCTCCCAGGCGCGGGCATTAGGCGCTATATGTTCCTGTGCAAAAGCCGCCGTCATCTCAAAGATGGCAGATTGCTCCTCTGTCAGTGCGAAATCCATACTCAGCCTCCCCGGTCCGGCGCAGAAAAGCGCGCCCCGGACAGATACCTGCCCCGGCAACAGGCATCAAGCAAAGGTGTCAGACAAAGGCAACATGCCGGTTAAACGGCATCTCCCGCAGCCGCTGGCCCGTCGCAGCGAAAACTGCGTTGGCCAGCGCTGGAGCTGCCGGCGGCACCGGTGGCTCGCCGATACCCCGGATCTGTGACGCGTTCTGCAGTGTCCGGACTGTGATCTGCGGGGTCTGATAAAGCCGCATGCCCTCGGCCTCGTGGTAGTTGCTCTGCTGCGGTGCACCATCGGCATAGGTAATTTCCGAATTTATAGCGTGACCAAGACCCCAGATCACACCTCCCTGCACCTGCGCCTCAAAGTTCAGCGGGTCAATAACCGTGCCTGCATCGGCAGCCACCCAGACCCTGTCGATGCGCAGTCCGCCGGGCGTCCGGGTTACATCTGTGACCTGAGCGACAGGCACCCCGAAGGATGTGACCAGCGCCACACCCCGACCCTGCCCCGGTTTTTGGGGCGCGCCCCAGTCTGACATGTCTGCAACGGCCTCCAGTACTGCGCGCGCCACAGGGTCACTCACCAGACGCAGCCGCTCCTCCATGGGATCGGCGCCGGCGGCATGGATCACTTCGTCCAGCAGGCACTCGGCAAAAAAGCCCGCTGTCGACGCGCCCACGGATCGCCATGAGCTGACCGGCGCCAGCCCTTCGACCGCAAAGCCCGTAACGCTCAGAGTCGGGATTGCGTAGGGCATGTTCCAGGCACCCGCAACAATCTGCGTATCCGGCCCGGGTGCAGGCAGACCTGCCCGGCCAGCCTGCGACCGGGTGACGGACGGGCTTGCGATGTTCAGCGCCAGATGGGTCACCTGCCCCGCACGCCAGCCCCCGGCACCGCGTGCCATGCCGATCTGGCGTGGGTAATCCTGTGCAAAATCCTCTTCGCGGCTCAGGACCAGACGCACAGGCCTGCCCGGTATCTGCAAGGCGATCTCGGTGGCATAGTCGATAACGTCAAACTCCAGGCGATGCCCGAAGCTGCCACCGGCCATCTGGTTGTGAAAGACGACCTGCGACGGGTCCAGCCCTGCCGCACCGGCAACGCGCGCCTGAACAAGTCCCGGCATCTGGTGCGCCGCCCAGACCTCTGCATGATCACCCGTGATCAGAACCGTGGCATTCAGCGGCTCCAGCGGCTGATGTGCCACGTAGGGCGCGCGGAATTCCAGTTCTGCAGTAAAACCATCCGCGACTGTCTGATCAGGGTCGCGGTCATCACGCCAGATCCGGTCAGGCGTATCGCCGTCCAGCGCAAACCCGAGCAGACGCCAGTGGTCTTTCTGTTCTGCAGGATAGGGGGCGCCGCCCCAGTCACAATCAATCTCTTTCAGGGCCTGAAAGGCATACCATGTGTTGTCAGCAATCACCGCAACTCCGTTCTGCAGGGGCAGGATCTGCCGCACCCCCTGCATGCCTTCGGCCCGGGACGCGTCATAGCCTTTCAGGCCACCGCCCTTGCCCGGATTCAGTCGGGCGGAGGCAAAGAGCACCCCATCGGGTCGCGCGTCGATGCCATAGCTTTGGCGACCCGTGGATTTGGCGGCAATATCAAGCCGCTGCACCTGCTGCCCTGCCAGCCGCCATTCGGACGGGGGCCTCAGGGAACCCGGAGAAACCGGAGAGATCTGCGCCGCCTCAGCCGCAAGGGAGGTATAGGTCAGCCGCGCGCCGTCGGGCAGGATCACAGCAGCGTCCTGCGTGCGCAACCCGTCCGCGGGAATGCCTGATTTCGCTGCTGCCGCAGCCTTCAGTGTTTCACGGGCCACCGCACCGGCATGTCGCAGTTTTTCAAAGCTGTCCGGAACCGAAGTCGAACCGCCGGTTATCTGCAGACCCATAACCTTTGATACGACACCCGCGGCATCCCGCACCGCCCCGGCCAGTAACCCGGTGTCTGTCGACACAAAAGGCACGGCGTCGCCGGCGACGGCCCGGTTATAATATGCCGCATCCGGCTGACCGAAAGATGTCTCGAACTGTCCGAAACCGATATCCATTTCTTCGGCGATCAGCATCGCCTGCATGGACTGCGCGCCCTGCCCGACATCTGCATGCGGGGTAATCAGCGTGATGCCACCGGGAGTCACCAGCACAAACGGATTGAAGCTGGCCTCGCCCGGCGCGAGCGTTGCCGTGAGAGGGTTATCGTGCGGCCGCGCCAGCCGCCAGGCGCCGAAGGCCACACCGCCCGCGACCGCAAGCGATCCGATCAGCACAGTGCGGCGTTTCATATTTGCGTTACGCGCCATGGCCTGCTCCTGTGGAAAAGCGCCCCTGTGGGTCCGTCAGGTTCTGCCGACGGCAGACCGGTTGGTCAGTAACCGGTCATTTCCAGATATCCCCTGCCGGGATGGCTGCCTGTTATGGTCACGGGCCCTTCCCAGTAGGAGACCGACGTGTCCATCCACGCCTGCGGATTGAGCGCACGGACTGTCACGTCAATGCCTTTGTCAGGCAAAAGCACCTGCCATACAACCGGAACGTCACGTCCGGCGACCTGCGCTGTCTCAAGGGGGCGTGACTGAAACGCCCCGTTGGGATAGGGCGTGGGCGTGCCGTCGGATGCGATCCATGTTGCGGCTGTGAAGTCGCCGGTTTCGCTGTCGTGCAGGGTAAAGCCCATAAGCCGCTCTCCCCCGTCAAACACCATCGAGAACCAGTCCCAGCTGATCTGGGTATCGCCCAGCGGCTGTGACGCCCATTCGCGGTCGAGCCAGGCCGTGCCGGTAACAGTTACGTCCCGTTCCGGCAGACGCAGGGTCCCTGAAATCTCATAAAACGGCTGCGAGTAGTAATAGCTGGCGCGGCCACCTGTGGATTTCACGGAATAACCCCTGTCACCCTGCAGAACGATGGGACCTGTTGCTGACAGCGTCATGTCGTAGCCGAAATCGGTCCCGCGTGCTCTCAGCTCAAGTGCATCAATGCCATCACCGGTTGCCGTCATTTCCCAGTCATCGATCCAGGCGCTGAAAGGGTCGGCGCGTGCCCCGGCCTGCCCGATCCCTCCCCGTGCAAGCCGCTCGGCGACATAGTGCGCTGTGGGTGTTGTGACTGCCGCGTGACCCATCCAGATCTGCGGACTTGCCCAGCCGTCCTTTTCTTCCGGAGCCATTGCGGAACGGAAAAGCGTCCACTGCAGACCGTACTTCGTGCCGTCAGCGTCCTGCAGATTGGCCGTCAGGTACCACCACTCGATGCGGAAATCAGGATGCGGACCATGATCGCGTGGAAAGCTGACCGGAATATCACGCGAGGGCTGCGTGAACCCTTCGGCCGCTGCGCCCAGGCCAGCGAACCCCTGTGCAACCGCGGACACTGCAGGAAAAACTGCAAAGCAGAGCGCGAGGATCACCCGGAGCAGGATCTGTACAGGCCTACCGTTCATTGCTGAACACCCGGAGAAGTGTCTGCGGTGGCATCCGTGCAAGTCTGACCGCTGGCCAGAGGGCTGCCAGAAATGCAACAATGAGCGTCAGGGCACCCAGACGCAGCATGTCTGCGGGAAAAAGGAACATCGGCAACCGCCAGCCAAAGGCCTCTACATTCACCACGGCCAGAAGGACCCAGGCCAGCAAAAGGCCCAGTGGCACCGCCAGCAGACCTGTCAGTACTGCAAGGCTGACGGCGCGGATGAGTTCGAGCCCGGCCAGCTGTCGCCGTGTCATGCCAAGCGCCCAGACAGGCGCAAGCTGCGGCAGACGCATCGCCGCCAGTGTCAGAAGGCTGATCAGGATCGCAAGGCCTGCAACCGACAGGGTCAGAACATTCAGCGCGGCCGTGACAGAAAACGTCCGGTCAAAGACGCTGAGCGAGAAGGCCTTGAGATCCTGCTGGTTGATCAGCGCATCCGCAGGCAGATCAAACCGCTCCTGCAATGCAGCCGCCAGAGCGTCCGGCCGGTCCGTACGCAAGCCGAACTGACGGGCTGTGGCCCCCGGATACCTGCTGGTGAACAGAGCCTCTGAGATAACGATCTGCCCGGCAGGGTTCCCGTAATCGCTGTAGATACCCAGCACCACATCGCCACCGCTGAGCGTGTCTCCCGGCACAAGATTCTGACGCCGGGCCAGCTGTTCGTTGATAAGGGCACCGTTTCCGGCCGCGAGCTGGTCCCAGACATCGGCGCGCGCTTCCAGCAAAGGCCAGTTGTCCCGGTAGGTCTGATGATCACGCAGCCCGAAAATCTCGGCTGGCAGACCGCCTTCGCGCGCATCCGCTGATACAACAGGCAGAACCGCATCAGCATTACTGACAAGAAATGGCATCATTTCAATAACCTGTGCATCACTGTTCACGCGGAGATACAGCTCAGATGACAGTCTCTGGTCAAGGTAGCCGGTAAAGGTCAGCCGGAAACTCGATACCATGGTCGATACGCCGATGTTGGCAGCCATCGCGAGCAGCAGCGCCATAAGCGCCATCGACAGTCCCGGAAGCTGCTGACGGCTGTCTGCCCAGAACCACTGGGCGACTGCACCTCCCGCGCGCGTCTCAGCGAGGCGCAGGACAGCGGACAGAACCACAGGCAGGCAAAGGGCTGCGCCCAGCAACAGCCCTGCAAGCAGACCGAACCCGGCGACCAGCCCATCGGCCAGCCAGCTGATCATCAAGCCGCCGGCACAGAAAGCGCACGCGACCAGCAACAGAATGTGTTGGGTCCCGGCGGCCTGCAGGCTCATCGCGCGGGGATGATTGAACGACAAAAGCGGCATACGCGCCAGCCGGATCAGCGCAGCAACCGCGGCAACCGCCGTACCCGCGACGGCCATGGCCAGCCCCGAAATCCACCACGACCAGCGCAACGTCAGCTGGCCGGTGATTTCGGCGCCATACAGACCGCGCAGCGTAGCCGCTACATCCGGCAGCAAAGCCGCTGCAATCAGATACCCCAGCGCCACACCTGCTGCGCCTGCGACCAGCGCGAAAAGGCCCAGCTCTGCCGTCACCAGAAGCATCAGCCTGCTGAGCGGCAGACCCAGCGCGCGCAGTGTCCGGAACACCGCCCGCCTCTGTTCAAATGCAAGGCCTGTGGCGCCATAAACAATGAAAATGCCAACCGCAAAGGACAACAGTCCGAACGCTGTGAGATTCAGGTGAAAGCTTCGGGTTAACCGGCTGATATCTGTTGTATTTTCCGGTACGCTGATCCGATAAGCTTCAGGCAGGTCGGGAATGCCGCGCGGTTGATCCGGCGACACAATCAGATAGTCAATACGACCGCGCCCTTCCAGCAGCCTTTCAGCAAGCGCGATATCTGCCAGCAGGCGGCCCCGCGTCCGGCCTGTGTCGGCGCGCACCGGTGCATCAATGTCGCTCAGCAGTGCTGCGTCATCCGGGTGCGCCAGCACCGCCGCCTCCTCTCCGAGAAGACCCCCGGGAACGGCCGCAGAACCTGTCTCTGCCCCCGGTGACGCCCCGGGCCAGGTCAGCGGCTCTATGCCCGTGAGCACAAATTCGGTACCCTGCGCCTCAAGTATGCCCTGCATCACGGGACTGACCAGCCAGCCACTGCGACGCAGGGTTGTGTATTCGTCGGTGCTCAGTGAACGTCCATCCACCCGGCTCAGCCGCGCGAGATCACCGCCCCCGAGAACATCGGAGGCAGCTGCATAGCTTGCCCGCGCTTCTGCGTTGATGGCCTGAACGCCCGACCAGAGCGCCGTGGCCAGCGCGAGGCCCGCGATCAGGGTCAGGAGTTGCCACGGATTACGCCACCAGTGCGACATCAGCGCTGACATGCCGGACGCCATCATGCAGGTTGCCTCTGGTCGGGTGCTTCACCTGCCCGACCCTGCACAATCCTGCCCCGTGACAGGGTAAGCTGGCGGTTCATACGCCCCGCATGGCGCGCGGAATGCGTCACCATCAGCACGGCAGCTCCTGCGTCCCGGGCTGTGTCCAGCAAAAGATCAAGTACGCGATCCGCCGTTGCTTCATCAAGATTCCCGGTCGGTTCATCAGCCAGGATCAGCGCGGGTCTGCAGGCAAGTGTCCGCGCGATTGCCACGCGTTGCTGCTGGCCGCCTGAAAGAGTTTCGGGATATTTCCCCAGATGATCTTCAAGACCAAGCCGCGCCGCCAGTTCCCCGTTTCTGTCCGGATCATTCCGACCCGACAGGCGCGCATGAAAAGCGATGTTCCCGGCCACCGTCAGGCTGGGGATCAGGTTGAACTGCTGAAACACCAGCCCAACGGTTCCACGTCGCATCGCAGCGCTGTCGGCGTCGCTCATGCCTGCAACCTCGACCCCGCTGATCTCAATACTCCCGGCGCAGGGCCTGTCCAGACCGGCAATCAGATGCAGCACCGTGCTCTTTCCCGAACCGGATTCGCCGACCAGCGCGAGCGTCTCGCCGCGTTGCATGGAAAAACTCACGCCTTCCAGCACAGGAACCTTTGCCCCACCACTGGTGTAGGCTTTGGTCAGACCGGACACCCTGAGCGCCAGCGGATCGTTCATTTTGCGCTGTCCCGGGATTGTTCTCTTAACCTGACGAGGGCCAGAACGGTGTCGATGACCGGCGTGGGCGTGTCAGTGATGCGCCCCAGCTCCTGAACGGCCGTCACCAGCGCATCCGTCTCAAGAGGCCTGCCGGCTTCGAGATCCTGCAGCATTGATGTTCGGTGCGCACCAACAGCGGCGCCACCATCAATGCGCCGCTCTACATCGATCGGAAACTTTACACCAAGTTTTTCACCGATCTGCTGCGCCTCCAGCATCATAGCCCGTGCGACATTACGTGTCCCGGGATCGGTACACAGCACGTCCAGTGTTGCATGGGTCAGCGCCGAGATCGGGTTAAAAGACAGGTTCCCCCAGAGTTTCACCCAGATTTCGTCCCTCAGGCGCGGCCGTACCGGCGCGCGCAATCCGGCGGCAGACAAAACCGCCGAGAGAGCCTGCGCCCGTTCCGACCGGCTGCCATCCGGCTCGCCAAGCGAAAACCGTTTGCCTTCGATGTGGCGTACAACCCCCGGCTCGGATACTTCGGCGGCGGGATAAACCACGCAGCCCAGCACCCGGTCCGGACCAAACCCGTCCCACTGCGCATTTCCCGGATCTACAGTCTCCAGCCGCGTCCCCTCCAGAGGGCCGCCCAGTTTGTGGAAATACCACCAGGGCACGCCGTTTACACCGCTGACAACGGTCGTTTCCGGCCCGATCAGAGGCTGCATTGCCCCCACGACAGGCGGCACCGAATGGGCTTTGAGCGTCACAATCACATAGTCCTGCTCACCCAGTTCCGCAGCATTGTCGCTGGCGCGTACCGGAACTGTGATCTCCTCGCCGGCTTCCAGCAGCGTCAGACCGCGCGCTTTCATTGCCGCAAGATGCGGTCCGCGCGCGACCAGGCTGACATCGGCACCGGCCTGCGCAAGTTTTACGCCCATAAAGCCGCCGATGGCGCCCGCTCCGAAAATACAAATTTTCATCTTCTGTCCTTTTCAGGCCTGTTTTGCAGACATCACACCCTGTTGATGCCGAAAGTGTCCGAGGGGTCGTACGCGTCTGACCGCCTGCCCTCTTTGTTGCGCGTCCGTCAGGCCCTCGCAACCAGCCCCAGCTTCTCGGCCAGGCCAATCCGCTGCATTTTGCCTGTAGCGCCCTTCGGGATCTCATCCAGGATGATCACCCGGCGTGGCACTTTGAAATCCGCCATGCGGGAGGCGGCAAAATCGCGGATGTCCCGCTCGGTCACATCTGAGCCTTCGGCCAGGACGACCGCAGCCGCGACTTCCTCTCCCAGCTTCGGATGCGGCAGGGCGAAGGTGACCACCTGCGCAATACCCGGGTGATCCAGCAGCACACCATCAACCTCCAGCGGGCTCACCTTTTCGCCACCCCGGTTGATGATCTCTTTCAGACGGCCAGTCAGCCGCAGATATCCTTCCTCATCGAATGCTCCCTGATCTCCTGTCCGGAACCAGCGGTGCCCTTCAGCGATAAAGAAGCTTTTTGCGTTGGCTTCCGGGTTATTCTCGTAGCCCGGCGTCACATTGGGTCCGGAGATCACAATCTCACCGGTGCCGGTGACAAGCTGGTTCCCGACCTCATGGGCAATGCGCACCGCCGGCCCGGCCGCCACCCCGACGGACCCCGGTCTCTGTGCGCCACGCCCGAGCGGGTTTGAGGCCATCTGGTGGGCTGCTTCTGTCATGCCGTAGCCTTCGATGACAGGAGCATCAAAGGTCTCTTCCAGCTGCACCATAACCTGTGCTGGCAGGCTTGCAGAGGACGACCGCAGGAACCGCAGCGGCGTTGATCCGATGACATCCGCATTGCGCGCCGCCCGGGTCAGGACAGCCTGGTGCATCGTCGGAACCGCTGTGTACCATGTTGGCCGGGCGTCTTTCATCCAGCCGAAAAACCGCAACGCATCAAACCCGGGCGCGCACCAGACAGAGGCCCCCGCAGAAAGACTCGCCAATACGGCTGCGATCAGTCCATGGATATGAAAGAGCGGCATAACGTTCATGCAGCGATCTGCCGGTGTCAGCCCCAGAGACGTACGGATATGCACAGCAGATGCCGCGACATTTGACTGCAGCAGAGGCACAATCTTGGGCCGCGACGTCGTCCCTGAGGTATGCAGGATCAGCGCCACCTCATCCGGGCCGGGCGCACCTGTGTCCGCACCGGGCTGATCCCTGCCATGCAGCGTGAAAAACCCGGCCGGCGCGCCGTCCGGTACCGAAAGACGGATCACCCGCAATCCGTGATGCGTTGCAGCAGCAAGAGCAGGCCCATTGTAGTCTTCGGCGACCACCAGCGCCTTTGCGCCAAGATCACCGAGGTAAAAAACGTATTCGTCTTCCCGGTATCCGGGGTTCAGTGGTGCGGTAACCGCGACCTGCGCTATTGCCACAAAGGCCGCAGCCATCTGCGGACCATTGGGCAGGACGATGGCCACGCGGTCTCCTCTGCCAATGCCCATGCGGTGCAGGGACGCAGCGACATCCCCGCATAACCCGCGCAGACCGTCGTATGTCAGCCACCCTGTGTCAGGGGCGCCAAAGGCAGGGGATGAGCCGGATGGGTCGTTCAGTAATCCCGATATTGTCTGCAAGACTGCGGTTCCTTCGTCTTTTCGCGCTGCTCCATGCCTGTGGTGGGAAGCAACTGTGCCTGCCCAACAGATAGCGGACACTCAGCCGAAGGCCAGCGCTTCCCAAACTGCCGGGCAACCGATAGACCGGCAGTCAGTGACAAATTGCAGATGCTGGAGCCAGGATGACCCGTTACGCATTTTCCCCCCCCGCTGTACCTGCTCTGCCTGTGGCAGGATCCGACGCTGTGTTTCCGGTCCGGCGGGTATATTGCGTCGGCCGGAACTATGCCGCCCATGCCATAGAAATGGGCCATGACCCGGATCGCGAGGCCCCTTTCTTTTTTCAGAAAAATCCGGACAATCTGAACACGACCGGCACCTTTCCTTACCCGCCCCGGACATCAGATGTACATCACGAGGCGGAACTGGCGGTCATGCTGAAAACCGGTGGTCGCAACATCCCGGTTGAGGAGGCGGGTGATCACGTTTTCGGATACGCGCTGGCGCTCGATATGACCAGGCGTGACCTGCAGGGCGAAATGAAAAAGGCTGGCCGTCCCTGGGCGATCGGAAAAGCCTTTGAAGGCTCTGCGCCGGTGGGGCCTGTCCACCCGGTCGAAACGACAGGGCCGCTTACCGAGGGCGCGGTGACGCTGCATGTAAACGGATCATTGCGTCAGGAAGGAGATCTTAACCAGCTGATCTGGAAAGTACCCGAGATGATCGCGTTTTTGTCGGAGTACTTCGAGCTCGCACCAGGTGATGTTATCCTGTCAGGTACACCCGCAGGCGTCGGTCCTGTCGTTCGCGGCGATGTTATGGAAATTGCCATCGCCGGTCTGGGCAGTATGCGCGTGACAGTCATCTGAAACCCTTTCGGGCAAGATATGACTTCACTTCGGCTGCCAGCGCCTCAGCGCTGTCGAATGCGGCCTCAACCCGTCCGTGTTCACACCAGTCGCCGGCCGCGCCGACACCAAGATCCGGATCAAACAGGCAGGGACGTCCCGCAGGCGTCTGAACTGCCGCATAGCGCCAGCGATGCAGGCTGACATAACTGGCAGCATCCGTGTTCAGACCTGTTGCGTCCGCCAGCGCCGACAACAGCTCCTGCTGTATGTCCTGCTGGTCGCGCTCAAGGTTTTCCTCTGCCCAGGCGTTACTGGTCTGGCACAGAAGCGCCGCCGCGTCCGTGCGCCCGGGTCGGGAATGGCCCGCCGCAATCCAGGCAAGCGGTGATCCGTCACAAACCAGCGCATCCCAGCCCAGATCCGGCAGATCAACAAAACCGCACATAAGGCTGTAACAGCCCAGCATCCGGGCGCCTTCCAGCGCGGCACGGCCTGACATCTCCTGCGGTAACAGTGCCGCTGTCTGCACCGCTGGCGCAGTAGACAGAACCGCGGCAAAGGGCCCTGCCTCTTCACCCGAGGCCAGTTCAAGCTTCCAGCCGTCTGCATGGCGATGCAAGGTCCGGACGGCATCACCATGCGCAACCGCCAGTGCCCCGGCAGCAGCCTTGCACAGGCTGTTCATGGCCGGAACGCCCACGTACCGGGACGCATTCCAGCGGAGTTCATCAGTTTGCCTGTCGGACGGTGCCGCTCTCAGCCGGGGTTTCCATTCGGCAACCGTTCCACTGGCAATGAACGGTGCCAGAAACGCCCGGAACGCCTCTCCGCGCGCTGTGAAATACTGCGCACCGTGGTCAAACTGAAAACCTTCCGCACGCCGCGTGGACATGCGCCCGCCTGTGCCGCGCGATTTTTCAAAGATTTTCACTGTTGCCACGTCACGCAGCAACCCTGCAAGCCGGACACCTGCAAGGCCCGCACCGATCACTGCTATTTCCGGACGTCCCGCCATGTTGCCTGCCCTATGTTCCGCTGTCCTGCGCCACCTAATCCGGTGCACCGGACCGGCAAGGTCAGAGACGGTAGGTTCGGCGCGCAAGCCCGCAGGAAAGTTCTTCGATCATGTCAAACGCTTCATCCTCGCGCAGCCGGTGGTCGGCCACCATGCGGGCCAGCCAGGCACAGTCGACCCGCCGGGCCACTTCGTGACGGGCCGGGATTGAGGGAAAGGCGCGCGTATCATCGTTGAAACCGGCGGTGTTACAGATGCCGGCGGTTTCCGTCGTCATCTCGCGGAACCGCCGCATGCCTTCCGCACTGTCGTGAAACCACCAGGCGGGCCCGAGCACCAGCGAGGGCCAGGCCCCGGCCAGCGGTGCCAGCTCGCGGGCATAGGTGGTTTCATCAAGTGTAAAGAGCACAATTCTCAACCCTGGTTTATTGCCAAGCGCATTCAGAAGAGGCCAGAGGCTGCGCGTAAACTCGGTCTGCGTTGGAATATCGAACCCTTTGTCACGCCCGAAACGCTCAAATACATGCCGGTTATGATTGCGGAATGACCCGGGATGGATCTGCATCACCATGCCGTCCTCTGCGCTCATCCGTGCCATTTCCGTCAGCATCTGCGCCCGGAAAAGGGCATGATCGTCCGGTTCTGGCCGCCCGCGCCTGATCCGGTCGTAGAGCACTGCTGCTTCTGACCAGTCAAGGTCTGCCGTCCGGGCATCCGGCGTGCCGTGGTCGGTTGCAGTCGCACCGCGCGTCCGGAAAAACGCCCGGCGGCTGTGGTGGGCTGCCAGATACCCCTGCCAGGTACCGGTGTCCTCGCCTGTTAAATCACCCATGCGGTCCAGTGCTGCCGCAAAACCTTCGTGATCCGGATCAGTGACCTGATCCGGTCTGTACGTCGGGATGACCCGCCCTTTCCAGCCACTCGCCTGTATCGCAGAGTGATGCTCCAGCGTATCCAGTGCGTTGTCGGTTGTGGCCAGAACCTCGATACCGAACCGCTCGAAGAGTGCACGGGGCCTGAATTCGGGGGTCTCCAGCGCGGCCGCAATGGTGTCGTAAACCGCATCAGCCGTCGCCGGCGTCAGCGGATCGGTGATACCGAACAAACGCTGAAATGTGATATCCAGCCACAGGCGCGTCGGCGTGCCCCGGAACAGGTGCCAGTGTTCTGCGAACCGGCGCCAGATGGCACGCGGGTTTGATGCGCGCCGCGTCCCGTCCCTGCGGGCAATGCCGAAATCATCGGGGCTCAGACCCTGACTTGTGAACATACGCGTGATGTAGTGGTCGGGGGTGACGATCAGCGCGGCAGGATCCTGAAAGGCGCTGTTTGCGGCAAACCATGCCGGGTCTGTGTGCCCGTGCGGACATATCAGCGGCAGGCCCGCTGCAACGTCGTAGAGCGCGCGCGCGACGTCGTCGGCGCCGGTACCCCGCAAGAGCGTATCCTCGTGAAAAAGACGGCTCATGTCCTGCGCTTTCCGGCACTTTTTTCCGGAAACCTGTGTCCCATGCTCTGCCCTTTCCGGTTCTGTGGCAGTCCCGGCTGGCTGCTCTGTCAGACGCGACGTGACCAAATGGACCCGGCCATGTCAAGTCAGTCAGGTCAGGCCCGGACACGCTGGGGTCTTGCACAGGCAGACGGAATACCGACTATGCCGCAAGGCACGACGGCACAAAAAAGGACCCCGATATGCACAGAACGCTTCCCACATTCGCCGAAGGTAAACTGCTGGTCGAAAGAGAGGGCGCAACCGGACGGATCATCTTCAACAAACCTGACCGGCTTAATGCGATGTCCCTGGACATGTGGGACGGCCTGCGGGACGCGCTCGCATTTTTTGCTGAGGACGATGACATCCGCGCTGTTGTGCTCAGTGGTGCGGGCGAGCGTGCCTTTGTATCAGGCGCGGACATCACCGAATTCGATGCGATGCGCTCTACAGATGAAGGTATCCAGGACTACAACGCCCGGTACGAAGGAGCGGACGCCGCGCTCTATACGTTTCCGAAACCGACCATCGCCCAGATTCATGGTTTTTGTGTTGGCGGCGGTCTGGCAATCGCCCTGAGCTGCGACATACGGATCTGCGCACAGGGCACACGTATGGGCATTCCGGCGGCAAAACTCGGCCTCGGCTATGGCTATGCCGGCGTGCGCCGCCTGAGATCTGTGGCCGGGCCCGCCATAGCCTCGGAAATCCTGTTCTCGGCACGCCTGTTTGAGGCTGAAGAAGCGCTCAGACACGGACTGGTGAACCGCGTTGTGCCGCAGGACGATCTGGCGGAGGAGGTAAGCGCTCTGGCCACGACCATCGCCGCCAACGCGCCCCTGACTGTTGAAGCCGCCAAAGCCGCGATCCGGATGGCCGGAAGCTCGGAGGCAGAGTCTGCCGCCGATCAGATGAACGCACGGGCTACGGCATGCTCGAAAAGCGAAGATTATGCCGAAGGCCGGCTGGCATTTGCCGAAAAACGCCATCCCGTTTTCCGCCGTCGGTGATCGCCGGGTGACATCCGGCGGAATGCACCACGCCACTGCCCCGTTGCACGTTTGATACGGATCAAGGCGCGCCTGTCGCAACCCGTCCAGTATGGCGTCAGGCAGTGTCGCAAAGCAGCAGTGGCTTTCTGCACCTGCACCGCGCTGCAGCAGGGAGAACAGTGCTATGCCAGTGAAAACCATCCAGGTCTGTCTGACCGGCAGCCGCCATGCCGAAACGCTGATGCGTACTGCAGTGCCCCTGGCCCGCGCCCACAATGCGCATCTTGTCGGGGTGCACACTATCGAAGCACTGGTTGTCTATCCGGGCATCGCGATGCACATACCTGATCAGGCCTATGGGGCTTTCAATCAGAGCCAGGCGGATGAAGCCGCCGAAATCGGGAAAATCTTTGAAGACTGCTGTCGCAACGAGGACTTTCCCCACGAATGGCGTCTTCTGAGGGCCGAAGCTGTCTCTGCTGCGGAACGGATTGTTGAAAGTGCACGGGCGGCAGACCTTATCATTATGGCGCACGCGGACAGTACTTCGGACAGGTTTGACCAGCGCAACGTACAGGAACGCGTCATCCGCGAGAGTGGCCGGCCGGTGATTGTGGTGCCGCTGGATTACGACGGCCCCCCTGTCGGAAACCGGATACTTCTGGGCTGGAGCAATTCGCGCGAAGCCGCCCGCGCGGCACATGACGTCGTCAGCGTTGCCATGCCCGGGGCGGATGTCGATGTGGTCCACGTGGGGCCGCCGGTTCTGGACGAACTGACAGATTTCGATGCACTGGCGGTCGCCTCCATGTATGCACGCCACGGCCTGAAGGCATCGGTCACACACCGCGAGGCCGGTGGATCAGATATCGCCCCCCTGCTCAATACAGCAGCACACGAGACCGGCGCCGATATGATTGCGACCGGTGCCTTCGGCCATTCCCGTATCCATGACTTTGTCGTGGGTTCGGTGACCTGGTCCCTGTTGCGGGATGCAGAACTACCGGTTCTTTTCAGCGGCTGAAACGCGGGGCATCCTATGCGATGCCCCGCACCCTGTGCACCTGACAGCCGCGTTAACCACGCTGCACGATATTTACCATAAAAACCTGATTTATCGTGGTTAATCCGGCCGGATGCCACGCAGGCGCCGCCTGTATGCCATTTTCTGATCACATTCTGAGACGACAAATACAATTGTAATCAAATGAATTTCAAAGTCCCGATCACCCGCCTCAGACCGGCAAACAGGTAAAGACAGATGACACGGATGCCCGCACTCGAAGACCTCATTCAGGAAGACGAACTGCCCGTTGGCGCAACGCTGCTGAACGGCCAGTACGAGATCACACAACAGCTGCGCCGTGGTGGTTTCGGCATTACCTATGTCGCCCGGAACAGCCTGGACCGCGCATTTGTGATCAAGGAGTGCTTTCCAACCGATATGTGCCGCCGCGTTGCCGGGATCGTCGAACCGGTCGACACCCGTTTCGACCGCGCTCTGAATGCTGTGCGCCGCCAGTTCGTGCTCGAAGCGCGCCGCATGGCAAAGCTGGAGCACCCGAACATCGTCGGCGTGCACCAGGTTTTTGAAGAAAACAACACCGCTTATATGGCTCTCGACCTGGTGGCCGGCGATGACCTGATTGATCTGGCAGAAACCCACCCGGAACGTCTGACCCCGGCGTTTGTCAGCAGCATACTGGAGCAGATGCTGCGTGCACTGACCTATACCCACAGCCACGCCGTTCTGCACCGGGACATCTCTCCGGACAACATACTGGTGGACGATCAGGGCCACGTCACACTGATTGACTTTGGCGCCGCCAGCGAACCCGCTGGTATCAGCGAGAACGGGAAATCGCGGATGATTGCCGTCAAGGATGGGTATTCCCCGCATGAATTTTACACGCCCGGCGCCGAGCACGATTTCTCCAGTGATCTTTATGCTCTCGGCGCAACGCTTTTTCGCATCATTTCGGGAGAAACCGCACCTGACTGCCAGACGCGCCTGCGTGCGGTTGCAATGGGTCACAGTGATCCACTTGTGCCACTGGCCGGAAACGCTCCGGCGTTTGACGCCCGCCTGCTCGAAACCATCGACCGGGCGATGCAGATCACCCAGGCTGACCGCTTTCGTTCAGCCGACGCCTGGCGTGCGGCTCTTGAAGGCACCGGATCTTCCACGCCTGCACGCACGACGCCGGTGCCCACGGATCCGATGCTGGAAACACGGATCTCGGAACTCGTCACACAGATCAACACCGAGATTGAGCCGGCTCTGCGTGCCGAAGCCGAAGCGAAATCTGCCCCGGAGGAAACTGAAACTGTGCCGGTGACGCGCACGGTGGTCGATATCTTTGGCAACCCGATCGACGATGTCGATGCCTGGCTTCAGGAGCAGGAGCAGCAGGCCATGACCTCAGCCCCCCTGGTTGAAGCGGCAGAAGCCCCTGCCCCGGAACCGCAGGAACAGGTTCAGCAAGCCCCCAGAAAATCTCTGCTGGGCAAAATCGTATCCCGCTGCATGAGCAGTAAAACAACCTGAGCAGAACAGACTGAAAACGGAGAAACCGATGAAATTTATCCGCGATATTATCAATGAAAAGCGCAACACCGGACCGGTGAGCGCCTCCATGCCAGCAGAAGAAAACCAGCTGGATTTCGCCCCCGAGTACGAAGCGGCGGAAACATCACCCGCAGCACTTAATCTGGGCCAGTACCTGGAGACATCCGGCACAGATCTGCCCGGTGATGATGATCTGACACCGGGTCATGATGATGATCAGTATGGAGCCGGCACCTGGGACGACGACGCATGGGACGAAGAGGACGAAACATCGTTTGCGGATGACTCTGAGGATGAAATGACGCTGGAAGCTGCACGCCGTGCCGTAACTGAGGCTCTGGATGCTGACACAGAGCCGCAGTCTGACGATCCTATGGACCGGCTCTTCTCAGAGCGTCACCTTGCCGGAGACAACGAGGAAATGACCCTCGAGGAAGAAGCAACTTCTGACGACTGGGAGGCATACGAGGACGAAACCGAAAACGGCCCCGCGACGTCACTGGCCTCGCTGGCCGAAATGCGGCGCGCGATGGTGAGTGACCGCCCGGCCGCCCGTGCCATCCCGACAGCGCCCGGGACCGCGCCGGAACCAAAGGCGGTGACAGAGTCTGACAGCGCGGATCTGCTGGAAATGCCGGCTCCGACGCCGGGCCGTACTGCTCAGAGTTCCGGCCGTGTCAAAACGCGCCTGCTGGGCTTTGCAACCGACAGCGATACAGCCCTCGACCCAATTGAGAAAGCGGCCCGCAGCGGTCAGGCACGGTTCCCCGTTGCCTGGATGGTTGTGGTGTCCGGACCCGGACGCGGTGCATCCTTTACCCTGCAGGACGGCGTGTCCCGCATCGGCCGCGCAGATGATCAGACTGTTGCACTGAATTTCGGTGACAACGCAATTTCCCGCGAAAACCACGTATCGGTTGCCTATGATGCAGAGCAGAACAGCTTTTTCATCGGGCACAGCGGCAAGGCAAACCTGGTGCGTCTCAACGACAAACCACTGCTGAGCACAGAAACGATTTCCAATGGTGACCTGATCCGTATCGGCGAGACGACGCTCCGCCTTGTTACGCTTTGCGGCGAGGCGTTTTCCTGGAACGATGAAGATCAAAAAGACGCCAGATATGCCTGATACGGAAAGGTTTCTCTGCGATGCGGCCCCGGCAGTCAACCAGGGCCGCCGCGCCTGTCAGGAAGACACTCTTGCGGTAGATTTCACTGCCGGTGCGGACCTCGGTTTCGCTGTTCTGGCGGACGGAATGGGTGGGCATGCCGCGGGCGATGTCGCCAGCAAGGTCGTCGTTACGGAAGTCTTCAGTGAACTGAAAATGCAGGCCGGCGATCCGTCAGCCACCGGTGAGAACATCGGCAGTCTGCTGCGCCGCGCAACCGACGGCGCCAATGACTGTCTTGCGACCTATATCCGGCAGTTTCCTGAAACAGCCGGTATGGGCGCAACGCTTGTAGCGCCGGTCATTTCAGGCAATCAGCTCTACTGGATCTCCGTCGGAGACAGCCCGCTCTACCTGTTCCGGGGACAGCATCTTTTCCGCCTGAACGAAGAGCACTCTCTGGGCCAGCAGCTTCAGGACCGCGTGGATGAGGGCGCCCTGTCGCAGGAACTGGCGGACCTGCACCCGGACCGGAACTGCCTGACATCCGCTCTGATGGGAAACAGGATTCCGCAGGTGGACTGTCGTGAAGTCCCGGTTGAACTGCGCCATGACGACATCATCGTCGCGGCCAGCGACGGGCTTCAGTATCTGACAGATGTGCAGATCGCGCGGGTGATTTTTGAAAACCGCTTCCGCCCGGCGTCTGAAATCACGGACCGTCTGATGCAGGCCGTTCTTGATCTGCAGGATCCGGAACAGGACAATATCGCGCTGTGCACGATCCGCGTCTCGGACCCCCGTGCACGGCGTCAGGACCCTCCGGTCCGGGTCGCAACGCGGCGGATATTTCTGAACCTGCATGGTGAAAAGAAACAGGTGATCGGGCGCGCTCAGGCGCAGGCCCTGCTCTGAAAGACGGAAAAATGGCGACAGAAATTACTGAAGCCCTGCGCACGATCCTGAAATCCGAAGGGCTTTCCGACACGCAGCGCGCCTCTGCTCAGAGACTGATCACGAGCCTCGAACGTCCGGTCCGTATTGCCGTGGTCGGAACGCGGGGCAGCGGAAAAACCTCGGTTGCAAACATGCTGGTCGGCGGCAATGTCATGCCGCGGACCGATGGTCTGACCATCACAGAAACCGTCTGGGCAGCTCAGGAAAAGATAACCTGCGAATACAGTACCGGCGAAATCGTTTCCTTTGACGGCGTGAGTGATGATTTTACTCTGCCGGAACAGGCCATGCGGCTGCGTTTTGCCCTTTCCGACGCGCGCCTCAGACAGCGCAGTCTGACAGAAATCTGTTTGTCCGATCAACCGGGCATGGCCCGCGACCTGCTGGACATGATCGCGCCCCGGACGGATATTCTGCTCTGGTGTTCAGGCGCGGGGGTGGCACGTGCCGGCCTGTGGCAACATCTGCCGGATCACCTGAAAGACAACAGCCTGTTTGTAATCACCATGGCAGACAGGCTGCACGCTGCTGGCAGACTGACCACTGTGCTTGCACAGGCACGCGAAACGGCAGGCGCTGATTTCATGGGCGTCTACCCGCTGGTGGCGCATCGTGCCGGGATCGCGGCAGACGCCGGGGACACCTACGGCATTCTCAGAAGATCAGGCGGCCAGGCGATACTGGACGATGTTGCGCGGATTATCCGCCTTGCCCGGCAGTCTGACATGATCAGAGCTCAGGCGCTGCTGGATCAGATCAGCGCCGCGCAGACCAGCGTCCAGGGGGCCATCCCGGACGCTGCCGAAAACGCACTGAAAAACGGTCTGGCGCGACTGACTGCAGGCTCAGATTGTGCCGACAGGGCCCGAGTGCTGACAACCTGCAGGATTGCAGTCTCAGACCTGGTTGCCACGTTACCCGCCGATCCGCCCGAGGGCTCTGGCGCGGTACGCCTGCGCGCCGAAGCCGAAGACGCCGCTGCTTATATGCAGCGGTTCTGCGCGGAAAGCACCGATTCTGCTGCACGCAATGCTGTTGCTCTTCTTTTGCAACTCAGCCGGGAACTATCCGGCCGCGTTTACGCTTAAAGCCCGAAATCCGGAAACAATGCCGGATGGTCGCCACATTTCCAACACATGAACGCCCGGACTGCTGCGTAGATTTTGTTTCAAATACAGAACAAATCCGATTCAATACCTGTTTTTGAAACCAGAAAGCTCCCGGGCACCCAAGTATGACCGATACGCCGCAGACAGATGAACAAAAGACCGAAACAACAACGGGGCCGGACGGGTTTCTGCCGGAGGCGCCTGATGCGTTTGTGGAGTTTGCCGTACGGCATGAGCAGCTGTCCCGCGCAGTAGCACAACTTGCCAGACTGGCCGGCACCTCGGCCAAAAAGCCGATAGCACGCCTGGAAAAGGACCTCGGGGGTTTTGAACCGGCCGTGACATTTCTGGGTCAGGTAAAGTCCGGCAAGACAACGCTGGTGAACGCCATGGCAGGCTGGCCTGATCTGCTGCCTGCTGATGTGAACCCCTGGACGTCGGTGGTAACCTCGCTGCATATCCGGCCCGGCGGGACCCGTTGTGTCGGAAACGCCAGTTTTCAGCTGATGAAAGAGGCGGAATGGGATCGCCTGATTCAGAAAGGTGGTCGTCTTGGCGAACTTGCCGAACGTGCAGGCGCCGAGGAGGAACAGGAAAAAATCCGCGCCCAGGTCACGGCCCTGCGCGAGAAATCGAAACGACGTCTGGGACGGAAATTCGAACTTCTTCTGGGGCAGAAGCACGATTACGACAGTTTCGACACGGAACTGCTCGAACGGTATATCTGCCTCGGCGATGACCTGGACGGCACCTCTGGCGACCCGAAGGAAACACAAGGCCGCTTTGCGGACATAACCCGCTCTGCGGACCTGTGGCTGGAAAGCCCGTCCGCCCCCGTGCCGATGTGTCTGCGGGACACTCCGGGGGTAAATGACACATTCATGATGCGCGAGCAGGTCACGATCAACGCGGTCCGGTCCAGCCGGTTCTGTGTGGTTGTTCTGTCAGCGCACCAGGCGCTGAGTTCGGTGGATATGGGACTGATCCGCCTGATCTCGGCGATGCCCTCCCGCGATGTGCTCATCTTTGTGAACCGGTGCGACGAGCTGTCAGATCCGCAGAACGAGATTCCGCAGATTGAACAGAGCATTCGCAAGGTTCTGTCCCGAAACAGCGGACCAGAGGACGCCGCAATTCTTTTTGGCAGCGCGCTCTGGGCGCATCTGGCTCTGTCAGGAGACGTTCCGGACAGCGACCGTCCGGGGATTCTGGCGCAGCGCGGTGCGGTGCCACCCGGCGAGACACTGTCGGAAACGGCGTGGCAGGCATCGGGCCTGCCCGCGCTGCAGGCCGCGATTGCCGCGCAGATTTCCGGCACCACCGGCAACGCACTCCTGCGCCGGGTCGCTTCCGATGCCGGCACTGTGGCAAGTGGCCAGCAGGCCGCCAACAAAGTCAGGATTTCCGGCGAGGCACAGGCCGAGGGGATGACCATGCAGGATATCCGCCGCGAGCTGGACAGCCTGGTGGACCGGCACACAGAGGCAATGGCCAGAACGCTCAGCACACTGACGGATGGTTTCCGCGAACGCGCAGACCGGGCGCATGCGGGCTTTCTGCACAACGCGTCATCAGCGCTCGTGCGCCATCTGGAAAACTACGGCCCGGAACAGCCCTGGCGTTTCAGCCCTGACGGTCTGCGCAGCCGGCTGCGCTCTGCGGCGTCTGTTTACGAAACCCGGGCAAGAGCTGCAGCGCACAGGCATTATACCGATGCCGTGACTGATATCGCAGAATTCTATTTCCGTGCTTTCGGCAAGGCGGTGGAGGGCGTGCGCCTGTCTGTGCCTGACACACCGGACCTGCCGGCACCGGTTGGCATTGCCGGTAGCATCGCCCTGGATTTCCGCGAAGGCTGGCTGACCAGCTGGTGGCGGCGTACCCGGGGTTACAAGGCCTTTGCCCGTCAGTTCCAGGACCTGATCTCGGCGGAAACCCGGGAGTTCATGGAGAACCTCAAAACCGGCCATACCATTGATGTCACTGCGCGACTGCAATCCGTGCTCGAGACACTGATGTCTCAGAACCGCGATATTCTTTACGAGATCGGCGACAGCCGCGGAGACAAGGACGGGCTGGAAACACTTTGCCTTGGCGCAGATGAAGCGGAGAAAACCCGCGCGATCGATGACCTGCTGGCAGAATTTGAGAAGCTCTCTGCCGATCCGGAAAATGTGAGGCATGCAGCGCAATGACTGACATCCCCGCCGACACCCTCATGCCGGAACCAACGGGCCGCAAACCACGCGTGGCCCTGATGGGCGAATTCAGCGCCGGCAAGAGCACTCTGTGCAATATCCTGCTCGGGCGCGCGCCACTGCCCATGCGCGTAACGGCGACGCGTCTGCCCCCTGTGCTGATGACCTATGGTGCGCCTGGCGCTGCGGTCGTGGACATGGAAGGTCAGCGCACCGAAGTATCCCTGAATGCGCTCGATGACGTCTCCTTTGACGACACGCGCTATATCCATGTGACGATGGAGGCCGACACGCTTGCATTGTGTGATCTCATTGACATGCCAGGCATCTCGGATCCGAACATGCCACGCAATATGTGGGAAACGGTCGTTGGCGAAGCGGACCATGTGGTCTGGTGCACGCATGCGACCCAGGCCTGGCGCCAGTCTGAGGCCGCGATCTGGGAGGCGATCCGCAACCGCACCCGGTATGAGAACCTGCTTCTGGTCACCCAGTACGACAAGCTCCGTACCCCGCGCGACCGTGACCGTGTTCTGACACGCATCAGGCGCGAAACGGACGGACTTTTTTCAGAGATCTTTCCGGTCAGCCTGCTTGAAGCGCTGAATGCCGAAGAAGATGTCGGTGTCTGGGCAACCAGCGGTGTCGCGGCATTCTGTGAGCACCTGATTGAGATCCTTATGCGCTCTGCGCCCGACATGCCTCTTCTGGAAGAGGGCGAAACAGCAACAGACGAGGTCTTTGCAGCGATCGAACGGGACAACGCGATGAGCGATACCGAAGAGCCGGAAGAGGTGTCTGACGTCCCTGACGATGGCGTTGTCCGCCCACGCCGCGTCCGCCTGAGCGCGCGTTCTGCCAACCGCCAACGCGCCGAACGGCAGCAGTGGTCCGGAGCCGCGGAGTAACATGGTAATGCCCCGCCAGGCCCGGACACCGGATGACATAATGACGGCTCTCAGAGACAGGTGCGCCCCATGCGACGTGGCGATGTTTGCTGATCTCGGCACATGCCAGCCCCTGACCAGCGCAGCACATACGCCTGTAAGCCAGGACCGCCTGGATGCACTGACAGTACGGGCATCCGATGGCTTTGCCCTGGCCGGTATCGCAGTTCCGGATGCGCAGACGGTTATTCTTTTTGATGCACAGTGCAATCAGATCTGTGTCAGGCACGGCAGCGAAGGGACCGATCTGACCTGTGTCCAGAACCCGGCCTCTGGCCGGTATGGCCTTATCGATATCCTCTCGGAAACACGCATTGCGGCCCGGGACCTGGACGGTGCAGACCAGTGAACGTACCGTTCCCGCCCCCAGTGCAGCAGGCACTGTCACACGATCTGCAGAGGCTTTTTGACGCCACCGGCGCGACTGTGTCCGGGGCAGAGACACTGCCGGCTGACCTGCTGTCGCGACTGAACCGCATTGCCTCTCTCGCCGGGCAGACCATACTGCCCCGTGCGTTTGAAATCAGTTCAGGCGCACAAAAACCAACACAGATTATCGCGGCCAGCGGCATGTTGATGTCCATCTCAGATGTGGCCACCGGTGATATGCCATCCGCACTGGTGGCTGCGCTGTCCCGTCCCGGCATCCTTGAGCTGACCTGTCTCGGGCGACCCGCGGAAACTGTGCCCGTAACCGGCGGCATTCCGGCCGCTGACATATCCACCCTTCCCCTGCGGATCATGAGCAGGGAAAAGCTGCTCTTTGCCTGTCTGAAACCGGTTGCCAGCGCCGTCTTCTGCTGGGGAGACGATGCCGCCGCCCCATCCGGCCCGCAGAATGAAGTGCTCGCTCAGGTCGCACAGGCCTTTCGCGCCCGGTCCCGTGGCGGCTCACCGCGCGGAATAATTGTGCCGGACGACAACCGCGATGCCACCGTCCTGCACGGCACGGCGCAGGCCGGGTTTGCCGTCCGCGCGCCGCAGACAGCAGCGCTGAAGGCCCTGCAGGCCTGGCAGCAGCTGGCCTGAGCCCGATTTATTACCCGGCTGGTGTGCTTTTCTCTCCGGAGGCCGGCGGGATGCGGAAAAAGATCGTATAGAGCGTCGGCACAACGATCAGGGTCAGGATCGTCGCAAAGCTCAGACCACAGATGATCACCACGGCCAGTGATTTGAAGAACGGGTCCCACAACAGCGGGATCACCCCCAGCACAGTGGTCAGAACGCCAAGCGCCACAGGCCGCACCCTGCTGACCGCGGCATCCACAACGGCCTGCAGGCGTTCTTTGCCCTGGCCGATCTGACTGTCGGTCTCATCGATCAGCACGATTGCGTTTTTGATCAGCATGCCCGCAAGAGACAGCACGCCGAGGATCGCCATGAACTCCATGGCCGTACCGGACAATGCCAGCCCCCAGATCACGCCAATCAGCGCCAGAGGCACCGTCAGCCAGATGATAAGTGGCTGACGCATGGCATTGAAGAGCAACAACACCACGATGATCATTGCACCAAATCCGAGCGGCATTGTCGCGGCAAGACCTTCGTTGGCCTCGGCACTGCTGCCGTATTCGCCTTCCCAGCTCATGGTATACCCGGGTGGCAGTTCTATTGCCTCGATCGGTCCGCGCACCTGTTCAAACAGATCGCCCGACAGAACGCCCTCCGCATTGTCCGATTGCGCCGTGATACCCAGCTGCCGGTCAAACCGCTGCAGATTTCCGGCCTCATAGACGAGCCGGAACTCGTCGACGACCTGCGCCACAGGCACATAAGTACCGGCGACTTGGCTGAAGATCTGTACGTCCTGCAGGCGTGCTGCATCGTCACGCTCGGGTTCAAAGGGCCGCATAATGATCGGACGCAGCTCTTCCGCCTCGCGGTAGGTGCCGATACGCGTACCGTTCATATGGCCATAGATCGCTGAAACAATCTCGCCCTGGGTCAGCCCCAGACGCCGTGCGTTTTCGGTATTGATAACCGGCCTGATCACAGGGCGCAGCTCGCCCCAGTCATCCTTGATGGCAATTGCACCATAATCCGCCATAACCTGTTTGGCCTGAGCGGCAAGATCGCGCAGGACGGCCGGATCATTTCCATAAAAACGCGCTTCGATCTTGGCACCGCCACCGGGGCCGAGCATGAACTTCCAGACCTTTGCGTTTGCTGCCGGGAAATTTTCGTCGATCCAGGGCTGGACTTCGCTGACAAGACCGGCGATCTGCGCAAATTCCTCTACATCGACAAGGATCTGCGCATAGGCAGAGCTTGCGTCGGCAGCCTCGTATGTCAGCATAAAGCGGGTATGCCCCTGCCCGATTGTGGTATTCGTTCCTGTCACACCCGGGAGTTCACGGATATGAGCCGCGATCTCACTTATGTTCGCCTCAGTAACGGAAATATCCGCACCTTCGGGCAGGAAATAGTCGACCACGAACTGCTCACGCGTAGAGGCGGGAAAAAAGCCGGGCGGCACCTGCGAGAACATCGCGAGAGCAGAAGCAAAAAGGCCCACAACGATGGCGACAGTGATCCAGCGGATCCGGATGGCCCTGTTCAGAAAGACACGGTAGCCACGCAGGATGATGTTTTCACCCTTTTCCGTCTCCTTTCCGGGTTTGAGCAGCAACGTGCAGTAATAGGGCGTCAGCCAGATGGCGACCAGCCAGGAAAACAGCAGGGCAATGCTGACAGTCCAGAACAGGCTGCCTGCGTATTCTCCGGTGTTATCGGGTGAAAAACCGATCGGCGAAAAGGCCAGAAAGCCGACAATCGTACCGCCCAGAAGCGGCCATTTTGTCTGGTTCACAACCGCAATGGATGCATCCTCCGGGCTTTCTCCGGCCTGAACACGTACCAGCGTTCCCTCAACCACCACAATCGCGTTATCCACCAGCATGCCAAGCGCAATGATCAGAGCACCCAGCGAGATCCGCTGCATATCGAGGCCGTAAAGATACATTCCCAGAAGCGTGCCCGCGACAGTGATCAGCAGAATACCTCCCATCAGGATGCCCGACCGCAGCCCCATGAAGATAAGCAGCGTGCCCACGACGATGGCCAGCGCAAGCACCACGTTCATCACAAAGTCATTGACCGACACCCGAACCGACGAGGACTGGTCAGAGATCGTCTCGACATCCATCCCGATGGGCCGCTCGGAGATCAGTTCGGCCATGCGCTCCTTGACCAGATCGCCCATGTTCACGACGTTTCCGCCAATATTATTGGACACCCCGAGACCGATCGCGGGCCGCCCGTTGCGATAGAGCAGGCTTGCTGCGGGCTCGACAAACCCGCGCGATACCTCTGCGATGTCAGACAGGCGGAAAGTTGCGCCGTTCTGCGGATTTGCGATCACAAGATTCTCGATGGCTTGGATGGAATCCACAGCGGCCGGCGCGCGTACAGTCAGCCGGGCAGGCCCGGCCTGTACTGACCCGCCAGGCGTCACGAGGTTCTGACCCTCCAGCAGGTTGGCGATCTGCGAAGGCGCCAGCCCCAGTTCGATCAGACGCGCTGGTGCATATTCAACATAGATGACTTCTTCCTGAACGCCGCTCAGGACCACCTTGGATACGCCATCAACTGTCACCAGGTCGCGCTGCAGATCCTTGCCGTATTCATAAAGCTCGCTCAGCGAATAGTCGTCTCCGACAATCGCAAAATAGAGCGCATAAACATCGCCAAAATCGTCATAAACAATGCTCGGCAGGGCGTTGGGCGGCAGATCCCCGGCAATATCACTGATCTTGGCGCGCATCTGTGTGAATTTCTGCGCCAGCTGATCACGTGTCTTGGTCGAGGCAATTGTGAACTCAATCTTGACTGTACTGCGCCCGGGCGAGGATACGGATGTGACCTCATCAACACCGGAAAGCTGCTGGAGCGCGTTCTCCACCACTTCGGTGACCTCACCGACGACCTCCTCGGCACTGGCACCGGGATAAGGCGTGATGATCTGAGCCTGGCGGATGATGAACTCGGGGTCCTCAAAGCGCGGCAGGGCTGTATAGGCGAAATATCCACCCAGCAGGATGAGAACCGTAGCCAGCGCCGAGATCAGGCGCTTTTCAATAGCGAAGCGGGCAAGATCCATGTGCTTATTCCCCGATCCGGGAAACCGGCCGGATCACCGCGCCCTCCCGCAGATAGGAAACCCCCGCCGTCACGATGGTTTCTCCGGGCGAAAGGCCGTCGACCACGTCCACTTCATCGCCTTCAACGTCGCCCAGCGTGACGGGGCGCGCTGCAACGGACTGATCATTCTCATCGACGATCCAGACAAATGTGCTGGCATCGGTTTCGGTCCCGACGGCGGAAAACGGGATGCGGATCAGGGCAGAGACCTCTTCGTCGGTCGATACGATCACGGTGCCGACCATACCGGGCAGCACCTGCGCACCTTCGGGAACCGTGATGCCGACGCGCGCCCGATAGGTCTGTGTGCCGAGATCCGCCTGTGTCGAGAACTCGACCAGTTCAGACGGTATGGCCTGGCCCGGGCGCGCCTCCAGCAGTACCTGCGAATTCACATTCTCGCGCGAACTCCAGATCAGAACATCGGGACCGGGCACATCAAATGCCAGATCAACGGTGTCCAGCGCCTGAAGCAGTACAACGCTCTGGCCGGCTGAAACATTGGTGAAGTTGTCGATGTCCCGCCGCGCAATGATGCCGTCAAACGGTGCGCGCAATGTGGCATCATCAAGGTTGTCGCGCGCTGTGCGCAGCTGGCTGTCAAGCCCGCGGATCACCGCTTCGGCAGCTGCAATGTCCTCCTCGCGCCCCCCGGCCCGCCCGATGGCAAGCTGTTCCAGTGCGGCCTGCAGTGCGGCACGGGCGACCTGTGCTGCGGCATCATCCTGTTCCAGCCGCGCTTCCGAGACCACGCCGCGTTCGGCCAGCTGACGTGTCCGTTCAAGCTGGTCCTGCGCCTGATCGACCTGTGCCTGAGCGGCTGAAACATCAGCCTCCAGAGCTGCAACTTCTTCGTCCCGCGCGCCACTGCGCAGGATCTGAAGCTGGGCAACCGCCTGATCCCGCTGGCTTTCCAGTTGCGCCACTGCTTCAGTAAACGCACGCTGGTCGAGCTTTGCGATCACATCCCCCCTCGACACGTTCATGGCCCCACGCACCGGCAGTTCGACCACCTCGCCAGACACTTTGAAAGACAGGACCGCCTCCTGAGAAGACTGCACGATGGCCGGATAGCGCCGTTCGATTACTCTGGCGCTTTCTTCTACGGTGATCACCTTGGCTGGCCGCGGCGGCTGGCCCGGCGTGTCCTGCGCCGTCGCGGCAACAGTCCAGATTGCGGTAAAAATCGGAATCAGCGCAAATTTCATAGATGCCCCCTGTCTTTACAACAGGCATATCCCCTGCCCCATTGATTTGACAGAAAAAACCTGCGTCCGGAAACGGATCAGCCTGTCACATCCTGCAGAAAGCGTTTCAGCCGCCGACCATATAAGGCATCAGCACCAGTTCGCTGTTGTCGTCCACCTTTGTGAACCAGGCATCGCGGTAGATCACACCATCCAGGGCAAAGGACACACCCCGCCTGATCCGGGGTTTCAGGCCGGGGTGCTTTGCCTCGAGCTGGTCGAGAACCTGCCGCAGATTACTGGCCTCAACCTCAACGATTTCCTGGCCATCTGCCAGACTGCGCAGCGATCCCCAGAGTTTTACCCTGACCACGGCTCAGGCCTTTGCACTGAGCGCTTTCAGCAGGCGTGGCGGCGACATCGGCAGGTCAGTCAGACGAACGCCGGTTGCCCGGGAAACAGCGTTGCCGATCGCGGCCAGTGGCGGAACGATCGGTGTCTCACCCACACCGCGCACACCGTAGGGGTGACCAGGGTTTGGAATTTCGAGGATCACCGTCTCAATCGGCGGAAGATCCGAGGCGACGGGTATGCGGTAGTCAAGAAAACCCGGGTTCTGCAACCGGCCATCCTCGCCGTAGATATATTCCTCGTTCAGCGCCCAGCCGATCCCCTGCACGGCACCTCCCTGCATCTGCCCTTCGACATAGTCAGGGTGCACAGCCTTGCCCGCATCCTGGAAAATCGTGTAACGCAGCACTCTGGTGGTGCCGGTTTCAGGATCCACCTCGGTATCAACAAGATGCACACCGAAACTGACGCCGGCACCATCTGCATTGATCTCGTGGTGGCCCGCAATCGGACCGCCCGTGTTGTCGGCCAGAGCTGCAATCTCGGCAATACTCATGGGCTCAAAATCACCGGCGTTGGGGCCCGACGGACGCGCATAACCGTCCTCCCATATGACCGCCTCTTCGTCGATATCCCAGATTTTCGCAACCCTTGCGCACATTTCACGGATCGCCGCACGTGCCGCTTCGATCGTTGCAAGCCCCACAGCGAATGTCACACGGCTGCCGTCGGTCACATCATTGAAGCCCAGCGAATTTGTATCCGTAATCACGGTGCGCACTTTTTCATACGGGATGCCAAGCTCTTCGGCTGCCATCATCGAAATCGACGCGCGCGAGCCACCGATATCCGGATTGCCCTCGACCACACCGACAGTCCCATCAGAGTTGATGTTCAGCGACACACAGGTGTTGCCGCCGAAGTTGAACCAGAAACCGCAGGAGAGGCCCCTGCCCTGGTTTTCTCCCAGCGGCGCGCTGTAATGCGGATGGGCTTTTGCAGCCTCCAGCGTCGCCACCAGACCGATCTCGTTGAACGTGGGCCCATAGGACGAGAGTGTCCCCTTGCGCGCCGCGTTCAGCAGACGCGTGTCCAGCGGATCAAGGCCCAGTTCCTGACAGAGTTCATCCACAACGCTTTCAACCGCATAGATGGCCATCGGTGCGCCGGGTGCCCGGTACGCGACCTCTTTGGGGCGGTTGGTCATGACGTTCCAGCCCAGCGTCTGCACCGCTTCCAGATCATAAGCCGCAAAAGCAGACTGAGCACCGAACTCAACGGTGCCGCAGGGGTACGCCCCGCCCTGATAGCGCAACTTTGCCTGTGCGGCGGTGATGCGCCCTTCGTTTGTCATACCGATTTTGACGTCCGTGGATGACGACACGGTCGGACCGGTTGCGCGAAACACTTCCTCGCGGGTCATGACGATTTTGACCGGCCGGCCCGATCTGCGCGACAGCGCCAGCGCGACAGGTTCAATAAAGACGGTTGTTTTGCCGCCAAAACCGCCGCCGATCTCTGATGCAGTGACGCGCAGCTGGCTTGCGTCCATCCCCATGAGGGCCGAGCATATGCTGCGCACATTGTACTGCCCCTGGGTGCAGCACCACAGATCGCCCCGGCCGTCCGGGCCCATCGAGGCCAGACAGGCGTGCGGCTCGATGTAGCCCTGGTGCGTCGCCGCCGTTGTGAAACTGCGTTCGATGATGCGGTCTGCTTTGGCAAAACCTGCGTCCAGATCGCCGTGACCGAACTCAAAATGGCTGGTGACGTTTTCCGAAAAGCCCTCGCCAACGGATTCGTCCGCGCGGCCGCTCTGCACTACAGGTGCGTCGGGCGCCATCGCAGCATCAACGTCGGTCACATGGGGCAGAACCTCGTATTCGACACGGATCAGGCGGATCGCGTCACGCGCCGTTGCCTTGTCCACCGCCGCAACTGCCGCGACAGCGTGACCATCATAGAGCACCTTTTCGCCCGCCAGGCAGTTGTCCGCGATATCCGCGAGCCCCTCATCCTCCGGATGCACAAGGTCAGCGCCTGTCACGACGGCCTTGACGCCTTTGAGCGCTTCGGCAGCCGAGGTGTCGATGGACACAATCCGCGCATGCGCATGCGGGCTGCGCAGAATGCGGCCAAAAAGCATGCCCGGCGCCGTCATGTCCGCACCGTAAAGCGCCTTGCCGGTGACCTTCTCAATGCCATCAGGCCGCTCTACCCGCTGACCCACAACTTTGAACCGGCGCTCCTGTCCTGCATCAAATGCCATCTTACGCGCTCCTCATCTCTTCAGCTGCGATCTGTACTGCCTTGATAATCTTGTCATATCCGGTACAGCGACACAGGTTTCCCGCCAGCCAGAAACGGATCTCTGTCTCTGTCGGATCAGGGTTTTTCTCAAGCAGCGCCCGGGCGGCCACCAGAATGCCCGGCGTGCAGATCCCGCATTGCAGGGCGGCTTTTTCGATGAATACCCGCTGCAGCACGTGCAGGTTATCGCCATCGGCCATCCCCTCGATGGTGCCAATCTCGGTCCCTTCGGCTTCGGCCCCCAGCATCAGGCAGGAACAGACCAGACGCCCGTTCACTGTCACGCTGCACGCCCCGCAGTCGCCAGTACCGCAGCCTTCTTTCGCGCCGGTCAGCATCAGCCTGTCGCGCAGCACATCCAGCAATGTCTCGTCCGGGGCGCAGACAAATTCGGTCTCATCACCGTTAATCGTTGTCGAAACATGTATTTTTTTCATGGATTACCCCCGGGCCCGGTCATAGGCGACCGCTGCCGCTCTTTGCGCGAGAACACCCGCCGTGCTGGTCCGGAACGCAACCGTACCCCGTTTGTCGTCAATCGGGCTGCATACGGCCTCAACCGCGGCTCTGAGCGCCGTGACAGCACCCGCGTTCAGGTCGGTTCCGACGATGGCATCGGCTGCAGCATCTGCCAGGCGTACTGTCGGCGCGACAGCTCCCACCGCGACGCGGGCCGTCGTGATCACACCGTTTGCGTCCACCGTCAGGCTGACGCCGGCGCTGGCCACCGCGATATCCATCTCTGTGCGCGGAATAAACCGCAGATAGGCATCGCCCGAACCCTCCGGGCGCGCAGGAAGGAACACCGACGTGATAATGTCGCCACGACCGAGCGATGTTTTCCCCGGCCCTTTGGGGATTTCCTGCACCGGCACATCGCGAACACCTTCGGGTCCGTGCACGCGCACCACGGCGTCAGCAGCAAAGAGCGCAGGCACACTGTCTGCCGCAGGCGAGCCGTTGCACAGGTTGCCGATCATCGTGGCCCGCCCCTGCACCTGCGTTGACCCGATAAGGTCCAGCGCTTCGGCGACACCAGGCCAGAGCGCACAAACGCCTTCATGCTCGTTCAGTTCAGCGCCCGAGACCGCCGCACCAATGCGAAATCCGCCGTCTTCGGCGCGGATATCGCGCATACCATCAAGATGCTTGAGATCAACAATCAGATCCGGCTCTACGACCTCTGATTTCATCTGCACCAGCACATCCGTGCCGCCGGCCAGAATGCGGGCGATGCCAGCCTCGGCGGCGAGCATCGCGGAAGCCTGATCGAGGCTTTCCGGTCTTTCGTATCTCATATCTGCAACCCTGCTGTTTTCGGATCATTTGTCCGGCCGGAGCCTGCAGACATCTCTGTGTCCCGTCCGGGCGGCTGTCCCGGCCAACATGGCGATTCCAGCAGGCAATGGCAACGGCGCGGATGGCATTTCGGAACGGAAACTGCCGCACCGGACCGGAGAGCCGGTGCGGCGCCAAACATGAAGATGATCCGGATATCCGGTCGCCCTGACGGCGACAGCGACAGCATTCTGAGACCGCCGGGTCATCGGCGCTCTCAGGGTCTTTTTTACCTAGCCTGCTTTGGTCTTTGTGTGCGGCAGAATAAAGTTGGCCATATATTTGTGGCCGGGCACAATATGACCGAACGGGAATTTGGCATAGTGTTTGTGTCCCGGAACGATGTGCCCAAACGGGAACTTCGCCATAAATTTATGGCCCGGCACCAGCAGCCCGAAGGGGAAGCGGCCATAGCGGCGGTTGTGGGGCACAAGGAAACCAAAAGGGAAACGCCCGTATCGTTTGCTGTGCGGCACAAGGTGATCAAAAGGGAATTTCGCCTGGTATCTGTGCCCCGGGATCAGGGCGTTCTTACCCTGCTTACCATTGATCAGCAGCGGGAACGGCCAGCTTGCCATGCGTTTGCCGCCCTTGATCAGCAGATCAAACGGGAACCGCCCGTAGCGTTTGGCATGTGGCACCAGGAAGCCGAAGGGGAAGCGCCCGTAGCGTCTGGTATGCGGCACGAGCAGGCCAAAGGGAAAACGACCATAGCGTTTGTCATGCCGGACCAGGTGGCCGAAGGGAAACTTTGCCTGGAACCTGTGACCCGGGATCAGATAATCGAACGGGAAGCGACCGTAGCGTTTGTTGCCCGGCAGCAAAAGGTCGATCGGCCAGTTTGCCATCCGCTGGTGTGGTTCGAAAACCATTTCTTTGAAAGGCTTGCGGCGACTGATCAGGCCAATCGGCCAGTCAGCCATGTGATGTGACGTGCTGTACGGGTCGCGGGGCCGGTACAGGAAATGGCGGTGATCACGCAGCACACTGCTGGTGGGCGGCCGGTCATCAGCGATTTTCGCCTCCTGAACCAGATCGCCCATGTCGGCAGCACCCATCCGGGCGGTAAGCTCGCGCGTGATTTTGGCAACGCCAAGAGGCTTGTAGCCTGCCCGGACCATGATCACTGCACCACCATCTGCCATTCTGTCCTGATAGGCTTTGGCCGTTTTTTCCGGGATCTGCATGCCGGTGAGCGTTTCCACCAGCCCGTCGGCCGACTCGTGCATGCTCAGAATTCTCAGCGGAAACCGTTCCCGGTGCAAAAGTTCGTGCCAGACCTCACGTGCCTGGGATGCGCTGTCGAAGTATCGCGTGATTACCGTAGTCATGGTGCCTCCACCGGGTTGGTTTGTGGGGTGCCAACAGGATGCACGGCCTTTGCGCGGGTCAGCCGTACTGTCAGCGGGACGGCCACCAGAATGGCCAGTGCGAGAAATGCAATCTCGGTCATGAATACAAAATTGTAGGGCGCATGCGGCGGAAGTCCCGAAAATTGCGGTGTTGCCACAAGAATGTCACGGGTAATGCCCGCCAGCGCCACGCCAATGCCCGCGCAGGTCGCCTGAACCGCGCCCCATGCGCCGATGGACAGTCCGGCCTGATCTGGCGGAGCGCTGCGGATCGTGGCAGTCAGTGTTCCGTGGCCGAAAAGACCCGCCCCGAGACCGGTTGCCAGGACCCCGGCCACAAAAAGTGCCGGACCGCCCAGAACGGATGACATGATGATTGCAGCAAAGCCGGGAATACCCGTCGCAGCCCCGACCGATGCCAGTCTGACGGCAGAACCACCGCGGCTCAGCATGCGCGAGGCAATCCCGAAACCGGCCAGCGTACCGCCTGCGAAAATTGCTGTGAGCTGTGTTGTCTGGGCGACCGAGAAACCAAGTGCCTGCCCGCCGTATGGCTCCAGCAGGACGTCTGCCATGCCAAATCCGAAGGTACCGCAGCCAATGACTGCCAGAAGGCGCATTGTCCCCGGCCGGGCGACCAGATCGCGCCAGGCATCCGCAAACTGCACCTGCGGTGCGCTGGCCATTTCCTGCGCGCGGTCCCGGTTCCGGCTTTCCTGTTTCCACATCGCAAAGAGGTTCAGCGCCACCGTCACGACCGCCGATCCCTGGATCACCTGAATCAGCCGGCCGGGTGTGTAATGCGTCAGCAGTGCGCCATAGATCAGCGCGCTGATGACCATGCCAAAGAGCAGCATGACATACATCAGCCCCACGACTTTCGGATGGTCCTTGGGTTTTACCAGGTCGGTCGCCAGGGCGAGGCCGACCGTCTGCACCATATGCAGTCCGGCACCGACCAGCAGAAATGCAAGAGCCGCAGAGCCCAGACCGACCCAGCGCGGCGCATCAACGGCCTCGCCGTAGCCCGACAGGACCAGCAGTGCAAAGGGCATAACGGCGAAACCACCGAACTGGTACATCGTGCCTTTCCAGATATACGGCACCCGCCGCCAGCCAAGGGCAGAGCGGTGGTTGTCCGAGCGAAACCCGATCAGGGTCCGGAAGGGTGCAAAAAGCAGCGGCATGGCCAGCATGCCCGCAACAAGCGTTGCAGGAACCGCAAGCTCGACAATCATCACGCGGTTCAGCGTGCCGACCAGCAGCACAAGCGCCATACCCACGGTGATCTGAAAAAGTGAGAGCCGTAAAAGACGGGAAAGAGGCACCTCTTCAGTCGCGACATCTGCAAACGGCAGGTAACGCGGCGCGACAGACGCAATCTTTCGCAGAGTGAAGGTGCGGTAGCTCATATGACCCGTCTCAGCTCTTCCGGTTCCTGGACCGCGCCATCATCAGAACGGCCACAGGACTCCGGAGGAAGTGCCCACGGGCGCGGACGCCCGGGGCATAGAACCGCCTAATCGGTGGCGATCACTTTTGGCGGAGCCGCTGAAGCCATGACCTCATGGGTCTGAAGCACCGCGCGCGCAACAGTCCCGTCCGGCAGGACAACTGTCACTTCCCTGGATCCGTCTGCACGGTCCAGAACATACGACGCTTTTGCTACATCAGCATCCGGAGCGATGGTCGTGGCCGCAGCCATTTCATCGCCGGTTCCAAGGGGTTGTCCGGACAGGAAGTCCGCCACCCAGGACGTGTTGCTGAGCACGGCCACGTGAACTGCAAAAGAGCCCACCGCAACTGCACCAAGAAACACTGGCACCCCTACAGCCGGGGGTACTACAAGCCACATCTTTGCATTGTTCATTTTCTAATTACCCCCTAGCCGAGCCAGGGCGTCGAAAACGCCACAAGAATGTGTGCAAGAAGCGCGATGCCACCGAATACACGGGTGCCATCAATGAGGTAGCTGTGAACCTCTTCAGCTTCTTTAAGGTTCAGACCTGTTGGCCAGACCTTATCTGGATCGTCGGACATATCCGATCTCCTCCATAGTTGAATTGGGGAGTGGAGAACGACCGTGCGGAGAAAAGGACGGCCACGCCCACACACCCACAACAGCGCTGCAGAACACCGCGGTTGATACCAAAAGTATGTCAATACTAATTGACACTGTAAATAGTAAACTAGAGTTGACACTTTTTCAGCGCAGCGGGTGTCAGGCATTGAAGCCATGAATCAAAGGGTTACCCCCGGATTTTTCACGGTCCGGCGGAACCGGCGGCGGGAACGAACCGGCACAACACCCTGAAGAACCCGAGACATGTCGCGAATATCTGACTGTATCTTCGTGTCAGTGTGCCGGACCACCCTGGGAGAGGCTCATTGCAGCAGGAGAAGCACGTCGCGTTGGCACGGGTCCTGAGTGATGCGCGCAATGACGGCATTGTCCACGGCGTTCCGGCCCGAAACGGCTGAAGGTTTACTGAAAAGGGGTATGGCGGAGCGACAGGGATTCGAACCCTGGAGACGGTCTCCCGCCTACACACTTTCCAGGCGTGCGCCTTCGACCACTCGGCCACCGCTCCGTTGGCGCGGTTTAGCGCGCCCGCACCGTGCTTTGCAAGAGGCAAATTTCGCGCTGCTGAAATGTCGTTTCAGCTATCCAGATGCAGATAAACGCGACGGTTCATCCGGCCTTTCTTTTCGCTTTTGCCCAGACGCACCCTGCCGATTTCGCCAAGACGCGCAACATGGGTTCCGCCACAAGGCTGCAGGTCCGTCGGCGCAGATGCCTCTCCGATGCGGATCAGCCGGATGCGTCCTGATCCGCGGGGCGGCTGTACGGTAAGCGTTTTCACCAGATCAGGCTGCGCGTCGAGTTCCTCACCGGTGATCCAGTCTTCGGTCACTGGGGCATCGGTCGCGATCATCGCATTGATGGCAGCTGCTGTGGCGTCCTTGTCCGTCAACGGCTCGGCCATGTCGAAATCGAGGCGCCCCTTGTCCGTACCGACCGACCCTCCGGTAACGCCGAAAGGAATGGCGACCGACAAAAGGTGCAGCGCGGTGTGAATGCGCATATGTCCATACCGCCGGTCCCAGTCCAGGCGCATGTTTACCGTCGCGCCGACCGGCGGGAGCCTGCCCGGGTCGTCGGGCACAAGAACGATTTTCCCGCCCTCAACTTTGACCGTCGTGGCAACCGCACAGCTTCCACCGTCCCAGTCCAGCCAGCCACTGTCGCCTGGCTGCCCCCCACCTGTTGGGTAGAATATGCAGGCGTCTGTGACGATACCGCCCTGGTCCGTATGGCACGTGACCGTCGCGCTGGCCTCCTTCAGATACGGGTCATCGCGAAACAGCATTCTGGTCATGACGTATCGTCCTTCAGCGCCTCCGGGTTTCGCAACCACACATCGCGCTGCGCAAAGGGGATCTCGATCCCCTCCTCCCCGAACCGCTTTGCGATTGCGTGGTTGATGTCGTTCTGGACACTCAGAATCCAGTTCACATCCCGAAGAATGACCCGGATTTCAAAATCCAGCGAATCCGCGCCGAACCCGGAGAAAACGACATTCGGTGGAGGATTATTCAGCACCATCGGCTGCTCCTCTGCGATTTCACGCAGAATGCCATCCACACGTTTTGTATCTGTTCCGTATGCCACGCCCACCTTCACGATCAGGCGGCCAACGGTATTGCCCCGCGTGTAGTTCGTGACCGTGCCGGAAATGAGATCAGAGTTGGGGACGATGACATCTGTACGGTCAAAGGTTTCGATCCGGGTGGCACGCACAGAAATGTCGCGCACATATCCCATCTGGCCACCGACCTCGATCCAGTCGCCCTCCGAAATCGGCCGTTCGACCAGAAGGATGATCCCGGACACAAAGTTGTTGACGATATTCTGAAGGCCGAAGCCGATACCGACAGACAGGGCACCGGCGACAATCGCGAATGCTGACAGATCAATGCCTGCGCCGGTTATTGCAAGCACTGCGGCAAGAAATATCCCAACATAGCCGACGCCTGAGACCAGCGCATTCTGGCCACCGATGTCCAGGCGGGTTTTGGGCAGAACGTTCTGGCGCAGCGTGTTCTGGATCAGGCGGGTCAGCCCGTACCCTATGGCAAATATGATGGCAAACTTCAGGAAATCGCCAGGAGACACCCGTGTCCCGCCGATATCAAAGCCCAGCAGAAAGAGTGTCCACAGCTCGGTCAGATCGGTGACGCGTGCCCCCCAGGTCAGCGCCAGAAATGGCAGCGCGGCAAGCACCAGCAGAAAACCCGCAAAGATCGCAACAAGCCCTTCGCGCGCCTCGGCGCCCTGCCCTGTGATCAGGCCATATACGTCTGCAAGAAAGCGTTGCAGTACCATGACCAGACCCAGGATCAGAAGACTGAGCACGGTGGGATAAAGCAGTGCATTGCCGGCTTCGGCATAGCCGGCGGCAGCCATCACAGGTGCCGTTACAGCAACGACTATCATGCCGGTGCCCAGCACGCGCAATACGCGGGCGATGCCGGTGCCGCGCGCCTGTTCATCCACATCCGGGTCGACATCGACCCGGTAGCTGCGCAGCATGATCCCCATCAGGAACAGCACAATCGCCATCAGAACGACAATCGGGAAGGATGCCACGGCAATGGACGCCGGTGCGGCCTGTTCCAGACCAAAAATCAGCTCGAGCAGGCCGCGTGTTACGAACAGCAGCGACAGCAGGAGCATATAAATCCGCGCCCGCGACCTGTTGTCATCCGACAGCTGGATCACAGCGTCGTCCTCGTGGCGCGGGAACAGCCGTTCGGCCAGCCATCTGAACCCCAGCAGAAGCGCACCCCAGAGCGGAATGACCTCAAGCAACTGGTCCATCCTGCTGCCTGCCATCCCGGTCATGCGAATAGCGTGGGTCAGCAACAGCAATCCGGTCAGGGGCAGAATGATCCGGAAAAGCGAGACCAGAAAACTCCAGACACCCGAACCGCGCCCACCCCAGCGCCGCAGCCATCCAAGCACCTTGCCCGCCCAGGGGCGTCCCCGGACGATCAGCGTCAGGGCCAGCGCCAGCAGGAAAAGAACAAGCGGCAGGCGGTCGCGCATCTGAGACTGCTTTACCGGATCGCCAAGGGCACTGATCTCGTCCCGCAGGTCGGTCCAGACCCGGCCCATATCCGCAATTGCCAGAGGCCAGTGCAGCGGATTCAGCGGCGAAGGACCGAGCGACAGCAGCCTTCGGGTCTGTCTCTCGCGGATGATCGTATCAATTTCACCGATCAGCCCGTTGGCGCGGCTGAAGGCCTCGTCAGCAACCCGAACAGGCGCAAGCAGCGTCTCGAGCTGTGCGTTCAGCTCGGCACGGCGCGCGGCAATATCCCCGGGTTCTTCGCCGCTCTCCGGCACGGGCCCGAGTGCTTCGATCTGTGCCTGAAGCGTACTGATACGCTCTGCATTTGCGATCCTGCGGGTGGAAAACTCTGAGCGGAATTCGACAATGCGCGCACGCAATTCCTCAAATTCATCATTGCTGACCTGTTCCTCTGTGACCCGCTCCTCGGCGCGCGCTGCAAAGTCATCCCAGAAGGGATATAACGGGTTTTCGTCTGTGTTCAGACCTTGTGCGACACCCAGACCGGCCCAGATAACCAGAACCAGCGTCAGGCATATCCGGGACAACCGCGTCATGAGTCCTCAAAAACAACCGGAATGTCCGCAAGCGCCCGGTCCAGCCAGTCAGGCACAGGCAGGCCTTTGCTGCGCAGGAACTCCGGATTGAACAGTTTGGACTGATAGCGTGTGCCGTAATCACACAGGATCGTCACGATCGTGTGGCCCGGACCAAGCGCGCGCGCGAGGCGCATCGCACCGGCGATGTTGATACCCGACGACCCCCCAAGACACAGGCCTTCGTTCTGCAGCAGATCGAACACAATGGGCAGCGCCTCGGCATCCGGCACTTTGTAGACCACATCGGGTGTGAAACCCTCGAGATTTGCGGTAATCCGCCCCTGCCCGATGCCTTCAGTGATCGAATTCCCGCCCGCCTGTTCGCCGGTATAGAGTTTGAAAAGACCGGACCCTTCGGGATCGGACAGGCCAACTTTCACGCCGCGCGGCTGGAGCGCCTCGCCCACACCGGCCAGCGTCCCGCCAGATCCGACCGCACAGATGAAACCATCAACCTTACCCCCGGTCTGCTCCCAGATTTCCGGACCGGTCGTCTCAACATGCGCTCGCCGGTTGGCGACATTGTCAAACTGGTTGGCCCAGATCGCACCGTTCGGGTCAGACTGGGCCAGCCGTTCCGCCAGCCGGCCTGAATACTTCACGTAATTGTTGGGGTTGGCATAGGGCACGGCAGGAACCTGAATAAGCTCAGCACCGGCCAGGCGCAGCATGTCCTTTTTTTCTTCGCTCTGGGTCTCGGGGATCACAATGACGGTGCGGAACCCCATGGATGCACCCACAAGGGCCAGACCGATGCCGGTGTTGCCTGCTGTGCCCTCGACGATCGTGCCTCCCGGACGCAGCGTGCCCTTCTCGATCGCATCACGGATAATGAACAGCGCGGCACGGTCCTTGACCGACTGGCCCGGGTTCAGGAACTCTGCCTTGCCAAGGATCTCGCATCCTGTGGCCTCACTGGCCTGGTTCAGCCGGATCAGCGGTGTGTTTCCGATAGCCTGCGCCAGATCGTTCATGACTTGCATGGATGTGCCCCTTATCACTGCCTGACCGATACCTAGCCCTGCAGACCGGTGACCTCAAGCCATTGCGCGCAACCGGTCACGGTGCCGTGCAAGCCAGTAGGCAGACATAATCAACGGTGCGTTGGCCAGTTGCAGCTGGTCGCACATCTGCATCAGGTCATCAAAGGCCATGACATGCGAACGGATGTCCTCTTCTTCCTCGGCCAGACCGCCGGTGCCTGTAACGGTGTCCGGCAGATCCGCAAAACCCACATAAATGTAGTAGAATTCCGACGAGTTGCCCGGAGAACAATAGGCTTCAGCCACAGGGAACATCTCACCGATCTCCAGACCCGCTTCCTCGAGCGCCTCGCGCCGTGCGGCATCCTGTGGCGCTTCGCCGGGGTCAAGCCGCCCCGCAACAGGCTCAAGCTGCCACAACGTGCGGTCGCCCCTTGCCAGCGGCCCCATGCGCATCTGCTCGACCAGCAGAACCCGGTCCCGTACCGGGTCATAGGGCAGCACAAGTGTGGCATCCGGTGCACGGAACACCGCGCGCATCACTTCGGGTGTCATGCTGCCGTCAAACCGCTCGTGACAGAGATCGTATTCCTCGAGCGCGAAGTAGTTCGCATAGGGGCGGCGCATATTCGCCACGGTCACGCTGCCGCTGAGCGTACGCGCGCCATGTACACTGTGTTCTGCGTTCATGGCAGACCACGCCCGCGCCCTGATCATCGGGAACATCTCCGAGATTTGCGCCGGCGTTTTGCTGTGCCGGTAGGTCATAACTTCCCTGGCGGCAATAACGCTGAGGCGACCATGCGCATCCGCCCATTCGCCTACCTGCCAGGGGCCCTGAAGGGTCAGAGTGTTTTTTGGCGGCATGTAGACCTGCACCCGTTGGCCGCCTTCGAGTGTGCCGTCTTCCAGCGTGTAACCAAATGCGCTTTCGTAATAATTCAGCCGCGCGAGATCATCGTCGCGCAGACCTTCGGCCAGTATACCTGTTGCCTTCGCACCGGCATTGAGGGCTATGGCCGGAAACGACCCTTCGGCCACCGCATGCACGGAGTATCCCGGCATCGCGGCGGGCGTCAGTGTCAGATGATCAGTATTGCCGGCCACCGCCTCAAGAAGCGGTGGGTGGCAGAGTGTTCCGAAGAAGAAGAGAGAGTGCGCCATGGCGCGCGCATATCAGCGCCAGGTGCGCCATGCAAACTCTGTCGCAAGCCCGGAAATGATGCCCCCGGCAATCAGGGTAAAGATCACCAGCGGGTTGATCAGCATCAGGGCATATTCAGCCATGAATTCGAAAATCGCCGCCAGCGCTACAAAGGCGCCGTTGTACCAGTTGTCCATGGCACGATCGAACATCTGATAGCACGAGTGAATAAAGAGGCCCCACAACACGAGCATCAGCGCGCCGCCGAAACCGTTGTTGATCGCAGCCGTAATGCCGCGGCCAGCGCGTTTGCCCATGACGACCCATCCGGTCAGCAGACCGATAAAGGCATTGTAATAGGCGAAGTTCCCGAATGCCGTGCTTTCCGGAAACAGCGGCATGACCTGAAAGGACACAATCAGCCCGAGCAAACCGATCAGGATGCCTGCAATGAGTTTTGCTGCGTCTGGCATAACCACTCCTGTGAAACTGCCTGTGTACTGCCTGCCTGTCGCCACACGGGCGCAGGTCAGCACTGTTTATTCCACACAGCTGGCTCAAAAAGGGTTAATCCGGGGCATTTTCAGGGAATTTTTCAGCCCGGGCGGCGCACCGTAATCTGGGTGACATCGCAGTTGGAGCTTTCAAAAGTCGACGCGCAGGAGGTCAGATAGAAGTTCCACATGCGGCGGAACCGCTCGTCAAAGCCCATAGCACTGACCTGATCCCACCGTTCGTTGAACGTCTCATGCCAGCGACGCAGGGTGATCGAATAGCTGTGACCAAACTCAACAGAGCGCTCAATCCCGAGACCTGCCCGGTGTATCTGTGACTTCAGCGCGCCCGGGCTGGGCAGCATACCGCCCGGAAAGATGTATTTCTGGATGAAATCGACACCGCGCTTGTAAACCTGCCACCGGCGGTCAGCGACAGTGATGATCTGCAGGGTGGCGGTTTTGCCCGGCTTCAGACGTTCGCGCACGGTATCAAAGTAAACGGGCCAGTATTTCTCGCCGACAGCCTCGAACATTTCGATGGATGCGATCCCGTCATAGGTACCGTCCTCGTCGCGGTAATCCTGCAGCTTGAAGGTAACAAGATCAGAAAGACCTGCATTTTCAATGCGTTCTCTGGCGTATTTAAACTGCTCTTCGCTGATGGTGAGCCCTGTGACCTTCAGCCCGCGCTCTTTGGCAGCATATTCGGCAAACCCACCCCAGCCGCAACCGATCTCAAGGATATGATCGCCGGGTTTGACGCCCATCTGATCCACCATGGACCTGTATTTTGCTGTCTGGGCATTTTCGGTGCTTTCCTGACCTGTCTCGAACAGCGCCGAAGAATAAGTCATCGTGTCATCCAGCCACAGGCCATAGAACTCGTTGCCCAGATCATAGTGATAACTGATGTTCCGCCGCGCCTGCGTCTTGTTGTTACGCTGAAGCCAGAAGCGGAATTTTTCAAAGTTGCGCACCAGCGCCATACCAGGAAAACCGTCGTAGATGTCTTCGTTATCCGCGTGCACCAGATCCATAAAGGCCTGAAGATCAGGGGTAGACCACCAGTTGTCGAGATAGGCGTCACAGAATCCCAGATCACCTTCCCGGATCAGACGGGCAAAGAGATCGTCGTTGTGAATGTCCATCTCGGCCACAGGTCCGGGGTGCCTGCCCTCTGCACGAAATCGCCGGCCATCCGGCAGAACAAAATCAATGCGGCCGTTGTTCATCTGCTGCGACATTGCAAAGACACGGGCAAAGTATCGCGGCAGTCCGGTCTGGCCGTCAGTGGAGGTGAGGATCATAGATCGGTGTTCCGTTCGTTCTTGCGGCATGGCAGTTTACAGAAATACGTTAACCTGAGACACAGAGTTTCAGAAGCCCCTGTTTTCGTAGGCAGAAAGCGCGATTTTGCGACCTTCGTCCGCGGGCACTACCGGAGCGGGATATCTGTCGTCCGGTGACAGCCCCCACGATTGCGGAATGGCCCTGTAGAAGGACACAGCCGTGTCTGACGGGTCTTTGTACCCTTCGGCAATCCACCGGCGGACATAGGTTTTGTCCCCATCGAATTTTTCGAGCTGTGTGACCGGGTTGAAGATGCGGAAATAGGGAGTGGCATCCGGGCCTGAGCCAGCCGACCACTGCCAGCCCATCGCATTGCTGGCAGGGTCCCAGTCGATCAGGCAGTCAGCAAACCAGTCCAGACCGATTTTCCAGTCCGTCAGCAGGTGCTTGGTCAGATAGCTGGCCACGATCATACGGCCGCGGTTGTGCATCCGGCCGGTGACGTAGAGTTCGCGCATCGCGGCATCGACAAACCGGATACCCGTCCTGCCCTGTTTCCATGCCACAACTTTTTCAGCCTGGGCATCGGTGTTCCAGGGAAAGGCGTTCCAGTCCTCTTTCCAGTTCGATGTCAGGATATGCGGCGTGTGATGCATCAGGTGATAGGCAAACTCACGCCATACCAGCTCCTTCAGGAACGTTTCCGCCCCGGCGCGCCCCTCTTCCATTGCCCGCCGTCCGGCATGCCAGCACTGGTGCGGGCTTATCTCTCCCAGCGCCAGGTTCTCGGACAGCCCGGAGGTTCCGTCGACACCCGGCAGGTCGCGCGTCGTATCATAGCGCGCAACGATATCTGACATGAACGTCTGCAGACGGTCCTGGGCTGCGTCCTCGCCCAGCCGGACCCAGGGGCGCACCACGTCGGCACCCCGGTTCATGGCATCGCTCATGTGCCAGTCGTCCAGCGCATCGCCCAAAGGCCAGCTGTCAGGCGCGGCAAGTGTTGCGGGCGCGGGCACCGGTGCCTCGACATCCCGTGTCTTTACGGAGTTCCAGAATGGTGTGTAGACCCGGTAATACCCACCGGTTTTTGTCTCAACCGTCCAGGGTTCAAACATCAGATGGCCACCGAAAGAACGCGCGTCGACCCCCGCGTCCTTCAGATTTGATTTTATCTCGCTGTCCCGCGAAACCGCGTCCGGATCATAAAGGCGCGACCACCAGACAGCACCGGCACCGGTTTCTGCAATCAGTTCGCGCAGAACAGCCAGCGCATCCCCGCGCCGCAGGATCAGACGGCTGCCGAGAGCGTCAAGACGCCTGGCAAAATGCCCGACACCAAGCTCCAGACGCCATTTCGGGGCTGCGCCGAGTTCTTCAACCTGTTTGTCATGGATGAAAACAGGGATGACAGCTCGCCCTGTCGCAGCCGCCGCAGCGAGCGCGGCATGATCGCTCAGACGAAGATCACGGCGAAACCACAGAATTACCGGTGAACTGCTCAAACCCTGACCCTTTCCAAAGTCTTAACTGGAATACGGATGCCATGAGCACATGGATCAGGAAAATCTGCTCAAAGAACACGATCCAGCGCAACGGTCAGTTTTTCGACTTCTGCACGGGTGGTGTAATGGGTGAAACTCAGCCGCAGTACACCGTGCCGCATATCCACCCCCATCGCCCCGAGCGCACGCCCGGCATAGAAATCGCCGCCTCCGGCCATAATCCCATGCTCTGCCAGCGCTGCAGCCACCTCTTCGCCATCCCGGTTCAGCGACAAAGCCACAGTCGGCGCACGGTTTTCGGCCCTGTCGGGGCCCAGCAGCCGGACAGAATTGCGCGCTGAGACCGCATCCAGAAGGGGCTGAAGCAGGGACACTTCCTGCGCACGCATCAGATCATGCACAGCCTGTCCGCGCACAGTGGGCGCCGCGTCTTCGTCGAAATGATGCGCGTAAAGCGTATCAACATAGTCTGCCATGCCCGCGCAGGCCGCGACCTGGGCATGATCCGGCCCGGCGGGCGTGAAGCGTTTGTACAGACTGTCCCCGTTAAAGTGATGCCCCTGGTTGGGCAGCAGTTCTGCAAGGGTGCGCCGGATAACCATCAGGCCCTGGTGAGGACCGTACGTTTTGTAGGCCGAGAACAGATAGATGTCCGGTCCCAGCGCACCCACATCCGGAAACCCGTGCGGCGCGTAGGAAACGCCGTCGACGCAAGTAAAAGCACCCGCCGCGTGCGCCAGCGCGGTGATTTCCGTCACCGCATTGATCTCTCCCACCACGTTGGAGCAGTGCGGGAAACACACAAGACGCACGCTTTCGTCCAGCAGGTTCTCCAGATCATCCGGATCCAGATGGCCGGTATCCGGACTTATCTTCCATTCACGGATTTCGATTCCCCGTTCGGCCAGGCGCCGCCAGGGCCCTGTGTTTGCCTCGTGGTCCTGATTGGTGACAACGATGGCCTCACCCGGCTGCATCATCCCGGCAAAGGCCTGGGCCAGCACATATGTATTCTGTGTCGTCGAGGGGCCAAAGCTCAGCTCATCCCCGGCCACGCCCAGAATGGCCGCCATCCGGGTGCGTGCCTCATCCATCTCCTCACCGCCGAGACGGCTCGCCTCGTAGGGTGCATAGGGCTGGACCTTGCGCTCGGTATAGAACCGCATGAGCCGGTCAATCACCTGCCGGCAGGTATAGGAACCGCCTGCGTTTTCAAAGAATGCCTGCCCTGCAAGAGCCGGTTCACCAAAGGCCGGAAACTGCGCCCGGACGAAGTCTGTATCAAGTGTCATGCCCGCACCGTTGTCCGGTCAGGCGCTGGCGTCAAGAGGCCGGTTTCCACAAAAGCTGACCGGCCATGTATGTCGCAAACCTGTAGTCTGTACCGCGCTGACATCTGCTCCGGGGCGACACATGCTTCTGACCCTTAGAACCGGTCTTTTCGGTCCCGGTCGCCGTACACCGGGAGACCCGGATCTGACGTATTTCCGGAACGCGAAAGCTCAGAGAGTTGTGACAGAGCCCTGTCCTGCGACCCGGAACCAGTCAGCGCACAGAGCGAAGTCAGTCCTCCACCGGTCAGGGAACACATCTGCCGGCGAAGGCTGCTGGCAATCGGTCGTGCGACTTTAAAAACTCACCGGGCCACCGGTCTGTTTGTGATCATGCCACGCCCGCTCTGCGCCGGCCGGCCCGCGCCAGACCATACCGGGCCGCGGTGAGGGCCTCTTGCCTTCTGCACAACTGAGTGGGCGACTTTGCCATCATCGGAAACGTGCCTGCCGCTCTGCCATTAGGCAAATGCCCTCGTGTGGCCGCTGTCTATCTGGCTGGCATCTGATTATCAGGCTGAAAATCCTTACCTGCCAGCAGAGCCGCCGCCGCAATCATTAGGCCACCGCATATTTTGTTCAGCAGGCCGAAAGAGAACTGGCTGAGCGCTGCAGCAGCCCGCTGCCCGAGCCAGGCCCACAGAAGCAATATGGCGCCGTCGACGGCCAGATACGTGATGCCCAGAAGAACAAGCTGGGGCAGTACGGGCATCGCAGGGTCGATAAACTGCGGAAAAAGGGCACCGAAAAAAACCACTGCAAAAGGGTTCGCCAGAGATGTCACAAAGCCCTGCCGGAACAACCGGAATGCCTGACCGGACTGATCGGCTGCAACATCACCGGGTCGGGCACGGGACAGCAGAAGCTGAACGCCAAGCCAGACCAGATAGGCAACACCCAGCCATTTTATCCAGACGAATGCTTCGGCCGACGTGGCGATGACAGCGGCAAGTCCGAACGCCGCGCAGGTCATCTGAAGGCTGTTTGCGACGAGATCTCCGGCAATTGTAAAGGCACTGCGCCGCAGTCCGTATCTGACACTGTTTGAAATAATGAGCAGCTGGCTGGTGTCGGGTGGTGTCGCAAAGAAAACCGCGACCGCCGCGAGGTAGATCAGATAAGTCTCCATCAGCATCGTCGCATTCCATTGCCCGCCAGAGTCAGGCTACGGCCGATGTAGCAGATCGGTCAATCTGTCATAGCCGCAGTTGCCTGAGGCAGCAGGGAGTTCACCCGCCCGACCGGGCGGCCCGGCTGTGGTGGCCGGGGGCTGCCACCCGGCACGGGCGCCCCCCCTGGCACAGAAACATCAGGCATTTACGTCGACAACGACCCTGCCCTTGACCTGGCCTTTCAGAATGTCAGCACCCAGCTGTGGCAGGTCAGAGAGCGTGGCGGGCTGTACCATCGCTTCAAGCTTGTCCATCGGCAGGTCGTCCGCAATACGCTGCCAGGCCCGCAGACGGTTATCATAAGGCTGCATCACCGAATCGATGCCCAGCAGGTTCACACCGCGCAGCAGGAACGGAATGACGGTGGCCGGCAGCCCGGCCCCTCCGGCAAGGCCGACAGCCGAGACCGACGCACCATATTTCATCTGCCCCAGCACGCGGGCCAGCATTGCTCCCCCGACAGCATCGACACAGCCCGCCCAGCTTTCAGCCTCGAGCGGGCGTTTGACTGTTTCATTAATCTCTTCGCGGGCAACGATCTGGGTGGCACCGAGCGATGTCAGATAGTCTGCGGTTTCAGGACGTCCTGTGACACCCGCAACTTCATGGCCCAGAGCAGCAAGGATCGCCACAGCGACCGACCCGACACCACCGGCAGCGCCCGTGACCAGAACCGGGCCGTCACCGGGTCTGAGACCGTGATCCTCAAGTGCCATTACGGCCAGCATCGACGTAAAGCCGGCGGTGCCCACCGCCATCGCCTGACGTGTATCAAGGCCATCGGGCAGCGGCACCAGCCAGTCGGCCTTTACGCGCGCTTTCTGGGCATATCCACCCCAGTGCACCTCGCCGACGCGCCAGCCGGTCAGCACGACCTTGTCACCGGGTTTATAGCGTGAATCGTCCGAGCTTTCGACGGTACCGGCGAAATCGATGCCCGGCACATGCGGATAGTTCCGTACAAGACCACCACCAGGCCCGATACACAGACCATCCTTGTAGTTCACAGTCGAATACTCGACTGCAACAGTTACATCGCCTGCGGGCAGCTGTTCGGTACTGATTTCCTGTACAGCCGCCGAGGTCTTGCCGCTGTCCTCATCCTTGCTGACCACCAGTGCGTTAAACATCGTTATCTCCTTCCGGGCGCTCGGCCCCGTTTGTCATCATTTCCGGTCGTGCCGCAGGGGCGTTACCTGTCTGGTATCAGATCCAGAACCCAGGCTGAACCGTTGCGCGCCGCATCCCGTCAGGCGTTTCGACCTCAAGTTCGGTGCCGGTGTCCCAGTGGGTCATCCGCACCATGCCGATTGATACATTGGTATGATAGTCCGGACTCCACGCCGCGGAGGTAATCTGTCCGACGCGGCGCCCGCTGGCAAAAAGCGGCCATGCCCGGTCAGAGCCAGGCACCGGATCGCCGTCTATCGCAATGGCGCGCACCTGCTGAACCGGCCCTTCCTTTGCAACCCGCAGCAATGCGTCCCGGCCGATACAGCCGATAGCTGTCTGCGTGTCGCAGAACCGGCCGAGGCCGCATTCGTGCGGCGTGTTGTCGTCCGTCATGTCATTGCCGTAAGACAGCAACCCACCCTCGATACGCTCGATCGCATTGGGGCAGCCGGCCCGAACCTGCAGGTCTTCGCCCGCGGCGAAAAGAGCGTTCCACAGCGGCATTCCCAGATCGGCGCCCTCAACATAAATCTCAAAGCCGCCCTGCTTCGAATAACCGGACCGGGCCACCACCAGCTCCCGGCCTTCGAACTCAAAGAGGCCGAAACGAAAGAACTTTACGTCTCTGATGGTCTCGCCAAAGATCCGCACCATCAGCTCGTCTGCCTTCGGGCCCTGCACCGCCAGCGGCGAAACGTCGGGTTCGTCGACCAGCACATCCAGTCTGTAACCGTTTGCGATACCCTTGACCCAGAGCAGCAGGTCACTGTCAGCAATAGAAATCCACCAGCGGTCTTCGGCCAGTTTTACAGCAACGGGATCGTTGAGCATTCCGCCGGTCTCGTCAACGATCGGCACATAAAAACAGCGGCCCGGCAGCATGCCCCGCAGGTCGCGTGGTGTGAGCATCTGCATCAGGCGCGCCGCATCCGGGCCACGCAGCTCGACCTGGCGTTCGACCGATACGTCCCAGACCTGAACATGGTTTTTCAGGTGGTGGTAATCCGCCTCAACACTTTCGAAAACTGTTGGCAGCAGCATCCGGTTATAGACCGTGTACGCCTTGACGCCGGCGGCTTCGACACCGTCCGAGAAAGGGGTCCGGCGCAGGCGGCGGGAAGGAGAAATAAACGCCATTTCAGGCATCCTCTGGCATGAGAAAGAGATCAGAGACCGGCGCTGTCTGACCCGCAGCGGTCAGCATGGCGTGGATCTGGCCCCTGTGGTGGGTCTGGTGGTTGAAGAAATGCACAATAGACGGGGCCAGCGGCGCTCTGACATCACGGTCCAGAACGCTGGAGTAAAATGACAGCTCGTTGGTCATATCCAGTTGCCGCAGACTGTCAGCCCAGTACCGGATTTTGCCGTCCATACGGAACCTTTCTGCTGCCCAGGATCCTACTGTCGGATGGATCTGTGCACTTCCGGATATATCCGCCTTTGGTTTTTCAACCGACGGATCAAACCGGCTCATCCACATGGTATCGCCCCAGAGCAGATGGTTGGCAGTCTCCAGCAGACTGCCGAAGAATGCGCCTCTGTTCTTTGTCAGTTCCTTGACCGGCAGAGACTCAAGCAACGGGATCAGCTGGCTGTTCTGCCAGCTGTTGTAACGGGCCATGGTCCGCACATATCCCGGGTCGATCACGCCTTGGGACCTTTCCAGTCGATCGGACAGATCTCCGCCGATTTTCCGCCAAAGTCCCAGACACGTCCGTAATCGCGCACCCGGCTTTTCAGGCCGGTCGCTGCGATGATGTCGGGACCCATCCAGTATTTGGAGTTGCTGACCATAACGGGATGCGCGGGGTCCTTGCCCGCAACCATCTCGATCTCACCCTGGATCTTACGGCCGATCATGATCGACCTGCGGTTACCCTCGCGTACAATCTCGACAGGTGCGCGCTCGGCACCGATGATCTCGCTCACCAGCATCGTAAAGAGACCGGTCGTGCCGCCCGCAGCGCCCGAGAAAATCTGGAGAATACCGTTATAGGCCTTTCCGGTGGCGCGTTCGTCGACATAGGCGGCCACTTTCCAGTTCCCTTCGCCCATGCGGCCCGGAATATCGACCAGCAGGCCGATGTTCAGACCGGCAAGGCTCTCGCCCTCATAGTGACCCTCGTCAATGGCAATCGCCATCCAGGCATGACAGTGACCTTCGGTTGGTGGGTGCGCACCAAGGCTGACCACACAGGGGCAGAAAACCGTACAGGAGCAGTTCAGGAAAAGCTCGCCCTTGATGGCCCATTCCGTCGGAGTTGACTGCCGCCGTTTGGGGTTCGGCATTCTCTGGTCGATGCGCTGACTGATTTTCAGCCGGTCCGCATCGGGCTTTCTGTTGGTCGCCATGTCCTATCCTCCCGTAAAGATGTGCCAGACCGGCAGGGCGAGACCTGCAGGAACCAGCGCAAAGCCCATTGGCCGTGTCACATAATGCCCTACCTGAGGCAGCTTTTCGATCACCATGAAAAGCGTGGCGAGTCCCATCCAGGCGAGGTTCATGACCCCGCCGACAAATCCCAGCGCCATGAACCCCCAGCAGCAGCCGACGCAATAGGCGCCCAGACCGAGACCCATGCGCAGACCGCCGGCAAAGCCGGTACGCCAGTGCCCCAGGAAATACATCGCCGGTGCATGACAGACACCGTGACACAATTCTTTGGTGCGGGTGAACTGAAAGAGGCCAACTGCACCCAGCAGCCCACCGGCAAACCACGGCGATTTCGCAATGCCAAGCATGTCGACGACGCCGCCGAAAAGCAGAGCGAGCTGCGCGCCGGTGATCAGCGCCGCAAAGGCGACCCAGACGATGAAATATCCCAGCAGAACGGCCAGCCACCCTGCCCGCGTGCCGTTGGCACTGTGCATCAGGTCCTCATAGGCCCGCAGCGTCGGCACCAGCGTTGGCAGCATCATTGCCGCCATCATGATCGCCCACATCGCAAACAGCGGCCCGAAGTTTGCCATTGGCATGTACATGGGCATCCGCGGGTCCATCGCCGCCATGCGCGCGCCGATTTCACCCGGGCGCCCCAGCAGATCAACGTCCATATCCACACTCATGGCATACATGACCCACCACGCCGCGAGGATCGCCGCGAAGAAGCCGAGCCAGAGAGTGGAGCGGAGTATGCCCTGCATGGTGAGTCCCTTGTTCTTGCCTTTCAAATGCCAGACAATTAGAAAACGGGCAAACAATAAATGTAAGACATATGAAAATTGATCCTGACAGTCCTGCTGATCTGTCCGCCCAGATTGCGGGTGCCATCCGTGATGCAATTGTTGACGGCACACTGATCGTCGACGAACGCCTGCCCTCGGAGGCTGAACTGGCCGAGCACTTCAATGTGTCCCGGCCGACAGTGCGCGAAGCGCTCAAGCGGCTCGCGGCTCAAAGCCTCATCCGCACGCAGCGCGGTGCCACGGGTGGCGCATTTGTGAACCGCCTGAGCTTTGAGGCCGCCTATCCGCAGCAGATCACCACTTCGACCCTGCTGCTCAGCATGAACGCGGTTAAATTCGAGACCGCATGCGAAGCACGCTATGCGCTGGAACGGGCCTGCGCACCGCTGTCTGCGGAACGGCGGACCCCTGACCACCTGGCCACGATGCGCGCAGAAATTCACCGTCAGGGCCAGCCCGGCCTCACGGACGAGGCTTTCTGTGCGTCAGACGTGGCCTTTCACCGGGCGCTGGTGGATGGCGCCTGCAACCCGGTGCTGAGTTATCAACTCGCCGGCGCGGTAGAGGCGATGCAGCCGCTGATGAATATGATTACATTTACAGCCAGATCCCGCAGCAGAATCGTCGAAATCCACACTGCAATTGCCGATGCCCTTGAAGAGCATCACGGCCTGAAGACACAGGAAGCCCTTTCGTCTCTCGAACAGGAAACGCAGGCGCTTGCAACGAGTGTCTTTGAAGCAAAGGCGCGGGCAGCGTCAGAGTGAGCCGTCAGGCCTGCCGGGTCTTGTCGTAACTGTGCCGCGGGCGGCTTCTTCGGCAGCCGCACGTTCGTCGAGCGATGCATCGACAAGATACTGCAGCGCACGCCAGATGTTCTTCATGTGTCGGGCCGACCCGGGCTGACTGTGTTTGTCGATCAGTTCGCCGATACGCATCAGTGACAGTGACTCGCTCTGCTCAATATCATCCCGCACTTCGTCCATAACCGCATCGGCCAGGTCAAAAAAGGAACGGACAATATGCGCTTTCTCGGCGTCACTGAGCACAGTGTCGACCGCGAACACGTCTTCTTCGTCTGACAGCCCCGGATGGTCGGACTTGCCGGTTGAGATAAGGCTCGAAGACATAGAGGTGTAGGATCGCACTGAATTCTGGAAGGCGGAATTAACATTCCGTAAAGATATTCTCAACCTTAAGTGTAGTCAGAAAGATGTCAATACCAGCGCCGGGCCGGGCGGCTTCTGAACAGAAGTTTTTCTGCTGTTTTTGTCGCCGTCAGAATGGCCTCTATCTGCTCGGGGCGCCAGCGATGGATATGAGGTAACATCGCGCAGACGGTTCCGGCAGCTTCGCCGTTTTCACGGAACATCGGTGCTCCGGCGTACGACCCTATACCCAGTTCAGAAACGGCCGGGTTCCCGCGAAGCAGTGGGTGGTTGAAAGCGTCATCGACGACCAGAGGGAACCCCATTGCAACTGTGTGTTCGCACACCGGATACCCTATGGGCAGCTCGTGACGCAGATGCTCTGGCAGGCGCGGGCCGCGGTGCGCATGCACCACATGTCGATCCTCCAGAGTTTCGGTTATCAGAACGCTGCCCGCGCCAACACAGCGCAGCAGCCATCCTGCAACATCGACCGCAGAGTCTGAAATTCCGATGCCTGACATCGCAACCTCCGAACGGGCAGGAAACGCCTGGTGCGTAACACTCCCGGAAAATTCCAATAATTCAAATCCACGGCAGCCGCGTACGACCACCGCGTAAGGCCACAAGGCAGCACACACAGCGCGCCCCGGTACCGGCACAAAATAAAATACGCAATTTACAGTTGCCGGCTCTCCCTCCGACACATCAACCATAACACAGACGGGCAGGTTCCGGAAGTCTGATGACGCATTTACCTCATTTCTACCACTGATTGAATCGTTGAATATCAATTCCTTTCGCAGTGTTCTTGCAGTTGCCGGGAAACCACCTAGATCTCCGGCATGGGAGAAATCGTAAGTATCATCTGTTGTGTGCTGACCATCGCCTTCGGCCTTTTCGGGTTCCTGGCACCGCGGTATACGGCTGCAGCTCTGGACCTGGAAACCACCGGATCAACGATGGGGCTTTCAGAACTCCGCGCCTCTATGGGCGGGTTGTTTGTTATTGCAGGCGCAGCGGCCATTGTTATCGGTGACCCGGTTGCCCATGCGATGATCGGCTTTGCTTTTGTCGGTGCTGCACTGGGTCGTCTGGTGTCGCTTGCGCTGGACGCGCCTCCGACGCAGAAAGTGCTGATTTTTGGCGGAATTGAAGCCGCCCTGGCCGCATCTCTGATCGGGTTCAACCACACTGCTGTGTTCTGAGCCGCGTTGCCACTTCAGCTTACCAGCGTAAGTTTATGATATATAAACGATAAATATGGACTCTGAATATTTCCGCCTGCACTTGAGCAATACGGCGAGTGCCCCTATATTGGAAATGTTCTTCGGAACTATGGGCATAAACGTGCACGGAATAAGCGGATCGGACCCGGGGGCGGTACCCGGCGGCTCCACCAACATCCTTCATTTGAGGATCATGGGGCCGAAACAGGATCGACGAACGTGTAAAGGTGTGGCTTTGTCCCGGTGAGATACCACCGTTATCGGTTCAAAATGTACAATTGCAAATGACAATCGTGCTCCGGTGGCAATGGCTGCGTAAGCAGTCGGATCTACCGAAATCTAAGTCCTCTCGCCTAGCCGCGTGAGGCGGGGTTCGCAGGCACCTGGCAACAGAAGCCTGCACTTCCCCTCACTGTCGGCACCCGGCGTTTCGGAGGTCTGTTAAGACATCTGCAACTGGCGCCGGTGTATCATCTGCGCGAACGGATATGATACAGATGACTCCAAACCTCAGCATCCTCAGAGACTGGTACACGCGCGTCTGGGAGAACAGTGATCTTGATGCAATGGATGAGTTGCTGTTGCAGAACACTGAAAACTCCCATGCCGGTGGCTACAGCCTGATCCCCAACCTTGTGTCCGAGCCGAATGAGCTGCGGGAATGGATCACTGTTTTCAACAGCCTGGTAGAAGATATCCGCGTTACCTTTGTGCGAACCACTGAGCAGGGCGACTGGATCAGTGTGATGATGGAAATTCACTGCCGGCAGATCGGGACAGACAAAACGATCTGCGTCAATCAGCAGGTCACAGCTCGGATAGCCGGAGACAGGATTGCTGAAAGCTATCCGGCCTTCGACTTCATCCGTTTTTTTGAACAGCTGGGTCAGCTGCCGGCTGATTGTCATGCTCTGCTGCTGACCGGAACCCGCCTGCACTGACAGCGATTGACCGATGTTGCGTTACATGGCATCACCGTGTGGTGGGGCTTCGCGATCGCCCCGTGAGGCTCCGGCCCATTGATCGCATCCTGTTCACGTTGAGGATGCTTTGCCATGGCCCGTTTCCGGAATATTTCCCCCGATGCACTGATGCGCATGATCGGTACGCCGTCTGCGCCGGTTCTGATTGATGTCACGCTGGACGAAGATTTTGAGAAAGACCCCTGTGTGATCCCAACGGCCAGGCGATACCCGCATGACCGTCTGGAAGCGCTGGTGCCGGAGCTGGCCGGGCGGCATGTCATTACGATCTGCCAGAAAGGCCTCAAGCTCAGCCAGGGTGCAGCGGCGCTTTTACGTACGGACGGCATCCGCGCCGAAGTACTCGAGGGCGGGAACGAGGGCTGGAAGGCTGCTGGCCTGCCCCGCATCCCGGCCGCGGCCCTGCCAGATCCCCTGCGCGGCAGTCGGTGGGTGACGCGCCACAGGCCGCGTGTCGACCGGATCGCCTGCCCCTGGCTCATCCGGCGTTTTGTCGACCCGGCTGCGCGCTTTCTCTTTGTGCCGCCATCAGAGGTAGAAGGTGTCGCCGTGCATTACGGGGCAGTATCCTTTGATGCCCCGGGCGCGCGGCGGACCCATCAGGGTGGCAACTGTACATTCGATGAAATGCTTGCAGGCTTTGGCCTGAAGACACAGCCGCTGGCGCGCATGGCACGTGTCATCCGCGGCGCAGACACAAACATGCATGACCTTGCACCGGAGGCTGCCGGCCTGATGGCGCTGTCCGTTGGCCTTGCGCGCATGTATTCCGACGATGCGGCGCAGCTGGAAGCAGGCCTGTCCCTTTACGACGCACTCTATCGCTGGGCGCGCGACGGGCAGTCAGAAACAACCCACGCACTGCCAGAGGCTTCATGAGCGCGCCGGAGTATCAGGAGATGTTCCGCGTTTTCGGACGGATTGGCCTGCTGTCGTTTGGCGGCCCCGCAGCCCAGATCGCGCTGATGCACCGTGTACTGGTGGACGAGCAGCGCTGGCTCAAAGAGCAGGACTATCTGCGCGCCCTCTCCCTGTGCATGTTGCTGCCAGGACCGGAGGCGATGCAGCTGGCAACCTATACAGGATGGCGGATGCGCGGTGTACCAGGCGGCCTGCTTGCCGGCGTGCTTTTCGTACTGCCCGGGGCGCTGGTGATACTCGCCCTTGCGCTTGGCTACGCCGTCTATGGACAGGTCCCCCTCGTCCAGGCCGCTTTTACCGGTGTCAAAGCCGCAGTCGTCGTCATCGTGCTGCAGGCGCTGCACAAGGTGGCCCGTCGGTCACTTCGGTCCCCTGTGGCCTGGACACTGGCCCTGCTGGCCTTTCTGGGGTTGTTCCTGCTCGGCCTGCCCTTCCCGATAATCGTGATCGCCGCCGGGATCTGGGGATATGCAACAGCGACGGGCACAGCACCCGCAGACACACCGCCACCACAAAACCCGCAAAGCCTGAGAACACTGCTGATCTGGGGCGCGCTGTGGCTGTTGCCGGTCGCTTGCCTTCTGGCTCTGGATCAGCCTTTCCTGTCTGATGTTGCTCTGTTTTTCTCCAAACTCGCAATCGTTACCTTCGGCGGGGCCTATGCCGTACTGGCATGGATGACGCAGGCCGTTGTCACTGATTTCGGGTGGATCTCGACCGAGCAGATGATAGACGCTCTGGGGCTGGCGGAAACGACACCCGGCCCGCTGATCCTGGTGACTGAATTTGTGGCTCTGCTGGCAGGATACGCGCAGGGCGGGCTCCCGATGGCGCTCGCGGCCGGCGCTGTGGCCCTCTGGGTGACGTTCACACCGTGTTTTCTGTGGATCTTTCTCGCGGGTCCGTATCTCGATGTGATCAGTGCGCGCCCGCGGCTTGCAGCAGCGCTTGAAGCGATTACCGCAGCGGTGGTCGGGGTCATTCTGAACCTCGCCGTCTGGTTTGCCATCCATGTAATCTTCAGCCACGTCGAGACAGACCGGTTTCTGGCCGCTCCCCTGCCCGTTCCGGCGTCGGTTGATCCCGTTGCGGTTCTGCTTACTACGCTTGCCGCCACGCTGATGCTGGTTCTGCGCCCTGGCATCCTGCCGACGCTGGTTTTGATGGCACTCTGCGGACTGCTGACCAGTCTCTTCTGATTTTGCCGGAATTGCGGATGCTGCCTCTTTCCTCCGCTGATGAATCAGCTATGCTTTGCGTGTCTGACCGCGCGGGGGAACCCCATGAGCCGAAGCATCGACTACGGAAACCTAATGCACGACGCCATGCGTGGCCTGATCCGCAAGGTTCTTCAGGATGTGTCAGACAATGGCCTGCCTGGCGCGCACCACTTTTTCATCACTTTTGACACCAGCCACCCGGATGCAGAGCTCGCCGACTGGCTCTCTGACCGGTATCCCGGCGAGATGACCGTGGTCATGCAGCACTGGTACGATAATCTGGATGTCGGAGAAGAAGGCTTTGCGGTTACGCTGAACTTCGGTGATGCGCCAGAGCCGCTTTATATCCCCTATGACGCGATACGCACGTTTGTGGACCCGTCTGTTGAGTTCGGCCTGCGGTTTGAAACCCAGCAGGACGACGAAGGGGACGAAGACACCTCAGATGAGGCGTCACCCTTGCCGGCAAAACTGCCAGCTGCCCGCAAAAATGACGATGCGGTCAACACGGTTTCAGAAGACGGGGATGACAAACCCGGGGATGCAGAGATCGTGTCGCTGGACAGCTTCCGCAAATAACCTCAGATCTTTTTCAGAAACGTGGTCACAGTACGCTGTATCTCGCCATTGCGGACCGACTGATATTCGAGCGTCAGGCCGCCTTCGGTCAGGGTGCGGTTGAACTGCTGGATTTCGTACCCCCCGTCCTCGGCCACGAAAAGTGAATAGACGCTGAGTGTGTCCCCATCAATCCGGCTCCACACATAGGGCTCGCCTTTCATGGGATCCAGCTGGACCGAATGACCGAACACATTGCGCTTCATTGCAGAAGCAAAGACATCGGCCCGGTCGCTGGGGACAAATTCGATGGAATAGGATTTTTCTTTGGCCGTTCCGTTCGGACGATAGGTCGTTGATGTCCAGCTGACGGTATACCCTTCCTGTGTCGTGCCGATCGTGACGCTCATGTCGCGCGGTCGCGTCGAGCCATCGGCGGACACCACATCCGCGCTGCCCTCGTAACTCCCGACAAAGCGTTCAATATCGGCCTGAACAACGGATGCCACGAGAACGAGTGCCATGACAGCCAGGCAGCGCATCAGGAACAACCGGGTCGCAGCCAGAGACCTGTTCATATTGATCTTTCCTCCTAAACGGGCCTGCGTATTCATATCCTCCAGATATAACTTAGAGCACAAAGCGCATCATGCAATCTCTCACCCTGCGGCACTTCGCAGCGATCTGGCCGTTGCACCGCGCCACATGCAGCGGTACACCCGGTGCGACGCAATTCACGCACGGAGCCACCCATGTCCCAGACCCGCACCGAAACCGACAGCTTTGGCCCTCTTGAAGTTCCCGCAGACAAATACTGGGGTGCCCAGACGCAGCGCTCCATCATGAACTTCCCCATTGGCTGGGAAAAGCAACCCGTTGCAATCGTGCGGGCACTTGGCGTGATCAAAAAGGCGTGTGCACAGGCCAACATGGAACTTGGCAAACTTGATGCAGAACGTGGCAACGCGATTGTCGAGGCCGCCGGCGAAGTGGTTGCGGGAAAGCTGGATGACAATTTTCCGCTTGTTGTCTGGCAGACAGGGTCCGGTACACAGTCCAACATGAACGCCAATGAAGTGATCGCAAACCGCGCGATCGAACTGCTGGGGGGCGTCATCGGTTCAAAGGATCCGGTGCATCCGAACGATCACTGCAATATGGGGCAGTCCTCCAACGACACTTTCCCGACCGCGATGCACATCTCGACAGCGATGACAGCACGCGATGTGCTGCTGCCTGGCCTGGAAAAGCTGCACAGCGCTCTGGAGGCCAAAGTCGCCGAATTCGAAGGCATCATCAAAATCGGCCGGACCCATACGCAGGACGCCACGCCGCTGACCCTCAGCCAGGAGTTCTCGGGATATACGCATCAGGTCGCCATGGGAATTCAGCGGGTCAAAGACGCGCTCGGGCGCATTTACGAACTCGCCCAGGGCGGTACGGCCGTGGGCACTGGTCTGAACACCTCCCCCGGCTGGGACGTGATGGTTGCAGCAAATATGGCAGAAATCACAGGACTGCCTTTCGTGACGGCCCCCAACAAGTTCGAAGCGCTGGCCGCACATGATGCCATGGTCGAGATGTCCGGTGCGCTGAAAACCGTATCGGCATCGCTTTTCAAGATCGCCAACGATATCCGCCTTCTGGGATCGGGCCCGCGCTGTGGTCTGGGCGAACTGATCCTGCCGGAAAACGAACCCGGCTCCTCGATCATGCCCGGCAAGGTCAACCCGACCCAGTGTGAGGCGCTGACCCAGGTCTGTGCGCATGTTATGGGCAATGACGCCGCCGTTGGGTTTGCCGGCAGTCAGGGCCATTTCGAGCTGAACGTCTACAAACCGATGATGGCCTACAACGTCCTGCAGTCCATGCAGCTGCTGGGCGACGCGGCCTCGGCCTTTACCGATAATCTGATCGACGGTCTGCGTGCAGACGCGGACCGGATCGAGAAACTGATGCGCGAGTCGCTGATGCTTGTCACGGCACTGGCCCCGGAAATCGGCTATGACAATGCGACAAAGGTCGCGAAAACAGCACACAAAAACGGCACCACCCTCATCGAAGAGGCTGTGAACCTCGGGTTTGTGACCGAAGAGCGCTTCAACGAAGTCGTGCGCCCGGAAAACATGACCGGACCCAAATGAGCAAACCGGTCAATCTGAACAGGTTCCGCAAGGACCGTGCCCGGCAGGAACGCCGGGCGCAGGCCGATGAAAACGCTGTCAGGTTCGGGCGCAGCAAGGCCGAAAAAGAGCTGGAACAATCCAGGCGCGCGCAGTCAGAGCGCCGGATTGACGGCCACAGGCGGGATGAGTGAGCCGCCGTCCGGTCAAACGCTCGGTCACGCTGAAAGGACACCGGACCTCTATTTCGCTGGAAGATGAATTCTGGCAGGCGCTGCGGGCCATCGCCGTCCGCCAGTCAAAGCCACTAAACGCCCTGGTGTCCGAAATCGACGTGTCACGCGGGGCGGAAACAGGTCTTGCTTCCGCCATACGCGTCTATGTGCTGCGCGATCTGCAGACCAGGCTGGAAACAGGTCAGACGGACGCGCGGTAGATTTTGTCGATGTTGCTGCCGAGCGCTGCATCGAACTCTGCATCAGACATGCTGACATTCAGGCCTTCTGTCAGCGCGCGGCTGAAGCTCGCAATCATATGGTCGTTCTGCGCCAGACGCGCCGAAGCGTCATCTGTGGAATACCCACCGGACAGAGCCACAACGCGCAACACGCGCGGATGCCGTGCAAGACCATCATAAAGGCCCGGTTTTTCCGGCAAAGTGAGTTTGAGCATCACATCAACACCGTCAGGCAACGCATTGAGATGTTTTGCAATTTCAGCTTCGAGCAGCGCCTCGGCCTCTGCCTTGGTGTCCGAGTGAATGTTCACCTCAGGCTCAAGAATGGGCACCAGACCGGCAGCTGTGACTGTTGCGCCCACCTCGAACTGCTGGGCAACGATTGCGGTAATGCCCTCTGCATCCGCCTCGTGCACCACCGACCGTTCCTTGGTCCCGAAAATACCTTTGCCGCGTGCTTCGTGCAAAAGCGCTTCGAGGCCGGGCATCGGTTTCATCAGCTGCACACCATTGGCCTGGTCTTCCAGCCCTTTGTCGATCTTCAGGAACGGCACGATACCGCGATCGTTCCAGAGCAGCTCGGCCACCGGCTTTGCGTTGATCGTATCATTCATCGTCCGCTCAAAAAGGATCGCACCGATGACCTTGTCGCTGGTGAAATCGGGGGACAGGATAATGCGGGCACGCATGTCATGCATGGCACGAAACATCTCTTCGTCACCGGAATAATCCGACGGTTCAACACCATAGAGGCTCAGTGCTTTAGGGGTCGATCCGCCCGACTGGTCAAGCGCTGCAATAAATCCTGCGCCGGACTGCATCTGTGTGCGCATTGAAGACTGGTCTGACATATCTCACTCATTCCTTCTGATTCCGCCCCTGGCCCCTTCCATAAATCACTGATTAGAAGGATGATACATGTTAGCGCCGGACAACCCGCAGGCGGATACCATCACGCGACCGGACTGTCAGATGGGCGACCGGCACCGGGGCCGCGTCTTCGCAGAGTTCTACCTTCAGATCGCGCAGCACTGTTGCCAGCATCAGCACGCCTTCGAGCATTGCAAATCCTGCGCCAGGACATACGCGCGGTCCGGCACTGAACGGAATAAACGCACGCCGCGCACATTCCTGACCGTTTTTCGTGCGCCAGCGTCCGGGATCAAATCCATCCGGGTTGTCCCACAGACGCGTGTGTCGATGCAGGTGCCATGGGCTGAGGATCATCTGCGTACCACGGGGCAGATCACGCCCGCGCATATGTTCCACGCCCTGCGTCTGGCGCACCATCATCGGCACGGGTGGATAAAGCCGCAGTGTTTCCCGAAACACATCCCTGGTGACACTCAGGCCAGACAGCGCGGAGAACTGCGACAGGTCAGCGGCCTGCGCCTCGGCTGCGACCCTGTCCTGCCAGTCCGGATACCGCGCCAGCAGCCACAGGGCCCAGCTGAGTGCGGCGGCACTGGTCTCGTGGCCCGCCAGAAAAAAAATTGCCACCTGATCGGTCATTTCGGCGGCATCGAATGTATCCCCCGTCTGCGGATCGGCCTGCGTCATAATCCTGGTCGCAAGATCATCCGGTGCGGTGCCTGCCGTAATTTCCGCAGCCCGGGCACGTGTCATATCGCCGATCAGACGCCTGATCTGCCGGGCACTTTTGCGGGTTCCGCGCCGAAAGAACCGGGGCATCCACTGTGGTAACGGCACAAATGCGGCAAGGTTCAGAACAGGCTGGCTGCGTTGATAGGTCCGGAAGGCCCGGTATGTCTCTGAGGCGAGCCTGCTGTCGACCGGAACCGAAAAAAGCGTCCGGAAAATGACGTCGGCGGCCGCATGAATGGCTTTCTCCTCAATATCGACAACCCGGTCGCTTTGCGCTGACAGGCGCGCGGCCAGCGCCCTGGACGCAGCCCGGATGGCCGGGAAACTGTCCCGCAGGCGGCCCCCCTCAAAAGCCGGGTCAATAATCCGCCGCTGACGTTTCCAGACATCGCCGTTGGTCACAAAGACCGAATTGCCAAGCAGGGGTCGCAGACCTTCGCTGACACGCTCGGACTTGGGGAAATCACCGGGCCGTTCGCGCAACAGCAGTGTGACCAGCGCCGGGTCATTCGCAAGACAGCTGCGAAACCAGGGCGTCCTGAAATCGGCCATCCACGCGCGGTAAAGGTGTTCGGGTTGTGCGGACAGAATGTCCTTTCTGAAGAGCCTTGCATATCGCACCAGCGAAACGCGACCGGCGCGGCTGGCAGGTTTGGGCGGCAGAACCGTCACGGGGTCACCGACGTATACCCACTCACAGAATGCACGATGCGCGACCGCGAAGCCGGTCGGTCGCGATAGCGCATGTGCAATGTCTGGGGCCCGGCCGTGATCTGAAAGTAGTCATAGTCCCGTGGTCGGTCGAAGGCACAGAGGTACTGGAAATGAAGCCTGAAAAACCGCCAGCGCAGAGCACGCCAGCGTTCCGGGGAAAGGCTTTGAGAAAAGGCTGCAGAGAAAACCAGCGGCCCCCTGGCATTTGCGCCCCCCTGCCCGGACACCGCCACCGGGTCGCACAGCGCAAAGCAGCACCCGTCCCCCGGTGCCGTGACATCCACCCATGTGACATCTGCTGACCTGGAGAGTTGTTTCAGATCGGCTCGCAATCGCTCCGCCCCTGGCAGAAAGGACACCATAGGGATTACATGGCCAAGCGTCAGCAGGCTGATCGTCGGACCGTCGGATCGTTCTGTGTGCTTTCTCAGAACCGATGCCAGAACCGACACGGCGATATGTGCGCCGGATGAGTGACCAACGATCAGAACCTCATCAAGGTCGTCCGCAAGCGCGCGGCGCAACTGGTGTTCAAAGGCAGTCATGCGTTTTGCAAGCGCATCCGGCCAGGCCCCGCCGGCAGAGGCCGAATAGGCAAAATCCTGCATCAGGTAATAAACATAGAGCCGGCCGTCCTGATTACGAAAATACCTCAGCAGCCACATAAACGCGTATGCCGCCGGCGCGCCGGCCACCGCATAGGCCCAGACGGGCGAACCCGACGGCCCAGCGACTGTATCCAGCACATGTAATGCTGACGAAAGAACGCATACCGCGAGCAACAAAGCCAGCAACGCCTGCAGGGTGAGCATACCCACCGGATAAAGCGCCGCAATCACAGGGCCTTTGCGCAGGCGCATGATCCGAAAGAGTGCACCGGTTGAAAGATAGGTCCAGATCGTCTGCACAAGCGCCAGATAGACTGCACCGACCGACCGGCTCTGGCTGTCGCGCACGATGTCAGACCATGTAAGAACCTCATAGTCAGTCAGCGTTGTCTGGCCATCCGTAACGGTTTCGACCTGCCAGCCAAAACCCTCTCCGCCGAGCGGTCCCTTCATCGCAAGTGCATATCCGGAAATCTCTGCCTGAACGGCGCTTTCGCGCCGGTAGAGTTCGCGGTACCGACGCGCCGGAAACGGGTCGTAACCCGGAATATAGAAAACCTTGCGGCGTCTGACTGTGGTATCGCCCTGGCGCATCACCCGACCTTCTGCGCGCTTCGCACTACAGCGGAAGCATGGTCAGTCTAGCGTCATCATCCCAGCAAGGCGAGAGCCGGAAACTGTTCCAGCAGCCACCACGAGAAAGTCGTGAACGCACCTGTGAGCATGGCCAGCCCGACCAGAAGCAGCAGGCCGCCCATCACGCGCTCGATCGTGTGCATGTGACGCTTGAGACGGTTCATTACTCCCATCGCGCGCGTGATAAACATCGCCGCCAGCAAGAACGGAATACCCAGACCCGCAGCATAGATACCCAGCAGGAACGTTCCCCGTGTGACAGAGGCCTCGGATGCCGCAAGTGACAGGATTGCGCCCAGCTGCGGGCCGATGCAGGGTGTCCACCCAAAGGCAAAGGCAAGTCCCAGAACATAGGCGCCAAAGCTGGAGCCACCGCGTTCGCCGGCATCAAGCCGGGCCTCGCGGTCGAGGAAAGGAATGCGGAAAACACCCAGAAAATGCAGACCGAACACAATAATGACCAGGCCCGAGATACGGGCGAACAGAATCTGGTTCTGCAGAAAAAAGGCCCCGAATGCCGACGCGGTGAACCCCAGTATGAGGAAGACCGTGCTCAGGCCCATCACGAAAAACAGCGCCGAGACAACAGCACGTCTGCGCGCGGCGTTTTCCCCCGACATCTCATTCAGGCTCACACCGCTCATATAGGCGAGATAAGGCGGCACAATGGGCAGAACACAGGGGCTCAGAAAGCTGACGATCCCAGCGAAAAGCGCAACCGTCATTGCCGGAAGCAGACCTGCGTCGATGATTTCTATTCCAAACATACCCGACCCCTAGAGCATCGTGTGCCGGACGTCACCCCGACGAATGGTCACAACATTGTGGACAGAATGAAATATCGCCCCTATCTGAGCGATATGAGTAAAGATACCGCTACTGAACTTGATGCGACGGGGCTGCTTTGCCCCCTGCCTGTGCTGAAGGCCCGAAAGCGGCTGAAAACTATTGCAGCAGGAGATACCCTGACGGTGCTTGCCGATGATCCGGCTGCAGTGGTGGATGTGCCCCACTTTTGCAATGAAGCCGGGCACGAACTGGTCTCCGCCGACAGCGACGGCGATGTTCAGACCTACGTTATTCGCAAAAAGGCATAAAAAAACAGGCCCGGGAGCCTGTTTTTTTGCTGTTTTCCAGTCTCTCAGCCGCCCAGCGACCACCAGCCCTTGCGCTTGGGGCGTGCGGGCTCTTCCGGTGCAGGTTCCGCGACAGCCACCGGTTCGGGTTCGGGCGCCGGGGTCTCTGCGACAGGTTCTGCCGCAACCGCTTCAGGTTCCTCCGGAGCAGCCTCAGCCGGTTTTTCCTCTGCGGCGGGAGCAACGTCGGCGTCTTTCTTTTTGGCGCGGCTCGCCCGCTTGCGCTTGGGTTTCTCCGGCTTGCTTTCAGCCTCAGCCTCCGCAGCTGGCGCCCCGGCATCAGCAGAAACCACGTCCGCCTCAGCAGGTGCTTCCTCTGGTGCCTGTTCAGCCACCTCCACGTCTTTCTCAGCCTTTGGCTTTCTTGTACGCGAGCGCGTCCGCTTGGGTTTTTCCGCCTTTTCTTCGGCTTCGGGCGCTGCAGGTTCTGTCACACTGCCGGAGTCAGCTTCGGTCTCAGCTGCGTCCTTCTTGGCCGCACCATTCTCCGCGTCATCTGATCCGCCAGCTTCACCTGAGGACTGATCGGCGTTCTCGTCACCCGACTGTTGTTCAGCGTTGTTGTTACGGTTCCGGCTGCGACGGCGACGACGCCGGCGGCGCTTGGGCTTGCCCTCGGTATCACTCTCATCTGTGACGGCAGGCGCCTCTTCCTCTTCAACTGTATCGTCTGCATCCACCTCGTCCATAAGCGAGGTATCGACCGATACAACGGTTTCGGCCACGGCTTTGACAATGCGCGTCGCGGTCTTGAACTTTTCGAGGCTGAAGTCGGGACTGACCAGCGTGGGGTCCCCTTCGATCCGTACCGAAAGACCATAGCCGGCTTCAATCTGCGCGATATGCTCGCGTTTCTGGTTCATCAGGAAATTGGCAATACCGACGGGTGCCTTGATGAGCACCTCGCGGGACCGCTTGCGCGTGCCTTCTTCCTCAATCTGGCGCAGAATCGACAGTGCCAGGTTGTCGTCGGACCGGATAAGCCCGGTGCCGTGACAGGCGTGGCAGGGCTGTGTCGTTGCCTCGATCATACCCGGACGCAGACGCTGACGCGACATTTCCATCAGGCCGAAACCGGAAATGCGGCCGACCTGAATGCGGGCGCGGTCTGTCTTGAGTTTTTCCTTCATGCGCTTTTCGACGGCCGCGTTGTTTTTGCGCTCGTCCATGTCGATGAAGTCGATAACGATCAGGCCGGCGAGGTCACGCAGACGCAGCTGACGCGCCACCTCATCAGCGGCCTCCAGATTGGTCTTTGTCGCCGTCTGCTCGATTGAGCCTTCTTTGGTCGCACGGCCAGAGTTCACGTCAATTGCTACAAGCGCTTCGGTCACCCCGATCACAATGTAGCCACCCGAAGGCAGCTGCACCGTCGGATTGAACATTGACGCCAGGTAGCTCTCGACCTGATAGCGGGCAAAGAGAGGCAGGCCCTCGTTGTAGAGTTTCACGTTTTTGGCATGGGACGGCATGATCATTTTCATGAAGTCCTTGGCGATGCGGTAGCCCCGCTCGCCCTCGACAAACACCTCGTCGATCTCGCGGTTATAAAGGTCGCGGATCGAGCGTTTGATGAGGTCGCCTTCTTCGTAGATTTTCGCCGGCGCGATAGACTTGAGCGTCAGTTCGCGGATCTGCTCCCACAGACGCTGCAGATACTCATAGTCACGCTTGATCTCGGCCTTTGTGCGCTTGGCACCTGCCGTGCGCACAATAAGACCGGCGCCCTGCGGCACCTCGATCTCGTTGGCAATCTCCTTGAGCTTCTTGCGGTCAGCGGCGTTCGTGATCTTGCGGGAAATCCCGCCACCACGGGCCGTATTCGGCATCAGGACACAGTAGCGACCGGCAAGGCTCAGGTATGTCGTCAGGGCGGCACCCTTGTTGCCGCGCTCTTCCTTGACCACCTGAACCAGCAGGATCTGGCGGACCTTGATGACTTCCTGGATCTTATAACGGCGCGGTCGCGGTTTGCGCGCGGGCCGGATGTCGTCCTGATCATCCTCGTCCGCAACAGATTCGATGCTGTCATCCTTGGCAGACGCATCCGCTTTGCGTGGCTTATCGTCGTCGTCATCATCACTATCGTCGTCAGCGCCTGCGTCCGATCCCGTATCATCACCGGTGGATGCATCAGCACCTTCTTCACCGGCTGTATCCGTCCCGTCATCTGCGGCGTCTTCAGGCTCTTCCACCGGCGTTTCGGCCACCCGCTCCATCGGAGATGTGCCTTCCTCGTCGTCGAGGTCGATGGTCTGCATCCCCTCGATCTGATCTGCATCCACTTCTTTGGTGGCAGTCGCATCCTCAGACTGGGTATCTTCCGCTTTGGCGCGCGAGCGGCTGCGACGACGGCGTTTGGGTTTTTCCTCGTCGTCTTCCCGGGCTTTCTGAGCCTCGGCATAGGCGCGCTCTTCCTCGAGCAGCGCCTGACGGTCTGCCACCGGGATCTGATAGTAATCAGGATGAATTTCCGAGAACGCAAGGAAGCCGTGGCGGTTGCCACCGTAATCCACAAACGCCGCCTGAAGCGACGGCTCGACCCGTGTTACTTTTGCGAGATAGATGTTGCCAGCGAGCTGGCGTTTATTTTCGGATTCAAAGTCAAACTCCTCGACCTTGTTTCCGTCGACCACCACAACGCGGGTTTCTTCCGCGTGGGTGGCATCGATAAGCATTTTCTTAGCCATGTTTCCAGATTGCACAGCCGCAGCCTGCCCCATCCCGGAGGATCGGCCAGATGCGGAATATGTCTTGTCAGGGCGATCAGGGACGCACGCGATTCCGGCCCAGGCGGTGCCAAGGGAAATCTGCTCAATGCTGCGGCGCGCGTCATCGCGGTTCTTCTCCGACGCAGGCTCACTCAGGCGGCCTTGCGTCCATTATTTACTGCGTGTTTTGGGGCGTTTTCGCCTTACAACCCGTCAGCGGTTCGTCAGCCGTTGCCGGCTCAATCGGTCTGACACGGTGACCTGATGTCTCAGGCGTCACGCAGGTGCCAGCGAAACTCACCAGAGCCCGGACACAGTGGCCCGCATCTCTGTCCCTTCAGATAATGCTACCTGGGGTAAAAACACAATGGGTAAAGTGCACTGCGCAGGTATCCACCATCGATACCGGCGCGTCTGAAGGCCCGGAAAACCGGATCATTCGTCCCTCAGGAGGGTATCAGAGCGGTTTGTCCAGCTGCCAGATCTGCTCGACAGGATAGTCTCTGGCCCATTCGGCCGGCACTGCACCGCGGACATCATCTGCATGGTCAGGTGCGTAGATTTCATCATATTTTCTGACCGAGAACCCGATTTCGGCAAAAAGGCTCATCCAGTCCGCGAATGTCAGATTGAAACAGATGCCGCTCGGATCAATCTCGACCGTGGTCCAGTCTGCGCCCCACATGCCCCGGTACGGGCGGTGCAGAACCCGGTCACAGGGTGCGCCGTCCAGCGGGGAACAGAGCAGAGACAGCGGATGATTGCCCAGAAATGCCAGACGCCCCCCCGGTCTCAGCAGACGCCAGGCTTCGGTCAGCCAGTCCCGCGGCGGGCACCAGATCGCGGCGCCATACTCTGAAACCGCAAAGTCGAAGGAACAGTCAGGCAGCCCTGTTTTTTCCGCATTCCCTTCGATAAAGGTAATGCCTGCGTCATGCTCCGCTGACAGACGGCGGGCCGTCGCCAGTTGTTGTGGCGAGACATCAATCGCGGTCACCCGGGCCCCTCGGCGGGCCATCCAGCCCGAGACATACCCTGTGCCGCACCCAAGTTCGATGGCGTCCCTGCCCGTCATATCGGCAGGCAGCATCCCTATGCCCTCGTCAGTGTGGTTCCAGTTGCCCCATACCGGTGCATCAAGGCCCCAGAGGCGCTCGCCCGCGCGGACCCAGTTCGGTGCATCCGCATCCCAGATATCTCTGTTTACAGAAACGTGGTCCCTGCCCATTGCCCTGCTCCGTCATCTGTTGCGTTGCAGATATACCATGGGTCGGGCCGTTCAGCCAAATCCACCAGCCCGCACAGACGGATGTCAGAGATAATCGGACCGCTGCAGTCCGTATTTGGCCATTTTCTCGTTGAGTGTCCGGCGCGGGAGGCAAAGCTCGTCCATCACACTGGCGATGGAGCCGCGATGCCGGCGCATGGTATTGTCGATCAGCATGCGCTCAAAGGCCTCGACGTATTCCTTGAGCGGCTTGCCCTCCGTCGTCATGACCGGCTGCATGTCCTCGTGATCGTTCATCAGCAGCGATGCGATGGTTCCCGCACCGCGGCGCGACTGCAGGACCGCGCGTTCGGCCACGTTGATCAGCTGACGCACGTTTCCGGGCCAGGGCGCCTGGAGCAGCTGTGCTGCCTCCTGCGCGGTCACCTTGGGGGCTTCGCATCCGTATTCATCCGAGAACTGCTCGCTGAGGCGGGTAAAGAGCGTCAGAATATCCTCACCCCGCATCCGCAGCGGCGGCACGGTAATCCGCAGCGCCGCCAGGCGGTAAAACAGATCCGCGCGCAGCGCATCCTCGGACGTGCGTCCGGCCTCCTGCAGGTTTGAGATCGCCACAATGCGTGTTTCCGCCGGCGTGCCCTGCTCGTTGATGACACTCAGCAGACGCGCCTGCATGGTTTCAGACAGCGCCTCGATGTCCTCAAGCACCAGCGTGCCGCCACGGGCCTCTTCAATGGCCGGCAACTGGGCATCTTCGGGCATCATCGGCCCGAAAAGACGCTTGCTCAGCGCTTCTTCCTCAAAGGCCCCGCAGCTGACCAGCACAAATTTCTTGCCCGCGCGGCTGCCCACCGCATGCAGCGCATGCGCTACGAGTGTCTTGCCGGTTCCTGTCTCGCCGTCGATCAGCACATGACCATCGGCCTGCCCCAGATCCAGGATATCCTCGCGCAGACGCTCCATCACCGGGGACTGACCGATCAGTTTTTTCATGATCTGGCCACCGTCGCTGAGTTCGCGGCGCAGGGCGCGGTTGTCCATCACCAGGCGGCGCGCACCCGTGGCCCGCTTGGCCAGTTCGCTCATCCGGTCGGGGTTGAACGGTTTCTCCAGAAAGTCATAGGCGCCGACACGCATCGCCTCTACCGCCATCGGCACATCGCCGTGGCCTGTGATCATGATCACCGGCAGCGCGCTGTCACTGCCCATCAGCTTTTTGAGGAACTGCATGCCGTCCATGCCCGGCATCCGGATGTCGGAAATCACGATCCCGGGATATTCCGGCCCCAGCACACGCAGCGCGTCCTCGGCGCTGGAAAAGGTTTCCGTGTCGTATCCGGACAGCGCCAGCCACTGACTGATCGACTGCCGCATGTCCTGTTCGTCGTCCACGATTGCAATTTTCATCGCCTGGGCCATGATTTACTCCGCCGCCTGTGTCGCCTCGTCACCGGTGAGTACCGGCAACTGCATTTCAAATACCGCGCCCCCTGCCTGCCCGTTACGGGCAGTGAGCCGTCCACCAAGGTCGTTAACGATCCCCGAAGAGATGGCAAGCCCCAGGCCAACGCCGTCGCCGGGCTGTTTGGTCGTGTAGAAAGGTTCAAACAGCGAATCGAGATCTTCGATGCCGGGCCCGTTGTCGCGCACGGTCAGCGTTGCTGTCTCGCCGGCAGAGAGCATAACTTCCACCTTAGGTTGGCGTTCAGACTTGGTCGCGTCAATAGCGTTGCGCAGCAGGTTTACCATCACCTGCTCGATCCGCAGCCTGTCCCCCATCACGCGCACGGGTGTATCGGGCACAATTCTGACGATCTCCACCTGTCGCTGACGCAGCTGCGGCTCCATCATCGACAGGCTCGACGCAAGCGCTTCGCCCATATCTACAGGGGTGAACGCCTCCTGCCCCTTGCGGGCGTAAGATTTCAGCTGGCGGGTTATCCCCCCCATCCGCTCAATCAGATCATCGATCCGGCCAAAGGATGAAAGCGCCTCTTCCTGACGGTTCCGCCGCAGCAGAAGCCGCGCGCCTGCAAGATAGGTTTTCATGGCCGCCAGCGGCTGGTTCAGCTCGTGACTGACCGCGGCTGACATCTCGCCCAGAGCGGCCAGTTTGCTGGATTGTTCAAGCGTCTGTTCGGCCACAGCAAGCGTCTCCTGCACTCTTTTACGCTCGGCGATTTCCCGCTGCAGTGCTACGTTCAGCGAGCGCAGTTCAGCGGATTCCTGCTGAAAAAGCGCCATGCGCAGGGCACTGCGGCGGCTCAGCGCATAAAAGGTCAGTGCGAGAAGAATCGCAAAACCCATAATTTCCAGGGCCAGCACGCCGTTTACGCGTTCGCGGACTGATGCGTAGGTGGTGAACGATGTCATCTTCCAGCCGCGGAACGGAATGCGCGTCTCAAGCCGCATCACCGCTTCCCCCTGCAGATAGGCATCCGGTGGCAGCGCGGTCCAGTCGGCGGTCGCCTGGATCGCACGCTGAATTGCGTTTTGCGGGGTCTGACGTGCGAGCGCTTCTTCTTCTGTACGTCCCCGCCAGCGCGGCTCGGTGCTGAGAATAATGGCGCCGGTGCTGTCCGTGACGATCACCGCGTCCGAAATACCGGCCCAGGCCGCCTCAAACTTCTGCAGAGCGACCTCGACGACGATCACCCCCAGCACATCCGCGCCGTACTCCACCCTGCGGGAGTAAACGAAATCAAAAGCGCCGGAATCGCGCTGCGAGACCGTGAATACAGTGGCGTTTGACCGGATTGCATCAACAAAGAACGGGTTCTGACGATAGGCTGACCCCAGCCGGCTGCGGTCCGTGGCAGCGACCGTGCGCCCGTCAATATCCAGAAGCATGAGCGAGGCCGCGCCGATTTCCTCAACAAATGAGATCAGCCGCCGGGTCGAGGCTGTGTAATCGGCCGAATTCAGGGCCGAAATCAGCTCTGCGTCACGGGCCAGAAGGCGCGGCACAATGGCGTTCTGGCGCAGTTCCGCCAGCAGGTTGCCGCTGTACAGCGCCAGCCGCAGTTCGGCACGGTTTTTGGTGCTCTCTGTAAACCTGTCCGTCAGCAGCTTGTTGGTCACCGACACCACCGCCACGGCGATCACAATAAGGGCCACGACCACCGCGCGCACGCGCCAGCTGTTCGTCAGGGCCGGTGGATCTGGATCGGTTTCAGCAGACATGCCCCAGACTACGCCGAAGCCGCCGACACCCTCAAGTCACGCTGTGCTGAGCACACCACGCAATGCGCGAAAGAGCGCCTGCCCGTCCGTCCCGCCATGGCCGGCATCCGCCGCCCGCTCGGGGTGCGGCATCATACCCAGAACCCTGCGGTTCTCAGACAGAATACCCGCGATGTCTGCCCGCGCGCCATTGGGGTTGTCTGTATAGGTAAAGGCCACCCGGTCCTCGCCCTGGAGCAGGGCAATTGTCTCGTCATCGGCATAGTAATTGCCGTCATGGTGCGCGATCGGCACATTGATCACGTCACCGGCATTGTACCCTTCGGTGAAAGGCGATGCAGAGGTCTCGACCCTGAGGCCAACTGTCCGGCAGATGTATTTCAGACCCGCATTGCGCAAAAGCACACCCGGTAAAAGGCCCGTTTCGGTCAGAACCTGGAACCCATTGCAGATACCGATTACATAACCGCCCCGCCCGGCATGATCGGCAACCGACCTGCAGATCGGCGAGTTTGCGGCGATCGCCCCGCACCGGAGGTAATCGCCAAATGAAAAACCACCCGGGATACCGATGATGTCGACACCATCAGGCATCGACGTATCCTTGTGCCAGACCATAGACACCCTGGCGCCGGCTGCCTCGAAAGCCACAGCAAGGTCGCGGTCACAGTTGGAACCCGGGAAAACGACGACCGCTGCGTGCATCAGGACATCTCCACCGAGTAGGATTCAATGACCGTATTCGCGAGCAGCTTTTCACACATCGCTGTGACGTCGTCCTCTGATGTCCCGTCGGCCAGATCCAGCTCGATCACCTTGCCCTGGCGCACCCCGTTGACACCGTCAAACCCCAGCGCCCCAAGCGCATGACGTACCGCCTCGCCCTGGGGGTCGAGAACACCATTCTTCAGCATTACATGCACCCGGGCTTTCATACTGCGATCTTCCTTTGTTGCTGGATCAGTTAATCAGAGTTGGTTTGCTGACAGGGGTCGATGACTTCGGCATCACACCGAGACGTCTGGCGACTTCGGTATAGGCGTCGGTCAGACTGCCCAGATCACGCCGGAAAACGTCCTTGTCGAGTTTCTGGCCGGTTTCGATATCCCACAGGCGGCAACTGTCAGGGCTGATTTCGTCTGCAACGATCAGCCGCGGGAATTCGCCGTCGAAAACCCGTCCGACTTCAATTTTGAAGTCCACCAGCCGGATGCCGACAGCGAGCATGACCCCGGACAGGAAATCATTGACGCGCAGCGCAATGCTCAGGATATCATCCATTTCCTGCTGACTTGCCCAACCGAAGGCCGCAATGTGCTCTTCGGTCACCAGCGGGTCGCCCAGACTGTCATCCTTGTAGCAGTATTCGACGATCGGGCGCGGCAGCTGCGTACCCTCTTCCAGACCGAGGCGCTGCGACATTGTACCGGCGGCATAGTTGCGGACAATGATCTCGAGCGGCACGATCTCGACACTGCGTACGAGCTGTTCGCGCATATTGAGCCGCCGGACGAAATGGTTGGGGACGCCAATCTGGGACAGGCCGGTCATGAAGAATTCGGACAGGCGGTTATTCAGCACACCCTTGCCCTCGATCACAGCCTTCTTCTCGGCGTTGAATGCGGTGGCATCGTCTTTGAAATACTGCACAATCGTCCCCGGCTCGGGGCCTTCATACAGAATTTTTGCTTTGCCTTCGTAGATTTTCTTGCGCCGGGCCATGGGCGTCCTTTCGCGAATGAGCGACGGCAGATCTGCCCCCGCTGCGCTCCTCTTAGTGCAACGCCGATGATGCTGCAAGACAGCGGCCCTTGCGTCAGACGATTCCACACCGCATATCTGTTTAAACAGCAAACCATCACCCTGAGGAGACCACCGTGAGCACTTTTGACGACCGCGAGAACGCCTTTGAAAACAAATATGCCCATGACGCAGAAATGCAGTTCAAGGCAGAGGCGCGGCGCAACAAGCTGCTGGGGCTCTGGGCCGCTGAGCTGCTGGGCAAGTCCGGCGATGATGCGGCGGAGTATGCCAAGGAAGTCATCCGGTCAGATTTTGAGGAAGCTGGCGACGAGGACGTCTATCGCAAAGTGTCCGGAGATCTGGAGGGCCGCGCCGACGAGCAGACCATCCGCGCCAAAATGGCCGAGCTGATGATAGAAGCCAAAGCACAGATTATGAACGAAGTCTGAGCTTTTCCACTGCATCGCCGGGGCGGACCATCGCCGGCCCGGCGAAACCACCAGCAGAATTCATAACAAATGTGAATATTATGAGTTTGCCTGGAGCAGGCATTTCTGACAGGTGAAGGCTCGGTTTACGAAAGGCCCGGGCATGACAAATATCCTCGAAGCGCTGCTGCAGGAAAAAGGCACGCTGCTTGCCGACGGTGCGACAGGCACAAATCTTTTCAACATGGGCCTGATGTCCGGCGACGCGCCGGAGATGTGGAACACCGAACACCCGGACCGGATCACAGCGCTTTACAAAGGCGCAGTCGATGCCGGCAGCGACCTCTTTCTCACAAATTCCTTCGGGGCGAATGCGTCACGGCTGAAGCTCCACGATGCCGCGAACCGCGCGCATGAACTGAGCCGCGTTGCCGCGGAAATCGGCCGCGAGGTCGCAGACACCGCCGGACGGAAAGTGATCGTCGCCGGATCGGTGGGACCGACAGGCGAAATCATGGAACCCGTGGGCACACTGAGCCATGCGCTCGCAACTGAAATGTTTCACGAAACAGCAGACGGCCTGAAGGCAGGAGGTGCTGACATCGGCTGGCTGGAAACCATCAGCGCACCCGAGGAATACCGCGCCGCCGCAGAAGGTTTTGCGCTGGCCGGCCTGCCCTGGTGCGGCACCATGAGTTTTGACACAGCAGGCCGCACGATGATGGGCGTGACCAGTTCGGATATGGTGCGGATGGTCAGTGATCTGGGCGACAATGCCCCGCTCGCCTTTGGGGCCAACTGCGGCACCGGCGCCTCCGATCTGCTGCGCACTGTTCTTGGTTTTGCAGCCCAGGGAACAGAGCAGCCGATCATCGCCAAGGGCAATGCGGGAATTCCGAAGTATGTCGAAGGACATATTCATTACGACGGAACGCCGGCGCTGATGGCCGATTATGCCGTGATGGCCCGTGCCTGTGGCGCGCGCATCATCGGCGGATGCTGCGGTACCATGCCGGAACACCTTGCCCATATGCGCGAAGCGCTGGATACCCGGGTAATGACCTCGCCCCCCTCGCTGGAAGAAATTGCAGACAGGCTGGGCGCCTTCTCGTCGGCGTCTGACGGTACGGGCGAGAATGAACAGCCCGCACGGCGGACGTCCCGGCGGCGACGCGCTGCGCACTGAGGACGGCAGAGGCGACAGATGAGCACCGACCCGAAAATCCCTTTTAGCCTCTGGGGCATAGCCGGATTTTCCTGTGGAAAAGTCGCGCCCGGATATGGCGGTGTCGCTATTGTGACAGTTCGACGCACCTGACTTGTCGCAATACTTGAGAAGATCGCGCCCGCGAAGCGCGACGTCAGAGAGGAAAACACATGTCCGACGAAGAAGACGATATCATCCTGTCAGAACTGGACGACGACGAACTTGTTCAGCAGATGTTTGATGACCTCTATGACGGTCTGAAAGAAGAAATCGAAGAAGGCGTGAACATCCTGCTGGAACGCGGATGGGCGCCCTATGACATCCTGACCAAGGCACTTGTAGGCGGCATGACCATCGTCGGGCATGACTTCCGCGACGGTATTCTCTTTGTGCCTGAAGTGCTGCTGGCGGCGAATGCCATGAAAGGCGGGATGTTCATCCTCAAGCCACTGCTTGCAGAAACCGGCGCCCCGCGCGTCGGCAAGATGGTCATCGGCACCGTCAAGGGCGACATTCATGACATCGGCAAAAACCTCGTCGGCATGATGATGGAAGGCGCAGGTTTTGAAGTGGTTGATCTTGGCATCAACAACGCAGTCGAGAAATATATGGAAGCGCTGGAAACAGAAGCACCTGATATTCTGGGGATGTCCGCTCTGCTGACCACAACAATGCCCTATATGAAGGTCGTGATTGATACGATGGTCGAACAGGGCGTGCGCGACGATTATATCGTACTGGTCGGTGGCGCACCGCTGAACGAGGAATTTGGCAAGGCGATCGGCGCAGATGCCTATTGCCGTGACGCGGCGGTTGCCGTGGAAACCGCCAAGGAATGGGTCGGACGCAAGCACAATCAGAAATCCGCCTGATCAGACAGTCGGGCACTGTGGTTCTGAAAGGCCTGCACCGGCACACCGGCGCGGGCTTTTTTGTGACAGGAGGCGGTCTGTTGACCAGCATAAGTGACACTGGACTGACCGAAGACGGCCTGCCGCTGGTTCACCGGACCGGGCGTGTTCTGCTGATTGCCTGCGGCGCGCTGGCCCGTGAAATCCTGGATCTGAAAGCGGCAAACGGCTGGGACCATCTTGATCTGACCTGCCTGCCGGCCAAGCTGCACCTCTATCCCGAAAAGATCACCGAGGCGGTCCATCACGCCGTGCAGCAGCACCGCGCAGAATACGATCAGATTTTTGTCGTATATGCCGATTGCGGAACAGGTGGGCTGCTGCAGGCCGCCTGTAATGAAATGGGGGTCTCGATGATTGCCGGGCCGCATTGCTACAGCTTTTTCGAAGGCAACACAGTTTTTGCCGGACGGGCAGAGGAGGAATTCACCGCCTTTTACCTGACAGATTTTCTGGTGCGCCAGTTTGATGCCTTTGTGGTACGGCCGATGGGTCTGGACCGGCATCCGGAGCTGCGCGACATGTATTTCGGTAATTACGAGAAACTGGTTTATCAGGCCCAGACCGACGACCCGGAACTGACCGAAAAAGCCAGAGCCTGCGCAGACAGACTTGGCCTCGCATTTGAGCGGCGGTTCACCGGATACGGAGATCTGAAGTCGGCTCTTGCCGGGCTTTAGGACGCCGCTGCAGTTTCCCGGATACGCTCTATCATCGCGCGCAGCCCGTTGGAGCGCTGAGCTGACAGGTGATCGTTCAGACCAAGACGTCCCATTTCAGCGCGGGCATCAACGGCCATGACCTCTGCAAGGCTCAGCCCGTTGTAAAGGCGTCGTAAAACGGCAATCAACCCGTTCACGATCATAGCGTCGCTTTCGCCATCAAAGCTCAGCTTTCCGCTGTCGGTCACCACATGCAGCCAGACCTGACTGGCGCAGCCATCAACCTTTGTGGCCGGCACTTTGAGAGCCGGGTCAAGCGGCGTCATTGCCTTGCCTTCGTCGATGACCAGCCGGTACCGGTCTTCCCAGTCGTCGAGAAATGCGAAATCCTCGACCAGTTCTTCAAATGCTGCCTGCGCCATATGCTTTCTCCGGTAATCGCGTATGACCTATGTCGCACCACCTCAAAGGTCCAGACCCTTCCTTGATGCTTTTCAACACCGCCGGGACAGGCTACACCGGGAACAAGTTAATGACGGCAGGCATCATGCGCACATCAGTTACCGCCCTTCTGGTTTCCACTCTTGTTCTGACAGGTTGCAGCACCAACCTGAACCCGCTCAACTGGTTTGGCCGAAGCAGTTCCGAGGCGCCGGCGCCGGTCGCGGAAAACGACAACCCGCTGATCCCGCAAAGAACCGGCCTTTTTGCAAGACAGCGCAACGCAGAGGTGGTCTACCCGGGCAGCCCGGTTGAGACGATCAGCGATCTGATCGTCGAGCGCGTGCCAGGCGGTGCGATTATCCGGGCCACAGGGATTGCATCTGTGCAGGGTGTTTATGACGTACGGCTGACACCCGCCAACGAGGATGAAAAAGCCGAAGACGGCGTTCTGAGCTACAGGCTGGAAGGCATCCGGCGAAACGATGTGGCCAGAACCGGCGGACCCGCAACGCGCGAAGTAACTGCAGCACGCAAGGTAACCGATCAGACCCTGTCAGGCGTGCGCAGCATTCGTGTTGAGGGTGTCACCAACGCCCAGGTTACCCGACGCTGAGATCAGTCCAGGCTGACAATCCGAACATCCGAGCCATCTGCAGCCAGCGCGATCTTTCCTTCGCACAGGCGCAGCGCATCCGTGCCGAAAACCTCAAGCCGCCACCCGGAGAGCGCAGGCACATCGCGCAGACCGGCCGCAATAGCATCCAGATCAGCCGCAGGAGCAATCAGTTTGGCGGCGACGCCCGCGCTTTCGGTCTTTGCCTTGAGAAGAACACGCAGCAGATCTGCCAGTGCTGGGTTCACCTGCAGTTTGTCGCGTGACCTGTCGGGTTTCGGCATGTCGTCCTGCGGGCAGGCCAGCCCGGCAGAAACAGCCGCAAGGATTCCCTCGGCGATGTCACCGCGTCGCGCCTCGCGCAGTAAAAGCCGCGATCGCCCGAGCTCTTCATTGTTTTTCGGCTTGTTGGAGGCCAGCTCGACCAGCGCATCGTCCTTAAACACCCGGTTTCGCGGAATGTTGCGCGCCTGTGCATAGTCCTCGCGGAAAGCCGCAAGCTCGCGGACAAGTGCGAGGAATTTTGGCGAATTGGTACGTGTCTTGACCCGGCGCCAGGCCTCGCGTGGTTCGACCACATAGGTCCCGGGCGTGGTCAGCACCGTGAGTTCTTCCTGAACCCAGCGGCTGCGCCCGGTCTCTTCGAGGCGCGCGGCCAGATACTCGTAGATTTCGCGCAGATGGGTCACATCCGCCAGCGCATAGGTTTTCTGCGCATCTGTCAGGGGTCGCCGTGACCAGTCAGTAAAGCGCGAGGTCTTGTCCAGTTGCTGTTTTGCGACGCGACGCACGAGCGTTTCGTAACCCACCTGCTCACCGAACCCGCACACCATTGCAGCGACCTGGGTATCAAAGAGAGGTTCGGGGAAAACGCCGGCATCCACAAAGAATATCTCGAGGTCCTGACGGGCTGCGTGGAATACCTTGACCACCGACTTGTCGCGGAACAGACCATAGAGCGGCTCCAGCGACAGACCGTCGGCCAGCGGATCTACGAGCACAGCGGTATCGTCATCACGACCCGGCATCGCAAGCTGCACAAGACAGAGTTTGGAATAATACGTCCGTTCGCGCAGAAACTCAGTGTCTACAGTGACATAGTCATGCTGAGCTGCCTCTTCGCAGAAATCTGCGAGTTCCTGCGTTGTGGTGATCGTCTTCATACGGGCAATTCTTTTTTCTTGTCGCGGCCCCACGTCGCAGCACTGTTACACGACTGCCGGAGGAATGACCAGAACCCCATTATGACTGCCCTTCGCGCAGATACACAGGCGTCCGGTCGCCGGCGGCAAAGCGGCGCAGAACCGCCGGGTAAAGGCGGTGCTCCTGCACCAGCACCCGGGCTGCCAGCGTATCCGGCGTGTCACCGGGCAACACGCGCACTTCGGCCTGGCCCAGCACCGGACCATCATCAAGTTCGGCCGTGACTTCATGCACCGTGCAGCCGTGAACCGTGTCGCCGGCCTCCAGCGCGCGGGCATGGGTGTGCAGGCCTCTGTATTTCGGGAGCAAAGACGGATGGATATTGAGCATCCTGCCCTGCCACTGGTCCGTAAACCCCCCGGTCAGTTTGCGCATGAAGCCGGCCAGACAGATCATGTCCGGCCGGTGTGGTCCCAGTGCGGCGGTCACTGCCGCCTCAAAGGCCGGGCGATCACCGGCAAAATCCTGGTGCTTTACAACTTCGGTCGCAATACCGCGCGTCCGGGCCTTCTCCAGGCCGCCTGCGCCGGGGTCATTGGACAAAACAACGCAGGCACGGGCCGGATGGTCACCTGTCATACTGTCGAGCAGCTGCACCATATTGGAGCCGCCGCCCGATATGAAAACGGCAACTCTTTTTGTCACAGAAGGGATCCGGAATACTGCACGCCCGGGGCGTCGGAGACTGTGCCGATGCGTGTCACCTGTTCACCTGCCCCGGTCAGCAGGTCCGCCAGCCCATCTGCACGGTCTGCGGACACACAGAGAACCATGCCCAGCCCGCAGTTGAACGTTTTGAGCATCTCGGCCTCTGCCATGCCACCGGTCTGCGCCATCCAGGCGAAGACGCCCGGCAGCTGCCAGCTGTTCAGATCGATATGAACGCCCAGATCGTCCGGAAGAACCCGCGGCAGGTTTTCTGTCAGACCGCCACCGGTGATATGCGCCAGTGCGTGCACTCCCCCTGCCCGCACAGCCTCGAGAGCCGGACGCACGTAAAGGCGTGTTGGCGTCAGCAGAACCGAACCAAGTGTTCCGTCAGCCCAGGGACAGTCGTCGTCCCAGCTCAGGCCGGACAGATCAACCAGGCGACGCACCAGACTGTAGCCGTTGGAATGCACACCATCCGAACCCAGCCCCAGCAGGACATCCCCGGCCTGAACGCCGGCAGGCAGATCTGCACCACGCTCCATCGCGCCGACGGAGAAGCCGGCCAGATCGAAATCCCCCGGTGGATACATGCCGGGCATTTCGGCGGTCTCGCCCCCGATCAGGGCACATCCCGCGCCCTCACACCCGCGGGCGATCCCCTCGATGATGCGCGCGGCCTTATCGGTGTCGAGTGCACCTGTTGCAAAATAGTCGAGGAAAAACAGAGGCTCAGCACCCTGACAGACCAGATCGTTGACACACATTGCCACCAGATCGACGCCCACGCCGTCGAGATATCCGGTATCAATCGCGATCCGCAGCTTGGTGCCGACACCATCAGTTGCCGCCACCAGAATGGGGTCCGTGTACCCTGCATCCTTCAGATCAAAGAGCGCGCCAAACCCACCAAGCCCGGCCATGACACCGGACCGGGTTGTTCGTTTTGCAGCAGGTTTGATCCGGTCAACCAGCGCGTTTCCAGCATCAATATCGACGCCGGCATCGGCATAGGTGATTCCGTTTTTCGGCGCGGTCATGCTCATTCTCCTGGCCCGTGCAGTCCCTCTGCGCGGGTTAGAGCATTCAGGCGCTGACTGCAACGTGCGCTGTGCTCTTGACCTCCCCAGCCTGCGGGCTTAGGCACACAATTATGGCGGGCCTGTAGCTCAATTGGTTAGAGCAGAGCGCTCATAACGCTTTGGTTGCGGGTTCAAGTCCTGCCGGGCCTACCATGTTTTCCGCCTTATCAGATGTCCTCTGAACCGGGTTACCGGGCGATGACGATATCCGCCTGAAGCCCGCCCATGCGCTGGGAACTGCCCAGCCGCAGCACCCCGCCGTGCGCCCGTGCGATATCCGTGGCAATGGCAAGGCCCAGACCCACACCGCCACCCTGATCCTGGTTACGGGACGGGTCAAGGCGCGTGAACGGCCGGGTCGCCTCTTCGCGCCGCTCGGCCGGAATGCCTGGTCCGTCGTCTTCCACCCTGATCCGCAAGGCCTTGTCGCTGAGCATCACAGAAACCTCTGCCCGGGCTCCATAGCGAACCGCGTTGGATATCAGGTTGTCGAGGGCACGACGCATTGTCAGCGCATTGAGTTTGACCATGCCGGTGCCGTCGCCCTCCGACCCGGCAACACTGACATCCCGTCCGGCCCGTCGGGCTTCCTCCACAACCTCGTGAACCAGCGCGTGCGGGTCGACCGGTTGCGGCTCGCCCTCACCCGCCCCTTTCACAAAGTTCAGGAACGCATCCAGCATCCGCTGCATATCGTCCACGTCCTGCTCCAGCAGTTCACGCTCGGAATCCTCCAGCATGGACAGGCTGAGACGCATCCGCGTCAGTGGTGTCCGCAGATCATGGCTGACGCCGGAGAGCATCAGAGTGCGCTGTTCGATCTGGCGCTCGATCCGCGCACGCATGTCCAGAAACGCATTGCCTGCCGACCGCACCTCAATAGCACCCGCGGGCGTGTAGGGCTCGTTGCGCCCCCGTCCGAATGCCTCGGCCGCGCGGGCCAGCCGCTTGATCGGACGCAGCTGATTGCGCAGATACAGGATGGCGACAAAAGTAACCAGGCCTCCAAAAAACAGCATGTTGACAAACAACTGGTGCGGGTTGGATGCCGAGATGCGGCGCCTGTCAAAACTCAGCCGCACAGGACCGTGACGGCTGTCGACATAAACGTGCACCCGCCGGTCTTCGGTCAGATCAACCGACCGCGTGTCAGGCACATCTTCGGGCAGACGGGCCAGAATTACCCGCCCCGAAAAATCGTACCAGTCACGCATGTGTCGGGGCGGAACATCTGCATCCGTCACCGGCGTTGCAGTCAGTGCCAGCTGACCCAGCCTGCTCACGACCTCACCGGCGACAGATCCCCTGTCAGGAGCACTGTCGACAATATCCAGGACCAACCGCAGCTCCCGAGAAACAGTATCCGCCATCTGCCGCGTAACGTCCTCAAAATGCCGCGTCAGAAAGAGGATGGTCACAACAATCTGCAGCACCACCACCGGCAGCAGCAGTATCAGCACGGCACGCGCGTACAGAGAGCGCGGCATGTATTGTTTGAGCCAGCCAAAAAACATAAACCTGAACCTAACCGTGCCCCTGGCGATTAGAAAGAGCCAAACAGATGCAGTTGCCCGAGGATTTCAACCCCGTCTGCGGTGAAGCAGAAGCACTGGAAACCGGGGTACGCCGGATCGTGGCACCTAATCCGTCTCCGATGACCTGGCGCGGCACAAACACATATCTGCTGGGTTCCCAACAGGTGGCGGTGATCGATCCCGGGCCGGACAGTGAGCTGCACCTGGAGGCCATTCTCGCGGCAACCGACGGCGGCAGATCAGTCAGCCATATCATCGTGACCCACGCGCATCTGGATCACTCGCCGCTTGCGCGCAGGCTCGGGTCTCGGACCGGGGCGCCGGTTCTCGCCTTCGGGCCGGCCCACGCCGGACGGTCCGCCGCGATGGTCAGGCTCGCGGCGACAGGTCTCACAGGCGGAGGAGAGGGTATCGATGAAGATTTCGAGCCGGATATCAGGGTGAGGCACGGTGAATTTATTGAGTGCGATGACTGGTCGCTCCGCGTTCTGCACACGCCCGGACATATCGGAAACCATATATGCCTCGCCTTCGGAGACCTGTGTTTCACAGGAGATCATGTGATGGGATGGGCCAGCTCTCTTGTGTCGCCACCTGACGGGGATCTGACCGATTTCATGGCCAGCTGCCGTGTGCTGCAACAGCAGCACTGGCGGGTTTTTTTTCCCGGACACGGTAAACAGATAACCAGCCCGAATGAACGTCTTGACTGGCTGATTTCACACCGCCTCGGGCGCGAGGCAGCAATTCTGCAGGCGCTTGCATCCGGCCCCGCCACCGCGTCGGACCTGGCGGCGGCCATCTACACCGACACACCGGCTGCACTCATCCCGGCAGCAACGAGAAACGTTCTCGCTCATCTTATTGATCTGGATGGAAAAAAGTTGGTTTCTGGCGACAGAGCTACCGGCGAAAGCACGGTTTATTCACTGTCCCAGGAAAGCGCGCGCTGAATCTGATATTTTTCACCAAAACCCTCTGGACGCGCGTTTTGAGCGCTGCTATATCGCCCAGACCGTTCCGGCGTAGCTCAGCGGTAGAGCAGTTGACTGTTAATCAATTGGTCGTAGGTTCGATCCCTACCGCCGGAGCCATTTCCTTCACAGCAACCTGGTCCGCGATGGATCGAGGACGCCGGTTGGCGATCATACGCCCACAGCAATCACGCCGTCGCACGGGAGCAAACCGATAGCTGTCCGCAAGGAATTCCGTGTGCCGTGTCCGCCGGAGGTGCGAACGATGTCGGGCGCTGTCTGCTCTCCCCGAAACAACGCCGCACCGGACAACGTCGTGAACCGGTTCTGAGACGTGCAGACCTGACTGTTGGAAAGGCTGCAGGAGACAGCGTACCGGCGGATTAAGACATCTGATCTGATGAATTGCAGCTGGTGTGCCGGTCACTCGGTTTTACACACCAGCGTGCAGCCAGTTCAAAAATTTATACAATGTTAATCTGGTATTCCGGAAACCCGCCCGGTGTAACTGGTACTGCAAATACTGGGAAGCCGAACACATGGCCCCGAGAGTGTCCGCGGATCAATACACATCCGTAAAATCACGCTACCACGTGAATTAACATCGTCATATTGGCACGATTACGTAGGCAAAACTGCCTATACCCGGACAGCGGGCAACCACACGCAGGTCACGACAGGCGCTGTGATGCAATAGCCAGGTCAATCAGCTCGACCATCGAATTTGCCTGCATCTTTTCCAGAATGCGCGCACGATGATGGTCGACCGTCCTGGGGCTTATCTGAAGCGCGCGCGCAATTTCCTTGCTCGTGGTGTTTGACGGGTTGGACACGATCATATCGACAATCTCCCGCTCGCGCGTCGTCAGCGTGTCGAGCATCATTTTTGCCCGCAGTGCTTTTTTCCGGGTTTCGCTGGTGGCCGCACTGATCTTCAGAGCCTGCCTGATGCGTTCGACCAGAGTGTCGGTACGAAATGGCTTTTCCAGAAAGTCGACCGCACCGGCTTTCATGGCCTGCACCGATTCAGGCACGCCGCCGTGTCCTGTTATAAAGACGATCGGCAGGGCGCGGCCCTCGGTCACGAGTTTCTGCTGAAGCTCCAGGCCATTCATACCGATCATGCCATAGTCGAGAATGATGCATCCCGAAAGACCAGGTTCATAGGCGTCAAGAAAGGCCTGAGCGGAGTCAAAGGTCTCAACGACAAAGCCACGTTTACTCAGGGATCTGGTGAGCGACGACCGGATGTCCTCGTCGTCATCCACGATAAAAACTGTCTCTTTATTGTCGGTCATTTGTCAGCCACCGGAACTGTAAAACAAAAACGTGCACCAGACGGATCGCCTGCTTCATGCCACATGCGACCGCCGCCTGCTTCAATAATGGAGCGACAGATGGATAAGCCCAGCCCCATTCCGTCTGCTTTCGACGTTTCGAACTGCGAAAACAGATCCAGACCGGGGTCAACGCCGGGCCCCGTGTCATCAACGGATACCTTGACGAACCCCTTTTCGACACTGGCGGTGATACGGACTGATCTGTCGGTGCTATCGGATTCTGCCATCGCCTCAATGGCATTGCGGAGCAGATTTACGATCACCTGAGCGATCTGAATCCGAATACCCAGCACCCGTGGCAGATCGTCGAGTGCAACAGCGATACTGACCCCATGTTCGGTGGCCTCGGCCTGAACAAGATGCAGGGTCTGGTCGATAAGAGCATCAAGATCAAAGGGGGTTTTCCATTCCTCACCCTTGCGCGCAAAACTTCTGAGCGCTTTGATAATGTCGGCAGCCCGGTGCGCCTGCTGGTCAAGATCACGCAAAATCTGGTTCAGCTCTTCGTTCTGTACTTTGTTTTCTCCGGCCGTCATCAGGGCGGCATCTGCGTTCTGCGTTATGGCGGTCAGGGGCTGGTTCAGTTCATGTGCCAGGCCAGCGGCCATCTGCCCAAGCAGTTCCCCCCGCGCGAGATGAGACAGATCACGGTTGAGCTTTTCGATCTGTTTCTGTGTGTTTCTGGTCTTGGTAATGTCATTGATGGTCGCCACGATATGCAGCGGTTTACCGTGGTTGTCGCGGATCATGATCGCATTCACCCGCAACCAGACAGACTGGCCATCCTTGCGAACACATTTCTGCTCTATGCTGGCATCGCCCGATTCCAGCGTCTCATCAACAATCTGATCGAACAGTGCCGGATCCTCAGGCGCCAGAAAGTCAGCGACATTCCTCTCCAGCAGCTCCTCGACCTCGTAGCCCATAATGCTGGCAAATTTCGAATTGACCCGGATGAGCGCGCCTGTTTCCGCTGAAATCTGCACCATACCACGCGAAGACAGCTCAAATGTCTGCCCATATTCACGCTCCGTTGTCTTGCGCTGCATGATTTCTTCGGTGAGCGCGGTATTCGCCCGCTCCAGCTCTTTGTATGTCCGGGGCATGGGCGCTGCGGGGTCGACTTCACCCTGCGAGATCAGCGCCGCGCGCACGGCAAAAGCCCGTACGGGCCGGTTTATATAGTTCGCCAGAAAAAGCCCGACCACCCCGGTCAGCACAGAAACCAGCGCGGCAATCCAGATGTTGCGCGTTCTGTTCTGAACGATTGCACCGATAAAATCCGCCTCGGGCGCGTAGACCGCAATGGTCCAGGGCAGTTCAGTGCTCATGGTTGGCATGATCGTTGATACATAGTCCGCGCCACGGTGACTGAACTCTGCGTATCTTTCGGTGTCGATCAGAACCTGGTCCATTCTGGACAGGTCACCGAATGCTGCCTGCGCGATCTGATCCTCGATCTCTCCGATACCGGCAAACCGGAAAGTTCCGTCGGTGTTAACGGCCCTGAGCAGGCTTGGCTTTGGATGTGCTATGACATCGCCGTTCTGATTGACGATCAGCGCGGTGCCGTTTTCGCCGATCTTCAGCTCAGAAAGAAATTCCGACAGCTCGCTGATCTCGATGTCCACACCAACAACACCCTGGACATCACCGTCGTCGGAAATGACCGGAACGGCAATCGTAATGCCCGGGTTCTGAGAGCTGAAAAATATGTAGGGATCAGTCCAGACCGTCGTGCGTTCAGTCTGTGCGCGCAGGTACCATGGCCGGTTTCTGGGATCAAAAGTGTCTGCCGGATCGGCGATACGGCTGACCGGTTCATAGGTATGGTCCCGCCAGATCAGTTCGGTTTCCCGGTCCTCCCCGTCGCGCGAGATGATCTTGGAGCGGAAGGGCGCCGGTTCCTCGCTGTGTTTGACGTAGACAAAGTTGCCGCGCTGGTCGCCGTAAAACAGTCCGGCAAGATGCGGTGCCGTCTGAAGCTGCTGAAACAGAAGCTGTTCCAGCAGCTCTCTGTTGTCACTCGCAATAATTCTGTTCTCGGCAATCCGTGCGGCCAGTTCCGCAGCGCCCTTCGCAGGTTCAAGAAACCCTTTGGAATGCGCAATTGTGTTCACACCGACATCGCGCAGAAGGCTGCGCGCGTGATTCAGCAGCACACGCTCGGACGTCACGTAGGAGGACGACATGATAATTGTGATTGCGACAAACTGCAGGCCAGCAAGGCAGAACGCAAGCACCAGCCCTAAAGAGGTTTTCATCTGAAGCCGCCCCCATCCATTCCTTTCAGGCATCACACCTGTCGGGCCACGTCCCGGCCCGGCCACAGGGTGATGTTGCCACCACACCGGATTTTTTAACAGCGCTCACGCAGTCTATAGGCAATTCTACCTAGGCAAACATACCGGTTTCCTGATGAGGGCCGTCAAAGGTACCATCGTACCTGTAACAAACGTCTGTACTTCCCATTCTGGAAGAACGGCAAGGTACCCGAATGAGCAATGCGTCCTCCGCCCCCGGCGATGTCCTGTGTCGTGTGGTTTCGTTTATGTTCCAGACAAGGGGACAGAAGCGGGATCAGTCCCGCCGCCCTGCACTCTCTGCACGGTTGCTGAGCCGGAAGATATCAACCCGACGTGCAACCGCCTCCACCTGTGAGCCATGAACAGAATTATCAATCTCGAACAGATGACTGTGTCTTTGCAGGACGTGACGGTGGTAGCCAACGTCGCCGTGCGTCAGCTGTCGGCCGTCACCGACAAGGTTCAACATCTTGTTTCTGATCTGTTGCTGAACGAGCCCTTTGCGCTCGGCTATACCATCGGCTTTACCGAAGAGGCCTGCCGGCGTTTCAACAAAGGCGACGATGACGATGTGTGTCCGGACTATATGGGGCATGTGATCGGTCAGATGCTGGGCAATACAAAAGTTGCAGCCTCCTTCGTCCTGTTCGCGGCATCCAAGCGCGGAGAGCGCTATTTTGAAGGCGGATACGATGCCGGAACACTGGACTTTGACGCATGGTTCAACAGCCAGGGTGAAATAATGCCCCGCGGCCTTGTCAGCCATCTGATCCAGACGCGTGGAGCGGGATAAATTCCAGGGACGCCGGGTGCGGTCCCGCTGCCCGCAGCACTGCCCCCAGAAGTTATCCGGACAGGCACAGACTGCATTGAATTCACGTGACATGCCGCGACTGAGGTTTTCCTGAAAAACCGGATGCCCCTTCCGGCGGTTTGCCCCTGAGGAAGATCCGCCCGGGCAGTTATTCCGGCGCGGTTACCTCGCGCAGGAAAGCAATCAGATCCGCCCTGTCCTGTGCGTCCGTGATACGCTGCATGGGCATTTTTGATCCCGGAATATAATGATCGGGTCCGAGATCAAACAACAGGTCAATCGTTTCTTCTGACCACACAATGTCAGCCGAAATCAGCGTGTCGGAATAAAAGTAATCTGTGACGGCACCGGCCGGCCGGCCAAACAGCCCGAACAGTGTCGGGCCGGCACGGCGCTTGCTGTCCGGTTCAAGCGTATGGCAGACAGAGCACTTGCGCTGAAACTGGCGCTCGCCGTTGGACATCAGATCGGGGTCCTTCAGAAACGACCGTTCCGTCCCGGCCATCTGTTCCGCAGTGTCCAGGCTCGCAACAGGCCAGCTGTGCAGTGCATCCGATATGCCGCCGGCGTGGATGTTCCGGCCGTCCGGCGAAAATGCCAGCGCCCAGACAGGACCGGAGGCTGTCGCGCGAAAGTCATCGGATATCCGCCACTCGGCGGTATCGATCATCATGATGTAACCCTGAGCGTCCCCAACCGCGATCCGGTTGACTGCGCTGTTGTAGGCCATCGCTAGGATCGGACGGCGGTCTGCGGTAAAATCTCCGCTTTCACCACCGTCAGGAAGGGAAATAACACGGGTGCCCCCGTCGACAGCACCATAGGCCAGCCAGCTTTCGTCCGGTGCCACAAGAACAGTGTTTATCCCGAAACCATGCTGCACAAGACGCCTGGTAAACGCGCCGGTATCCGCGTCCCATAAACGTACGGTGCCGTCTGCTGAAACAGTATAGACCCGCGCGCCATCGGGGGAAAACGCGACATCGCTGACGGTGTTGGCGTGACCGCGCAGCACGACAGGCTGGCTGCCATCCAGAGGCCAGATCGTCACCGTCCTGTCCCAGCTGGCAGAGGCAACCCGCCTGCCATCGGGCGATACGGCCAGACGGATGATCTTGGCATCGTGACGCCCCAGAACACGCCCCTGCCCCGTTTCCGGATCCCAGATGCGCAGGGTAAAGTCATCGCCACCGGACACGATCATTCCGTCCCCGACCTGTACCACTGCGTTCACAGCAGCCTCGTGCCCGTCAAACCAGCGCGGCCCCGCTTTCGTCCAGAGGCCCACCGAGTTATCAAAACTCGCCGTCAGAATTGTACCGTCCGGGGTCGTGCCAATGCCCTTTACCGGCCCGCCGTGCCCTTCAAGGCGGAAGGCTTCCTGCGTCGCGGCGCCTGTCGCAGCAAAAAACAGTGAGCAGATGGCCGCCAGAAATATACCGGCACGGGTGGTCGGCTGGAAACTCGTTGCACGTCGTATCATCAGCTGCCTCTGTTCAGCGTTCCGGCCATCTTGCCGGACCACATCCGACCTGTCAAAGCAGCCTTGCCAATCTGTGCAGAACTGTGCTCATGCCCGATAGACCGATACGAAGTGATCCGCTAACGTCGCCTTACGTCCCTGCCCCGGGATGACCGGAGACCGCGATGCCCGTAACAGATCTGCCCTTTGAAATTTCAGAATACGATACCCGCATCACCCGCACCCGCGCGGCGATGCAGGAGGCGGGGGCAGACGTCATTGTAGTGTCTGATCCGGCAAACATGGCGTGGCTTACAGGATATGATGGCTGGTCATTTTACGTGCATCAGGCGGTTATCCTGCCCATGGCGGGGCCACCGCTCTGGTGGGGGCGCGGAATAGATGCACTGGGAGCGAAGCGTACGGTCATGATGCCCGACACCTTCATCCACGGATATGACGACACCTATGTGCAGAACCCCGAAAAACACCCGATGGAAGACCTTGCGCGCCTTCTTGCAGACAACGGCTGGTCCGGCGCAAACATCGGGCTGGAAATGGACAATTATTACTTTTCAGCTGCCGCATTTCTGTCTTTGCAGTCAGCGCTTTCCAGCGCCACATTCAGGAACGTGAACGGCCTTGTAAACTGGCAGCGCTGTGTGAAAAGCCCGGCAGAGATCACCTTTATGCGGCGTGCCGCCCGCATTGTCGAAAAGATGCATGCGACAATTCTGGAACATGCAAGACCCGGTCTGCCAAAGAACGCGCTGGTTGCCGAGATCAGCCACGCAGGGATCACCGGCGCGGACGGCCACTGGGGTGACTACCCCTCGATTGTGCCGCTTGCCCCGTCCGGCGCGGATGCAACGGCGCCGCATCTGACCTGGAACGCCGCGCCCATGAAAGAGGGCGAGGCCACATTCTTTGAAATCGCAGGCGTCTACCGGCGGTACCACGCCCCCCAGTCGCGCACGCTGTTTCTGGGCGAGCCACCTGACCGCTACCGCCGCGCCGAGGCCGCTGTGCTCGAAGCAGTGGACGCAGGCCTTGCGCAGGCACGTCCGGGCAACACGACAGGCGATATCGCACGGGCATTCAACGGGGCGCTGAACCGGCTGGGATTCGAAAAAGACAACCGGTGTGGATATTCAATCGGGTTGTCTTATCCGCCGGACTGGGGCGAGCGCACCTTTTCACTGAGGTCCGGAGACACGACAGTTCTGACCCCGGGCATGACGTTTCATTTTATGCCGGCACTCTGGCTGGATGACGGCGGTATCGAAATTACAGAGCCTGTGCTGATAACTGATGACGGTGCGGAGTGTCTGTGCACGACGCCCCGGGAACTGATGGTCAAGACATGAGCCTGCCGCCCTCTCCGGTCAGCAGCACGGTCGACTTTGATGCACCGGGTGTGCAGCACGGGCATCTGCAGCTGCCATGGAGCCGCGACGACAGCGCCTGGGGCTCGGTGATGATCCCGGTGACCGTTATCCGTAACGGCACAGGACCAACCGCCCTGATCACCGGCGGAAATCACGGTGACGAATATGAAGGACCGCTCGCCATTCTGGAAGCAGCACGGACCCTCACCGCAGATAAGGTGTCGGGCCGGATTATCCTGATCCCCTTCATGAATGCGCCTGCCGTCTCAGCAGGGACCCGCACCTCGCCCATCGACGGCGGCAATATGAACCGCTCGTTCCCCGGGCGCCCGGATGGCAGCATCACCGAAAAGATCGCCGATTATTTTACCCGCGTTCTGTTGCCTATGGCCGATGTGGTGCTTGATTTTCATTCCGGGGGCCGGTCTCTGGACTTTCTGCCCTTTGCCGCCTGTCACACGCTGGACGACAAAGAACAGGAAGCGCGCTGCAGAGCGGCACGCGACGCGTTCTGTGCGCCGTACAGCCTCCAGATGCTGGAGATCGACCCGGCCGCGATGTATGACCACGCGGCGGAACGCCAGGGCAAGACATTTGTCACCACCGAACTGGGCGGGCGCGGAACAGCGACACCTGAAACCACGGCGATTGCCCGGCGCGGCCTGCGCAACCTGCTCATCCATACCGGTATTCTGCAGGGGAGGCAGGAAACCGCAGTAACCCGACATCTCGCCCAGGATGATGCTGCTTGTTTTCATTTTGCCCCGCGGGCCGGGATGCTCGATTTCGCGGTATCAATCGGAGAGACCGTGGCACAGGGCGATCTGCTCGCACGCATATGGCCGACCGACCGGACCGGCGCAGAACCAGAGCATGTCCATGCCAGCACGCCCGGCCTTGTGATGGTACGCCACCACCCGGGCCTGATCCGGCACGGTGATTGTCTGGCCGTGCTGGCAACAGAACTTCAACATGTAAAGGAATAGAGGATGCTGACGAACGACACGCTGGCCGAATGGGATCGGGACACATTCTTTCACCCATCTACGCATCTGGCGGCGCATGCCCGCGGCGACACTCCCACGCGCATCATCAGCGGTGGCGAAGGTGTCTGGATAGAGGACCGGGACGGACGACGCATGCTTGACGCTTTTGCAGGCCTCTACTGCGTGAATGTCGGATATGGCCGGCGCCAGATTACGGATGCCATTGCAGAGCAGGCGCATCAGCTGGCCTACTACCATGCCTACATGGGCCATGGCACCGAAGCCTCTGTCACACTGGCAAAAATGGTGCTCGACCGCGCGCCCGCGAATATGTCCAAAGTGTATTTCGGCCTGGGCGGTTCGGACGCGAATGAAACCAACATCAAACTCGTCTGGTACTATCACAATATCATCGGCAAGCCGCAGAAAAAGAAGATCATCTCTCGCTGGCGGGGCTACCACGGCTCAGGTCTGATGACCGGGTCGCTCACCGGGCTCGCGCTCTTTCACAAAAAGTTCGATCTGCCGCTCGATCAGGTGCTGCACACCGAAGCACCCTTTTATCTGCAGCGACAGGACAGAGATATGTCCGAAGCTGATTTCACCCGTTTCTGTGCCCGTAAGCTCGAAGAGATGATCCTTGCAGAAGGGCCGGATACGATTGCGGCCTTTGTTGCGGAACCCTTGCTGGGAACCGGGGGGATTGTGCCACCGCCCGAAGGTTACTGGGCCGCCATTCAGGAAGTCCTGCGCCGCTATGACATCCTGCTGGTCTGTGACGAGGTCGTGACCGGTTTTGGTCGCCTTGGTACGATGTTCGGTGCGGAACACTTCGGCATTGAGGCCGATCTGATGACCATCGCCAAAGGACTGACATCCGCCTACGCACCGTTGTCCGGCAGCATAGTCTCCGACCGGGTCTGGAAAGTGCTGGAAAAGGGCACCGACGAGAATGGCGCAATCGGGCACGGGTGGACCTATTCCGCGCATCCGATCGGCGCCGCAGCAGGCATCGCAAACCTCAGGCTGATTGATGAACTCGATCTTGTAGCAAATGCACGCAGTACCGGCGCCTATATGCTCTCGGCCCTGCAGGATGCTGTGGGTGCGCATCCCAATGTGGCCGAGGTACGTGGCGAAGGACTGCTCTGTGCTGTCGAACTGGCAGAAACCGCAGAGCCTCCCGTCGGGTTTGATCCTGCGCGCAGCGTAGTACCGTCGATCGTTGCCGCCATGGGCCAGCGTGGTGTGATCGCAAGAGCGATGCCGCAAAGCGATACGATCGGGTTCGCCCCGCCGCTGTGCATTACACCTGCAGAGGTCGATCAGGTCGTCAGCGTGACACGCGAAGCGATCTCCGAGGTCCTGGGAAATGGCACGGCCTGAGCTCTGGCAGGATTTCCTGTTCCGGCAGGTTTTTGCACTTGTTTTCCGCCAAACTGCCCGATAGGACGGTCGGCGGAGACGTGGCCGAGTGGTCGAAGGCGCTCCCCTGCTAAGGGAGTAGGCCCGGAAGGGTCTCGAGGGTTCGAATCCCTTCGTCTCCGCCACTTTACGTGTGCAGCCCTCTCATACTGGTCTGGATCGATACGGAATGATCGTTGCATTCTCCGGGCGTCGTCGCCATTCGGTTTTCACGTGTCAGAAACGTTGCTGACCCGGGCTCTGACCCGTGACGGAGTCACGCCCTATTCAGGCCCGCTGCCTGCCACCCTTTCAGGAACAATCCGGTTAACTCGGTATTGTGTTGCCAGTGGTTGAGGTGAGCAGAAATGATGCCGTCAGATCCCCGGCACATATGCTTCAGCTTCTTATGGCTGACCATGGCCTTCTCTGTTTCGCCGAGTATCCCCAGAATGGAGACTTCCTGGGCGAGATACCAGGCACTGTCGGGATCGGGGTACGCCCGGAGAAGACCCAGCGCCTTGTCCGCGTAGCCCAGACGGACGTACTGCCAGATTTTCGCATAATTGTACCAGGCCGGGTGGACCATACTCAGTGAAACAGCTTTCTCCAGCAGAGACACCGCCTCTGCTTCCTGTCCGATCAGCGCATAGGCATACCCGGTTTCGGCCAGCACAACCGGATCGCGGGGTGCGAGAGAAACGGCGACCTGCGCCGAAGCATCGCATGCTTCACGGTCCCCTGTGAGCGCCTCGCATTGCGCCAGTGCCGCCTGCCCGGATGCGCAGGCAGGATCGGCCGCAACGGCGCGCGCAGCGGCCCTGCGCGCCTTGCCGGAAATACTGTGCGGATCATCAAAGACGGCTTGTCTGAGCAGTGAGAGATACAAAAGAGACGCGGTTGCACACACGCCCGGATCATCGTCGGAATTGCAAGCCACCCCGGCGTACTCACTCAGTAGAGCCCTGGCAGAGGCGATGTCCCCGCTTCGGTATGATGCGCGTGCTGCAGCAGCCCATCTGAAGGCTGCCAGACTGCCATATCCGGGGCACGACCGCGTTTCGCCGCTGGTATCCGGCAAACCACTTCCTGCAATACCATTGTGGCGCAGGATCATCCGGGAAATGTGCCGCGCGGCCTCTGCCAGACCTCCGACGGATGCGTCGCTGTCTGCCTGTATGGTTTTGATAATGCTGCTGTGCCGGGCTCTGACAAGCCGTACCCGCAGACGGTAACCGGCCGGCTGATGCATCAGACTGCCCTCTGTAATGAACTCCACGCCTGTGCGGTTTTCCAGAGCGGCATAGTCCGGATCAGAACCACTGGCTGCTTCCGCTGTCGGACGGCTGAGAAGCCTGACGTTCTCGGACTGCATCAGGTGCCCGGCAATCAGATCGGTAACACCGTCGGCGATCAACTGGTCATTTCTGTCCCCGCCGATCAGACGCAGTGGAAACATCAGCAGGCACGCAGGGTCCCGCGCCCGGTCCGGTCTGCCGTCTACGGCACGCGCCGGCACCTTGAGACGATACCCGGATGTTCCGGCAGTCCCGATCAGACGCTCTGCATCATGACCGTCGCCGAGCAGTTCACGCAGACATCCGATCGCGTCTCCGACCTGCATCCGGTCCTGAAGTCCGGCGATCACCGCTTCCAGCGTAGTGCTGGCGACGGGCGCACCTTCTGCGTCGAACAGACTGCGCAGAATGCGCGCGGCAGCTTCAGGCAACGGCTGCAGCCGCCCTGCCCTGCGAACCGCCGCTGCATCAAAGTCTATTTCGGCATCAGCTATGAGAATGCGCATCTGTGGCAAATGTCCCCGTCTCCACAGCCGCGGTATTAACACATCCTGTGATCACATGCAGGTGATATTGGCAGAACGGGTCACCGGATCATGGCCGGAAACCTCAACCGCGCATGTTACCGGACCCGCACCAGGCAAAAGACAGCTGCCCCCTGCAAACGTAAAAAGGGTGCCATGCGGGCACCCTGTTCGCCATTATCAGAGCGGTTTCAGGCCTTGCGGCGTGCGATGTATCCCAGCCCGGCAATGCCGCCGAGCAGGAGAAGTGCACTTTCCGGAAGAGGTACAACGCTGATGCGGATATCATAGCTCGCCGCACCTTTGTCCCGGGCAACGCGGCTGTCGACGCCAAAAGAATAGGTCTTGCCAGCTTCCCCGCTGAAAATCAGTGCGCTGCCACCGGAACCCGCTGCCTGAGAAATATCCGTTCTCAGACGCCGGACCTGGTCTGCAGCCGGGTCTCCGAGTGTACGCAGAACAAAGTCGGCTTCGTTCTGGCGGCGACCCTGCCGGACAAATCCGCTGACCAGCTGTTCGCCTGCGACGCTTACGCCATCAAATGCAAAGGAAATTCTGAAATCAGATGTCGCGCGGAAGGTGAAAAAATCTGCGTGTCCGACAATACGCCCGAAGATGCCAATCTGGCTGTATTCGCCCGCGCCGCGGCCGATTGTGCCCAGCATAAAGCCGCTGGCCGCTGCATCGCCGCCCGCAATACGCATCGTGCCGTCCACAAGATCACGCCTGCCTTCGGTATATCCGACAGTGGCCGCACTCGCCGGAATGGCAAACACAAGAAAAACACCGGCAATCATGGAAATCAGTTTCATTTTCACACAACCTCAGAAATCACAGTTAACAGACTGGTAACGCCCAATTCTGGCGAGAATAAGTCAGTTCCTGTGAAGATTACGTTGACTGAGAGACGTTGCGCACTTCTGGATTGTTTGACGTGTGTCAAAGCCAGAACCCGTCATCCGGATTAGATTTCCGTCAATATCCGGGAGGTTCCCATGCGTGTTTTCCTTGTCTTTCTGTTCTGCTGGATGCCTGTTTTCGCAAAGGCTGATACTGTCGGCGACCCGGAGAGCGGCGCGCGGCTTTTCGGGCTGCACTGCGCGGCCTGTCACGGACCTGGGGCGCGGGGAGACGGACCACTGTCCGATGGCATGACCCCTGCGCCGCCCGATCTCACCTTGCTGGCAAAGCAGAATCACGGCGCGCTTCCGCTGACAGGAATTGCCACCCGCATTGACAGCCGGAACAGCCAGAACAGTCAGCACGGCGGGATGCCGGTCTATGGCTGGTTCTTTGACGGACCGGTCGTCACGATCAGTTCCGGCACGGCCGGCGATTTTGAAACCACACAACCCATCGCCGATCTGCTGGCGTGGCTCGGAACCGTTCAGGACTGACCGTCGCTCGGTCCTGATCCGGTCTCGCGCGGGTCCAGAATTCCAGCGATGACGCCGCGCCGGCTGACCTGTCCGACAATCTCGCCGTTGTCTTCCACCGCAATCGGTCTTTCGTCTTCCAGCAGCTGTCGCATGACCGCCTCAACCTGCATCCGCGCGGGCACTGTTTCACCTGTCTGACCGGTTGCTGGTTCCATCACGTCCTGAGCCCGCAGCACACCCAGCGGGTTCATATGCGCAACAAAATCAGCAACATAGTCATTCACGGGGCGCGAAAAGATATCCTGGGGTGTGCCGCACTGAACAATGCGGCCCCCTTCCATGATGGCGATGCGATCCCCCAGTTTGAACGCCTCATCAAGATCGTGGCTTACAAAGACGATAGTGCGTTTCAGATCGCGCTGCAGATCAAGTAGTTCATCCTGCAGCCGCGCCCGGATCAGGGGATCAAGTGCGGAAAACGGCTCGTCCATCAGCAGAATCGGCGCATCCGTGGCAAAGGCGCGCGCCAGACCGACACGTTGCTGCATCCCCCCCGACAGTTCACCCACGCGGCGGTCCGCCCAGTCCGCAAGACCAACCAGCTGAAGCTGACGGTCCGTGCGTTCAGTCCGTTCCTTTTTGGGCAGATCAGCCAGTTCGAGGCCAAGGCCCACGTTTTCACGCACAGTGCGCCATGGCAGCAGTCCAAACTGCTGAAACACCATCGACACACATTCACGGCGCACGCGACGCAGATCGCCTGATGAGCTGTGCGTCACATCACACGACCAGTCGCCGTCAAAAACACGCACCGTACCCCGCACAACGGGATTGAGGCCATTCACCGCCCGCAACAAGGTTGACTTGCCCGATCCGGACAAACCCATCAGCACAAGGATTTCGCCCTGTTCAATGCTCAGCGAGCAGTTGTGCACCCCCAGGATCTGCCCGGTCGACTGTTCGACCTCGGCGCGGGTTTTGCCTGCATCCATTTCAGGCAGTGCTTTCTGGGGCGCTTCGCCGAAAACGATGGATACGTTGTCAAATTCAACAGCAGCGGTCATTTGCGGTCCACCCTCAGCATACGGTCCAGCATGATCGCGACAACCACGATGATAAAACCACTCTCAAAACCCAGCGACGTGTTCACCTGGTTGAGCGCACGCACGACAGGCACACCCAGACCATCCGCGCCCACAAGTGCTGCGATGACCACCATCGACAAAGACAGCATGATGGTCTGGTTCAGACCCGCCATGATTTGTGGCAGCGCAAACGGCAGCTCGACTTTCCAGAGTTTCTGCATCGGTGTCGCACCAAAGGCATCCGCCGCCTCGAGCAGTGGCCGCGGTGTTGTGCTGATGCCAAGATGTGTGAGGCGAATGGGTGCCGGCACCACAAAGATCACCGTTGCGATAAGACCCGGCACCATACCGATGCCAAAGAAGACAATCGCAGGAATGAGATAAACAAACGTCGGCAGGGTCTGCATCAGGTCCAGCACCGGCCGCATGGCCTGATAAAGACGCGGCCTGTGTGCCGCAGCGATGCCAATCGGCACACCAACCGCCATACAGACCACACAGGCCGACATCACCAGCGTGATGCTCTCTGTCATCTCCTCCCAGTAGTCCTGGTTCAGGATAAAGAGAAAGCCCAGCATCACAAAGACACAGATCTTCCAGCTGCGTTGCAGCAGCCAGGTGATCGCGACAAAAGCGGCGATGATCACAAAAGGATGCGGTGTCTGCAGGATCCAGAGGATCGCATCGATCATCCATTCCATCACAATGGCAAGTCCGTCAAAGAACCACTCGCCATTGATCTGGAGCCAGTCAAAGAAAGCCGCGGCGGTCTTGCCAACCGGGATCTTGGTTTCGGTCAGCCATTCCAGCACGTGTCACCTCTTGTCTGGTCGAATATGCCCCGCCCGCACATAAGACGGGGCAGAGTTTTACAGCCCCAGGGCCGCGTTGACAGCTGCAACCGCGTCACCGCCGTCAACAGTAGTCACGCCGTCCAGCCATGCCACGAACGCATCAGGATTGGCTTTGAGCCAGGTTTCGGCCGCTGCATCCGGGTCTTCGCCCCCGTCCAGTATCGCGCCCATGATTTCGTTTTCCATGGCCAGGGTGAACTTGAGATTGCCCAGAAGAGCCCCGACATTCGGACACTCGCTGACATATCCGGCACGCGTGTTGGTATAAACCGTAGCACCGCCCAGATCGGGGCCGAAGTAGTCATCGCCACCCGTCAGGTAGCCCATGTCAAAATTCGCATTCATCGGATGCGGCTCCCAGCCGAGGAATACAATGGGTTCGTCGCGCTTGGAAGCACGTGCGACCTGTGCCAGCATTCCCTGTTCCGAGCTTTCCTTGACCTCAAAACCACTCAGCCCGAATGCATCCGCGTCGATCATCGACTGGATCAGACGGTTCCCGTCGTTGCCGGGCTCGATGCCATAAATCTGCCCGTCCAGAGCATCTGCATGCGTGGCAATATCGGCAAAATCCTTAATTCCCAGATCAGTAGCGGCCTTGTTTACAGCAAGTGTATACTTGGCGCCTTCCAGGTTCTCACGCACCGTATCCACAGTACCCGCTTCACGGTAAGGCGCGATATCGCCTTCCATGGTCGGCATCCAGTTGCCAAGGAACACATCGATATCGCCCTCGGCCATCGACGTATACGTCACCGGTACCGACAGCACTTTGATGTCGGTCTCGTACCCCAGCGCGCGCAGCACGACAGTGGTTGCTGCTGTGGTGGCGGTGATGTCTGTCCAGCCAACATCCGAGAAGGTGACTTCGGTGCATTCTGCGGCGGCGGCAGTCGCCATTGCAGCAAATGCGAGTGCCGATGCAGTTGTTCTGAGGTACATGTCTGATCTCCCTTGTTTATTTGCGCAAAGGGTGCGCAGGTTTGCGGGCGCGGTCAACCGCAAACCTCACTGAAAACCGCAGGAGACTACAGGATTATTCGGCCGCCTCGCTTGCCTGCGTATCCTCAAGAGCCCGGAAAACACCGACCAGTTTGTTGACCTCACCGGTCTGATCAGCACGCGCCAGACCAAAGGATTCGATCGGCACGGTTTTCCCCGCCCGGGTCACAATCCGGAGACGAAACCGGAATTCACCACCTTCTTTGCTGATACGGCCCACTTCCTTCCGGACCTTTTCCTGATCCTCCGGATGATAGAAGCTGATACCGTCTTCGAGATCCGGTGAGAACGTCTCTTTGTCCTCACCGTGAATGCGGTACACTTCATCAGACCAGTGCACCCGGTTACTTTTCAGATCAACGGACCAGAAACCAACCCCGGCAAAATCCTGCAACAGGTAAAGCTGCGCAATCGCATCCTCCGCTTTGTCCCGCGCGGTCACGACATCGGTGATATCGGTGCCAACGGAATAAATCGATGAATTCGGCACAGAGGGATCGGCAAAGACGAAGTTCTCCGTCTTCATCCAGATTTCCCCCTCGCCCTCGGGTGCGGGCCAGTGGTCCACATGCTCAATACGGCCGGTTTTGCTGTCCATCAGCAGGTTGTCCCGTTCGGCCACCGAACGCTGAATGTCTTTGGGCGCTATGTCTCGGAAAGCAGCGCCTTCCGCATCTGCACGCGTCGTGCCGAGCAGCGAAGCCGATTTCTGGCTGATCCGAAGAACCTTGCCGTCTGTTGAGCGGTTCATCATGTAGATTTCCGCATGATCAAGGATCAGGTCCAGCTCCTGCGCAAGGCCCGGGAATTCCGCCACAACCATTGTGACGCCTTTCATCTGACCACGCATGTCAAAGAATGGCGAACAGGTGAGTTTGAGCCGCGAGCCACGCGCGGTGAATTCGCGCGAGATCGGCTCGCCCAGCTTGAGCGTCTCATTGCAGATCGGGGCGAGTGTCGGGAAGCCTTCGGGCACGACACACTGGCTGATGTGCGGGTTCGACACCGGTCGGGTCAGGCCAAACATATCTGTTGCAGCATTGGTCGCCTGGCTGATCTGCAGTGCTGTATCCAGCACCATGATCGACAGCGGTGCCGTTTCCAGGACGGACATCAGTTCGCCTGTACGTCCGCTGAGCTCAGCCGCCGTCACCTGCAGTTCTTCGTTGACCGTGATCAGCTCTTCGTTGGTCGACTGCAGTTCCTCGTTCGAGGTTTCAAGCTCTTCGTTGGTGGCCTGCAGTTCTTCGTTGGTGGATTGCAGTTCCTCGTTCAGGGACTGCAGTTCCTCATTCGAAGTCTCAAGTTCTTCAATCGTCTGCTGCAGAGCCTCGCGGGTGGTTGCCACCTCGTCCTCGAGCAGGCGGATGCGGTCATGCTCGAAATCATCGCCATCGCTCTCCGATTTGCTGACCGCGCCCTTGGCCCGGTCAACCTGAACTTCACTGAACACCACCAGGGCAGCGCGTTCGTTGATGTCACGGGCAATGATCGGATAGACATCCAGCCTGATTTCCTCGTCATCACCATCGGCAAGGAGATGGCGCACGCCCGAGCGTGTCTCGCCGTTCTTGAGTGCCAGGGTAACCAGGCTGCGCGCTTCTTCGCGGAACGGGCGCCGCAGAAGATCAATATGCATCTTCAGGTTCGATGCTTCGCTGACCTCGATGAAACTGCTGACATTTCCGTAGACCCGCACGATCGAATATTCATCCGTCACAAGCATCGAATTCTTGCCCAAAGACAGGGCAAGCGCCTCGAACATCTGGCGGTCAGTAGAATCCCCGACCGGTACAGACGGCTGCACCGGATTGACCGAGCGAGACTGCGGAACAGTACGGTTTGCTGAAAAGGGGGCGGATTCCGCGCGACGAATGGACCGCCGCCGGTAGATATGCGCGGAATTGCTGTCCTGGACGAACATCTCATCGGATCCCGCAACGCTCTCGGCGGTACCAAGGAACATCAGAGAGCTTTCAGTCATCGCATAGTGGAACCGCGACATCACCTTGTGCTGAAGCGCATTTCCGAAATAGATCAGAAGGTTACGACAGCAAAGCAGATCTACTTTCTGAAACGGCGGATCCTGGCAGACATTGTGATCGGAAAACAGAATAGCCGAGCGCAGCGTGTCAATGACGCGGATACCGTCGTTCTGCTGTATGAAATATCTGTCGGCCAGCGACTTCGGAATATCGTTCAGCGCCGCGAGGCCGTAGACCCCTTTGCGCGCCACATCCAGCGCATCCTTGTCGATATCGGTGGCGAAGATCTGCACGTGGTCTTTGAGCGGAACCTTGGCGCCGCCAAGCGCTTCGCACAGCAGAATAGCGATGGAATAAGCTTCCTCGCCTGTCGCGCAGCCTGCAATCCAGACCCGGAGGGGACCGTGGCTTTTCTTTTTGAGCAGAGCCGGCAGCATGTCCCGCAGCTGTTCAAATTCTGACTTGTCCCGGAAAAACCGGGTGACGGAAATCAGCAGATCCTTGAACAGAGCATCCACCGCATTCGGATTAACCCGGCAGAACTGGGTGTACTCGTCGTGGCTCTCGATCCCCAGCGCGATCATGCGCCGCTCGATACGACGGTTTATCGTCGTCTGTTTGTATTCACGGAAATCAACACGGGTGCGTGCCAGCAGGATCTGCAGCAGATCCGTCGACGGGCTTTTTTCTGATTTTTCCTGCCGAAACGCATCAAAATCGCGCGGCGATGTCAGGATTTTTTGCAGGTGCGTCCCGATCTCAAACGGGCGGAGCACAAGATCGACACACCCGGTCTGCATTGCCGCCATGGGCATCCCGTCGTATTTCGCGCTTTCGGTATCCTGGGCGATTGTAATGCCCCCTGCCTCGCGGATCGCCTGAACGCCATAGGCGCCGTCTGTTCCGGTACCGGACAGGATGATCGCCATGGACCGCTCACCATGCCCGTCCGCAAGGCTCAGCAAAAACCGGTCTACTGAAGGTTTGGGTGATGCGACCTCGGTGCTCGGCTCCACCAGAAAGAGTTTGCCGTCTTCGTAAACGACATCAGTTTTGGGCGGCGTCACGTAGATTACGTTGGGCTGTGGCGCCATACCGTCTGTCACGTCAACAACGCTGAGTGCTGTCTGCCGCGCGACCAGTTCGGTCATCAGGCTTTTGTGATGCGGCGACATGTGCTGCACGACCACGTAAGCAACGCTGAGGTCTGTAGGAAGCGTCGAGACCAGTTCCCGGATCGCCTCAAGGCCACCGGCAGATGAACCGATCCCGATGATCGTCAGATCATTTGTTTCAGATGTCGTCACGCACTGACCCCCTGACATTTCTGTGCCCGCTTTGTTAACGCGAACTTTAACCAGATGTCTCATCCAGAGGCAGCACTTGGCAACCCCCAGTTGCGCCAAATCAGGAAAATCTACCGTGAAACCGGTGTTTTTCCGGCCAGATTCCCGTGCTTGTCACGGCACGCAACGGGCACCGTACGGTGCGTTTACCAAATTCGCAGCCGCATCACGTTAATCTGAGCCTGAGATTTTATTGACGGTGCGTGACCATGAGTGATTTGAAAGAGGCCAATACCATTCCCTCGGTACTTTCCGAGCGAACCATGACGCTGAACCTCACGCTGGACGACAGCACAGGTGTTGTCATCCGGTCCTGCGAAGTTGTTGCGCGGGGTTTCAGAAACAGAATTTCTTTCAGCGGATATCAGGATATCAGTGGCGTGCTGGTCGAGAAGCTTGAGCATGCCGTGCGTGAAAGCCTCGGATCTGTGCCGGACGAAGGGGCGCATGTGCTGTCCCTGCCCGATTTTCTGGTTGAACTGCCCGGGCTTGCCCTGTCGGGCGTACACGTGATGATCATGGAGGCGCGCAACGGTTTCCGCAGCGCCATCCTGCGGTTCAAGGAATTCATCGGCTCGCTCGGAAGTGCCTTTCTCAGAGACATTGGTTTTCAGGAAGAATATGCCACACAGGCCGAGCGGCTGGCGGCCGGTGTTCTGGCGGACATCTGTATTCCTGTCCTCAATCTGTGCCGCGAGATGGAGTTTGCGCTGCGCGACGGGCTGGCGGAGCCGGCACCTGAGATCCTTGCAAAAGCGCGGGAGTTTGAGTTCCAGACAGAGCTGCTGAAGCGTTTCATCTTTAATGCTGGTCGCGGGCTGTCTGATCCGACGCAGGCGCATCTGAGCATCAGCGCGCAACCCTCTGTCGGGCTGCTGCCCGGGCAACAGTAGCAGCCGGGCTTGGCGCGGCTCTGGTCACATGGCAGAAGAGAGTCGGAGACTGTGACCGGAGCCGCCCATGATTTTCCTGCAGAGTGACACGCTGAGGGCGCAGATATTCCCGGAAGGCGCAACGCTGGGCGGATTATGGCTGCGCGACAAGGTTTCCCATTCCCTGGTTCTTGGCACCGCAACCGGTGCAGGTTACGACAGTGATCTGGTTTATGCCGGTGCGATCGTAGGCCCTGTTGCCAACCGGCTGCGCGATGCACGGGCCCGTCTGGGCGATCAGATCCTGACGCTGCCGGCCAACGATGGTGCACATTCTCTGCACGGCGGACCCGGCGGCCTGCACCGCGATATCTGGCAGGTCGAACACGAAACACAAGACAGTGTTGTTCTGAGCACCCGCCGTGTTGACGGGGCAGGCGGAATGCCGGGCAACCGGGACTTTTCAGTGCGCTACTCACTGGAGGCTGCCATGTGCCTTTCTGTGACAATCACGGTTTCGACGGATACGGATACGCTGATAAGCCCTGCTCACCACCCTTATTGGAATCTCGACGGATCCCACGATGTGTCTGGCCACCGCCTGCAGGTTATGGCGGACAACTATCTGCCGGTCGACGGGGATACGTTGCCTACGGGCCGGGTCGCTGACGTGGCTGAAACCTCCTACGACTTCCGGACGCCGCGGGCTGTTCCGGTGGATCAGACACTCGATGCCAACCTCTGTCTTGCGGAAAACCGGCGCCGCGACCCTGTGGCCGTGGCACATCTGACCGGTGGATATGGCACAGCGATGACCATAGAAACAACCGAGCCAGGCCTGCAGGTCTATAACGGAAGCGGCCTGCCACAAAGCGATCTGGTGCTGCACGACAACCGCAGACCGCAGCCATTTGCCGGTATCGCGCTGGAACCGCAGGGGTGGCCGGATGCACCAAACCAGCCACATTTCCCGTCGGTTCTGCTGCGCAGATCACAGCAATACCGTCAGGTAACACGTTACCTGTTTTCCGTCTGATTGTCGGAAATTGTCACAGTCCGGTCATGCAGCCGCCCTGCTACCGGCAGAAATCTCCGCCAGACTTCAGGCCGTACCAGTAATCGGTTTACCCCTGAAAGGAGCCGGAAATGTCAAAAGAACCAGTTCAAGCCCCTGCCCCGAAACCTGCGCCGCAAACGACCGGTCAGCAGGGCACGGCACCTTCCGGACCGCAACCGGTCATTACCGACTACGCCAGCCTCTGAGCAACAAAGCGGCTGGCAGAACTGCAGGGCCCGATTTAAGATAGGCCCATGAGCGATCCTGTTTCCTCAATCCGCAATCTGGGGCCTGCCATGGAACAGGCCTGTGCCGCTGCGGGCATTCATTCGGCGGATGAGTTGCGCAGTCTGGGGGCTGATGCCGCATACACGAAACTGCTGCAGAATGGCACAAAACCGCATTTCATCGGATACTATGTGCTGGTCATGGGCCTGCAGAACCGCCCGTGGAATGACTGCAGGGGCGAGGAAAAGAAAGCGCTGCGCAAAAGGTTTGATGCCATCAGGGAGAGCGCCTTTGATTCCGACCGCGACGCATTTGAGCAGATGATGAACCAGATCGGTGTCCGCCCGTCCACCAGCGCCTGAGCGCACAAAAAAAGGCCGGAGAACCGGCCCCTTCTGTCGTCAGCTTCGGGTCAGCCTGTTCAGCCGACCAGCTCCATACCGGAGAAGAAGTATGCGATTTCGACCGCTGCCGTTTCAGGCGCGTCGGAGCCGTGTACCGAGTTTTCACCCACGCTTTCGGCAAATTCGGCGCGGATTGTCCCCGGTGCGGCGTCTGCGGGGTTGGTCGCACCCATCACTTCGCGGTTTTTCGCGATGGCGCCTTCGCCCTCGAGAACCTGAACAACAACCGGCGCGGAGGCCATGAATTCGCACAGTTCGTCATAGAACGGACGCTCGGCGTGCACGGCATAGAAAACGCCAGCCTGCTCTTTGGTCATGTGGATGCGCTTTTGTGCGACGATGCGCAGGCCGGCATCCTCGAACTTGGCGTTGATTTTGCCTGTCAGGTTACGGCGGGTGGCATCGGGTTTGATGATCGAGAATGTGCGCTCAAGAGCCATTGGGTTTCTCCGGGTTGTTCAGCCGGGACAGATCGCCCCTGCAGTGTGAATTTCGCGGCTCACCTAACACGGGTCTTCCGGTATGAAAAGCCGTGATTGACGCCGCCCGGCGGATGCGGCACACCGCGCGCATGCTCAGGATTTCAGACATCAGCTATTCGGTCGAGGGACGCCCGCTTTTTGAGGGCGCAGGCTGCGTGATCCCGGACGGCCACAAGGTCGGACTGGTCGGTCGCAACGGCGCAGGCAAGACTACGCTGTTCAGACTGATCCGTGGCGAGCTGGCGCTGGATGGCGGCGATATCTCTCTGCCGTCACGCGCCAAGATCGGCGGAGTGGCCCAGGAGGTTCCGTCATCTTCGACATCGCTGATCGACACAGTGCTGGAGGCTGATACCGAACGCGCCGCCCTGCTGCGCGAGGCCGAGACGGCAACCGACCCGGCCCGCATCTCCGAAGTGCAGACGCGTCTGGCAGACATCGACGCCTGGTCCGCCGAAGGACGCGCTGCGGCCATTCTCAAGGGCCTTGGGTTTGACGACGCCGAACAGCAGCTGCCCTGCTCGGATTTCTCCGGGGGCTGGCGCATGCGCGTGGCCCTGGCCGCAGTGCTTTTTGCCCAGCCCGACCTGCTGTTGCTTGACGAGCCGACAAACTATCTTGATCTCGAAGGCGCGCTCTGGCTTGAGGCCTATCTGGCGAAATATCCGCACACAGTGATCATCATCAGCCACGACCGCGGGCTGCTGAACCGCGCGGTCGGCGCCATCCTGCATCTCGAAGACCGCAAACTGACGTTCTATCAGGGCCCCTATGACCAGTTCGCCCGCCAGCGCGCCGAACAGCGCGCAGTCCAGGCGGCAATGGCCAAAAAACAACAGGCCCGCCGGGATCATATGCAGGCCTTTGTCGACCGTTTCAAAGCCAAAGCGTCCAAGGCAAAACAGGCCCAGTCCCGCCTGAAGATGATCGAAAAGATGGATATGATTGCCAGCCCCGAACAGGCGGCCAAACGCGTCTTTTCGTTCCCCGAGCCCGAGGAGTTGTCACCGCCGATCATCTCTATCGAAGGAGGATCAACCGGGTACGGCGGCCCGCCGGTCCTCAGCCGGCTGAACCTGCGTATCGACCAGGACGACCGGATCGCCCTTCTGGGCAAAAACGGCCAGGGTAAATCCACCCTGTCGAAACTGCTCAGCAACCGCCTTGTGCTGATGGACGGCAAAGAGGTGCGTTCCAACAAGCTGCGGATCGGTTTTTTTGCGCAGCACCAGGTTGACGAGCTGAACATCCGTGAAACGCCGCTGCAGCATATGATCTCCGCGCGCCCCGGCGTACTGCATTCGAAACTGCGCGCGCAGCTTGCGGGCTTTGGTCTCGGTGCAGATCAGGCCGAAACCGAAGTCGGACGCCTGTCAGGTGGTCAGAAGGCACGCCTGTCGCTGCTGCTGGCGACACTGGACGCGCCCCATCTGCTGATCCTCGATGAGCCGACCAACCACCTGGACATCGAAAGCCGCGAGGCGCTTGTTGAGGCGCTGACCGGATATTCGGGCGCTGTTATCCTTGTCAGCCATGACATGCATCTTCTCAGCATGGTCGCGGACCGCCTCTGGCTGGTCTCGGACGGGACGGTGAAACCTTACGAGGATGATCTGGAAGCCTATCGCAAGATGCTGCTGACACCGGCAAAACCCGTCAGCAAATCCGCGGCACCAAAAGCGACGCCCAGGCCCAGACGCGCCAGCCGTGACGAAATCCTTGCGATAAAAGCTGACCTGCGCAAATCCGAAGAACGTGTCGAAAAACTCAACGACATGCGCGACCGGCTGGCCAGCAAGCTGGCCGATCCGGCACTCTATGAGGATGCCAAGGGCGGCGAGCTGGAAGTCTGGAACAAAAAATATGCCGAGGTTATGCAGGCCCTGGAACGCGCGGAATCGCTCTGGATGACTGCAGCGGACCGGCTGGAGAAGGCACAGGCGCAATGACCCTGTACAGATCCGGAAAACCGCCGCGTTCGGGGCAGCGCACCGAGAGCAGACCGCTGTGATCGACACCGCCTTTCTGATCACCGCCTTTGTAACTATGTTTGTGGTCATTGACCCTATTGGTCTGGCACCGCTGTTTGTCGCACTGACCCAGGGGCTGTCCGATCAGGCCCGCCGCCGGATTGCCTGGCGCGCGACCCTGACCGGTGTGCTGATCCTGCTGGCTTTCGCGGCTTTTGGCGAGGCACTGCTCAGCTTTATCGGCATCTCGATGCCCGCCTTCCGTGTTGCCGGGGGCGTTCTGCTCTTCCTGACAGCTCTGGACATGCTGTTTGAGCGGCGCACAAAACGGCGCGAAGACCAGACCGAAGAAGACGACGGTGACGATCCATCGGTATTTCCGCTGGCTATCCCGCTGATTGCCGGTCCGGGTGCCATTGCATCCGTGATCCTGCTTATGGGTCAGCGCCCGGGCATCGAAGGCGCGGTTATGGTGCTTGGTGCAACCGGTCTGGTGATGGTCATCGTGCTGGGTTTCTTTCTCGCCAGTGGCATGATCGAACGCGCACTGGGTCGGACGGGCATCACCGTTGTTACGCGGTTGCTGGGCATGTTGCTTGCGGCTCTCTCTGTCCAGTTTGTGCTGGACGGCCTCGCGGCCTTTGGCTTTGGTCCGGGCGCGGGCTGAAATCCTGTTCCGGCGTGCCTATATTCCTGACATGAAGGACAGGAGAGTGAACCGTGACCGGCAATGACGTGGGCAGTCTGATCTATCTGATCATCCTCGGCCTGATGGTGATCAGCTGGTTTGTGGCGCAGAACCGCTATTCCATGAATAAAACGCTGCAGGCCGCCGCCGTCTGGGCGCTGATTTTTGTAGGTGCTGTGGCGGCGTATGGCCTCTGGGACGACATCAGCAACACGGTGATGCCCCGCCAGACCAGCTATTCGGATACAGGTCAGACGGTGGTGCCCAGACACCCCGACGGTCATTACTACCTGCGTGCCGAGGTCAATGACGTCCCGGTGGATTTTGTGCTGGACACCGGCGCGACTGACATGGTGCTGACCCGCCGCGATGCTGAAGCCATTGGCCTTGATCCCGACAACCTGATCTATACTGGCCGCGCCATGACAGCCAACGGGATGGTCGAAACGGCCGCCGTGCGTCTGGACAGCGTCACCCTGGGGTCCGTGACGGACCGCAACCTGCCGGCCGTCGTCAACAGCGGAGAGATGTCCCAGTCGCTGCTTGGCATGAACTATCTGCAGCGCTGGGGCAGTATCGAGATTTCCGGCGGCGAGCTGACCCTGACACGGTAACGACCGTTCAGGTCTCGGCCTTCTTTTCCCAGCGTCCGGATTCCTCGGACCAGTACTGTGCAGAGACACCGGCATCTTTCAGCGTTTTCCACTGTCCTCTTGCGGTGTTTACCGCCGCAGGATCATTGCCATCAAAGAGGATGCAGACCCGCTCCAGCGCGCTGACTTCTTCGGCTGAGACCGGCGCGCCGTCGACCGTCATCACACAGGTTGCTCCGTTTGCCGCAGGTCCCTCACCGGTGGCCAGAAGAACGGGCTGCAGGGCATCATGTGGCCCGCCCGCCAGACCGTGCGGCTGAAAACTGTCCTGGGGCCCGAGCCAGAGTTGCTGGTCCAGCCAGTCCATCCGCGCAGGTTCGGTCCCGCGCACCAGAACACGCCACCCCGCCTGCCCGGCCTTGCCAAGCAGCATCGCGAGCGTCTGTTCCAGCGGATGCCGGGTCAGATGATAGAACATCGCGGTGCCCAAGGCGGGTTACTCCGTTTCGTAGTTATCCGCGACCAGGCGGTCGAGTGCGCGCACACCCCAGCCTGTCGCCCCTTTCGGTGCAAGTGACGTTTCGGATTTCAGCGAAGCGACACCTGCGATGTCGAGGTGGATCCATGGCATGTCATCGCGCACAAACCGCTGCAGGTACTGGGCTGCGGTGATCGAACCCGCAGGCCTGCCACCGATGTTTTTCATATCCGCAATGGGTGATTTGAGCATGTCGTCATAGGCCTGGCCGAGCGGCATGCGCCAGGCACCCTCGTTTTCTGCCTCGGCCGCGCGCAGAAAGGATTTGCAGAAGTCATCGTTGTTGGAAAAGACACCGGCATTCTCATGCCCCAGACCGATGATGATCGCACCCGTAAGCGTGGCCAGATCGATCATGCCCGCGGGTTCAAACCGCTCCTGCGCGTACCACATCACGTCACAGAGCACGAGACGGCCCTCGGCGTCTGTGTTGAGGATTTCGACAGTGTCGCCTTTCATTGAGGTCACAACATCGCCCGGACGGATCGCCGATCCTGACGGCATGTTTTCAACCAGACCCACGAGGCCCACGACGTTCGCTTTTGCCTTGCGCACTGCCAGCGCGCGCATCACGCCTGCGACGGTACCGGCACCGCCCATGTCCATGGTCATATCTTCCATACCGGCAGCCGGCTTGAGGCTGATCCCGCCGGTATCAAAAACCACGCCCTTGCCCACGAGCGCCAGCGGGGCTTCACCCTTTTTGCCACCGTTCCACTGCATTACGACAACCTTCGAGGGACTGTCAGAGCCCTGACCGACAGCCAGCAGCGTGCGCATGCCAAGCTCTTCCAGCCTGTCTTCGTCCAGAACCTCGACGTCAAGGCCAAGGCTTTCCATCTGTTCCAGACGCGCGGCGAATTCTGTTGTGGTCAGCACGTTGGCGGGTTCGTTTACCAGGTCACGGGTGAAAAAGCACCCTTCTGCGACCGCGAGATGCGGTGCGGCTTCGGCGCCGGTTGCGGCCGGATCGCTGCACATCATCTCAATGCTGCCTGCCGGTGCATCGGCACCGGTCTTGTGATCGCGGAAACTGTAGTCACGCAGGACAACACCGGAAATCAGATGCCCCGGGCGGCGCAGACGCGCCGCAGCAATCAGCAGATCAGCCTTACCCCGCAGCTTGCCCAGGGCCGCTCCGGCGCGGCGCGCCAGTGTTTCCGAGGCATTCCGGGGCAGACAAACGATATCAATGGCTTCTGCCGCCATACCCGCCGGATAGGCCAGCGTGAACACAGCCCCCTCTTTCATGCCATCGCCCGCGCGGGCTGCAAGCGCGCGTTTCACCGCCCCCTTGCTGAGCCGGTTGACCCGGCGCCCTGCAACATCCAGGCGCCCCTCTGTATCGACGATGACGGCGATCCGGCCCTCGTGCTCCGCAAAGCGCTCGATGTCCTGTTCGGAAAAGCTGACGGGCGTGGGCTGGGTCATGGATTGTTCCTTTCATGGTATCCTGCATCCGACCTAGCGCGCCGCGCGGCTGTTGACCAGATAGCAGTTTTACCCGCCGTCTGATTGGTCTAGTCTGCGCACAACAGCGCCAGAGTGAACGAAGGGGGACAGCTTGGTCAGAATTGACAGATATGTGCTGTCGCAACTGCTGCTGCTGTTTGGCTTTTTCGCGCTCGTGCTTGTTGCTGTGTTCTGGATCAACCGCGCTGTGGTCCTTTTCGACCGCCTGATCAGCGACGGCCAGTCTGCGCTGGTATTTCTGGAATTCACCGCTCTGGGTCTGCCCAAACTGATCACAACAGTGCTGCCGATCGCCACCTTCTGTGCGGCGGTCTATGTCACCAACCGGCTGAACAATGAAAGCGAACTGACGGTGATGCAGGCTACCGGTTCGGGACCTTTCAGACTGGCGCGACCTGTGCTTGTTTTCGGCGTAGTCGTCTTTGTGATGGCCTCCGTGCTGCATCATTTTCTGGTGCCCCTTGCCCAGCAGCAACTGGATGAGCGCGAAGCGGAAATTTCCCAGAATGCGACTGCCAGACTGCTGACCGAGGGCACATTCCTGAACCCTTCGGCAGGCGTCACCTTCTACACCAGGGAAATAGACGCCGAAGGGGTGCTGCGGGATGTTTTTCTGTCTGACCGGCGCGACGCAACCGAAGGCGTGATCTATACCGCAGCCCAGGCCTATCTGATCAGAAGTGACGCCGGTACGACGCTGATCATGGTTGACGGTATGGCACAGCGCCTGGGAACACTCCGGAACCGGCTGTCGGTGGCCAACTTCAGGGATTTTTCCTTTGATATCTCCAGCCTTGTGCGCAATGACGCGCGGGCGGCAATCCGCGCCCGAACAATGACAACGCCGCAGCTTCTGACCCCCCGCGCCGTTCTTTCGGAGCAGACAGGCCAGCCACAGGGTGTGCTTGCCGAGGAATTCCATGCACGTTTTGCAGAGCCGCTTTTCTGTATTGTCGCCGCACTCATCGGGTTCACGACCCTCCTGATCGGCGGATTTTCGCGGTTTGGCGTCTGGCGGGAAGCATGCCTGGCTTTCGGGCTGCTCATTCTGATCGACGGGGCCCGCAGCACACTGGTCGATCCGGTGAGAGATGACGCGCGGCTCTGGCCTGTGCTCTATCTGCCTGTGTTTGCCGGTGCCGGCGTCGCGCTCTTTATGCTGTGGCTGGCCGCGCGCCCCAGAAAGCGCAGACGCCTGTCAAAGGAGGTCGTCGCGTGATCCTTCATCTTTATTTCGCCCGCCGTTTCGCCATCAGCATTCTCGTAATTACCTTCGTGCTGTTTGCTCTTGTTGCGCTGGTCGATCTTGTGGATCAGACCCGCAAATTCGGCGATTTCGGCATCAGCTTTGCGCAGATCCTCGGTCTGACGCTGCTGAATGTGCCAGAGACGATCAACCAGATCCTGCCGCTGATCATGATTCTGGCGACGGTGGTTCTGTTTATAGGACTGGCCCGGACGTCCGAACTGGTTGCGACCCGTGCCGCCGGTCGGTCGGCCCTGCGCGCTCTGATCGCGCCGGTAGCGGTCGCAATGATTATCGGTGGGCTGGCTGTGACAATGCTCAACCCGATCGTTGCGGGCACCTCGTCCCGCTACAGCCAGCTGACCGAGAGTTACCGGTCCGGCGGCGCGTCGACCCTCTCGATTTCCGGCGAAGGCCTCTGGCTGCGTCAGGGCAGCGAAGATGGTCAGACCGTGATCCGCGCATGGCGTTCCAACAAAGATGCCTCGATCCTCTATGATGTCATGTTCCTTGAATACGCCCCCGGTGGCGGTCCCGTCAGGCGCATCGCAGCCGAAAGTGCCGCTCTTGAGCCGGGCGGATGGACGCTGAAAAACGCCAAGGAATGGTCATTGCGGGCAGGCCAGAACCCCGAAGCCAACGCGACCCGGCATGACCGCCTTGAAGTGCCGTCCACGCTGACGCTGGAACGGATAAGGGAAAGTTTTGGCCGCCCCAGTTCAATATCCATCTGGCATCTGCCGGAGTTCATTGCCCAACTCGACCAGGCGGGGTTCTCATCGCGCCAGCACCGGGTCTGGCTTCAGTCGGAACTCGCGCGGCCCGTGTTCCTGATGTCGATGGTTCTTGTTGCGAGCGCCTTTACCATGCGCCATACCCGTTTCGGGGGCACCGGTATCGCGGTGCTCGCAGCAGTACTCTTGGGGTTCAGTTTGTACTTTATTCGCAGCTTCGCTCAGATCCTCGGCGAGAACGGCCAGATACCGGTGTACCTGGCGGCCTGGGCACCACCCGCAGCATCTGTCCTGCTGGCTCTGGGGCTTTTGCTGCATGCGGAGGACGGCTGACAAGATGCGCCTCATCCTGACGCTGATTACAGCTCTTCTGCTGCCCTCGGCGCTGCTGGCCCAGTCGGTTGATGACGCCGGTAAACCAGCGGTGCTGATCGCGGATGAGCTGTTTATCAGCCAGGACAGAATTCTCGTCGCCCGGGGCAACGTCGAAGCCTTTCAGGGAACCTCGCGCATGACCGCCAGCGAGATCCGGTATGACCGCAGCACAGGGTCACTGACAGTCGAGGGCCCGATTGTCATAACGGACGCCGGCAAAAGCACTGTCCTCGCCTCGGCCGCCCAGCTCAACGGCACATTGCAGGCCGGGTTGCTGCAGGGCGCACGCCTTGTACTGAACCAGCAGCTGCAGCTGGCTGCGGTGCAGATGCAGCGGGTCAGCCCGCGCTATGACCAGTTGTACAAAACGGCCGTGACATCGTGTCAGGTCTGCGAAGACGGCAAGCCACCCCTCTGGCAGATCCGCGCAAAACGGGTGATTCATGACCGCGAAGAGCGACAGCTCTACTTCGATCAGGCCCAGTTCATGATCCGCAACACCACGGTCGCCTACATTCCACGTCTGCGGCTTCCGGATCCGACAGTGGAACGCGCGACAGGCTTCCTGATCCCGTCTCTGCGCACCACGTCCGAACTCGCAACAGGGATCAAGGTGCCCTATTTCATCGTGATTGACGACCAGCGCGATGTTACGGTCACGCCGTATATCTCTTCACGCACACGAACGCTGGAACTGCGTTACCGCCAAGCCTTTGTGAATGGCCGGATTGAGTTCAACACTGCGGTAAGCCGGGATGATGAAAGACCGGGCGAGACACGCGGTTATGTGTTCGGTTTCGGCGCCTTCGAACTGCCTGATGATTTTCGTCTGACGTTCGATATCGAGGTCACCAGCGACGACGCCTATCTCAAGGATTATGGTTTCTCCGGCAAGGACCGCCTCGACAGCGAGGTCAACGTTCAGCGCGCGCGCCGCGATGAGTTCATTTCCGGCAGTCTTATCGGTTTCAGATCGCTCCGGGACGGGGACGACAACTCTACTCTGCCAACCATTGTAGCGGATGGCGTCTACGAAAAACGCTTCTTTCCTGCCCTGACCGGTGGCGAATTCCGGCTGAATGCAAAAGCGCACAGCCACTACCGGTATTCCGACGATGATATCGTCGGCCGCGACGTTTCCCGCTTTAATGTTGACGCCACATGGCTGCGCGGCTGGACCCTGCCGGGCGGTGTGCGCACAGAGACAACGCTCACACTTGCAGGCGATATTTTCAACATCACCCAGGACAGCACGACACCCCAGACCCAGACCCAGCTGACGCCCGGTGGCGCAATCGCTTTCCGCTATCCTATGGCCCGCCAGACGGCCCGCGGGGTAACGCACTTTCTGGAACCCGTGGCACAGATCGGCTGGGTCGGCGGCGACCGGCTGGATATTCCGAACGAAGAAAGCACGCGGGTTGAATTTGATGCCGGCAACCTGCTGTCGCTGTCGCGGTTCCCCGCGCCCGACCGACGCGAGCGCGGAACAATCGGCGCCTATGGAATCAACTGGGGCCGGTCCGATCCGGAGGGCCTGGAGACTTACCTGACACTGGGTCAGGTTTTCCGTAATCTGGTCGACGACGGCTTTTCCGCATCTTCGGGTCTCGAAGGCGGCACTTCTGATTTTCTGATGGCCGGCCAGCTAAAGACCCGGACCGGATGGGCGCTGACAGCAAGGACGCTCTTTAATGACAGCTTTGACTTTACCAAGGCTGAAATCCGCGGTCAGTTCGCCAATAGCCGCACGAGGGTCAGCGGAAACTACCTCTGGCTGGTCGAGGATGAGGATCTGTCCTCGACAGGCAGCGTATCGGAAATTTCCCTCGACGGCTCCTACCGCGTTGACCGCCACTGGACGGCGAACGCGGACTGGCGCTATGACCTGAACGAAGACCGCGCGAGTACGATCGGTTTCGGGTTCAACTACAGCAACGAGTGCGTGACGGTGGATGTTTCCGCCGAGCGTCGCTTTACAACCTCGACAAGCCTTGAGCCTTCGACCAGTCTGGGGTTTAACATCGGCCTGCGCGGCTTCTCCGCCCGTAAAGGCACCGAAACATACGCAAGAACATGCAAAAGCTAGGCAACATGAGCATTCTGAAACGTCTTGGAACCACAGCGGTTCTGTCTGTGGCTATGATCTGCAGCGGCCCGTTGTCCGCGCAGGGGCTGTTTGATCCGGTTGTTATCGTCAATGACGACGTTGTGACCGAGTATGAAGTTGAGCAGCGACAGCTGTTTCTGACGGTGCTCAACGCGCCAGGCAGCTCGCGCGAAGCGGTCATCGAGACACTGATTGACGAACGGCTGCGTTCTCAGGCTGTCGATGAGGCGGGCCTGACACTCACTCCGGAGGGTCTCGAGGCCGGTATCGCAGAGTTTGCCGGGCGCACCGGTCTGGAACCCGATGAGTTCATTTCCCAGCTGGAACAGAACGGCGTGGAACGCGCCACCTTTGTCGCGTTTCTCAGCGTGGGTCTGACATGGCGTGATCTGATCGCCGGGCGTTTCGGACGCCGGCTGCAGATCACCGAGGACGAAATCGATCGCGCCTTGGCGTCATCGGCCGGTGCCGGTGGCATTCGCGTGCTGGTCTCGGAGATTATCATTCCTGCGCCTGCAAACCGGCGCGCTCAGGTCGAGGAACTTGCCCGCGAGATTGCCCGGTCACAGTCTGAAGCAGAGTTCTCGGATTATGCCCGTCGCTATTCCGCGACAGCGACACGGGACGCCGGCGGACGCCTGCCATGGCAGCCCCTCGCGCAGCTCGCGCCGGTGCTCCGGCCGCTTCTGCTCTCTCTTGCCCCGGGCGAAGTGACAGACCCTCTGCCCCTGCCCGACGCTGTGGCCCTTTTCCAGCTGCGCGGCATTCAGGAAACCTCCGCTTCCGAGCGGGAATATGCCTCGATAGAATACGCGGCATATTATATTCCCGGCGGTCGCACTCAGGCCGGTCTGTCAGAGGCGCAGGATGTACGCGCTGAGGTCGATTCCTGTGACGACCTCTACGCAACCGCACAGGGCCAGCCCGAAGAAACTCTTGTGCGCGAAACGCTGCCGCCTGCGGATCTGCCGCAGGACATTGCACTGGAACTCAGCAAACTTGATCCGGGCGAGGTATCCACAGCGCTGACCCGCAACGACGGGCAGACACTGGTGTTCCTGATGCTCTGCGGCCGCACTGCGGCAGTCAATCAGGAAGTTGCCCGCGAGGATGCCGCGGCTGCACTGCGCTCGCGGACCATCAACACCTATGCCGAAGGCTTCCTCGCACAGCTGCGTGCCGACGCCCGTATCGTTACCCCATGACCACAGCCACCGGGCCGGTGCTGATCACCTGCGGCGAACCTGCGGGCATCGGGCCGGAGATCGCGGTCGGCGCCTGGGAGGCCTTGCGGGACACTGTGCCAGTGGCCTGGATGGGCGATCCCCGTCATTTGCCAGATGGCACTGTGTGGCAGGAAGTTCTTTCGCCTGCAGGCGCCGCCTCTGTCTGCGCATCCGCTCTGCCCGTCCTGCCCCATACGTTTGATGGCGGTGCCGGAAAAGGTGTCGCTGATCCGGCAAACGCCCGGGGTGTCATCGAGGTGATCGCCCGCGCTGTGGACCTTGTTAAGACCGGAAACGCATCCGCTCTGTGCACAGCGCCGATCCACAAAAAGGCGCTTATCGAAGGTGCGGGCTTTGCCTATCCCGGCCACACCGAATATCTCGGGGCACTTGCGGGCAGCGACAGCCGGGCGGTGATGATGCTGGCCTCCGATGCGCTGCGTGTCGTGCCCGTGACCATCCACATCGCACTGAAAGACGTACCGCAGGTACTGTCGCCGGAGCTGTTGCGTGATACCATTCGCATCACGCATCATGATCTGCAGTCCCGTTTTGGTATCGCCACACCACGGATCGCGGTCGCCGGGCTGAACCCGCACGCGGGCGAAGGGGGTGCCATGGGACACGAGGAACTGGACTGGATCGCGCCGCTGATTGCGGAACTCGCCGCTGGCGGCATGCAGATCACCGGGCCCCTGCCGGCCGACACCATGTTTCACGCAGGGGCGCGGGCACGCTATGACGCAGCGGTCTGCATGTATCACGACCAGGCCCTCATTCCGATCAAAACCCTGGACTTTGACAGGGGCGTAAATGTGACGCTTGGTCTGCCCTTCATCCGCACATCCCCCGACCACGGTACGGCCTTTGACATCGCAGGAACCGGCACGGCGAACCCCTGCAGCATGACCGAAGCGGTGCGTCTCGCTGCCAGGCTGGCGGCGGCTGCCTGAAATGGCTGCAATCGACACGCTGCCGCCGCTGCGCGAGGTGATCCGAACGCATGATCTGCAGGCACGCAAATCCATGGGACAGAATTTTCTGCTGGACCTGAACCTCACGGCAAAAATTGCCCGGCAGGCAGGTGATCTGTCTGCCTGTGATGTTCTGGAGATTGGACCGGGGCCCGGCGGACTGACCCGCGGACTGCTGGCAGAAGGCGCACGCCGCGTACTGGCCATCGAGAAGGACGCGCGGTGCCTGCCGGCACTGCAGGAAATCGCGGCGGCCTATCCCGGAAAACTGGAGGTCCTGGAAGGTGACGCACTGGAAACCGATCCGCTGAGCCTGCTGACACCGCCCATCAGGGTGGCGTCAAACCTGCCATATAATGTCGGAACCGAATTGCTGGTGCGCTGGCTCACACCACCGGAATGGCCGCCGTTCTGGCAAAGCCTGACACTGATGTTTCAGCGCGAGGTCGCGGAGCGGATCGTCGCACAGCCCGGCAGCAAAGCCTATGGCAGGCTGGCGATCCTGTCGCAGTGGCGGGCAGACGCGCGGATTGTGATGCAACTGCCGCCCGAGGCCTTTACCCCGCCACCAAAAGTGTCGAGCAGCGTTGTTCACCTGGATGCACTGCCGGGCCCGCGTTTTGAGGCCGACGCCGCTGTGCTGAGCCGTGTGGTGGCTGCAGCCTTCAATCAGCGGCGCAAGATGCTGCGCGCGGCGCTCAAGGGGATTACGCCCGATATTGAGGATCGTTTGCTGACCGCGGGAATCAGGCCAACCGACCGCGCAGAACAGATCCCTCTGGAAGGGTTCTGCGCTCTGGCCCGGGTTATTGCCCGACCCTGAATTTTTCTGAAATTACAAACCTGTGCGGCGCGTTATTCAGCCGCTTCAGGCGCGTCATCACCGCCACCGCCTGATGGCTGCTCGGGTGTGTCACCGTCAGAACGCGGACGTGGCTTGCGACGTGGCGCACGGCGCGAGCGCGGCTTGCTTTCCGGAGTTTCAACCAGATTGCTGTCAGCTTCTTCAGCCTCCTGGCCGTCCTGCGGTTGCGGATCCGGCTGGTTCTGCTGGTTCTGCTGTTGCTGAGCTTCGCGTTCCTGACGTTCGGCGCGTTCGCGGTCGCGCTCGGCCTGGCGTTCGCGGTTCTGCCGCTCCTGCTCTTCGCGCCGCGCGTCAATCTCCCGCTGCGCCTCGCTCAGCATACGCGTGTAGTGCTCTGCGTGCTGCTGAAAGTTCTCCGCCGCGACCCGGTCGTTGCTCAGTTGCGCATCGCGCGCAAGCTGATTGTATTTTTCAATAATCTGCTGCGGGGTGCCGCGTACCTTGCCCTCAGGGCCCGAGCTGTCGAACACACGGTTGACGACGTTGCCGCCCTGATTGTTATTCGACCGGTTACGGTTGCTCTTCGAGCGGGACCGGGATCTCGATGATTTCATGAAGCTGTCTCAGCCTTCGTGCTGTTGATCGTAGGACCGGTTACGCGCTGCGCGTCTTTAGGAACCGGAATTCGATATGTTGGGCATAATGCCGCGCGGGACCATGCCTGTGGGCATATCCACCGCTGCAACACCCTAGGAATAAGCACGGCTCACCCATTGCCGCAAGGGGTATTACCGGATTAAACGCATATTCTGCAGATTTTCGTGTCTTTTCAGGTCAATTCACCCGGGTTTGGCGGCCGAAACCACCCGGTCATGTCCGCCAAGATCAGGGAGAATCGCCACTTCGGCCCATCCCTGCGCGCCGAAAATTCCCGCAACTGAGGCACCCTGCTGCCACCCGGTTTCGACCAGCACACGCCCTTCGGCGCTCAGGTACTGCTGCGCCTGTGTCGCGAGCAGTCGGTACACACTCAATCCGTCACCCTCATCAGTCAGCGCCATACGCGGCTCAAACCGGCTGAGTTCCGGTTGTACGTCAGTCATTTCGCTGCGCGCCAGATAAGGCGGATTGGACACGATAAGATCAAACCGTCCCTCCACCCTGTCAAACCAGTCGGACTGCATCACCTGCGCACGATCTGCAACGCCAAGCCGGACCAGGTTGGCACTGGCCTGCAGGCAGGCGGCCTCGCTCAGATCCACCGCCACGCCCGTCGCAGCGGGCCGCTCGGCCAGCAGCGTTCCCATGATACAGCCTGAGCCTGTACCAAGATCGAGGACACGCTCAAACGGTGCAGCAAGCGCGCTTTCAATCAGGCTTTCGGTTTCGGGTCTGGGGTCAAGGACATCCCTGCTGATCGCAAAGCTGCGCCCATAGAATTCGCGCGCACCAATCAGCTGCGAGACAGGCACACGAACAGCGCGCAGTGCGATCAGGTTTTCGTAGCGTTCCGCAATCTCGGGCGCGATGTCTTCGGGCGCAATCAGGGTCACCCTTGCGGCGTCCACCTGTGCTGCATGCGCCAGCAGGAGCCGTGCATCCCGCGCAGGATCCGGCACGCCGGCCGCCCGCAGACGCGCTACGGCAGTGACCATAGCTTCGGCGGCTGTCGTCACGTGCCCATCTCCGCCAGCAGCCGCGCCTGAGCATCGGCTGTCAGAGCGTCGATGATCTCGTTCAGGTCACCCTGCATAACCGCATCCAGCCTGTAGAGCGTCAGATTGATGCGGTGATCCGTCATCCGGCCCTGTGGAAAATTGTAGGTGCGGATACGCTCGGACCTGTCACCGGACCCGACCTGGGATGCGCGGTCCGCAGAGCGCTCGCTGTCGGCGCGGGTGCGTTCCAGATCATAGAGCCGCGCCTTGAGCACCTGCATCGCCTTGTCGCGGTTGCGGTGCTGGGACTTTTCGGAGCTGGTCACCATGATACCGGTCGGCAGATGCGTGATGCGCACAGCTGAATCCGTTGTGTTCACGTGCTGCCCTCCCGACCCTGAGGCCCGCATCGTGTCGATCCGCAGATCACCGGGATCTATCCGGATATCCACATCCTCGGCCTCGGGCAGCACGGCTACCGTCGCCGCCGAGGTATGGATGCGCCCACCACTTTCCGTACTGGGCACCCGCTGGACCCGGTGCACTCCGCTCTCGAACTTCAGCCTTGCAAAAACATCCTGGCCGCGGATGTGGGCAACCATTTCCTTAACACCGCCCAGCTCGGTCTCCTGCAGTTCGATGATGTCAAAAGCCCACCCCTGAGCTTCGGCATATCGCTGATACATGCGCATCAGATCGCCGGCAAACAGCGCTGCCTCATCACCACCGGTTCCCGGCCGGATTTCCAGCATCGCCGGTTTTGCATCCGCTTTGTCACGCGGCAGCAATGCGAGCTGCAGGGCCACCTCGGCCTCCGGGATGGCCGCTCTGAGCTTTGGGATTTCTTCCCGGGCCAGTTCAGCCATATCGGCGTCAGCCAGCATCTCTTCGGCGTCCGCCAGATCGCTCAGCAACTGTCTGTACGCTTCAATCTGCGCGACCACCGGACGCAGTTCAGAGTATTCGCGGCCCAGATCTGCGATGTCTGCCCCCGTGGTGCCATCCGCCATTGCAGCCTCCAGATACTGGAAACGGGCGGTAATCTGGTCGAGGCGGTCTAACGGGATCATGCCTCTGCAATCGGACATTGAGGGGGATTGGTCAAGCCGTGGCTCCGTGTTATACTCAACGCATGAAACGTTTTTTGTGCATTCTGATCTGCGCAGGGCTGCCAGCCGGTGCGGATGTCACCTCACCCAGCGGCAAGACCGTGGACTGCTACTGCACCGATCGTTCCGGCGCGCGCATTGAGCTTGGACAGACGATCTGTATGCAGGTCGACGGGCGGATGTTCATGGCGCAGTGCCAGATGTCACTGAATGTGCCGATGTGGCGCGAAGTGGAACAGGGCTGTCTGTCGTCGTCACTGGATGGCGGCCAGAAGCTGCTCCAGTCGACCGCGGTTTACCCCCAGATCTGACACACCGAACCGCAGCCGCGCGTATGCCCGGAGCGTGCCGTTGTTGTACTGCAGCGTTGTGTAGTCGGGAAACCCGAATACCCGCGACCGGGTGACGTACGTAACCATGCCTTCCTCTGCGGACCCTGCCAGTCTTGTGGTACGTGGCAGCGTCTGCAGATAAACGTCGGCCTGCGCCAGTGCGTCAGGTTCGGCCGGAATGACCCGGATGGCACCACCGGGCATATCCTGGTCGCTGTCTGACGCGACAGGCTGATGCCAGCGCGCCGGGTCATCAGGGGCGAGACGGACGGCCACCATGACCGCCAGCAGCAGACACAGCACGCCCCCCAGAATGATACGCATATGCCGCTCCCTGTCAGTGCCGTTCAGCGGAATTTTACGCCCGGCAGAACACAGAGCAGCTCAAACAGAATGTTGGCTCCTGTCAGCGCGGTGTTCCCGGACGTGTCGTAGGGCGGTGAAACTTCGACCAGATCGCAGCCCACGATCTTCAGACCCTTCAGACCCGCAATAAGCTCCATAGCCTGAGGCGTCGTCAGACCACCAATTTCGGGCGTGCCCGTTCCCGGCGCATAGGCGGGATCAAGACTGTCGATATCATAAGAGACATAGACGGGCATTTCGGTGCCGATGTCGCGGCGGATCTCACCGCCCAGGGTGCTCAGACTGCGGTGCCAGAGCTCGCGCGCCGGAAACTGCTGAAAGCCCCAGCCCTGTGCCTCTTTGAAATCGTCCGCCGTGTAGCCAGACCCGCGCAACCCGATCTGATAGGTCTTGTGAGGATCTATCAGACCTTCCTCGTAAGCCCGGCGGAACACCGTGCCATGGGTCTCACGCTCGCCGAACATGTCTTCGTTCACATCCGCATGGGCATCTACATGCACCAGCGCCATCGGTCCGTGGCGTTTGTGCATCGCGCGCAGGATCGGCAGCGTAATGGAATGGTCGCCACCGATCGCCATCGGCATGGCGTCATAGTTCAGAATAGCCTCATAGCTGGACTGGATAATCTTCAGGCTTTCGCTGAGAGAAAACGTGTTGATTGCCAGATCACCGATATCGGCCACCTGCAGGCTGTCAAACGGCGCGGCACCTGTTCCCATATTGTAGGGCCGGATCATCGCACTTTCTGCCCGCACCTGTTTGGGGCCAAAGCGCGTACCGGACCGCCAGGAAGTTCCGATGTCCATCGGAATACCGAGGACGGCAACATCGAGACCCTTCAGGTCGTTGACCATCGGCAGGCGCATGAAACTGTTCGGGCCCGAAAAACGCGCAAGATCATTGCCGCTGATTGGCTGGTTCTTGTCCGTCATCACGCGCCTCCCCGCAGTTTCCAGCCCAGCAGGCAGAGGATCTCTGTCGCAACATGCGCACCGGCAATCGCGGTTGCGCCTGTGGTATCAAACGGCGGCGACACTTCGACGACATCGCCGCCGACAATATTGATCCCCGCGAGGTCCCGCAGCATGGATGCGGCCTGCGCCGATGTCAGCCCCCCCCAGACCGGCGTACCTGTACCCGGCGCATAGGCCGGGTCCAGCGCGTCGATGTCAAACGTCAGATAGGTCGGCCTGTCGCCCAGGATCTCACGGATGCGCGCGACAGTGGCCACCGGCCCCTGCTCATGCACTTCGCGCGCGTCGATCACGGTTACGCCCAGTGTATCCTCGTTGGTCGTCCGGATGCCGACCTGCACAGATGTGGCGGGATCAATAATGCCCGACTTCACGGCTTTGTAGAACATCGTGCCGTGATCCACGCGGTCCATGTCATCGTCCGGCCAGGTGTCTGTATGGGCATCAAACTGCAAAAGGCTGATGGGCCCGTATTTCTCCGCATAGGCCCTGAGGACCGGAAAAGTGATGTAATGGTCTCCGCCCAGAACAACGGTGGGTACGTTATGGGCCAGGATACCCCGTATGTGATCGGTCAGCGCCGCCGGAAAGGCCGGCACATTGGCATAGTCAAAGGCGAGATCGCCATAGTCCACTATGGCAAACTCCTGCATCACATCAAAGGGCCAGCCATAGGGCGCATCGGGTGCCTGCAGTGCAGAGGCCTCGCGGATCGCGCGCGGACCAAGCCGGGTGCCCGTCCGGTTTGTCACGGCCTGATCAAACGGGACCCCTGTTACCGCGATATCTACCCCGGTCAGGTCTTTGGTGTATCTGCGCCGCAGAAACGATGTCGCCCCGGCAAAGGTCAGCTCGAAACTGTTGCCCTTCAGATCGTCGCGCGTGAAGGCGTGATCGATCTGGTTCTTTGCGTCTTCCAGTGCCATGTCTTCAGGATCCGGCCACCGGCTGCGCACGTTCCACGATCCGCGCAAAGAACGATGCGCCGACCGGTCCGATCTCGTCGTTGAAATTGTACTGCGGATGATGGCACATCGGCCCCTCTCCCTGGCCCAGGAAGAGATAGGCACCCGGGCGCGCTTCGAGCATATAGGCAAAATCCTCGGCACCCATCACCGGCGTGACATTGGAATCGACGGCATCCTCGCCCGCGATCTCGCTGGCCACTTCGGCCGCAAATGCCGCGTTGTCAGGCCGGTTGATCGTTGGCGGATAGCCGTATTTGTAATCAAGCTCGGCAGTCACACCGTAAGAAGCCGCCTGCCCGGCCATGATCTCCCTGATCCGTTTCACGGCCATGGCCTGCACGTCTTTGTTAAATGTGCGTACCGTGCCGTTGATCATGCAGCTTTCCGGAATGACGTTATGTGCAGTACCCGAGTGGATCTGAGTGACTGAAATTACCAGCTGTTCCATCGGATCGCTGTTGCGGCTGACGATACTCTGCAGCGCCTGAACCATGGCACAGCCCGCCACAACAGGATCAACACAGGCGTGCGGCCGGGCCGCGTGGCCCCCGACACCGGTTATATGGATCGAAAACTCATCAGCCGCCGCCATGATCGGCCCGGGATTGAGCGAAAAGGTCCCTGCTTTGTTCACCGGGCTGTTATGGATCGCATAGACCTGTCCGATGTCGAATTTGTCCATCACACCTTCCTGCACCATGGCCTCGCCGCCGCCCGTATCTTCTTCGTCAGGCTGAAAAATCAGCGCAACACGTCCCGAAAATTTCCGCGTCTCAGCGAGGTATTTTGCCGCCCCCAGCAACATTGCGGTGTGTCCGTCGTGCCCGCAGGCATGCATTTTCCCCGGATGCGTTGAGGCATATTCCAGAGGTGCAGTTTCCTCCATGGGCAAGGCGTCCATGTCCGCGCGCAACCCGATCGTCGGCCCCTCGCCCTGTCCGTTGATGATCGCCACGATCCCTGTTGTTGCAAACCCTTCGTGGATCTCGTCCACACCGAATTCGCGCAGCCGTTCTGCCACAAATGCCGCTGTCTTGTGGCAATCGCGTCCCAGTTCAGGGATCGTGTGCAGGTGCTGTCGCCAGGCCGTGATCTCTTCCTTCATGGCAGCAATTCGGTTTACGACGGGCATGGGGTAGACTCCTCAGCGAAAAATCAGTCAGGTGCATCAGACACCGAAGAGGCGCGCGCTGCAATGGCAGAAGACCTGATCAATGACACCAATGCGGGAATCGAACGTCTGCTGGAAATAATGAGGCGTCTGCGCGACCCGGTCACCGGATGCCCCTGGGATATCGAGCAGGATTTCGACAGCATCGCGCCCTACACGATCGAGGAGGCCTATGAGGTCGCCGATGCGATTGAGCGCCGCGACTGGCCGGAACTGGAGGGCGAACTGGGCGACCTGCTGCTTCAGACTGTCTATCACACCGCCATGGGCGAAGAGGCCGGACATTTCAGTTTTCAGAGCGTGGTCCGGGCCATTTCAGACAAGATGGTCGCGCGGCACCCGCATGTCTTTGGCGATGAAACCCGCGACAAAAGCGCCGATCAGCAGACCGCCGACTGGGAAAAAATCAAAGCCGCCGAACGCGCGGGCAAGGAGCAGAAAGGCACGCTGGACGGTGTCGCCACCGGCCTGCCTGCCCTCCTGCGCGCGCTGAAGCTTCAGAAGCGCGCCGCCCGGGTCGGTTTTGACTGGCCCTCGACAGATGAGGTGATGGATAAAATCACCGAAGAGGCGGCAGAACTGGTGGAAGCACGCGACAGCCTCAGCCAGGCGGAGATCGAAGAGGAATTCGGAGATCTGCTGTTCGTCATGGCCAATCTGGGTCGGCACCTCGGACTGGACCCGGAGGCCGCCCTGCGCGCTGCAAACGCGAAATTTATCCGCCGGTTCCGGGGCGTAGAGGCGCGGCTTGCGGACATTGGCAAAACGCCTGCCGAAAGCGATCTGGCAGAGATGGATGCGCTGTGGAACGCGGTAAAGGCCGCCGAGCGCCGGTCCTAGCGTTCTGTCACCTTCACCCCAAGAGCAACAAGTTGCGCAATGAATGTTCCGCGTGGCGGAATGTCGCCGCTGAAAACGCGGATGACATCACCCGACCGCATGTGCACTTCCATGTCGGTGCTGTCGCTCCATTCGATGAACACCACCTGTCTGATATCCGCCAGTGCTACTTCACGCGGGCGCTGCCAGGGCGAAAGAATGAGCGTATCACGGGTCAGACGCAGCCCGCGCACCGGGTTTTTTATCAGTTCATTCAGTAAAAACGCGGCAACAGGCACCCAGATGACCCAGATATACCAGGGCGCGTTCTGCGTGGCCGCGATGGTCAGCATCAGCACCATCAGGATGCTGGCGATCCACACGACCGCGCGACGACCCTGAAGCCTGTATGCATAAACGTCTTCCATGACCGGGGTATGCCGGAAAAATACGGCACCGTTTTGACGACAATGTGTACTGGACTCCTGGCTTTTACCGTTTCACAAAGCGCACATGAAAAAGCACAGAATAATCATCGATACGGACCCGGGTCAGGACGACGCGGTGGCCATTCTCCTTGCTCTGGCCAGTCCCGAAGAGATTGACGTTCTGGGCATCACCTGTGTGGCCGGCAACGTGCCGCTGGAGCTGACGTCAAGAAACGCACGGATGATCTGTGAGCTTGCGGGACGCCCGGATATGCCGGTCTATTCCGGTTGCGACCGACCGCTTGGCCGCGAACTGGTAACTGCAGAGCATGTACATGGCAAAACCGGTCTCGACGGACCGACACTGCCCGAGCCACAGATGCCACTGCAGGAACCGCACGCGGTGGACTTTATCATCGGGACCCTGCGCGCAGAGCCGGAGGGCAGTATCACCCTGTGCGCTCTCGGGCCGCTTACCAACATTGCAAAGGCGCTGACCCGCGCACCCGATATCGCCGGACGCATCAGAGAGATCGTGCTGATGGGCGGTGCATACTTCGAAGTGGGAAACATAACGCCCGCAGCCGAATTCAACATCTACGTCGACCCGCAGGCGGCTGATATCGTGTTTAAATCCGGCATTCCGATTGTTGTGATGCCGCTGGATGTCACACACAGGGCTCTGGTGACCGCGCCACGCAATGACGCCTTTCGCGCAATGGGTACAGCCGTCGGGACCGCCGTGGCCCAGATGACGGAATTCTTTGAACGTTTCGACAAGGAAAAATACGGCTCTGCCGGTGCTCCGCTGCATGACCCCTGTGTCACGGCCTGGCTGATCAGGCCCGAAATATTTTCAGGCCGCCAGATCAATGTCGAGATAGAGACAACCTCCGAACTGACACTGGGCATGACGGTCGCTGACTGGTGGGGCGTGACCGACAGGCCGAGGAATGCCCTGTTCATCGGAGACCTCGATGCAGATGCGTTCTTCGGTCTGCTGACAGAACGGCTGGCCAGGCTGTGAGCGCCTCGCTGACACTGGCAACACCCGAACATTTTGACCGGCTGGATGCCCTTGTTGCGGCGTTCCATGCCGAAGAAGGTATCACGCTGGCTCCGGACGCCCGTCGCGACGGAATAATGCCGCTGCTCGAGGGAATTCCCCACGGTGCCGCCTATCTGATCGGTCCGCCGCGCGCGCCCATCGGCTATGTTGTCGTGACTTTTGGCTGGTCGGTGGAATTCGGCGGTCTCGACGGGTTCATTGACGAAATCTATGTGCGTCCCGGTGTCCGGGGCCGCGGTGTGGCATCAGAAACGCTGCAAAGTCTGCCCCGCGCACTGGCCGGTGCCGGTCTCAAGGCGCTGCATCTCGAAGTTGACCGCACAAAGACGTCCAGTCAGAGGCTGTACGCGCGGGCGGGCTTTCGCGGACGCGAGGGCTATATGCTGATGAGCAAAACCTTCTGATCCTGCTGGTGTCGGGCGCAGCCGGCACCTATATCTGACACATGCAGGTCACCATTCCATTCGATAACACCTACGCCCGTCTGCCCGCGGCGTTTTATACACGCATTGATCCCACACCGGTACGGGCGCCCGGGCTTGTTGCGTACAACGAGGATCTGGGTCGGCTGCTGGGTTTGCCGGATGCCGGTGAGACCGACCGCGCCCGGGTTTTTTCCGGTGTGCGCGTGCCCGAGGGTGCCGCTCCGCTGGCGCAGCTGTATGCTGGTCACCAGTTCGGCAACTACAACCCCCAGCTGGGCGACGGCCGCGCTGTACTGTTGGGCGAGGTTGTGGGTACAGACGGTCTGCGTCGCGATATCCAGCTCAAAGGCTCAGGTCCCACGCCGTATTCACGAATGGGTGACGGACGTGCCTGGCTGGGCCCGGTTCTGCGTGAATATGTCGTGTCAGAGGCCATGCATGCGCTTGGCGTGCCAACGACGCGCGCGCTGGCCGCGACACTGACCGGCGAGGACGTGGTGCGCGAAACCGTTCTGCCCGGCGCCGTACTGGCCCGTGTGGCGGCCAGTCACCTGCGGGTTGGCACTTTTCAGATTTTCGCCTATCGCGGTCAGAAAGATGCGTTGCGCGAACTTACACAATACGCCATCGCACGGCACTGGCCGGATGCTGACGGGCCGATGGGCCTGCTGCGCGCAGTCTGTGCGGCGCAGGCCGGCCTGATTGCGAGATGGATGTCCCTGGGTTTTATTCACGGGGTCATGAACACCGATAACTGCACCATATCAGGTGAAACCATCGACTATGGCCCCTGCGCTTTTATGGATGATTTCCATGAGGATACGGTGTTTTCCTCAATTGATCAGCACGGGCGGTATGCCTGGTCCAACCAGCCCGGCATCATTGTCTGGAACATGGCGCAGTTTGCCACATCCCTGTTGCAGCAAATGGATGATCCGGGCACAGGCGTCGAAGAGGCAACCGAAATCGTGCACGCGATGCCAGATCAGATCGACGCAGAACGCACCCGTCTTTTCGGCGCAAAGATCGGTCTTGCTGATGCGGGGCCGGAAGACGCTCCGCTGATCAGCCGCCTGCTGGCCCTGATGCAGACCCAGAGCGCTGATTTCACCAATACGTTCGACGCACTGGCCCGCGGTGACGCACGGGATCAGTTTGTAGACCGCGCGGCATTCGACGCCTGGAGCACCGACTGGCAGGCGCGTATCGCCTCCGAGAAGGAGCCGCAGGCCATTATGCAGGCAGCCTCGCCCCGGATCATACCGCGCAATCACCGCATCGAGGAAATGATCACAGCGGCCGTTGCAGACGATTATGCCCCGTTCGATCGGCTGATGCACGCGCTGCGCGACCCTTTCGGCACTGATGACACCGACCTGATGCGGCCACCGACGACAGCGCAACGGGTACCGGCCACGTTCTGCGGCACCTAGACCGCGCGGGGCCGCCGGTTGATGAGCCAGATACCCGCCGCCACCAGCAAAAGGGCGGCCCACACCTGAAGACCCACATCCTCTCCGAGCAACAGCCAGCCCAGGATCACCGCGAACACGGGTGACAAAAAGCTGAAGGATGCAACGGATGACGCGGGATAGATCGACATGAGCCAGAACCACGCCAGAAACCCCAGGCTGGCCACGGCCACGATCTGAAACAGCAGCCCGGCATAATGGATCGGCTGTGGATCGCGCAGAAAATCACCGATGATCCAGGCCGCAAACAGCATGACCGGCGCGGAAACAACCACCTGAAACAACAGCTGCTGTGCCGGGGGCACCTTGCTGAGTGGTGTGATCTTGACGCAGAGCGCAATGCCGGCCCAGCACAGTGCGGACGTCAGCGCCATCAGGTCACCGATCAGACTTGCACTGGCATCGCTGCGGTCGAGCAGCGCAAGCGCAACGCCGGACATTGCCAGAAACAGACCGACCACGCGCACCCCGGTAAGCCGGTCAGAAGGCATCAGAAAATGGCTCGCAATCGCCAGCCAGACAGGCATGGAATAAAAAATTACGGACGCCCGGCTCACGGTGGTAAAATCCAGTGCTGAGAAAAGCACCATGAATTCAAGCCCGAACAGCAGCCCGGAAAGGATGCCCGCGGGCACCGCCGCACGCGGAACACGCATCGGAATGCCCCGCAGCTTCATCCAGATCAGCAACACAACAACGGCGCCCGCAGACCGCACACCGGCAGAAAACACCGGCGCAAAGCCATCATTGGTGACTTTGATAACGACCTGGTTGAAAGCCAGATGCAGGGCGAACACGATCAGCGCAACGGCGCCGAACGTGTCCATATGTGATTTGCGTTCCATGCCGCCACAAGGCGTCGCGGCGACATGATTGTCAATTGCCCGGACCTGCGCCGGACAGCTTCAGTGGCGTTCTGCGGATCAGGCCGCGCGCTGGCTGCCGCCACCGCCACGATTGCCACCGCGGCGCCGTCTGCGACCTGCACCAGGTTTCTTGGCCTGGGTTTGTTCGCCGCCAGGGCGGTTTCCGCCTGATTGTGGACGACCGCCGCCACCACCACGCCGACGCCCGCGACCACCTTTGGGTTTTGTGCCTTCGGGAATATCTGCAACCTCCCAGGGGCGACCTGACCCGACAGGGATCGCAATCCCCATGGTTTTCTGAATGGCTTTGAGTTCGCCCATCTCATCGGGAGCACAGAACGCAATCGCGGCACCGTCCTTACCGGCACGAGCCGTTCGGCCGATGCGGTGTACGTAATTGTCCGGAACATTTGGCAGGTCGAAGTTGTAAACGTGCTTCACATCCGGAATGTCCAGGCCGCGCGCGGCCACGTCGGTCGCAACCAGCACGGTGATCTCGCCGGACTTGAACGCCGCAATGGCACGGTCGCGCTGGCCCTGGGATTTATTTCCGTGGATCGAGGCCGCATCATAGCCCGCCTTGACCAGCGTCTTCATCAGCTTTTCTGATCCGTGCTTGGTGCGGCCAAAAACAAGCGCCCGTTCGCCGCGGTGCCTGGCCAGCATCTCGATCAGCAGGTTCGCTTTCTCCGCCTTGGCAATGAAATGCACCTCCTGCGTCACCTTGTCGGCCGCCTTGCCCGGCGGCGAGACTTCCACCCGGATCGGGCGATTGAGATAGCTGTTCGCAATCTCATTCATCAGTTTCGGCATGGTTGCCGAAAACAGCATTGTCTGCCGGTCTTTGGGGATCACAGATGCGATTTTGCGCAGATCATGGATAAAGCCCATGTCGAGCATCTGGTCTGCTTCATCCAGCACCAGAAAATCGGCTTCATCAAGGCGCACCGCCCGCCGGTCCATAAGATCCAGCAGCCGCCCGGGCGTGGCCACCAGCAGGTCAACACCCCGCTCCAGCCGTTTGATCTGGTTATTGATGGACTGCCCGCCAACCACCATCGCCACCTTGATCGGCGTGTTCTCTGCAAATGCACGCAGGTTGACGCTGATCTGTGTGGCCAGTTCGCGCGTCGGCGCCAGGATAAGCCCGTGCACAGACCGGGGCGCGGGGCGTTTCCCGATCTCCAGCATCCGCGCGATCAGCGGCACACCAAAAGCCGCCGTTTTACCTGTGCCGGTCTGGGCCAGGCCCATCACATCACGCCCGTTCAGCGCATGCGGAATTGCCTGCTTCTGGATCGGGGTCGGATCCTTCAGACCCATTTTTTTCAGGCGCGCCACCAGAGCCGGTGGCAGATCCATCATATCGAAGTCACTCATATCGTCTTTCCGGCCCGCACGCTGGCAGACCTTACAAATTCTCGGTCGCACCCTTTTTTCAGGGGTGCGTACGTCGGGACACGCGAAACAGGATCGCAGGTGCCGGCATCCTGCCGGAACCTGTCCGTCGCGTCTGGCCCCACGCGTGATTTTGGGAACAACAGCGGACCTCTGAAACGGGCGCGCACATCAGGTCGTCTGACCCGGGCGCCCGCACTGCTCACGCGGCAGAAGGCATCGCCTGCGGTGCACATGGGGGTTTTTTATCCACATGTCAACAGCCGTGACCGATACCGGGTGGCACCGTCCGTGAAAGACCGCTAAACAAAAGCCCGTTCGGGCAGGAAGCAACTATGAGCAACTCAATTATCAGACGCTGCGAAGACCGCGGGCTTCGGATGACCGGTCAGAGGCGCGTTGTGGCCCAGGTGCTGGAGGACAGTGACGACCATCCGGATGTTGAGGAGCTTTATGCCCGCGCCTCGGCCGTTGATGACGCGATTTCCATTGCAACGGTCTACCGGACGGTCAAGTTGTTTGAAGAGGCCGGCATTCTCGACAAGCTGGAGTTCGGAGACGGCCGGGCACGCTATGAGGATGCCGAACGTGACCACCATGATCATCTGATCGACATGAACTCGGGCGAGGTGATCGAGTTTGTAGACGCGGAGATCGAAGCGCTGCAGGAAAAGATCGCGCGCAAGCTGGGATACGAACTGCGTGGGCACCGGCTGGAGCTCTACGGCGTCCCGCTCAAAAAAACCTGAAACAGCTGCTGGTCAGGCACCTGCCCGGCTCTCCACATTCTGCGCCACGCCCCCGGCTGATCGGTCCGGTCACCGCCCAGACGGCGTGACTGCTGTGCTTTTCCGGAGTGCTGTCCGCTGCGTAGACAGCCAGAAACAACTCGTATACGCTTTTCGGTACGGGCAGGTGAAAAATACGGTTGCGCACAGTACAGCGCCGGCCCAGGGAGGAAAATATGTGTCAGGTATTTGCCGGACAGGATCCGGAAAGGTATGCGTCGACCACACGCAGATTGCGGCTGAACGGTCAGAGCACGAGCATCAGGCTTGAAAACGCGTTCTGGCAGGTCATTGATACCATTGCAGAAAACGAGGGCACGACGGCACCCGCCTTTGTCTCGACCCTGCATGCCGAGGTCCTGGAGCTCCGTGGCGAGCCAGAGAACTTTACGTCGCTGCTGCGCTGCGCCTGCCTCAAGTTTATGGAACTGAACCCAGGCACCGAAGACGTGGCCATCGCCGCGGAATAGCCCGATCCGCTGACCGGATGCCCCCGGGACGGGTAGTACTCCCATACTACCCGGCCGACTTTGCCCGCGCTTACTCTGATTTGTGAACCGTCACAAAGGAGAGGCGCTTTGGCCAAAAATATCCATTCAATGATCCGGGTGCTGGATGAAGCGCGCTCGGTCGCGTTCTACGACAAAGCCTTTGACCTGAAAGTCGCCGACCGCCTGGATTTTACCGACTTCACTCTGGTGTATCTCAGCAATGCCGAGAGTGGTTTCGAGCTGGAACTGACAATCAACAAAGACCGGACAGAGCCCTATGACATGGGCGATGGCTACGGGCATCTCGCAGTGTCAGTTGCAGACCTGGAGGCAGAACACGCCCGGTTTGAGGCCGAAGGGCTGGCGCCACGCAGACTCGTGACATTCGCGCCTGACGGCAAGCTCGTCGGGCGCTTTTTCTTTGTAACCGATCCGGACGGTTACGAGATCGAAGTGCTTGAACGCAGCGGGCGCTTCACGTGATTTTTCGAGGGAGGACTTAACATGACAATCCAAGACAGCCCGAAAGGGCTTACCCGGCGCCAGCTGTTGTCGCGTGCGACTGCAGCCGGGGCGTCATTCGTAGTCGGAGCAGGCTTTATCGCCGCACCCAATGCGTCCTGGGCGGCCACGGCGGACCATCTGCGGCCCGAAACCTTTGCCACACTGGTCCAGATGGCCCGCGATATCTATCCCCACGACAAGGTAGGTGACGAATTCTATGTGATTGCCGTCAAGGGCTATGACACTGCCGAGGCCGCGGAGAACGTCGAGGTGGGCATTGCCGGTCTGGATGCCGCAGCGCGCGGCAAAGGACATGCAAGCTATCTGGGCATGGGCTGGGAACGCGACCGTGTCGATCTGTTGCGTGCGATGGAGGACAGCGCGTTCTTTCAGCAGGTGCGCGGCGGCCTGGTCACAGGTCTCTACAATCAGAAAGCTGTCTGGCCGATCTTTGGCTACGAGGGCTCCTCATTTGAATTCGGCGGTTACATCGACCGCGGTTTCAACGACATCAACTGGCTTTAAGGGGAGACTGGCACCATGACGGCACCATTTGATCTCACAGACGACAGCGTCGTTGTTATCATAGGCACGGGCGCAGGCGGCGGCGTGCTGGCAAACGAACTGGCTCAGAAAGGCGTCAGCGTCGTCGCGCTGGAGGCCGGCGGTCGGCACCTGCCGGAGGATTTCATCAATGATGAATGGGACAGCTTCGGCCAGCTGGCCTGGCTCGACCCACGCACCACCTCGGGAGACTGGCGCGTAGCCAAAGACTTTTCCGGCCTGCCCGCCTGGATCGTAAAATCCGTGGGCGGCACGACCCAGCACTGGGCAGGCGCCAGCCTGCGGTTCCAGGAGCATGAGTGGAAAGCGGCAACCACCTACGGCAATGTCCAGGGCGCGTCCCTGCTCGACTGGCCGATTGACGCCGCCGAAATGGACCCCTGGTACACAAAGGCCGAAGACAAACTGGGCGTCACCCGCACCGGCGACCGCCCTGGGCTGCCGGGCAACAACAATTACCTGGTGTTCGAAAAGGGCGCAAAGGCGCTTGGCTATGAGCAGGTCCATACCGGTCGCATGGCGATCAACTCTGATGAGAACCGCGACCGGCAGATGTGCCAGCAGACGGGCTTTTGTTTTCAGGGGTGTAAATGGGGCGCGAAATGGTCGGCCGGATACGTTGATATCCCGCAGGGCGAGGCGACCGGCATTCTCGAGGTCCGTCCACAGTCGCATGTCGCGCGGATCCTGCACAACGACGCAGGCAAGGTCACAGGTGTCGAATACTATGACGCAGAGGGCACTCTGCAGATGCAGAAGGCCCGTGTGGTCTGTGTTGCCGGCAATTCGTTTGAGAGCCCGCGCCTGCTGCTGAACTCGGCCTCGTCAATGTTCCCGGACGGCCTTGCGAACAGCTCCGGCCAGGTGGGTCGCAATTATATGCGGCACATGACCGGGTCGGTCTATGCGACCTTTGACCAGCCGGTGAAGATGTGGCGCGGCACGACCATGGCCGGCATCATCCAGGACGAATCCCGACACGACCCGAGCCGGGGTTTCGTAGGTGGTTACGAGCTGGAAACGCTCGCGCTCGGCCTGCCGTTTATGGCGGCCTTCCTCGACCCCGGGGCATGGGGGCGTGAGTTTACCTCGGCGCTCGACAGCTATGAGAACATGGCCGGCATGTGGATCGTGGGCGAGGACATGCCGCAGGAAACCAACCGCGTCACGCTGAACACAGGTGTTACGGATCAGTACGGTCTGCCGGTGGCGAATGTGCACTTTGACGATCACCCCAATGATATCGCGATGCGCAACCACGCCTATCAGCAGGGGGTCGCCGTCTACGAAGCGGTGGGGGCCACACGGACGTTCCCGACGCCTCCCTACCCGTCCACGCACAACCTCGGCACCAACCGGATGTCCGAAAACCCGCGTGACGGTGTTGTGAACAGGTGGGGACAGACCCACGACATCGCGAACCTCTTTATTTCGGACGGCTCGCAGTTCACAACCGGGGCTGCGGAAAACCCCACACTGACGATCGTTGCCCTGGCGATCCGCCAGGCCGACCATCTGGCGGGTGAGTTGTCCAGAGGCAATCTCTGAGCATGAACCTGTGTGCCCCGGCCCGCCCGGGGCACAGCCCACGCCCTGCAGGGCATTGACGTTTTCCTGACATTCTGAAACTCCGGACCCTGTAATTTCCAGGACGTTTCCCACATGGACAATCTGCGCGGTGCCGCTCTGATGGTGCTGGCCATGGCCTGTTTCGCGGTCGAGGACATGCTCATCAAGTTTCTGGCGGCAGGCATGCCGGTGGGTCAGATCATCGGTATGCTCGGGCTTGGCAGCGCGCTGCTGCTGGGGGTCGTCCTGCGTATCCGGGGCGAGGCCCTCTTTGACCGGGCGATGCTGACCCCTGCAATTGCCATCCGCGCTGTGGGCGAACTGATCGGCACGCTGGGCTTTGTCACCGCTATTGCGCTGACCCCCCTGTCGTCCGCGTCCGCGATCCTGCAGGCCACACCGCTCGTTGTGACCCTCGGTGCCGCGCTCTTTCTGGGCGAAGCCGTCGGCTGGCGCCGGTGGTCGGCGATCCTGGTTGGTTTTATCGGCGTGCTGATGATCATCCGTCCCGGAATGGAAGGTTTCAGCTGGCTTTCCCTCTTTGCCCTGCAGGGCGTCTTCGGGCTGGCAATCCGTGATCTCGCCACGCGCCGGGTGCCACCCCATACATCCACCCTGCAGCTGAGTTTTCTGGGCTTTCTTGTTCTGATCCCCGCCGCTGTGATCATGCTGATGATCCCGGGATCCCCGGTCACCGCCCCGACGGCCATCGCCTGGGTCTGGCTGATCTGCGCACTGCTGATCGGCATCGTCGCCTACTACACCATTGTTTCGGCCATGCGCATCGGCGACGTCAGTTTTGTCACGCCTTTCCGGTATTCGCGCATCATCTTCGCGCTGGCGATCGGCGTGGGTGTTTTTGGTGAAGAGCCCGATACCATGACACTCGCCGGGGCCACCGTTATTGTTGCGTCGGGCCTCTATACCCTGTGGCGGGAAAGAAATGTTCGCGCTAACAGCGCCTGACCCTTTCCATCACAGCCGCATCCCGGTATCACCCGGCCAACAGATACGCACAGGAGCCTGACATGAGCACGATCATTGACATCCATGCCCGCGAAATCCTCGACAGCAGGGGCAACCCCACGGTCGAGGTGGACGTGATCCTTGAAGATGGGACGATGGGACGCGCTGCTGTGCCATCCGGGGCATCCACCGGTGCATATGAAGCGGTTGAAAAGCGCGATGGCGACAAATCACGCTATATGGGCAAAGGTGTGCTTGAGGCCTGTGCTGCCGTGAACGGCGAGATTGCAGAAGCGTTGGTGGGTATTGATGCGACCGAACAGGTCGACATCGACACCACCATGATCGAGCTTGACGGTACAGACAACAAAGGCCGGCTGGGTGCCAACGCAATCCTTGGTGTGTCCATGGCCGCTGCCAAAGCCGCTGCGGATTTTTGCACGCAGCCGCTCTACCGTTACGTGGGCGGTACATCAGCACGGGTTCTGCCGGTGCCGATGATGAACATCATCAACGGTGGCGAGCACGCAGACAACCCGATCGACATCCAGGAATTCATGATCATGCCGGTGGCTGCGGAGAACATCCGCGAAGCAGTTCGCATGGGTTCCGAGGTTTTTCATACGCTGAAAAAAGAGCTGTCCGCGGCGGGTCTGTCTACCGGCATCGGTGACGAGGGCGGCTTTGCACCCAATATCAGCTCCACGCGGGACGCGCTTGATTTCATTCTGAAATCTATCGAGAAAGCCGGATATAAACCGGGTGACGACATCTACCTCGCAATGGATTGTGCCGCCACCGAATATTACAAAGACGGCAGATATGAGCTGGCCGGAGAAGGCAAATCGCTCTCCTCCGCCGAAAACGTCGATTACCTGACAGCGCTGGTAAACGACTATCCGATTATTTCCATCGAAGACGGCATGTCCGAAGACGACTGGGATGGCTGGAAGGCACTCACGGACGCTCTGGGCGACCGGGTTCAGCTGGTGGGCGACGATCTCTTTGTGACAAATCCCGCCCGCCTCGCGATGGGCATCGAACGCGGCTCGGCCAACTCGATGCTGGTCAAGGTCAACCAGATCGGCAGCCTGACCGAGACGCTCAAAGCGGTGGATATGGCGCACCGCGCGGGCTTTACCAACGTGATGTCCCACCGCTCCGGCGAGACCGAGGACGCCACAATCGCAGACCTCGCCGTGGCGACAAACTGCGGCCAGATCAAGACCGGCTCGCTGGCACGTTCCGACCGGCTGGCCAAATACAACCAGCTGATCCGCATCGAAGAAGCCCTGGGCGAGACCGCAGAATACGCGGGTCGTTCGATCCTCCGCTGATGTCAGAAGTCATCGTCAGGCAGGCGGAAACGCCTGCCGATCTCGACGCGGTCCGGGACCTGTGCTGGGAATACCGGGATTATCTGCTGAACTACAGCGACGAAGTGCGCGCGGCGGTTGCCGTGACCTACGGCGAACAGGCCTATGCGGCTCTGATGGACCAGCTGGCCGCAAAACACGCGCGGCCGAAGGGCATTATTCTGATCGCCGAAAAAGACGGCGAGGCAGTGGGGTGCGGCATGTACCACCCCCTGAATGATGAAGACGCGGAAATCAAACGCGTTTTCATGCGAAAAACAGCGCGGGGGACCGGTGCAGGGCAGAAGATCTCGCAGTGCCTTGTCGATCAGGCCCGCTCGGACGGGTATCGCCGGATACTGCTGGATACATCACGACAGTTTGTGCACGCGCAACGCCTCTATGAAAAACTCGGGTTTGTGTCGCGTGGGCCGTATTCAGAGCTGCCTCCCGAATATGTAAAACTGCTGGCTTTCTACGAGCTTATTATCTGAACCGCTGCGGCCGGTATGGGGCCAGCAGGGCCGCATCACCATTGCCGAGCGGTCGGTCCATCACTTCTGCGGCCGCCAGCTCACCCACCAGGGGCGCCAGCGTTGCGCCCGAGTGCATTGTCGTCACATAAAGACCTTCGGGTCCGCAGCGGCCAATCACCGGCAGCCCGTCTTCAGGCACCGGACGCCAGGCCAGAGTGACATCCTGCCAGTCCACCTTTTGCCCGATCAGTGCGCCTACCCGGTTTGCTGCTCTCTGGGCAAGATCAGACGGCAGTTCTCTGACATCTGTACTGTTGTCGCCCTGATGGGATGCGGCGGTTGGTGCCAGCAGGCGCCCGTCCGGTTGCTGACGCAGTTCCTGACCGGGGCTGACCAGAATGTGGCTCAGCAAGGGTGGCTGGGGTGTGGTGCGCATGATCAGGCCGGGTCGGTCCGGCATCTTCAGCGGCACATCCACGGACGCCAGCAGGCGGGGTGTTGCCGTACCGGTTGCCAGCACGACACGGTCGGCTTCAATTGTTCCGCCGGCCCATTCGACGCCCGTGATCCGTCCGTTTGTCTGCGCCAGCGCTGTAACTGGCACCCCGGCGATGATGCGCGCGCCCAGCGAGCATGCTGCATTCAGTGCATCCTGCGTCAGTACAGCCAGATCAACGGCGCCCTCGTCCGCGAACAACAGCGCGCGCTCCGGCGGCCGGACGGATGGTTCGAACGCAGCAAAGGCGCGGGCATCCAGTTCACGGACAGCATATCCAAGCGCTCTCAGTGCGTCGCGCTGTGCGTCAAAGGCCTCGCCCTGCTCTTCCCAGCACAGACACCCCTGCCACTGCACTGCGCGGCTGCCCAGCGCTTCTGCAAGCCGATGATGCGCCCCGATTGACGCCGCACGCAGCCGGAAATGGTCCTCGTCTGAATAAAAACTGGCGTTGATCCAGCCAAAAGAAGCACCGGACGCACCGCCCGCCGGCTGACCCGCCTCAATGATAGTGACGGCAACACCAGCAGCCGCCAGATTCCATGCAGTGACGGCGCCCAGAATGCCCGCACCCACGACGATCACTTTCATTTGCCGTTCCTCTCGACCTGCACCGACAGAAGAGTACAGTGCTGTTATGACAGCACAAGAGATCATCGCACGTCTGGGTCTGGAACCGCATCCCGAAGGCGGGCATTACCGCCAGACCTGGGTTGCGGAAAATGCCGGACGCCCGACAGGCACCTGCATTTTCTTTCTGCTGGCCGCAGGTGAAACCAGCCACTGGCACCGGGTCGACGCGACGGAAATCTGGCTCTGGCACGCAGGCGCACCTCTGGTGCTGTCGATGAGTGACACTGATGCGGGGCCAGCGACGGATCACATGCTCGGGCCGGACCTGACCACCTCCCTGCCCCAGATTATCGTGCCGGAGAACCACTGGCAGGCCGCGCGCACGACCGGAGACTATACACTCGTCAGCTGCACCGTCTCACCCGGCTTTCAGTTCGATGGGTTCACACTGGCCGATCCCGGTTTTGACCTTCCCCGCAGCTGAAATCAGTCTGCCGGCACTGCCGTATCCGGGGTGCTGAGAATGCCACCACTTACAGCAGCGCGCACGCCGGTTGTACCAGGACAGGAGGTCGGCAGGCCGCGCGCGACCCGCACGGCGAGATAGGCAAAGGCCTGCGCTTCGAGCATATCGCCATCAAGGCCCACCTCTTCGACCGGGATTACCGGACAATCCAGCGACACCGACAGCATCTCCATCAGCACCGGGTTGTGCCGCCCGCCGCCGGTGACCAGAACCCGTTCGGGTGGTGTGGGACAATGCATGACACCCTGGGCCACGCCAGCCGCACACATTGCCGTCAGCGTCGCGGCAGCATCCGCATCGTCCAGTTCGTTGACCAGAGCCACCATTTCCGCAAAATCATTCCTGTCCAGCGACTTGGGTGGTATCCGAGCGAAATATTTTTCGGCCAGGAAAAGCTCAAGCGCGCCCTGTTCGACCGTGCCCTGCCGCGCGATCCTGCCATCTTTGTCAAATGGAACTCCCCTGCGCGCGCGCAGCAGATCATTCAGCGGCGCATTGGCGGGCCCGGTGTCAAAGGCGAGCAACCCGCCATCGGTCTCGGGATGCGGAGCCGCCGGATCGACATACGTCAGATTACCAACACCGCCAAGGTTCAGAAAGGCCAGTGGAGCCTCTGCGCCGATGTAACGGGCGCAGGCAAAGTGGAAGAACGGTGCCAGCGGTGCCCCCTCGCCGCCCAGTTCGACATCTGCCGTCCTGAAATCCCAGACAACAGGGCGCCTGAGCGCCGCAGCCAGCCAGGCGCCATCACCAACCTGCAGGGTTCCCTGTGCACGCGGTGCATGTGCCAGGGTCTGACCGTGAAATCCGACCAGATCGACGTCTCCGAAACCACCCAGCAACTCCCGGTGGGCTTCTTCAACGACGCGCTTTGCAGCGGCGACGGCCGGACCGTTCCACTGACCAAGAGCGGCTGCGAGAATTTCCTGTTCTGTCGGGGAATAAGCGCGGTAGCCGGTTTCGCCGAAAGCATCGATCCTGTGCCCGTCGGTACGCAGCACAGCCGCATCAACACCGTCCAGAGAGGTGCCGCTCATAGCACCCAGTGCCGTGACGATTCCGGTTTTGGGGATGGCCCTGCTCAAAGCCTTTTCCTTTGTCTTTGCACCGCATATAGAGTGATCGTATTCACCGTGAAAGAGCAAGTACCATGACCTGGCACCCCAAATCGGATTTCGTCGCTGTAATGATCGAGCGCGGCTTTCTAGCCGATTGCACCGATTATCAGGGGCTGGACGAAGCGCTGCTGTCCGGGGTGAAGCCTGCCTATATCGGCTTTGATGCCACGGCAAAATCGCTGCACGTCGGCTCTCTCATCCAGATCATGATGCTGCGCTGGTTCCAGAAAACCGGTCATAAGCCGATCACGCTCATGGGGGGTGGTACCACCAAGGTGGGTGATCCGTCGTTCCGCGCGGACGAGCGCCCGCTGCTGAGCCCCGCAGACATCGACACCAACATCGCCGGGATTAAAAAGGTGTTTTCTGCCTACCTCCACTATGGCGACAGCGACACCGGCGCGATGATGATCAACAATGCCGAATGGCTGGATGATCTGAACTATCTCGATTTTCTGCGCGACATCGGGCGGCATTTTTCGATCAACCGTATGCTGTCATTTGAAAGCGTCAAATCGCGTCTTGATCGCGAACAATCCCTGTCGTTTCTCGAATTCAACTACATGATTCTGCAGGCCTATGACTTTATGGAACTGCACCGCCGCTATGGCTGCGTGCTGCAGATGGGCGGGTCGGACCAGTGGGGCAATATCGTCAACGGCATCGACCTCACGCGGCGCGTTGTCGACGGCGAGGTCTATGGCCTGACCTCGCCGCTGCTCACCACCTCGGATGGTAAGAAGATGGGCAAATCCCTGGCCGGTGCGATCTGGCTGAATGGCGATATGCTGAGCCCCTATGAGTTCTGGCAGTTCTGGCGGAATACAAACGATGCCGATGTCGGGCGTTTCCTCAGGCTGTACTCGGAGCTGCCGGTAGATGAATGTGATCGTCTGGGCGCTCTGGAAGGCTCTGAGGTCAATGAGGCCAAGATCAGGCTGGCCAATGAGGTCACAACGCTGTTGCATGGTGCCGAGGCTGCCGCAGCGGCAGAGGCAACGGCGCGGGAGGTTTTTGAAAAAGGCGGTGTGGGCGATGATCTGCCGCGTCTGACAATCGCGGCCGACGAGCTGTTCCTGGTACCGGCACCAGGCCAGCCAGAGGGTTCAGAGCCGACGGAAATTCCGGTTGCCGGTCTGCTTGTAAAGGCGGGCCTGTGTAAGTCAGGCAAAGAGGCAAAGCGCCTGATCGCGGAAAGTGGCGCGCGTGTCGACGACGAGCTTGTGACACCGGACAGCCCCCTGCTGAGCCTGCGCCGGCTGCGCGCGAAGCCGGTGAAACTCAGCGCCGGCAAAAAACGCCACGCGCTCGTACAGCTGGGCTAGAACCAGAGCCAGTCGACCACCGACAGGATGGCAAACACAGGAACTGACAGAGCGGCCGCCACAAGAAAGGCGGCCGTTTTTGTCACGCGGGTCGATGGTGCGGAAACGCCCAGTACAGTCTCGCTGTTTTTCATGCCGTCATTAACCACGTTTTAGGTTTCCACTGCGTTAATCAGTGCATGTTTGACGCAGCCCCGGATACCCCGCCAACCGCTCTCCAGCAAAGTGCTGAATTTGCCGGTGCGCTGGAACTGCTCGGGCAGATGCCCCGGCGCCTGCCGGATGGCACGCTGGCACTGCAGCGGCGCTGGAAAGGTCTGCCGGTGACGCTCCTGTCCCGGGCGCAGGTACACAACCCTTCCGCGCTGTGGCGGCATCTGGCCGGCAGCCGCACGCGTGGGCCGGTCATCATTTCGCCTGATCACCCGGTTGATCTGGTTCCGGAGGGTGCCCTGCCACTGGTCAGCCCTGCGACCATTGCCCGACTTGATCTGAGCGGAACAGAAGAGACGCTTGCCTCAGGGCTGCATCAGAAGTGGCGCAACAGGCTGAAACACGCGCAAGGCCAAAACCTCCGCGTCACCCGTCAGAACATGCCGGACGATCCCGGCCACTGGCTGTTGCGTGCGGACAGCGCGCAACAGCGCAGACGCGGCTATCGCAACTGGCCGACCGCAATGACAATTGCCTGGCTGCGGGCCAACGCCGGCAAGGCAAAGCTGTTCACTGCGCTGGACGGCAAAGAAACCGTTGCCGGGCTGCTGATCCTGCGTCACGGCAACGCAGGCACATATCACATCGGCCATACGACCGCGCGCGGGCGCAGGTGTTCGGCGCATACTCTGCTGCTCTGGTCGGCTCTGACGTGGCTGCAGCGCAAAAGTGCGGACACAGTCGACCTTGGCATCATCAGCACAGAGGACGCTCCCGGGCTGGCGCGTTTCAAACTCGGGACCGGCGCGGGGGTCCATCGCCTTGGCGGCACCTGGGTCTGGTGGCCCCCGGTTACACCTGTGTTCAGGGGTATCGCACGTCTGGATAATCGTCTGATGCAGGGTCTCTGGACAGACCGCTGACCCCGTGCTTTCTGGTGCGCGTGAACAGGGAGGGGCAGCAGATCATGGAACTGGCAGATACAGCGGCAATCATCACTGGCGGAGCCTCTGGCCTGGGCGAAGCAACGGCGCGTGGTTTTGCAGCCCGCGGTGCAAAGATCACGGTTCTTGACCGGGATCGGATACGCGGAGAGACAACGGCGCGCGAGATCGGCGGCCATTTTGTGGAAACGGATGTGACCGACGAAGCCTCGGTGGCCGCTGCGATTGCCGAAGCCCTCGACAGAATGGGCAGCATCAATGCTGCAATAAACTGTGCAGGCATTGCCGATGCCGCAAAAACAATCGGGCGTGACGGACCGCACCCGCTTGACCTTTTCCAGCGCACCGTCGACATCAACCTTGTAGGCACCTTTAATGTGGCCCGGCTGGCGGCGGATGCGATGCAGCACAACGCTCCCGCTCAGGATGGTGCGCGTGGGGTTATCATCAACACAGCCTCAATCGCGGCTTTTGACGGGCAGAAAGGTCAGACGGCATATGCCGCATCCAAGGGTGGTGTTGTCGGGCTGTGCCTGCCGATGGCACGCGATCTCGCCCGCTCCGGCATTCGTGTCATGACGATTGCGCCAGGTATCTTTATGACGCCAATGCTTGCGGGACTGGGCCAGGATGTGCAGGACCAGCTTGCCGCAGATGTACCCTGCCCGCCCCGTCTTGGTGATCCGTCGGAATACGCGGCACTTGCCGCATTCATCATCAACGCCGGGTACCTCAACGGCGAGGTGATCCGCATCGACGGCGCGCTGAGGATGCGCTGAGCCGCGGCGCAGGTCGGCGCGTTTCTGCCGCCGCCAGGCGTACCTGCGCCCGTCCCGGTGGGGATTCCTGCTCATTCTTGTGTCATCGGCCCCGATGCAAATTCCATCTCCGGTAGTGAATCAGGCATGTCGTCTGATCACCAGAACACCTGAAATTCCGGAGTATGCCCATGACGCACAGATCCCCAGTAAACCTGTTCAGATACACAGCCGCCGCAGTGCTTCTCTGTGCAGCGCCCGTACCGGCCGCGGTGCTGCAGCTCGATATTGTAACGGTCGGTATCTGCGATTCCGGCCCTGCGGGTTGCTTCGAGCCGGATATCGACCAGAGCTATATGAACCGGATCTTTGATCAGGCGGATATCTCGCTGAACTTCCTGCCATCGCCTGATCCGGTCACGCTGGATCTGGCCTCGTTAAGCAACAGCGCGGGACGGGCGAGCCCGTTCAGTCTGCTGACCGACTTTGCGAACACCGCAGCACCCGACACGCCCCCAGGTGTGGCAGTTCTGGGATTCGGCCCCCGGCTGACCGGCAACACCGTGGGTGCTGCGTTTTTTGATGCACCGTCTTTTCCCTTTGGGATTGTCAGTGCCGATGGCACCTCCCGGCCGCTTCAGAGCGTCGTTGCTGCGCATGAGCTGGGTCATATCCTTGGAGCGGATCACACCGACGACGGGATGGGCGCGCTTATGGATCCTGTGATCAACGTCTCACTGCTGGATGACCCGGGGTTCCTGCCTTTCATTCCTGCCGGCGTGGCCGGGTCGCTGCGTTCAAGCAGCCTGCTTCAGGAACTCAACGGTGAGGATCCGGGCGACGGACCGGGTGATGTTCCGGGCGACACGCCGGAAATTCTGCCCCCCAGCGTCGCCGCGGTACCCCTTCCGCCTGCATTTGCGGGCTTTCTGATGGCTCTGAGCGCGTTTGCCTTCCCCGCGTTGCGCCGTCGTCGCCGCGCCGTCTGAAACCGGTTGACCCGATGCGTCCGTATCGGGTCAGCTGCCCTCAGCCGAAGCTTTCTCTTCCAGGGTCAGCCATTCTTCCTCGGCAGCCGCGAGTTTCTCCTGGCGTTCGACCAGCGCATCGGTCGCTTTCTGAAATTTGACGGGACTGGACGTATAGAGATCAGGATCTTCGAGCAGACCGCCAAGTTTTCCGATCTCGGCTTCGAGTCTCTCGATCTCGGCAGGCAGCGCTTCAAGCCGGTGTTTTTCCGTAAAACTCAGCCCCTTTTGCTTTGACTGTTTTGTCTCTCCGGGCGGGTTACCGGTTTTTTTCGCTCTCGCCGGCTGCTCTGCCTGCGAGGGTGCATCACGGGGCGCGCGCTGGCTGATATAGTCACTCCAGCCGCCTGCATATACCGTTGCCCGGCCGTCGCCTTCCATCGCGATCGTCGTGGCCGCGACGCGGTCGAGAAAATCCCGGTCGTGGCTGACCAGCAGCACCGTTCCGTCATAGGTGCCGAGAAGCTCCTGCAGCAGATCAAGCGTTTCCACATCCAGATCATTGGTCGGCTCATCGAGCACCAGAAGGTTGCTTGGCCGGGCCATCAGTTTTGCCAGCAACAGGCGCGCTTTTTCACCACCTGACAGCGCACGCACCGGCGCACGCGCCTGCGCCTCGTCAAATAGAAATTCCTTGAGATACCCCACAACATGCTTGGGTGTGCCGCGCACCATGACCTGATCGGCCTTGCCCGAGACACGCATTTCGGGATCACCGGTCAGGCTGTCCCAGAGGCTCATATCGCCATCAAGCTGCGCCCGCGCCTGATCAAACAGCGCGAGCTCCAGATTGGTACCCAGCCTGACAGTTCCGGTATCCGGTGTTTCGCGACCAATGAGCATGTTCAGGAGAGTGGTTTTGCCAACACCGTTGGGGCCCACAAAGGCTATTCGGTCACCGCGCTGCACTGTCAGCGAAAACGGCCGCAGGATCGTCCGGTCACCGAACGACTTTGAAATACCTTCTGCCTCGATTACCTTACGGCCCGATTTGGGTCCGGCATCGAGGGCCATTGCCGCTGTGCCCTGTCGCGTGATCTGCGCCGCACGGACTGCCCGCAGGTCCTGCAGAGCACGTACCCGGCCCATATTGCGCTTGCGGCGCGCAGAGATACCTTCGACTGCCCAGCGGGCCTCGGCCCTGATCTTGCGGTTGAGTTTATGCCGCTGCGTATCTTCTTCTTCCCAGATTGTGTCGCGCCAGGCTTCAAAGTCCGCAAATCCTTTTTCCTGACGGCGCACATCACCCCGGTCGATCCACAGCGTGGCGCGGGTCAGGGCGCGCAGAAACGCACGGTCATGGCTGATGATGACATAACCCTGACGGGACTGCCTGAGCTCGTTCTCCAGCCAGGCGATAGCCTCGATATCGAGGTGGTTTGTCGGCTCATCAAGCAGCATCAGATCCGGCGCACCGGCCATCAGACGGGCCAGAGCCGCACGGCGGCGCTCTCCACCGCTGGCGGTTGCGACCGGACGGGCGGGATCAAATTTCAGCCCCTCGCCCGCGCGTTCAATCCGATACATCTCGGACGGCTCCAGCCCCTGGGCTGCGAAATCTCCCAGCGTGGTAAAGCCGGACAGATCCGGGTCCTGTTCCATGTATCCCACGGACACGCCCGGGCCTGCCACAACCTCGCCGCTGTCAGGTTCCACAAGGCCGGCCATCACCTTCATCAGAGTGGATTTGCCCGACCCGTTGCGCCCGACAAGGGCCACACGATCACCGGGCTGAGCCACCAGGCTCAGGTCGTCGAAAACCGGATCACCGCCAAAAGTCAGCGATACGCCGTTCAGTTGTAAAAGCGGTACACGTGCCATAGTGGCGGGCTACGCGCCCGCGCCGCCGGGGTCAATGCATCCCGGACGGCAGACTGGCGAAAAGCGGCTTTGCGGTTCAGACAAGGGCGCGCAGCAGCCTTTTGCGCGTCGCGGGTATGGCGCTTATTTCGATGCCGGTAAAGACGTGCAGTGTATTCATCTGCCGGTCGATGACGGCGTGATCACTGACCCACCCGCCCATCATCAGATAGCTTCTCAGCAGCGGCGGCATCGAGCGCAGGGCCTTCACCGGGTCGGGTGTACGGCGCAGGCGCGCGGCATACCGGAAAACCTCCGGTGCTCTGATCCGCGGCAACCAGCGCCGCGGTGCCAGATACCGCGCGCGCAGCATCGCAAAGGTATCGAGGTAGGCATCCGGTTCCGTACCCTGAAAGGACGAACAGCCAAAAAGCAGCCGCGCGTCACGATCATCGACATGTTGCGTAATGACTGACCAGGCCAGGCGCAGGATGTCCGGGTCGCTGCAGCCGGGCGCCACGCAGAACCGCCCGACCTCTACCATGAGACCCTCAAAGTCCTTAAAGGCTTCCAGACCATAGAACCGCGCGGAATAACTCTGTTCAATGTCAGCCGCTGTGAAATCCCGCATGCGGAAACAGCACACCAGTGCTCCGCTGCGGCTGTCTTCGATCAGAATATGCGCAGCATCCGCATCCCAGGCGTCCCCGGTGTGTTCCCCGGCATGCCCGAAGGAAGACGCGCGCAGCCTGAGTGCGGCAGCAACCTCTTCCGCGCTGCGGGCGCGACGCGCCGTAAACACAGGGCTATGCGCATTTCCCATCGCCGTCTCCTGTCGTGTGATCCTGCCGGCGGCATATCTGTCGCGCATGACGCGGCGGTGACAGGATCAGCCGCCCAGACCAGACGGTGCAAAGCTTCCGATGTTGCCAAAGAGCTGCTGCAGGAAGCTGCGGCTGCCGACAGTTGTATCTGTCACGCGTCTGGCAAGCGGAACGACCTGGCCGTCCTCAAGGCCAAAGCGTTCGACATTTGCGACGATACCGTTCGAATCAAAACTGATGGCCAGCACTTCGCGATCTACCACCTGAGGTTCAAGAAATGCGGTTTTGCGGATTCTGCTGCGTACGAAATACATCGCATTGTCACTGATCACGGACGAGGACGCTGCAGAACCCAGCGTTTCCTCAACGCTTGAGCGTGTGTCAACGCCAACGGCGATCTGATCAAGGTCTTCCTGCGTCGGCACATACCCGTGATTACTGTAAAGCGACGAACAGGCACCGACCACACAACAAACGGCGATAACCCCCGCTAGTCTGAGTGCGCGCGCGGCACATCTTTTCGACTCAGACCCTGTCAGCATGCAATTGTACCCTCTTGCCCTTGGGCGGTATGACTTTTATCCCGCTTATACCAAGCAGACGCCCCGGTTCAAGAAACGAAAGCAACACATAATGAAGCAGACCACAACGTCTCCGACGGCACTGCGCGTGGCCGACCTTGCCCAGAACCATCCCACACCCTTTGCCTTTCGCCCTGAAACCGAAGAGCTGAAGGCAATTGCCGCGCAGCTTGACCTGCTGGGGTTGCGCAAATTGTCCTTTCAGGGGGAAATCACCGCCACCGGTGCCGCCGACTGGCAACTGCAGGCGCGCCTTGGCGCGACGGTCGTTCAGCCCTGCGGCGTGACACTGGCCCCGGTGACGACGCGGATAGATGCCGACGTCACGCGGCTTTTTCTGAGCAACTTCTCTGATCCGGACGAACCGGAGGCTGAAATGCCGGCGGATGATACCTCTGAACAACTCGGGACGCATATCGACCCTCGGGCCATCATGCTGGAGGCGCTTGCCCTCGAACTGCCGCTGTATCCGCGCGCGCCTGACGCAGGGACAGGTGACCTTTTATATGCCGGACCAGGCGTGGAACCGATGCGGGATGAAGATGCGCGCCCCTTCGCTGGGCTGGCAGACCTGCGGGACCAGCTGGCACGGGATACGTCTTCCGATGATACTGATGACCGGTAAAGCACCCACCGCGATCGTCGGGGAAAACCGGCCGGAAACCCTCAGAATATCCTGAAAACCTGCTTGCAGAGCTTTTGAATCCGGGTATTTTGCGCGCCTCTGCGAATTAGGGTTGGACTTCCTTTCAGACAGGCCCTAAACGCACGTCACACCCGATGTGGGACAGATTCCGAAAACAGGCCGTCTGGCTGCCTTCTGAGCGCCCGGCCCCGAACGACAAAAGGACAAGCCAATGGCTGTTCAACAGAACAAAGTTTCCAAATCGCGCCGCAACAATCGTCGTGCGCACGATTCTCTGGTTGCTGCAAACCCGAACGAATGCACCAACTGTGGCGAGCTGAAACGTCCCCACCATGTCTGTGCTTCCTGTGGCCACTATGACGACAAAGAAGTCGTGGCACTGACAGAAGAGATTGATCTGGACGACGACGCGGCCTAAACCTGTCCCTTAAAGAATAAGGGCAGCAGGTTTGGAGGCGGTCGCTCTATGACGGCACAGACCGATCAGGCAGAGACAAAGACCGGGCGGATCGTCATTTCCGTTGATGCGATGGGCGGAGACGCCGGGCCCGCTGCTGTTGTGGCGGGCTGTGATGTGTCTGCCCGCAAGAACCCTGACATCAGTTTCATACTCCACGGACCCGAAGACGAGCTGCGGGCACTGGTTGCAAGACGCCGTGTTCTGGACGGACGCTGCGAGATCCGTCATGCGACGGGCATCGTCACCATGGACGACAAACCCAGCCATATCGTGCGCAACGGCGGCGAAACCTCTATGTGGTCCGCTATCGAGGCTGTGCGCGAAGGCAGGGCCTCGGTCACAGTATCCTGTGGCAACACCGGCGCACTCATGGCGCTCTCGACGATCCGGCTGCGCAGGCTGCCCGGTGTCAAGCGCCCGGCTATCGCGGTGCTCTATCCCTCTTCGAACCCGCAGGGTTTTAACGTATTGCTCGATGTAGGCGCAGATGTGCGTGCCGACGCGGATGATCTGCTGCGCTATGCGCTGATGGGCATGTCCTACGCGCGCAACGGTCTGGATCTGCCCCGCCCCAGGGTCGGCCTGCTGAACGTCGGCACCGAGGAACACAAAGGGCGGCCTGAGCTGAAAGAAGCCTATGAGCTGATTCGGGGTCAGTGCGATACCGCAGGTTTTGAATTCACCGGCTTTGTTGAGGGCGGCGATATTTCGGGCGACATCTGTGACGTCATTGTCACTGATGGCTTCACCGGCAACGTCGCGATCAAGACCGGAGAAGGTACTGCAAGCCTCGTCGGCAACCGTCTGCGGGAGGCCTTTCACTACTCACCTCTGTCCAGGCTTGCCTCTCTGCTGGCCTATACCTCGCTGGGACGCCTTCGCAAAAAGATTGACCCGCGCCGGGTAAACGGCGGTGTTTTTCTTGGCCTGAACGGCACCGTGGTGAAATCGCATGGCGCTGCTGACGCAACAGGTGTATCAGCGGCGATCAAGCTTGCCGCTCAACTGGCCCATATTCAGTTCACGGACAAACTGGCGGCGCGGGTTGCGGCCCTGCCGGCAGAGGAGAACACATAACATGACGATCCGCGCTGTAGTTGCCGGTGTAGGCCATTACCTGCCAGAACGGGTAGTGCCGAACACGGCCTTCGAGAAGACGCTGGATACGACCGACGAGTGGATCCGCGCAAGGTCAGGCATTGAACGCCGCCATTTCGCTGCCGAAGGCCAGACGACATCCGACATGGCCGCCCGCGCGGCCGAAGCTGCAATCGCGGACGCGGGCCTGACGGCCGACGATGTGGACGCCATTGTGGTTGCGACGTCCACGGCCGATCTGACTTTCCCGTCCGCGGCGACCATGGTGCAGGCCCAGCTGGGCATGACCGGCGGATTTGCATTCGATGTCCAGGCTGTCTGCGCGGGCTTTGTCTATGCGCTGAGCAATGCAAACGCGCTGATCCTCTCCGGCCAGGCGCGCCGCGTTCTGGTCATCGGCGCGGAAACATTCAGCCGCATTATGGACTGGACCGATCGCTCGACCTGTGTGCTGTTCGGCGATGGCGCAGGCGCGCTGCTGCTTGAGGCGCAGGACGGTGCCGGCACGCCCGATGATCGCGGCATTCTGTCGACGGATCTGAATTCGGACGGTCGTCACAAGGATCTGCTTTATGTGGACGGTGGCGTATCGACCGGTACAACCGGGCACCTGCGCATGCAGGGCAATCAGGTTTTCCGCCACGCCGTCGAGAAGCTTGCAGCGACCGCCAACACAGCCATGGAACGTGCCGGCGTGACAGCTCAGCAGGTCGACTGGATCGTGCCCCACCAGGCGAATATCCGCATCATTCAGGGCACAGCGAAAAAGCTGGGTCTGCCAATGGAAAATGTCGTTGTTACGGTGCAGGACCATGGCAATACATCGGCTGCATCGATTCCCCTGGCCCTGTCCGTGGGCCGCGACCGGGGCCAGATCAAACCCGGCGACCTGATCGTAACCGAGGCGATCGGCGGTGGTCTTGCGTGGGGCGCCGTGGTTCTTCGCTGGTAATCATGTATTTTCCGCTTATCCCCGGCCACGCAAGCCGTTGATATTGACTCGGAAATTGCGCCTCCCCTATGGTGACTGAAAATTCAGGGGGACACCATGGCCGAAAAGACTTTGACACGTATGGATCTGAGTGAGGCCGTTTTCCGGGAAGTCGGCCTGTCCAGAAACGAAAGCGCACAGCTTGTTGAATCCGTGCTCGAGCATCTGTCAGACGCGCTCGTGCGCGGCGAACAGGTCAAAATCTCTTCATTTGGCACATTTTCGGTACGGGACAAATCCGCCCGTGTTGGCCGCAACCCCAAGACCGGCGAAGAGGTTCCGATCAACCCCCGCCGTGTTCTCACCTTCCGCCCTTCGCACCTGATGAAGGATCGCGTGGCGAACGGGAACAAGTCCTGAGCTGATGTCAAAATCACCTGATGCTTTCCGCACGATCTCAGAGGTCGCAGACTGGCTGGGCGTGCAGGCGCATGTCCTGCGTTTCTGGGAGAGCAAGTTCAGCCAGGTAAAGCCCGTCAAACGGGCCGGCGGCCGGCGGTATTATCGCCCGAATGACATGTTACTGCTGGGTGGGCTGAAAAAGCTGCTGCACGAAGACGGCCTGACCATCAAAGGCGCTCAGAAAATGCTGCGCGAAAACAGCGTGGCACATGTCGCCGCGATGTCTCAGCCGCTGGACGACCTTACAGCCGCCGTTATCGATGATCGCATCGAGGAGGCGGCGGCAGATACGCCTGACCCCGCGGCGGCAATGCCAGATGATATCGTCACGCAGGCAAAGGCTGCTAAGCCTGCAGAGGGAACGTCTGATCCTGCTCCTGCAGAGACGGTCAGTGAGACAGAAGAGCCGGAAACAGCGGAACCTGTCGACACAACCGATGTGACGGAAGTCACCGACCACGCGTCTGAAACACCGGAACCTGCAGGGCTGGAACAGGCTGACGACAGTGAGGACGCCGCACCACCTGTCGCAGCCGAGCCGGTTTCAGACAGTGAAACGGCACCCGATGCCTCGGACGTTCCGGTCGTCGACGACGCTGTGGAGACAACGTCGGATGTCGATACAGAAACCGAAGTTCTGATGGATGCCGATGACCCCGGTGCTGCAGGTATGTCTGCAGAAGAAATTGAAGCGCCGGAAGACGACCCGCCTCATGACGATCCGGAGGAGGTGAGCGGAGACCTTCCGGGTTTCCTGCGACACCCGCTGTCACATACAACCCAAGAAACAACAGCCGAAGACGCGCCACGGGAAATGTCTGCGGCGGCGCCACCAACGATCTCTGATGAGCCACCACAGGATAATGTTCTGGAACACGTTCCGGACACAGAACCCGAAGTCGCCGAAGTGGACTCCGCACCGGAACCAACGGCGTCCGACACCTCACCGGACGACGTACCCGCACCTGCCCCGGCCCCACGCAAAGTGGACATCCCCGCGCCGCCTGCTGAAAGCACAATGACGGTCGAGCCCTCCGCGCTGACAGCCCTGTCGCGGGTTCGCAGGCTGACACCGGATCAGGCCGATGCAATCCGGCCTCTTGTGGCGCGACTGGCACAGCTGCGGGCGGATATGTCCGGGCCGCACAAAGACTCCGGCAAAGACTGAGGCAATGGCAATTCGCTCTTGTCACGGCCCTCAGATCGGGTATGAAGCGGCACATGTCGGGCTATGGCGCAGCCTGGTAGCGCGTCCGTCTGGGGGACGGAAGGTCGCAGGTTCGAGTCCTGCTAGCCCGACCATCAACCGACATGTACAAAGAGCCCGCGCCCTTGCAGCGCGGGCCTTTGCACTTTCAGGAGCCAGTTCATGAGCGGCGTTCTTCCCAGTCAGCAGATCGCACAGATGATCGCTTCAAATCAGATCGCAGGCACGCGCAGCGTATCCACAGCGCAGATCCAGCCAGCGAGCCTCGATCTGCGTCTCGGGCGCACAGCCTGGCGGGTACGGGCCTCTTTTCTGGCCGGTTCGGGGGCACGTGTTTCAGACCGGCTGCGTGAATTTGAAATGCACCGCGTTGACCTCACCGATGGTGCTGTTCTGGAAAAGGGCTGCGTCTATGTCGTGCCCCTGATGGAGTCGCTCGCGCTGCCAGACAATGTCCAGGCGGTCGCCAATGCCAAAAGCTCCACCGGACGCCTTGATCTGCTGACCCGCACGATCACAGATGGCGGCACCGAGTTCGACCGTATCGCGCCGGGCTATCACGGCCCGCTTTACGCCGAGATCTGCCCGCGGTCTTTCTCGGTCCTCGTCCGGCCTGGCATGCGTCTGAACCAGATCCGTTTTCGCGACACGCAGGCGGTGCTGGGTGACGACAGCCTGCGCGCTCTGCACGCACAGACACCGCTGGTCGATGGCGAAGCTGTCATTGACGACGGGCTTGGCTTTTCCGTGGACCTGCGCCTGCCCGATACAACGCTTGTGGGTTACCACGCCAAGCCGCATACGGGCGTGATCGATCTGGACAATATCAATCACTACACCGCATCCGAATACTGGGAAGAAGTGCACAGCGACAACGGCAAGATCATTCTTGACCCCGGTGCCTTCTACATCCTTGTCAGCCGCGAGGCGGTGACCATTCCACCGGATTATGCCGCGGAAATGGCACCCTTCCTGGCCATGGTCGGCGAATTCCGGGTGCATTATGCCGGATTTTTTGATCCCGGGTTCGGGTATGCCGAAGCGGGCGGTGCAGGTTCGCGCGGGGTGCTTGAGGTGCGCTGCCATGAGGCCCCTTTCGTGCTGGAGCACGGACAGGTTGTCGGGCGGCTGATTTACGAGAAAATGGCCGCTCAGCCCGAACAGCTTTACGGCGCAGATCTGGCATCAAACTATCAGGGCCAGGGCCTGAAACTTTCCAAGCACTTCAAAACCCCGGGCTAGCACATCACAGGCGCCCGATACGCCGGGCCACTTTCAGTGACCGCTGGGCCTGGTGGATCTGAACCGGCGCGGCCTGATCACCTGAAATACCTTTCAGACCAGCGCGCATGCCACGGTTTACCAACCGTCGCAGCACCAGTCGCATGACCATCTGAAAAATTCTGTCCATCGGGCTTCTCCCATCTTACTGCTCCCGGAGCAGCCTGCCCGGGAAATAGGGCCAATTTGAGGAAACACCTGTCAGTCCTCGAAAAGCTCGCTCTGGCCTTCGGTGCTCTCTTCCTCATCGTCTTCCGCGTCGCCCGCAATCGGCAGGCTGCCCGGCGGTGGCCTGTTTTCGAGCAGACCGGCTGCCCGCAGTTCCTTGAGACCTGGCAGATCACGGGCATTTTCGAGCCCGAAGTGATCAAGGAACCCTTCAGTCACCACAAAGGTTACAGGCCGCCCGGGGGTCATCTTGCGGCGTCCGAACCGGATCCATTCCATCTCCAGCAACTGATCCACCGTGCCCCGACTGACGGATACACCACGGATTTCTTCGATCTCGGCCCGGGTAACCGGCTGATGATAGGCAATAATCGCCAGTGTTTCGATGGCCGCACGCGACAGCTTGCGGGTCTCAACGGTTTCGCGTTGCATCAGAAACCCGAGGTCAGGCGCGGTGCGCATCGCCCAGGCATCGCCGATCCTGCAGACGTTGACACCCCGGCCTTCATAGCGTTTGCGCAGATAGACGATTGCTTCTGCCGGGTCTGACCCATGGGGCATCCGTGCTGAAAGCTCCCGCAAGGACACAGGCTCTGCCGACGCAAACAGGATCGCTTCGACCATGCGCTCCTGCTCCGCCATTGGCGGTGCCTCAAACAGGCTCTGTTCTTCTTCGGTTTCCGGGGCGTCTTCTGTCACGCAGGTCTGTCCTTTTTGCGCAGCTGGATCGGCGCGAATGTCTCTGACTGGCGTATCTCCAGATGGCCCTCTTTGACAAGCTCCAGCGACGCCGCAAAAGTGGCAGCCGTGGCCGAACGGCGGCGCAAGGGGTCCATTTCCCAGCCTTCGGGCAGATAGCTCACAATATCTGTCCAGTCACCGGCAAAGCCGATCAGGCCACGCATGCGGTCCAGCGCCTGCTCCATGGTGAAAACCGCATCCCGGTCCATGACAAAGGGCCGGAATTCATCCCGTGTGCGGATGCGCGCATATCCCTGCATCAGATCCAGCAGGTTCGCCGTATACCGGATCCTGCGCGTGCGGGTGACTTCCTGGGTCTGCCCCCGGGCGAAAAAGTCGCGCCCTAGGCGATCGCGCCCCATCAGACGTGCAGCGGCGTCGCGCATAGCCTGCAGCCGTTCCAGCTGGAAGGCCAGATGAGCTGCCAGCTCTTCCCCCGAGGGGCCCTCCTCCGTCGGATCAGGTGGCAATAAAAGGCGTGATTTCAGAAAAGCGAGCCAGGCCGCCATCACCAGATAATCCGCGGCCAGTTCCAGACGCAGCGCCTTGGCGCGTTCCACAAAGGCCAGATATTGCCGGGCCAGGGCCAGCACGGAGATTTTGCGCAGGTCCACTTTCTGGGTGCGGCTCAGCGTCAGCAACAGATCCAGAGGGCCTTCAAACCCGTCGACGTCGACGATCAGCGCCTCGGCTGCCAGCCGGTCCGCGACGGAGGTTCTGTCCTCTTCGAAAGTGTCCTCTGACATGGACTGGCCCGACCTTCACGCCCTGTTCAACAGCGTCCCAAGCTGGGCGTGAAGGGCGGGAATGTCAATATCATCAGGTGTCCTGCGCGCGGCCAGTGCACGCTCTGCGCGCGCCTGGGCGGCAGGGGTCATGCGGCCCGATGCATCGGCCACTTCACGACGCGCTTCCAGCGGTGCGTTACAGTGCAGAATAACGTCGCATCCTGCATCCAGCGCCCGGCGCGCGAGATCGCTGAGCTGCCCCCGCAGCGCCTTCATCCCCAGGTCATCCGTCATGATCAGATTGTCGAAACCGATTTCCTCACGGATCAGTTTCATCACGACCGGCGACAGAGTGGCCGGGCGATCATCAATTTCCGAATAGACCAGATGCGCGGTCATGCCCATCGGCAGATCATTCAGCGCATGGAAAGGCGCGAAATCCACCGCGCTCAGGTCCTGCGGACTGGCCGGGACATGTGGCAGATCGAAATGACTGTCCATCGTTGAACGGCCATGCCCCGGAATGTGTTTCAGCACCGGCAGAACACCACCTGCCAGCAGCCCGTCTGCCGCCGCGCGGCCAAGACCGGCAACGGTTTCAGGGTCAGTCCCGTAGCACCGGTTGTAAAGAAACGGATGGGTTTGCGGCCCGGCGACATCCACCATGGGGGCGCAGTTGCTGTCGATACCCAGCGCGTAAAGCTCTGCAGCAATCAGCCGGTATCGCAGATACATCGCCTCGCCCGCGTCCGGCCCCGCCGCTGCGACAAAGTCCAGCGGTGGCATCCACTCTGTCCAGACCGGGCTGCGCAGGCGTTGCACCCGCCCGCCTTCCTGATCGATTGTGATCGGCGCGTTGCGCCCCACACAGTCGCGCATTTCCGCGCAGAGTGCGCGAACCTGGTCAGGGTTGTCGATATTGCGCGCGAAAAGTATAAATCCAAACGGGTCAGCGTCGCGGAAAAACGTCTTTTCCTCAGGGCTCAGGCGCAACCCGTCTGCATCGAGAATTGTCGCGCCAAAGCCGGACACCAGGCGCCTACCGGCTCGCAACAGGGATACAATCGACCCCTTCAGCCTTGAACGCAGCGCAGAACCGGCGCGAGTCGCTCAGATCCAGAAAACCCATAACGCGAAGCCGGTAGAACGTCCGACCACCGGACTGCGCCTTTTCGATCACCCGTGATTTGCCGTTCATGAAATCGCCGAACCGGCCTGCCAGTCTGTCCCATTCGCTGCGCGCAACCTTTGGACTTTCAAATGCGCCCAGCTGTGCAAGACGTGTGCCTGCCGGAATGCGGGACGGATCAATCTCTGCCGTCTCAGGCGCCGGTGTAAACGCGGCCGTCTGCACACGCGCCGGACGCAGCACAGGCCGCGCAGATACACGCAGACCGGTCTGCGACACGACCGCGGGCTCCGGTGCCGGCAGTGCTTCGGCAGCGGCCTGCAGAACGGCGTCCCGCGGAACGGATGCCGCTGCAGCTGTTCCGGTCTCCATCGGCTCCGTATCCGCTGTCAGTTCCTCAACGAGTTCGTTGATCGCCGCAGCCTGATCAATGCTTGCCACCGGACCGGGCGCAACGCCCTCAAAAGCGTCCTGCGCGGGGCTGAGACGCACCGGCAGCTCGACAGGTGCCGCCGCCTGAATGACCGGCTGGTCTTCGTCGCTGAGCGCGGCACCGCGCGGCGCAAGCACAACCTGATCCACCGGTCCTGCCGCAATACCTTCTGCAGCGATGGCGTTCACCGCAAGGCCCTGGTGGCGGGCCAGTTGTCCTCCGGGATTTTCCGGCCTGACGCGCATGTCGCCCTCGGCGGCCCTGACGACCGGAATACCGCTCACGTCGCGCACCATCAGCTTGTAGCCCCAGACGCCGATACCGGCAATCAGGGCCAGCGATACCGCCGCCCCGGCCAGATTCGTCATGAAAGTCAGGGAATTAGCTGCCTCGGGCTCCTGCGCCCGGGTTTCCGGTGCACGACCATAGCCGCCCATACCATGGGAGAATTCTATATCCGCCATCAATGCCTCGCTCTGCCGTCGGGGTACATTGCCCCTCTGGTCGTGTTCGATTGCCTGTCCGGACGCTGGCTGGCCTGTTACCGCATTTCCTGCGCCGGTGTGACGCCAAGAATACCCAAACCGGCCGAAATTACAATCGCCGTGGCACGGGCCAGGGCGATTTTTGCCTGGCTTGTGGCGGCATTGCCCTCCTGCACGGCACGCAGGCTGTCGTCTGACCGGCCAAGGTGATAGAGGCTGTGGAAATCGGAGGCCACATCATAAAGATAAAAGGCGACCCGGTGCGGCTCGTTTGTGCGTGCCGCTGTCTCTACCAGCCGCGGCCACTCCGCCAGTCGCGCCGCCATCGACAGCTCGGCCGGATGCGACAGCTGACCAAGGTCAGCCCCGCCAAGCGTGTCGTCATCGACAGCAATGCCCGCCTCTCCCGCTTTGTTCAGGATCGACGCGATCCGCGCATGCGCATACTGGACGTAGAACACCGGGTTCTCCCGGCTCTGTTCGAGCACTTTGTCAAAATCAAAGTCCAGCATCGCGTCGTTCTTGCGGGTCAGCATCACGAACCTGGTGACATCGGGGCCAACCTGGTCGACCACATCGCGCAGGGTCACAAAAGTCCCTGCCCGTTTGGACATCTTGAACGGCTCACCGTTTTTGAAGAGCTTCACCAGCTGCGTCAGTTTGATGTCGAGCGGCACGTTGCCATCAGAAAGTGCAGAGACTGCGGCCTTCATCCGTTTGACATAGCCGCCGTGATCCGCGCCAAAGATGTCGATCAGCGCGTCAAATCCACGGGACACCTTGTCATAGTGATAGGCGATATCCGGTGCAAAATAGGTCCAGCTGCCGTCTGATTTCATGACCGGCCGGTCCACGTCATCGCCGTGCTCTGTTGACCTGAACAGGGTCTGCTCCCGCGGCTCCCAGTCTTCGGGTTTCTTGCCCTTGGGTGGCTCGAGCACGCCTTCATAGATCAGACCCTTGCCCCGCAGATCGTCAATGGCAGCCTCGATCCGGCCGGTGCCGTAGAGTGATTTTTCGGAGTAAAACACATCCATTTCGACGCCGAGCGCTTTGAGATCAGCACGGATCAGGCCCATCATCGCGTCAGTGGCGAAATTCCGGACCTCTTCGAGCCAGTACTGCTCGCCTTTGTCGAGGTAAGCGTCGCCAACCTTGTCCTTAAGCGCCTGCCCCACCGGGATCAGATAGTCGCCGGGATAGGTACCATCGGGAAAGGCGACTTCCTGGCCATGCGCTTCCTGATACCGCAGGTACACAGACCGGGCGAGCACATCGACCTGTGCGCCGCCATCGTTGATGTAGTATTCCCGCGTCACCTCAAAACCGGCAAAGTCCAGTAGAGATGCCAACGCATCACCGAAGACCGCACCGCGGGTATGACCCACATGCAGCGGGCCGGTCGGATTAGCGGAGACATATTCCACATTGACCTTTTTGCCGGCCCCGAGCGATGCCCGGCCAAAACCGGTGCCCGCGGCCAGTATTGCGCGCACAACATCCTGCCAGACGACAGGTGCCAGCCGCAGGTTCAGAAACCCGGGGCCCGCGACCTCGGCACTGGTGATCCGTGCATCCGCGCTCAGCCTTTCGGCCAGCACGCCGGCGATGTCGCGGGGTTTCATGCCAGAGGGTTTGGCCAGCACCATTGCAGCATTGGTGGCCATGTCACCATGGGCTGCGTCCCGCGGTGGCTCGACCGTCACATTTTCCAGCGAAAGCCCCTGCGGCAGCACACCATCCGCCATCATGGCGGTCAGCGTTTCGGTCACAAGGTGACGGATATCAGCAAAAAGGTTCACAGGCTCTGGTCCTTTGGCAAGTGCTGCGCGCGGTTTATCACGGCCTGTGCCCGGGTCAACCGCGCAGGCTCAGAGCCCGCCGACCAGGCGCTCATGCTCCTGCAGCGCAAACCGGTCCGTCATCCCTGCGATATAGTCGGAAACGATCCGCGCAAGGTCCGTTTCGGTCTGTGCGGCCTCGACGTCCTTGCGCCATTGTTTCGGAAGCTGATCGGGGTTTTCCATGAACCATGGAAACAGCTCTTCGACGACCCGTGTGACACGTGCGCGCATCTCGATCACGCTTGGCGCGCGGTACATCCGCTCAAACAGGAATGCGCGGATGACTTTGAGGTCCTCAAAAACGGGACCGGAAAACCGGATGATCGGATAGCCCGCCAGCCGGATGTCCTGCACCGTTGCGGGCTGCAGACCGGCAAGTCTTGTCTGCGCATACCCGATGACATCCTCAACCAGCACGCCAAAGAAACGGCGCAGTGCTTCGTGACGCCGGCGGTAATAGTTCAGCCCCGGATAGCGTTTGTCTACGGCAGTAAAACAGTCTCTCAGGATTGGCAACTCTGCCAGCTCGTCGGTTGAAAAGAGCTCCGCGCGCAGACCGTCGTGCAGATCGTGGTGGTTATACGCCACATCATCCGCAATGGCCGCCACCTGGGCCTCGGCGCTGGCATGAGTATGCAGTTCCAGATCCATTTCGGCGTTACAGGCAGCAAGCGCCCAGGGAATGTCCCCGGTCACCGGGCCATTGTGTTTTGCCAGACCTTCCAGCGTTTCCCACGTCAGGTTCAGCCCGTCGAAATCGGCATAATGCCGTTCCAGATGCGTGACGATCCGGATTGCCTGCGCATTGTGATCAAAACCGCCAAAGGGCGCCATCAGCTCGCAGAGCGCGTCCTCCCCGGTATGCCCGAATGGCGTATGGCCCAGATCATGCGCCAGGGCGACGGCTTCGGTCAGCTCTGCATTCAGCCCCAGCGCGCCGGAAATCGTCCGCGCCACCTGCGCCACTTCGATAGAATGGGTCAGACGGGTGCGGTAATAATCGCCTTCATGCTCGATAAACACCTGGGTTTTGTGCTTCAGCCGCCGGAAGGCGCTGGCATGGATAATCCGGTCCCTGTCGCGCTGGAAACACGAACGGAAGGTGCTTTCCTCTTCCCGCACACGCCGCCCCCTGGCCAGTGCGGGATCAGAGGCATAATGCGCAGTCATAGCTCGCTGGTCCTTGTGGCCTGTCCCGGGGCTTTCTATATTGCACATGTAACGTGATTGAAACCGCCCCACGGAGCCTGAGCAGATGCAACTGCCCCCCAAAGTCACCTCACGTGCGTTTGAGCGCCTTGCGGAAATTGGTGCTGCAACCGACGGCAAAGCCCTGCGGGTCGCTGTCGAGGGCGGTGGATGTTCGGGGTTTCAGTACGAAATCGCGCTTGATGAGCCACGCGATGACGATCTGGTGCTGGAAGGTGCCGGGGAAAAAGTCGTTGTGGACGCGGTTTCGCTGCCATTTCTGACGGATGCCGTTATTGATTTCACCGAAGAGCTGATCGGCGCGCGGTTTGTGATCGAAAATCCGAATGCCACAAGTTCCTGTGGCTGCGGCACGTCGTTCTCGATGTAGGCGGCCCGTCAGGCGTCAGCCCGGGCAAACCCCTCAAAGAAATCACCGAACCGGGTGGTCGATTCTGCGGCACAGGACAGGATGCGGTGGTCGTCCTCCCCGAGGACCGCTTCCAGCAGACCGCGCATCTGATCCCAGTCGCAGCTGCGCGCGGGCCCAAGATGGAACATATATTCGGAAATGCGCCGCAGTGGCCCGCGTGAGGACCCCAGTCGCTCGACCGTCAGCGCGCCCTCGACCGGTGTTCCGTGGAAGCCTTCGGCCCCGGCATGAGCAGCCCACCAGCTGCCCACAAGGTATTCATGATAGGCATCCGGGGCGCCGCTTCCCTGCGCTGCGGACCGCAGGGAAAAACGTCCGGTCTCCAGCGCCAGCCAGTCTTCCCAGATATCGCTGGGTGTGCGCCCGGCAAACCGCAATGCCACACAGACCTCGGAAAGCAGGTCGAAATCCTGATCCAGCCAGGCCAGCACACCGGCAAACTCAAGGCTGGTAACGGCTTCTTCGGTCAGACACGGGTCATTCCTGCCATATTCTGACAGATAAAAAACGATATGCGTCAGCTCGTAGGCTGCCTTTTTGTTGGGCAGTGCGAAGGTGTCACTGCAGCTGATAAACCTGCGAAGCCGGGCCGCGAGTGCAGTGTCGCCCGAACCCTCTCCCCGGCGCGCGAGAAGTCGTTCTGCTTCTGCCCTTTGCAGGTCTGAAAGTTCCGCATCAACAAGACCACGCGCCCGCACCCTGTGGCAGACCCCGGCACCGGCATCGCCCTGCATTCCCAGATCCTCAAGATCCAGACAGACAGAAAGCAGAAAGCGGTAATACTGCGGGAAAAAGGCAAGACGGCCGGCAATGCTGTCATAGAATGGCCGATAGACCTCCAGCGCTTCCGGCTGCAGTCTGGCGCCTGATGTCGCCAGTACATTCAGCAGCTCGGCGTTTTCCTTGAGCCAGAAGACGTCACTGCTGTCCCGGCGGTGCAGAGCGAAGTTCCGCAGAAGCAGTGCCTGGCGCTGGCTCAGATTTGGCCTGCGCGGCAACCCGATTGAAATCACGTTGGACATGAGCTTTCCTTTCGCTGTCAACGGGTTGCCGCACAGAGCGTCAACAGGTCAGGACCCTTGGGGAAGATCCTGAACCGGTTGAGCTGTTACGTGTTGGGCGTCATTGATGTGGTGAAGAGCCCGGTGGCCTCGCCCGCCAGAGCATCACTGCCCGCAATCATGGACGTGGTGAACTGTCCGGTTTCCATGCCGGTCATCGTCGAAGCAGGCGCCATTGATGTGGTGAAGAGCCCCGTGGCGTCACCGCACATCATGTCGCTGCCAGAGCACTGCATCGACGTTGTGTAAAGGGCTGTCGCGTCTCCGGTGTGAATATCTGCAGCAGGGCCGGTCACATCACGGGCGATTTCAGCTTTGAGCATTGCGTTGGTCATCAGTTTGTATCCCTTTCAGTTGAAGTTCAGGTCGCCCATTAACGCTTGCTCTTAAAGCTCGAATTTTAAAGAAAAAAACCCGTTAAGATTGCATTAACCATCAGTTATCCACAAGGTGCTCCGCCGCTAAATGATCAGAATGGAAAGAAAACGCTTTACGGTAATCTTCGTTAAAGAAATTTTATCCACAACCGGCTGGTCTGTGGATATTAACCTTTTGCCAGCTTTTCCGGGAAACACCTTAACGAGAATCACCACGTTAATACTCACCCCAAGAGTGCGATGCGCCGGGGTTGCTCCGCCTGCCCGCATGCGCGATAGATCAGAACGGAAGACGGGGAGCTCAGAATATGAAAATTGCGACGTTCAATATCAACGGTATCAAAGCCCGGATTGAAGCGCTTCCGGCATGGCTGAAAGACGCGCAACCGGATGTGGCTCTGCTGCAGGAGATCAAATCTGTAGACGAAAACTTCCCGCGCGAAATCTTCGAGGATCTGGGCTACAACGTCGAAACTCACGGACAGAAGAGCTTCAACGGGGTGGCAATCCTTTCCAGACTGCCGCTGGAGGACGTCTCGCGCGGCCTGCCCGGCGATGACAGTGACGAGCAGGCCCGCTATATCGAAGCAACCGTCATGGGCGTCAAAGATGCAATACGGGTTTGCGGACTTTACCTGCCGAACGGCAATCCTGCGCCGGGTCCGAAATTTGACTACAAGCTTGCCTGGATGGCGCGCCTTGAAGCGCGGGCCAGAGATTTGCTGTCGCAGGAAATCCCCTTTGTCATGGCGGGCGATTACAACATCATTCCTCAGGCCGAAGACGCGGCAAAACCAGAGAGCTGGCGCGAGGATGCCCTGTTTCGTCCCGAAAGCCGCACAGCTTTCCGCCGCCTGCTCAATCTTGGCCTGACAGAGGCTTTCCGGGTGCGCACGCCTGGTCCTGGTCACTACAGTTTCTGGGATTATCAGGCTGGCGCATGGAACCGGAACAACGGTATCAGGATCGATCATCTGCTGCTGAGCCCGCAGGCTGCAGACATGCTCCAGGACTGCCAGATCGACAAAGATGTACGCGGTCGCGACAAACCCTCCGATCACGTTCCCGTCTGGATAGATCTGGCTGCCTGAGCGGTCATTTTGATGCCACAGTCTGCTGTTAGAAACGCCTCCGCACCACAGGAGCGACCGATGACGCAGCAACTACCGATTTCCTTTCGCCTGACAGCCGGCAATGCCGGATTCCTGTTCGGCGGCATTGCGCTGATACTTGTGCTTGTTCAGTTCGCAGCAGGGCCGTTCGCGCCCCAGCAGACGATTGGCGTCAGCATCGGGGAAATAGCCGCAGAAATCCGTCAGTCCGCGGCAAATGCACTGGCCGGACAGACAGCCCCGGAGCCACAGGTTTCAGCCTGGAACATTGACCGCATTCTGTCTGTATTTGCTGCAGTAACGGCGGGAGCGGCGATATTGCTCGGTATGCTGGCCTTCATCCTGCGCGAAAACAGGAAAACGGCCGCCTACGCGCTCACCCTGGGCGTCGGCGCAGTTCTCTTCCAGATGTTCGTCTGGACAATCATGCTGGTTGCCGGCGTGTTCCTGCTGATCGGCATTATGCAGAATCTCGACAGCATACTGGATTTCTGACCACCCACACGTTGTCGGCCCCTGAAATACAGGTGTTTTCACGGGCCGGGCCAGGCCCGCTTGTGAGCCATTGAAAATTTTATCCGGAACATTCCGGTGCCGCGTTTGTTGTGTCTGCAGAAATCACGACCCGCAGAGGGCGTGATCATCTGACAGAAAGGACACGACATGAAACGCACATTGATCACAGGTATCGCACTGCTTTCCGCAGCACCGGCACTCGCCACATCAGCGGTCGGAGAGATTGAGGTGCAGGCAGACCTGACAGCTGTCGAGAACCTTGAAGCAGCACAGGTCTGGACCAGCCTGAGCGACGATCTGGAAACAGAGATCGCGGAACGCCTGGTCAGCAGAATTTCCGAGGATGGCGCGACAATTAAGGTCGATATCGACGAAGTTGCACTCGCCAACCTGTTTTCGCAGCGCCTTGGTGGTGCGCAGAGCAAGCTGGTCGGTGATGTCGAAATCGATGCACCGGGCCTTTTCAACCAGATAGACTATACGCTCACTGTGACAGCGGATCAGGCCATCGCCTACTATCCTGAAGGCACCACGCCGGGAGAGGTGTCGGTGGACAGTGAGATTTACTACAACGCGATGCTGGATGCCTTTGCAGACAACGTGGCGTCCAAATTCGACCGGTAAACACGCAGTACCGATAAAGGGCAGCGCTTCGGTGCTGCCCTTTTTGCGTCAGGCCTCGAGTTCTGCGTCCCAGTAGAGAAAATCCATCCAGCTGTCGTGCAGATAACCGGGCGGAAATTTCCGGCCCATGTTGCGCAGTTCCTCGGCCCCGGGCTGGCGCGGTGGTTTGCGCAGCGACAAACCCGTGCGATGCAGCGGTTTTGCCCCTTTTTTCAGATTGCAGGGGCTGCAGGCCGCAACGACATTCTGCCAGCTCGTCACACCGCCCGATGCACGCGGAACCACGTGATCAAAGGTCAGCTCTCCTTTTGCGCCACAGTACTGACACCGGAATTCATCCCTCAGAAATAAATTAAAGCGCGTGAAGGCCACGCGCTTTTGAGGTTTCACATAGTCTTTCAGGACAACGACCGAAGGGATCCTGATCTCGGTACTGGGGCTTCGGACGATGTCATCGTATTCGGCCACGATATCCACCCTGTCGAGCCAGGCCGCCTTGACCGCTTCCTGCCAGGGCCAGAGCGACAGCGGATAGTAGCTGAGAGGCCGGTAGTCCGCATTCAGAACCAGGGCTGGCCTGTGTTTCAGGCTGGCAGGGTTTCGTGTGAATTCCGTTCTGAAGTCGCCGTCCATGATCGTACTGAACCTCTTGCCGTTCCGCGTCCGGTCCGGCAGGCCAATCCCGCCGATAGGTGGACTATATCTCGTGGTTTCAGACTGACAAGCCCCTGAATGACCACAATATGTCGCAGAGTTGTTATGCCGGTTCTGTAACGGCCGGATGACGGTTATCCACAGGCCCGGCTCTGCAGCAGAGGCCGGGCCGGGAAAGGTCAGTGCCAGACACCGGCAAGGTGTGCCCGGATGATCGAAAGGATCTCGCGGTGCATCGCCGCGCGGTGGGTCGTTCCCTGTTCACAGACGATCTCGTCTCCCGGTTCTTCTCTGGCCAGGATGGCGTAGCCCTGCTCAAGACATTCGCCCATAAAGTCGAAATGACCAGCGCCCGGTATCTCGATATGCGTGACCAGATCCGGTCGCATTGCCGCGGCCAGCGCGCGCGCCTCGACATCCTGGTCCAGCATATCCTGCCGCCCCGCGCCCAGCACCATCACCGGGCGGTCAATGGCCGCAAGGCTGTCAGGATCAAAGGTCTGAACACCGCCGGGATCAAGCGCAATAAACGTCGCAATACGCGGATCTGACCGGTCGCTTTCAAGAAGCGCAAGATCGGCCTGTGCCTCGCCCACACGCCACATTGCAAGCGCTGCACAATCGGGCCGGTCCGGTACCACCTGGCATTTTGCCGCAAATCCGGCAGCGTCATGCCGCGCGCCCGCCGCAGACAGCATGGTGTACCCCCCCAGTGAATGGCCTGCGGCTGCGACACGCGTCAGATCCATGTGATCGCCAAACCGCGGGTCACGCGATGCCGCGTCGAGGCTGACGCTCAGATCAGTTGCCCGCAGCCACAGTTGCCGCGCAGCGTCAGGGTCGCGGTCAAAACTGGTGGTGCCGGGGTGGTTGGGCATGACCGAAATAACACCTTCTCTGGCCAGCGCCTGTGCAAGCCACGCCTGATTGAGAGAATTGCCGTACATCCCGTGCGAAATCAGCATCACGGGGAACACCCCTGGCGCGATACGCGCACCATGCAGCGCGCTTTCGACATTCCAGACGGCGCTGCCACGCAACTGCTGCGGTGTCCCGTCCTCCCGGGTCGGGTACCAGACATGACCCGCGAGTGTTCTGCCGGTGTCTTCGTGTACAGCTTCAAATTCTGCGACGGCCGCAGAATAACCTTCTGCATCAGCGGGTGCTGCGAGGCCCAGGGCAATGGCCGTTCCGAGTATCAGATTGTGTAGTGTGGCGTTCATGGTGAACCTCCGTCGTAAATGGGTTGCGATGCACAGGACTTGAGCGACGGGGCAATTTCGGGCAATGCCTGGGCTGTCCTGAATGCCGTTTCAGGACAGCTGAGCGCAATCGAGGACATGAAAACGGATGATTTCGATCCCCCTGCCCCTTGTACTGACAGTTCTGGCTGTCATCGCTGCCGTTTTCACAGGAACACGGCACTGGCTGCCCGGCACGGCGCGCGCAGCCTTCACGGCTCTGGCAGGCCTTATCGCCACGCTGACCCTCATGGTCACGCTGCGTTTTGCCTGGGATCTGGAACAGGTGATCGGAATACAGCGGGTTTTACCCTTCTTTATCGGGCCTCTGGCATGGGTGGGATATCTTGCGCTGTCCGACCGGGCGGAACGTTTTGCGCAGGCCGCGTGGCTGCACATCGGTATCGCCCTGCTGGCGGCGGTGCCTGTGATGGCTCTGCCTGCTGTACGTGGTGCGACAGATTTTGCCATCGCGCTGAGTTATGCTGTTTACGCGACCGCGCTGCTGCGTCTGTGGCGTGGCGGACCCGACAGGCTGTCACGCGTGCCCATCGGACACGTTACCGCGCTGCGCAGGCTGATGCTGGCCGGCGCGGGTATGCTCGCGCTGACCCTTGTGATGGACACGGCCATCGCTTTTGACTTTGCGCGTACCGGCGGTGAAAATGTGCGCCGGCTGCTGTCCTTCGCCAGCCTGTTGCTGATCGTGTTACTCCTGATCGCGGTCGTCGTTGCGCTGCGCGGACAGGGCAACGCCACCCTGCGCGATGCAACGGATGCTGACCGCGCACTGGTAGATCGCGCCGCGGCCTGTCTCAGAGAGACCCGGCTTTTCACTGATCCCGAGCTTTCCCTGACACGTCTGGCCCGCCGGATTGCGGTGACCGACCGCGCGCTTTCAGAGGCTGTCAACCGCCACACGGGGGCCAATGTCTCGCAGTTCATCAACGGGTTCAGGGTCGCCGAAGCGGCGGATCTGCTGCGCAGCACCCGCGATCCGGTCATGCGCATCGGCGAACAGGCAGGGTTTCTGACCCGCTCAAACTTTTATGCCGAGTTTCAGCGTGTGCATGGCATAAGCCCCGGCGCCTGGCGCAAGACGGAAAGCACGGTATGAATGACCGTTTGGGGCCCTCTTTGACCGATGCTGCAAGACGCACGAATGGCCGCTTCATGTCATTTGTCGCCGGTGCGTAAACGACTCATTGTGACAGGTGTGATCCCCAAAAAGGATGCAATCAATGTATGGGGAAAGATGTCTTCATAGCCGGGGAATGCTTGGCGAAACCACGTGAGCCGCTCAGCACCTTTAAGAGCGGCGAGGCACCACTCTCGATCTACCTTCCGACTTAGCGCGTCCCGTAGAACACCATTGGCCCAATTTCGGATGGGTTCAGATGAAATCATCCGATTTGAAAGTAGATCACTGTCGATCCTTGCAAGCAGGGCATCGGTTGTTGCCGCAATGGACACGAGCGACAAACCGTCGCGCGTTCGAGCGATGTTTGGCGTGATAACGCAGGGACCCACATAAAACCCGACGCTAACTTCTTTGCCGTCTTGGTCACAAATACTGCTTACCAAGCACCCTTCCAAAAGAACGAATTCGTCTGTTTCGGGTTGTTCCTGCCGGGTAAGGTGCACCCCTTTGCTCAAACGCTTTCGTTTCCATTCAGATGCAAATTCGTCCGCGCAAGCCATAACTGACAGGTCAGGTGACTGCATCAGAAACGTCCGTAAATCCATTTTGGCGTGCCTTATCAAATGATAATGCGGGTGACTTCGTCTGAGGGCATGTGTGGCACAGATCAAGGAGTTTACAAAATGACGAACAGAATTTTGTCAAAGCACATTGGAATAATCGCGGTTGGCTCAGGACTGATAGGTGCATCAATCTATTTGCTTATGATCAATATCACGCTCGTCCATATCGAAGCAGTCTCGGGGCACTTCCCCTTCGACATGCGTCCTTTCGGCTATGGCTCCACAGAGGCGGCGACGCTTCTCGGAGCGTTAGGAGCGGAAGGGCGCGCGTATTATCTCAGTCACCAGATCGCTTTGGACACACTTTATCCAGCCATGCTCACGTTGACTTTGATAGCCACGATCTGCTGGTTTGGGCAACGCATGCCAAACAGAAAACTTGTCCGCTTTGGCATTGCCCTTTCGGTTGGTAGCGCTCTGTTTGACTATGTCGAAAACCTTGGTATTGCGGCCATGATTTGGAGCTGGCCCGAGGTTTCCGTTCCACTGGTTTTTGCCACTAGCACAGCCACAATTCTTAAATCCGCTTTTACAACCGTAGCTGTGCTGCTGACGCTTCTGGTAGGGTTTAGCTGGACACGTCATTCTGAAGCCGACGTTTGTCCATAGGTGGGCAACGTCGGCTTTGTCCGCACAGCGGACGTTGTCGACCACACAGAACGAGGGGGTTCAGGTATGGTGCGTCAAAGTCGTCCTCCCCGTCTGGTCAGGAGGCGGTGACGCACTACCTCTGTGACGCCCAACACCCACAAAATGATGAGGTAAGTTGCCGATGCGACTGAGGTACCCGATCGCTTTGAGTCTGATAATTGTCGCCGGATGCGCGCCGACTTCTGATGTAACGTATTCAACGATTACCGTGAATGGTGAAAAATACCCGTTTCGGACCAGCACAGTGGACGGCCCCGATGGTCCCTTCCGGTCGTCAGGCGTCAAGGTGCGCAGCCAGTATCACCCATGCCTGCCTGAAAGCCCCGGAGATTGCGCGGCGGTCGTGCAGTACGCGGAAAACCAGCGCCCGGGCGGCAACTGACCGGCGCCTCCGGCACATTGCCGCAGATCCGCAGCACATTTGACCGGAATGCCACCGCGAGAACCGCAACCAATCGTCTGCACATCTGAAACAGCCACACCGGACGGTCCGTACGACAACCCGACATTCAGACCGGTTCGGTCAACGGTCTTTAAGCCCGCGGTGACCGAACATCGGGTGCCTCAGAGAGTAGCCTCTACAGACTGAGCTTGTCGCGCATAAAGGCCAGCGCCACTGACAGCCCGTCGGGCGCTATGCCGTGGCCGGTGCCTTTCATGATATGGGCATAGACGTCCTGCCAGCCGGCTTCCTGCAGGGCCTCTGCGGCCTGCGGCAGGGATTGCGGCGGCACCACGTCGTCCTGATCACCATGAACCAGCAGAACCGGCGGGCGGACCACCACCTCATCAGCGAGCGTTTCCGGGCGCAGCAGACGGCCCGAAAAGGCAACGATCCCTGCGATCTCATCCTCGCGCCTTGGTGCCACATGCAGGGACATCATGGTCCCCTGTGAGAACCCGAAGAGCACCACCTGTTCGGGCAGGACGTCCTCGTCCACCATCAGCGCATCCAGAAAGGCATTCAGGTCATCGACCGCCTGCATCATGCCGCGTTCGGATTCTTCTTCGGAAGAGCCGTCTATCCAGGGGATCGGGAACCACTGAAACCCCATCGGCGCCCCGGCACAGGCCTCAGGCGCGTCCGGCGCCACAAAGAGCGTGTCAGGCAGATGCTCGCCCAGCGGATCGGCAAGGCCCAGCAGATCAGCCCCGTTCGCGCCGTATCCGTGCACAAAAACCACCACAGAGCGCGTGTCCCCGGATACCGGCGCGCGGCGTTCTGCGTTAAGTACTCTGGTCATGTGATCCCATCCCTTTGTCTGGCCACCCGGTAGTACGCAAAGAGCAGTCGTGCTGCAACTGATCGCCAGGGCGACCAGGCGGCGGCCCTCTCCCGCAGGGCGCGCTCTCTGGGGCGCTCCGGCAGGTCATAAAGCACGCGCGCTGCCTCCTGCAGCGCCAGATCGCCGGCTGCAAAAACATCCGGACGGCCAAGGCTGAACATCGCATAGATCTCCGCAGTCCAGACGCCGATGCCCGGCACCGCAGTCAGCGTGCGGACCACTTCGGCATCGGAGGCGGTGCGCAGGGCCGGATAATCGATCGCTGCGCTGGCCAGCGCATGGGCATAGCGGGCTTTCTGACGGCTGAGGCCAAGCGCACGCAGGTCTACTTCGGACACAGCGCGGACTGCCGCCTCAGAGGTCATACCGGCCTCCAGTAGACGGGTCTGTATCGCTCGCGCCGAGGCCACGCTGACCTGCTGGCTGACAATCGCACTGAGCAGTTCGGAAAACCCGTCGGGCCTGCGCCTGAGCGGCAAAGGTCCGGTGGCCACCAGCGCGCGGGCCAGATGCGGGTCCTGTCCGGCAAGCCAGGCTGCTCCGGCGCTGACATCCGCATCGGTTTCGATGATCCTGCTCATGTCAGCTGTCAGCTTCCCAGGCAAGCGCCTCGGCTACACTCTCGACAACGGTGGCTCCCACGGGTGGCGGCGGCCGGTCAACCATCAGCACCCGGATCCCCAGCTGCCGCGCGGCCAGTAATTTCGACATGCTGGCAACGCCGCCGACATTGCGGCAGATCAGCCGTGTGATCCGGCAGGCCGCAAAGAGCGCCTGCTCCTGGCGCTGCGAAAAGGGCGGTTTGCCTTCGACGAATTTCAGATAGGGATAGGGCGAGGGTGTGGCCGGCATGCGGGTCTGGCGCAGATAGACCACCTGCCCGGCGAAATCCGCGTAGTCCGGCAGGCTGCCCCATCCGGTATTCGAAAAGACCCGCGCGCCCTCCGGCACTGCAGCAACCGCAGCCCGCGTGGTCGGATAGCTCGTCCACTGGTCAGATCCCGTTGGCAACCAGACACTGCGCAGCACACGCATATACCGCACCTGGTGACGGCTGCAGAAAAGACTGGCCTGGTTGCTGATATCATTGTCAAACGGATGACTGGCATCAATCACAGTCGTCACATTCTGCGACAATGCCCAGTCCCGCAGACCGTCCGGACCGGCAAAAGTCCCGACCCGCGTGGGCACCGGCAAAGGCTCCACCCCGCGTTCAGGTTCAGGCAGGCTGGCGATAACATCCCTTCCCCGCGCGACCAGTCCGATAATCATCCCATGCGCTTCCCTGGCACCAGCCAGGACAAGGGTCTTTCCAGCGTTCCTCATGGCTGCATCATTATCGCACAGGACAGGCCAGACAAGAGGGCTTGCTCCACAAACGCAGCAGGACTACTGACAGTACCTATGGAATATGCAGACGACAGCCGCGCCAGGCGAAATGTAACCGTTCTGGTCCTTGCTCAGGCCTTCCTTGGCAGCCAGATCACCATGATCTTTGTGATCGGCGGCCTAGCAGGTCAGCAGCTGGCAACCAACGTCTGCCTGGCCACCCTGCCCATCTCGATGATCGTCTTCGGATCGATGACCACCGCCCCCTGGCTGTCGGGCATCATGCAGCGGTTCGGCCGGCGTGCCGGCTTTCTTGTGGGGTCAACAGGCGGGCTGATCGGGGCGGTCATCTGTGCATGGGCACTGACAATGGAAAGCTTCAGCCTGTTTCTTCTGGGCAGCTATCTGACGGGTATCTATATGTCGGCACAGGGTTTTTACCGGTTTGCCGCCGCAGACACCGCATCTGAGAGCTTCCGGCCCAAAGCGATCTCCTATGTTATGGCAGGCGGTCTGCTGTCGGCCATCATCGGCCCGCAGCTTGTAGGCTATCTGAGCGGCAACACGCCCGATGCCACCGTGATGCGGTTCTTCCCCGTCTATATTGCGGCCATCGTGCTGAACATCATCGGGATGATGCTCTTTGCGTTTCTCGACATCCCGAGACCTGACCGGATCACGGAAGCATCGGACCGCGGCCGCAGCATCGGTGAGCTTCTGCGCACTCCGCGCATTGCCGTGGCTGTGATCTGTGCGATGGTATCCTATGCGCTGATGAACCTCGTAATGACCTCAACACCGCTGGCGGTGGTAGGCTGTGGTTTCGCTGTCGCCGACGCCTCGAACGTCGTTACCGGACATGTGCTCGCGATGTTCGCCCCGTCCTTTTTTACCGGTCACCTGATTGTCCGGTTCGGTGTGGAAAAGATCATGGGGCTCGGACTGCTGATCCTCGGTGCAGCGGGCGCTGTCGCCCTGTCCGGTGTAGAGCTCGGCCACTTCTACATCGCGCTGATCCTGCTGGGCCTCGGGTGGAACTTCGGCTTCATCGGCGCCACCACTATGCTGGCCGGATCACATACACCGCAGGAACGTGGCCGTATGCAGGGGATCAATGATCTGCTGGTCTTTGGCGGTGTGACAGTCGCGTCGCTGTCATCCGGCGGGCTGATGAACTGCTCAGGCGGCACACCACAAGAAGGCTGGGCTGCGGTCAATATCGCGATGGTGCCGTTCCTGGCACTGGCCGGCGCAGCGCTGATCTGGCTGGTGCTGCGTCCCAAACCACAGACCGTCTGATCCGGCGGTCCTGCTCAGGCCCACTGCCAAAGGCGCAGGCTGCGCTTCAGCGGGTTCATTCCCATCCCGCCTTCGGCAACGATATGCGGCCTGCGCACCACCTGCTCCAGAAGATCGCGCGCGGCAAACGCCTCTGTCAGTGCAGGCCAGGCCTTTCTGCCGACAGACCGGCGAAGGTCCCGGCGTGAAAAAGTCGCAAGCGCGTCTGAAGCAAGGGTTCTGACGGCATCAGTGCGCCCATCGACGAGCGGGATGCGTTTCTCTGCCTCAAGCGCCGGGACGGCCTGCAGAAACCGTGCCAGACCGGCTGCCCTGCCCAGGGCGCGCACTGCGGCTTCGTGTTCGGGTTCGGCCCCCAGCGCACGGGCGCCAGCCCACATCAGCCCGGCCCCTGTTTCGTCCAGATACCGGGAGAAATGCGCTGCATCCTCGAACGGATCCCGGTAAATATCCCAGCGCCGGGCTGCCACGAGGCGGTCCAGCACCTCTGCGCCCTGACTGTCCAGAGCCAGCGCCAGCGGCGTGACCACTTCATGGCGCCGCACAATGCCGCGCGCGCCGATTTCGGTCAGCGCATCACGCCACCACTGCAACCGCATCTCGGCAATCATGGCCTCCTGCGTCACCCATGGCGCCCGCGACACCTCAACGTTAAAGGCATAAACGGGAAACAGTATCCGCCGCGCATCGACCGGCCCGGCCATTGCAGCTGCAAACCGGTCCGGGTCCGCCTTCTGTACCAGCGCAGCACAGGCGGTCAGGTCCTCGTCAAATATCATCCCGGCCGTACAACACAGAGCAGGTACCCGAATTCATTGCGGTGATCCCGCCAGAGCGCGGCCTCGTCCCGCCCTTCCTGAAGCACATCGGCAAGCGCGCCCTTTGCGTCCACCGCAAGAGCGTTAATCCGGGCGTCCATTGGCTGGTAATAGGCCTCCCACGCCGCGTCTGACAGACGCCGCGTTCCCGCGCAATCGTATCCGGCAGCGCGGATGTGATCGAGGAGGCCCGCTTCTCCGGTCATATCCGGATACTCAGCCCATCCCTCCAGAGCCGCGCGCGACGGCGTTTCTGTAAACCAGCAGACCTGGGAAAAAGCGATCGCGCCACCGGGAGCCAGCGCTGTCTTCCATGTTTCCAGTGCCTCGCGAACCCCCAGAAAATAAACCGCCCCCGCACACCATATGAAATCGTATGGCCCGGCGATATCTGCCATATCACCGGCCATGATTGTTGTACGCGGGTCAGCACCATGTGCGGCCTTTGCCTGGTCAACAAAGCTCTCCGTTTTGTCCAGCGCTGTGACATGGCCCTCCGGTGCTGCTGCAAGCAGCGCTGGAATGTCCGCCCCCGGTCCGCACGCCGCGTCGCAGATACGCGCTTTGCGGCCCACACCCGCAAGGTCCGCGGCCCAGGCAACATCGGCAGGCTCGCCAGGACCCTCGCGCGGCAGGTCGCGGTGCAACGTGAAAAAAGCATCCCGGTAGGCGTCGTTCATGCAATCTGCTTCCGGTCCCGCAGGATTTTCCAGCGTATGGCATCAAGCAGCGCCTCAAAAGAGGCATCCACTATGTTGGGCGAGACCCCGACAGTTGACCACCGCCGGCCCTGCCCGTCCTCACTGTCAATAATGACCCTTGTCACGGCCTCTGTACCGCCCTGTGTGATCCGCACCTTGAAATCCACCAGCCGCATGTCGTCGATGATCGTCTGGTACCGGCCAAGATCCTTGGCCAGCGCTTTGGCCAGCGCATTGACCGGCCCGCGGTCAGACCCCAGTTCGTCCATGCTCTCGCTGACAGAGAGCTTCTTGTCGCCATCGATTTTCACAACAACGACAGCCTCGGACAGGCTGATCATTCTGTCGTATTTGTTTTTGCGCCTCTCTACGGTCACCCGGTACCGTTTAACCTCGAAAAAGTCCGGCATCTGCCCGAGGGCCGAGCGCGCCAGCAGCTCAAAACTGGCCTGGGCCGTGTCATAGGAATACCCTTCAGCCTCGCGCTCCTTGATCGTATCGAGGATCAGGCCAAGCGCCGGGTCGCCCTTTTCAACTGTCAGTCCGGCACCCTGAAGCCGTTCGCGCAGGTTTGACTGACCCGCCTGGTTCGACATTGGGATAATACGGGCATTACCGACATCCGCCGGATCAATATGCTCATAGGTGCTCGGGTCTTTGAGGATCGCGCTGGCGTGCAGACCGGCCTTGTGCGCAAAGGCCGAAGAACCAACAAAGGCAGCCTGGGCGCGCGGCACCCGGTTCAGGATTTCGTCCAGCATCCGCGAGGTACGCGTCAGTGTTTTCAGTGCCTCCGGCGTAACGCCGGTTTCAAACCGGCTGGCATAGGGCTCTTTCAGCAGCAGAACGGGGATCAGTGCGGTCAGATTTGCATTGCCGCAGCGCTCGCCGAGGCCATTGAGGGTGCCCTGTATCTGGCGGGCGCCGGCATCCACCGCCGCCAGACTGCAGGCCACAGCATTTTCGGTATCGTTGTGCGTGTGAATACCCAGCCGGTCTCCGGGGATGCCCGCAGCGATCACCTGTGCGGTGATGCGACCGACCTCTTCGGGCAGCGTCCCCCCGTTGGTATCACACAGAACAATCCAGCGCGCGCCGGCGTCCAGCGCCGCACGTACCGCCGTCAGCGCGTAATCCGGGTTGGCTTTGTACCCGTCAAAGAAGTGCTCGGCGTCAAAGAGCGCTTCGCGTCCCTGATCCACAATATGCGCAATGGATTTCGCAATGTTTTCAGTATTTTCTGCCAGCTCAACACCCAGGGCTGCGCGTACATGGAAATCATGTGTCTTGCCAACAAGACATACCGCAGCTGTGCCTGCATTCATCACCGCCGCCAGTACATCGTCATTTTCCGCTGACATGCCGCTGCGTCTGGTCATGCCAAAGGCCGTCATGCGCGCACGGGTGTCCGGAGCATTGTCGAAAAAAGCGCTGTCCGTGGGGTTCGCCCCGGGCCAGCCGCCCTCGATATAGTCCACGCCCAGCGCGTCGAGGGCCGCGGCGATGGCGCGTTTTTCGTCCGTCGAGAACTGCACGCCCTGGGTCTGCTGGCCGTCGCGCAGGGTGGTGTCATAGAGGTACAGGCGTTCACGGGTCATGCGATTTTTTCCGGCTGTCTGAGGGCGTTGGTGCGGGCTCGGGTAGGTAAAACGTCGGTATGACGTCGGTGCCCGGTGCGGGTGCTGGCCTGGGGTCGCAGAGGGATCACTTCAGAGGTTCCAGCTTTGAGGGGTCAAAGTCCGGAGTTGTCTCGAGTTCGACCTTGTCTTTACTCATCCGGACTTCCACACCCGCGCTGACCAGCATTGTTTTGAGGGCATCCACAGCTTCAAAATTTTTGGTGGTCATTGCCTCGGTGCGTGCGACTGCCATGGCGCCCTCGTAAGCGGTGAGGTCGACAGGATCGTTCAGAGCTTTATCCAGGGAGTACCCAAAAGAGGTCCACCATTTAGATGTATAGTCAAAACCAAGAAACCAGAGCCCTTCTGCAAGTTGTACTTTACTTTCGAACGAACCCTTTGCGTCCTTTGCAAGACGGTACATTTCAGTCAACGCACTGTGGGTATTCAGGTCGCCGGCAAGTGCATCCACCACCGAAAAAGGTGGGTTTGTCCCACTGATTGACCCGGCAAGTTTATCACGGTCTTCGTCGATAACAGTATACCATTCCCGCAGCGTCTTCTCCGCCTCCTGACGTTTCTTCTCTGTCCAGTCCATCGGCTTGCGGTAATGCGTCGACAGCATCACAAAGCGGATCACCTCGCCCGGCACGCCCTGATCCAGCAGGTCCCGCACGGTGAAAAAGTTGCCGAGGGACTTGGACATCTTTTTGCCCTCAACCTGCAGCATCTCGTTGTGCATCCAGACATTGGCCATGACGTCCGTGCCATTTGCGCAGCAGCTCTGGGCGATCTCGTTTTCATGGTGCGGGAACATCAGATCGTTGCCGCCGCCGTGAATGTCAAACGTTTCGCCCAGCAATTCGCGCGCCATGGCGGAGCATTCGATGTGCCAGCCCGGACGCCCCGCGCCCCAGGGACTGTCCCAGCCGGGCAGATCATCGTCCGAGGGCTTCCACAGTACGAAATCCATCGGGTTGCGCTTGTAGGGGGCGACCTCGACCCGCGCACCGGCGATCATATCATCCACGGTGCGGCCCGACAGCGCCCCATAGCTTTCCTTCCAGCTGTCCACGGCAAAGAGCACATGGCCTTCGGCGGCATAGGCATGCCCTTGCCCGATCAGCGTTTCGATCATGGCGATCATCTGGCCGATGTATTCGGTGGCGCGTGGCATTTTGTTGGGCTCCAGCGTACCGACCTCCTTCATATCCTGCAGATACCACGAGATCGTCTCGTCCGAGCGTTCGCGGATCAGATCCTCCAGCGTGCCGGGGGCGCCGGCCTCTTTGCGGCGCTGCGCCTCGGCGTTGATCTTATCATCGACGTCAGTGAAATTGCGCACATAGGTCACGTGATCCGCCCCATAGACATGGCGCAGCAGCCGGTAAAGCACGTCAAAGATGATCACCGGGCGCGCGTTGCCCAGATGCGCGCGGTCATAAACGGTCGGGCCACAGACATACATCCGCACGTTTTGCGGATCGATGGGCACAAAGGCCTCTTTCTTCCGGGTCCGGGTGTTGTGCAGTGTGAGTGTCGTCATGACAGGTGTCCTTGGCGCAGGGGTCAGCGCGGGCATAGCAATCATCTGTCAGAATGGAAACGACCAGAACTGCCCGCAGGAAGCGTTCAGTTAATAATACAGCAGATAATTGTTGTACGGGTCATAGGGAGCATGTGGCACGGGGGCCGCGCCCGGGTCAAGCCCGATTGACGAATCGCGCGGGCAATGCGCCTCTGCCCGGACAACTGAGCGGAGGCAGAGATGCAGCTTTCACAGCGCCTTATGGGCATCAACGGCGGCGGGTCCGATGGATGGGACGTCTTTCTCAAGGCGCGCCGCATGATCGCGGCCGGCACGCCGGTCACAGAGCTGACCATTGGCGAGCATGATATCCGCACTGCCGCACCGATCCTGCAGGAAATGCACAGCAAGGCGCTGGCGGGCAATACGGGCTATGCGGCAATCCCCGGATCTGAGCCGCTGCGCGAAACGGTCGCCGCACGCGTGCAGGCCCGGACAGGGGTGCCGACAAAACCGGGTAATGTTCTGATCACGCCGGGTGGGCAGTCTGCCCTCTTTTCTGCGCATATCGCCGCCTGCGACGCAGGCGATACGGCGCTGTACATTGATCCCTATTATGCCACCTACCCCGGTACGCTGCGCGCTGCCGGTGCCGTACCACAGGTAATCACCACCCGCGCCTCGGATGCGTTTCAGCCCCGCGCCAGCGACATCGCAGCCCATTCCGCGGGCGCGCGGTCGCTGCTGATCAACAGCCCCAACAACCCTACGGGCGTGGTCTATTCCCGTGCCACGCTGGAGGGGATCGCAGAGGTCTGCTGCCGCGATGATCTGTGGCTCATCTCGGACGAGGTCTATGACACCCAGGTCTGGGAAGGCAGCCATATCAGCCCGCGCAGTCTGCCGGGCATGGCCGGACGCACGCTTGTTGTTGGATCACTGTCCAAATCCCACGCCATGACCGGATCGCGCTGCGGCTGGCTGGTGGGGCCGGAAGAGGCCATCTCGAACCTGATCAACCTGGCGACGAACACCACCTATGGCGTGCCGGGGTTCATCCAGGATGCAGGGCTTTATGCGCTGACCCGCGGCACAGAATTCGAAGAAGAGATTGCTGCGCCTTTCCGGCGGCGGCGGGCACTGGCACAGCAGGTGCTGGCCGGACAGAATACGGTGGCCCTGGTGCCGGCACAGGGGGCCATGTATCTGATGCTGGATATCCGCGCGACAGGTCTGAGCGGCGAAGAATTCGCCTACAGCCTGCTGGACGCCCACCATATCGCCGTTATGCCCGGTGAAAGCTTTGGCCGTTCAGCCGCGGGGCATATCCGCGTAGCCATGACCGTCGCAGACGACGCCTTTGAGGTCTCGCTGAAAAAGCTCTGCGCACATGCCGAGGCGCTGGCCGTCTGAATTGGCCCGGATGCGGGGGGAAGACATCCGGGCCGGTGCGTGTCGGCTCCGGTCAGAACCGGAATGATGCACGCACTGTCAGGGTCGTGGCATCCGCGTCAGCGCCTGCAGCATTGCCAAGGTCGCTGAAGTTGTGACGCAGCAGTTCTGTACCAACGGTGAGACGCTCAGTGGCCTGCCAGGCGACACCCACGCCATAGAACGGCCCTGTGTCGTCACCCGCTGTGGTGTTCACACGTGCCGCACCTGCTGTGGCATAGGGCAGCCAGCGCCCCATGTCGTAACCGGCCCTGAGCTTGAGCCGCGTGACGTCCTCGACCGTGGCCGCACCGGCACCGATGTCGATGTCAGTCTCGTCATAGTCCAGCTCGATACCGCTGACCCAGGCGCCATAGTCATAGTTGTAACCGATGTGCAGACCATAAAGCGTGTCATCACCGTCCACGCCGTCCAGCGCGCTGTCACCATTGACATCACCGTATCCCAGCTGGGCACCGGCGTAGCCGCCCGTCCACTGGCCGCCTGAATACACAGGCTCAGGCGCAGGTGCCACAGGGACTGTTTCAATCACTGGTGCCTCAGGTGATCCTGCAGTTGCAGCCGTGGCGGTGAAACCTGCAGCGATCAGCGCTGCGCGGAATGCTCTTGTCTTTTTCATGACTGTCTCCTTGCCATCTTCCGGCCGGCTCAACTGCCGACCCGTCCCCTGGACCTGTGCATGTCCGAAGCTGGTTCAATGGGCCTGCCAAAAAGGACCGGACATCCTGCCCGGAACCACCGGATTTCCGGCAGAACACTGCCAGCATGGTGCTTTACCCGGCCACTTCCCGCCGGTTCCGTTGCTGTGGAAAAAAATTTCGTGAGGTCGCAAACAGACTTGACCGGTCCGCCACCGCTGCGTCACCCTGCCACAGACAGGGAGGCGCGCATGCAGGGCGTACGCAGTAAGATCAAACTGGTGGTCTGCACGATCGGCGCGGAACGCGGACGCGCGGCGCGGGGGCGTCCGGCGGCGGTCTGAGACCGATCCCATAACGCCCTTTCCCTTTTCCGGACAATACAAATGACACAATCGACCAAATCCCGCAGCGGAGGCCGTTCGGCGCGCCGTGCAGCACGCGCCCGCGCTCTGCCCGAGCATATGCGCCCCGTCAGGCCCGGCCTTGAAGGCGGCACCTACCGGCCTCTGAGTGCCATTGATATGGACAACATCCACAATGCCGCGCTGCAGGCACTCGAGGAGATCGGTCTGGTAGACGCGCCCCCAACGGGCGTTGAATATATGACTGCCGCCGGCGCGATACAGGGCGATGACGGACGCCTGCGTTTTCCCCGCGCGCTGGTCGAGGATGCCATTGCGCGTGCCAACCGCACGGTGACCCTTTTCGGGCGCGATCCGGCACACGACCTGAACCTGTCGGGCAACCGCGTGCACTATGGCACCGCTGGCGCGGCAGTTCATCTGGTGGAACCTGACGGTCGCACTTACCGGGAAAGTACCCTGCAGGATCTGCACGACGCGGCCCGGATCACCGACGTACTCGACAATGTGCATTTTCTGCAGCGCCCCATGGTCGCCCGCGACGTCACCGACAACATGGAAATGGACATCAACACCGTCTATGCCACCGCCGCCGGCACGACCAAACATATCGGCACGTCGTTTTATGACCCTGCCCATGTAAAACCCTGCATCGAGCTGCTGCACATGATCGCCGGGGGCGAGGACAAATGGCGCGAACGGCCCTTTATGAGCAATTCCAACTGCTTTGTCGTGCCGCCGATGAAATTTGCCACGGAATCCTGCCTCGTGATGGAGGAATGCATCCGCTACGGCATGCCGGTGCTGCTGTTGTCTGCGGGCATGGCCGGCGCCACTGCCCCCTCGACCGTAGCGGGCGCGATTGTACAGGCGGTGGCCGAATGCCTGGCCGGTCTGGTCTATGTACAGGCCGTGAAACCGGGCCATCCGGCGATTTTCGGCACATGGCCCTTTGGTCTTGATCTGCGCACGGGCGCGATGACCGGTGGATCGGGCGAGCAGGCCCTGCTGACTGCAGGCTGCGCACAGATGCATAAGTATTACGATCTGCCCGGCGGGGCGGCGGCGGGCATTGCTGATGCCAAACTGCCCGATATGCAGGCCGGCTGGGAGCAGATGTGCTCGAATGTTATGGCAGGGCTTTCGGGGCTTAACATGGTCTATGAAGCCGCGGGCATGCATGCCTCACTGCTGGGGTTCTGTCTGGAATCGCTGATCCTGAGCGACGACCTGATCGGTCAGGCGCTGCGCTGTGTGCGGGGCATCGAAGTGAATGAAGAGACACTGGCACTGGATCAGATGCGCGAGGTCTGCATCGGTGGTCCCGGCCACTACCTTGGCACTGAACAGACCCTCGGCCGGATGGAGATTGACCACGTTTATCCCGCCCTGGGAGACAGAACATCCCCCAAGGAATGGGCCGAAAACGGCAAACCGGATCTGATCGAAAATGCCCGCCTGCGCAAAGAGGAAATCCTCGGCCAGCGCGCGGCGGCACGGTTCGATCCGGCTCTTGATGCCGCGATACGCGAAAAGTTCAGCATTTACCTGCCGGCATAAAAGCAACCCCCGGTGCGGTATCGCACCGGGGGCACTGTCCGGATCCGGTCACAGGGCAGCGACCGGCAACCAGACGCCCAGGGATCAGGTGGGCATCAGACCGGCTTCCTGAGCAGCCTGAATTTCCGCGGCATCCAGCGCGCCATCGGCATTCAGGTCCATTGTGTTGAAGGCATCGGCCGTGATGTCAGGCATCACCGCCTGCACCTCGTCAATGGTCAGAACGCCGTCGCCGTTGGCATCTGCCTCTGTCGCGGCTGTTGCGGCACCCGCGACACCGAGGGCAAGGACGATCGACGTAAGGGTTGTTCTGGTCATGATGATTACTCCCATTTTTAAGCGGAACATCTCCGCCCCCCTCACATGGCACCGGTCCTGCACGATGACATCCCCTGCAGCACCAGGGGCTGAAAACCGGCACCTGCCAGCCCAAAGCAGGTGATTTCATCGGAGAGACTCTGCCGGGCAAAATCCTGCCGGCGGGATTTTCGGCAAACCATGACCTATATCTGGCTGTTCCGGCGCTGAACCGCCGAAACGCAGCATCGGCGGGAACCTGCAGATGCAAAAAGCCCGGGCGACAGTGGCTCGCCCGGGTTCTGGCCGCGTTCTGCGTTGTGAGGGGTCAGAACGGATGAATACGCGGCCAGTTCTCGTCACCTGCGGTGATGTACATCGGGATATCTTCCTGCCAGAGGGTCTGGGCCCGTGGGTGGACCTGGACGTAGAGCGTGCCATCGACCACCTGCCAGACGGTCGGATCGCCCGGCGCTTTGTAGCCCTGGCTGGCCGCCCACGAGCAGTATCCGTCATAGGCAGGCGCATAAGAGGCCGGGTCCGCCTTGAAGGCGTCGCGGTTTTCCTCGCTGCTGAAGTACCAGACGGCACCGTTCCAGAAGTGGTTGAAGCGTGCCTCGCCCTGCGCGGGTGTGCCCGAATGGTAGGACACGGTGTCATAGCCGCCGATTGCAACAGCAAGCTGGTTTCCGGCCGCGGCCGTCTGGGCGGTCAGCGCCACACCCGCAGCAAGACCAAGAGCGAGAAGGGATTTTCTGAGCATGGTGATCTCCGTTATTAAAAAGTCCCGGGATCGGGATGCCCGTTTGCTAACGGAGGTTGCGTTCACTTGCACATGACGTTGCCGCCAGAAAAACGGGCGGCATTTTCACACAGATTTCAGTTGCAGTTTATCGCCTCGGCACCCGGCAGGCGGGAAAGAAAAAGGGGTGCCGAAGCACCCCTGGGAGTTTCGCCGTTCAGGCTCAGTTTGTTAACCGCTCGGTATTTTTCTGCCTGCGGCCTGAACGTCGTCAGAGGCGAACGCATCCGCCCCGTGTAAGCGCGGGTTTCCTGAGAAACCCGCCAGGTTGGAGAGAGCGGGTTTCGCAGAAACCTGCGGAGTCCAACTCTGTCCCAATTGAAGTGGCCAGGGTCCCACCCCGCCCCGCTTCAATTCTTGTGGAAGCCCCTTGCGGGATTTCCGCCGGATCAGGCCAATAGGCGGCCCTTACCGGTATTCGTCGGGGGCCGGCCTGCTCGGATGGCCAGGCCCCCTACACGTCCCCCAGGGACGCGTTTCCTGTCAGCTGCAGCCGGACGTGCCGCCGCAGGTATTACACTTCATGCACGTGCCGTTGCGCACCAGCGTGTAGTTGCCGCATTCGCCGCAGGCTTCGCCCTCATAGCCCTGCATTTTCGCCTTGGTCCGGGCGTCCATGCTGACCGTGCTGCTGGCGACAGCCGTGGTGGTCGTCATGGTGGCCACACCGCCTGTGGAACCTTCGAGCGGGGCAATCCCGTCAAAGGATACGGTTTCCTCGGCAAAGCCCTGCTGGCCACCCTGCAGAACCACCAGCTCCTGAGGCAGACGCTTGCGCAGGTAGCCTGTGGAGCTGATCTGCTTAAGCACTTCGAGCGATTTGGAGGCAGCGCTTTCAGAAAGCTCAGAGACGTTGCTCACACCCTCTTCCTCGCCACGGCCCAGATCGTCAAAGCTGTGACCCTCGGGCGCGACATGCGCCAGATCGGTACGATCAAGGTAGGAGACAGCCAGCTCGCGGAACACATAGTCCAGAATGGAGGTCGCGTTCTTGATTGTCTCGTTGCCCTGCACCATGCCAGCAGGCTCGAATTTGGTGAAGGTAAAGGCGTCGACGAACTCCTCCAGCGGCACACCGTACTGCAGGCCCACCGACACAGCGATGGCGAAGTTGTTCATCATGGCCCGGAAACCTGCACCCTCTTTGTGCATGTCGATGAAAATCTCACCCAGGTTGCCGTCCTCATATTCACCGGTACGCAGATAGACCTTGTGCCCGCCCACGATAGCCTTTTGCGTATAGCCCTTGCGGCGCTGAGGCATCTTTTCGCGGTGCGATTTGACGATTTCCTTGACGATGATCTTCTCGACGACCTTTTCAGCCAGCACGGCGGCTTTTTCAGTGATGGAGCCGCTTTCCAGCACCTCCTGGGCGTCCTCGTCGTCCTCGACCAGGGCCGCGGCGAGTGGCTGGCTGAGCTTGGAGCCGTCACGATAGAGCGCGTTGGCTTTGACCCCCAGCGACCAGGAAAGCTCATAGGCCTTCTGGCAGTCTTCGATGGTGGCATCGTTGGGCATGTTGATCGTCTTGGAGATCGCACCCGAGATGAAGGACTGGGCGGCAGCCATCATGGTGATGTGGCTGTTAACGCTCAGGAAACGCTTGCCTTTCTTGCCGCACGGATTCGCGCAGTCGAAAATCGACAGGTGCTCGTCCTTCAGGAACGGCGCGCCTTCGAGGGTCATCGTACCGCAGACGTGGTCATTGGCCAGTTCGATGTCCTTTTTGCTGAAGCCCAGATGGCGCAGCAGGTCAAAGGACGGATCGTTCAGTTTTTCGGCCGGGATGCCCAGCACCTGTGTGCAGAACTCCTCGCCCAGTGTCCACTGGTTGAACACGAACCGGATATCAAACGCCGAGGCCAGTGCCGCATCCACTTTGGCCAGCTCATTGGCGCCAAAGCCATGCCCTGCCAGTGTGGTGTGGTTGATGCCCGGCGCATTGCCGATGGTGCCGTGACCGACCGCATAGGCGACGATCTCTTCGATCTCGGCGGAACCGTAGCCCAGTTTTTCAAGGGCGGCCGGCACCGACTGGTTGATGATTTTGAAATACCCACCACCTGCGAGCTTTTTGAACTTCACCAGGGCAAAATCGGGCTCGATGCCGGTTGTGTCGCAGTCCATCACCAGACCGATGGTGCCCGTCGGCGCAATCACAGAGACCTGCGCGTTGCGGTAGCCGTGCGCCTCGCCCAGTTCCAGCGCCTGATCCCATGCGCCGCGCGCCACTTCGATCAGCTTTTCATCGGGGCAGTTTTTGTAATCCAGCGGGACAGGTGCCACCGCCAGCTTTTCGTAGCCGCCCACTTTGCCGTAGGCAGCGTTGCGGTGGTTACGAATGACACGCAGCATGTGGTCTGCGTTTTTGGCGTGCCCCGGGAACGCGCCCAGCTCACCGGCCATTTCAGCCGAGGTGGCATAGGAAACACCGGTCAGGATCGCGGTAAGTGCACCACAGAGGCTGCGGCCTTCGTCGCTGTCGTAGGAATAGCCCATGTTCATCAGCAGACCGCCGATGTTTGCATAGCCCAGACCCAGCGTGCGGAAGTCATAGGAGCGCTGTGCGATCTCTTTGGACGGGAACTGCGCCATCATCACCGAGATTTCCAGTGTGACCGTCCACAGACGTGTGGCGTGCATGTAGTCCTCGACCTGGAATACGCCATCCCTGAGGAAGGTCAGCAGGTTCATCGACGCGAGGTTACAGGCGGTATCGTCGAGGAACATGTATTCCGAGCACGGGTTCGAGCCGCGGATTTCGCCGTCTTCAGGGCATGTATGCCAGTCATTCACCGTGTCGTGGTACTGGATACCCGGATCGGCACAGGCCCAGGCGGCGTGGCCGACCTGCTCCCAGAGATCGCGTGCCTTGACGGTCTTGGTAACCTTGCCGTCGACGCGGTTGATCAGTTCCCAGTCGGCGTCCTTCTCTACAGCGGTCAGGAAGGCGTTGGTGACGCGGATGGAGTTGTTCGAGTTCTGGCCGGAAACAGAGTTATACGCCTCGGAGTCCCAGTCTGTGTCGTATGTCGGGAATTCGATCGATGTGTGGCCCTGCTTGGCGTAATCCAGCACGCGTTTGACGTATGTCTCCGGGATCGAGACCTTCTTCGCCTCGCGGATCGCCTGTTTCAGCGCGTCGTTTTTAGCCGGGTCATAGGCGTCCTCGACCGTGCCGTCCCACTCGCGGATCGCGGTGAAGAGCAGGTTGAGTTTCTGCTCGTGCATCTTGGAGCCCGCGACAATGCTCGCCACTTTCTGCTCTTCGATGACCTTCCAGTTGATGAAATCCTCGATGTCGGGGTGATCCGCATCAACGATCACCATTTTCGCGGCACGGCGTGTGGTGCCGCCCGATTTGATGGCGCCTGCGGCCCGGTCGCCGATTTTCAGGAAGCCCATGAGGCCGGAGGAGCGGCCACCGCCCGAAAGGCTTTCGCCGGCTGCCCGCAGAGACGAGAAGTTGGTGCCGGTGCCGGAGCCGTATTTAAACAGGCGCGCCTCGCGCACCCAGAGATCCATGATGCCGCCGTCGTTGACCAGATCATCAGAGACCGACTGGATAAAGCAGGCGTGCGGCTGCGGATGCTCGTAGGAGGATTTGGATTTGGTCAGCTTGCCGGTTTTGTAATCGACATAGTGGTGGCCCTGGGCGGGGCCGTCGATGCCATAGGCCCAGTGCAGACCGGTGTTGAACCACTGCGGGCTGTTGGGGGCCGCGCGCTGGCTGGCCAGCATGTGGCGCATTTCGTCGAAATAGGACTGTGCGTCTGCTTCATCGGTAAAGTAGCCACCCTTCCAGCCCCAGTAGGCCCAGGCGCCGGCAAGGCGGTCGAAAACCTGCTTGGACGAAGTCTCGCCACCCATGGACGCGCCCTCTGCCGGTACCGAACGCCACAGGAATTCGGGAACGCCCTTTTCCTTTACTTTACGGGTCGCTGTCGGAACGCCGGCTTTGCGGAAGTACTTCTGTGCGATGACGTCGCTGGCAACCTGGCTCCAGGAGGCAGGCACTTCGACCTCGTCGAGACGGAAAACAATGGTGCCGTCCGGATTGCGGATCTCCGACGCCGTTGTCACGAATTCCAGGTCTGCGTACGCATCCTGCCCGACTTTGGTGAATTTGCGTTCAATCTTCATGTGCGCTGCCTCATATCCAGCTTTTCCATCCATGAGCCCGTCGCGTCATTGCGCTTGAGGCCCAGCCCGTTGCCGCCGGTCTGAGGCAAAGTGATCCGGTCCGCAGCAACGCAGAATGCGCGCCCCGGTCACGGTTCAGATCGGTAAATTACTGATCGTCTTATGCCCCTGTCCCGTCGATCCGCCCCTGAGCGTTTAACCACTACATGTTGTGGCGTCATCGTCGGCCTGCACAAACTGACGTATCTTGCCCTGGTGGGTCAACGATATTTTTGTACTTTTTTTAAAACTTAGCGGCTTGACGGAAGGCGTGATTTAAGCAGCGTTCACGACGACGTGATTCAGATCACAACCCAGAGTAACATCGCAGGTTCGGGCTGTGGACAACCTCTCAGATCATGCGTCTGGATTTTCCTTTTTGTACGGCAAGCTTACGCAGTCTCATTGAGGCGATACGTGAGATTATCCACAATACGCTGCCGCATTCTGAGACATTCGTTATCAAAAGGTAAACGAATGAACCCGACCGGTAAGGATATTCACCGGATGTTACAGTTTTATGGCACCGCCGTGGCGCGACTGCATCAACCCTCCCCATATATGGTGAGGTTAGTCACAGGACGGCCAGGAGCAACACCACATATTGTGCATTCGGATTCTGCGGAACGCCGGGGATTCTGATCTCAAGCGACGGATCGAGTCGCAGTCCGTCACTGAGCAGCAGGCGTCCGGAACCTCGCCTGGCAAGACCTGAGCCACAGCGGTTCTGCGCCCGTCAGTATTACAGAAAAATCTGAAAGTGGTCGGAGCGAGAGGATTCGAACCTCCGACCCCCTGTACCCAAAACAGGTGCGCTACCAGGCTGCGCCACGCTCCGACTGCGCCCACATAGACCGGCTGACATGATTTGAAAAGCCCTAACAGGGCCAGATAGCATCAGAGTGTTCAAAAGACGGGTGACGCACCTGCGATCCGACCGTAATTCCCAGCGCTTTGGACATACCGCCGTTGATCTCGAGCACATGGGTGAGCCCCCTGCCGCCGGGAATCGGCGTTTCATCAAGCGGCACGGCGCGATGGTGAATGTGGCGCACAATACCCTGCGGATCGATAAAGATCATATCCAGGGGTATGAGCGTGTTGCGCATCCAGAAGGAGAGACTCTGCGGTGCAGGATAAATAAACAGCATTCCCGCCGATGCAGGCATGCTTTCACGATGCATCAGCCCCTGAGCGCGTTCGGAACGATCATCTGCTATTTCGACGGTGAAACGCGCGGATCCCCAGTCTCCGCGGAGATAGACCGTACCATCGCGACACGTCTGTGCCGCCACAGGCCCCGCCAGCAGAACCAGAACGGCCGCAAACCTGAGAATCATTCCTCGTCGCGGTCGAGTGCGGCTTCCCATGCGAAAACTTCCGCGGCCATGTGACCTCTGCGGCCCTCGATAACGCGCAGCGCCAGAGCCTCTCCGGGTGCCAGATCTGACAGCCCCGAACGGCGCAGAACCTCCATGTGGAGAAAGATATCATCGCGGCGACCGAAGATATTGGCGAAACCAAAGCCCTTGCCTTTATCGAACCATTTCACACGGGCCGGTTCCAGCGGCGCGCCGGCAACAACCTCAGGATCGAGGGCTGCAATGTCAGACAGGCCGGCGCTGTCACCGGTGTCTGGTGGGTGAAGTGCAATAACGTGAGTCGCCTGAACACCACGGTCAGTGCGCTGGATCTCCAGTTCGACCCGCGCGCCGTCAGCAACCGAGCTCTGTCCGAAATTGCGCAAGACGTTCACGTGAAGGAGAATATCCGGCCCGCCCTCGTCAGCCACAACAAATCCGAACCCCTTTACAGGATCGAACCATTTGACCATTCCCGATACGGGTGTCGCGATTTCAGCCGCTTCGTTCACGCACTCTCTTCCCGGACTCCTGGGCCACTATACCACACTCTTGCGCGAAAAGGCTTTCATCTATCAACCAAAAACGCGCCTGTGCACCTTAATTAGGGCTCGTATTCCCAATTATGCACTGTCGCAAGCATCACCGGATTGTGAAAGGGTTAATTTTTCCCGCGAGGCGGGAGGACGCTCCTGCAAGCCTTTGAAAGCAAGGTGCGTCACAACATGCGCACATTAACTGTGCAAAAATACACAAACCGGAAAATGCCCTGTTTCTGAAGCAATTGCTTCACGGATTCAGGCGCTGCACGCTCCATTCAGCTTCGTGAGATGCACGTCTCCAGACGAAACGGTCGTGCAGCCGGAAATCTCCGTCCGCCCAGAATTCAATTTCTACGGGCGTGATCCTGTAGCCGCCCCAGAATGGCGGGCGCGCCGGGTCGGTACCATGACGGGCCGTGACACGGGCGACTTCGGCCATCAGCGCGCTGCGGCTGCTCAGCGGCTGCGACTGTTTTGATGCCCAGGCGCCAAGACGGCTTTTGAGAGACCGCGAGGCATAATACTCGTCAGCCGCCGGCCCGTCCTCGCGGTCGATCATACCGCGCACACGGATCTGCCGGCGCAGCGATTTCCAGTGCATCACAAAGGCCGCCTTCCCCGCGCTGTCGAGTTCGCCGGCTTTGGCGCTGCCGTAGTTCGTGTAGAAAACGAAACCATCGTCTTCGATCGCCTTGAGCAGCACCATCCGGGCGTTGGGCAGCCCGTCTGCATCTACAGTGCTCAGGGCGATGGCATTGGGGTCATTGGGCTCACTTTCGGTGGCCTCTTCCAGCCAGCGCCGCGCGATGGCAAACGGATCGTCGCCTGCAAATTTTCCTGACCGCTTTTCCATCTGATATGCTCCATCGGTGTCCGTCGCGCACAACAGGTGGCTGTTGTGCCGGAAAGGTCAAGGCCACCGCGACATCTTGATGGCCCCCTGCCAATCGCCTAAAGGTCAGAGACTGACTTATGAATTTTGCAGGGGGTGATCATGGCAAACGATCTGATGGCGGGCAAACGCGGGCTGATCATGGGGCTGGCCAACGACAAGTCGATCGCCTGGGGCATCGCAAAAACATGCGCCGATGCCGGCGCACAGCTTGCGTTCTCCTACCAGGGCGACGCGCTGAAAAAGCGGGTGGACCCCCTGGCGGCACAACTGGGCAGTGATATCGTCCTGCCCTGCGATGTCAGCGACGAAGGGTCGATCGACGCACTGTTTGACGCGCTGAAGGAAAAATGGGGCTCCATCGACTTTGTGGTCCACGCCATCGGCTTTTCCGACAAAAATGAACTGCGCGGTCGCTATGTCGACACAAGCCGCGCAAACTTTGCCTTGTCGATGGATATTTCGGTTTATTCGTTCACAGCCGTTGTTCAGCGTGCCGAAAAGATGATGAACCCGGGCGGTTCGTGCCTGACACTCACCTACTATGGCGCGGAAAAGGTCATGCCGCATTATAACGTCATGGGCGTGGCCAAAGCAGCGCTTGAGGCGTCAGTCCAGTATCTGGCCGAGGATCTGGGTAAGGACGGCATTCGTGTGAATGCTATTTCTGCCGGACCTATCAAAACGCTTGCGGCAAGCGGCATCGGTGATTTCCGCTATATTATGAAGTGGAACGAATACAACTCGCCCCTGCGGCGCAATGTGACCACCGATGACGTTGGCAAGGCAGCTTTGTTCCTGCTGAGTGATCTCGGCTCGGGCACGACGGGCGAAAACCTGCATGTGGACGCGGGATATCACGTGGTCGGCATGAAAGCGGTTGATGCACCTGATATGAGCAGGGACTGACCAGGTGAGCCCCGAGAGCCTGATTGCCTTCAATCTGGTACTGGCGGCGGCCATCGCCAGCCCCGGGGCTGCGCTGCTTTATTTCATCAGGACCACCGTCAGCGCCGGGCGTGCGGCGGGTATCGCCACAGGTGCGGGCCTTGGCGTCGCCGCGGCATCCTGGACGCTGGCGGCCCTTCTGGGTCTGGAAAGCATTTTCCGTCTCTTTCCCTGGACATACACAATCCTGAAAACTGCCGGCGCGGTGTATCTTCTGTGGATCGCCCTGCAGACCTGGCGCCGCGCACGGGACCCTCTTGCCGACAGTGCCACGCCCCGCGGTCGGGCCTTTGTTTCCGGCCTTCTGGTCAATGCGGGCAATCCCAAGTCCATGCTCTTTGCGGCTGCGGTGATCCTTGTGGTCTTTCCACAGGGGCTTGCAACCGGCGATATCGCCGTGATCGTCATTAATCATATGGTGCTTGAGATCCTCTTCTACACGCTCTTTGCCGTGCTGCTGTCCAGTGGACCTGCCAGACGGGGCTATCTGAGTGCCAAACCCCTTCTGGACCGGATCGCAGCCACTGTGCTGGGTGCTCTGGGCCTTCGCCTGCTGCTTGAGAGGTAACTGAACCATGACGTCAAAAGACCCTGGCCGCCTGCCACATGAAAAAGGGTTTCATATCAGCTGGGACCAGATCCACCGCGACAGCCGCGCACTGGCATGGCGCCTTGACGGTCAGGGCCCTGATGACGGCGCCTGGCGCGCAGTGGTGGCCATCACGCGCGGCGGTATGGCCCCGGCGATGATCGTGGCGCGCGAACTGGACATCCGCGTCGTCGACACGATCTCGGTCGTTTCTTACCATTCCGGAGGCGGCAAAGCCGACCAGCGCCGTGATGCACAGGTATTGAAAGCACCTGATGCAAAGATGATGGGCGACGGCACAGGTATTCTGATCATTGACGACCTCGTAGACAGCGGCAAAACGCTGGAGCTGGTCCGCGCGCAGTACCCCGAGGCGCATTTCGCCACCGTCTACGCGAAACCTCAGGGCGAACCACAGGTCGACACCTTCATTACCGGCGTCAGCCAGGACACATGGATCTTTTTCCCCTGGGATATGGCCCTGCAGTATGTTGAACCCTACCGCGGCACAGACTGACCCGGCAAAGCAGAACCTTCCGCTTGCGGCGGGGGTATTCAGCGCCGGACCACTACAGCACCTTCTGCGGCTTCAGGTGCGCAATATCCCGCCAGCGCCCCCCGCCACCTGACCCGGCGTGACAGGAGATCAGATGTCTGAGACGAGAACCACAAGTACTTTTGCTCCGCCGGTCATGGAAGCGCGGCGCTGGCTCGATGGCGTCGAGTTTCCCCCCGGCCGCGCACTGATCAATGTCAGTCAGGCAGCCCCCGTGGACCCGCCGGTTGACGGAATGCGTCAGGCAATGGCCGATGCGGCACTCACCCGCGACGATGCACATCTTTACGGACCTGTACTCGGCATGCCTGCGCTCAGAGAGGGCCTCGCCGACCGGACGGCAGCCATCTACAAAGGCAGTGTATCAGCGGCGCAGGTGGCGATTACGTCAGGCTGCAATCAGGCTTTTGCCGCCACGATTTCCACGCTCTGCACCGAAGGCGACGAAGTAATCCTTCCGACGCCCTGGTATTTCAACCACAAAATGTGGCTCGATATGGCGGGTGTGCGCAGTGTTCCGCTGCCCACCGGTGCCGCACTTCTGCCGGACCCGCAGGCCGCTGCCGTGCTGATCACGGACCGCACGCGCGCCATTGCGCTTGTTTCCCCAAACAACCCGGCAGGCGTCGAGTATCCGGCAGAGCTGCTGCGCGCGTTTTTTGATCTGGCGCGCGCCCGTGGCATCGCGCTGATTGTCGATGAAACCTACCGCGACTTTCACAGTCAACCGGGGGCGCCGCATGATCTGTTTCATGACCCTGACTGGCACGACACGCTGATCCATCTGTACTCCTTTTCCAAGGCCTACCGGCTGACCGGCCACAGGGTTGGCGCCCTGGTTACCAGTGCATCCCGCCTCGCGCAGGCCGAAAAGTTTCTGGATACCGTGGCAATCTGCCCCGGACAGATCGGTCAGTATGCGGCCCTCTGGGGCATGCAGAACCTCGATGACTGGCTCGCCGGCGAGCGGGATGAGATCCTGCGCAGGCGCGCGGCCATTGAGGCGGGTTTTACTCCGATGGCGGAGCGTGGATGGTCGCTGATGGGTGTCGGCGCCTATTTCGCGTATATGTCGCATCCCTTCGCCGAAAGCTCGGCGACACTGGCACCAAGGCTGGTGCGGGAACAGGGTATTCTGTGCCTGCCCGGCACGATGTTCTGTCCCGGCGATGATCCTGCCGGCGCGCGACAACTGCGGATTGCCTTTGCCAATCTCGACGTGCCCGGCATCGGCGCATTTTACGCACGCCTGGCTTCGGTGACCGGCTGACGCGCCCTGCCCCTTGCCCCTGCCCGCGCCTGCGCATAGACAGTGCTGCAACAACAATGTCCCTGTGGATGAGAGGTCAGGATGGCTGCTGGAAAGAGCTTATCGAAAACGGCGATGTGGATCCTTATGGGTCTGCTTTTTCTGGGCCTCGCCGGCTTTGGCGCGACCAACCTGTCGGGCAATATCCGCAGTATCGGTACCGTCGGTGACAAGAGCCTGCCCGTCGAGGCCTATTTCCGTGGTCTCCAGCAGGAAATTCAGGCGTTTCAGCAACAGAGCGGTCAGGTCCTGCCCTTTGCACGCGCACAGGAAATCGGCCTCGACCGAGCAGTCCTGCAGCGTCTGGTGGCCAATCGCGCACTCGATCACGAGGCATCCCTTATGGGCATTTCGATCGGTGACGAAAACCTGCGTGACCGCATTCTGAGCATCGGTGCATTCCGGGGGCTGAACGGTGAGTTCGACCGCGAGGCCTACAGATTTGCACTGCAGCAGAATGGCGTGACCGAAAGCCAGTTTGAGGTCCAGTTGCGCGAGGAAGTCGCACGCACGCTGCTGCAGGGTGCAGTTCTGAGCGGCGTGGAGATGCCCGATACCTACGTGGACACACTGATGACTTATGTTGCAGCGCGCGCCAGCTTTACCTGGACCGCCCTGGGCGCTGACGACCTTGAGGCACCGCTGCAGGTGCCCGACGATGCAGCACTGCGCGCGTACTACGACGAGAATATCGACGATTTCACGCTGCCGGAGACCCGCAGGATCACCTATGCGATCCTGACACCCGACATGCTGATTGACGAAGTGGAAATCGAAGAAGCCGTGCTGCGCGAGCAATACGAGGCCCGCTCTGCTGAGTTCAACATGCCCGAGCGCAGGTTGGTGGAACGGCTGGCCTATCTTGACGAGGCCTCCGCCTCTGCTGCACTGGCAAAACTTGGCGACGAAACCGGGTTCGAGGATCTGGTAGAAGAGCGTGGCCTGACCCTGCAGGACGTGGATCTTGGTGATGTCAGCCTGTCTGACCTTGGCGAGGCGGGCGAGGCTGTGTTCGCAGCCTCGGTCGGTGACGTGGTGGGCCCTCTCCCCAGTTCTCTGGGGTCAGCGCTCTTCCGGATCAACGCTGTGCTCCCGGCGCAGGAAACATCCTTCGAGGATGCACAGGAAATTCTCCGCCCGGCACTGGTAAACGACCGCGCACAGCGCCTGGTGGATGCTCAGGCTCAGAACCTCGATGACATGCTGGCCGGTGGTGCCACGCTCGAGGAACTCGACACCGATACCGACATGGTCCTCGGCCAGATCGACTGGACCGCTGCCACGGATGAAGGTGTCGCAGCCTATGAGGCTTTCCGCGCCCAGGCCGCTCAGGTGAGCGCCGAGGATTTCCCGGCAATCGAACGACTGGATGATGGCGGTCTGTTCGCACTGCGTCTGGACGACGTTCTGCCCCCGCGCCCGCAGCCCTTTGAGGACGCACGCGCAGACGTGATTGCCCACTGGCAGGCCACCGAAACCGCTGCCCGGCTGGCTGCACAGGTTGAAACCGCGCTTCCGCAACTGGAGAGCGGCACCAGCTTTGCCGATCTGGGATACGATGCAGTCGTCGAGGAAAACCTCATCCGCAGCGACTTTGTCGGCGGCACACCCGCGGGTTTTATGAACACCGTCTTCGGGATGGAACCCGGTGAGGTCCGCGTGGTCGAAGGCCCCGGCAGCGTCATCATTGTCCGGCTCGACAGCACGGCAGCACCGGCAGACAACGAAGACAATGCCCGCCTGCGCGAACAGCTGGCGCAACAGGCCGGTGATACGCTGGCACAGGACCTGTTCGATATTTACAGCGCGGATGTCACCCGCCGTGCGGACCCTCAGATCAACCCGCAGGCCCTGCAGGCCGTGCACGTCAACTTCCCCTGATCCCGGCATGGCACTGACACCGGAATTCGATGCGTTTGAGGCCGCCTATTCTGCAGGCCGCAACCAGATCGTCTACACCCGCCTTGCGGCGGACCTTGATACGCCCGTTTCGCTGATGCTCAAACTCACCGGTGCACAGAAGGACGCCTTTGTTCTGGAATCCGTTACAGGCGGAGAAGTGCGCGGGCGTTATTCGATCATCGGTATGAAGCCGGACCTCGTCTGGCGCTGTCGTGGCGAAACCAGCGAGGTGAACCGTTCCGCGCGGTATGATGCGGCGGCCTTTGCCCCGATGCACGGCAACCCGCTGGATGCGTTGCGCGCGCTGATTGACGAAAGCCGGATCGACCTGCCCGAGGATCTGCCCCAGGCGGCCGCCGGGCTCTTTGGGTATCTGGGCTATGACATGGTGCGCCTGGTGGAGCACCTGCCCCATATCAACCCCGATCCGCTGGGCCTGCCGGATGCTGTGATGCTGCGCCCCTCGGTCGTCGCCGTTCTGGATGGCGTCAAGGGTGAAGTCACCGTTGTCTCACCGGCATGGGCCTCTGACGGACAATCGGCACGTGCGGCATACGCCCAGGCCGCCGAGCGGGTCATGGACGCCGTACGGGATCTGGAACGGGCGATGCCTGCGGCAACACGCGATCTTGGCGATGCCGTCCCCCCCGGTGACCCGGTGAGTAACTTTACCCGCGAAGGCTATAAGGCCGCAGTGGAAAAGGCGCGCGACTACATTGTTGCCGGTGACATTTTTCAGGTTGTCCCGGCCCAGCGATGGACCCAGGATTTCCCGCAGGATCCATTTGCGCTTTATCGCTCGCTGCGGCGCACGAATCCGTCGCCGTTCATGTTCTATTTCAACTTCGGTGGGTTTCAGGTGATCGGTGCCAGCCCGGAAATTCTGGTGCGTGTCTTTGGTCAGGAGGTCACGATCCGCCCGATCGCCGGCACCCGCCCACGCGGTGCGACACCAGAAGAGGACCGCGCGCTGGAAGCCGATCTGCTGGCCGACAAAAAAGAGCTGGCCGAACACCTGATGCTGCTTGATCTGGGCCGCAACGATGTGGGCCGGGTTGCAAAAATCGGCACGGTGCGCCCGACCGAAGAATTCATCGTCGAGCGCTACAGCCACGTGATGCACATCGTCTCGAACGTTGTGGGCGAGCTGAACGAGGGCAAGGACGCGCTGGATGCATTCTTTGCGGGCATGCCTGCAGGCACGGTTTCCGGGGCCCCCAAGGTTCGTGCGATGGAGATCATTGACGAGCTGGAACCCGAAAAACGCGGCGTCTACGGCGGCGGTGTCGGCTATTTCAGCGCGGGCGGTGACATGGATATGTGTATCGCGCTGCGTACCGCCGTCGTGCAGGACAAAAAGCTTTATATTCAGGCCGGTGGCGGTGTTGTCTATGACAGCGATCCGGAGGCTGAATATATGGAAACAGTGCACAAATCCAACGCGATCCGGCGCGCAGCAGCGGATGCGGCGCGCTTTTCCGGCGACGGGAACAGCTGATCCGTGGCCCGCGCCTCATTTGAGATAGCGGGCCACCGCATCGCGCCGGGTAACGCGGATACGGTTCACCTGCCTGTCTCGAGCATGCCCGATCACACGCCGGTCAGCCTGTCCGTGCGTGTTCACCACGGCAGACGCGCGGGCCCGACGGTGTTTGTTTCGGCAGCGGTGCATGGCGACGAGGTCATCGGCGTAGAGATCGTGCGACGGCTGTTGCGCGCGCCCCAGCTGAAATCGCTCCGGGGTACGCTGCTGGTGGTGCCCATCGTCAACTCGTTTGGGTTTCTGAACCGGTCGCGGTACCTGCCCGACCGGCGTGACCTGAACCGGTGTTTCCCCGGGCATCCGTCGGGATCTCTGGGATCACGGCTGGCGCATATTTTCCTCAACGAGGTGGTTCTGCGCTGTGATACCGGCATTGATCTGCACTCAGCGGCGGTCCACCGCACAAACCTGCCTCAGATCAGGGTGTCGCCCGGTCACAGCAAAACGGCGGCGATGGCGGAAGCTTTCGGCGCGCCGGTGATCCTGACATCACCGCTGCGCGACGGCTCGCTGCGCGCCGAGGCTGCAGAGCGCGGCACACCTGTGTTGCTTTATGAGGCCGGTGAAGGGCTGCGCTTTGACGAAATGGCGGTGCGGGCGGGTGTTGCAGGTATCCTGCGCGTGTTGCGCAGCCTTGATATGCTGCCCGCGCGCGGGATCTCCAAGGCGCGCGCACGACCCTACCTGTGCAAGTCCTCCACCTGGTTGCGCGCGCCTGCGGGTGGATTGCTGCGCACCTTCCGTGCCGAGGGCGAAACCGTCAGTGCCGGTGATGTGCTGGCCAGTGTCTCTGACCCTTTTGGCGGGATCGAAACAGACCTTATTGCTCCGTCTGACGGCATCCTGATCGGCCGGGCCATTCTGCCTGTGGTCAACGAGGGGGACGCGGTCTTTCATCTTGCAGCCCTCAGCCCGACCGCCGCAGAGGACACGGTCGAGGGTCTTGCGGCGCAGCTCGAAAGCGACCCGCTTTTTGATGAGGATGAAATCATCTGAACGCTCCGGCACTGCAGATTTGTTTTAAATCGAAGACATTTTGCGCCCTCCGATCCGACGGCTTTTGAAACTTCCTCAATGATCCTGCGTCATTACGTTCCCGTATTGTGACGGTCTGCAAAGGCCTGATCTGACGAGAGTGAGAAATATGGCCCCCCGATCCTGGCTATGGAAACCTGCCGTACTGCGCGCACTTCTGAAAATCTGTATTTCCAGGCCACAGCGACTCTGGAGACGATATGTAATCGCCGTGATCTTCGTGGCGGCGATGCTGGGCACAGTACATGCAGTCTCGCTCAAGAGCGTCCGCATGCTGGAAACGCACGCAGAACTAGTGAGCATCGCAGGCGATCAGCGCATGCTGAGCCAGCGCATTCTCTTTTACATGAACAGATACGCAGAAACCGGCAGTCAGAGTGGCAAAGATGGTCTCGCCGCCTCTGCTTCAGCCTTTGAAAAGATGCACCGTGAACTGAGCGCCAGAACCGATCTGCCTGCAGAAGTCAGGACGTATTATTCTGAAACCGGCGAAATGCCTCTGGACAGTCTCACACAGCGATTTGCGGCCATGGCGATCTATTTTCCGCAATCCGGCGGCACAGAGCGGGAAAACATCCGCGAGCAACTGAACTTCTGGGCCAAGACAGAACTGCTGGACCGGCTGGATGGCATGGTCGCGTTGCTGGAAGGACGGCTTGCGCAACAGTTGCTGAGGCTAAAGCGCATTCAGAACGCGGCATTCGTCAGTGCTGTTATCGTACTCGCGATCGAGGCCCTTTTGATTTTTCTGCCCGCACAGATCAGCGTCAACCGCAGTATCAGACGTCTGGAGCGCCGAAAGAACCAGCTCCAGGCCGCTTTCCGCAGGATGCAGGCACGAAACCAGGAACTGTACCAGGCGCATAAATCACTGAACTACGCGGCCACACATGATGTGCTGACGGGTCTCGCAAACCGCCGCGCGCTCAACAGCTATATGACGCGGTTGCCACAAAACAGCGCCGAAGGAGATGTCGGGATCTGCCTTCTGAAAATCGATCTCGACTACTTCAAATCGGTAAACGATATGCTTGGGCATGCAGCCGGTGACGATGTACTGGTCCGGGTTGCCCGGCTTTTGCGCAAGCACGGAAAGCCTGACGACTTTATTGCACGTATCGGCGGCGACGAATTCGTCATGGTGATCACATCCCGCGCCGCACCAAGGTTCGTGGAAACGCTGGCGGACAACATTGTCCGGTCAGTCAGTGAACCGCTCGTGATCAAGGGCAAACCCTGCCGGATCGGCGCCAGTATCGGCTATACCTTCGCCAGTTCCTCCACCGCGACACAGGACCAGCTGCTGCTGGAGGCTGATCTTGCCCTCTACCGTGCAAAACGCGGCGGACGGGGCATTGTCTGCCGGTATTCTGAAGAGATGCGCACCGATATTGAGACCCGCAACATTCTCTTCGAGGAAATCAGACGCGGTTTCGATGAAGGCCAGTTCCGGCCCTACATTCAGCCACAGGTCTGCACCGGCACCGGCAGATTGCTGGGCGGCGAAATCCTTGTCCGCTGGGCACATCCTGAACGCGGTGTAATCCCACCCGCCCTGTTCATGGCGGCTGCAGACGAAGCAGGCCTGCTGAACCAGATCGACATGCTGATGCTGCAGGAGGGTCTTGATCTGCTGGAGCGTGTGCGTGCAGGCGGCGTGGCGCTGCCCCGGATTTCTTTTAACGCCTCGCCTGCGACACTGCGCGACGTGCACCTGCCTGATCGCATGATGCAGGCCGTAAAAGAGCGTTACCTGTCGCCGTCTGATGTGACACTGGAGGTTCTGGAATCCACCGTCGTGGAGAGCGGAGAGGACGTTGCGGTATCCATCGTCAATCGCATTGCAGACAGCGGGTTCAATGTTTTCCTCGACGACTTCGGCACCGGTTACGCCTCGATCTCTACCCTGTCTCACCTCCGGTTGAGCGGGCTCAAACTCGACCGGTCGCTGATTTCACCGGTTCCGGAAAACCGGGCGGAAAGCATTATCGGCGCTCTGGTGGGCCTGACAGAAAAGCTGGGTATGATCATCGTTGCCGAGGGCGTGGAATCTTCGGCGCAGCTGGACGTGGTGCGCGACCTGGGATGCCAGATCATGCAGGGGTTTCTGATTGCCGAGCCAATGCCGGAAGATGCGTTCGTAGCCTGGTACCGCGACCGAGAAACACAGGCCGAGGAAGCAAGGCTTGCCTGATCAGAGGCTTTCCTGAACCGAAAGTGCGGCACTCACCGGGACAATCGCCACCCGGCCGGCACGGTCCTGAAGTGCCCATACCAGCAGTGCTGAAACGGTTTCTTCGCGCAAACGGCCGAGCATCACCACACCACCTTCCTGAGACGCGCGGAATGCCGCCTGATCCAGAAAACGGCGGATGACAGCCGGCGACTGGTCCTGACCGTCAAAGTCGCGGAACACCACCGCCGACGGCACACCGGCACGTGCGGCGAGTTTCTGTACAGTGTTCAGGCCGCGGTTCTGTGTGACAAATCCGTGGCCGCTGTCTGCCAGACTGCCGGTGACCTGTTCACTGGCTTCCCGGGTGGTCTGCACGCCGGTTCCGGGCCCTTCAAGAACACCTACAGCTTCCGGCACGGCGTCCAGCGCAGCAGAGAGCGTCACCGCCGCGTCACTTGCCACCGCACCTGCTGGAAGGTTGACAAGGGACAGTACCTCGAACCCTTCAGCGCGATAGGCCGCCGCCCGTTCCGCCGCATCAGGAAGCGTCGCATCGACAGCAAAACTCACCGGGTATGGGAAGCTGCGCAACGCCGGCAGACCAATCGTGCCGGCAGAGAGATCGGCACCCGTATCCATCAGAACAATGGCCATGACCGGCTTGCCGTCCGGGTTGTCTGCAGGCCGCGCGTATTTTTCGACCGGTTTTGCACCGGTCGGTGCCGTGATTACCGCGGCTTCCCCTGCCTCGGCTTCCGGCTCTGCCGGTTCAGCGGCCGTCTCCTCTTCTTCCGCCGCCGCGCCGAGATTTGGCAGGCGGTTTGTACGGACCCCTTGGGCAAGGTTGCCCAGCGTGCCCTGCAACGTTCCGGGCACGGCAGGTGCCGGTACAGCATCGTTTTCAGCAGACGGTGGGCCCGATGACGTATCCGCAATTGCGGCGGCCTCATCCGGGATGCTGCTGCCGGCGTCAGGCTGCCCGACAGACGTTTGTATTGTCGGCGCAGTTTCAGGAGCAGGGTCACTCACACCCGCGTCACCGGTACCGGGCGCAGGTGCCCGGACGTCCACAGGAAGCGTTTGTGCCGACGGAACGCCCGCGGTCGATGTGTCCGCCCCGGCCACTTGTGCAACCTCTGGTTCTGATGCGGGTGCGGGCGTCACGAATTCCGCTTTCTCGTCTGTACCTGCAGCGGACAACGCCGCAAAGCCCGCGGAAACCACCGGTGCTTCAGGTATCGCCGGCTGAACAGGTTCTGGTGATACCTCGGGTCCGGCTGCGGCGAACGCAGACTGCTGCACCGGGACGCGGGGCGCCGGTGGCTGGGCAGGATCTGCGGATATTGATGTTTCATCCGGTGCCGGGGCGGGTACGGTCGTCCCGGTCGAAGGGGCAGAAAGACCGGCAATCTCGGTCTGAACAACCGGCGCAACCGGTTGTGCCGGACCCGTTTCAGGACCGGGGGTCGCTTCCGCGGCAACATCGCCCTGCTCTTTGGCGGCTGGCGGGCTGGCCGGGTCCGTAGACACACTGACCGAGGGTTCAGCGGACGGAACACTCAGACTGCTGGTTTGCCCGCCCCCCGCGACCGGCGCGTCAACCGCCGGCGCTGTCAGAGATCCCTCTCCGCCAGCGGGCGCTGGTTTACCGAGGGCCGACACATCACCGGCCAGAGGAACAGCAGCGGGCGTCAGGTCATCGGTCCGCAGGCCGGCCAGAGTGTCCGGCTCCGGCGCAGAACGCAGCGGGGCCACCGGCGTGTCATTCCCGTTTTCCACTGGCTGGATCGTCGTATCATCAACCGGTGCCGCCGCAACAACGGCATCATCCGTCTGTGCAGGCGCCACAACCGGTCCCGGTCTGTCAGTGAATATGGAAAGCAGTACGACGCCGCTGAGGCTGACGCAGCTGCCCCACAACACGCCTCTGATAAAACCTCTGGCCACGCTCAGCCCGTCCTCTCAGTTTGTCATACCCCGGCGGCGGGTTGGCACCCTGCCAGCCGTCCTGCGGGTTATCCGGCTCGTTCCGGGCGGCGCCACCTCTTGACGCAGGCTACCATCCCTGAACATGTATGCGCGATATATACCGTGTCTGGGGGGGCGTCCTCCAGCCCTGAAAGTAAAGTTTTGGACATGTTGCTGCTGATCGACAACTACGACAGTTTTACCTACAATCTCGTACACTATCTGGGCAGTCTTGGCGCAGATATTGTGGTCCGCCGCAATGACACCCTGGATGTGCAGGAAGCGATGGGGATGAACCCTGCGGGCATTCTGCTGTCGCCGGGTCCCTGTGATCCTGATCAGGCGGGAATCTGCCTGGCCCTTACACAGGCGGCGGCTGAAACCCGCACGCCTCTGATGGGGGTTTGCCTGGGCCACCAGACCATCGGGCAGACCTTTGGCGGCAGGGTTGTCCGTGCAGATGAGATTGTTCACGGCAAACTGGGCCACATCACCCACAGCGGAACAGGGCTTTTCAGAGGGCTACCCAGCCCCTTTGACGCGACGCGTTACCATTCTCTGGTGGTCGAGCGGGCCAGCCTGCCCGACACGTTGGAAATTACCGCACAGCTGGAGGACGGCACCATTATGGGTCTGCAACACCGTGAGCTGCCCGTTCACGGCGTCCAGTTTCATCCGGAATCGATCCGTTCCGAGCACGGCCATGCGCTGTTGCAGAATTTTCTGAATGAGATGAAGGTCCCGGCATGAGTGACGCGCTGAAACAGCTGATCGGTGCGGCTGCGGACGGCCCCCTGACAAAAGCGCAGGCCGAAGAGGCTTTTGCCATCCTTTTTGACGGCGAGGCCACACCCAGCCAGATCGGCGGCCTGCTTATGGCGCTGCGCACCCGCGGCGAAACTGTCGATGAATACGCGGCCGCAGCGGCGGTCATGCGTGGCAAATGCAACGCCGTCAGAGCCCCCGAGGGCGCCATGGACATCGTCGGCACCGGCGGTGATGGCAAGGGCACGCTGAACATTTCGACCGCAACGGCTTTTGTGGTCGCAGGCGCAGGCGTGGTGGTGGCCAAACACGGCAACCGTAACCTGAGTTCAAAGTCAGGCGCGGCCGATGCGCTGACACAGATGGGGATCAACGTGATGGTCGGCCCCGCAGTGGTCGAGGCGGCCCTGAAAGAGGCGGGGATCGGGTTCATGATGGCGCCGATGCATCACCCGGCCATTGCCCATGTCATGCCCACACGGGCCGAACTCGGCACCCGGACGATTTTCAACATCCTCGGCCCGCTGACCAATCCCGCGGGGGTAAAGCGACAGCTGACGGGTGCCTTTGCCCGCGATCTGATCCGCCCTATGGCAGAAACTCTTGGTGCACTGGGGTCCGAAAAGGCCTGGCTCGTGCATGGCTCTGACGGCACCGACGAACTGACCATTACCGGTGTCAGCTGGGTGTCCGCCCTGAACCCGGACGGCACTGTCACCGACATGGAAATCCACCCCGAAGACGCCGGTCTGCCCGTGCATCCCTTTGAAGCCATTGTTGGCGGCACACCCGAAGAAAACGCGCGTGATTTCAAAGCTCTGCTGGCGGGCGAGGCCTCGGCCTACCGCGATGCGGTTCTGCTCAATGCGGCGGCGGCGCTTGTTGTGGCAGATGCCGCACCCGATCTGAAAACCGGGGTCGGGATGGCCCGGACGTCTGTCGACAGCGGTGCTGCATCGGACTGCATCAAAGCGGTGGCCCGGATCACCCAGGCCACGTGACCGGCTTTGATCTGAGCCGCCTGGGCGACTGGGCGCATCTGCCGTTTTTCACCGAAACGCTGCCGGATATCGAGGCGGCGCTGGCACTGGACACCCGCAATACCCTGCCGCCGGCGACGCTGGTGTTTGCAGCCCTCGAGCGCACCTCACCTGATGCCACGCGCGTCGTCATTCTGGGCCAGGATCCCTACCCGACTCCGGGACATGCGCACGGTCTGGCCTTTTCTGCCGACGCCGGTGTCACCCCGCTGCCGCGCTCACTGGGCAATATTTACAAGGAGATGGAGGCAGATATCGGCACACGCCCCGCAAATGCCGACCTCAGGTTCTGGGCGGATCAGGGGGTTTTGCTGCTGAACACCTGTCTGACGGTGCCGGCAGGAGATGCAGGGGGGCATGCCAGGCTCGGGTGGCAGGCGCTGACAATACAGGTGCTGGACAGGCTCGCAGATGCGCCGCGCGCCTATCTGCTCTGGGGGGCCGCCGCGCATAAGTCAGCCGCAGACGTTGATGCGGACCGGAACCTGAAGATCATGACTGCCCATCCCTCTCCATTGTCGGCCCGCCGTGGTTTTTTCGGATCGCGCCCCTTTTCGCGCACCAATGCGTGGTTGCAGGCGCAGGGCCATCAGGCCATAAACTGGGCCAACACGCCGGAGACATCATGACAGACACCATCCTGGATAAAATCAAAGCCTATAAGCTGGAAGAAGTTGCCGCCGACAAGGCGGCCAAACCGCTCGCGGATGTCGAGGCCGAGGCGCGCGCCGCCGCCCCCGTCCGTCCCTTTGCGGACAATCTGCATCAGGCTTCTATTTCCGGTTACGGGCTGATCGCCGAGATCAAAAAAGCCAGCCCGTCCAAGGGTCTGATCCGCGAAGATTTTGATCCCGCGACACTGGCAGAGGCCTATGCAGAAGGTGGCGCCACCTGCCTGTCGGTGCTGACGGACACACCCAGCTTTCAGGGGGCCAAAGAATTTCTTGTCGAAGCCCGGGCTGCCTGTGATCTGCCGGTGCTGCGCAAGGACTTTATGTATGATCCGTACCAGGTCGCAGAGGCGCGCGCGATGGGCGCGGATTGTATTCTGATTATTATGGCATCCGTCACAGACGCGCAGGCGGACGAACTGGAGGACGCGGCGATCCACTGGGGCATGGACGTCCTGCTGGAGGTACACGATGCTGCAGAACTGGAGCGCGCAAGCCGTCTCAAAAGCCGCCTGATGGGGATAAACAACCGTAATCTCAAAACCTTCGAGACAACACTGGATACCACGCGCAAGCTGTCGCGCGATGTGCCGGCAGACCGGCTGATCGTCGCGGAATCCGGCCTCAGCACGCCCGAAGATCTGGCTGATATGGCGCGCTATGGTGCGCGGATTTTCCTGATCGGCGAAAGCCTGATGCGCCAGGCAGACGTGGAAACGGCCACACGCGACCTGCTGTCCTCTCCGGTGACAGCCGGGGGCATGTAGCATGACCGGCAAGCTCACACATTTTGACGCCCGGGGTGATGCCCATATGGTCGATGTCAGCGACAAGGCGGTCACTGACCGTATCGCCGTTGCGTCAAGTTACATCAGGATGTTGCCAGAAACCTTTGATATTATTCAGGAAGGGCGTGCAAAAAAGGGTGATGTTCTGGGGGTTGCGCGGCTTGCCGGGATCATGGCTGCAAAACGCACCGCTGATCTGATCCCGTTGTGTCACCCGCTGCCCATCACAAAAGTCGCGGTCGATCTGACCCCTGACCCGGAGCTGCCTGGATACACGATCGAAGCCACGGTGCGCACAACCGGCCAGACTGGCGTCGAGATGGAAGCGCTGACAGCGGCTTCGGTTGCCGCGCTGACGGTCTATGACATGGCGAAAGCTGTCGACAAGGGCATGGAAATCGGCGGCACCCGCGTTCTGCTCAAGGATGGTGGCAAATCCGGACGGTACGAGGCCACATGATCAGTGTCGCCGAGGCGCTCGATGCGCTCTCTGAGCTTGCCCGCCCCCTGGAGACGGAAACAGTACCGCTGCGGGCTGCTGCTGGCAGGGTTCTGGCCCGCGATGTCGCCGCAACCCGCACCCAGCCCCCCTTTGCGGCATCCTCGATGGACGGATATGCGCTGCGGCGTGTTGAGGTCGAACCGGATGCCATGTTCCGGGTCATTGGTGAAGCCGCTGCGGGTCACAGCTTTGAGGGCACCGTGGGACCTGGCCAGTGCACGCGGATTTTCACCGGCGCGCCGATGCCGGAAGGAACAGATTTTGTCGTCATTCAGGAAGATGTCACGCGCCGGGGAGATCTGATCACTCTGGGCCGGGATGTCGGCAGCAAGGACAATATCCGTCCCGCCGGTGGTGACTTCAGTACAGGTGATACGATGTCCGCCCCCCGCAGGCTGGGGCCGGCCGACGTCGCCCTGCTTGCCGCGATGAATATTGCCGGGGTGCCGGTGTTTCGGGCGCCCTCCGTTGCACTGATCGCCACAGGTGATGAGCTTGTGATGCCCGGCGAGGCCCCCGGCCCGGATCAGATCATTGCGTCCAACACCTTTGGCCTGGCCGCACAACTCGAAGCGCTCGGCGCGCGACCGCGCATGATGCCCATCGCGCGGGACACCGAAAGCGCGCTGCAGACGGTTCTGCGCCTTGCCGCGGATGCCGATCTGATCATCACCATCGGTGGCGCCTCGGTCGGGGATCATGATCTGGTGGCGGGTGTGGCCGCGGACATGGGCATGGAACAATCCTTCTACAAAGTCGCGATGCGCCCGGGCAAACCGCTGATGGCGGGTCGGCTGGGTGGCGTGCCGATGATCGGTCTGCCGGGCAATCCGGTGTCCGCGCTGGTCTGTGGGACCGTTTTTGTGGCCCCGGTTGTGGCTGCCATGCAGGGATTACCGCTCAGGCCTGCACGGCGGCTGACAACATCCCTCGCCTGTGACGTACCCGAAAACGGGCCGCGCGAACATTACATGCGTGCGCGCCTTGGCCCTGATGGGCTGGAACCGTTCGGCAGCCAGGACAGCTCGCTTCTGACGGTTCTTGCCGGTGCTGATGCTCTGCTGGTGCGCGCGCCCGGAGATCCGGCAAGGAAATCCGGAGACACCGTGGAATACATTCCACTCTGACGAACAGTTGACACAAAACGTGAACAAGACTAGAACAAACCCACATCACGTGGCGAAGGGACAGGACATGCTCACAAAGAAGCAACTGGATTTGCTGGACTTTATCAACAGGCGACTGCAGCGGGACGGTGTTCCGCCAAGTTTTGACGAAATGAAAGAGGCGCTGGATCTGCGGTCCAAATCGGGTATCCACCGGCTGATCACGGCACTGGAAGAGCGCGGCTTTATCCGTCGTCTTGCCCACCGCGCCCGCGCCATAGAGATCGTGAAACTCCCCGAATCCCTCGGTGGGGCGCCGCAGGGCGGTTTCTCCCCCCGCGTGATCGACGGCGATCGCCCTGACGGCCCACCGCCCCCGGGCGCACAACCGGTCAGTGGCGCATATGCGACCGAACTGCCGCTGATGGGTCGTATCGCAGCGGGTGTGCCGATCGAAGCCATCAATCAGCAATCGGCCAGCGTCGCTGTTCCGGGCGGCATGATCAGTGGCCAGGGCGATCACTATGCGCTGGAAGTCCGCGGAGATTCGATGATCGAAGCAGGCATCAATGACGGCGATGTTGTGGTGATCCGCGAAACCTCGGTGGCGGATAACGGCGACATTGTTGTGGCGCTGGTGGAAGACCACGAAGCGACGCTCAAACGTTTTATGCGCAATGGCAACAGCATCGCGCTCGAAGCGGCCAACCCGGCCTATGAGACCCGTGTTTTCAGCGAAGACAAAGTGAAAGTTCAGGGCAAACTCGTCGGACTTATCCGCACCTACTGAAAATCCCGGGCGGGGTCAGTCCCGCCTGTCTTTCCACTGCGTCCAGAGACGGTGACCGGTGGTGTCCCGCACGGACACCAGCCGGATACCGTCACCATCCGGAACCAGCGCAACAGCGCCGGTTGTCCGCAGCCGCGACGGATCAAAAACATCGCAGGCACGGTGTTCTGACGGCAGATCATAACTGGCAACAATAATCTCATCGGGCGCGCAGCCCGAGAAACCCGCGACCGCCTTTTTCCCGGACAGATGAATGACAGAGACGCCCCCCGGCAGAACCCCCGCACCGCCCTCGGGCCAGCGGCTGGCGGCAATTTCCTGCTCGGTGGGCTGCCCGTCGTTTTCCAGCCAGTTGCTCGCAATGAAACCCGCGCCGCGCGGTTTGCTCAGAGCGCGTCCTTCGGGTGTCATGACGCCGACAAGTGTTCCATTTTCCGCGATCAGTCCCAGCGGACGTTCTGCCTGAACCCAGAGCAGAAAGGCCAGCACAACCGGAACTGCCCCCAGCGACCTCAACCGCCCCTGCCAGATAATCATGAACAGAAAACCCAGCGCGATCATCGGCAGAACCGCCTTGCCAGGCCCCGCAACAAAGGACCGCGCTCCGTCCAGCCCGGCCACGAAGGTGCCGACCGACAGGATCCACTGCAGGCCCAGACCCATGATCCAGAGCCCGATCCAGTCCAGCCCGAATGGCGCCAGGATACCCGCAAGAACCGCCGCCGGCACAACGACAGAGCCCATAACCGGCACCGAAAGCAGGTTCGCTATCAGTCCATAATGTGACACGGCGTTGAAATGCGCCGCACCGATCGGGGCTGTGGCCAGCCCTGCGATGCCCGAGGATAAGAGAACTGCCGTTACCGGCATGGCCCATCTTGGACCCGTGGAGACTTTGTGATCCCGGATGTAGCCAAAAACCGCGACAAGCGCAGTTGTCGCCGCAAAGGACATCTGAAATCCAGGCCCCAGCAGCGCTTCGGGCCGCAGGATCAGAACGATGGTCGCGGCAATGGCCACGCCGCGCAGACTGATGGCGCGGCGATTGAACAGCACAGCCGTCAGCGCCACGGCGACCATGATAAAGGCGCGCTCTGTCGCGACGTTGCCGCCCGAAAGTGCCAGATACACCGAGGCAGCCATCAGCGCACCCACGGCGGCTGCCTTTTTTGCGGGAATGCGCAGTGCCAGAGGCGGTATCAGCGCAATGACGACCCGCAGAAGAGCAAAGACAAAACCGCTGAGCAATCCCATATGCAGACCGGAAATCGCCAGCAGATGGGCCAGATTGCTGGCCCGCAGGTCCTCCAGCGCCTGCTGGCTGATGCCGGACCGCGCGCCGGTCGTCACCGCGACCGCGACACCGCCAACATCACCGGGCAGCACCTCCATCACTCGCGCGGATGCCGCCATGCGCATACGAAAGATCGCGAGCCCGGCGGCGCCTTCGCTGGCTGGTGCAATTGCCAGAACAGGCACGCGCGTATAACCCACGCCGCCCAGTCGACCAAACCAGGCGTGGCGCTGAAAATCAAACCCGCCTGGCTCAACCGGTCCGCCCGGCGGCGATACATGCGCCGTGGTCATCACCCGCAATCCGGGCGCCGCATCGACGCTGGCCGTCTGGTCTCCATGCAGAGAGATACGCACCCGTGCCGGTGTTCGTCCGGGAGAGATCCGCTCCATGACCACCTGATCAAGCGTGAGGCGCAAAGCGTCGGAACTGCTGCGGTCAATGTTGACGATCCGGCCTTCCACCGGGCCGTAGTAGCGCCAGCCAAGCACCGGCCCGGCGACATCGTGCGCGCGCTCCGCCGCCAGCATAAAACCACCCGTCACAAGCGCAAGACCCACGGCAAGCGGCCCCCAGGCCTCGCCCAGAAACCGTGCCAGCAAAAGCAGTGCGAGTCCGGCAGCGGCCACGCCAGCCAGGAAAACCAGGGAGGGTTCAAAGCGCAGCGAGAAATAGCACCCGATTCCCACAGCAAGCAGGACCGGCACCCATTCGAAAAGGTGGCCGCGCTGAATCAGCAGTGTGGCTCTCATGGCCTGCACGCAGCACCTCCTTGCCCCCGGTCACTGCACTGGATAGACACGAGGTCACAGATTTATCCCCCCATGGTTACTGAAAGGTAAACGCGCCTTATGTCCGCTGATGTCGTCACACGTTTCGCCCCTTCACCTACAGGGTTCCTGCACATCGGCGGGGCGCGCACCGCACTCTTCAACTGGCTGTATGCACGGGGCCGCGGTGGCCGGTTTCTGCTGCGGATCGAGGATACAGACCGCGCCCGCTCCACACCCGAGGCCACGCAGGCGATCCTGGAGGGGATGTCATGGCTGGGGCTTGACCATGATGGTGACATCGTCAGCCAGTTTGAGAACGCGCCGCGCCACGCGGCCGTGGCGCATCAGCTTCTGGAAGATGGGAAGGCATACAAATGCTTTTCCACGCCTGAGGAAATCGCGGCATTCCGGGATGCCGCGCGCGAAAAGGGTGAAAGCACGCTTTTTCGTTCGCCCTGGCGCGATGCGGATCCGGCCACCCATCCGGATGCGCCTTTTGTCATCCGTATCCGCGCACCGCAGTCCGGCGAAACGATCATCCGCGACGAAGTCCAGGGCAATGTAACCATCAGCAATGCGCAGCTGGATGACATGATCCTGTTACGCTCTGACGGCACACCTGTTTACATGCTGGCGGTTGTTGTCGATGACCACGATATGGGGGTGACCCATGTGATCCGCGGGGACGATCACCTGAATAATGCCGCGCGCCAGATGATGATTTACGAGGCGATGGGGTGGGATGTGCCCGTCTGGGCGCATATCCCGCTGATCCACGGACCGGACGGCAAAAAGCTCAGCAAACGGCACGGCGCGCTCGGCGCACAGGAATACCAGGCAATGGGCTACCCGGCTGCGGGCATGCGCAACTATCTTGCGCGGCTGGGATGGAGCCATGGTGACGACGAGTTTTTCTCTGACGCGCAGGCGCGGGAGTGGTTTGACCTGGGCGGAATTGGCAAAAGCCCTGCCCGTCTGGATTTCAAAAAGCTGGAAAATCTCTGCGGCCAGCATATTGCTGCTGCCGATGATGCCGCATTGCAGCAAGAGCTGGTTTCTTTCCTGGCCGCGGCCCACCAGCCTGAGTTGAATGCCGATCAGGCCGAAATGCTCGGACGTGCGCTGTACTGCGTTAAAGAGCGGGCGAAAACGTTCCCTGAACTCCTTGATAAAGCTTACTTTGCGTTAACGTCACGCCCGATCACACCAGATGATAAGGCCGCGAAAAATCTCGATGCTGTATCCCGTGGTATACTGAGAGAATTGACGCCGCAGTTGCAAAATGCTAGCTGGAGCAGAGAAAATCTGGAAGCGGTTCTCAACGCCTTTGCAGAAGCTCAGGGGACGAAATTCGGCAAACTTGCCGGTCCTCTCCGCGCTGCACTTGCAGGACGTGCCGTGACACCGTCGGTTTTCGACATGATGCTGGTGCTCGGACAGGAAGAAACCGTCGCACGGCTGACCGATGCCGCTGAATAGGCCGCAGGGGACCCCCCCGCATGCAAGCGCGCAGATCACGACGGCAGGACGCAGGGATCTCCCTGTGTCTTAAGCCCTACGGCGGTTCACCGCCCCCAGACCGGAAGGACGACAGATGGCCGAGAGCACAAAATCCGCAAAGCTGACCATTGATGGCAAGGAGTACGATCTTCCGATCTTTTCTCCGACCGCAGGCCCGGACGTTCTCGACATCCGCAAACTCTATGCTCAGGCGGGTGTGTTCACCTACGACCCCGGCTTTACCTCGACGGCCAGCTGCGACAGCACCATCACCTTTATCGATGGCGCAGAGGGCGAGCTGCTGCACCGGGGGTATCCGATCGACCAGCTTGCCGGCAAATCGCACTATCTCGAAGTCTGCTATCTGCTGCTCTATGGCGAGCTCCCCTCGCCCGCAGAGCTTGAGGACTTTGAAAGCCGTGTGACCAACCACACGATGCTGCACGAGCAGATGATGAACTTTTTCCGCGGCTTCCGCCGGGACGCGCACCCGATGGCCGTTATGGTCGGTGTGGTCGGCGCGATGTCGGCGTTTTACCACGACAGTACCGATATCAGTGACCCGTGGCAGCGCGAGGTCGCCTCGATCCGTCTGATCGCAAAGATGCCCACCATCGCAGCAATGGCTTACAAATATACAATCGGCCAGCCTTTCGTGTATCCGCGCAACGATCTGGACTATGCGTCGAACTTCCTGCGCATGTGCTTTGCTGTTCCGGCCGAGGATTACGAGGTCAACCCGATCCTCAGCCGCGCCATGGACCGCATCTTTACCCTGCATGCAGACCACGAGCAGAACGCCTCGACATCGACAGTGCGTCTGGCGTCCTCGTCGGGCGCGAACCCCTTTGCCTGTATCGCGGCGGGCATTGCCTGTCTCTGGGGCCCTGCTCATGGTGGCGCCAACCAGGCCTGCCTGGAGATGCTCAATGAGATCGGGACACCGGACCGCATCCCCGAGTTTATCGCCCGTGCCAAGGACAAGAACGATCCGTTCCGCCTGATGGGCTTTGGCCACCGCGTTTACAAGAACTTCGACCCGCGCGCCAAAGTGATGAAAGAAAGCGCCGACGAGGTACTTGAACTGCTGGGTGTCGACAACAATCCGATCCTTCAGGTGGCCAAAGAGCTGGAAGCGGCGGCGCTTGCTGATCCGTACTTTGCCGACAAGAAGCTCTTCCCCAATGTGGACTTCTATTCGGGCATCATACTTGAGGCCATGGGCTTCCCGACATCCATGTTCACGCCGATCTTTGCACTGGCGCGGACCGTTGGCTGGATTTCCCAGTGGAAAGAGCAGATCAGCGATCCCCAGCTCAAAATCGGGCGCCCGCGCCAGCTCTATCAGGGTGAACTGGTCCGCGACTATATTGACATCGAAAACCGCTGAACCCGTCTGAGGGGACCGCGACGACAACGGGCTGCCCTGCGAGGCGGCCCGTTTTTCTGTGAGGCCGGCGAATCGCTCGGCGCGCGCCTTTGCCCTCGCAGACCACACGCACCACTACTGTAAACCAACCGCATCGTGAAAAATGGCAGGAATATGTCATTGTTTCTGGTCGCGCTCCAATACACCCGATTTCTTGACCGTGGCTCCTGCGGCTGAGTAAATACAGGTGTCGCGGGGGTAAATCTTCTCGGGATGGTTGTGCAGCGGATGCTGCCGGAATGCGTGTGTCTGCGCAGGCCGCTGAGGGGGCAGCCTTTTTGTCAGTAACCCCGGCAGGCGTTCAAACCGCCGGATGGTATGAAAAGAGTAGCGATATGCCACAGGGACACTCCCGGATAACCGGCTCCAGAGCCGGCCTCGCGCGCCAGATGCCCATCGCCAGCAGGAGCCTGCCGGGCCCTGAATGTGCGTTGTTCCACGATGAGGATGCAGACCAGGATCGTGTGGCAGTTGTTTACGACCACGGCGAAACACCACCGTCAATTACCGTGACCGATGCAGGTGCCTGCGTTCAGACCGTGCACGCAGATGGTGTTGCGGTGGCCGTGATCGCCCGTGCAGAGGGCCCGCGTCTGACCGCGGACGAGGTACTGCTTGTAGAGCGTTTTGTGTAACCGCAGGCGTCCGGCGAGACCGCTCAGCGGCCTTCGAATTTTGCGGCGCGCTTTTCAGTAAAGGCCAGGACACCTTCTTTGAAATCGCGGGAGCGCCCGCAATGCCCCTGCTGGCGCGCTTCGAGCGCAATCTGGTCCTCAAAGCTGTTATCCCAGCTGCCCCGGATCACCTGTTTGATGGCGCCATAGGCTGCGGTTGGCCCATCGGCCAGGTGGGCTGCTCTCGCTTTCCAGGTCTTTTCGAAATCGCTGTCCGCGACAGCCTCCCAGATCATGCCCCAGTCGTCTGCCTGGCGTGCGCTGATACGGTCGGCAAAAAGCGCCGCCCCCATCGCCTTGGCACCCCCCATGGTGCGCGGCAGAATCCAGGTGCCTCCTGCATCCGGGATCAGACCGATGCGCGAAAAGGCCTGCAGGAAATAGGCGCTCTCGGTCGCAATCACCACGTCGGCGGCCAATGCCAGATTTGCACCTGCCCCTGCTGCCGCGCCGTTCACAGCAGCAATCGTCGGCACCGGACATTCGGTAATCGCGCGCAGCATCGGCGCATATTCGTCGCGCAGGGTACGCTCCAGATCGATGCTGTCGGCCCCGACCCGGTCGCCAAGGTCCTGGCCCGAACAGAACGCGCGACCAGCGCCCGTCAGCACAACGACACGCGCGCGCTTGCCTGCTTCTGTCACGGCATAGGCCACTTCGGCACGCATCTGCGTGGTCAGGGCGTTCATCCGATCCGGCCGGTTCAGCGTGATGGTGGCCACGCCTGCTTGCTCTGTGCAGATGAGCGTCTGATAGTCCATGAGGTGTCCTTTCCTGACCCGCCGCAGCACCCACGGTGTGCGTCTCCGGCACAGTCATACCAAACTGATCAGTTCAGAAAAGAGAAACGATGCGTCAGTCGCGCATGATTTCACGCAAACGGGCCGCTTCGTCGTCGCTCAGCGCCGCCTCCTGGGGTGCAACGGCGTCTGAACGCCCCCGCAGATAAACAAAACCCAGCCCGAGGGCAGTCAGCAGCATCAGGGGCCCGGCGGCATAGAGCAGCCAGTTGGCCCCGGTCGCAGTCGGCTGGAAGAGAACATATTCGCCGTACCGCGCGACCACAAAATCAACAACCTGTGCATCGGTATCGCCCTCGACCAGACGTTCGCGCACCATCAGCCGCAGGTCTCTGGCAACGTTTGCATGACTTTCGTCGATACTTTCGTTCTGGCAGACCGGGCAGCGCAGACCTTTTGATATCTCCCGCGCCCGCTCTTCCAGGACGGGGTTGCTGAGCACTTCGTCAGGCTGAACGGCCAGCGCCACGCCCGGCAGTGCCGGCAACAGCATCAGGAGCAGCGCAAGCACGCGTATCATTCGGCGGGCACTCCCTGTGGGGATTTTCGCGCGCCGGCGGCCACACGAAACCGCCGGTCAGACAGGCTGAGCAGCCCGCCCAGTGCCATCAGGCCGCTTCCGATCCAGATCCAGTTCGTCAGTGGTTTGATATAGGTTCGCACGGCCCAGCCACCCTGCGCCTGCGCGTCACCGATCACAACGTAAACATCCCGCGCCAGATCATAGTCGATCGCCGCTTCTGTTGTGGGCATCTGCGCCACCGGATAGATGCGCTTCTCGGGTGTCAGCTGCGCAATCTCGCGCCCGTTCTGGGACAGTGTCACAAACCCCATCGTGGACAGGTAATTCGGCCCTTCTACCTGGCGCACATCGTTCAGCGTCAGTGTGTAGCTGCCCACACTGAAGGGCTCACCGATCTGCGCGACACGGATGTCTTCCTGTTTCCACGCCGTCAGACCTGCCACACCCATCATGGTGAAACCCAGCCCGGCATGAGCAACCATCTTGCCCCAGTCTGCCCGCGGCAGACGCAACAGACGGCCCCAGCGCTCCGGCCCGCGGCCTGCGCGCTGGATCAGATCAATGACGGTGCCCATCACCACCCAGGCTGCCAGGAACATTCCCACCGGACCGATCAGACTGCGACCGGTCTGCATCGTCCAGGCCAGACCTCCGATCGCCAGCGCCAGAATAAAGACATACCGCAGAGGCCGCGCCGTGCGCATTACACGAGCACGTTTCCACGGCATCGCCGATCCAATGGGCAGGATAAGCCCGAGCAGGATCATAAAGGGCGTGAAGGCCATGTTGAAAAATGGCGGCCCAACACTGAGCTTGCGATCAAAGAACATCTCGGCCACCAGGGGCCACATCGTTCCCACGAAAACTACAAAGCACGAAACGGCCAGCAGAAGATTGTTGGCGAGCAGCGCACTCTCGCGGCTGACAAGGCTGAAAACACCTTTCGCCTCCATGGCGCCCGCCCGCAGAGCAAAGAGGATCAGCGCGCCCCCCATAAAGAACGCCATGATCATCAGAATGAAGACGCCGCGTTCGGGATCATTCGCAAAAGCGTGCACCGAGGTCAGCAGGCCAGAGCGGACGATAAACGTACCGATCAGCGAAAAGCCAAACGCCAGGATCGCCAGCAGGATCGTCCAGCTTTTCAGGCTTTCCCGTTTTTCAACGACAATTGCCGAATGCAGCAGTGCCGCCGCCAGCAGCCAGGGCATGAACGAGGCATTCTCGACCGGATCCCAGAACCAGAAACCGCCCCAGCCGAGCTCGTAATAGGCCCACCAGGAGCCCAGAGCGATACCGATTGTCAGAAACACCCAGGCCGCCAGTGTCCAGGGACGGACCCACCGGCCCCATGCCGCGTCCACTCGGCCTTCGATCAGCGCGGCCACCGCAAAGCTGAATGCCATGCTCAGCCCCACATAGCCCAGATAAAGAAACGGCGGGTGGAAGGCGAGACCCGGATCCTGCAACAACGGATTCAGGTCCTGCCCGTCAAACGGGGGGACCGCCATGCGCAGAAACGGGTTCGACGTAAAGATAATGAAGGCGAAAAATGCAACCCCGATCGCGGCCTGAACGGCCAGCACACGCGCCCGCAGGGTGGGCGGCAGATTGCCACCAAACCACGCCGCCATTGCGCCAAACAGCGTTACGATCAGCACCCACAGCAGCATCGAGCCTTCATGGTTGCCCCATGTGCCGCTGATTTTGTAGAGCATCGGCTTGGCCGAATGACTGTTCAGCACCACAAGGCGCAGGCTGAAATCGGACGTGACAAAAGCCCACATGAGCGCGGCAAACGCGAAGGCGGTCAGCAGAAACTGGATGTTCGCCGCAGGTTCTGCCACTGCCATCCACGAGGGCCAGCGTTTGTGGGCGCCCACCAGGGGCACAACCGTCTGCACGATGGCGACCAGAAAGGCCAGCAACAGGGCGAAATGTCCGAATTCTGTAATCATGGGGCAGAGTATAAGCTCCGCCCCGCCTGCGTCCAATGCGAAAGCACCGGATCAGGTGATCACTTTGTCGCGGGTGGTACGGTGGTTTTCCACTCTGTGAGCGCTGCGTTGTGATCAGGTTCAAGAGACATCAGACCAAGCCGGCTGTCAGATCCCGTGTCGGCAGCGCCCGGAGTGTCTGCCCGCAGCGCGTGCAACGCCGCGATGTTTTTGATCACACGGGGCGCATGCGCCATTGTCTGGGCAATAGAGCGCTGAAACTGCTGACTTTTTACCTGATGGCGGGCACCGAAGTAGAACGAGACAATAACCCCAAGCAGCCACCACAACGGTTCGGGAACGAGGGCAATTCCCTGCATCCGGGCCGAGAACCATACCGGATCCGTCATCGCCGCGACAAAAAGAGCAAGCGTGCCAAGCGCCAGCGCTGGTCGCGGGATCCGGTTTATCCCGTCCATGATCCGGTCGAAAAGGCCGTCACGGCGGGTTTCAAACTCCGCAGCATATTGTTTGAGGGATTCGATCCGCAGCTCCTGATCGCGGGTTGCGTCCTCTTCGGCATTGCGGTGAAATACTTCAACTGTCTCTTTCAACACATTGCGGTTGCCACCAAATATGGTGTTCAGAATTCCTGTGATCAGGCCCATGCCGAGATCCTTTCCCTGAACTGCTGGTCTGTGAGATGAAAACGCGGCGCAATAAACTCCTCCGCACGGCGGATCCATCCGCCTTTGCCGCCGGCCCGGGTGCGCGCGTATTTGCGACTGGCTGCCCGGCGATCCGCGATGCGGAAATAGTAGTTGCGGCGTGCGATTCCGTAGGCATCCACAAAGTAATCCGGAGCTTCCATCCACGCCGCCTGCGCCGCACCTATGGTTTTGGAGCCCAGAATACCATCAACAGCCAGATCGTGACCCATGTCTCGCAGCAAACGCTGCAATATGCGGATCGCATTGCTGCCCGCATTTACATACATGTCGAAAACAGTTGCATGCAGCGCTTGTGGCAGCTTTCCGATCAGCGGCTTTTCGAAATAGTGTTTTTCAAAGATTTCAACGGCCTGCTCTCTTGTGAGTGCGCGCACGTCAGACACGTTCACCAGACCGTCCTGATCAAGGTCGAGCCCCAGTCGCCGCATGGTGTGTATCGTGACACCAAAATTCGTGGCCCCGCCCGGATCATCCGGGTCATTCACAAAGCCACCTTCGCGCGCCACAATTTCTGTGGCGATCTGCCTGACGGTCTGCATCGCTGTCCCCTTTGCGCAAATAACGTTGCGCAGGAGACTGCGATAAGGCTGTTAAATTAAGCTGATACCACCGTGACGGTGCTAGGTGTCGGGATCTTTATACACGCCCTGGGCCTTCAGGGCGTCGACCACCTCGGTTGGCATGTAAGTTTCATCATGTTTTGCAAGAATTTCAGATGCTTCAAAGACACCATTAATGTATCTTCCGGTCCCGACCATGCCCTGATTTTCTTCGAACAGATCAGGCAGAACTCCGGTATATGTCACCGGCACAACTGCTCCGCCATCTGTCACGCTGAAGCGGATCGTCTCGCCCTGACCCCGCTTCAGAGAGCCCTCCTCTACCAGACCGCCGATCCGGAAAACTTCTTCGGGGCCCGGCGGTTCCGCAAGAACCTGGCTGGGCGCCCGAAAGAAATTGATCCCGTCGCGCATCGCATAGCCGATCAAAACAGTGGACAGAACGAGCGCCACCGCGGCAACAGCCACAACCTGGATACGACGTTGTTTCTTCAGGTTTTTCATGCAACCTCACGGGAAGAGCGGAGCCATCATCAGCCCCTCGGTCTCCTCAATACCTAACATCAGATTGGCGTTTTGCAACGCCTGGCCACTGCTACCTTTTGTCAGGTTATCCAGCACACCGACGATGATCGTCCGCCCGGAGATACGGTCCTGTGAAACGCCGATATGACAGAAGTTTGACCCCCTGATATGACGGGTCCCCGGCACTTCACCAAAAGGCAGAACCTCAAGGAATGGCTCGTTCGAGTATGCAGTTTCAAACGATTTATGAATAGCTTGCGCGTCGCCCTTAACGTAAGCTGTCGCAAGGATTCCGCGGTTGGCCGGGATCAGATGCGGGGTAAACTGTACCCTGACCGGCCTGCCCGCGAGCGCCGAGAACTCCTGATCGAACTCACCCAGATGCCGGTGTGTGCCCCCGACCGCATAGGCGTTGTAGCCTTCTGACAACTCCGCATGAAGAAGGTTCTCCTTCAGACTGCGGCCGGCACCTGAAACCGCGCACTTCAGGTCCAGTATTATGTCGTCCAGATCAACCAGACCGTCTGCAATCAGCGGTCTCAGCATGTACTGGCCTGTCGCAGCGTTACAGCCCGTACCGGCCACAAGCCGCGCGCTCCGGATCTCGTCGCGGTAAAACTCTGTCAGTCCATAAACCGCCTCTTTCTGGATCTCTGCGGCGGCATGGTCATTGCCATACCACTGTTTGTAGGCCGCCGGGTCACGCAGCCTGAAATCCGCGCTCAGATCAACAATCCTGAGAGAGCGCGGCAACCGGGCGATGACTTCCTGGCTGGTTTTGTGCGGCAGGGCGCAAAAACACAGATCAATATTTGCAAAGTCGATCTCGTCGATTTGCAAAAGAGTTGGCAGGGCCAGATGACGCAGATGCGGAAACACCTGGGCGATCGTCTGCCCGGCTTTGGAATTTGCCCCCAGAGCCTTGATTTTCATAGAGGAATGCCCGGCAATCAGCCGGATGAGTTCAGCGCCGGTGTACCCGGATGCGCCAAGGATCGCGATGGAATATGTCATGGTTCGGTCCGTTAAAGAGGAAAGATCAGGCTGCCTGGAACGTGATCTGTCGTCGGAGGAACTGGGTTGCCCGGTCGCTGACGCGTGCAGCATCACCCGTGGTCAGAAATGCGGCCTCGCCGGTGCCCAGCATATCGGGGTGACGGTCGAGGTAATCCGCCAGACTGTCGGCCACCAGAGACGCCTGGCTGAACACGCGGACGTCCTGGCCGAGCGCGGACTGAAAACACTCCTCCATCAGAGGATAATGGGTACAGCCCAGAATGGCTGCATCGGGATCCGGCATTTTGCGCTTGAGCGCGTCAACATGGCTGCGCACGAGTGCTTCGGCGAGGATCATGTCACCATCTTCAATCGCATCCACGACCCCACCACAGGCCTGGGCCTCGACATCAACACCAATCGCGCGAAAGGCAAGCTCCCGCTGAAACGCGCGGCTGGAAACAGTTGCAGGAGTTGCAAACAGCGCCACGTGCCGAACCGCCACCTCGCGCGGCGGCGAGTTGTCCCCCCACTGACGTTCTGTCAGCGCTTCGATCAGCGGTACAAACACGCCAAGCACCCGCTTGTCTGCCGGCACCCAGCTTTCCTGCATCCGCCTCAGCGCGGCAGCAGAGGCCGTGTTACAGGCGAGAACAACAAGATTGCAGCCTGCATCGAACAGGCGTTCCGTAGCGTCGCAGGTAAGCGCATAGATATCATCCGCCGTGCGCACACCATAAGGCGCATGTGCGCTGTCGGCCAGGTAGACGACCGGCAGGTCAGGCAGACGCCGGTCGACCGCATCCCACACGGTCAGCCCGCCCAGTCCACTGTCAAAGATGCCAACTGCCATGGTGCCAGATCCTTCAGAGCACCCTGTCAGTTCCGGTGCCGCGCCTCGAATTCATACCCCAGCTCAAACTTCTGCGCAGGGTCTGCTGACAGCCCATACGTGGCTTTTCGCAGAAAATCCATCATCGCTTTACTGTCGCCGGATAAAGAGTCAAGGCGCGCCTGATCCAGAGGGCTGCCGACAGACACCCGAACAGGCGTGTCGACCCGTTTGCCAAACTCCTTGATCAGCAGGCCCATCCGCAGTGTGTTATGCAGATGGCTGGCGATCTGGAACAGGCGGCTGGTGTGGCCCTCGAAATATACCGGCACGACGGTGGCGCGTGATTTCACAATCATCCTGGCCGTAAAACTGCGCCAGCCCGGATCCATCGGCGTCGAAAACGGCCGTGCGGCCGTGCTGACGGTGCCGCCAGGGAAAACTCCGATCGCACCGCCGGCAGCCAGGTAATCCAGCGCCTTTTTCCGGGTGGTGATGTTGGCGGCCACCGCCTCCCGCGTTTCGTCGAAGCTGATCGGCAGAACGACACGGTTCAGATCCGCAGACCTGCGAAACACAGAATTTGCCAGGATACGGAAATCGCCGCGCGTTCGCGCCAGAATATGTCCCATCATCAGGCCATCAAGAATGCCGTATGGGTGATTGGCCAGCAGTATGAGCGGGCCGCTCCGGGGAATATTATCGAGCGCGCCCTCCGCAACATCGAGGGTCAGCCCATAGCGCTCAACCATCACATCAAAGAAATCCCGCCCGGCTGCGACTTCTGTTTCATAGCCCCTGGCGCGCCGGATTAGCCTCAGCCGACCGGTTGAGTTTTCCATCAGCCGGATCAGGGCGCGGCCCCCACGGGATTCAGCTGAATAGGAATAGCTGATGTCCGCCGCGGCTTTTGAACGGATAGACAAAGCCCTGATGTCCTTTCGCACGGCTCAGATTTGCAGGTGGACCTATCATGCCCCGCGTGTATGACAATCCTGTAAATTCACTCTGCTGCCTGTGAGGCCGCCGGGCCTCCGGCGCGGATCGTTTGCAGAAGTGCGGCGCGCGTGACTGCCGCTTTTTCGGCGTTTGCGTGTTTCACCGGGCCAAAGCCGCGGATCTGCATCGGGAGTTCGGCCAGTGCCAGAACCGCCGGGCGCGTGACGTCATTCAGAAGCGGCAGGACTTCCTTCATATCCTTTTCATACTGCCTGATAAGCGCGCGCTCCATGCGTCGCTCTTCGGTATAGCCAAAGACATCAAGCGGCGTGCCGCGCAGGAACCGCAGACGAGCAAGCAGACGCAGCGGCCGTTCGATCCAGGGGCCAAACGTTCGCTTGGCCGGGCGCCCGTCCGGACCTTTTCCGGACAGCATTGGCGGAGCAAGGTGATAGGTCATCCGGAAATCGCCGTCGAACTCGGCGCCGGCCTTTTCCGCCGTAGAACCCAGAAGGCGCGCTACTTCGTATTCATCCTTATATGACAAAAGCTTGTGATACGACTTTAAAGCGGCCCTTTGCGCCTCAGGGTCCGTGATCATCTCAACAAACCGTCTGTACCGGCGTGCGAGACGGCGACCCTGGTAGGCGACAAGGTGGTCCGCGCGGAAGTTTATCTTCTCTTCGGTGGATCTGGGCAGTTCCACGACGTTGGGCTGCATCAGAGCCGCGGCGTCTTCGGGATGGGTCACTGCCCAGCGTCCGATGTCAAAAGCGCGCAGATTGCGTTCAACCGCGGCACCGTTGAGCGCTATTGCCTCACGGATCGCTTCTTCTGAGAGCGGCAGGTAGCCTTTTTGCCAGGCTGCGCCAAAAATCATCATGTTGGAAAAGATCGAATCCCCGAGTGTCACCCGCGCCAGCTCTGATGCATCAAACAACGCCAGACGGTCGCGCAGACGCGATTCCAATGCAATGGTCAGCTGCTCCTGCGGCAGGCGGAATTCTGTGTCCCGTGTAAAATCACCGGTGATAATTTCATGGCTGTTCACCACTGCGCCGGTGCGTCCCGTACGGGTCAGCCCAAGCGTCTTCGCACCCGCTGAAACCACGAGATCACCGCCGATGAGCGCATCTGCCTCGCCGGTAGCGACCCGTATCGCACTGATATCGCCGGGATTATTTGCAAGGCGGCAGTGTATGTGCACAGCACCGCCCTTCTGCGCAAGGCCGGCCATTTCCATCATACCCGCCCCTTTGCCATCCAGATGCGCGGCCTGCGCCATCACAGCGCCGATGGTGACAACGCCAGTGCCTCCGACGCCGGTGATGATTACATTGAATGTGCCATCAATTGACGGCAGGACAGGCGCAGGCAGATCCGGCAGATCAAGACTGGCCGTTGGCTCCTTGCGGAGTTTCGCGCCCTCCAGCGTCACAAACGAGGGACAGAAGCCTTTGACGCAACTGAAATCCTTGTTGCAGCTCGACTGATCAATCGCCCGTTTTCGGCCCAGTTCGGTTTCTTTGGGTACGACGGACACACAATTTGACTGCACACCACAGTCACCACAGCCTTCGCAGACGTCGGTATTGATGAAAACCCGTTTGTCCGGGTCCGGAAACAGCCCCCTTTTGCGCCGCCTGCGTTTCTCAGCGGCACAGGTCTGGATATAGACAATGGCGCTGACACCCGGTGTCTTTGCAAATTTCTCCTGAACAGTTTGCAAATGTGCCCGCTCATGGATTTCGACGCCTTTTAAGGCATCAAAATCAATATCTTCTTTTTCGTCATAGACCACAGCAAGGTGCCTGAGCCCCATCGCGCGCAGCTCATTCACGATACGCGGTGCTGAAAGATCGCCATCGTTACCCTGCCCGCCGGTCATTGCGACAGCATCGTTGTAAAGAATCTTGTAGGTGATGTTTGTGCCGTTGCTCAGAGCAGCCCGGATCGCCTGAACGCCCGAGTGATTATACGTGCCGTCGCCAAGGTTCTGGAACACATGATCCCGGGTGGAAAAAGGTGCCTCTCCGATCCAGTTTGCACCCTCACCGCCCATATGGGTGAATCCTGAGGTTTCGCGGTCCATCCAGATCGCCATAAAATGGCATCCGATCCCCGCGTAGGCGCGGCTGCCATCAGGCACTTTTGTCGATGTGTTGTGCGGGCAGCCGGAGCAGAAATAAGGCAGACGGGCGGCAATCTCGGTAGCGTTGTCCGCGCGCTTTGCTTCTTCGAGCACCGCCAGACCTGCCGTTATGGCCTCATTGCTCCTGCCTTCTTCCACCAGCACCTGACCAAGCTTCTGTGCAATATCAACAGGGTCGAGAGCCCATTTTGAGGAGAAAAACTCCTCGCCCTCCTTGCGCCCGCCATAGACACGACGGCCGCGGCGATCATCAAAGATAGCCTCTTTGATCTGCACTTCGATCAGTTTGCGCTTTTCCTCGATGACCACGATCAGGTCGAGGCCCTCGGCCCAGTCGTGAAAGCCCTTCATGTCCAGTGGCCAGGTCTGTCCGACTTTGTATGTCGTGATCCCCAGGCGTTCCGCTGCGGCTTCGTCGATATTCAGGAGGCTCAGAGCGTGGACCAGATCGAGCCAGTTCTTGCCGGCAGCCACAAACCCGATTTTCGCACCCGGCTTTCCCCACACCCGCCTGTCCATCCTGTTGGCATGGGAAAAGGCCTCGGCCGCATACCGTTTATGGTCAATCAGACGCGCTTCCTGCTCGATACGCTCGTCAGGCAACCGGATATTCAGACCACCTTCCGGCAATTCGTAATCCGGCGTCACAAAAGACAGACGATCCGGATCGCCATCCACTACGGATGTGACCTCCACGGTGTCTTTCATCGTTTTCAGCCCGACCCAGACACCGGCATAGCGCGACAGGGCAAAACCATAGAGACCATAGTCCAGCACTTCCTGAACACCCGCAGGGCTGACGACGGGCATATAGGCGTCAACCATGGCAAACTCGGACTGATGCAGAACGGTCGACGACTCGCCGGTATGGTCGTCGCCCATGGCCATCAGCACGCCGCCGAACCTGGAGGAACCCGCCATATTGGCATGACGCATCACATCGCCGGAACGATCAACGCCCGGCCCTTTGCCGTACCACAGCCCGAAGACGCCGTCATAGCGTCCCTCGCCGCGCAGTTCAGCCTGCTGGCTGCCCCAGAGCGCCGTGGCCGCGAGATCCTCATTCAGACCGGCCTGAAAGGTGATGTCGTGCTCGGTCAGCGGCCTGAGCGCGCGCTGCATCTGCATATCCACCGCCCCAAGAGGCGAGCCGCGGTACCCTGTCACCAGGCCCGCTGTGTTGAGCCCGGCGGCCCTGTCGCGTGCCTTCTGCATCAGCATCAGCCGCACCAGCGCCTGCGTGCCGTTCAGCAACACCGGACTTTTATCCAGGTCATACCGGTCATTGAGTGTAATCTTCTGCGTGCTCATCAGGCGCCCTCCCCGGCGTATCCAGTGTTGCACATATTTCCCTCAATAATAGGTCACAAAAGCTGACCTGTATAGGGTGAATTCTGCAAAATCACCCTGCGCCCCGCTGTCGAGTCTGTATTTCCGGGCCGGATAGCGCTACCAACCCGTGAACACTTTTTCGGGATACGTCATGGACTGGGACAAACTGAGAATATTCCACGCGGTTGCGGATGCGGGGTCCCTGACGCATGCGGGTGACAAGCTGAACCTGTCGCAATCGGCCGTCAGCCGTCAGATCCGCGGCCTCGAAGAATCGCTCAATGCAACGCTTTTTCATCGTCACGCACGCGGGCTCATCCTGACGGAACAGGGCGAGCTGCTGTTTGACGCCACATCGGCGATGTCCCGGCGCCTTGATACCGCTTCTGCGCGCATCCGGGACAGCGAGGAAGAAGTCTTTGGCGAACTGCGGGTCACGACGACCACCGGGTTCGGCACGCTGTGGCTGGCCCCGCGCCTGCCAAAACTTTACGAGCAGTATCCGGATCTCAAGATCGACCTGATGCTGGAAGAGCGTGTGCTTGACCTGCCGATGCGCGAGGCGGATGTCGCCATCCGCATGAAGGAACCCAGCCAGGCAGACCTGATCCGCAAAAAGCTCATGATGATCCGCATGTGTCTTTACGCGACACCTGACTATCTCGACGCACATGCTGCGCCACGGGAGATCGACGACATCGAGGACCACCGGCTGATCTGTCAGAACACGGACAGCGATCAGGTCGGTGCGGGCCGCAGTCTTGTGCAGCACCTGATGACCTATAACCTGCGCTCCCTGCTTACCGTAAACAACTACTTCGGCGTACTTCAGGGTGTTCTGCACAATCTCGGGATTGGTGTGCTGCCCGACTACGTCACCCAGGACTTCCCTGATCTGGTTCAGGTTCTGCCAGACCTTGAGTCGGCAGATGTGCCTGTTTTTCTGGCATATCCCGAGGAGCTGCGCCATTCGCAGCGGGTTGCCGCCTTCAAAGACTTCGTCCAGGACGAGATCATCAGCTACCGTAAACAGCTGAGAGAAAAACAGAAAATCTGACCAAATGGTCAGGTATGCAGAAATCGCATAGCAGACATGTTGCCGCATATGCATAAACTGCCTTGATTGGCGGCAATCTGCATCCTATCTGACCATTCGAAGGCGGCGGAACGATGTTCTGCCCTTCATACCTCCCTGTTGGACTTGGCCGAGCTTCGCGCTCGGCCTTTTTTTTTGCGGCGACCCTGCAACAGCAGGTGGCGTCGGGAACCCCTCAGAACCGCCATGCTTGCAATAGTCTGGGAAACCGCCAGTCTGTCGTCGCTGGTTAACCGGGGGAAATCTGATGATCGTTCGATTCGTGTGGCTGTGGGCCATGTCGCTGCTGCTGCTTGCTCTGCCTGGCGCAGGCGCCGCGCAGAGCCTGTCCGTCGGAGACTCGGGCGCACCGGCGAGCGTCGAAGTACCGGAAGACCTGACACCGGAAACCGTGCGCGATCTGGTCGCCGGCCTGACGGATGCACAGATCCGCCAGCTCCTTCTGGAACGACTGGATGCTGTTGCCGAAGAGCAGCAGGAAGCCGCCGCGGAGGCCACCGAAGCCGGCGCAAACCTTTTCTATCATGCAACAACGGGCGCCGTGCAGCAGATCGTCATATCGGTACAGAAACTGCCGGTTCTGTTTGAACGCCAGCCCCAGGCGTTCGTGACGTTTTACGAGACTTTCGGCGGCAGCGGTATTCTGCAGATGCTCGGCTATTTTGCGATCATCCTTGCCGCTGGATTTGCTGCTGAGTTTGTCGTCAATCGGCTGACGCGCAACTGGCATCTCTCTTCTGCAGACCCGGTCCAGGATACGTCGCGCAGCGCGTTCCGCACTCTTGGCAAAAAACTCTGCCGCGACCTGCTGGGTGTTTTCGTCTTCGTGGCTGTTGCCCGCACTGTCGCCTTTTCGGTTCTGCCGCCGGAAATGCTGCCCTATGGGGGTATCATTCTGTTCAATCTGGTCGCCCTGCCCCGGATCGCCATGGCACTTGCCGGGTTCCTGCTGTCTCCGAAGCAGCCAGAGTACCGCTTTGTGAACACAGATGACCGGACTGCAAGGTTTCTCAGCAGGCACATTCTGGGCTTTTCGCTGCTGATCGGCTTCATGCTCGCCATTCTGGAATTCAACGGCATCAACGGTCTGGAGGCGGGGGAGACCCGTCTGGGGTTCTGGCTGAATCTCGCGGTGCATCTCTATATTGTCTGGATGGCGTGGAGGGCCCGTTTCGGGCTTGTCGACATGATGCGCGGCGCGGATGACGATGTGAGTGCCATCGAGGAGCGTGTCTCCCGGGCGTACCCCTGGTTTGCGATCGCGGTGTCCATCGGCACCTGGTGGGTGGTGAATATCATGGTCAGCTACGAGGCCTGGGAACTGCTCAGCACCACACCTCATTTCAAGAGTATGGCTCTGCTGCTGCTTGCCCCGGCGATGGATACCGCAGTGCGCGGTATTGTGCGGCACCTGATGCCCGAGATGTCCGGCGAAGGCGTTGTTGCAGAGCGCGCGCACATTGCAGCAGAACGGTCCTGGGTGCGGATCGGTCGTGTGATTGTCTTTGGTCTGGTGATTATCCAGATCGCCAATTTCTGGGGCATGTCGCCGGTGCGGATTGCCACAGGTGCCGTCGGCGAGCAGTTCGCCGCCAGTATCATCGAGTTCCTCATCGTTGTTGCCACCGGTTATCTGGCCTGGGAAATCGTTTCCCTGGTCGTGAACCGCCAGCTGGCAGCCGAGATGACCGCCTCGGGTGCGGTACCGGATGAAGAAGCCATCGGCGGCGACGGCGGCGGTGCCGGTGGATCACGCCTCTCGACCGTTCTGCCGCTGATCCTGCTGGCAGCACATACGGCCATTGCGGTGCTCTTTGCCCTGATTGCGCTCAGCGCGCTGGGGATCGACACGACGCCCCTGCTGGCCGGTGCCGGTATCGCCGGTCTGGCCATCGGTTTTGGTGCGCAGAAGCTGGTGACAGATGTCGTTTCGGGTATCTTCTTTCTGGTCGATGACGCCTTTCGCGTTGGCGAATATGTCGAGGTTGGTGATACCAAGGGCACGGTCGAGAAAATCTCGGTGCGCTCAATGCAGCTGCGCCATCACCGCGGCCTGGTGCATACTCTGCCCTACGGCGAGATTCCCAAGATCACCAATTACAGCCGCGACTGGGTGATCATGAAGCTCAAGTTCACCGTGCCCTTTGACACCGACCCCGAGAAGGTCCGAAAACTGTTTAAAAAAATCGGTCAGGAGGTCCAGGCGATGGACCTTTACAAGGACGACATGCTGCAACCCTTCAAATCCCAGGGGGTGTTCAATTTCGATGACGTGGGCATGGTGATCCGGGGTAAATTCATGGCCCGCCCCGGTTCGCAGTTCATGATGCGCAAGGAAATCTACAACCGCGTCAAGGCTGTGTTCGACGAGAACGGCATCGAATTTGCCCGCCGCGAGGTACGGGTGAACGTGAACGCCGAAGGCCATGAAGAGGATGCGGCGGATATGTCCAGAGTGGCAGGTGCAGCCGCCTCAGGCGCGGTTCAGGCCGGTCTTGCCGGTCAGGGCGCCGCACCGCCCAAGGACGGCCCCTGAAGACAGCAGCGCCCACGAAAGCGCCTTCTGCGCAGCGCTGCGGCGGATTGCATTCGTTCTCCTCTTCCATGGCAGCGCCCGCCCATGTAAGAGGTGCGCATCATCTGCCAGCCCGGGGGAATTCGGCACATGCAAGAGCCTGCAATCACACCTGACCTGATCGCCAGTCACGGGCTGAGCCCGGAGGAATATGAACGTATTCTGGAAATTGTCGGACGCGAACCGACCTTTACCGAACTGGGCATCTTTTCGGCCATGTGGAATGAGCACTGCTCTTATAAATCGTCCAAAAAATGGCTGCGCACGCTGCCTACCACCGGCCCGCAGGTCATCTGCGGACCTGGTGAGAACGCAGGCGTGGTCGATATCGGCGATGGCCAGGCAGTGGTCTTTAAAATGGAGAGCCACAACCACCCCTCCTATATTGAGCCGTATCAGGGGGCCGCGACCGGGGTGGGTGGCATCCTGCGCGATGTTTTCACCATGGGCGCACGGCCCATTGCAGCGATGAACAGCCTCAGCTTTGGCGAACCGGCGCACCCCAGAACAAGGCAGCTGGTCAACGGTGTTGTCGCGGGCGTTGGCGGGTACGGAAACTGTTTTGGCGTGCCCACCGTGGGCGGAGAGGTTCGTTTCGATCCGGCCTATAACGGCAATTGTCTGGTGAATGCCTTTGCCGCAGGTCTCGCGGATGCAGACAGTATTTTTTATTCTGCGGCTTCAGGCGTCGGCATGCCCGTCGTTTATCTCGGCGCCAAAACCGGTCGCGACGGCGTTGGCGGCGCGACTATGGCATCGGCGGAATTCGATGACACAATCGAGGAAAAGCGCCCCACGGTTCAGGTGGGTGATCCTTTCACCGAAAAACGGCTGATGGAGGCAACTCTGGAGCTGATGCAGACCGGCGCCGTGATTTCCATTCAGGATATGGGCGCGGCAGGCCTGACCTGCTCTGCTGTCGAGATGGGCGACAAGGGCCATCTGGGCGTGCGGCTGGATCTGGAAAACGTGCCCGTGCGCGAAGAGGCGATGACCGCTTACGAGATGATGCTGTCAGAAAGCCAGGAACGGATGCTGATGGTGCTGCGCCCCGAGCTGGAAGCCGAAGCCAGGGCCGTTTTTGACAAATGGGACCTCGATTTCGCCATTGTGGGTGAAACCATCGCCGAAGACCGCTTTCTGATCATGCTGAACGGCGAGGTCAAAGCCGACCTGCCTTTGTCCAGACTGGCCTCCAGCGCGCCGGAATATGACCGCCCCTGGATCGAGACACCGGCACCGCTGGATCTCGGGACGGTCGCCGGAATTGACCCCATCGACGGCCTGCGCACACTGATCTCAAGCCCCAATTACGGCTCGCGGCAATGGGTCTATGAACAGTATGATACGACCGTTATGGCGGACACCGTGCGCGTTCCCGGCATCGGCGCCGGTATCGTGCGTGTGCACGGAACCGACAAGGCCCTGGCCTTCACCTCGGATGTGACGCCCCGCTACGTCAAGGCCAATCCCGTCGAGGGTGGCCGTCAGGCCGTGGCCGAGGCCTATCGCAACCTCAGCGCTGTGGGGGCCAGACCCCTTGCGACCACGGACAACATGAATTTCGGCAATCCCGAAAAACCCGAGATCATGGGACAGTTCGTCGGCGCGATAAAAGGGATCGGCGAAGCCGTTGCAGCACTTGATATGCCAATCGTGTCCGGCAACGTGTCGCTGTACAACGAGACGGACGGTCAGGCGATCCTGCCAACACCGACAATCGGTGCCGTGGGTCTGATCGAGCACACAGATGATATCATCGGCTTTGATGTCCGCGCCGGGTATCACGCGCTGGTTCTGGGCGCGACTGTCGGACACATGGGGCAGTCAGCCCTGCTGGCAGAAGCTTTCAGCCGCAATGACGGCGAAGCTCCGGCCGTAGATCTGGCTCAGGAAGCCGTGCATGGCAACTTTATCCGCAAAAACCGTGCGCTGATCAGTGCCTGCACCGACCTGTCAGATGGCGGGCTGGCGCTTGCTGCATTCGAGATGGCCGAAGCAGCCGGCATTGGCATCACACTGACAGATGGTGATACGCCGACGCTCTTTGGCGAAGACCAGGGGCGCTATCTGATCGCCTGCACTGCAACCCAGGCGTCCGCGCTGACCAGCGCGGCCGCAGCCGGGGGCCTCGTGCTGACAAAGGTGGGAACCTTCGGGGGTGAAACAGTGCAGTATGGCAATTCCAGAGCACCGCTGGAATTCCTGGCGCGTATCTACCGCAGCAGCTTTGCCGGCGCTGTTGCCTGACCTCTCAGTCGGGCGTTTCGATCATCTGCATCAGCCGGGCCTTCTCGCCCATGTCATCGGGGCGGGATATCACCGCAGCAAGCTCCTGAAGTGATGCAATCGAATGACCGGCGCGAAAACTGTCCACATGCGGCAGCATCGCTGCAATCCCCCGGGCTCTGGGGGCAAAACCCTCCCAGCGCAGCAGCGGATTCAGCCAGATCAGCCGGCGAGCCGACAGGTGCAGACGTTCCATCTGTCGCGCCAGATGATCAGGGTCGTCCCGGTCAAGCCCGTCGGTAATCACCAGCACTACAGCACCCTGCCCCATAACGCGGCGCGACCAGTCGCGGTTAAAGGCTTCGAGGCATGCGCCGATGCGGGTGCCACCTTCCCAGTCCTGCGCTTCGGCTCCTGCCGCCGCGAGTGCGGCATCGACGTCGCGCTGGTGAAGATGACGCGTGATATTGGTGAGCCTGGTTCCGAAGGTGAAAGCATGCACCCGCGCCCAGCCCGCGCCACGCGCGTTGGAAACAGCGTGCAGAAAATGCAGCACAACACGGCTGTACTGGCTCATGGAACCCGAGATATCGCAGAGCACCACCAGATTGGGCCAGCGCGGGCGTTGCCTGCGCCGCGCAATCCGGTGCAGGTCACCGCCCTGCCGCATGGCCTGGCGCAGCGTACGCGCCGGGTCGACCTGACCGCGCAGGCTTGCCTGTCTGCGGCGTGACAGGATGGGCTGAACAGGCAGCGTCAGTTTCGACAGCATACGCCTGGCCTGCGCCATCTCTTCGGTACTCATCTGTTCGAAATCGAGGCTGCGCAGACGTTCCTCAGAGGACATTGTCTGGCTGGCGTCGACCTCGATCAGCACTTCGTCGTCCTCGCCTTCCGGACGGTCCGAAAGGTCAGGCGCCTCCAGCCCGTCCAGCAGGGCTTCTGCTGCGCGTTTCTCCGCGGCCTGCGCGCTCCGGTCCTCCTGAACACCCCGCACGGCCGGGATCATCATTGACATCATGTGTTCGAGGTACCGCGGATCGCGCCAGTACAGACGGAAAACCTGTGCAAATGTCCGGCGGTGCTCTGGCCTGCTCACAAAACAGGCGTGGAGTGTCCAGTAAAAGTCGCGTTTTTCACTGAACCCTGCGGCCTCGACCGCCCGGATGGCATCGATCACCCGCCCGGTACCCACAGGCAGTCCGGCCCGGCGCAGCGCCCGCGCAAAATGCGTGATGTTGCCCGCAAGTTTCGGGTTTTCGGGCAGTTCGAGGGGAATGTATTCAGGCATCAGGCTTTGCAGAGGCCCTGCCCTGTTCGGTCCTTATACCGCCCTGCGCGCAGCTGGCCGCTGACGCAGACGAGGCCTCTCTTTGCGGCAAATCCGTCGGTACAACCAAAGTCACGCAGGCTCCAGGGACGAACGCACCTCGTCCAGAATGCGTTTGGCAGCCGAACCCTGAAGCTTCTGAATATCATCCTGGTATTTCAGGATTGCGCCGAGCGTGTCCGCAATCACTTCGGGGCTGAGATTGATCACATCAAGCGCGAGGAGACATTTGGCCCAGTCGATCGTCTCTGCCACACCGGGTTTTTTAAAGAGATCCTCTGTGCGCAACGCCTGAACAAAAGCAACCACCTCGCGGCTGAGCGCTTCGGCGGCTTCTGGTGCGCGGGCTGTGAGGATATCCATTTCTCGATCGAAATCCGGGTAATCCACCCAATGATAAAGGCACCGCCGCTTGAGCGCATCATGTACTTCGCGGGTCCGGTTGGATGTCAGGATCACAATCGGTGGCTCCGGTGCCACGATGGTGCCGAGTTCCGGAATGGTCACCTGAAAGTCACTGAGGGCTTCCAGCAGAAAGGCCTCAAAGGGTTCGTCGGTGCGGTCCAGCTCGTCGATGAGCAGCACCGGTGCGCCGCCTGCATCCGGCCTCATGGCCTGCAGCAACGGGCGCTCGATCAGGTACTCATCACTGAACAGCTCGGCCTGCAGGCCTGCGCGGCTGCTGTCGCCTGCCGCCTCGGCGGTACGGATTGCAACCATCTGCGCCGCAAAGTTCCATTCATACACGGCACTTGACGCATCAAGCCCCTCGTAACACTGCAGGCGGATCAGGCGACGGCCCAGCGAGGCGGCAAGGGCACGGGCAATCTCTGTCTTGCCGACCCCCGCTTCACCTTCGAGAAACAGCGGACGGCCCAGCCGCAGCGCCAGGAAAACAACCGTACCAAGAGCGCGGTCGCAGACATATCCCTGCTCTGCGAGCATTTCCTGCACGGCATCAATCGTTTCAGGCTGTCCCATCCTGCCTCCCTGTTCTGTCCCGCTAAGGTGCATCGTGAACCCCGCGCGTCAAGCACCCATATCCGGTGCGGACGGTAACAGCTTACGGGTCTGTGCCGCTTTTTCTGGGCATCCGGTTCCCGACACTGTATGTTTCTCACGGCTTTTCGGCGGTTTTCGTCAACGCTCCGGCAACAATAGGCGCAGCTACGCCCTTTTGTTTCCGACCTGACGGGACAACCGGTGAAAAGCCAGGACAGCGACGCGCGGCAGGGGCCGCCCGGATGTCAGGGGGACATCAGATATGCCGGACACGGCGATAGAATTCGGACCGTCTCTTCGGGGGCTGAGCATTTCAGACTGGATCACCGAAGTGTCCGGGCTGGTGGAGCCCCATGGCTATCTGGCAAAGCTCGGGCGCAGCCATCTGGCGACCTTCGTGGAAGACAGCAGTACGCTGCTGGTAACCTTTGAAACACTTCAGGGCATCAGCGCGCTGTCTGAACACGCCCGTCCTCTGGGCTGGAAGATGGTGCGCAACCACCGGTGGTCGCATATGGCGCTGATCAGCGACGGTGATACCTGGTTCCGCGATCCGGCAGTCTATGCCTGGTTTGACCGGCTGGTGGATGAAGGTTTTTTCGACGAGTTTGACAGAGTTCTGTTTTATGGTGCCGGTCCCTGCGGTTATGCTGCGGCGGCGTTTTCGGTCGCCGCGCCTGGCGCAAGGGTCCTCGCTATTCAGCCGCAGGCCACGCTGGACCCGGAAGTTGCAGGCTGGGATGCGCGTTTTGCCCATATGCGGCGCACGGATTTCACGCGCCGGTACGGGTATGCTCCCGATATGCTCGAAGCCGCCCGCCAGGCGTATATTCTGTGCGACCCGCGCGAAACCGAAGATGCCATGCACGCTGCCCTGTTCCGCGGTCAAAATATCACGCAGTTCAGCCTGCCAAATATGGGTGCGACACTCCAGACCGACCTGCTTGAGATGGGTGTTCTGCTTGATCTGATAGAGGCCGCAGGCAAGGGCCTGCTGACCCCCGGACTGTTCGCCCGCCTGCTGCGCGCTCGGCGCGAACATGTGCCCTACCTGCGCCGGCTGCTGAACCGCCTTGAACGCGACGAGCGCCATGACCTGGTGCGTTTGCTCTGCCAGAGCGTAAGTTCCCGCATGAACGTGCCACGCTTCACCGCCCGTCTGGAAAAGCTCAGAGCGACTGGATCAGACTGACGCTGGCGCTGACCGCGCTCCTGTGCTAGCGCAGAATTATGACCTCAACACTGACGATCCGCCGCCCCGATGACTGGCATCTGCACCTGCGCGATGGCGCTATGCTGCGTGCTGTCCTTCCTGAAACTGCCCGCCATTTCGGTCGCGCGATCATCATGCCGAACCTGGTTCCGCCGGTGGTCACAGGGGCGCAGGCGGCAGCATATCGCGACCGCATTCTTGCAGCCCTGCCCGAAGGTTCGGATTTCACCCCCCTGATGACGCTCTATCTGACCGAGGACAGTGATCCCGCGGACGTCGAAGCCGCCCATGCTTCGGGCCTGATACGCGCGGTCAAGCTCTATCCGGCGGGTGCCACGACGAATTCCGCCAGTGGCGTCACCAATTTCGACAAGGTACGTCCGGTCCTGGAAAAAATGGCCGGGATCGGTCTGCCTCTCTGCGTGCACGGCGAAGTCACGGATGCAGACATCGACATCTTTGACCGCGAAGCGGTGTTCATAGACCGTATCCTTGACCCGATCCGCCGGTCCACACCGGGCCTCCGGGTCGTGATGGAACACATCACCACCTCCGATGCAGTCGACTATGCCCGGTCTCAGGGCAGCGACCTGGGTGCAACAATCACAACGCACCACCTGGTGATCAACCGTAACCACATCCTGGCAGGCGGTATCAAACCGCATTACTACTGTCTGCCGGTTGCCAAACGCGAAGAACACCGCCTGGCCCTGCGCGCCGCCGCCACCTCCGGCGAAGCGCGGTTCTTTCTGGGCACCGATTCCGCACCGCATACTGACGCAAACAAACTGTTGCCCTGCGGGTGTGCGGGATGTTTCACAGCCACAAACACCATGTCCATCCTGGCGCAGGTATTTGAGGAAGACAGCGCACTCGGCCGGCTCGAACGCTTCGCCTCGCTGAACGGCCCCGCCTTTTATGGCCTGCCCCCGCATGACAGCACGCTCACGCTCGAGAAAAAAACACCCGATTACCCTGCACAGATCAGCACTGATGACGGCCCGGTTACCGTATTTGACCCCGGATTTCCCCTGACCTGGCGCGTTGCCTGACTTCTTCTGGACTGAATTATCCCCGCCGGAGACCTCCGACCTCCGCCCTCTGCAAGGACACTGATCATGATCCCAACCAGTTACCCGGATGCCTCTGAAATCGCCCGCCTGACCGCCCGGATGCTGCTCGAAATCCGCGCCGTCCATTTCAACACCGACGAACCTTTCACCCTGGCGTCCGGCCTGCCGAGCCCGACGTATATCGATTGCCGCAAACTGATCAGCCACCCCCGTATCCGCAGCACCCTGATGGATTTTCTGACCGTCACGGTGATGCGCAACGCGGGTTTTGAAGCCTTTGACAATATCGCGGGCGGTGAAACCGCAGGCATTCCTTTTGCCGCGCTTGTGGCGGAACGTATGGCGCTTCCGATGACCTATGTGCGCAAAAAACCCAAAGGGTACGGGCGCAACGCGCGCATCGAAGGCGACATGACCGATGGCCAGCGCGTGCTGCTGGTCGAGGACCTGACCACGGATGGCGGCTCGAAACTCTCTTTTGTGGATGCGATTCGCGAAACCGGCGCAACCTGCGGCCATACGGCCGTGATTTTCTATTATGATATCTTCCCCGAAACGGAAAAGACGCTGGGGGATCACGGGGTTGAACTGCACAGCCTGTGCACCTGGTGGGATGTGCTGGCCGAGGCGCGCAACCAGCAGGTTTTCAGCGCCGGCACACTGGCCGAAGTGGAAAAATTCCTGAACGATCCGCGTAAATGGCAGGAAGAAAACAGGAAATAAATTTCTGTCCACAAAGCTCATGAGCTGTACACAGGAATCGCTCGGGGTTGCCTGGATTTTGTGGTAGAGTTGAGAAATATTACCATATCCGCCGTCTGCAGAGTTGTGCACAGGCTTATACTCACGTTATCCCGGATTTCATTCCACGTGGATTTGTGCCCGCGCTTTCGCTAGAACAGACAGACCGCGCCGGTGAAGCGCGGGGACGAGCAGCAAGTGCGCGAACAGGGACAGAAATGAACGAAGTATCGGCGATAAATCCGACCGGCGTGGATGTGCAATCCCCCGAAACAATGCCCCATTCGATTGAGGCCGAACAGCAGTTGCTGGGCGCGATACTGACCAACAATGATATCTACGACCGGGTCGCGTCTGTCATTGGTGCCAAGCACTTCTATGACCCGGTTCATGCGCGTATTTTCGACATCGCCGCGGCCCGGATCGCCAAGAACAATCTTGCCTCGCCGGTGACCCTCAAGGCCTTCATGGAAGACGACGAGGGCCTCAGGGAGCTGGGCGGCCCGGCCTATCTGGCGCGCCTTGCCGGTGCGGCAATATCCGCCTTTGCGGTACGGGACTATGCGCAGATGATCTATGATCTGGCGGTCCGCCGTGATCTGATCAGCCTTGGCCGTGAAATTTCGGAAAAAGCGGCATGCATTGATGTGGCCTCTGAACCCCGCGAGCAGATCGTGGCCGCCGAACAGGCACTTTACTCGCTTGCCGAACAGGGTCAGGTAGAAAGTGGATTTCAGAGCTTTCTCAGCGCTGTAACAGACGCTGTTAATGTCGCGAATGCCGCCTATCAGCGCGAGGGTGGACTTGCCGGTGTCTCAACCGGGCTGATCGACATGGACAAAAAGCTGGGTGGTCTGCACCGCTCGGACCTGCTGATCCTTGCCGGCCGGCCGTCGATGGGCAAGACGTCGCTGGCCACAAACATCGCCTTCAACATCGCCAAAGCCTACAAAAAGGGTGTCGGTCCTGACGGTACCGAAGGCGCCATTGAGGGCGGCGTCGTTGGGTTTTATTCTCTTGAGATGAGCGCCGAGCAGCTCGCCGCGCGGATTCTGTCAGAAGCATCAGAAGTGCCATCCGAACAGATCCGTCGCGGCGATATGACCGAGGAAGAATTCCGCCGGTTTGTGGATGCTGCCAAAGCCCTGGAAGCCTGTCCGCTGTTTATTGACGACACGCCCGCCCTGCCCATCTCGCAGCTTGCGGCCCGGGCCCGTCGCCTCAAGCGGACACACGGGCTTGATGTGCTGATGGTAGACTATCTGCAACTGGTGCGCGGAACCGGGCGGTCCGAAAACCGTGTGAACGAAATCTCCGAGATCACCATGGGGCTCAAGGCGATTGCAAAGGAACTGGATATTCCGGTTATCGCCCTGTCCCAGCTTTCGCGTCAGGTCGAAAACCGCGAGGACAAACGCCCGCAGCTGAGTGACCTTCGTGAATCAGGCTCGATCGAACAGGACGCCGATGTAGTGATGTTCGTGTTCCGCGAGGAATATTACAAAGAGCGTGAGAAACCGGGCGATCACGATCTGGAAGCCATGGCCAAATGGCAGGAAGAAATGGAACGCCTGCACGGCAAAGCCGAGGTGGTGATCGGCAAACAGCGTCACGGTCCCATCGGCACGGTGGAGCTCAGCTTTGAGGGGCGTTTCACCCGGTTCGGCAATCTTATCCAGCCCTGGCAGCAAGGCGGCGATCAGGAGTTCTGACCGCTCGTTTCCGGTGCGTCAGACAACACGCCAGCGCGTGGCCGTATTGGTCTGCCAGCCTGTTTCGTGCAACAGCGGCGTGTCGCTCGGCTCCTGCGCATACCCGAGGCAAAGATAGCCCGTCAGGCGCCAGTCACGGGGTACTTCGAGAATGTCTGCAATAGCCACCGGATCAAGGATCGACACCCAGCCTACCCCGATGTTCTCTGCACGCGCAGCCAGCCAGAGCGTGTGGATCGCCATAACGGTTGAATAGGCCAGCGTTTCGGGCATTGTCTGGCGCCCCAGCCCGCGGCCCTCGGGTACGGCGCCATCGGTGAAAATGGCCAGATGCACCGGCGCTTCGCGCAGGCCTGCGAGTTTCAGCGCAAGATAGTCCTTCTGCGCCGTCCCGGTGTAAGCCGCCGCCGCCGCCGCGTTGCAGGCTTCAAAGCTCGCGATCACGGACGCCCGGTGTGCCGGGCTGTCGACCTGCAGCACCCGCCACGGCCGGGCGTTGCCAACGGATGGCGCGCAGTCCATACGCTGCCGCAGTCTGGCCAGCACCTCCGGCGCTATGGGTTCACGCCGGAAATGACGCACGTCCCGGCGCCATTTCAGCACCTGGTCCAGGGTATCGCGGTGGTCCTGCGTCAGTTTCATGCCTCTCTTTTACACGTCTGTGCGTATTCGGACAGACCCCCGGCAAAGGTTTCCGGCGAACAGGTATACACCAATTTGATTGGACACGGGCAGGCAATTCAGGCGCAATGGCATCATGCGTTATCTGATCCTTTTAGCAGTTCTTCTGCTGCCGGCATTTCCGGGTCTGGCCGACGAAACCGAAGTCGACCTGGAACTGGTGCTGGCAGTTGATGTCTCGCGGTCGATGTCGGATGAAGAACTGGCGATCCAGCGGCGTGGCTATGCCGATGCGCTGAACAGCCCCCAGGTGGTGGCGGCAATAACCGGCGGGATGCTGGGGCGCGTTGCCATTACCTATGTGGAATGGGCCGGAGAATACAGCCAGAGGGTTCTGGTGCCCTGGCGGATGCTGAGCAGTGCCGGGGATGCCGCAGAAATGGCCGCAGAAATTCTCGCGGCGGACGCCCCGGGGTTGCGCCGCACGTCAGTCTCGGGCGCGCTTCTCTATGCGGCGGACAGTTTTCAGGACAACGGCTTTCGCGGATTGCGCCGGGTCATCGACATTTCAGGTGACGGCCCCAACAACCAGGGCCGTCCGGTGCTGCGCGCACGCGACCAGGTGCTGGCGCAGGGTATTACAATCAACGGCCTGCCGCTGATGACCTCTGACGCGCTGAGTTCGCTCTGGGGGCTGCCGGACCTCGATCTCTACTACACGGACTGCGTGATCGGCGGCCCGGGCGCTTTTGTCGTTCCGGTCTTCGGCTGGGATCAGTTTGCCGAAGCAGTCCGGCGCAAGATGGTTCTGGAGATTGCAGCACAGCCCGATCCCGACCCGTTGCTGCGCCGTGTCTCAGGCAGGCCACCCTACGATTGCCTGATCGGCGAGAAAATGTGGGAGGAAAACCGCCCCTACCTGGTTATTCCCTGAAATCGTCCGCCTGCAGGCACGGTGCCCGCGCTCCGGGACTTGACCTCGCCCGTCATCCTGTCATGAACGCCACATGAGCACCGCGACACTGACAACTGACCTGGCTGCCCTGACCGCGAACTGGCGTGACCTGGACAGCCGCACGGCCTGCGAAACGGCGGCTGTGGTCAAGGCTGATGGTTATGGCCTGGGTGCCGCAGAAGTGTCCCGGGCGCTGGCCGCAGCAGGCGCGCGACACTTCTTTGTAGCCGTCGCAGAAGAAGGCGTTGCCCTGCGACAGGCCCTGGGCGAGGGCCCGTCGATCAGCGTCTTTTCCGGTCATATGGCCGGCGATACAGATCTGATCGCCGGCGCGCAGCTGACACCCATGCTCAACTCGGTCGACCAGATGCTGCGCCACGTGGAAAGCCTGCCGGGACATCCCTTTGGCCTGCAGCTCGATACCGGTATGAACCGTCTGGGCATGGAAGCGGCAGAATGGGATGCGGTAAAGGCGATAGCGCTTGGCCAGAGCCCCACGCTGATCATGTCGCATCTGGCCTGCGCCGATACGCCCGATGACGACATGAACGCACGGCAACTGGCGCGCTTTCGCGAGATGACCGATGGCATCGACGCGCCCCGCTCACTTGCAGCCACAGGGGGCATTCTTCTGGGCACGGAATTTCATTTTGACCTGACGCGGCCCGGTATTGGCCTTTATGGCGGCTTACCATTTGTCGATGCCCGCCCGGTGGTGACGCTTGATATCCCTGTCATCCAGGTGCGCGATGTCTCTCCCGGTGAAACTGTGGGGTACGGCAATGCCTGGATGGCGGGCCAGCCGTCACGCATCGCCACGATCTCTTCAGGTTATGCCGACGGCATCATCCGCGCGATGGGGCCAAAGGCGCGTCTGCATGCCGGAGATATGCCCGTGCCGGTGGCGGGTCGCATTTCCATGGACCTGATCGGCGTTGACGTTACCACGCTGCCAGGTGACCCGGAAACACTCCAGCTTGTGGGACCACATCAGTCGGTGGACACCGTGGCCGACTTCGCCGATACCATAGGCTACGAAATCCTGACCTCTCTGGGAGCGCGCTACAGACGCGTTTACCGCACATGAAACCAATCGCCCTGCTGGGGCGCACCGTTCTGGGGATGCTGGCCGCAATCGGCCGGATTGCCCTGTTTGCCGGACGCGCCATCGGTCACCTTGTCCGACCGCCCTTTTACGGGCGCGAGTTCCTGTCAGCCTTGCTGAACATCGGCTGGTTGTCGCTGCCCGTGGTCGGGCTGACGGCTGTCTTTACCGGCGGCGCGCTGGCCCTGCAGATCTATGCAGGCGGCTCGCGGTTCAACGCCGAGGCCGTGGTGCCGCAGATCGTGGCCGTCGGCATGGTGCGCGAGCTTGGCCCCGTGCTGGTCGGTCTGATGATTGCCGCACGCGTGACCTCGTCGATTGCCGCAGAAATCGCGACCATGAAAGTGACCGAGCAGATCGACGCGTTGGTCACCCTCTCGACACACCCGATGAAATATCTGACGGTGCCGCGTGTTCTGGCCGCCACGCTCGTCGTGCCTTTGCTGGTCGGTGTCGGCGATATTATCGGGATTTTCGGCGGTTATGCTGTTGCGACCGGAACGCTGGGATTTAACCCGGCAGCTTACATCCGCAACACTGTGAATTTCCTCGAACCGCTGGACGTCATTTCCTCGCTGACCAAGGGCGCGGTCTTTGGCTTTGCGGCTGCCACTATGGGCTGTTTTCACGGTATGAATTCCGGTCGTGGTGCCATGGGCGTGGGCCGGGCCACCAAATCCGCCGTTGAGGGGGCAGCCGTGCTGATCCTCGCTGCGAACTTCGTGCTGACAGGGGTGTTTTTCTCGCTATGACCCAGAGCATGATCAGAATGGAAAACATCCATAAATCGTTCGGCACAAATCATGTGCTGCGCGGTCTGGACCTGGAAATTGCCAGGGGCTCGTCGATGGTTATCATCGGAGGGTCCGGGACCGGCAAATCCATCGCGCTCAAGTGTATTCTGGGCCTCGTGCAGCAGGACAGCGGCACCATCACAGTCGATGGCAAAGACGCCTCCAGCGGCGACCGGGATGCGTTTCTTGCACGGTTCGGAATGCTGTTTCAGGGCGCTGCACTTTTTGACAGTCTGCCGGTCTGGCAGAACGTGGCGTTTCGCCTGCTGCGCGGGTCGCTCAAACGCCCCAAAGAAGAAGCCCGCCAGATCGCCATTGATAAACTGCGCCGCGTGGGCCTCAGGGCCGATGTTGCAGACCGGTTTCCTGCCGAGCTTTCGGGTGGCATGCAAAAGCGTGTGGGCCTTGCGCGCGCCATCGCGGCAGAACCCGAGATCATCTTTTTTGATGAACCGACCACCGGTCTCGACCCGATCATGTCCGGCGTGATCAACGATCTGATCCGCGAGATCGTCGTGGAAATGGGCGCGACCGCCATGACGATTACGCATGACATGACCAGTGTGCGCGCAATTGCCGACAATATTTCCATGCTGCATGACGGGGTGATCCAGTGGACAGGACCCGTCGCTGACATGGACCATTCGGGCAATGCCTATCTGGACCAGTTCATACAGGGCCGCGCCGAAGGACCGATTGAGGCCGTTCGCTGAGCGGATACCGATGGTATCAGCCGGCGGGTTCTGCGGTGCTTCCTGTGACAAGCCAGGAACAGCATGTGGCCGCACAGGCCACCGGATCGATCACCGCCACATCGACCGCCCTGCGCACGGCAGCCGTCACGTGGACCATGCCTGCGCATCCCAGAATGATCGCGTCAACACCGTCGTAGGTGACAGCCGTTTGCGCCGTCTCCAGAACCTGCCGTGTGACGTCCTCATCGCCCGACTCCAGCGCCAGCACCGGCACATCTGACGCGCGCACCCGGGCCAGGTATCTGCCCAGACCCAGTGCACCGATGTTGTCCTGAAGAACCGGTACGGACACCTGCATCGTAGTCACAACGCTGAAGCGCCATTGCCTCAGAGCGGCGTAGTGGTATGCCGCCTGCCCGATGCCGATCACCGGACATGCTGCCCGCGACGCTGCCGCCGCCAGCGCAGTATCATCAAAACAGCCGATAATGATGGCCTCTGCGCCCTGCTCCGACGCGGCCTCGACCAGCTTCAGCAGAGGCTCTGTGGCCCGCTGACCATCGGCCGCGCCCTGAATCGACGCAGGTCCGTCATGCGACGTCCACCCCTCGAACGCCAGCCCCGGTGCTGCCCGTTTTGCCTCGGAAACCATTGCCTCTGTCATCGGGACGGTGCTGTTTGGGTTAATGACAACGACAGCCATAACCGCTCAGACCATCCCTTTGCCGGCGTCCGAGCCCAGACGCGCACGCCGCCGCCCTGTCAGCCAGACGACCAGAAGGAAAAACGCGATGACCAGCAGCGAAAAGACGGTGGTCAGCGTGCCCAGCGCAAAAAGGACCGGTGTTGTGACGTTGGTCGTCATGCCAAAAATCTCAAGTGGCAGGGTATTGTAGCTGCCGGATGTCAGAAGTGTGCGGGCAAATTCATCATAGCTGAGTGTAAAGCCGAACAGTGCCACGCCGATCAGCGACGGCGCAATGATCGGCAGTACCACATGCCGGATCGTCTGCCAGGGTGTGGCGCCCAGATCGCGGGCGGCTTCTTCATAGCTGCGGTCAAACCGGTTGAAGACCGCAAACATGATCAGCAACCCGAAGGGCAGCGTCCATGTCAGCTGCGCACCGAAACCCGACGTCGACCAGTGCACCGGCAGGCCGGATTGCGACCAGATCAGTCCGACACCCAGTGACACCAGAATGGACGGGATCACCAGAGATGTGATGATCAGGTAGAACAGCGCGGTTGATCCGGCGAACCTTTTGCGAAAGGCCAGCCCGCCCATCACCGATACGACTACGGTGGTGACCATGACCATCAGTCCCAGCACGAATGACCGGCGGAACGATCCCCAGATATCCCCGACCGCCTGTTGCTCAAACAGATCGCGGAACCAGTGCAGGGATACGCCACGCATCGGGAATGTCAGCCCCCCGCCGGGCCCCTGAAAAGACAGAATGCCAATTGTCAGCGTCGGGCCATAGAGAAAGACCAGAAACAGCACAAAGAATGCCGAAAGTAGGTAAAAGGAGAAAGGTCGCGGTTCCATTCAGAGCTCCCTGCGGATGTCGACGAGACGCAGCAGAATGCCGATCAGCATCAGCACAGTGATCAGCAGGATCACGGCGGTGGCAGACGCAGAGGGATACTGCAGCAATGCGATGTCGTTCTGGATCATCCGGCCGACGTTCGCCGACTGGCTGCCCGACATGAAGCGTACGGTGATGAAGTCTCCCATTACCAGAGCGACGACGAAAATTGTGCCGATCATGATGCCCGGGCGCGTCAGCGGAATGATCACATGCCACAGCGTCTGCCAGCCACTCGCGCCTGCGTCCGTAGCGGCCTCAATCAGGGACCTGTCGATGCGCATCATCGTGTTGAAAACCGGCACCACCATGAAAAGCGTATAAAGATGCACAAAGGCGAGGATCACGCTGAAGTCACTGAACAACAGCCAGTCCAGCGGCTCGTCAATTACCCCCCAGGAAATCAGCGTGGAATTGGCCAGCCCGTTACGGCCCAGGAACGGAATCCACGAGATCATCCGGATGATGTTCGAGGTCCAGAACGGTATCGTACAGAGCAGAAACAACGCGATCTGCCAGGTCAGGCTGCGCACGTGAAACGCCAGAAAATAGGCAACCGTAAAGCCGATCAGCAGTGTGAAGACCCAGGTGATCGCGGCATATTTAAGGGTGTTGAAAAAGACGCGGTAAGTGACCTCTGACCCGAGCAGGAACGCGTAGTTGTCAAACTGAAACGCCGGATAGATCGACCATTCCGTAGCACCCCAGAAGCTGACCACGCAGATCATCACAACCGGTGCCACGAGAAACACGCCAAGTACGAGCGCCAGCGGCCCGGCCATCAACCATCCTGCAATATGTCGGTTGTTCAGCATAACCTGCCTTCACTCTTCCAGAAATACTCTCGTGGGGTCCGGGGGGCAGACAGCCCCCCGGCCGGGGGGGGGGGGGGGCCGGGGGGGGCCGCCCCGCGCCACCCCCACGCGAGGCAAGAAGGGGGGGGGGGGGAATGAGTTAAAGCAAAAGGAAGAAAGAGCCCACCCCCACCCCACCCCACA